>CAVXFZ010000025.1:0-145387 GCA_963761175.1 uncultured Actinomycetes bacterium | reverse complement strand
GAAAACCTCAATGAAACCGGGTCTTTCCGGGAGCGGGTGACGGGAATCGAACCCGCATGACCAGCTTGGAAGGCTGGGACTCTCGCCATTGAGCTACACCCGCGAAGGCGCTCATTGTAGGTCGCGTCGGGCGGGAGCCGGGCCGCTCAGGCGTCGCGCGTCACGACGGCGAAGGCGACGCCGAGCAGGAGCAGCGCGAGCGCGACGCAGATCGACGTCTCGATGATCTGGAACGTCCAGAACCGGTTTGCCGGCTGGTACACGAGCTTCGTATGGAAGCCGTGCGCGGCGAGGCACGCGTCGATCGGGGCGCGGGTCGTCGCCGATCCGAGGAGGCGCTGACATGCCTCGGGCATGTCGCTCGCGAGGCGGCCCTTGTCGCCGATGCGTTGGCCGGTCGGTCCCAGCAGGTTGTTGTGGAGCACCCATCCGCCGCCGACTCCCGCGTCGCCGAAGCCGGGCATCAACTTCGTGACCGCGCCGAGGTAGTGCGGCCGCACGTAGTTCGCGACGACGACCCAGAACGCGACCATGACGCCGACGGTGGCCGCAAGCGCGGGCAGCGTGCGCCGCAACACCGCGCCGGCCGCGATGCCGAGCGCGGCGCCGAGGATCGCGTACCCGATCGGAACGATGCCCTGGATCTCGAAGTGGCCGGGTTGGAACCGGTTCTGCTGGATCAGGTCGAAGGTGCGCGACCACCAGGTGACCGCAAGCGCGAGCGACGCGCCGACCAGGGCCGCGGCGGCGAGGATCGCGGCTGACTTGGCGGCGAGCCAGTGCCGGCGCGTCACCGACTGGGTCCACACGAGCTTGTGCGTGCCCTCCTCGATCTCGCGCGCGAGCAGCGGCGCACCCCAGAACAGCCCGAGCAGCACGGGCACGACGAGCGTGAGGTTGACGACGTCGATGATGGCGCCGTCGCCGCGGAAGAGACCGTCGCCGGCGGAGTTGCAGCTGTCGGTGGCGGCGCACGAGCGCAGCGCGTCGTGGTACGTGCCGGCCATGTGCACACCGGTGACTGCGAGGAGGATCGCGAAGATCGCGAGCGCACCCGCGGCGAACGCCGCTTGCCGGCGGTGCTGGCGCCAGATCAACCACGTCATCGTTGCGCTCCGGTCACGTGCAGGGCGTGGGGCGGGCGCGCGCGGTTGCCGCCCATGTAGGCGAGCACCAGTTCCTCGAGTCCGACGTCGTGGATCTCCCAGTTGGGGTCGACGATCGGACCGCGGGTGCGCAAGACGACGGTGGTCTGGCGCGGCGTCGTCTCGATCTGCACGACCTCGTGATCGCGTTCGATCGCCGTGGTGTCGTGCCGCGGGCCGACGAGGAGCTTGTGTTCGGCGAGGATCGTCTCGATGTCGTCGCACAGCTGCAGACGTGAGCGCGCGAGCAGCACGAGATGGTCGCAGACCCGTTCGAGGTCGTTCACGAGGTGCGACGACATCACGACGGTGAGCCCACCGTCGGCGACCGCGGTGGCGAGCGACGCGAGGAACTGGCGCCTCGCCAGCGGGTCGAGGGCGGCGACCGGCTCGTCGAGCAGCAGTACCTGAGGCCGCTTCGCGAGTGCGAGCGCGAGCGCCACCTGCGCGCGCTGACCGCCGGAGAGCTTGCCTACGGGGAGCGCGAGCGGGATGTCGAGGTCGGTCATGCGTGCCCGCGCGGCCGGGGCGTCCCAGCGCGGGTTGAGATGCGCGCCGATCCCGATGTGGTCGTCGGCGCTGAAGCGCCGGTAGAGCGGGATCTCCTGGGCGAGGAAGCCGATCTGCGCGAGGAAGGCAGGATCCTGCGCCGGCGCGCGCCCGAGGACCCGCGCGTCGCCGCGGGTGGCGCGGCTCAGACCCGCGAGGAGGTGGAGCAGCGTCGTCTTGCCCGCGCCGTTCGGGCCGACGAGAGCGGAGACGCGCCCCAACGGGATCGTGATGGTGCAGTCCTGCAGCGCGACGGTGCCGCGGTACCGCTTCGTGAGGTCGTCGGTCTCGACCGCGAACCCGGTGGTCATGCGACCCCCTCTCCGAGTTGGTCGCCCGCCTGCAGGGTCACGCGCCACAGCGCTTCGAGGGCGTCGTCGTCGAACCCGGCCGCGCGCGCCCTGGCAATCCAGCGTTCGAGGCTCCGAGCCAGCGATGTCTGCACCCCCGCGGGTGGCCCGGGCGGGCGCCGCGTCACGAATGTGCCGAGCCCCGGTCGACCCTCCACCAGCCCCGCGTGCTCCAGCTCGCGGTACGCCTTGAGCACGGTGTTCGGGTTGATCGCGACGGAGCCGACGACTTCCTTCACGGTGGGGAGCTGATCGCCGACGTCGAGAATGCCCGTGCGCAGGGCCTGGGTCACCTGCTGGACGATCTGCAGGTACGGCGGGACCCCGGACTTCGGTTCGAGTCGGAAGCGCAACATACGCACTACACTAGTCAACTAGTGAAATGGAGGCATGGCGGCGCGAAGGTGGGAGGGTCGCACGGGGCATGATCAGGGGTCCCGACCTGCTCCCGGAAGGCACGACTGCTGATCTCGCCGCTCGCGGAACCTGCTCGATGACGCGCCGTCACGTCCGGCTCCCGTTCGGCCGGTACCTGCCGCCGCTCGGCGACGAGTTCGTCTCGATCGAGACGTTGAGCGGGATCGTGATGCTCGCGGCCACCGTCGCCGCGTTCGTCTGGGCCAACGCCGCGTCGGGGTCGTACGAGCAGGTCTGGACGCACGCGTTGACATTGGGCGTCGGTGGTCACGACCTCGGACTCGACCTGCGCCACTGGGTGAACGACGCACTGATGGCGATCTTCTTCTTCGTGGTCGGGCTCGAGATCAAGCGGGAGTTCGTGTGCGGCGAGCTGCGCGACCCCCGCGCCGCGAGCCTCCCGATCCTCGCGGCGATCGGCGGCATGACCGTGCCGGCGCTGCTCTTCGCCGCGGTCAACGCAGGCGGGCCGGGCGGACGCGGTTGGGGAATCCCGATGGCGACCGACATCGCGTTCGCGGTCGCCGTCGTCGCCATCGTCGGATCGCGCGCGCCGCACGCGCTGAGACTCTTCCTGCTCACGCTCGCGATCGTCGACGACATCGGCGCGGTCCTCGTGATCGCGTTGTTCTACTCGACCACGATCTCGGTCGGATGGCTCGCGGGTGCGCTCGGTCTGGTCGTGCTGGTCGTCGTGATGCAGCGTGCACGGATCGCGAGCCCGGTTGCGTACGTGCTCCCCGCGGATCGCGCTCTGGGTCTGCATGTACGAGTCGGGAGTGCACGCGGCGATCACGGGTGTGATGCTGGGTCTGCTGACGCCGTTCCGGCCGAACGCCGACAACGCGGCGATCGAAAAGCTCGAAGTTCGCATGCACCCGTGGTCGAGCTTCGTCGTCGTGCCGGCCTTCGCATTGGCGAACGCCGGGGTGCGCCTCAGCGGCTCTGCGCTCGACCACGCGAGCACGAGCGCGATCACGGTCGGAATCGTGCTCGGGCTCGTGCTCGGCAAACCGATCGGCATCTTCGTGGCGACGGCGCTCGGCGTTCGGTTCCGACTCGGGCAGCTTCCCGAAGGCGTGCGGCTTCCCGATGTCGTGGCGGCCGGCGTCATCGCCGGAATCGGTTTCACCGTGTCGTTGTTCGTCGCCGACCTCGCGTTCGGCGCGACGCGCCTGCAGGACGCGAAGATCGGCATCGTGGTCGCGTCGCTGTTCAGCGGGCTCGCGGGCGCCGCGTTGCTCTTCGGTCGGGCCAACCACGCGATCGCCGCGCCACCGGACACAACGGGACGATCGCCGCAGACCGACTGAGCGGTCCGGGGACGGAGCGCGACAATGACCGGCGTCGGGCCCCGCCGAGGGCCGGCCGGCTCCTTCTCGACGAGAGGTTTCCCCCGTACTCACGATGATCGAGCGACCGATGGCCCAGCGCCTGCTCCTGATCGAGGACGAGAGCCAGGTGCGCACGATGCTGCGGCTCCTCTTCGAGGACGAAGGCTTCGCGGTGGAGGAGGCGGGCACGGGCGAAGCCGGATTGGTCGCGTTCACCGAGTTCGGCCCTGACCTCGTCGTGCTCGATCTGCGCCTCCCGGGGATGCACGGCTTCGAGGTGCTGCGCGCGCTCCGCAAGCAGAGCGAGCTCCCGATCGTGATCGTGAGCGCGCAGGTCGACAGCCACGACATCGTCGCGGGGCTCGAGGCCGGCGCCGACGACTACGTAACGAAGCCGTTCGTGTCGAAGGAGCTGATCGCGCGCGTGCGCGCCGCGCTCCGCCGAGCCAGCGCGGCCCTCGCGCACGACGAAGACGTCGACCACGATGCCTTCGTGTTCGGAGACCTCGAGGTGCGGCCCGGCGAAGGCAGCGTGCAGAAGGCCGGCGAGGAAGTGCAGCTCACCAAGACGGAGTTCCGGCTGCTGTGCGAGTTCGCGCAGCACGCGGGCCAGGTTCTGTCGCGCGACCAGCTCCTCGAAGACGTGTGGGGCTACGACTACCTCGGCGACAGCCGCCTCGTCGACGCGCACATCCGCCGCTTGCGCACGAAGATCGAGTCGGACGCTGCGCACCCGACGCGACTCGTGACCGTGCGCGGGCTCGGATATCGCTTCGAGCGCGACGTCGAACGGTCGAAGTCGCGGCGCCACCGGTGAAACTCGGTCTGCGGGCACGCGGGGCCATCGCGTTTGCACTGCTCGCGTTCCTGCTCTCCGGTGCGCTCGCCACGCTGACGTACCAGATTGCGCGTGCATACCTCCTCGATCAACGGCAGGCGCTCGTCGTGCGCCAAGCAGGGCTCAACGCGCGGGCGTTGAACGCGGGGCTCACCGCGCTGCATCCCGACGTCTCGGCGTTGCTCGCGAGCCTGCCGAGCGCGAGTGGAAGCCACGGCATCGCGCGCGTCGACGGGCGGTGGTACTCGAGCTCGTTGCCGGCGGAGGCGCAGATCGTCCCGCAGGATGTGATCGACGCGACGGTCGCCGGTCACGCGGTGAAGCAGCGCGTCACGATCAATCGCACGCCGACCATGGTCGTCGGGGTTCCGTTGACCCGCGCGGCGGGGGAGTACTTCGAGATCGCGCCGCTCGGCGAGTTGCGACGGACGCTCGCGGTCCTCGGGTGGTCGCTGACGGCCGCGGCGGCGTTCACCGCCGTGGTCGGAGCCCTGCTCGGTGTCTATGCGAGCCGGCGAATCCTGCGGCCGTTGCGTGAGTTCTCCCACGCCGCCGAGGAGGTCGGCAAGGGCCACCTCGACACCCGATTGTCGGTCGCGGGTGATCCCGATCTCGCCGCATTCGGTGCCGCGTTCAACGAGATGGCCGCGGCGCTCGAGCACCGGACCGAACGCGACGCGCGGTTCGCGTCCGACGTGAGCCACGAGTTGCGCAACCCGCTCACCGCGCTGACCGCTGCGGTCGACGTCCTCGACGCGCGTGCCAACGATCCCGCCCGTCCCGCCGTCGACGTCGTCCGCGCGCAGGTCGCGCACTTCCGCCAGCTCGTGCTCGACCTGCTCGAGCTCTCGCGTCTCGATTCGGGCCGCGCGGAACTCGAGCTCGTCGATGTCGATCCTCGGCGCTATGTGCCCGCGACGGTCGAGCGCGTCGTCGGGCACATCGTGCCCGTCGACGTCGCCGACGACGTTCCGGCGCGCGTTCGGCTCGACAAGCGGCGGGTCGATCGCGTGCTCGTGAACCTGCTCGACAATGCCGAGCGCCACGGCGGGGGCGTGACGCGCGTCGGGATCACTGCCGGACGCGACACGTTCGAGGTCGCGGTCGAGGACGCCGGTCCCGGCGTTCCCGAACGCGAGCGCGCGATGGTGTTCGACCGGTTTCACCGGGGTGCGCACAAGGGCGATCCGGACAAGGGCGCGGGACTCGGCCTCGCGATCGTCGCGGAACACTGCCGGAGCCACGGCGGTGGCGCGCGCGTCGAAGAGCGGCCGGGCGGCGGCGCGCGGTTCGTCGCGGTCTTCCGCACCGGCGGTGCGCCGTGATCCGGCGCGCGCGCCGCGCAGTTCTGGTCGTTGCCGTTGCGGCACTCGCCCTTGCAGCTTGCGGCGTGCCGACCGACGGTTCCCCGCATGCCGTCTCGAACGACGACCTGCCCGACTCGCTGCGTCCCGGGCAGGCGACCACCACGACGAGCGTCGAGGTGCAGCAGGAGATCGTCAGCATCTACCTCATTCGCGGCAACAAGCTCGTGCGCGCCCTCGACACCGTCGCCGAGCCCGCGGAGTTGCTCGCGGTTCTCGACCTCCTGCAACGCGGCCCGACGGAGGCGCAGGCGCAGGCCGGGGACCGGTCGGCACTTACCGGCCTCGATCTCATCCGTCAGGTCGGTACCTCGGGTTCGACGGTCACGATCGATCTCGATCCCGCGTTCGTCGACACGCCCTCGACCGACCAGATCCTGGCACTCGCCCAGCTCGTTCTCACCGCGACGGCGCGTCCCGGGCTCGTGAGCGTCCGGCTCACCGTGAACGGTCAGCCGACCCAGGTGCCGAGGGGCGACGGCACCCTGACGACGAAGCTGCTGACCCGACCCGACTACCTGGCGCTCGTCGCGCCGGTGACCGCGTCCACCTGAGAGGCAGCTGAGCGCGTTCTCGCCGAATGTCGCGGAACTGCAATCTTCCGGGCGCGATTTCGTCGCCCCCGGGGGGCAAGGTCGGTTCATGCACTTCGACTTCCAGAGCAACGTCCCCGCCCCGATCGACCAGGTGTGCCATGTCGTGCACGCGGTCGACGAGTACCCCGCCTGGAACTCGCGTGTCCGTCAGGCCGAAGACGGGTTGCGGTGGGCGCTGCCCCTCGTGAACGGGGGTGAAGTCGACCTGCGCGCGTCGGTGTCGGTTGCGACCAACGCCGCCGTCATCAGCCTGCGGCGCCGGCGGTTGCTCGGGATCGAGCACCGCGTCGAGCTGGAAGCGACGGGCCCCGCGCACACCGACGTCCGCGTCGCGACCACCACGAACGGACCGCTCGGCCTCTTCGCCGACCGTTTTGCACTGTTCAACAGCGTTCGCGGCCTGTGCCTCGATCTCGCGAGTCGGTCTCGGTGGCTCCCTCAGGCTCCCGACACCGCGTACCTTCCGCAACCCTCCGGCTTCTTCCCGCATGACGGAGGGCGGACCGCCTCCCTCGAGCAACTGCGAACGATCTCACGAGAGCTCGAGGGAGGCATTCTCGCCATCGACGCCGGGGCGTCGTGTTTGCTGCTCGATCTCGAGCGCCGACGCTTCCTCCGCGCCGAACCCGGCTCCGACGTCGCGAGGCTGGTCGCGTTCGCGAGCTGGGATCACTTCGAGGCCGTCGTCTACGACGGCGACGACGTCGTGATCGTTCCCGCCGCCGACGCGGCGCGGGTTCGGATCCGCCCCCAGCGCAACGCGACCGCGGCACGGCACCTCCTCGCCGTCGGCGACTGAACGCGCGCTTCGCGCGCTCGGTCGTCGGCGGCGAGCGGTGGGCGCGGCACCACCGCGCGATCCCTGGCTGGTCGGGGAGGCGGGATTTGAACCCGCGACCTTGACGTCCCAAACGTCACGCGCTGCCGAGCTGCGCCACTCCCCGGAAGCCGCCATTCTCGCGTACACGCACCGTGGTTGCGCGCGGCCTGAAGGCTCCCGCAGGATACGGGCCGCCCGGCGACGGAAGGCACCCGATGAAGTTCGCCATGTTCTACGAGATACCGGTCCCGAAGCCGTGGACCCGTCTGTCGGAGTACGAGGCGTACCAGAACACCATCGAGCAGGTGAAGCTCGGCGACCGGATGGGCTTCCACTCCTTCTGGACGGTGGAGCACCACTTCCTCGACGAGTACTCACACTGCTCGAACCCCGAGGTGCTGTACGGCCACATCGCCGCGGTCACGAAGAACCTGCGCCTCGGCTACGGCGTGCGCCTCTTGCCGAAGCCGTACAACCATCCGGTGCGCACCGCGGAGAGCGTGGCCGTGCTCGACCTCATCTCCGGCGGGCGCGTCGAGTTCGGCACCGGGCGCTCGTCGACGCGCGCCGAGCTCGAAGGTTTCGGAGTCGATCCGCGCTTGACGCGAGAGATGTGGGACGAAGCGTTGCGGCACATCGTTGGCTGCTGGACGAACGAGGAGTACGAGTTCGACGGCAAGTACTGGTCGATGCCGCGCCGCAACGTGCACCCGAAACCGTTCCAGGATCCGCACCCGCCGATCTGGGGAGCGACGTCGAGCGTCGAGGGTCACTACGAGATCGGGTCGCGCGGCATCGGGCTGCTGTCGTTCACTGTCGGTCAGCCTCCCGAGATGCTCGAGGAGCGGGTCCAGAACTATCGCAAGGGTCAGGCCGATTGCACCGAGCCGATCGGGAAGTTCCGCAACTCCACCGCGGCCACGTTCACGATGGTGCACTGCAACGACACGAACGAGAAGGCGAAGGACGTCGCGGCAGAGTCGTTCGTGTGGTACCCGAAGACGGCCATCCTCTCGATCGCATCCCTCGCGGAGTGGATGGAGGAGGGCAACCAGGACCTCGGCAACTACGCCTACGCGGGCGAGGCGCTCGCGGGCAAGCACGAAGGTCTCTACGAGCACCTCACGATGGACTACCTCTACGACTCCGGCGCGGGCGTCGTCGGCGACCCCGATCGCTGCATCGAGATCTGCAAGCGCTACGAGGCCGTCGGGTGCGAGCTGCTGTTCTGCCTGCTCAACCCGTACAAGATCCCGCACGAGGAAGTCATGCGCTCGATCGAGCTCATGGGCAAGCACGTGATCCCCGAGTTCGCCGACTGACACGCGGCCGGTCCGCGCCCCCCGTTCAGACGCGTGGGGTGCGGCGAAAGCGGGCCCGGACCCGCAGCGCGAACCGCATGATCGGCGTCAGGGCCGCGAGCACGTGCAGCGGCGGGCGTTGCAGCCCACCACGCTCGTCGCCGATCGCGGCCGCCATCTTCCCGACGACCTTCAGCGATCGGTCGACGGTTCGGTTGAGCGCGGCGGTGGGTGCCGCGCCGGCAGCCGGAGAGGAGCGCCGGAACTCCGCGAGGTCGATCCCCAGCTCTTCGCGCACGATCGCCGCCTGGGCGGCTTCGATCAAGTTCTTCTGCAAGTTCTCCTGCTCGCGACCCGCTGCCGCGGCACCCGCGGCGGAACCGGCCGGGAGCACGGCGCGCAGGATCGTTTCGGCCGCATCCAGGCGTCCCCACATGATGTCGTTGGCGCGCCAGCCGGTGTCGAGGAAGCCGCCGAAGTGGCCGTACTGCCAGCCGCGCAGTTTGCGGTGCTGCGCGTCCTCGGTCACGAGGTTCGTTGCGTCGCGTGGGCTCACCCGGATGATCTCGACCACATCGGTCTCGCCAACGTCCGTCCCGTACTGCAACGGGTACGCGATCTCGTCGTACGCGTCGAAGCGGAGACGGAGCGCGTCGACGGCACGCCGGGCCACGAGCGCCCCCGGGCTCTCGTTGCGCGATCCGCCGGATTCGGGGCGCAGAGCGGCTTCGAGGTCGTGGCTCGCCGCGATCGTGCCCGGACGCCCGTCCTCGCCCCGGGCCAGGACGATGGTCAGCTGCGCGGCGAGGTCGTCGAAGGCGCTCGCGCGTGCTTCCACGATCTGCGCGGCGCGGGCGCGGCGCGAGTCGTCGTCGGGCTGACGCAGGATGCCGTCGAGGTCGGCACGGGTGATGTGCGTCGCCGCGACGAAGGGCCACAACGTGCCGCCATGCTGCGACCGCAGCTTGCGTCCGAGGATCCGGAGGTCGCGGTGAACGGCGGCGAGCAGGCGCTTGACCACGAGGAGCTCGGCGCGTGCGTCGTCGCCGGCCGCGGCCGGGATCGTTTCGAATGCGAGGGCACCGTCGCCGGTGACAGTGAGCACGCGCGCGGCGGGCTCGCCGATCGTGGCGTAGAGGCCGTCGATCCTGCGCATGAGGAACACGAGCCGTCGGAGCCGGTGCGCGAGGTCGAACCGCACGAGGAACGCGTTGAAGCTCTCCTTGGGTGGCGCGGGCGCATAGCTGAAGTGCGCGTCGCGCCACACCCGCACGATCGTGCGGATCGCGTCGAAGTCGCTGGAGTCGGGTGAGAAGCCGGCGACGCTGGCGATGAGGAGCGTGAGATCGTCGGTGACGCTCGCAACCTTCAGGCGTAGGTAGCCGCCGTACGCGGGTGGCTCGTCGGTGGCGTACTGCTCGCTCCACGGTTGCTCGGGCTCGGGCGGAGGGTCGCCGGTGAGTTGCTCGTCGAGCGCGCGCAGGATGCGGTCGATGCGCACGATCTGCCGGTTGCGCTCGAGTACCCGCTCGAGGTCGTCGCGAATGGTCTCCTGGCGCGGGAGCATCAGTGCCTGCAGCTCGACGTTCTTGATCGCGTCGGGACGCGCGTCGGGCGCCGATGCGGGGACGCGGTCGTCGGGGTCGGGCTCGACGTACACGAGCTTGCGATCGACGACGACGTCGGCCCGCCGGCGAAGCAGGGACTCCGTCGCCCACGAGAACGGCTTGTTGTCGAGCGCGCCGCCGTCGCCGAACGAACGCTGCGCGAACGGGTCCGGCGGGTTCGGGTCGGCACCCGTCGACTGGTAGTCGCGCGTGAAGTGAGCCCAGGCGGCGTGGTCCGAGCGGCGCCACGGCGGCGTGTTCGGGACGGGCGGAACCGCGGCGAGGAGGTCGTCGATGTCGTCGAGGCGCATCGGTTCGAACGCGAAGGGGAACGACGACGTGCACCGGGCCGCGAACGCGAGGAAGGGGTCGTTCGCGGCCGTGAAATCGTTGCGGGGGTCGAGGCCACTGTCGGCCGACGCGTACGAGAACTGGAAGACGCTGCGGTGGCGCGTCTCGCGAGCAAGCGCGTTCGCGAGCTGCAAGGGGAGGCTGAGACCGGCGAGGTCGGTCGCGGTCACGAACACGTCGAGCTCTTCGACGTAAGGGGAGACGAACCCTTCGGGTGGTGACTCGACGCGGTCCATGCCGGAGAGGCCTTCGAGGAGCTTTACGTACATGCGGCGGCTGTTGAGCAGCGACTGGGGCGGGACCTCGTCGGCCACGCCGGGCACGGCGGAGCCGCCGTCGTTGACGAGGTGCGAGAAGTCGCCCTCGCGCAGCCACAGCTCCTTCAGCTGCTCGAGGGGTTGGTCGTTCGCGAGGGCCTTGCCGAGGAAGACCGCGTTGATCCCGCCCGCCGAAGTCCCGGAGAGCACGTCGACGACGAAGCGAGTCCCGAGCGAACGCGAACCGGCGCCGTCGCGTGCGTCGTCGATGCGGCGCGCCGCTTCCCGGTACACGCGCTCGACGGGCGTGAGGTCGTCGTCGGTCCAGCGCGCCTGCCCCGGATGCTTGGGATCGGGGTCGGGGGCGGTCGCGCGTACGAGGTGGAGCAGCTCCTGGGCGACACCACTGATGTAGACGGCGAGGGAGACGCCGCCGTACATCACGATGGCGAAGCGGATCTCCTGGCGGGTGTCCATCGCGACCGGTGCCGGCGGCCGGCGATCGTCGTCGCGTCCGTCATCGCGGCCGTCGTCGGTTCGGGGACCCTCGGCCGGAGTGCTGGCCGTGCTCAGCGCGCCCCCTCTCGACGGGCGGCCGCCCACCGCCGGACCCGACGGCGCGCACGTTTACCGAAGACCGCGACGCTGTCAACCACGATGCGCGATGCTGCCCGCCCACGCGTTGGTCGGGGAACGGAGGCGTCGGGTGGCGATCGAGTTCGTGCGGGTCGAGACGGTCCCCGACGACGTCGACGCGGTCGGTGGGTTCGCGATGCTCGACGGTCTCGACCGCCTGCCGGATCCGCTCACCGCGCGCCTCGCGACACGGGCCGGCTTCGCGGGGAAGCCGGGGGAGCTGCTCACCTCCGGCGACGGGGCCGAGCGACTGGTCGCGGTCGCCGGTCTCGGCGCGCGGCATGCGGTCGACGGCCGCGCCCTGCGCCGGGCCGCGGGCGAGCTGGGTCGCGTGCTGCAGCACGCGACCAGCGCCGCGATCGTCGTCGACGACACCGTCGTCGCCGCGCTCGGGGTCGAAGGCGCGGCGCGCGCGATCGCGGAGGGCGTGGCCCTCGGCGTTCACCGCTTCGCGGGCCACAAGTCGGAACCGGAACCCGTCGCGCTCGAACGGGTCGCCGTCGTCGCGGGTCCTGGGGCCGAGCGCGGCCTCGCTCGGGGCAGCATCGTCGCAGGAGCGGTGGCGTTCACGCGCGACCTCGCCGACGAGACGCCGGCGCGTCTCGGCGCGACGCGTTTGGCGGAGATCGCCGTCGAGCTCGCCGCCGCGCACGGGCTCACCGTTCGCGTGCTCGACGAGACCGACATCGCGGCCGAGCGGCTCGGCTGCATCCTCGCGGTCAACGCGGGCTCGACCGAGCCGCCGCGTGTCATCGAGCTCACCTACGAGCCGCCCGGCGTCGACGACCCCGAGACGATCGTGATCGTCGGCAAGGGAATCACGTTCGACTCCGGTGGTCTGTCACTGAAGCGCCCGGAGCACATGTACGACATGAAGGGCGACATGGCCGGAGGTGCGGCGGTGCTCGCAGTGCTCGGTGCGCTGCCGGCGCTCGCGCCGCGGATCCGCGTGATCGGGATCGTCGCCGCGACCGACAACATCCCGGGCCCGAACGCGACGCGGCCCGGCGAGGTCGTCGTCGCGCGGAACGGGAAGTCGGTGGAGATCCGCGACACCGACGCGGAAGGGCGCCTGGTGCTCGCCGACGCGCTGGCGCTCGGCGCCGAGCATGCGCCGGTCGCGATGTTCGACATTGCGACCCTCACCGGTTACGAGCGCACGCTCGGCACGTTGTTCACGGCGGTGATGGGCAACGACGACGCGCTGGTCGCGCGTGTCGTGAGTGCCGCGGGACGCGCGGGGGAGCTCGTGTGGCCGCTGCCGTTGCCCGAGCCGTATCGCGAGTACATCGACTCGCCGGTGGCCGACCTGCGCAACATCGGTGACCCCGACCATGCCGATTCGTTGCTCGCGGGCCTGTTCCTGCGCGAGTTCGTGGCCGGAATCCCGTGGGTCCACCTCGACATCGGTGAGACCGGTTGGTCGACGAAGGATGCGGGCGAGGTCCCCAAGGGCGCGACCGGCGCCGGCGTCCGCACCCTCATCGAGCTCGTCACCACCTGGTGACGGTCGTCGCGAGGTCGACGATCTCCTGGCTGACGGCGGGATCTTCGACCGTCTCACCACCATCCGTTGCGCTTCCGGCGTCGTTGACCACGATCCGTGCGCTGTGCGCCGCCAAGCGTTCGCGTCCGCGCGCCCGATGCCGCGCTCTCCGGTGACGACGGCGACCCGCCCTTCCGGCATCTCGGCCATCTTCGCAACGTACCGGACGGTTTCGGTCGGTCATCGAGAACCCCAACCCGTATACTCCGGCTCCCCAATATGGACACCACGGTCGAGTCGCTCGAGGAGAACAAGGTCAAGCTCCACGTCGCGGTTCCGGCCGACGAGTTCGAGCGCGCGCTCGATGCCGCGTTCCGCAAGCTCGCCCGCGAGGTGCGCATCCCCGGTTTTCGACCCGGAAAGGCGCCCCGGCGGCTCCTGGAGGCCCGCCTCGGAACCGAGGCCGCGCGGCGTCAGGCGCTCCAGGACTCGCTGCCCGATTACTACGCGGAAGCCGTCATCAGCGAGCAGGTCGATCCGATCGCGGCACCGTCGATCGAGATCACCGCGGGCCAGGACGACGGCGACGTCGAGTTCGACGCGGTCGTCGAGGTCCGTCCGGTCGTGCGGCTCGTCGGTTACGACGAGTTGCGGGTCACGCTTCCGTGGGAGCCGGTCTCCGACGAGGACGTCGACGCGACGGTCGACGGCATGCGCGACCGCTCGGCCGAGCTCACCGATTCCGAGCGACCGCTGATCGACGGCGACTACGCGACGATCGACATCCGTGGTTCGGTCGACGGCAACGAGGTCGAGGGGCTCGTCGCGACCGATTTCCTCTACGAGGTCGGGAGCGCGTCGGTCGTCCCGTCGCTCGACGCCGAGCTGCACGGCAGCGCGCCGGGCGCGATCCTCGAGTTCACCGAAGACCTTCCCGAACGGTTCGGTCAGCTCGCGGAGCAGGAAGCCACGTTTCGCGTCATCGTCAAGGAAGCGAAGAAGAAGGTGCTTCCCGACGCGAACGACGAATGGGCGTCGGAGATGAGCGAGTTCGACACGCTCGTCGAGCTTCGCGACGACATCGCCCGGCGTCTCGACCTGCGCCGCCGCGTCGAGGCCCAGTTCGCACTGCGGGACCGCGTGCTCGAGACGGCCGCCGAGCTCGTTCCCGTCGTCGCGCCCCCGCCGCTCGTCGAGCAGGAGCTGGAGCGGCGCGTCTCCGATCTCGTGCACCAGCTGCAACACCGCGGGCTCACGATCGAGCAGTACCTGCAGCTCACCGGCCGGGAGCCGCAGGCCTTCGTGGAGGAGATGCGCGAGGGTGCCGCGCGGGGCGTGCTCGCCGACCTCGCGCTGCGGGCCGTCGTCACCCAGGAAGCCATCACCCCGACCGACTCCGACGTCGACGGCGAGATCGCCCGCCTGGCCGAGCGCGGTGACGAGAAGCCCGAGAAGCTGCGCCGCGACCTCGAACGGCAGGGTCTCCTGGAGGCGGTACGCTCTGACATCGCCCGTGGAAAGGCACTCGAGTTCCTGGTCGAACACGCGACCGTCGTCGACGAAGCGGGTGAACCGATCGACCTCACGATTCCGGAGGAGTCGTCCGAGGCCAGCGAAGGTGGTCCTGCCGCATCCACGCAGGAAGACGTGCGAACCGAGGAGAGTCCGGAAGCGTGAGTTCCCCCCAGAACCTGTACATGCCCTACGTCACCGAGGACACGCCGCGCGGTCGTGAGACGCGCGACATCTTCTCGAGACTGCTGAAGGACCGCATCATCTTCCTCGGCACGCCACTCGACGACACGGTGAGCAACCTCATCATCGCCCAGTTGCTCCACCTCGAGTCGGAGGATCCCGACAAGGACGTGATGATGTACATCAACTCGCCGGGCGGCGAGATCACGGGCCTGTTCGCGATCTACGACACGTTGCAGTACATCCGCTGCGAGGTGTCGACGATCTGCGTCGGCCAGGCCGCGTCGGCCGCGGCGGTGTTGCTCGCGTCGGGGACACCCGGGAAGCGGTTCATCCTCCCGCACGCACGTGTCCTCATCCACCAGCCGCACGGTGGCGCCGCCGGCCAGGCCGTCGACATCGAGATCCAGGCGAAGGAGATCGTGCGCATGCGCGAGCTCCTCGACGAGATGCTGGCGTTCCACACCGGCCAGACCGTGGAGCGCGTCGGCAAGGACACCGACCGCGACTTCATCATGAGCGCCGAAGAAGCGAAGGCGTACGGGATCGTCGACGAGGTCATCACGAACCGCGATCTCGCTGCGGTACCGTCTGCACAAGGCACCGCCTGAGGCGTGGGCTCAGCACGGGGGAGGAGGTCTCGTCGTGGCGAAGTTCGGTGACGGCGGCGATCTGCTGAAGTGCTCGTTCTGCGGGAAGAGCCAGAAGCAGGTCAAGAAGTTGATCGCCGGTCCCGGCGTGTACATCTGCGACGAGTGCATCGACCTCTGCAACGAGATCATCGAAGAGGAGCTCTCGCAGTCGACGGAGGTCCGCTTCGACGATCTCCCCAAGCCGCGTGAGATCTACGACTACCTGAACGACTACATCATCGGGCAGGAGCAGGCGAAGAAGATCCTCTCCGTCGCCGTCTACAACCACTACAAGCGCGTCCAGGCCGGCGCGTACGGCGACCCCGACGTCGAGCTGCAGAAGTCGAACATTCTCCTCATCGGCCCGACCGGTTGCGGCAAGACGTTGCTCGCGCAGACGCTCGCCCGCATGCTCAAGGTGCCGTTCGCGATCGCGGACGCGACCGCGCTCACCGAAGCCGGCTACGTCGGCGAAGACGTCGAGAACATCCTCCTGAAGCTGATCCAGGCCGCCGACTACGACGTCAAGAAGGCCGAGACCGGCATCATCTACATCGACGAGATCGACAAGATCGCGCGCAAGGCCGAGAACCCGTCGATCACGCGCGACGTCTCCGGTGAAGGCGTCCAGCAGGCGCTGCTCAAGATCCTCGAGGGCACGACGGCGTCGGTTCCCCCGCAGGGCGGGCGCAAGCACCCGCACCAGGAGTTCATCCAGATCGACACCACGAACATCTTGTTCATCTGCGGTGGTGCGTTCGCCGGCATCGACAAGATCATCGAGGCGCGTACCGGCAACCGCGGTGTCGGCTTCGGTGCCGACATCCGCCGGCCCTCCGACAAGAACCTCGGCGCGATCCTCGCCAACGTGCTTCCCGAAGACCTGCTGAAGTTCGGGCTCATCCCGGAGTTCATCGGTCGCCTGCCCGTGATCGGTGCGGTGCACAACCTCGACCAGTCGGCGCTGATGCGCATCCTCATCGAACCCAAGAACGCGCTGGTGCGCCAGTACCAGAAGTTCTTCCACTTCGACGACGTCGAGCTCACCTTCACCGACGACGCGCTCGACGCGGTCGCCGACGAAGCACTGAAGCGCGGCACGGGTGCTCGGGGTTTGCGCGCGATCCTCGAAGAGGTGCTCCTCGAGGTGATGTACGAGTTGCCGTCGCGCAGCGACATCGTGCGCTGCGTCGTCGACCGCGACGTCGTCCTCAACCAGATGGCGCCCACGCTCGTCACCGAAGAGGAATCCCGCCGCAGCGTAGCGGTTCTCTCTGGTCGCACTCGCTGCGGGCCGGGATACCCGGCCCGCGGTCGCTCGCCGCTCCGCGGGATGGGAGTGAGCGTGTGCTTGTGGCTGACGCTGTTCTCCTGGTCGCACTCGCTGCGGGCCGGGATACCCGGCCCGCGGTCGCTCGCCGCTCCGCACGGGATGGGAGTGAGCCTGTTCTCGTGGCTGACGACGGCGCTCATGGTCGCGCTCGCTCGGCGGCGGGATGCCCGCCGCCGCCCTGCGGGTCGCATGACCCGCGAGCGGCACTCGGAGCGGCGGAAGTGTCACAATGCCGCTCATGTACGAGACGATCGTGGTCGGCACCGATGGTTCCGAGACCGCAGGCATCGCGGTCGAACACGCGGCGAAGCTCGCGAGTGCCACCGGAGCGGAGCTGCACGTCGTGCACGCGTACCGCACCGTGCTCGTGGCCGAGGCCGCGATGGCCGCGACGTCGGGCGTTTCTTCGATCGACGTCGAACGCGTGAACGAGGGGATCGCCGAGAATGCAGCTGGTATCTGCGCGCTCGCGACCGCGGCCGCCGAACGCATCGGCGTGAAGGTCCAGACCCACCTGCGGCAGGGCGATCCGAGCGATGCGCTCATTGCGGTCGCGCACGACGTCGGCGCCGATCTCGTGGTCGTCGGTAACCGCGGGATGACGAGCGTGAAGCGGTTCGTGCTCGGGAGCGTGCCGAACAAGATCTCGCATCACGCGCCCTGCAGCGTCCTGATCGTCGACACGTCGAGGTAACGACGCGGAGCAGCGGCTCCGAGTGCGACCGCTATCCGAGCCGGGCCGCGAACCGACCGCCGTGCGACTCGACGCGCAGGGCGACACCGAAGCACTCGCTCATCACCCCGCCCGTGACCGTGTCGTCGATCGGGCCGGCCGCGATCGCTTCGCCCGCGCGCAGCACCAGCGCGTGGGTGAAGCCCGGCGGGATCTCCTCGAGGTGGTGGGTCACGAGCACGACCGGCGCGGCGTCGGGGGAGCCGGCGATCGTTTGCAGGTCGCCGAGGATCTGCTCGCGCCCGCCGATGTCGAGTCCGGCCGTCGGTTCGTCGAGCAGCACCAGCTCGGGTTCGCGCATGAGCGCGCGAGCGAGCAGGACGCGCTGACGTTCACCGGCCGACAGCGTGGGAAACGGGTGTGACGCGACCGTCCCGCAGCCGAAGCGTTCGAGCAACGCGTGAGCGCGGTCGCGATCGGCGTCTTCGTATCGGTGCCACCATGGCGCGAGTGCGGCGTACTTTGCCGTCATCACGACCTCGGTCGCGCTCATCCGCGGTTCGAGAGCTGCCGCGATCGCGGGCGACGAGAACGCGATCCGTTCGCGCAGCGTACGGACGTCGCAGCGACCGAGTCGCTGGCCGAGTACCTCTACGACTCCACTCGTCGGATGCTGGTACAGGCCCGCGACGCGGAGCAGAGTCGTCTTTCCGGCGCCGTTCGCGCCGAGCACGACCCAGCGTTCGTGCGGTTCGACCCTGAACGTGACCCCGCGCAGGATCTCGGTGTCGCCGATACGCAGGCGGATGCCGTCGAGCAGCAGCGCGGGCACGGTCACCACGCCGGCGCGTTCGTCGCGTTCCGCGGCACGCCGGGCGTGTGACGGCGCAACCGCGTCAGCAGTGCACGCCGCCGAAGTCGTCGCGCACGATCGGATTCGTGGGCGGGATCGCGCCGGCGGGCGGCGGCGGGCTGTGCACCCAGGTTCCGAAGTCCTGGGTGACGTAGAGCGTTCCGCTCGTGCAGTAGGCACCGACGCCCAGCGACGTGAGGCCGGGGTTCAAGATCGCGGCGCGGTGCGACGGCGAGTTCATCAACGCGACATGGGCCGAGCCGGCGGTGTCGAACGAGCCATTGCCTTCGTAGATGTTCTCTTCGAGCGTGCGGTAGCGGTCGCTGTACGACGGCGATCCGAACAGGGAGCCGAGGTTGCGATGCGAGAACGATCCGGTGCTCGCCATCGTCGTCGACCAGTTCGTGGCGAGCGTGGAGAGCTGCGCGTCCCAGGAGAGCGCGGGCAGCCCGCGGCCACGCCGCTCCTCGTTGCTCCGGTAGAAGAGCTCCTTGGCGACACGCTGAGCGGGCGTGCCGCCGTCGTGGGGGTCGACGATCCAGCGGCCGCCCGGGGTCGCGCTGTAGACGCCGCCGTCCTCGGTGCCGAGCCAGTAGCCCCCACCCGGGGACGCGACGACGGCGGCGGTCGGTGAGAGCATCGACGAGCCGCTGGAGCCGAGGAAGTTGGCCTGGCCGAACGCGAAGATCCCTCCGTCGCGGGCGACGAGCCAGTAGCCGTGTCCCTGGTGAGGGCGGGCCATGCCGACGATGGGGGAGTTGAGGATCCGGCCTCCGGTCGAGCCGTAGAAGCGGGCGTCGCCGAAGCTGAAGATGCCGCCGTCGGATGCGACCATCCAGTACCCCTTGCTGGTGGGCGTGGCGGTCATACCGACGATCGGGCGGTTGAGGTGCAGCGCGCCGGTGGATCCGTGGAAGCGGGCGTCGCCGAAGCTGAAGATCCCGCCGTCGGAGGCGACCATCCAGTAGCCGTGACCGCTCGGGGTCGCCGCGATCCCGACGATCGGCCGGTTCAGTCGGTGCCCGCCCATCGACCCGTAGAAGTGCGCATCGCCGAAGCCGAAGATGCCGCCGTCGGAGGCGACGAGCCAGTAGCCATGACCGTCGCGCGTCGCCGCGATGTCGACGATGGGGGCGTTCAGGTGCCGACCGCCCGTCGACCCGTAGTAGTGCGCGTCGCCGAATCCGAACACGCCGCCGTCGGAGGCGACGAGCCAGTAGCCGCGGCCCGTCGGTGACGAGGAGATCCCGGTGATGGGCATGCGCAGCGGGCGCAGCGCGACCGAGCCGAGGTAGTTGGCGCCGCTCGCGGAGACGGTTGCGGCCGACCCGGCCGCGATCGCGAAGAAACCTGACAGTGCGGCGACGATGGCGCCGACGATGACGGTGCGAGCCCGGCGGGCTGGTGTCGGGTTGCGCGCGTGCATGCGTGAGTTGACCCCGGAAACTCCGCCCGGAGTGCTCGCTGTTGTACCAAGGGACCACGCTGCGTGCAATTCCAGCCCGCTCACCAGGATGTTCACCACCTCTCGTTGTCGAACGGCGCTTCTAGACTCATCGCCCATGCCTGCCGCGATACCGGACCGCCCCGGACTCGAAGGACTCGAAGAACGATGGGGAGCGCAGTGGGACGCGGACGCGGTCTACCGCTTCGATCGCACCGCGCCGCGCGAGCGCGTCTACTCGATCGACACGCCGCCACTCACCGTGAGCGGGAGCCTGCACGTGGGCCACGTGTTCTCCTTCACCCACACCGACACGGTCGCGCGTTACCAGAGAATGACAGGCGCGGCCGTCTTCTACCCGATGGGTTGGGACGACAACGGTCTCGCGACCGAACGCCGGGTTCAGAACTTCTTCGGTGTGCGCTGCGATCCACACCTGCCGTACTGCCCCGATCTCGTCCCGCCCGGCAGCTCGCAGCGCGAGATCCCCGTCTCCCGGCGCAACTTCGTCGAGCTGTGCCACCAACTCGTCGCCGAGGACGAGGCGAAGTTCGAGGAAGTCTGGCGCCGACTCGCGCTCTCGATCGACTGGTCGGTCGCGCCGTACGTCACCATCGGTGAGCGCGCGCAACGCGCCTCGCAACGCGCGTTCCTGCGGCAGCTCGCGCGCGGCGAGGTGTACATGGCGGAAGCGCCGACGCTGTGGGACGTCGACGACCGCACCGCGGTCGCGCAGGCCGAACTCGAGGATCGCGAACGTGACGGTGCGTATCACCGGCTGCTGTTCCATCGCGCCGACGGGTCCGGTGATCTCGCGGTCGAGACGACGCGCCCGGAGTTGCTGGCTGCGTGTGTCGCGCTCGTCGCGCATCCGAACGACGAACGCTACGCGGCCGCGTTCGGCACTGAGGTGCTCACGCCGCTCTTCGGAGCGCGCGTTCCGGTGCTCGCGCACCATCTCGCGGAACCGGAGAAGGGCTCGGGAATCGCGATGATCTGCACGTTCGGCGACACCACCGACGTCACGTGGTGGCGCGAGCTGCGACTGCCGGTGCATTCGATCATCGAACGCGACGGTCGCCTGAAGCCGGAACCACCGACCGGTCTGAGCGACGGTGGCGTCGCCGCGTACGCAGAGATCGCGGGCAAGACCGTGAAGCAGGCGCAGGCGCGCGTCGTCGAGTTGCTGCGCGACAGCCGCGAGCTCGAAGGCGAACCGCGCCCGATCACGCATCCGGTGAAGTTCTACGAACGAGGGTCGCGACCGCTCGAGATCGTTACGACACGGCAGTGGTATGTGCGCAACGGCGGACGTGACGCGCAGTTGCGAGGCGAGCTGCTCGAGCGAGGACGGGAGCTGCACTGGTACCCGTCTTACATGCGCCAGCGCTACGAATCGTGGATCGAAGGGCTCAACGGCGACTGGTTGATCTCGCGCCAGCGTTACTTCGGGGTGCCGTTTCCGGTCTGGTATCGACTCGACGCGGCCGGCCAACCGCGTTACGACGCACCACTGGTCCCAAGCGAAGACATCCTCCCCATTGACCCCGCCAGCGACACACCCGAGGGCTTCTCCGAAGATCAGCGCGATCAGCCCGGTGGATTCACCGCGGATCCCGATGTCATGGACACCTGGGCGACGAGCTCGCTCACGCCGCAGATCGCGTGCGGGTGGGGCGACGACCCCGATCTGTTCGCGCGCACGTTCCCGATGGACCTGCGTCCGCAGGCGCACGACATCATTCGCACCTGGCTCTTCTCGACGATCGTGCGCTCGCATCTGGAGCACGGATGCCTGCCGTGGAAGAACGCCGCGATCTCCGGATGGGTGCTCGATCCTGATCGCAAGAAGATGTCGAAGTCGAAGGGCAACGTCGTCACTCCGATGGAGTGGTTGCAGAAGCACGGCGCCGACGCGGTGCGCTACTGGGCGGCGTCGGGCCGCCCCGGGACCGACACGACCTTCGACGAGAACCAGTTCAAGGTCGGGCGCCGGCTCGCGATCAAGCTGCTCAACGTGTCGAAGTTCGTCCTCACGATCTCTGGTGGGTCCGCCGCGCGTGAGGGCGACGCAGACGATCTGTCGCGCGTCACCGAAGCGCTCGATCGTTCGATGCTGGCTGCGCTCGACGCGCTCGTCGCCGACGCGACCCGCGCCTTCGAACGCTACGACTACGCGCGTGCGCTCGAGCTGACCGAGCGCTTCTTCTGGGGCTTCTGCGACGACTACGTCGAACTGGTGAAGGGCCGCGCGTACGGAAAGGTGGGCGACGCGCTCGCGGGCTCGGCGGCGACGGCGTTGCGGTGCGCGCTCTCGACGCTGCAACGCTGCTTCGCACCCTTCCTTCCCTACGTGACCGAGGAGGTGTGGTCGTGGTGGAACGACGGTTCCATTCACGTCGCACCGTGGCCTGCTGCCGGCGCGACTGCTGCGGCGGGCATCGACGCGTCGGTGTACGAGGTCGCCGCCGCGGTGCTCTCGGAGGTCCGCAAGGAGAAGTCGAGCCAGAAGCGATCGCTCGCGACCCCCGTGGTGCGCGCCGAGGTCGCCGACACGCCCGCGCGGCTCGCGGCGCTGGCGTCGGCAATCGGCGACGTCCGCGAAGCGGGCAAGATCGTCGAGCTGGTGACGCTTCCGGGTGCGGAGTTGGCCGTCAAGGTCGAGCTGGCCGAGCCCGACGCGTCGTGACGGTTCCGACCCCACCGGTGCGCGCCACCGACGACGCGCGCGGTTGGCTCGACGCCCACGTGAACCTCGAGGCGGGGATCGGACGGCCGGCGTCGACGCGGCGTGCGACGGCTCCGACGCTCGCGCGCATCGAGGAGGTGCTCGCGCTGCTCGGTTCGCCGCAGCAAGAGTTCCCAGCCATCCATCTCACCGGCACGAACGGCAAGACGTCGGCATCCCGCATGATCAGCTCGTTGCTCGAGTCACTCGGACTCTCGGTCGGTCGGTATACGAGCCCGAACCTCGAGACGATCAACGAACGGATCGCGTGGAACGACGAGAACATCTCCGACGCCGACCTCGACGATCTGTTGCGCCTGGTCGCGCTCGTCGAACCGTCGATGCGCGAACCGCTCAGCTACTTCGAGATCCTCACCGCGGCCGCGTTCCGTTGGTTCGCGGATCTTGCGGTCGACGTCGCCGTTGTCGAGGTCGGTGTCGGCGGCACGTGGGACGCGACGAATGTCGTCGACGGCCGCGTCGCCGTCGTCACGAACGTGGCCATCGATCATGTCGAATACCTGGGCCCGACGCGCGAGAGCATCGCGTCGGAGAAGGCGGGCATCGTCAAAGCAGGTTCGACGCTCGTGTTGGGAGAGACCGACCGCGACCTCGTGCCGATCTTCGAGTCGCGCGGACCGCAACGCGTCCTGCTGCGCGATCGTGATTTTCGAGTCGCCGCCGAGGAACTGGCCGTCGGCGGGCGCGTCGTCGATCTGTCGACGCCCCAAGCTTCGTACACCGACATCTATCTCCCGCTCCACGGTCGTCACCAGGCCGACAACGCCTCGATCGCGCTCTGTGCCGCGGAGGCCTTCGTCGGTGCGCCCCTCGCGCCCCAGGTCGTCGCCGACGGGTTCGCGGCCGTGCGCTCACCGGGCCGGCTCGAGGTCGTCGGGCGGCACCCGCTCGTACTGCTCGACGGCGCGCACAACGTCGCGGGCGCGGCGGCGTTGCGCGCGGCGCTCGACGAGGAGTTCCGTTCCGGCGCGCGCACGCTCGTCGTCGGTCTCCTCGCGGAGAAGGAACCGCACGAGATGCTGACCGCGGTCGGACTCGACGACGCCGCGCAGCTCCTGTGCTGCCGGCCGCCCTCGCCACGCGCGCTCGATCCCGAGGCGGTGGCCGCCGCGGCGCGCGAGCTCGGGTTCCCTGAAGATCGCGTCGAGACGTACGACACGGTGCGAGACGCGATCGGAGCCGCGATCCTCGCGACGCCCGACGACGGTCAGATCGTCGTGACCGGATCGCTGTACGCGGTGGGTGCGGCGCGCGCGGTCCTCCTGAAGCCCGGAACGTCCGGTTCCGGAACGTTGCGGCGCGACCGCTAGCCTGTCCGGCTCATGACCGAGCGGACCCTGGTGCTGTGCAAACCCGACGCCGTGGAGCGGCGCCTCGTCGGCGAGATCGTGCGCCGGATCGAGGCGAAGGGCCTCACCCTCGTCGCGCTGGAGCTGCGGCAGCTCGACGGCGCCACCGCCCGCACGCACTACGCCGAGCACGCCGGCAAGCCGTTCTTCGCCGATCTCGTCGCCTTCATCACCCGAGGTCCGCTCGTCGCGATGGTGGTCGAGGGTCCGGAGGCGTGGAAGGTCGTGCGCGGGCTCATGGGCGCCACCAATCCCCGCGACGCGGCGCCCGGCACGATCCGTGGTGACCTGGCCGTCGAGCTCACCGAGAACCTCGTCCACGGAAGTGACGGTCCGGAGTCCGCGGCCCGCGAGATCGCCCTCTTCTTCCCCGAACGTTCCTGATCACGCGTCTCGCCCCCACCTGAGGGAGGGGTGGCGACGGGGGAGATGCTCCCGTAGCCTTGCGTGATCGGCCCGCCTCGAAGGAGGCCTCGGTTGTCCGAGCCCTGGTACGCCTCGGTGATCGGTCGCGACATGGCGATCGACCTGGGGACCGCGAACACCCTCGTCTACGTGCGGGGGCGCGGCGTCGTGCTCGACGAGCCGTCGGTCGTGGCCGTGAACGCGCGCGACGGGCGCCCACTCGCCGTCGGTATCGAGGCCAAGCGCATGATCGGGCGCACTCCCGGTCACATCACCGCCATCCGTCCGCTCAAGGACGGCGTGATCAACAATTTCGACGTCTGCGAGAAGATGCTCCGCTACTTCATCCAGCGGGTGCATCAGCGCCGGTTCGCGAAGCCGCGGATGGTGATCTGCGTGCCGTCGGGCATCACTGGTGTCGAGCAGCGCGCGGTGCAGGAAGCCGCGGAGTACGCGGGCGCACGCAAGCCGGTGCACATCATCGAGGAGCCGATGGCCGCCGCGATCGGCGCCGGGCTTCCGGTGCACGAGCCGGCCGGCAACATGATCGTCGACATCGGCGGCGGTACGACCGAGGTCGCGGTGATCTCGCTCGGTGGCATCGTCGCGAGCGAATCGATCCGGATCGCCGGCGACGAGCTCGACGACGCCATCATCACGTACGTGAAGAAGGAGTACTCGCTCGCGCTCGGTGAGCGGACCTCCGAGGAGATCAAGATCGCGCTCGCGAGCGCATACCCACTCGAAGAAGAGCTCTACGCGGAGATCCGCGGGCGCGACCTCGTGACCGGCCTGCCGAAGACCGTCGTCGTCTCCACCGTCGAGATTCGCGAGGCGATCGAAGAGCCGGTCGCGGCGATCGTCGACGCGGTGAAGGTCACGCTCGACAAGACGCCACCCGAGCTTGCCGCCGACATCATGGGAAAGGGCATCGTCATCGCCGGTGGGGGGGCCTTGCTCCATGGGTTGCGCGAGCGCCTCACCGCCGAGACCGGGATGCCGATCCGGATCGCCGACAACCCGCTCTATTCGGTCGTGATCGGCTCGGGCCAGTGCCTCGAGGCCTTCGATGCCTTGAAGGGCGTGCTCATCTCACCGCAGGGCCAGTAGGCGTCACCCCGGGGGGCCGAGCACGATGCCAGACCGCGGCAGCCGTCGCCGCTACGTGCTCGTGTTGCTCGTGCTCACGGCCGTCACCCTCATCACCCTCGATCAGCGCGACGGCGGTTCGGGCCCGGTCGGCGCGCTCGGGCGTACCGCGCACCGCGTCGTTTCCCCCGTGTCCGATCTCGCGTCGCGCGCGCTGAATCCGGTCTCCGACTGGTTCGACGGTCTCGTGCACAACGGGTCGATCAAGCGCGAGAACCGGCGCCTGAAGCAGGAGCTGGCGTCGGCGCGCATCGAGGCGAAGCGAAACGAGGCCGCGGCGGTCGACAACAAGCGCTTGCGCAAGCTCAACGGGCAGCCGTACCTCGACGCGATCAAGTCGGTGATCGCGAGCGTCGTCGCAGCGTCACCCGGCAACTTCGACCGCACGATCACCCTCGATCGCGGTTCCGAGCATCACATCGAGGTCGGCCAGCCGGTCGTCGCGTTCGGCGGCCTGCTCGGTCGAGTGACGGAGGTGTGGCAGGGCGGCTGCACGGTGCTGCTGCTCGAGGATCCGAACTTCGCGGTGGGCGTGCGGATGGTGAACTCCCGCGACACCGACATCGCACGCGGCCAGGCGGGGCGCACGAGCCTCACGGTCGATTTCAGCGGACCGCTCCCGAGCGACCGGCGCCCGCGCAAGGGCGAGACGGCGATCACCTCGGGCATGGGCGGTAGCACCTTTCCGCCCGGGATCCCCGTCGGCACGGTCGCGCAAATGAGCGTCACCAACGGCGGACTCGAGGTGAACGTGAAGCTCGCGCCGTTCGTCGACGTCACGAGCGTCGAGTACGTGAAGGTGTTGCTGTGGAAGGCCGGCTCGGCGGTCCCGCCGGTTCTGAAGGCGACGACCACGACCACCACGACCACCACGACGACCACGACCACGACGGTGCCCGGCGCGACCACCACCACCAGCGTCGCCGGCGTGACGACGACGTCGGGACCCTGACGTGCGTCGCCTGGTGCCGCTCGCCGTGCTCGTGCTCACGACCGTGGTCGTGCAGGTGTCGCTGATGCCGCACCTGCGGCTGTTCGGTGTCGTCCCCGATCTCGGCCTCGTGCTGGCGATCGCGATCGCGTACCACGACGGATCGGAGACCGCCGCCGTCGCGGGCTTCCTCACCGGGGTCGGCTTCGATCTCTTCCTGCGCACACCCGTCGGCGCGTCCGCGCTCGCGTACGCGGTCACCGGTTACCTCGCGGGTGTGGTGCAGACGGGGCTGCTGCGGGCCAACCGCTGGTTGCCGCTGCTGCTCGGTGGGCTGGGCGGGCTGATCGGCGGCCTCATGTTCGCCGGGATCGCGATCCTCGCGGGCTCCGACGAGCTCATCTCGTCGCGGACGTTGTCGATCGTGGCGCGGGCCGCGCTGTTCGACGCCATCGTGGCGCTGCTGATCTTCCCCCTCGTCGCCCGCATGGTGACGCCACCCGTCGCCGCTCCGCCGCCCTGGCGCAACTGACGACCGGTTCTCAGGAACGGGCGATCGCGCCGCCCCGGCATGCGTCGTGCCGGCGAAGCGGTCAGGATTGACCGGATGTCGTTCCGTCGCGCGACCAGTTCGCGCCGGCCCAGCCTCCCGGAGTGCGCGCGGTGAACGACCGGCGCGTCCGCGTGGCGATCGTCGGCGTGGTCGTGATCGCGCTGTTCAGCGCGTTGCTCGGCCGGCTGTGGTTTTTGCAGGTGACCGACAGCGCGACGACCGTCGAGGTGATCGCGCAGAACACGATCCGCAAGATCCAGTCCGAATCGCCGCGGGGGCTCATCCTCGACGCGGCGGGTCACGTGCTGGTCGAGGACAAGGTCGCGTGGGCGGTCGAGGTCGATCGCCGCCTCGTCGGCCACGAGCGCAACCTCGTCGTCGGTCGCCTCGCCAAGGTGTTGCGGATTCCGTTCAAGGAGCTGCAGAAGCGCATCGACGATCCGCGTCAGTCGCCGTTCGAGCCCGCGGTCATCGCCGTGGGCAAGGAAGTGCCCGACCGCGTGCGCCTCGCGATCCTCGAGCGCCAGGAGCGTTACCCGCACGTGTCGGTGCAGATCGTCCCGTACCGCTATTACCCGTACGGCACGCTCGCCGCGCACGTGCTCGGGTACGTCGGACGCGTCGGCTCACCTGAAGAGGCGAAGCAGCATCCTGGTTACGAGGACAACGACACCATCGGGCGGGCCGGCGTCGAGGCGACCTACGACTCGTACCTGCACGGCATCTCCCAGGAAGAGTCCGTTGCCGTCGATCCGGCCGGCAATGTCGTCGGCGATCCGGAGCTGGTCCGCGCGGGGAAGCCGGGCGACAACGTCGAGCTCACGATCAACGCGCGCATTCAGAAGATCGCGGAGGAGTCGCTGCGGCAGGGCATTGCGCTGGCGCGGACGCAGGTGAACAAGAGCTTCGTGACCGGCCAGCAGAACTTCAAGGCGCCCGGGGGTGCGGTCGTCGTGCTCGACGCGCAGACCGGTGGCGTCGTCGCGATGGCGTCGTATCCCACCTACGACCCCGACGAGTTCGTCGGCGGCATCACCCAGGCGCAGTACCAGTCGTTGACGCAGCCACCCGCCCGGCTGCTGAACCGGGCGACTCAGGGCCTGTACGCGCCCGGCTCGACCTTCAAGCTCGTGTCGTCGCTCGCGGAGATCCAGTACGGGTTCCGCACCGAGTACCAGACCGTCCACGACACCGGCGCCATCACCGTGGCGGGCACGACGTTCGCGAACGCCAACCACGAGGCGCACGGCTACGTCGACCTGCGCAAGGCGATCACCGTGTCGAGCGACGTGTACTTCTACCAACTCGGCGACGACATGTGGAGCATCTGGAAGCAGGGCGACAAGCAGCGGGGCTACGCGATCCAGCGCGTCGCACGCGAGTTCGGATTCGGCTCGCCGAGCGGCATCCCGATCGCGGAGTCGAACGGCCGCGTCCCCGACGCAACGTGGAAGGCGAACTTCGCGAAGCACCTCTACTCGAACCCCGCCGACGTCGTCGCGAACAGCCCGTGGAACCCCGGCGACCAGATCGAGCTCGCCGTCGGTCAGGGCGACCTGCTCGTCAGCCCGCTCCAACTCGCGAACGTGTACGCCGCGTTCGCGAACGGAGGCACGCTGTGGCAGCCGCAGGTCGTGAAGCGCATCGTCGACCCGGTGACGCACAAGACGGTGAAGACCATCGCGCCGAAGGCGATCCGCCACATCCCGATCGATCCCGCGACGCGCAGCGCCATGATGGACGGCTTCAACGGTGCGGTGAACAACCGGCTCGGTACCGCGTACAGCGCTTTCCAGAACTTCCCGCTCGCGCAGTACCCGGTCGCGGGGAAGACGGGAACCGCCGAGGTCGTGATCGACAAGCAGGGCAACAAGTCGGACACGTCGGTGTTCGTCGGCATGATCCCCGCGAACCAGCCCCGTTACGTCGTGGTGTCGCTCATCGAGCAGGCCGGCTTCGGTGCCAGCGTGTCCGCGCCCGTGGTGCGGCGCGTCATCGAGGGCCTCGACAATCTCCCGTTGCACGACGTCGCCGCCGCGAACGGGAGCGACTGATGACGATCGTCGCGGCTCCGCCGAGCGCGGTCCGTACTCGCGGTACTCGCGAGGCCGGTCCGCTTCGCCACGTCGACTTCCTGCTTCTCCTCACGCCGATCGTCATCACCGCGCTCGGGATCGTGATGATCTACTCGTCGACGCGAAACCGGCTCGAGCTCGAGCACGTCAGCCGCTTCTACTACGTGGAGCGCCAAGGACTCGCGCTCATGATCGGTCTCGTCGGCATGTTCGTCGCGATGGCGATCGACTACCGCAAGCTGCGCGACCTCTTCCCGCTCTTCTACCTCGCGACGTTGCCGCTCCTCGCCGCCGTGCGGTTCGTCGGCACCGGTCGCAACAGCACAACCGCGTGGTTCCAGATCGGACCGCTGCAGTTCCAGCCGTCGGAGATCGCCAAGATCGTCCTCGTCGTCGCGCTCGCCGGCTACTGCCATCAACATCGCGGTGACCTCGACGCGTGGCGGCTCGCGACCGCGCTCGTGCTCGCGGGTGTCCCGATGGCGCTCGTCATGTTGCAGAACGACCTCGGCACGATGCTCGTGATGTGCGTGATCGTCTCCGCGGTCGTGCTCGTCGCCGGGATCCGGCCGTTGCACATCGTGGCCGTTTTCCTCGCGGTCGCGACGCTCGTGCTCGCGCTCGTCGTCACCGGACGGTTCAACGGCTACCGCCTCGACCGCTTGACCAGCTTCCTCAACCAGGGTCCGGTCTCGACGCAGACCGCGTCGCCCGCGCAGTACAACCTCCACGAGTCGAAGCAGGCGATCAGCCACGGCGGGCTCGAGGGGACCGGGCTGTTCAACGGCACGCTCACGAAGCTGAGCTACGTGCCCGCGCAGCACACCGACTTCATCTTCACCGTGGTGGGAGAGGAGCTCGGCTTCGTCGGTGGTGCGGTCCTGCTCGCCCTCTTCGCGCTGCTCGTGTGGCGGACCTGGCGAACCGCCCTGCTCTCCACCGACTTCTTCGGCACGCTGCTCTGCGTCGGGATCCTCGCGATGTTCGCGTTCCAGGTGTTCGAGAACATGGGAATGACGATGGGCATCATGCCGATCACCGGCATCCCGCTGCCGTTCATGTCGTACGGCGGCTCCGCCCTCATCTCCTCCTTCATCGCGGTCGGCCTCGTCGCCAACGTCCACATGCGCCGCTTCAGCTAGCACCGGTCGCACTCGCTGCGCTCGTGCTCCATGACGCGGGATGGGAGTGGGCGAGGCCGCTTGCTCGCTCCGCTCGCCGCTCGCCGTGCGCCCGCGCCGTGCTCACGGAGCGTGCGGGGCTGTACACGGACAGGTGCCACGGGGGGCGGGCGGGCCCGGGTAGACTCGCTTCGAGATGTCCAACCTCTGGCCGCGGATCGAACCGCTCCTGGCCAAGGTGGAGAAGCCTGCTCGCTACATCGGCATGGAGCGAGGCGCTCTGGCGCCGCATCATCGGCCCGGCCAGGCCGCCTTCCTCCTGATCTACCCCGACACCTACGAGATCGGCCTCCCCAACCAGGGGCTCCAGATCCTCTACGAGATCCTGAACGAGCGCGACGACGCCGTCGCCGAGCGCGCCTACGCGCCGTGGACCGATCTCGAGGCCTCGATGCGCCGGGCGCGCGTGCCGCTGTTCTCGGTCGACACGCACCGCGCGGCTTGCGATTTCGACGTGCTCGCGTTCAACGTCTCGGCCGAGCTCGTCTACACGAACCTGCTCAACTGCATCGATCTCGCGGGCGCACCGGTACGCGCCGACGACCGCGCGCCGAGCGATCCGCTGGTGATCGCGGGCGGCCACTGCACGTACAACCCCGAGCCGCTCGCCGACTTCGTCGATGCGTTCGTGATCGGCGACGGCGAGGAGGTCGTCGGAGAGATCGCCGCCGTGGTCGGCGCGTGGAAGCGGGGCGGGCGCGCGACGCGCGAAGCCGTGCTGCGCGACCTCGCGACGATCACCGGCGTCTACGTGCCGTCGCTCTACGACATCGAGTACGACGGGCCCGCGATCCGCGCCGTCGTCCCTCGCGTGCCGGAGGCGCCGGAGCAGATCGAGAAGCGCACGGTCGCCGACCTCGCCGACTGGCCGTACCCGAAGCGACAGCTCGTCCCGCTCGTCGAGGTCGTCCACGACCGGCTCAACGTCGAGATCTTCCGGGGCTGCACGCGCGGGTGCCGGTTCTGCCAGGCCGGGATGATCACCCGCCCGGTACGGGAGCGGCCCGAAGAACAGGTCCGCACCATGGTGCGCGAGGGTTTGCGCCGTTCCGGCTACGACGAGGTCGCGCTCACGTCGCTGTCGAGCGCCGACTTCTCCGGCATCGACCGGGTCGTCGCCGACATCGTGAACGACCAGGAGGGCACGGGCGGCGTCAGCCTGTCGCTGCCGTCGTTGCGGGTCGACGCGTTCACCGTCGGGATCGCGAGCGAGATCCAAAAGGTCCGCCGCACCGGTCTCACCTTCGCGCCCGAGGGTGGCTCGTGGCGGTTGCGGCAGGTGATCAACAAGCTGATCTCCGAGGAAGACCTCTACGCCGCGGTCGAGGGCGCGTACTCGAGCGGATGGCGGCGGGTGAAGCTCTACTTCCTCACCGGTCTGCCCACCGAGACCGACGTCGACACCCTCGGAATCGCGGAGCTGGCCCGTAACGTCGTCGAGGTCGGTCGCCGCTACACGAAGGCCGCGTCGTGCACCGTGTCGCTCGGCGGGTTCGTGCCGAAGCCGCACACGCCGTTCCAGTGGTTCGGTCAGAACGGCGTCGAGGAGTTGCACCGCAAGATCGGCCTGGTGCGCGACGCGCTGCGGGGTCAGCGGGCCGCGCAGCTGAAGTGGCACGACCCGGAGGCGACCTTCGCCGAAGGGATCGCGAGCCGAGGCGACCGCCGCATCGGGCGGGTCGTCGAGCGGGTGTGGCGGGCCGGCGGCACGTTCCAGGAGTGGTCGGAGCACTTCGACCTCTCCCGGTGGCTCGACGCCATGGCCGCCGAAGGGCTCGACCCCGCCTGGTACGTCACCCGGGCCCGCACCGAGGACGAGATCCTCCCCTGGGACCACGTCCGTGCCGGGCTGCACCGAGACTTCCTCTGGGCCGACTGGCAGGAGGCGCTGCACGAACACGGGCTCCCCGATTGCCGCTGGACGCCGTGCTACGACTGCGGGGTGTGCACCGGCTACGCGATCGAGCACGTCGTCGCGTCCGCGGTGCCGCCGGCAGGGGGCAGCCAGGGAACGGGGCAGGACCTCGGACGCGCGTCGGAGATCCCGGTCACGCTCACGCGTGGGCCACGTGACCCGTCGCCGGTCGCCGTGGGTGGTGCCTGATGCGCGGCGACGCCGGGTTCCCGGTGCGCGTGCAGTTCTCCAAGCGGGGCAAGATCCGCTGGATCTCCCACCGCGACGTCGCGCGGGCGTTCGAGCGGGCCCTGCGCATCGAACAGATTCCCCTCTCGTTCACGGCCGGGTTCTCGCCCCGTCCGAAGGTCAGCTTCGGGCTCGCCCTGTCGACGGGTTACGAGAGCGATGGCGAATACCTCGATCTCGAGCTGGCCGAAGCGGTCGAGCTCGAATCGCTCCCCGGGCGGCTGACCGCCGCCCTTCCCGCGGGCCTCGTCGTCGATGCCGTCGTCGCGCTCGAGGATCGTGCTCCGGCGTTGCAGGAAGCCGTCGGCGTCGTGACCTGGCGGGTCGAGGTCACCGACGACGACGGGAACTCCGTACCCATCGAGACCCTGCGCGACCTCGTCGACGCGGCGCGACGCTCCGCTGTCCTCGAAGTCACGCAGGTGCGCAAGGGGAAGGCCGCGGTCGCCGACGTGCGACCGGCCATCCGTCACCTCGAAGTGCTCGACACGTCACCGCCGACGGTCGAGATCGAATGTGCCACCCAACCGCGCGGTGCCAAGCCGAGCGAGGTGATCGCGGCGATCGCGGGCTTCGGTCCCGGCGACGTCTCCCTCGTGATCGGTCGCGCCGTGCGAACCCACCAATGGATCGAGCGCGACGGCACGCGGTGCGAACCGCTGGATGCCGACACGCGCCCGCACGTGCCCCAGGTGCGTGCGTCGTGAGAGAAGGAATCGATGTCCGAGCAGCCGCTCCCCGAGACGACCGGTGCGACCGCGCCGGCCGGCCCGATCGAGCCCGTCCTGGCTCCCGTCGTCCCGCCGGTGAACGAACCGGTTGCACCGCCCGCGCCCGACGGCGCGTCGTCGCGCGCCGCTGACCCGGCGCCCGCGAACGGAGCACCCGGGAGCGCGCCACGCAAGCGGCGCCGCGGCAGCCGCGGCGGCCGGAACCGCAAGCGTCCCACCGGCGCGAACCGCGAACGGCGACGACACCACCGCCGCGCCCGCGACCGGCGCGCGCGACGCCGACGTCGCGCCCCGGGTCGGTGGAGGGTCCAATCGCGGCCAGCGCGGCCACGACTGGAACGACGCCGACGCCGATCGTGGCTACACCGACGACGACGCGCTCGCCGAGGCTCGCGACGATGCCGGGCTCGAGGGCGAGGCGGAGCGCCCGAAGATCGGCGACAGCCGGCCCGCGCCCCGACCCAAGATCGGCGACAGTCGGCCCGCACCCGCACCGGCCGAGTCGGCCGGGGGCAACGGCGGCGGTGACGCCGCGACGACCGGCGAGGGCGCGGCCCGCAAGCGCCGCCGCCGGCGCGGTGGGCGCGGGCGCAGCCGCGCCGGGACCGACGCGGCGGCCGTGCCGAACGGCAACGGCGCGAAGCCCGCATACGTCGAAGGTTCGATCACCGTCGACGAGGGCGACGCGAACGTCCTCGACCTCCTCGACGACGAGATGCTCGAGCGGCGCCGCGGTCAGACTCGCAAGGGCCGCCCGACCGGTCGCTACGCGATGGTCGTGCACACCAAGCAGCCCGGTGGCGTCTCGCAGATCGCCGTGCTCGAAGGTCGCAACCTGATCGAGCACTACGTGTCCGAGCCCGAAGACGACGTGTGGTCGATCGACGGCAACATCTATCTCGGTCGCGTTCAGAACGTGCTGCCCGGCATGGAAGCCGCCTTCATCGACATCGGCACGCCGAAGAACGGCGTGCTCTACCAAGGCGATGTCGCGTACGACACCAACGAGCTCGAAGGCAACGAGCGACCTCGCATCGAACGCGTTCTGCACAACGGCCAGGCGATCATCGTGCAGGTCACGAAGAACCCGATCGGCCACAAGGGTGCGCGCCTCACGCAGGAAGTCAGCCTCGCCGGCCGCTTCGTCGTGATGGTGCCGGCCCAGCCGCACACCTACGGCATCTCCAAGCGCCTCCCCGACGACGAACGCAAGCGCCTGCGCCGCATCCTCGACCATCTCCGTCCCGACGACGCCGGCCTCATCGTGCGCACGGCGGCCGAAGGCGCGACCGAAGAGGAGCTCGAACGCGACATGCGCCGGCTCCAGGGCCAGTGGGAGCAGATCTCCGCCCTCGCGAAGCAGTCGAAGACCGGCCGCCTCCTCTACAAGGAGCCGCCGCTCGTCACCCGCGTCATCCGCGAAGAGTTCACCAAGGAATACCGCGCGATCGTCATCGACGACCCGGAGCTCCACGGCGAAGTTCGCGGCTACGTCGAGGCCGTCGCGCCCGAGCTCGCGGATCGCGTCGAGTACTACGACGTCGCTGCCGAACCCCTGCCGATCTTCGAGCGCTTCCACGTGCACGAGCAGCTGCACAAGGCGCTCGATCGCAAGGTGTGGCTGCCGTCGGGCGGGTCCCTCGTGATCGAGCGCACCGAGGCACTCACCGTGATCGACGTCAACACCGGCAAGAACGTCGGCCGCAGCAACCTCGAGGAAACCGTCTTCCGCAACAACCTCGAGGCCGCCGACGCGATCGCCCGCGAGCTGCGCCTGCGCGACATCGGCGGGATCATCGTCATCGACTTCATCGACATGGAGATCAAGAAGAACCGCGAGGAAGTCGAGCGGGCGTTCCGCGAAGCGCTCGCCCGCGACAAGACCCGCACCCAGGTCTTCCCGATCACCGAGCTCGGGTTGCTCGAGATGACCCGCAAGCGGGTGTCGGAAGGCCTGGTCGAAGCCTTCTCCGAGACCTGCGTCACCTGCGCCGGACGGGGCTTCGTCGTCGACGAGACCATGCTGGAGTAGGCGGCCGGGACCGCTCCGGCTACACTCCCCGGGTTCACCAGCTCGCAGTTCGAGGACCGTTCGCGCCATGTACGCAGTGATCGAAACCGGTGGGAAGCAGTACCGCGTCGAGGAGGGCCAGACGCTCGACGTCGAGCGCCTCTCCGGCGACGAGGTGAGCCTGCGCCCCGTGCTCCTCGTCGACGGCGAGGAAGTGCTCGCCACCGGTGCTCAGCTCGCGTCGGCATCGGTGAGCGCGCGGGTGGTCGGGGCAGCGAAGGGCCCGAAGATCCAGGGCTTCACCTACAAGAACAAGAGCAACGAGCGCCGGCGGTGGGGCCACCGGCAGCACTACTCGACGATCGAGATCACCGGCATCTCGAAGGGCTGATCATGTCGAAGAAGAAGGGCGCGGCCTCCTCGCGCAACGGTCGTGACTCCAACTCGCAGCGCCTCGGTGTGAAGCGCTTCAGCGGCGAGACCGTCACCGCGGGCACGATCATCGTGCGCCAGCGCGGCACCCGCTTTCACCCCGGCTTCAACGTCGGGCGGGGCGGCGACGACACCCTCTTCGCGACCGCTGACGGCATCGTGAAGTTCGGCCGTCGCCGCGGCCGCAAGCTCGTCGACATCGTCGGCTCCGCCGACTCATAATTTCGGTCGCACTCGCTCGGCGGCGGGATACCCGCCGCCGCCCTCCGGGACGCTCGCCGCTCCGCACGCGGGATGGGAGTGGGCGCGTCCTGTGGCTTGGGTGCGGTCCTCATGGTCGCACTCGCTCGGCGGCGGGATACCCGCCGCCGCCCTTCGGGACGCTCGCCGCTCCGCACGCGGGATGGGAGTGGGCGCGTCCTGTGGCTTGGGCGCGGTCCTCATGGTCGCACTCGCTCGGCGGCGGGATACCCGCCGCCGCCCTTCGGGACGCTCGTCGCTCCGCACGCGGGATGGGAGTGAGCGGTCGTCCTGTGGCTTGGGCTGCGGTCGCTCGATGGTCGCACTCGCTCGGCGGCGGGATACCCGCCGCCGCCCTTCGGGACGCTCGTCGCTCCGCACGCGGGATGGGAGTGGGCGCGTCCTGTGGCTTGGCGGATTCGCACGGGATGGCACGAGACGGGGTGCGCGGCTCAGCCGGCCTCGAGTGCCTCCGGGAGCGGCTGGGCGTGCACGATCGTGAGCGTCTTCGTCGCGCGAGTGATCGTGACGTACAGCAGACGCAGGCCGGCGCGGTCGGTGCTCACGAGCTCGGCCGGCTCGACGACGATCACGTGGTCGAACTCGAGGCCCTTCGCATCGGTCGCGTCAAGGATCGCGATGGGCGCGTCCAGGGCCGCGGGAGCGTCGGCCGACGCGCCGACGTCGGCGAGGCGGCCGACCAGCTCGTCGTGCAGCGTCGCCGGCGCGATGAGGCCGGTCATGCCGCCGAGCGCGTGGGCGGCGCGCGCCGCGGCCGTCGCGGCATCGACGACACCGTCGGGTGCGACGGGAACGAAGCGGGGTGGTTCACCGGTGCGCCGCACCGACCGCGACGGCTCGATCGTCGGCGAGGCGGCGGAGAGCAGGCGGTTGGCGACGTCCATGATCTCCGCGGGCGTGCGGTAGTTGACCGTGAGGGTCGCGAACCGTGCGGGCACGTGGCGCGGGAGCAGCGCAACGATGGCGTCCCAGTCGGCGACGGCGGCCGGGCGGCTCGCCTGGCCGGGATCGCCCACGAGCGTCATCGATCCCGACGGGCACCGCCGCGCGAGCATCCGCCACTGCATCGCGGTCAGGTCCTGCGCCTCGTCGACGAGCACGTGCCCGAAGGTGCGGAGCTCGGGCAGCTCGCCGTGGCCGTTTTCCGACGGCTCGTCCCAGCGGGCGAGGAGCCGGGCGCCGCTCACCGAACGCGACAGACCGAGCTCCTCCACGACGCCCTGCGCGGTCTCCAGGGCCTCGGCATCGGCGTTGCGCCGCCGCCGGCTGCGCGGCCGCGCCGCTTCGACCGGTCCGAGCAGCGCGTCGGCCTCGTCGATGATCGAGACGTCGGCATCCGTCCACGCGCGGTGCACGCCGTCGCGCGCGCGCGGCCGGTGCAGGAGGTCCTGTTCGGTGTCGCTCAGCACGCCACCGGCGGCCGAGCGCACGAGCGCGCGAAAACCGAAGAGATCGTTCACGAGCTCGGGACCGGACAGCACCGGCCACATCCGTTCGAGTGCCTCGCGCACCTCGGGCCGGCGCCGGATGCGCTCGGCGAGCTCGCGTTCCCAACCTTCGGGCAGCGGGTCGCCCGCGGCGAGCGCCCGCCCGACGAGCGGATCGGGTCCCGCACCGCTCACCGGATCGGGGAAGCGCAGCAGGTTCGCCGATGCGTCGTTGTCGACGCGCGCTTCCTCGTACGCGCGGATCGCCGCCGTCTTGTAGCGCGCGACGAGGAGGTCGATCACGCGCCGCACGACGGCGCGGCGCCGCTCGTTGTGCGTCCCCCGTTGGCGGCGGCCGCTCTGCACGACGCGCGCCGTGTCGTCGCGGCGCAGCACGACGCGCAGGCCGTCGACGATCAGCGAGAGGTCGTGGGGGAGTGCCCGCTCGCGGTCCGTGACCGCTTTCGCGATCACGGTCGCCATACGCGCATCGCCTTTCACGGCCGCGACCGCCGGCAGCTCGCGGTGCTGCGCGTCGAGGTGGGGCTTCAGGCCCACGATCGTCGTGAGCTGCACGTCTTGTTCGCCGAGTGACGGAAGCACCTGCTCGATGTAGCGGAGGAAGACCGGGCTCGGCCCGATGAGCAGCACGCCCTGCGACGCCAGCCGGCGGCGGTGCGTATAGAGGAGGTACGCGGCACGGTGCAGGGCGACGGCGGTCTTGCCGGTGCCGGGACCTCCTCCGACGACGAGCAGCCCGGGGAGCTCGGCGCGGATGGCCTCGTCCTGCTCGGCCTGGATCGTGGCGACGATGTCGCCCATGCGACCCGTACGGTCCCGCTCGAGCGCACCGAGCAGCGCGCCCTCGCCACTCACCTGGAGCCCGGCCGACTCCGTCGCGTCGCGGTCGAAGACCTCGTCGTCGAGCGCGACGATCTCGCGGCCCTGGCGAGTAATGAAGTGCCGGCGGCGCACGACGCCCATCGGCGCGATCGCCGTCGCCCGGTAGAACGGCTCGGCCACCGGCGCGCGCCAGTCGACGACGAGCGGGCTGTGGTCGGCGTCCTCGACAGCGAGGCGACCGATGTAATACGGGCCCGCTTGCTCGAGGTCGAGCCGTCCGAAGCACAGGGGAGCGTCGCCGATGTCGAGGTCGGCGAGGCGGCGTTCGGTGATGTCGTAGGCGATGTCGCGTTCGAGGCGCGCCTGGTGGGTTCCTCCCGCGCGGACGTCGGCATAGGCCTCACGGACCCGGCGGGCGGCTCGGCGCATCGAGTCGAGTCGCGCGTAAGCCGCGTCGAGGTACGCCTGCTCGCCTCGGATTTCGGGGTCTCGAATCGGGTGCTCCGCCACTCACGACTCCCCTTGGGGGAAGAGGCAGTCTACCGGCTCGGTCCGGGGCCTCGGCGTGGGGTGTCCGTATCCTGTGCCGGTCATGAACTTCGTCGACGAGGCCCAGCTCAACGTGCGTGGCGGCGACGGCGGCGCCGGCGCGGCCTCGTTCCGGCGCGAGGCCCACACCCCCAAGGGGGGTCCCGACGGCGGCGACGGCGGGAGCGGGGGTTCCGTCTGGCTCCGCGCCGACCGCAACGTCGCCTCGCTCCTCGCCTTCCGGGACCATCCCCATCGCCGGGCGCCGTCGGGCCAGCACGGCCAGGGCGGCCGCCGTCACGGAGCCAGCGGCGCCGACCTCACCGTCGACGTGCCGGAGGGCACGGTCGTGCGCGACCGCGGCGGCGCGTTGCTCGCCGACCTGCTGCACCATGGCGACCGGTGGCTCGCAGCCCACGGCGGGAGGGGCGGGCGGGGCAACGCCCGGTTCCTGTCGAACGCGCGGCGTGCGCCCGCCTTCGCCGAGCAGGGCGAATACGGCGAGGAGCGCTGGCTGCGGCTCGACCTCAAGTTGCTGGCCGACGCCGCGCTCGTCGGGTTCCCGAACGCCGGCAAGTCGACGCTCATCGCGGCGGTGAGCGCGGCGAAGCCCAAGATCGCCGGCTACCCCTTCACCACGCTCGTTCCGCACCTCGGCGTCGTGCGCTTCCACGAGCACGAGTTCGTGCTCGCCGATATTCCCGGCCTGATCGAGGGGGCCGCGGAAGGGCGCGGGCTCGGTCATCGCTTCCTGCGCCATGTCGAGCGGGCGCGCGCGCTCGTTCTGCTCATCGACCTCGCGCCGGCAGCGGGCCCGTCGCCCGCGGAACAGGAGCGGGTGCTGCTCGCCGAGCTCGGCCGGTACCAGCCCGATCTGCTCGAACGCCCACGGCTCGTGGTCGGCAGCAAGGCCGATGTCGCGACCGAACCCTTCGACGGCCTGCGGGTCTCGGCTGCGACCCGCACCGGGCTCGACGAGTTCCTCGGGCGCGTCGCGGCGCTCGTCGAGACCGCGCGGGCCGAGCCGGTGGGTGTCGAACCCGTCGTGGTGCTGCGCCCGCAGGAGGAGGGCGTCTCGGTGGCGCGCGAGGGTGCGGGCGTCTGGCGGATCGCCGGGCGCGAAGCCGAGCGTGCGGTCGCGGTCTCCGACATCAACGACCCGGACGCGCTCGCGTACGTGCAGCGGCGGTTGCAGCGCATCGGCGTCGAGCGCGCACTCGCGCGCGCCGGAGCGCGCGACGGCGACGTCATCCGCATCGGCGACACCGAGCTCGAGTACGAAGCCGGTCCTGGATGAGTCGCCAGGAGCTCGCGATCGTGAAGGTCGGGACGTCGTCGGTCACGCGACCGAACGGTGAGCTCGACGAGGACGCCCTCTCGAAGCTCTGCAACGACATTGCACGGGCTCGCGCGGCCGGATTTCCGATCGTGCTCGTGCAGTCGGGCGCCGTCGCCGCGGGCATGCCCGCGCTCGGTCTCGCGCGCCGACCGACCGACATGGGCACGCTGCAGGCGATGGCTGCCGTCGGCCAGCCCCGCCTCTTCGCACGGGTCGCGTCGATGTTCGCCGAGCGCGGCGTCGTCGCGGGTCAGGTGCTGTTGACCCCGAACGACTTCGGCCAGCGCAGCCAGTATCTGCACGCACGTTCGACACTCCACCGGCTGCTCGAGCTCGACGTGCTCCCGATCGTCAACGAGAACGACACGGTCGCCGACGACGAGATCCGATACGGCGACAACGACCGGCTCGCCGCGCTCGTCTCGCACCTGCTGCGCGCGCGCACGCTGCTGCTGCTCACCGATACCGGCGGCCTCTTCACCGCCGACCCGGCACTCGACGCGGAGGCGTCGTTGATCGAGGAGATCGTCGAGGTCGACGCCGCCCTGGAAGCCGTTGCCGGCGCGAGTCACAGCGAGATCGGCAGCGGCGGAATGGCGAGCAAGCTCGCCGCCGCGAAGATCGCGGCGTGGTCGGGTGTGCGGGCGATCATCGCCGCAGCCGCAACGAACGACGTCGTGTGCGACGCGTTGCAGGGTCGTCCCGTGGGCACGGCGTTCCAACCCCGGGCCGATCGGCTGCCCGCGCGGAAGCTGTGGATCGCGTTCGCGCGCGCGGCGGCCGGTCGCGTCGTCGTCGACGACGGCGCGCGGGCCGCCCTCGTGGAGCGCGGGCGCTCGTTGCTGCCGGCCGGGGTGCGAACGGTCGAGGGGAGCTTCGACGTCGACGACGCGATCGAGGTGGCGGGACTCGACGGCAAACCGTTCGCGAAGGGGCTCGTCCGCTACCGCAACACCGCCCTCGCCGCGATCCTCGGGCGCCGCACCGCGGACCTCCCCGACGGTGCGCCCCACGAGGTGATCCACCGAGACGACCTCGTCGTGCTCCCCTGATGTGCAGTGTTCGCAAACTGTGAGGTGGTTCAGCTTCTGAGCGTTCGTTCAGGAGGCACACAGAAGACTCACATGATCGCGGTCCACCCTGAGCACGACACCGAAGATTCCCGGCCCGAAACGGAGCCCCCGGCATGTTCGACCCCCCTGCCGATGATCGTCCCGCCGACGAGGTGAACCGCGCCGACTCCGAGCGCGACCTCGACCATCCACCTGAACCCCCGACGGCACCGACCCCTGCGGCGGATCCGTCCCTGCCGGCCACGCCGATCGAGTCCTGGCGTGCCCCCGAGGTGCCGGTCGCGCCCGCTGCGCCGACCGCCTGGAGCCCGCCCGAGCCGTGGCGCCCGGCGGACCCGGGCCCGGCCGCGACGTCGGCGAGGGCGGCGGAACCGGACGCGGCCTGGGCGCCCCCCACGGCCGTGCCGGAGCCTCCCTCGACGTGGGCGGCGGGGAGCGCCGCGGAGCCCGCCGCGACGTGGGCCTCGCCCGCGGCCGGGTCGGAACCCCCCTCCACGTGGGTGCCACCGGCGCCGACGGCTCCGGGTCCGCCGCGTGGCCGCGGGCGTCCCGTCCTTGCCGCGCTCGTCGTGGTCTCGCTCGCCGCGAGCGGCTTCGCGGTCGTCCGCTCGTCGCGCAACCACACGACCACCATCGTCCGCACCACCACGGCGTCGTCGAACTCGACCGACTCCACCGCACAGACCACGCCGGCCGTCGTGGCGACCGGCGACACGAGTGAGCCCGTTGCCGCGGTCGCGACCGCGCTCGCGCCGTCGGTCGTGCAGATCGAGACGTCGCAGGGTCTCGGTTCCGGCGTGATCTACGACAGCGCCGGCCACATCCTCACCGCTGCGCACGTGGTCGCCGGCGCGGCCGGCACGGTCACCGTCCGTCTCGCCGATGGCGCGACGCGTACCGGGACGGTCGTCGGTTCCGACACGACGGCCGACGTCGCTGTCGTGAAGATCGACCTGAGCGGTACGAAGGCCAAGGTCGCGCGGCTCGCGACCGGAACCCCCTTGCAGGTCGGCCAGCTCGCGGTCGCGATCGGCAGCCCGTTCGGCCTCGACCAGACGGTCACGTCCGGAATCGTGAGCGCGGTCGACCGCGCGGTGCAGACGAGCAACGGCGCCGCGATCGACATGGTCCAGACCGACGCGCCGATCAACCCCGGAAACTCGGGCGGCCCGCTCGCCGACCGTGAAGGCCGGGTCATCGGGATCAACGACCAGATCGAGACCGAGTCGGGCACGAGCAGCGGCGTCGGCTTCGCGATCCCGATCGACACCGCCAAGGCCGTCGCCGACAAGCTCGTGGCCGGTCAGCCCGTGACGTTCGCGTTCCTCGGAGTGCAGACGCAGGACGCGGGGCAGGGCGTCGTCGGCGACGGTGCGCTGATCGTGAGCGTCGAGAGCGGGTCGCCGGCGGAGCAGGCCGGCATCCACGAGGGCGACATCGTCACCCAGATCGACGGCACGACCGTCGACAGCTCCACGACCCTGAGTGGTCGCATCCGCTCGATGCAGCCCGGCGCCAAGGTGACCCTCACGGTGACGCGCAACGGCACCACGCACACGATCACCGTCACGCTCGGGTCCACGCCGGCCGCCTGATCGCCCCTCCGGTCCCGGCGTCGGGCCTCCGGGCCGGGACCGGAGCGGCGCGAACTCCCGGTCTTGACCGATCGGTCAAGCGGTAGCATCGCCGCATGGCTGAACGCGCGACGACGCCCGTCGTCGACCTCGGACGGCGGGCGCACGCTGCGAGCCGCGTCCTGGCGACCGCGTCGACGACCGCGAAGAACGCCGCGCTGCTCACCGCCGCCGATCTCCTCGTCGACCGGGCCGCGGACGTGCTCGCGGCGAACGCCGCCGATGTCGAGGTGGCCGCCGCGGCGGGGATGGAAGCCGGCCCCCTCGACCGCCTGACGCTCACCGACGCGCGGCTCGAGTCGATGGCGAACGGGCTGCGGACCGTCGCCGGGCTCGCCGACCCCGTCGGAGAGGTGCTCGACGGCTGGCGCCGCCCCAACGGGTTGCTGGTCGAGCGCGTCCGCGTGCCCCTCGGCGTCGTGGCGATCATCTACGAGAACCGGCCCAACGTCACGAGCGACGCGGCCGGCCTCTGCCTGAAGGCGGGCAACGCCGCGCTGCTGCGCGGTTCGGGCACTGCGCTGCGCTCCAACCTCGCGATCGCCGCGCTGCTGCGCGAAGCGCTCGTGAAGGCCGACCTCCCCGAAGACGGTGTCGTGCTCGTCGACGATCCATCCCACGAGACCGCAGCCGAAGTGATGCGGCTCAGGGACTACGTCGACTGCCTGATCCCGCGCGGCGGCCCCAGTCTGATCCAGAGCATCCGTGACAACGCCACCGTGCCGGTCATCATCGACGGCGATGGGAACTGCCACGTGTACGTGGACGCGTCCGCCGACCTCGACGTCGCGCTCGCGATCCTGGTGAACGCGAAGACCCAGCGACCGAGCGTGTGCAATGCGGCCGAATCGCTCGTCGTGCACGCCGCCGTGGCGCCCGAGTTCGTCCCCCGTGCCGCGGCGGCGCTCACCGAGCGCGGCGTCGAGCTCGTCGGCGACGACGCGTCGCAGCGCCTCGCCGAGTCCGTCGCCGCGGCCACCGACGACGACTTCGGCCGCGAGTTCCTCGCCCTGAAGATGAGCGTGGCGGTGGTCCCGACCCTCGAACACGCGATCGCGCACGTGAACCGTTACGGCACCGGTCACACCGAAGCGATCGTCACCACCGACCTCGACGCGGCGCGCCGTTTCACGCGCGAGGTCGACGCCGCGGCCGTGACCGTGAACGCCTCGACCCGCTTCACCGACGGCGAGGAGTTCGGCTTCGGTGCCGAGATCGGCATCTCGACGCAGAAGCTGCACGCGCGCGGCCCGATGGGCCTGCGCGAGCTGACGACCTACAAGTACCTCGTCTGGGGTGACGGACAGGTCAGGGGCTGACGCACCGAGTACCCGACGCGGCGTCGTCGAACCACCACCCGAGCACCCGAACCGACGAAAGCGAGCGCACAACATGGCCGAGCGGTTCGAATCCGTGGCCGACGTCACCGACCGTCTCCGGACGGTCGACTACCTGGCCGACGCGTCGATCTCCGGCGTCGTCTACCTCGCCGACCGGCTCGAGAAGCCGGTACTCATCGAAGGTCCCGCGGGCGTCGGCAAGACCGAGCTTGCCAAGGCCGCGGCCGCGACCACCGGCGCGCGTCTCATCCGGCTCCAGTGCTACGAGGGCCTCGACGAGAGCAAGGCGCTCTACGAGTGGAACTACAAGAAGCAGCTGCTGCGGATCCAGGCCGACCGCGAGCACGAGCGCGACTGGGAGACGGTCGAGGCCGACATCTTCTCCGAGGCGTTCCTCCTCACGCGGCCGCTGCTCGAAGCGATCCGCGCCGAGGAGCCCGTCGTGTTGCTCATCGACGAGGTCGACCGGGTGGAGATCGAGACCGAGGCGTTGCTGCTCGAGGTGCTCTCCGACTTCCAGGTCTCGATCCCCGAGCTGGGCACGATCCAGGGCAACAAACAGCGCCCGCTCGTGTTCCTCACGTCGAACAACACACGCGAGCTCTCGGAGGCGTTGAAGCGGCGGTGCCTCTACCTCCACATCGACTACCCGACGCTGGAGCGCGAGGAGGAGATCGTTCGCATCCGCGTCCCCGACATCGACGCCGCGCTCGCATCGCAGATCTCGCGGGTCGTTCAGTCGATCCGCGCGCTCGACCTCAAGAAGGCGCCCTCGATCTCGGAGACGATCGACTGGGCGCGCACGCTGCTGTACCTCGGGCGCAACGAGATCGGGCCGGAGACGCTCGGCGAGACCCTGCACGTGCTGCTCAAGTACCAGTCGGATCTGGTGAAGGCGCGCAAGGAGCTCGGCGTCGACAGCTCGCCGCCGTTGAGCGGGATCCGGCGCTGATCGCCGCGGCCGTGAGCGCGCGCGACCGGTGCAGTACAGCAAGCTCGATCACGCGCTGGGCGGATCACGCCGCGATCGGGAGCGCGCGGCCGTGAACACGGCGATGGAGGCGAACGCGTCGCTTCTCGACGTTCTGCAGGGGTTCGTGCAGGAGTTGCGCGTGGCCGGGCTTCCGGTGTCGATGACCGAGAACCTCGACGCGATGCGCGCCGCGGAGTACGTGCCGTTCGGCGAGCGTGATGCGTTCAAGGCCGCGTTGAGCGCGACGCTCGTGAAGCACGAAGGTCATGCCCGCGCGTTCGACACCGTGTTCGACGTGTACTTCTCGCTGTTCAGCGCAGGGGTCGGTGCCGAAGAGGAAGCCGCGGCCGGCGCCGACGGAGATGCGGGCACCGACGGCCAGCAGATGCGCGCGCCCGGCGAGGGTGGCGGCGCGATGGAGGCCGTCAGCAACGAGGAGCTCGCGCGCATGCTCCTCGACGCGCTGATGCACATGGATCGCGAGCAGCTGCGCCTCCTTGCCGCCGCGGCGGTCAGCCGCTTTGCAGGCATGGAACCGGGCCGCCCCGTCGGTGGTGCGTACTACCTGTACCGGACGCTGCGGCAGCTCGACGCCGACGGGCTCGTCGGCCAGCTGATGCAACGTGCGGAGCAGGCCGGCGACATCGGCGACGAGCCCTACGCCGAGCGACTCGCGCGCGAAGATTTCGAGGCTCGGCTCAAGGTGCTCAAGGAGATGGTGGAGGCGGAGATCCGCCGGCGTCTCGTCGCCGATCGGGGAGTGGAGGCGATGGCGCGCACACTGCGCAAGCCGTTGCCCGAAGACGTCGACTTCATGCACGCGTCGCGCGAGGAGATGCAGGCACTGCAACGCGCGATCTACCCCCTCACGCGTGCGCTCGCGGCCCGGCTCGCGCAGCGGCGCAAGCGTCGCAACCGTGGCCACCTCGACTTCCGCAGCACCGTGCGGCACTCGCTGTCGTACGGGGGCGTCCCCGCCGAGCCGAAGTTCAAGCACCCGCGCCCGTCGAAGCCAGAGATCATGGTCGTCGCCGACATCTCCGGTTCCGTCGCGAGCTTCGCCCGTTTCACCCTGCAGTTCGTGTACGCGATGGCGAGCGAGTTCTCGAAGGTGCGGTCGTGGGTCTTCATCGACGGGATCGACGAGGTCACGCACTTCTTTCAGGAAGCCGACGAGATCGGCGAGGCGATCCACCGCGTCAACACCGAAGCCGACGTCGTGTGGGTCGACGGCCACTCCGACTACGGGCACGCGTTCGAGGTGTGGAACGAGCGCCACATCCGCGAGGTCACCACGAAGTCGTCGATCATCATCCTCGGCGACGCGCGCAACAACTACCACGCCTCGCAGGCGTGGACGCTCGGGGAGATGCGCAAGCGCGCCCGCCGCGTCTACTGGCTCGACCCGGAACCGCGCGGCTACTGGGACACCGGCGACTCGATCGTCTCCGAGTACGGGCGTTACACCGACGGCGTTTACGAATGCCGCAACCTGCGACAGCTGCAGCGTTTCGTCACGTCGGTCGTCGACGGGCGCTGAACGGCGCGCGGCTCGTCCGGAGGATCGATGCTGTGACCCCCGCCGAGGACGCGCCCGTTTCCCTGGCCGATCTCGGTTGGGACGCGGCGCGCGACGCCGAGACGCCGGCGCGCCCTGGTGACACCGTCGGCCGCATCGCGAGGGTCGACCGCGGATGGGTCACCCTGATCGGTGCTCCCGGCGTCGAGCGGGCCCGGATGGCCGCGGCGGTCGGCCGCAACCGCGACAAGACCGCGCGCCCCGCGGTGGGCGATTGGGCGGTCGTCCGCGGCGGTGAGCTCGCGATGATCCTCCCTCGGCGCAGCGCACTGGTCCGCGGCGCGACCGACCGCGGCCGCGACCCGAAGATCGCGCGTGGCGCGCAGATCGTCGCCGCGAACGTCGATCGCGTGTTCCTCGTGCACTCGCTGGACTCGCCGCTGCGCGCACGGCGACTCGAACGCGAGCTCGTCGTCGTACACGAGGCCGGCGCCGAACCGGCAGTCGTGATGACCAAGCTCGACCTCGTCGACGAGCCGGAAACGCTGCTCGCAGCAGTGCGCGACATCGTCGGCGACGTCGCGGTGCATGCACTGAGCAGCGCGACCGGCGCGGGCTACGCCGAGCTCGCGGCGGGTCTCGAGCGCGGCCGTACGATCGCCTTGATCGGCCCGTCGGGCGCGGGGAAGTCGTCGATCGTCAATCGGCTGCTCGGTGCGGAGCGGCTCGCGACCGGCGACGTCCGCGCCGGCGACCGGCGCGGTCGGCACACCACCGTGGCGCGCGAGCTGATCGTGCTGCCGAGCGGCGGCGTGCTCGTCGACACGCCCGGGCTGCGAGCGGTTGCGCTCTGGGATGCCGACGACGGTTTCGAAGAGGCGTTCGCCGACGTCGAGCAGCTCGCGGCGCGGTGCAAGTTCGCCGACTGTCGCCACCGCTCCGAGCCCGGGTGCGCGGTGCGGGCCGCCGTTGCCGCCGGCACCCTGGACCCCGATCGGTTGCGCGCGTACGTGCAGCTCAGCGACGAGCTCGACCAGCTCGCCGACCGCGGGGTCGAGCGCGACCGCGAGGCGCGCCGTCGCGCCGACCAGCGACCCGAGATCCCGCCGCCTTCACACGAACCGCGCCGCTGACGGGCCCGGTCGTCGGGGCGCGCTCGGACCGCCCGGGTCCCTCAGACGGGCGGTGCCAGCCGGTCGACGATACGGGTGAGCGACAGCAGCTGGCGCCGTTCCCGAGCGCGGAACGGGTGACCGTCGCGGCCTGCGAGCAGCACGGCGCCGCGCGAGAGCATGGGTGCGACCGCGAGATCGTCCGGACCGGTGATCCCGCTCGCGACGAGCGGCGACGCCCCGGTCCCGACGGCGAGAGCCAGCAGCACGTTCGGTTCCGGGAGCCCGTCACCCGCGGTGGCGACGATCCGCTCGCCGGCGACGATCGCGCTCCAGTCGGCGGTGAACTCGTCGAGCGCGGCCGTCACGAGCCGGGTGTCGAGATCGCCGGGTCGCTGCGCGTCGGCCGCCGCGAGCATGTCCTCGACGACCCGGAGGAAGTCGAGGCGGGGGTCGGGAAAGCGCTCGACCTGGCGCCAGGCCTCGACGGACGCGCCGTCGACCTCCTCGATCTCCCGCACGAGCAGCCCGACGAGATCGGGCCGCAGCAGCGTGATCGCGAACTCGTCGACCGCGACGTGTTCCCCCTGCTCGAGCACGTCGATGCCGACGATGTCGGCGCCGAGAGCCCCGATCCGCGAGGCGACCGCGCCGAGGGCGCCGGGACGGTCGGGGAGCCAGACCCGGACGAGGAACCGGGCCGCGATCGGCGATCCGCGGTCGGGGATGGCGCCGTCGATCACGAGCGCAGCGTACGGGCTGACCACTGCCGGAGGGTACGGCCGGCGTGTGCTCGGCGGGTTGCGACCGTGTGACGGCTGGATTGCGGGCGGGTGACCCGGGCTCGAAGGCGAGCCGCGATGGGCTCCTACACTGCCGCGATGCCTGCCACACCCCGGACGCGAATCGGGGTGCTCGGGGGGACGTTCGATCCGATCCACATCGCCCACCTGGTCGTCGCGGTCGAGGTCCACCACGCGCTGGCCCTCGACCGCACGATCCTCGTCGTGGCCGGCGACCCGTGGCAGAAGCGGGGCGCCGTCGGCGCGCCGGCCGCCGACCGCCTCGAGATGGCGCGCGCGGCCGTCGCCGGACTCGACGGCATCGAGGTGAGCGCGCTCGAAGTCGAGCGGCCCGGACCCACCTACACCGTCGACACGTTGCGTGCCTTGGCGGCACCGGACCGTGACCTGTTCCTCGTCGTCGGCGCCGACGTCGCCGCCCGCATGACGAGCTGGCACCAGGCCGGCGAGCTGCCCGACCTCGCCGAGCTCGTGGTCGTCTCGCGCGATGGCGACATCCCCGGCCCGCCGCCGGGTTGGAGCGGGGTACATCACGTCCCGGTCCCGCGCCTCGACGTGTCGTCGACCGAGCTGCGACGCCGTGTGGCGGCCGGCGCTCCCATCGACGGGCTCGTGCCGGCCGGGGCGGTGCGCGTCATCCGTGAGAGGCGTCTCTACACTGCCCAGTGATGGCAGCCCCCCGCGACCGTCGAGAGCGGGCTCGGCACAGTCGTCGATTCCAGGGCGCCGTCGTGCTCGTGGCCGTCGCGGCCGGGGTCGCCGCCGGGCTCGCCGGCTCCCCGATCCAGCACGCGGTGCGCGCATCGGGGCGCACCGCGTCGACCACCGCGGCCCCGCCGCCCGTGCCGGCGCGGACCGTGCTCGTCGCGCACGTCGGCGCGCACCACGACCTCGATCTCCTCGCGGTGGCCGGCATCCGGGCCGGGGGGCGGGTCGGATCTGTCGCCTTCCTTCCGACGACGACCCTGGTCGAGGTGCCGTCGTTCGAGTACGAGCCGGTCGCGGCGCTTCCGAAGCTGGGCGACACCTCACTGCTCGAGACGGCCATCTCGAACGCGCTCGGGATCCGCTTCGACGCGGCGATCGTTGCCGGCGACGAGCGCCTCGCCCAGCTCGTGGCGCCGGCGCAGACGCTCGACGTCTCCTTCACCCACGCCGTGGCCGTCGACGACGCCGCGGGCACCCTCTCCTTCGCTGCCGGCGCGGCCCGGGTGAGCGCGGGTGACGCGGCGCGGCTGGTCATCGGGCCCGATCGCGCCGGCACGCTCGAGCACCTCGTGAACGTGCAGTCCGTACTCCAGGGGTGGTTGCAACGCCTGAAGGTCGCGACCGTCGCGCGCGCCACCGAGAAGGTGGCGCGCGCCGCGTCGATCCTGGTCGCGCTCGCGCACGCCGACGTGAAGTACGACACCGTTCCCGTCGACGTCCTGAGCAGCGGGAGCACGGCACGCTACGAGCTGCGGGAACCCGACGCCGAACAGCTCGTGCGGGCCCGGTTCCCCGACGCGCTGTTCACCACCGGCACCCGCCCGCGGGTCGAGGTGTCGAACGGAACCGGCGCGGTGGCACTCACCCAGGCCGTCGCGCGCAAGCTCGTTCCGGCCGGTGCGGAGATCACGCTCACCGACAACGTCTCCGGGTTCGGCGTGAAGCGCACGACGGTCGTCTACTACCGCGACGCCGACATCCCGGCAGCTAAGCGTCTCGTCGCCGCACTCGGCGTTGGTAGCGTCGCCCGAGGCAACATCGCGCTGGACGTCGTCGACCTGACCGTGGTGGTCGGGTCGGACTTCCACCCCGACTGAAACGTCCATCGACCGGATCGACCTCGAGGAGTACGTACGGACGCAATCGAGCGGGCTCGGATCGCCGCCGCCGCGGCTGCCGACAAGAAGGGCAGCGACATCGTCGTGCTCGATGTCGGCGACATCATCTCCATCACCGACTTCTTCGTCATCGCGAGCGGGAGCAACACGCGCCAGGTGCGCACCATCGTCGACGCCGTCGAGACGCAACTGCGGGAGCGCGCCGCGGTCAGGACGCGGGCGGCCGAAGGTCGGGAGGGCGCCTCGTGGGTGCTCCTCGACTACGGCGACCTCGTCGTGCACGTGTTCCTCGACGAGACGCGCGAGTACTACAGGTTGGATCGGCTCTGGGCCGACGCGCCGCGCGTCGACTGGAGCTCCGCCATCGCCGCTTCCTGAGCCGGCAGGGCCCACGCGGCGGGAGCCCGTCGGAGCGCAGCCCCGGGCCCGGCGCCCCGTGAGGCCCATCGGCGCGCCCTTCAGGACCTTCGACTCTCCGAAGCGCGCGGCGGCGAACCGCAGACTTGCGGGGAGGGCTACGGCGACGTCGGCATCACGCGATGCGCGCCTGCGCCGGCACGATCCGAGGAAGGCCACCATGCTCGTCGTTGCGGCGTTGGGGGGGAACGCACTCTTGCGGCGAGGCGAACCCGCCGACGCGGAGGCCCAGCGCAAGAACGTGAAGCTCGCGGCCGCCGCGCTCGCCGACCTCGCGGTCGCGCACCGCCTCGTCGTGACCCACGGCAACGGCCCGCAGGTCGGTCTGCTCGCGCTCGAGAGCGAGGCATACCGCGACGTGCGGGCGTACCCGCTCGACATCCTGGGCGCCGAGACCGAGGGCATGATCGGCTATCTCATCGAGCAGGAGCTCGGGAACCTCCTGCCCGACCGCCGGGTGGTGTCCCTCCTCACCCAGACGATCGTCGACGCGCTGGACCCCGCGTTCCGGGCACCGACGAAACCGATCGGCCCCGTGTATCCCGAGATCCAGGCCCGCAAGCTCGCCAAGGAACGCGGCTGGACGATCGCGCCCGACGGCGACGCCTTCCGGCGCGTCGTGGCGTCGCCCGTGCCGCGGGCGATCGTGGAGCTGCCGACCATCCGGCTCCTCCTCGAGCACGGTGTGATCGTCATCTGCGCGGGCGGCGGTGGGATCCCCGTCGTGGTCGACCCGCACGGCGCCCGCCACGGCGTCGAGGCGGTCGTCGACAAGGACCTCAGTGCCGCCCTCCTCGCCCGGCAACTCGGCGCAGACTTCCTCCTCCTGCTCACCGACGTTCCTGCGATCGAAGCCGAGTGGGGCACGCCGGCCGCCCACCCGCTGGCCCGGGCGACCGCGGCCGAGCTGTCGGCCCAGCGCTTCGAGAGCGGGTCGATGGGTCCCAAGGTTGCGGCCGCCACGTGGTTCGTGGCGACGACCGGGGCCCGGGCCGCCATTGGCAGCCTGCACGCCGCCGCCGACATCCTGCAGGGAACGGCCGGAACGACGATCGTGCCGTGATCACGCGCCGGTGCGGTTCGTGGGAGGCTTGCTCCGTGACACCGGAGTACCCGGCGGCGTGAGCACCAAGATCGTTCTCGGCATCGACGGCTCCGACGCGGCCGCGCGCGGAATCGCGTGGTGTGCTCGGTACGCACCCCGGCTCGACGCCGAGGTCGTCGTCGTGCATGCCGTCGAGCTTCCCGTCTACGGCGCGCTCGCCGTCGGCTACATCCCCGTCCCCATGCCGACTGACGACGACCGCGCGAAGCTGCGTGCCGTCGTGACCGAGTGGTGCGAGCCGCTCGAGGCCGCCACGGTGCCGTTCCGAGTCGAGGTCGTCGACGGGAGCGCCGCCCGCGCGATCATGCAGGTCGCCACGCGTGAGGACGCGGAGCTGGTCGTCACCGGCCGGCGGGGACGAGGGGAGATCGCAGAGTTGGTGCTCGGCAGCACGAGTCACCAGCTTTCCCACATTCTCGACCGTCCCCTCGTCATCGTGCCGTGAGCGGGCAGCGAGGTTCCCAGGTGAAGCGAGGAGCGTGATGACGATCCGAGTGTTCCTGCTCGACGATCACGAGGTCGTCCGGCGCGGCGTACGCGAGCTGCTCGAGGCTCAGGACGACTTCGAGGTCGTCGGCGAGGCCGCGACGGCCGCCGAGGGGCTGTCACGCATCCCGCCGACCCACCCCGACGTCGCCGTGGTCGACATGCGTCTCCCCGACGGCAACGGCGTGGAGGTGTGCCGCGACATTCGCTCGCATGACCCCCGGTTGCAGTGCCTGATCCTCACGTCGTTCGCCGATGACGAAGCGCTGTTCGACTCGATCATGGCGGGTGCCGCCGGCTACCTGTTGAAGCAGATCAAGGGCACCGACCTCGTCGACGCGATCCGGCGGGTCGCCTCCGGCCAGTCGCTGCTCGACCCGCAGGTGACGAACCGCGTGCTCGAGCGCCTGCGGCGGGGTCCCGAGGAAGACGAGCGCCTCGCCCGGCTCACCGAGCAGGAGCGCAAGATCCTCGATCTCATCGCGCAGGGCCTCACGAACCGCCAGATCGCGGAGCGCATCTTCCTCGCCGAGAAGACGGTGAAGAACTACGTCTCCAACGTGCTGGCCAAGCTGGGGATGGAGCGGCGCACCGAGGCTGCCGTCTTCGCGGCGCGCCTCCAGGACAAGAAGAAGTCAGAGGAAGCCCGCGACCGTTAACCCTGGTCGCACTCGCTCGGCGGCGGGATACCCGCCGCCGCCCTTCGGGACGCTCGCCGCTCCGCACGCGGGATGGGAGTGGGCGCGTCCTGTGGCTTGGGCGCGGTCCTCATGGTCGCACTCGCTCGGCGGCGGGATACCCGCGGAGTTAGACGCCGGCCGCGCTGACGACCATGTCGGTGGCGAACCCGGCGAGCAGGCCGAGCAGGATGCACCACATCACGATCTCGGTCTCACCCGAGCGGAACGCGACCTGCAACAGCTGCACCACGACGTAGAGGATCGATCCCGCGGCGAGCGCGAGGAACGCGAGATACAGCGTGTCGTTCACGACCGACTGTCCGACGATCGTTCCGAGGAACGTCGGGCCGCCGCCGATGAACCCCATCGCGGTGAGGAACTTCCACGACGGCAGGTTCGCTTCGCCCGTGAGCGGCGCGACGATGCCGAACCCCTCGGTCGCGTTGTGCAACCCGAAGCCGATGATGAGCAGGACCGCGAAACCGATCTCGCCCTTCGCCGCCGACTGGCCGATCGCGAGGCCCTCGGAGAAGTTGTGCAACCCGATGCCGACCGCGATGAAGAGCGCGAGCCGGGGTCCGTCGCCGAGCGCGGAGAGCCGGGTCGGCTCGTCGATCGCCATCGCCCCGGGTCCGAAGCGCCTGCCCATGCGCCCGCGCATCCAGCGCTCGTAGTACACGAGGCTCAGCAGTCCCGCGCCGATCCCGAGCGCGAACACCACCGACAATCCGGAGAAGCGCAGCCACGTGCCGGTGCCGTCCTGGGCCGCGCCGAGCGCGGTCTCCACGGGCTCGAACCCCCCGGAGAGCACGTCCCAGAGGAGGAAGAGCAGGACGCCGATGGCCCCGGCGTTGAGGCCCGCTCGCAGCCGGGGCGCCGGGCTGCGGAGCCGACCGACCGGCAGCCCGAGGAAGATCGTGAGGCCGGCGACCGCTCCGAGCAGCGCAATCTTCTCGCTCGACATCGCAGATCCTCGGGGCAGGTGGGGCCGGGCACACCGGCGGTAAAGGCAACCTTACCTTCTGAGGGCCGGGTGGGAAACGCGAGCGGGGCCCGTCGCCGCTGACGGGCCCCGCCACGCTTCGCATTGCAGGTTCGGCTCAGCTGATCGTCGCCTTGACCCGATCCTCGCTCCCGCTCGAACCCTTGGTGGCCACGGCGCCGTTCTCGCCGCCGTTGCCGTCCGCGTCGCGGTGCATCTGGCGTTCGTGCATCACGAAGCCGAGGACCAGGGCGAGCAGCACGCCCACCGCACCGATGAGGGCGGCGATGCCGACGTAGAAGGCGATCGCACCGACCACCGACCAGCCCCACGCGTAGAGCAGCAGGCCACGCAGCGTCTCACCCTTGAAGAGGGTGTTCACCTTGGCCTGGAGGTCCTGGTTGGTCGGATCCGCCTGCGCCTGCGCGCTCACCTGCGAGTAGGTCTGGCCGTCGGCCACGCCCTGCAGGTGCTTGTTGATGAACTGGTTCGCGTACGCCTTGGCCTTCGGGCCGTTGTCGACCGCCTGTCCGGCGTAGCGCTGCAGCCCGGGGAACTCCTTGGGGTCGAGCGCCGGGCTGCCCTTGGCGGGGAAGGTGATCTTCTGCTCGCTCAGCTGGTCGTGGACCATGTTGCTCGCGAAGTTCGAACCCCACAGCAACAGGACCCCGCCGACCGTCAGGACGAGAAACAGGATCGAACCGATGATCGCGAGCGACGGCACCGTCTTGAGCCAACTCCTCACACGCATTGTCATGCTCCTTCGTCTTCCGGTCCCCGCGGCTTGCGTGCCGGTCGACTGTCATCCTCGGCGGATCCGGGTCTCGACGCGAGAGCCGAGTGGCGGCAATGCAGGGAGTCGAGCGCCTGCCATGCCCGGGACTTTCGGCCCACGAAGGCGCGCCTGACCGGAATCGCCGAACGTCCCGCGATGGACGTTCCGGCGCCGCGGCCACGCGAACTGGTCCTTTGACCCTTCCGAAGGCACGGCGGACCGGCCGACACTGCAGCGCAGAACCGCCGGAGCTCGGAGCGCTCGGATGCTGATCGACGACAACCTCGAGATGCTGGCGGAAGGCGCGTGCCGTGCGCTGCTGGCGCGCGGCGGGCTCGGTCGCGTCGGCGTCACCGTCGGCGGGTTGCCGGTGATCCTGCCGGTCACCTACGCCTTCGCCGATGACCACGTCGTGTTCCGCACCGGGCCGGGAACGAAGCTGCGCGCCGCGACCGACGGCAACATCGTCGCGTTCGAGACCGATGAGTACGACCCCGAAACGCACGACGGATGGAGCGTGCTCGTGGTCGGTCGGGCCAGCGTGCTCGACGCCGACGCCAAGATGGCCGACGCGTCGTTTCGCGGTCTGAAGCCGTTCGGCACGAAGGGGGACGACGAATGCGTGCGAATCCGCTGTGAGGTACTGACCGGACGCCGGATCGCGCGCGTCGAAGGAGACGCTTCGCTTCGCACGACTCACGCCGACGCGGGCGCGCTCCCGAGCTCAGCTCCGGTCGCCTGCGGTTCGAACTGCGTGCGGTAGAGCTCGGCGTAGAGTCCCTCCGCCGCGAGCAACTGCGCGTGCGTGCCGCGCTCGACGATGCGGCCGCCGTCGACGACGAGAATGACGTCGGCTTCGCGCACCGTGGAGAGTCGGTGCGCGATCACGAGCGACGTTCTCCCGGTGAGCGCCGTGCGCAGCGCTTCCTGCACCGCGAGCTCCGATTCGGAGTCGAGATGCGCGGTGGCCTCGTCGAGCACGACGATGTCGGGCGCCTTGAGGAGCAGCCGCGCGATCGCGATGCGCTGCTTCTCGCCTCCCGACAGGCGGTAGCCGCGGTCACCGACGACCGTGTCGAGGCCGTCGGGGAGGGAGTCGATGAGCGGGAGGATCTGCGCGGCGCGCAGCGCGTCGAGGAGCTCGGCTTCCGTCGCGCCCGGTCGCGCGGTACATCAGGTTCGACCGGATCGACTCGTGAAACAGGTGCGCGTCCTGGGTGACGACGCCGATCGCGTCGCGAATCGACGCGAGGGTCGCATCGCGCAGGTCGACGCCGTTGATGCGCACCGCACCCGCGCGCACGTCGTAGAGGCGGGGGACGAGATTGCTGATGGTCGTCTTGCCGGCACCCGACGGGCCGACGAGCGCAACGAGCTGTCCGGGCTCGGCGCGCAGCGAGACGTCGAACAGCACCTGGCTGGTCGGCGCCTGCTCCAGCACCGCGACCGATTCGAGGGACGCGAGCGACACCTCCTCGGCGCGGGGGTAGCTGAAGTCGACGTGCTCGAACTCGACCGTCGCCGGCCCGCGGCGGATGTCGATCGCGCCGGGACGCTCGGCGATCATCGGCTCCAGGTCGAGCACCTCGAAGACGCGGTCGAACGACACGAGCGCGGTCATCACGTCGACCTGGACGTTCGAGAGCGACGTCAGGGGACCGTAGAGACGGTTGAGGTAGAGCGTCATCGCGACGACCGTGCCGATCGCGAGGGTGCCGTGCACGGCGAGGACTCCGCCCCAGCCGTAGACGAGCGCGGTCGCGAGCGACGCGGTCAGCAGCAACGAGGCCATGAAGATGCGCGTGTACATCGCCGTGCTGACACCGATGTCGCGCACCCGCCCGGCACGCTCCTCGAACACGCGTGACTCCTCGCGGGGGTCGCCGAACAGCTTCACGAGGAGCGCGCCGGAGATGTTGAAGCGCTCCGTCATCGTCGTGTTCATGAGCGCGTTCAACGCGTACGACTCGCGCGTCAGCGCGGCGAGGCGCTTGCCGAGCCAACGGGCCGGCAGCATGAACACCGGGAGCAGCGCGAGCGCGACGAGCGTGATCTGCCACGAGAGCACGAACATCGCGGCGAGCGTGACGGTGACGCCGATGAGGTTGCCCACGACCGACGAGAACGTGTCGGTGAACGCCTGTTGCGCGCCGAGCACGTCGTTGTTGAGTCTCGTGACGAGCGCACCGGTCTGGGTGCGCGTGAAGAAGGCGATCGGCATCTGTTGCACGTGTCCGAACACCGCGGACCGGAGGTCGAAGATCAGTCCTTCCCCGATGCGTGCCGATACGAAGCGCTGCCCGAGCGAGAGCCCGGCGTCGACGACCGCGATCGCGGCGACTACGAGCGCGAGATCGACGACGAGCCCGGAGTTCCCTTTCGCGATCCCGTCGTCGATGATCGCCCGGAAGATCAACGGGTTCGCCACGCCGATCGCGGCGTCGACGACGATCAGGCCGAGGAAGATCGCGAGCAGTCGCCGGTACGGCCGGGCGAAGGCGATCACCCGGCGCACGATCCCCGGCGGCAGCCGCTGCTCGGTGACCGATTCGTCGCGCCGCAGCGAGCGCAGCAGACCCCACCCGCCGGGCCCGCCGTGACCGCCGCCGCCATGTCCCATTGCCATTCGCATGACCGTCACGGTGCCACAGGTTGGAGCCGGTCCCGGACCGGGCGGTCCAGGACCTTCCGGGGGGCTGTCACACTTTCGGTCCGACCGGCGTCGTTCCCAGTGACGGCCGGTCACGGGGAAGGCAGGGACGCCGGTGGGGTTCGAGCAGGAGTGGGGTCCCGAGGGGATCCAGGAATTGCGGGCGTTGTACGAGCCGCTGCGGCGCTTCGCCGGAGCGGTGGGGAATTGGGGGATCGAGCCCGACGACCTCGTGCAGGACGCCTATGCGCGGATCCTGCGCCGGCGCCGCGACACGATCCGCGAGCTCGGGCCGTACCTGCGCAAGACGATCGTGCATCTCGCCACCGACGGGCACCGCCGGGGCGTGCGGTCGGATCGCGCGCACCTGCGGCTCGCGGAGCCCGACGTCGTCGTCGACATCTATCCGAGCGATCTCGACGACCTCCTGCGCCTTCCGGCGCGTACCCGCGCGCTGCTCTACCTCGTGGAGATCGAAGGTCGGACTGCGGCCGACGCCGCCGAGATCATCGGGATGACGGCGGCGAACGCCCGGGTGGTGCTGATGCGCGCCCGTCGGAGACTGCGGTCGGAACTCGAAGCGGAGGCAACCGGTGAGTGATCTGAGCAACCAGTTCGAGCGGCTTGCGAATCGCGGGACGCGGCACGACGGTGACGCCGTGCTCGCGGCCGCGCAGCGCGACGCCGCGGCGGGCGCCGACGTGATCCCGCTCGTGAACACCGAGCCGGTGGCGTCGCGACGGCGCCGTCGCCGTACCGGATCGATCGTCGCCGCGGCCGGCGTCGCGGCGACGATGTTCGTCGGCGCGCTCGCGGTCGGCTCGTATGTCGGCAGCGGGGGCGGCTCGAACTCACCCGAAGGCGCGGTCCGCCAACTGGCCGACGCGGTCTCGCACGAAGACGTGCTCGCGGCCGCCGACGTGCTCGCGCCCGACGAGGTGCACTCGTTGCACGCGACGCTCACCGATGCGGAACGCAAAGCCCAGGAACTGAAGCTCGCAGACGATGCCGCGGCCCCGCTCACCGGGCTCGACCTGTCGGTCGACGGCCTGAGCCTCTCCACCGAGACGCTCGCGCCCGGATACGCGAAGGTGACGGTCGACGGCGGCACGATCTCGGCCCGCACGCACAAGGGCCAGTTCTCGCCGCTCGTCCAGAAGGCGCTGCGCGACACGAACGACGGCTCGGCGCACGCGAATCTCGCACGCGGGCCCGAGGGAGGGCTCCCGACGTTCGTGATGACGGTGCAACGCGAGGGGCACTGGTACGTGAGCGCCGCGTACACGGCGCTCGAGTACATCCGGGAGGCGAACCACCTACCCGGCGCCGACTTCGGATCGGGGCAGCGCGCGATCGCGACCCTCGGTGCCGGCGCGGCCGACACGGCGGCTACTGACGCGTTGCAGGCGCTCGCGCGCGGCGACTGGGAACGGCTGATCTCGCTCGCTCCGCCCGGTGAGCTGCCGGTGTACGACTACCGCGCTGCGTTGCTGCAACTCGCGAAGGGCGACCCGTACACGGGGTTCGCGGTCGATCACGTCGCCGCCGACGCGACGGTCGACGGCGACACCGCGAAGGTCGTGCTCGACGCGGCGGGCCACACCGACTCGGGGACCTGGACGATCAAGGGAGGCTGCCTCGGGCTGCCCGTCGAAGGCGCCGACGGCACAACGGCCGCGCCCGAGACCTGCTCCGGGACTGCGGCGGCGGCGCTCTCCATGATCCCGCTCGGATTTTCGGGGAACGACTCGGCGAGCGCGATCACCGCCGTGCGCGAGGACGGGCGCTGGTTCGTCAGCCCGGTCGGGACGGTGCTCGACTGGCTCGACCAGTCGATCCGCAGCCTGACGGCGCGCGACATCTACACGCTGGTCGGCCTGCCCGACCTCATCCCGCCCGACGGTTCGCTGAGTCTCGGCCGGCCTGTGACCTTCCCGACGGCCGGCGGCACCCACGTCTTCACGTTCTCGGGACACCGCGGTGAGCGCCTGCTCGCCCAAGAGCGGTCGTCGGCGCAGCCGGATCCCGCCTTCGGCTCGTTCGGCTTCGTGCAGGTCTTCGGACCCGATGGCCGCCAGCTCGCCGACTCTTACGGGCTGTTCAACGGCATCGACAGTGGCGGCCTCACGTTGGACGCCGACGGCACCTACACGTTCGCGGTTCTGACCACCGGGTCCGCCACCGCGGGCGACACGATCTTCACGATCTGGGATGCGGCCGACGCGCCCGACTCGGTGAAGCACCCGATCAACATCGTCGAGGGCGGGGCGGGTTGCGTCATGACGTCCGACGGCGGCATGAAGTGCAGCAGCGACAGCTCGTCCGGAGTGACGATCACCTCGGTGTCGCCCGGGACACCCTTGACCATTCCCGGCGTGCCGTCGAGTTCGTCGACGACGGCGGTCGCCGGTGGCTGAGCGCCGCGCCCGCCACCCCGCGCCGATCGTCGACGTCGCGTACCTCGCGGGCGGTGCTGCGTTGGTCGCGTCCGCGTTCGTACCGTGGGTCGCGCGCGGGACGGGGAGCGGGCTGCGCGGCCACGCGCTCGTCGACGCGGTCGTCGCGCTCGGCCGTCACGACCCGGCCCTGTCGGCCGGGCGGATCACAGTGCTCTGGTACGTCGTTCCCGTGCTCGGCGCGCTGAGCTGGATCGCCTGCGGCCTCGCCGGTCCGTGTCATGTCGTGGCGCGCACGGTCGCACTGGCGGCGCTCGTCGCCACCCTCGCCGCGGGTGCGGCCTTCGTCCACCTCGTCGGTGTCGACCGGCTCGGCTGGGGACCGAAGCTCGCGATCGGGGGTGCGCTGGTGGCGTGTCTTGCGGCCTGGTTGCCCGTGCCGGCACGGGACGGAGATCGTCGGGTGACGGCCGAGATTTGAAGCGGCGCGATTCGTGGCCCAGGATGGCGCCATGGATCGGGACGCCTGGAACGAGCGGTACGCCGTCGACGGTCTCGTGTGGCACGCAGATCCGAATCGGTTCCTCGTGTCGGAGGTCGCCGACCTCGCTCCGGGTCGCGCGCTCGATCTCGCGTGCGGCGAGGGCCGCAACGCGGTCTGGCTCGCGACGCTCGGCTGGGAGGTCACGGGGGTCGACTTCTCGAGCGTCGCCCTGGCGAAGGGCGCCGGGATGGCGCGCGAGCGAGACGTCACGGTGGAGTGGATCGAAGCCGACGTCGTCGCGTGGCAGCCACCGGCCGCCGCGTTCGACCTCGTCATCGTCTTCTACCTCCAGCTTCCGGCACCGGCACGTACCGCGGTGAACACGGCCGCCGCAGGTGCGCTCGCACCGGGGGGCACGCTGCTCGTCGTCGGCCACGACCTCACCAACCTCGCCGACGGCGTCGGCGGGCCACGCGATCCCGCGGTGCTCTTCACGCCCGACGATGTCGTCACGGCCGTGCCCGATCTCCGCGTCGTGAAGGCCGAGCGCGTGCGGCGTCCGGTTGCCACCGACGCCGGCGAAGTCGACGCGATCGACGCCCTCGTCCGCGCGGTGCGGGCCTGAGGCGCGCGGTGCCCGAGCCGTACGCCGCTTTCGGGCATCTCACGTTCGATCGCCCGGCCGACGGGGTGCTGCGGATCACCCTCGACGCGCCGGGGCTCAACGCCGTCGATCCCGATATGCACCGTGAGCTCGCCGACGTGTGGCTCGCGGTCGACCGCGATCCCGGCACCAACGTCGCCGTGTTGCAGGGCGCGGGGCGGGCGTTCTCGGCCGGCGGGAGCTTCGACCTCATCGACGGCGTGATCTCCGATTACGCGCAGCGCACGCGCGTGCTGCGCGAGGCGCGAGATCTGGTCTTCAACGTCATCAACTGTTCGAAACCGATCGTGTCCGCGATCCACGGCCCGGCCGTCGGCGCCGGGCTGGTCGCGGCGCTGCTCGCCGATGTTTCGGTCGCCGGCCGAACCGCGCGCATCATCGACGGCCACACGCGCCTCGGTGTCGCCGCGGGCGATCACGCCGCGATCTGCTGGCCGTTGCTCTGCGGGATGGCCAAGGCGAAGTACTACCTCCTCACCTGCGATCCGCTCACGGGTGAGGAAGCCGAGCGCATCGGGCTGGTGTCGCTGTGCGTCGACGACGCCGAAGTGCAGTCACGCGCGCTCGAGGTGGCGATCGGTTTGAGTGGGGGCGCGCAGGCCGCGATTCGGTTCACGAAGCACACGCTCAATCACTGGTACCGCTCTCAGGCGGGGATCTTCGACGCGTCGCTTGCATACGAGTTCTACGGCTTCGGCGGGCCCGACGCTCGCGAAGGGCTGGCGTCACACACCGAGAAGCGTGCGCCGCGCTTCGCAGGCCCGACCGCCGAGTAGCAGTCCGAACAAATCGCCGCGAGGGCCTCTCAGGTGTGTGCCCGATTCGGCGGAAGGGCCTGACTACGCTGACCCGGTGCCGTTTCGCCGTTCGAGAGGACGATGGTGAGCAAGAGCAGCAAGAAGTCGCGCGGAAAGGGCGGAGCCAAGCGGCCCGCGTACAAGGCGCCCAAGCGCGGGCAGGCGCCCGTGAACCGGGCGTTCTGGATCGTCGGCGGCGTCATCGTGCTGCTCGGTGTGGTCGCGGTGATCGTGGTCGCGTCGGGATCGAAGTCGACCAGTGACAAGCCCGCGCCCGCGGCCGTGGTGAAGAAGGCCACGTCCGTGCCGGCGTCGGTCTTCGAGAAGGTCGGGTCCGGAACGGCATCGGCGGTCCCGAAGAAGCTCGCGGGCGCGACGCCGCTGACGCAGGGCGGCAAGCCCCGCGTGTTGTACATCGGCGCCGAGTACTGCCCGTACTGCGCCACCGAGCGGTGGGCCATGGTCGCGGCGCTCTCCCGGTTCGGGAACGTTCACGCGGGCTCAAGGCAACCCAGTCCTCGACCACCGACACCTTCCCGAACACCCAGACCTTCTCGTTCTACGGATCGACGTACACGAGCGACTACTTGGTGTTCACTCCGGTCGAGACGGCGAAGAGCGACGGCACGACCAAGCTCGAGACGCCGACCGCCGCGGACCAGGCGCTCTTCGGGCAGTACGACACCGCGCCGTACAGCTCGACCGACGGTGCGATCCCGTTCCTCTACTTCGGCGGGAAGTACATCTCCGTCGGCGCGACCTTCGACGCGTCGATCCTGCAGGGCAAGAGCCTCTCCGACATCGCATCGGCGCTCTCCGACACGAGCTCGCCGATCAGCCAGGGTGCGATCGGTGCCGCGAACGGCATCACCGCGGCGATCTGCGGGATCACCGACAACAAGCCCGCGGCGGTGTGCGGCAGCTCGGCGATCAAGCAGATCCAGTCGAGCCTGCAGTAGCGCGACCGGGACGGGCTCGGGGCCGCGGAGCGATCAGCCCGCGTCGTCGGGGATCATCGCGTACGTCGAGAAGCACATCTCGTCTTCGGTACCCTCGGCGAACACGATGTACTTCTGCGGCCGGTTCGGATCGACGGCACGGTCCCACGTGCACGTCATCCGGATCGTCTCGCCGGCGGTCACGTGCAGCGACGGTCGCGAACTGGTAGTTCATCTGCCAGTCGAAGTTCCAGATCGGGATGTCGAGCAGCACCTTCTGCTGCGCCGTCCCGGGTTCGAGCGTGAGCCGGAAGCTCTTGCCGAGCGTGTGCATGTGCCCCATCGCGCCGACGATCCTCCCCGATTCGGGCACGGTCGAATCACACGTCGAGGTCGCGATGCCGTCGTGGTACGTCGCCGCGAGCTGGTCGGGAGTCTTCCCGCAGAGCAGCAGGAGACCCGTCTCGATGAACGCACCCGACGGTCCGTACAACTTCGCGTCGTTCGCGATCGACGCGCTGCGATCGCAGAGCGGCTCTGTCGCGCCGGGCGCGCACGGGATCTCCACCGGCGCGAGCGGGTTGATGATGTCGAGCGGCTTCACGTTCGCCGTTCCGGGCGTGGTCTGCAGCGAAACGGTGGAACGATCGGGGATCGGTTCGCCGTCGTCGTAGTGATAGTGCACCTGGAAGACGAGGGCGTCGCCGGGCTCGAAGAGGATGCCCGAGTTGTCGGGGTAGATCACCGGGTCCTGGCCGGGAACCCAGCCCGCCATCAGGCCGGGCTGGTTGCTCAGCGGCGCGCGCCGCCGCTTCGTGGCCGTCGCACCCGGTTGGATCGCGGTGTTGCGGCCGCGAGCCGCCAGCGCGGGGCCGGCGTAGCAGCTCCAACCCGCCTTGCCGTCGGCACCCGACTTCGCGTTCCCTTCGGCCGCCTGCGCCGCGGTGACGTGGAAGATCTGCACGTGGTGGATCTCGTTGCGGTGGTCGGGGGTGACCTCGTAGCCGGTGACGTAGGTCGGCTTCGTGATGTGCGGATCGAGGACGAAGCAGCGGTAGTCGTTCGGGACGCTGAGCGAACCGGCGTAGGCCTGCGGCATCTTCATGACGACGTCGTGGCGCGGGGAGATTCCCGCCGGCAGCTTCGTCGCGACGATCGGCGTCGACGCGGGCACGTCGAGCTTGCCGCCCGAATTCGACCACGCGACGAGCTGGTCGATCGTCTTCTGGTCGAGCCGCTTCGAGTGGAGGAGCGGAACGCCCACCTTCGAGGCCGGCCACGGCGGCATGTAACCCGAGGTGACGACGGTACCGATGCCGTCGGAGATCGCGGCGACGTCCCCGCGCGGTCGCGAGGGTCCAGTGCGCGGCGCCGACCTGCCCGGGGTTGTGGCACGACGCGCAGCTCGAGCGCAGCACCGGCATGATCGCGGTCTTGAACGACGGGCCTGTGCCGGCGCGCTTCGCGGCGTCGGGCGCCGCGATCGCGGTCGGGATCGAGAACTTCGACGGGTCGAGCGCGGTGAGCTTGATCGTGAGCGTGACGGCATCGGAGGTCGACACGAGGCCCGCGATGTTGATCGGACCGAAGCCCCACGCCGACATCTTCACGTGCGCGGTCGCCGTCGCGGTGAGCTTGCCGTCGCGCGTCGACGCGACGACCTGCCACGAGACGGGCTCCGGCTTGCCCTGTACCGACAGGTCGCTAGCCATCGTGAAGCGGTAGCTCCGGCCGTCGGCGATCGTCGCGGGCAGTCCGGAGAGCTTCGAGACGATGAGCGACGCGAGCGGGTTGTCGTGGGTCGTGATCTCGTCGGCGCGGATGCGCGAGTCGCGCAGGTTGTTGTCGGAATGCAGCTCTTCGATGTTGACGACGATCTTGCCGACGCGGCTCGCAGCCGGCTTCGTGGCGTTGATCGCGAAGTCGCCGGCGATCCCGCTCGTCGTGCCGCGGGCCGTGTGCACGCCGTGGCCGAGGAACTTCTCCTGCACGGCGTAGCTCACCGTGGACTGCGTGGGGTCGATCCGGTACACGCGCTCGCCGGTCGACGCGACGAGATGGGGAGCCGCGGGCACCGTGTAGTCGATCGTGCTGTACTGCGACGACGTCAGCGTGCGGTACTGCGACCACACGTACAGCCCGACGGCCAGCGCGACGAGGCCCACGGTGCCCAACAACGTGAGCCGCCAGTGCCGCCGCATCCACGAGCGCCGGCCCTGCTCCTCTGATTCGTGTTCGTCGGTACCCGCCGCGCCGAGCGTCACGGCGCCATGCTAAGCGCGGCGTCGGCATTTCGCGGCGGCGAGCGGCGCGACAGCGGCGTGGCCTGGGCCTACGACGTCATGCCCCCGAGGCCGACGAGGCCGCGTGCCAGCTCGATCTCGCCCATGTGCCGTAACCCGTGCTGATAGAGCCAGCACTCGAAACCGTCGAGCACGGTGATGCCGCACTCGGCCGCGACGCGCGCGCTGTAGGTGCTCGCGACTTGCGGGGGGAACGGCGGGGGGATCAGCACGCGCGTGAAGTCGGCGGGATCCATCGTGTCGAGATACGCCTCGGTCCGGTCGAACACGGTGCGCTGGTACTCCATGAACGCGTCGTAGTCGCCGATGCGCTGGAACACCATCTCGTCGACGGTGCGGTGCTTGCCGTGATCGTTGATCGACATCTTCACGCGGTCCTGCCACTCGTCGTTCCACACGGGAGGTACACCCGTGATCAGCATGAAGCACGTGTCTTCCATGTTCGTGTAATGGAAGAGGGAGAACGCGATCGGGAGGACCCCTTCGCGTTCGAAGTGATTGACGTGTTCGGGTCCCATCGAACCGACGGCCTGGTAGTACAGCGAGTGCATGGTCCGCATGCGTCGCTGCAGTGAATCGAGCAGCAGGTCCGTCGCCATCGTGTCGTCCTCCCGGGCTTCGCCTCGACGCAAACCGTACTCTTGCCGTTCGCCGCGACCGCGAGGAACGAACCATGGATACGGCAGCATGACGTCGACAACAGACGGCTACTGGCCGAGTCGTTGGCCCGGCGAAGACGGTGGTCCGCGACGGCTGGCGGTACCGCGGTCGGGAAGCGGGCTCGCGATCGGCGCGCACGAGCGCTTGGAGGTCGCTTCTCGACAGGCCGTGATCGCGACGATGGTCGTGCTCCGCGACGCCGGTGAGGTGTTCCTCCTCCGCCACAGCGGTGGCGACGGCGCGGTCTCGCTGGGTCGAGCGCGTCGATGCGGAATCGCTGGAGCCGATCGGTCGCTCGCGGGATCTCGCGGGCGGGCCGACCTGGCCGGGTGGTGTCGGCGTGCATGCGAACGGGTCGCTGTACACCGTCTTCGGGCGGTACGCCCACCGACTGTCCGCCGCCCTCGACGTCGTCGCGCAGTGCGAACTGCCGCGCGAGCGTCCGTACAACAGCTTCGTCGTCCTTCCCGATGGCCACCTCGTCACGAAGGACTTCGCCGGCCGCTTGCCGGGCGGCGCGGGGCCGGCCGTCATCGGACCCTCGGAGCTCGTCGTCCTCGAACCCGACGAGCTGCGTGTCGTCGCGCGATGCGACCTGCCGGAAGGATCGATCGCGCGGTTGTCGGCCGCGGGAGACGACGTCTACGCGGTCGGCGAGTCGTCGCTGTTCCGCCTGCGATGGGACGGCTCCATCCTGGCGCTCGACGAGCGCTTTCGCCCGCGGTACCGCATCCACGAGGGCCAGACCTACGGATGGGACGCGGTGATCACCGACACTGCGGCCTGGTTCCTCGACGACGGCGCGGGCGCCGAGGGCTACGCGGGCACGTTCCGCGGGCACGGCGTCTCGACCGATCCGCTCCATCTCGTGCGCGTCGATCTCGCGTCCGGCGCCGTCGACCTCACCGAGATCTGCGGACTCCCCGGCGGGATCGTCGCGAATCCGCCGGTGATCGACGAATCGCGCGGGATCGCGGTTGGTTACGACAGCGGCAACGGCGCGCTTGTGCGCGTTCGACCTCGACGGCGGTCGGGTCAGCGGGCTGCGCTGGAGCCGCGAGCAGAACCACGCCTGTCACCCGATCCTGTTTGCCGATACCGGCGAGCTCGTCACCGCCGACCACGACTCCGGCCGGATGATGGAGCAGATCGTCGTGCTCGACATCGAGACCGGCGAGGAGCGCGCCCGAGCCGATACCGGTAGCCCGTTGCAGTCGGTCGTCTTCCTGGCTCCCGGCTTCGGGCGCGACCTGTACTACTGCGCGTTCCCGTGTGTCAGTCGTGTGCGCGTCGTCTAGCTACGCGTGCACGAACACGAGATTCTCGCGGCACGCGACGCGGATCGACCACGACACCGTGAGGATGATGGCCGCGACGGTGATCGCCAGGCACGTGATCGTCTTCAGCACGATGAAGAGCGGTATCGGCATCGTCACCAGCATCGTGAAGGTCGTGGCCGCAGTGAGCATGTGGACACCGGCCCACAGCACGGTCAGGCCCGCGAACAGGCGCACGACTTCCGGCCGGCTCGCGACGTCGGCGCCGAGCGGGCAGAACTCGTCGGCGAGCCGGCCGACGAGCGGCCGCCCGACGGCGACGGAGAGGAGGAACACGCCCGCGAGGACGACGGTCGTCGCGACGGGCTGCACGAAGTAGGCGAACGTGCTGCCGCTCACGAGGGCGACGCCGGTGCGGACCGTCAGCGCGACGGCGGCGAGGAAGATGAGGGGCGGGACCGCGCGGCCGCGCAACACGCGGCGCAGTACCGCGCCGTACGTCCAGCACAGCACGACGACCATGGCCGCGGCGGCGCCGAGCGTCAGCGCGAAGAGGAAGAAGAGCGCCGTTGGAATCATCGTGGCCTCGACGAGGCGGGGGAGGCCTCGGCGCCCGACGCGCAGCAGGATCGCCCGGCGCGGGTACGCGCGGGTGGAGTCGTGTGGGAGGAAGGGATCGGCCGCGACGAGCATCGGCGGACTGGCGGGTGTTGCGACGGAAGCGGTTCGCAACCAACGACCGTTCCGGTTGGTGTCCCTGAACGATGTGTCGGGCGCGGAAACCATCTGCACGCTATCGAATCGGCCGCGAACGCCGGTTCACGAGCCCGACGCGGAAGCGAGTTGCGCGGCGGTCGCCCAACGCACGTTCGTGACCCAGCCGAAGCGCTCGAAGAGCCGGATGACGGCGGCCGACGGGTCGACCTGGTGGGGGAGCGACCCGTGCCGGGCGCAGGCCGGATGCGCGTGGTGGAAGTTGTGCCACGACTCGCCGAAGGAGATCAACGCGAGCGGGGCCACGTTGCGGCTCTGGTCGCGCGTCGTTGCCGGTTGCGACCCGAACATGTGACAGATCGAGTTCACGCTCCACGTGACGTGGTGCAGGAGCATCATGCGGACGAGGCCGGCCCACAGCAGCGTGCCGACCGCGCCGGTCAGCGTGCCCGACAGCCCCCAGCCGAGGAAGAACGGCGCGGCGAGCGAGGCGAGACCGAGCACCGGGAACAGGCGGGAGATGACCACGAGGTCGCGGTCGCGTGTGAGGTCGGCGGCGTAGAGCTCGACCGCGGTCGGCTCGGCGCTGAAGAGCCAGCCGACGTGCGCGTGCGCGAGCCCGCGCAGCGCGCCCGTGACACCGGCTCCGCGTCCGTAGGGTGAGTGCGGGTCGCCGGCGGCGTCGCTGTAGCGGTGATGGCGGCGGTGGATCGCGACCCAGCCGGTGACGGATCCCTCGACGGCGCAGGATCCGATCGCTGCGAGCAGGATCTTCAGCCACCGCTTGGCGACGAAGCTGCGATGTGTGAAGAGCCGGTGATAACCGATCGAGATGCCGAAGCCGGTGACGAGGAAGAACGCCGCGCCGACGATCACGTCGTTCAGGTTGATCACGTGCCCCCAGAGGAAGGGCAGGCCGATGCCCAACGCGACGAGCGGTCCGACGACGATGAGCGCGGTGACCGCCTTCATCGCGAACGCGCTCCCTCCTGACGGGGGAACGTCGCGGTGATCCGGCGCTGGCGACGACGGTCGGGACGAGCCTTCACGCGCACGCGGCGCGGAGATGGTGTCGAGCGACATCAGGGGCCTTTCCCTTCTGCCGCCACACTCACGTGGTCGACACCGAAGAAAGCTCGAGCGTAACGGGCTGATCGGCGGAACCGCTCCGCAAGCTGAACGAGCCCTCAGCGTCGCCCGGAGTCGGGTGGGTGCGCGGCGACCTGTTACGCTGATGTGATTCGTGGCTCGACCGAGCACACGATGCTTCTCGGGTACGCGTCCCTCTTTCGCGACGCCGTCGCCGCTCCAGTTGTCGGTCGGCCGGTCTCCGTCATGGGTTTCGTTCCCAGTGACAGCGACCGCGCCCCCCGTTACGGGCCGACCAACCAGGAGTTCCCATGTCTTCATCGTCCTTCGACGCGCTCGGCGTACCCGCCGACCTCGTCTCCACCCTCAAGGCGCGCGGCATCGACGCGCCATTCCCGATCCAGGCCCTCACGGTCGCCGACGCGTTGGCGGGTCGCGACGTGTCGGGTCGCGCGCCGACCGGTTCGGGCAAGACCCTCGCGTTCGGCATCCCGCTCGTCGCGCGGCTGAACCGCGCGACGCCGCGCCGGCCGCGTGCGCTCGTACTCGCACCCACCCGCGAGCTCGCCGCGCAGATCGCCACCGAGCTCGCGTGGCTCGGGCGCGGTCGCCGGCTCCGCGTCGCGGCCGTCTACGGCGGCAGCGGCTACGGACCGCAGGTGAACGCGTTGCGCAAGGGAGTCGACATCCTCGTCGCGTGCCCCGGGCGCCTCTGGGATCTCATCGAGCGATCCGAGCTGTCCCTCGACGAGGTCGAGGTCGTCGTCGTCGACGAGGCCGATCACATGGCCGACATGGGCTTCCTGCCCACGGTGAAGCGCATCCTCGACACCACGCCGGGAACGCGGCAGACGTTGCTGTTCTCCGCCACGCTCGACGGTGAGATCGACGTGCTCGTACGGCGCTACCAGCGCGACGCGGTACGGCACCTGCTCCCCGAAGACGACTCGGCTCGTGTCCTCGCGACGCACGCGTTCTGGGGCGTCGAGCGCGATGACCGGGTGCGCGTGTGCGCCGAGGTGATCGCGGCCGCGGGTCCGACGATCGTCTTCTGCAAGACGAAGCACGGCACCGACGCGCTCGGGAAGAAGCTCGCGAAACTGGGCGTGAGGACCGAGGCGATCCACGGCAACCGCTCCCAGGGCCAGCGCGAGCGTGCGCTCGCGGCGTTCTCTCGCCGCCGCGTCGACGCGCTCATCGCGACCGACGTCGCCGCGCGCGGGATTCACGTCGACGACGTCGCGTGTGTCGTGCACTTCGATCCGCCGCACGACGCGAAGGACTACACGCACCGCTCGGGCCGCACGGCACGCGCGGGGGCGCGTGGTGCGGTCGTGTCGTTCGTGACGCGCGACCAGAAGCGCGACGTCGTCAAGGTCCAGCGGGCCCTCGGACTGCCGGCGGGCATCACCGCGCCGAACGTCGGAATCTTCCGTGCCACGCGCGAAGAGGTACCCGTCGCAACGAAGCCCGAGCCGGTCGCCGTCACCGCGGGTGTCGGGTCGTCGAACGCGCGGGCCGACGAGGGCGCCATCGCGGCTCGGCGTGGTGTCGTCAAGTGGTTCGACGCGCGTAAGGGTTACGGCTTCATCGATCACGGCGCCGACAACGACCTCTTCGTCCATCACTCCGCGCTCCCCACCGACACCGCGGTGAAGCTGCGCGAGGGTCACCTCGTGGAGTTCCGTATCGCGCGGAACCAGCGTGGCGAGCACGCGAGTGCGGTGCGCGTCGTCGGCTGATCAGCTGACGCGCGCCGCGGCGCGAGCGGAACCGGCCGGCACTAGCATCACTGCCGGCGATGGGGCTCGCCATCAACCGCCGTCCGGCTGACAGTCCCTACTGAACCGAGCCGCAGGACGCCGAACAGTAGGACGATGGCCAGGTCGCACGTTCGCCCCGCCGGCGCCCGCCTGCAACCGGCAACGTTGATCGTGATCGCCGCGGGTGGAGCGCTCGGTGCGCTCGCGCGCTACGGGCTCTCGCGCGTGATCCACGTCGCCAAGGACACCTTCCCGTGGGCGACGTTCGCGACGAACCTCTCGGGCGCGTTCGTGCTCGGAGTCTTCCTCACGCTGGTGATCGAGCGATTCCCGCCGTCTCGATTCCCGCGCCCGTTCTTCGCGGTCGGCTTCCTCGGCGCGTACACGACGTTCTCGACGATGGCGGTCGAGACCGTCACGCTGTCGAAGGACGGCCACGCGGCCATCGGCGTCGGCTATCTCGCAGCCAGCATCGTGGTCGGTCTGGTGGTCGCGTACGCAGGCATCGTCACCGGCCGGGCGCTGCCGTTGCCCGGCCGCCGCATCAGTCAGGGGGAGCGATGAAGCTCGAAGGACCGTCTCGCCGGCTCACCGTCTTCATCGGTGAAGCCGACACCTACCAGCATCATTCGCTCGCGACCGAGATCGTGCACCGGGCGCAGCAGGCGGGTCTCGCGGGTGCGACCGTGCTGCGCGGTGTCGAAGGCTTTGGTGCGTCGAATCACGTGCACACGACGCGCATCCTGAGCCTCTCCAACGATCTCCCGATCGTGATCGTGATCGTCGACGCGCCGGAACGCATCGACGCGTTCGTCCCGCAGCTCGACGAGCTCATCACCGAGGGGATGGTCGTCGTCGAAGACGTCGAGGTGATCAAGTACGTCGGCCGCGGTGGCGAGGCCTGATGTTGCTCGCTCGGGATCGCCGTGGCCGGTGCGATCGGCGCGCCGACGCGCTTCCTCCTCGACGGCTGGGTACAGGAACGTTCGGGCGGGGAGTTGCCGGTCGGGACGCTGTTCGTCAATGCCACCGGTTCGCTCATCCTCGGCTTCCTCACCGGGCTCGCGCTCGATCACGCGTTCCCGAATACACCGAAGGCGGTTCTCGGCACCGGCTTCTGCGGCGCGTACACGACGTTCTCGACGTTCACCTACGAGACCGCGCGCCTCGCAGAAGAGGGGCGACTCGCGGGTGCCGTGCGCAACGCGGTCGTGAGCTTCGTCGTCCCCGCGCTGGCCGCGGCCGCCGGGCTCGCACTCGCCGCGCTCTGATCTTCGCTAGGGCTGCCGCCCCAGGAACGCGACGAACCGGTCGGTGGGCGACGGGTCGGCGGGCAGCTCGATCGCCGCGTCGAAGCCCGCGAAGTCGCGCACCTCGTCGGTGAGGAAGCCCTGCGCGAGCTCGAGCGTGGTCGCGGCGAGCGAGTCGGGGAGCACCGGGTCCTGGCCGGTCGCGCGCGCGACGTCCCAGGAGTGGGCGCTCGTGTCGACGCAGTTGATGCCGAGTGCGATCGACGCCGGCATCGGGCCGGCGCCGATGTCGACCAGTCCGTCGAGTCCTCGTTGCCGCCAGGCGGCCAGCGTGCGCTCGGCGGCGGCGGCGAACTGCGCGCCGGGGTCGACGTCGAGCCCGACCGCCGGCCCACCGGGGAGCAACGGCTCGCCGCGCACGCCGAGCCCGACGTTCACGACGACACCCGTGAGATGCGAGAGCAGGGTGGCGACGTCCCATTCGTGGCATGGCGTGGGGTTGCCGTGCTGGTCGGGGCCGACCTTGGCGACGATGGTTCCGGTGTGGTCGAAGATGGCGGCGAGGGTCTCGATCGGGTCCACGGCAGCGGCTCCAGGGGTGTGTTGGCATCGGGCCGATCTATGTAAGAGAATACTTACATGCCTGCCTCCGCCGCGCCAGACCGGATCGACGCCGTCGCGCACGCGCTCGCCGACCGGACCCGGCGGGGGATCCTGCGCCTGGTCCGCGACGACGAGCGGGCCGCGGGCGACCTCGCGGCGCGCTTCCCCGAGATGAGCCGGCCCGCGGTGTCGCAGCACCTCAAGGTGCTCGAGGGCGCGGGGCTCGTGGCCGCACGCCGCGACGGCAACCGACGGCTGTACCGCGCTCGCACCGAAGGGCTCGCGGAGGTGTGGCAGTTCGTCGACGACATGTGGACCGATCGCCTCGGCAAGCTGAAGCAGGCCGCCGAAGCGGCGGAACCGCGTGTGCGGCCGCAGTCCGCGCCGAGCAGACCTCGCCCGACCAACCGACGAACGGAGCGACCGTGACCGACTCTCGTACGACGATCGAGCAGCGGGTCCGCATCGCGGCCCGGCCCGAGACGGTCTGGTCGTTCTGGACCGAGCCGGCGCGCGTCTGCGCGTGGTGGGGCGTCGAAGCCGACGTCGTCGCCGAGCCCGGCGGCGTCTTCCGCGTCGTGATGGAGCAGGGTCCGGTGATGCGCGGCGAGTTCACCGAGCTCGACCCGCCCCGGCGGCTCGTCTTCACGTTCGGCTGGGAACAGAACACGCCCGGAGAACCGCTCGCGCCCGGCTCGACCGTCGTCGAGGTGACCCTGACCGCCGACGGGCCCGATACCGAGCTGGTGCTGCGACACTCGGACATGCCGGTCACCCACAGCGACGACCATCGCAAGGGCTGGGCGTTGTACGTGGCCGAGCGACTGCCCGCGGCGGTAGCCGCGAGCGTGGCGCGATGACGGTCGACGTCACGACCGAGACGGTCATCGCGCGCCCGCTCGATGTGGTGGCGAGCTACACCGCCGATCCGGATCGCGCGCCCGAGTGGTACGCCAACATCGACTCGGTGGAATGGAAGACGACGAAGGTGCTCGCCTCGGGTGCACGCGTCGCCTTCGTCGCGAAGTTCCTCGGCCGCACTCTCGCGTACACGTACGAGATCGTGGAGTTCGCGGTAGGGGAGCGGCTCGTGATGCGCACCGCGCAGGGCCCGTTCCCCATGGAGACCACCTACACGTGGACCGCGCTCGACGCGCAACACACGCGCATGACCCTGCGCAACCGCGGGCAGCCGTCGGGCTTCTCCAAGGTCGTCGCGCCGTTCATGGCGTGGAACGTGCGCCGCGCGAACACCAAGGACCTGGCGCGCCTGCGCAGCATCCTGGAAGCGCCGTAGCGCCGCGCCGGACGGGGCCCGGCCGACTGCGACCGCCGGTTTGGCTAGCTTCTCGCCGATGCCCGACGTTCCCGTCCTCGTCGCTCGCTCCTGCGCAGTGACGTACCTCCTCGTCCACGGCGGCGGTTCGACGGCCCGGTTCTGGGACCGCGTGCTTCCGTACCTCGACGGTCCCGCGCTCGCGGTCGACCTTCCGGGTCGCAACGGCAAGCCGGCCGACTTCGCGACGCTCACCGTCGACGATGAGGTCGCTTCGGTGCTCGGAGACCTCGACGCCGCCGACGTCTCGGACCCGGTCGTGATCGTCGCCCACTCGTCGGGCGGTCTCGTCGTCCCGGGCGTCGTCGCCGCGCTCGGTGCCCGCGTCGCACACGTCGTGCTGAACGCCGCGCTCGTGCCCGCCGAAGGGGAGCGCGGAGTCGACTGCCTGAAGCCCGCGCATCGCGACGGCCTGATCGCGTCGCACGAGCAGGCCCGCCGCGACGGAACGGTGATCACCCTGCCGGGACCGCCCGCGGATCCCGAGGGATTCCGCAACGCGTACGGCGGCGACCCGCTCGACGACGACACGCTCGCGTACGTGGTCGACCCGGCCCGGTGCGTTCCCGACACCGTGAACCACTACTTCCAGGCGGTCCGCTGGTCGCGCGCCGCCGGGGTCGCAGTCACCTACGTGCTCAACGAGCGCGACCGCCCGATCTCGCCGGCGTCGCAGGAGACGATGATCACGCACCTGCCGCAGCCGAACACCGTCGTGCGGCTCGACGGCGGTCACATTCCCGCGGTCGTCGATCCCGAGGGCTTCGCACGCGTCGTGCACTCCGCCCTGGCGAGCTGAACCCCGCGCGCGGCGGGACGATCACGCGTCGAGGGCACGCGCTTCGATCTCGGCAGCTGTCGGCATCGACGGTCCGGCTCCTGGGCGCTCGACGCAGATCGCGGCGGCCGTGTTCGCGCGCGCGAGGGCCTGATCGAGCGGGTCGCCGGCGGCGATGCGCGCGGCGAGGACACCCACGAAGCAGTCGCCCGCGCCCGTCGCGTCGACCGCAGCCGTCGCGATCCCGGGTACCTCGAAGGCGCGATCGGCGGTGAACGCGACGGCGCCGCGTGCACCGAGAGTCACGACCGTCGTCGCGCCGAGCGGGCGCGGCAGCTGCGCGACTGCGACGCCGAGCGCGGCGGTCGACGAAGTTACCGTCAGCGCGCACCCGGAGGCGGTGGCGAGCTCGTGCTCGTTCAACACGAGGACGTCGACCAGCGCCGCCAGATCGGCGTCGATCTCCCGGAAGGGTGCCGGGTTGAGGATCGTGGTCGCGCCGTGCGCGCGGGCGTGCCGCAGCGCCGCGACGACGGTCGCCGGGGGAACCTCGAACTGCACGACGACCACGTCACCGGGGGCAACGTGCGCGCGGTCGACGTCGCTCGGCGCGAGGTATGCGTTCGCGCCCGGGATCACGACGATCACGTTCTCGCCGTCCGCGTCGACGACGATCACCGCGGTCCCGCTGGTGACGCCGCTGACGACGTCCACGGCCGTCGTGTCGACCCCCGCAGCGGCCAGGAACGCGGCCAGCTCCGCGCCGGCGGCGTCCGCACCGACGGCGCCGACCATCGCGGTGGGCGCGCCGGCGCGGGCCGCGGCCACCGCCTGGTTCGCGCCCTTGCCGCCGGGGAACCGGCGCAGGTCGTCGCCGGCGACGGTCTCGCCGGGCGCGGGCAACCGTGCCGCGGTGGCGACGATGTCCATGTTGATCGAACCGACGACGACGACCCGTCCCATCGCCGCGCCTCTGTAGCACGTTCGGGTCTTGGGCGGAGCCGGATGAGCGCGAGGTCCGTGCGCTCGGACCGCGTCTGGCGGCTCTCGGAGCGTGACCGTAGGGTTGCGGGATGCCCGATGCGGACGCGTCGAGTTCCTCGTCCGACAGACTGGGCCCGGCGGCGCCGAAGCTGGTATTCCGGCCCGACATCGAGGGCCTGCGCGCCGTCGCCGTCGGTCTCGTCGTGCTCCTGCACGCAGGGGTCACGGCGGTCAGCGGCGGCTACATCGGCGTCGACGTGTTCTTCGTGATCTCGGGCTTCTTGATCACGTCGCTGCTCGTGGACGAGGTTCGTGGGAGCGGGCGCGTCTCGATGCTCGGCTTCTATGCCCGCCGCGCCCGCCGGATCCTCCCGGTCGCGTGTTTCGTGATCGCGGCCACGGTCGTCGCTGCGTACCTGCAGCTCGGTCCGCTCATCGCGAAGACCACGGCGAGCGACGGGCGGTGGGCCGCGGCCTTCGCGGCCAACTTCCGGTTCATTCAGCAGGGAACCGACTACTTCGCGAGCAGCTCGCCCCCGTCGCCGCTCCAGCACTACTGGTCGCTCGCCGTGGAGGAGCAGTTCTACGTTGTCTGGCCCAGTTTGCTGTTCGGGCTCGTGCTCGTCGGCCGGCGCTTCGGACGCTCGACGCTCGCGTTGCGCCTCGGGCTCGTCGGCGTCGTCGCCGCGTCCCTGGCGTGGTCGATCCACACGAGTGCCGTCGCACCGACCACCGCGTACTTCTCGCCGTTCACGCGCGCGTGGGAACTCGGCGCCGGCGCGCTCGTCGCGGTGTTCTCGGTCGCGATCGCGCGGGTTCCGGCCGGGCTCCGCGCCGCGGCCACGTGGTGCGGGCTTCTCCTCGTCGTCGTGGCCGCGTTTGTGCTCGACGCGACGACGGTCTTCCCCGGTTCGGCGGCGTTGTTGCCCGTCGGCGGCACCGTGCTGGTCATCGCGGGCGGTATCGGCGCAACGCGCGGCGGCGCCGCTCGACTGCTCGGGCTGGCGCCGCTGCGCTGGCTGGGTCGCATCTCGTACTCGGTCTACCTCTGGCACTGGCCGGTTTTCGTCATCGCGGAGGAGCGTTCGGCGAGGACGTTGAGCGGTGAAGCGCGCGTCGTGTGCGTCGTCGTCACGATCGCGTTGTCGTGTGCGAGCTACTACCTGATCGAGCAGCCCTTGCGGTCGGGCCGGTTGCTCCGTGCCGCGCACGCACGCACCGATTGGGAACGCGCGCGTCGCGCGCTGCTCGCCGGGGCGACTGCTGTCGCCCTTGCTGTCGCCGTCTCCGTGTCCACGAGCGCGCGAGCGACGGCTGTCGCCGATGGAGGGCCCGATCGGGTCGCAGGATCGTCGGCCTCCGATCTTGGCGCGAACAGCGGCGCGACGGCGGCGAAGGAGGCGCCGGCGGAGGTCGCGCGGCTCCAGGCGCGGGTGCGCTCGCTTGTCGAAGAAGGCCTTGCGTTGCACCGCGTGCCGACTGACGTCGACCCGCCGGTGTCGAAGTTCGGACAGGTGTGGGTGCCGAAGTACAAGCGTTGTCTCCAGCCGCGCCCCCAGACCGAACCCGAGCCGTGCACGTTCGGCAAGACATCGAGCACGAAGGTCCTGGTCGTCTTCGGCGACTCCCACACGATGCACTGGATGCCGGCGCTCGACGCGTACGCGCAAGCGGCCGGCTACCGGCTCGTGACGTTCCAGAAGTCCGGGTGCTCTACCCCTGACATCCCCGTCTTCGGGATCTCGGGTTCGTACCCGCAGTGCTCGGTGTGGAGGACGAAGGCATTGCAGCGCATCCGTGCACTCGCGCCCGCCGCCGTGGTGATCGCGTTCAGTCAGGAGAACACCGGGCCCCGGGGTGCCTTTGACCTCTCCAGCTGGATCTCGGGGCTTCGAGCGTCGGTCGCGGCCGTCTCCGCTCCGGGTCGTCCCGTGGTGGAGATCGGGAACAACCCGTACCTTCCCGAGGACCCGAGGCTCTGCCTCTCGAGACCGGGTGCCGATCCCTCGGACTGCATCGGCAGCCTTCAGCATCCCGAGCGCGACGACGCCGAGCGGAAGGTGCTCGAGTCCGGCGGGCACTCCTACATCGACGTCGAACCCTGGTTCTGCGTCGACGGTCGCTGCCCCGTGATCATCGACAATCGGATCGCGTACGGCAACGTCGGGCACCTCGCGCAGCAGTACGTCCGCGACCTCGCACCGCTCCTCGCGGCGACGCTTCGCACGGACGGGTTCGACTGACGGCGCGTCTCACTCCTCGAGGGATACCCCGAGGTACTCGGCGAGGCGGCGCAGCATGTCGGGCGGCAGTTCCCGGTCGCGCAACAACATCTCCTGCGTGACGACCGCGCCGAGGCGGCCGTCGGCGCTGCGCAGGGAGCCGCTGTAGACGCCGCGCGCGCTGCTCGCCTTCAGCGGCCAGAGCTCGAGCAGCATCCAGTCGTCGGCGCGGATCGGTTCGTGGAACCAGACGGCGTGATCGATGCTCGGACCACCGGCCGGGAGGCCGGGTACTTCGACCTGGCCGAAACCCGAACCGAGATCCGACACGTACACGAGCGCGCACGTGTGCAGGAGCGGGTCGTCGCCGAGCGCGCTCCCGGCCCGGACCCAGAGGCGATCGGAATGCCGCACCTGGCCGGCCGCGATCCGGGTCGGGGTGACCTCGCGCACGTCGACGAGCAGCGGCGACGGCCGTCCCGGCAACGTGTCGGCGCCGGGACCCCCGCGGGTCGCGACGGCGTCGAGAGTCGCGGCGTCGACGCGTTCGTGGAACGACGCGAGCATCGAGAAGATCACTTCGCCGTCCTGGACGGCACGCACGTGCCGCGCCGAGAACGACCCGCCGTCGCGATCGCGATCGACGTGGAAGATCACCGGCTGGTCGGTGCGGCCCGGACGCAGGAAGTAGCCGTGCAGCGAGTGGGGCATTCGTTCGGGTGCGACGGTTGCGCCCGCGGCGCGCAGCGCCTGCGCCGCGACCTGCCCGCCGTACAGCGAGAAGCGCTCACGCGCGGTGCGCTCGTTCTCGCCGCGGTACAGGTCGCGATCGAGAACCTCGAGGTCGAGCAGCGCGGCCAGGTCGCTCTTCACAGGCCGCCATCGTCAACGACGGCGGCCGGGCGTCGCAAACGCGCGCCCCGGTCCCGTCGAGCGGGTCCGGTCTGGCGAGTCAGGACGGCGTTTCACCTGCGGAGGCTGCGGGCGCGATGAGGGTCGGCAGCTCGACGTCGGGAAGGATGCCGAGCTGTTGGACGTGGGGCAGGCGGCCGAGTCCGCGCAGCGTGACGTCGCGCGTTCCGAGGACCGTCGTCCAGGACGGCAGGATCGACGCCTGGTAACCGAGCGCGAGGAGCTCGCCGGGACCGGCGGCCTGGCACAGGCGCGCGGCCAGGTTGACCGGCCGACCGATGTAGTCGTCTCCGTCGATGAGGAGCGCCTGACCGTGCGCGACACCGCCGCGCAACGCGAGCGGGTCGCGGTCGTAGCGTGCGATGAGCTCGGCGGCGGTTGCGATGGTGGGGCCGACGTCGACGCCGATGATCATGGCGCCGTCTCCGAGCCACTTCCCGATCCGTACACCGCGTCGGATCGTGAGCTCACGGGTCAAGGAGCGGAAGCGGTTGATCGCGTCGATCGCGGCGTGCTCGCCGCGGTTCGCGATGAAGGCGGTGAAGCCGCACAGGTCGAGGAACGCGAACGCGCGGTCCACGGGCTCGATGGCGTCGGCGACGACGCGTGGCTCCTCGAGGCCGCGGATGGCCGGCGCGGTACCGATCGCACCGACGGGCGCCGTGGCCTCCTCGTGGCGCGGGCGAAACCGCTCGGTACGGACGCGGTCGTCACCGTCGTCGCCAGATCGCGGTTGGTGCATCGACATCTTCGATCGTCCTCGGTGCGCGCGACCTGAGTCGCGGGAGAGGTTGCCATCCAAGCAGCTTCAGGTGGCGATTCCCGGATCGCTCGGATGCGGCGACAGCGGCGTGATCTCCATCGCAAACCAAGGGGAGAGGGGAAGCGACCGCACCGCGGCGCTCGCCTCGGCGGCATCGCCCGCCCGCCACAGGCCCAGCCCGCGCCACTCGCCGGGCGCGGCCGGCGGTCGCCAGAGTCGGAGCACGCGTCCCTGCTCGGCCAGCTCGCGCACTCGCGCGGATTCCCGCACCTTCAGCTCGTCGACCACCTCGGCCGGCGTGCCCGCAGGCACCACGACCGTGTAGTCGACGAAGAACTCCGGTGTCGCGTCCGGGCTCCGAGGGTGAGGAGGGTCGTTCGGATGCGGCGAGAGCGGTGTGACCTCGTCGGTGCGCCAGATGCGCAGCGGCATCGACGCGAGCGTCGCTTCGAGCTCGTCGTCGCTCCCGGCCGCGAACAGCCCGAGCGTGCGCCACTCGCCCGGCTGCAATGGCGGCCGCCAGAGCCGAATCAGGTGCCCCTGCGCGGCGAGCTCGCGCGAGCGCTCCGACTCGCGGGATCGCACGTCGTCGACGGTCGCGCTCGGCGTGCCCTCGGGAACGTGCGTCGTCATCGTGACGAGGTACTCCATGGCCGGCCTCCTTCATCACCTCGGCACGATGAAAGCCGCCGCCGGCCGGGATGGCCAGGCCCCGCACGCGATAGCTTGCACGCCGCGTGCAAGTGCTTTGGTGAGGGGGAGGGCCGATGGCGATCGATCACGGCGCGCTGCGGGAGAAGTACCGCGAGGAGCGCGACAAGCGGCTGCGCCCCGACGGCAACGACCAGTACCTCGAGCCCACGGGCCGGTTCGCCCCGATGCTCGACGATCCCTACGCCGAGCGGGTCGAGCGGGAGCCCCGCTTCGACGACGTCACCGTCGCGCTGATCGGCGGTGGCTTCTCGGGACTGTGCGTCGGCGCGCGGCTGAAGCAGGCGGGCGTCGACGACGTTCGCATCGTCGAGGTCGGCGGTGACTTCGGCGGCACGTGGTACTGGAACCGCTACCCGGGCGCGATGTGCGACACCGCGGCGATGGTGTACCTGCCGCTGCTCGAGGAGACCGGGCATATGCCGTCGGCGAAGTACGTGATGGCGCCGGAGATCTTCGAGCACTGTCAGCGCATCGCCAAGACATTCGATCTGCACCACAACGCGCTGTTCTCGACCTCGGTCACCGAGTTGGAGTGGGACGAGGCCGCGGCGCGCTGGCTCGTGCACACCGACCGCGGCGACGCATTCCGGGCCCGGTTCGTCGCGATGGGCACCGGTCCGCTGAACCGACCGAAGCTGCCCGGCATCCCCGGGATCGAGACCTTCGCCGGCCACTGCTTCCACACGAGCCGTTGGGACTACGCGTACACCGGGGGCGACTGGACCGGCGCGCCGATGACCAACCTCGCCGACAAACGCGTCGGCATCATCGGTACCGGCGCGACGGCGGTGCAGTGCATCCCGCCGCTCGCGCGCGACGCGCAGGAGCTGTTTGTGTTCCAGCGCACGCCGTCGTCGGTCGACGTGCGCAACAACCACCCGATCGACCCCGAATGGTTTGCGACCCTGGAGCCCGGCTGGCAGCAGAAGTGGTTGACGAACTTCGCGACGCTGCAGACGGGCGGCTTCGCCGACGAGGATCTCGTGAAAGACGGCTGGACCGACATCTCGCAGCGAATCCGCGATCGGATCGTGGAGAAGGTCACCGCCGGCGAGGAGTTGACACCGCAACTCGTCGACCTCGCGTTCCTCGAGAGCGACGACGAGAAGATGGAGGAAATCCGGGCCCGTTGCGACACGGTCGTCGAGGATGCCGAGACCGCGGAGAAGTTGAAGGCGTGGTACCGCCAGCTCTGCAAGCGGCCGTGCTTCCACGACGAGTACCTGCCGGCGTACAACCGGCCGAACTGCCACCTCGTCGACACCGACGGCAAGGGCGTCGAAGGCATCGACGAAACCGGTGTGTGGGCCGCGGGCCTGCACTACGAGCTCGACTGCCTCGTGTTCGCGTCAGGATTCGAGGTCGGCACCAGCTACGACCGCCGCTCGGGCTACGACACCATCGGGCGGGACGGCCACCGGCTCTCCGACTGCTGGGAAGAGGGCATGCAGTCGATGCACGGCATCCACGTGCACGGCTTCCCGAACCTCTTCATCATCGGGTTCGCGCAGGGCGCCAACCTGATCTCGAACGTGACGTCGAACCTCGCCGACGCCGGCGCGACCATCGCGGCCGTCGTGCGGCACGCGCTCGACGCGGGCGCCGCCGAGGTCGAGGTGACGGCCGAGGCCGAGCAGGCCTGGATGGACCTGCTCGACAGCAGCCCGGCGTCGTTCTTCGGCAACGCCGACTGCACACCCGGCTACTACAACAACGAAGGTCAACCGCTGAGCGCCCGCGCCCGGTTCGGCATGGCCGGTTACCCGCTGGGACCGGTCGCGTACTTCGAGTTCATCGACAAGTGGCGCAACTCGGGCGCCTTCGAGGGCCTCGAGTTCCGCACCCGCTGACCGGCTCGGCGCCGCCGTCAGTTCGCCGACGGCGAGGCCTCGAAGCGACCGAGGCCGTAGTCGCCCTCGATCGTCGTGCGGTGCATGCAGCGCGTGTGCTCCGGGTCCATGCCCGACACGGAGTGCAGGCACCGCCAGTTGTCCCAGACGAGCATGTCGGTCGGCTGCCAGCGGTGGAAGTAGGCGAGCTGCTGCGCGGCGGCGACGATCTCGTCGGAGACCGCGAAGAGGAGCGCGTCGGCTTCGGCCGGCTCGCGGCCCTCGATGCCCTTCGCCATCCAGGGCGACACGTGCAGCACCTTCTCGCCCGAGCGCCGGGTCCACACGGCCGGGTGCAGCGCGCGCGGCCGGCCCGCGAACTCGGCCATCACGTCGGTCGACTGCTCGGCGGTCTCGATCTCGGCGAAGCGCTCGGGCCGTCCGTAGCGGAGGTTCCCGAGGATGACGTCCATCGCGTAGATCACGGTCTCGCCCTCGATGCGCTCGCGCGTCTCGGCGCTGATCGCGTCGTAGAGCGCGATCCCGTCGACGAAACCGGTGAGGCCGCCGTCGGGCGGGCCTTGCACGCATCGCAGCACCCCGGCGCGGTTGAGCTGGTCGTTGTAACAGTGGTCGAAGTGCCACGGCAGCCACGACGAGAGCTGCCGCCCCGCGAGCTCGACGAGTCCGGGCGTTCTCGGCTCGTGACGCATCTCGATCACGCCGAGCAGATCGTCGCCGCCCGCGCGGTGGACGGCCTGGCTCGGGTGGTCCTTCAACGGCCCGAACACGTTGCTGATCGCCACCTGCATCGCGGGGCTCGGCTCGACGCCCTCGAAGATCAGCAGGCCGAACTCCTCGAAGCGGGCGTTGAGCTCGGCGCGCAGACCGGGATCGCCCACGCCGTCGCGGGTGACGCCGCCGATGCGGGCACCGAAGTGCAGATCGGCGCGGACGGGTTCCACGGTGATCGTCGTCATGATCTGCTCCTGGTGCGGTGGGGCACTCGACGAGCCGCCGGACAGCCGGCGACCACGGTACCGCGGCCCCGCCGGTCGCCGCGAGGCTCACGGTCTGGCACGATGCCCGTCAATCGAGAGCCGCAGACGAGGGGGACGCCGCATGTGGGCGCAGCTGATCACGACCCGATTGAAGGCGGGACACGAAGGCGACCTGCCGCGTCTGGAGGACGAGCTGCGCAAGGTCGAGCAGCCCGGTTCAGGGCTCGCCCGCTCGCTCATGATGCAGGACCAGAACGACCCGAGCCGGGTGTACATGCTCGTCGTGTTCGAGAGTGAGGAGCACGCGCGCGCGAGGGAGGCCGACCCGCGGCGTCAGGAGGGGTTGCAGGCCGCGCGGGCATTGATGGCCGAGGTCTTCGACGGTCCCCCCGAGTTCGTCGACCTGACGATCGTCTCGGAGTTCACGCCTTCGGCGTAGATCCCGCTCGTCTGGCACGAGGCGGCCGTCTGCGCTGCTCGGCCGTGAGGAGTTGAACGAGCTCACCGATCGTTCTCTCGCGTCCCAACGCTTCTTCGAGCGGGAGATCGTGTTGGATCTCGTAGCGGTTCCGCCGGCCTTCGCGTTCCTTGAGCACGTACCCGGCTTCGGTGAGGTCGCGCACGATCGCGAACGCGCTGCGTTCGGTGATCCCGACCGCGCCGGCGATGTCGCGCAAGCGCACGCCGGGATCGTTCCCGATGCAGAGCAGCACTCGGGCGTGATTCGTCAGGAAGCTCCAACCTTGCATTCCGCTATCCTAGCAAAGGAATTCCAGTGATCATTTGCTAGTGATGTAGCACCATAGTACGGTCGTTACATACGGCCGGTGCGCCGAACGCAAGCCTGGAGTCGCGGCCGGCGCGGTTCGCCAACGGAAAGGGCCACTGATGCCGATGCTCAACGACACGACCCGAGGCTGATGCTCGAGGCGGGAACCCACGTCGAGGTTCGCGGGGGATTCGTCGGATCCTGGAGCCGAGGCTTCGAGATCGTCGAGTGCGTCCACGACCGCTACGTCGTGCGCCGGCAATCCGACCGCTCGGTGCTGCCGGCACACTTCCCCGAGCGAGACGTGCGGCGCGCGGATTGAGCGCCGACACGACACCTACGGCACTGCGCTGGGACCGAGACCGCTACGACGAGTTGCAGCAGCGAGCCTGGGACCTCGACACGACCGCCTCGGAAGAGGACCACGCGGCGCGAGACGAAGACCGCGAATCTCTCGGCGCAACGGATCGAGAGCTGGCCCGCAGCTTGCGGAAGGACGCCGCTGCGCTCCTCGCCCGCTTCTGGGTTCTCGCTCCCATCGCAAGCCCGCGAGGCACGAGAGGATGAACATGTCCGACGCAACGACACTGGCGAACGACGAAACCACCTTGGCAAAGGCGGCCGTCGCGAACGCGGCCGAGGTCGACACGCCCCGCCAATGCGGAAGGTGTCGCGGATTCTTCGACGACGCGGCGACCCGTGGTCTTCCCGAACGCGACCGCTGGTGGTTGTGTCCGGCGTGCTCCGAAATCCTGCTCCCGGAAAGTCGGCATCGCTCATGAGACGATCACACCCACCCGATCTCGGCGACCTCGACGCCGCCGGCGTCATCTCCGTGTACGCGCAACAGCGCGAGCTCTCCCGCCGGGCGCACCATCCCGTGTGCGGCGAGTTCATGGGTCTCACCTGGCGGCGCCAGGTGAGAGTCTGCTCACTCGATCCGAAGCACGAAGGGGCCCATTCGACCGTGTCGCCTCCGATGGAGCCCGCCGCGCACGAATGACGACGCGACATTGCGCGCGTGCCCACCACTCGGCACCCGCCGGCCGTCGAGGCTGACGAATCGTCGCTACGGCGATTCGGTGCGCGTGGGTGTCAGGAGCCGCTCGAGCGCATCGCGCGCATCGGTGGTGTGGAGATCGAGCATCCAGACGCCGTCGTTCCACGGCGTGAAGCCGACCTTCGCCCAGACGCGGCCGAGGGCCGCGATCGAGCGATCTCGGTCTTCGCCGACTTGGCTCGTCTCGAACGGTGCCGGATAGCAGGCCGCGAGCCGACATCCGCGCCCGAGGCGGAGGATCGCGCAACTCGCGACGATCGGTCCGAGTCCGCATCCACGGGCGTCGGGTTCGATCCAGACGCGATCCAACACCAGAAGGCTGGTCTCGTCGGGCTCGGGATCTTCCGGGCTGGTCGCGCGAGCCGCGGCGTCGGCAAGCGCGTCACGGGGTCCGGCGACCTCGGTCCATTCGCCGGTTGCGGCGTCCGTGAGATCCGAGAGGGTGACGCCGGCCTCGAGGTTGACGACGATCACCTTGGCGTACCCGATGTCTCGCCCGTTGTCTGCCGCGTCAGGGTCGTCGACGACGGCCGAGACGTCCCACCGTTCGATGTGGCGGTATGGCACCGAGCCGACGAGCGTGACGGGCTCTTCGAGCCGGTACTCGAGCCGGATGCCGTTCGGGCGCAACGGCGGCACGGATTTCAGATCCTTTGCGATCGGGAACGTGACTCGGCAGACCACGCGCCGGTCCACGTGGGCGGACCGTGAGTCGAGGGCCACGCGGTCAGTGAGCGTAGAGCTGATCCCTCAGGCTCCCCAGCCGGTCCCCAAGAAATGGGGCCGCTCCCGAAGGCTGGGCGGGGGCCCACCGCTGGTGACGCCACCGCGGCCTGGCTCGGAGGACCTCGAGAGACGCCCCTACTTCTCGACGCTCGAAGTGCCGACCATAAGGAGATGGGACGATGGCCGGCCGACCGAGAAGCGCTTCGCCCCGCCTCGCCGCCGGGGGATCCGGTTCTCCGGGCGCGTCACCGGAACTGGCGGCCGCGGATCGGCTTGATGCTCGCCGTCGTGGTGCTCATCCCGACCGCGGGAATGGCGGTGCTCGCGGCGTCGGCGGCGGCACCCCGGTGGTCCGAGCGATCGGCTTCGGTCGGAGTGAGCCGCGATGCCCTGGCAATGCAACGGCTGATCGCCTTCCGCAGCAAGGTGACCACCGAGAACGTCTATTCTGCCGCCCTCGCGTCCGCCGCCGAATACCAACTGAGCCCTGCCCAACTCTCCGCACTGTACGGCGTCGACTTCGCGGGTCGGCTGAGCGTCGCGCGGCGCCAGGTCGATGCAGACAAGATCTGGTCTTCGTTCCCCGAGTTCGCGGCCGACCGGCAGCTCCTCACGCGCCTCCGGCTCGACATCGACGCGAGACGTGCCAGCTTCGCGTCGGTCGACAAGTTCTTCAGCAAGTTCGGAGCGGCAATCGACGGCCTGTGGAAACAGCGAGTCACCGCCGCGCGGACCCTCATCGACGATGCCGGCACGCGAGATTCCGCGCACCTCCGGGCAAGCATCGATCTCACCGAGTCGACATTTGCGGTGTTCCGAGCTGCGCTGGATCGAACCAGGTACACCAACAACCTGATGCTCGGTCGGAACACGCCCGCCAACGTCGAGGCGCTGATCGAAGCGGACACCCGTTTCGCCGACGCGGAGGCGCAGGGGAGTGGCCGGCTCGGACCGAAAGCATCCGTTGCATGGCAAGCGCTCGTACGCGATCCCGCCGCCCGCCGCTTTGCGGCGGTGATCGATCAGACCGTCAAGATCGGGCTCGCTGGCACCCGGTCGCCGTTCGCATCCGATCCAACCAAATACGGGGCCGCGTTGACCGACGGCGGACGGTGGATCATCGATCTGGCCGAGGTCAACGGTGCAGCCGCGAGCGACCTCGACCATGTCGCCCGTGATCGCGAGGCGTCTGCCACACGCGTGTTCGTCGTCGGGCTCCTCGCGGCCGTCCTGCTCGCGGCTGTGGCTGCCGTGATGGCGGCATTGACGGCGCGGTCGGTCAGGCGCCCCGCCACCCGGCTCGCGACGTCGGCCCGTCGGATCAGCCAAGGTGAGTTCTCCGTACCACCGCTGCGGCCAGGCGGGCCGCGCGAGCTCGCGGAGACCGCGCGGGCGCTCAACGATCTGACGGCGACGTTGTCGGCACTCGAGAGTTATGCCGTGACGTTGGCCGCAGACCCCCGCGCCGCGATCCTCGATCGACCTCTCCCCGGTCGAACCGGTCAGGCACTGCAGGTCGCGATGGACCGGCTGCGAGAATCGATCCACGAACGAGAGCGGCATCGCGTCGAGCTGCAACAAGTGGCAACGCACGACGGGCTCACGGGCCTCCTCAACCGGACGGCGGCGCTCGACGCGCTCGAGCGCGACCTGTCCCGGTCGAAGCGAGGAGGCCCTCCGATGATGGCGTTGTTCCTCGATATCGACACGTTCAAGAGCATCAACGACGAGTACGGACACGAGGCCGGCGACGACGCGCTCCGGCTCGTCGCCGATGCGCTGCGGGCAACGACACGGACGTCCGACATCGTCGCCCGGCTCGGCGGCGACGAGTTCCTCGTCGCAGGCTTCGCGGTCGACGGGCCCGCCGAGTTCGAAGCCTTCGCCTGGCGGATCCACGAGGCGATCGCATCAGGACGGCTCTCCCCGGGCGGTCCCGACGTCAGGGTGACTTGCAGCATCGGAATCGCGGTGGCGGAACCGGCCGACATCGCCGATTCGCTGATCCACAAGGCCGACGAGGCGCTGTATGCCGCCAAGCACCGCGGACGCGATCAAGTCGTGTCATCAGTCCCGTCGTCGCGCTGAGCGTCGCGTTGGCCCTGATGTGGGGCCGCCCGAGCTTGTGGCATGAGGCTTCAGAGCGGCGCGTTCTTCGCGGGTCGCGTCAGACGCCTGCACCGACTCGCTCGGCGAGCTGTACGCCGTGGTCGGCGGCGAGCATCTCGGCGGCCTTCTCGCCGATCATGATGCACGCCGCGTTGGTGTTGCCGCTCACCACGTTTGGCATCACGCTCGCGTCGGCGACACGTAGTCCCTGCACACCCTGCACACGTAACTGCGGATCGACCACGCTCCCGATACGGCAGGTGCTCGTGAGGTGGTACACGGTGAACGAGTAGTGGCGCGCCATGTCGGCGAGGAGCGCGTCGCTCGGGCGGTCACCCGACTTGTAGTCGTGCTTGGCCGCGAGCGTCTTCGGTACGAGGAGGGGGCCGAGCGCTATTGGCCAGTGCTCGGCGATGTCGAGCGCGCGCCGCAGCACTGCGATCATCACGTCGAGGTCGTACGGATCGCCGTAGTAGTTCATACGGATATCGGGGTGCGCGAGCGGGTCGGCGGTTGCGAGGCGGATCTCGCCCTCGCTGTGCGGCTGGACGGGGTTGGCGAGCACGAAGATGCTCTCCGCGTCGGGTGCCAGCGTGGTGTCGGCGGCGTCGAAGTACTCGTCGGGGTCGACGCGCAAGCAGCGCTGCCAGATGTCGCGGTTGTAGCCGGTGACGAACACGGCGAGCTGAGCGTCGTGCGTGTGGTCGTCGCCGAGGCCGGTGGAGAACCATGCCGCCGCGTCGTACAGCGACGACGACACGAGCCCGTGGCCCGTGGTCGCCCACTCGGTGACGCGCCGCTCGGCGTCGGCCTTGAGCGCCTGCAGCTCGGGCGAGAGCGACGAGTCGTCGGCGGGGTCCGCGGGGAGCGGGCCGTTCGGCGCGCGGAGCGCGTCGGGCCCCATCGAGATGCCGACGTCGTTCATCGACACGCCCACACCGGGTGCCGGGAACATCAGCCCGACCTGCAAGTGGTCCTTCAGGTGCTTGCCCACGTCGGGTGCGTCGAGCGTGCACGCCACACCGACCGCCTCGAGCTCCACGCGTGGCCCGATGCCCGAGAGCATCAGCACGTGCGGCGAGCCGACCGCGCCACCGCTCAGGATCACCTCGCGGTCGGCCCGGACGACCTGTGTCGCGCCAGCAGCGGTGCGGTATTCGACGCCCGTCGCTCGCAGCGCGCTGCCGTCACCCTCGAGGACGACGCGCGTGACGTGCGCGTGGCAGATGACCTCGAGGTTCGGGCGTTGCTCTGCGTCACCTTCGAGGAACGCGTGATACGTGCTCGCGCGTTTGCCATCGCGTGTGGTCGTCTGGAGCAGCGACACGACGCCGTCGGCCCCACCGCGATCACGGCCGTTGTAGTCGCCCCGTGGGATGCCGGCCGCGACCGCGGCGTCGACGAACTGCTGCCCGGCGCGTAGCACCGGTGCCCGTACCGACACGCCGAGCGCGCCCGTCGTGTTGTGCGCGTCGGCGTCGATGACGATGTCGCCGCTCGGCGCGAGGCCTTCGCTCTTCTTGAAATAAGGAAGGATCTCGTCGTAGCTCCAGCCGGTCGCGCCACCCGCAGCCCACGCATCGAAGTCTCCGGGATGCCCGCGCACGTACGCCATGTAGTTGATACCCGACGAGCCGCCGAGCATCTTGCCGCGTGGCACCATCATCCGGCCCTCGTCGAGCCCGAGCCCGCAACCGCCGGCATCCGCGGTGTACATCCAGTCGGTGTCCGGGTCCTGCTGCAACATCGCACACGCGGCCGGCATCGCCTCTGTGGCAGGCGGCGGCCCGCCGGCCTCGAGAAGCGCGACCCGGATGCTCGGATCCTCCGACAGGCGCGCCGCGACGACTGCGCCCGCCGAACCCCCACCGACCACGACAAAATCAAACGCTCGCACCATGAATCGGAACCTTCTCACGGTTGCCGGACAGTCGCCATTGCCACGCCCTAAGCACCAGCAAGCGACACTGCCTTGTCGAATGCTGCACTCGGTGTGAGCGTGCGCGAGGGGAGCCATTCGTCACGCTTGGCTCCCCAGTTGGCTCCCCCGGAGTATTCGCGATGCGCAGCCGTGGTCACCGCGAGCCTCTGAACAGGGCTTCCGCCAGTGAAGCTGATGGGACTCGAACCCACGACCCCTTGCATGCCATGCGGCCCGGGCGCCTCGCGCGTCGTTCGTGCATGTTCGCCCTCGTTCTGTCAACGCCGGTTGAAAATTGACCCCCTGGCGCCGGTTGAAAACTGACCCCCCTGTTCGGGGTGTGGTCACGTTGCGTCGCCGTTTGGCTCCCCTTTGGCTCCCCAGTTGGCTCCCCAAGAAACGACAAAACGCGGCCGCTCGCGCGAGCTGAGTCGGCTCGGCAGGACGCGTGGGTGTCGATGTCGTTGACGTCGCGAACGTCCCAGCACCCCGAAACCATGTCGCGGATGTCCGAAGGATCACCCGTATATCAAGCGTACTGGGATAGGCGGCCGACGGCGTCCGGAGGCGCGTTCTGGGGCACGTGTTCTGTGATACCTCATTGTGACCACTCGTGGCGGACCGTCGTCATCTCGATCTCCGGCAACTTCGGACAGGGATCAGCCGGTCGCGAATCGGTGTTGGCGGGTGAGGCGCGGTACGTGCAGACCGATGGTCGTGGCGAGCGCGGCCGCGAGCACGAGCAGACCGACTGCTCCGATCGTCAATGCGGGGATCGGGATGACGGTGCCAGGTGCGATTCCGAGCTGGGATGTGAATGCGTCCCATGCGATGCTGTTGGCGAGGAGTCCGATCGGGATGCCGATCAGGATGGCGGTGCTGGTGAGTACGAGGCTTTGCCAGCGCAATGTCGACACCAGGTTTCGGGGTGTGGATCCGAGCGCGCGGAGGGTCGCGAGGTCGCCGGTCCGGCGCCGCATGGTGCTGACGAGGACGTGGGTGAGTGTGGCCACGAGCAGGAGTACGAGCACGATGCCGATTGTGAGGGGCAGCTGTCGTGCGCTGCGGTAGCCGTCGATTTCGGCGGGCCGACTGTCGGTGATGAGACAGGTCGGGTCCGTGCAGCCGTTCTTGGCAAGGAACGTCCGGAGTTGTTGTTCTGCAGTCGCGGTCTTGCCGGACGCGAACCGCAACAGCATGTAGTTGAAACGGCCACCGGGCGTGCTGGGATCGCGTGTGGGGAACCGCGCAGTCGTTCCGAGTGCGCCGGTGCCGAGCCCGGATTCGCCGCCGCGTTCGTTGCCGAACGCGGGGAAGGTTGTGCGTCCGACGACACGCAGTCTCGTGTGGACGGTTCCGACGGTTGCGTCGACGGTGTCTCCGATGTGTCCGTGAATCGCGCGCAGGGTCTTGGCGCCGAGCACGATCTCTCGCGTGTTCGTCGGGAGGCGTCCGGCGTCGATCTGTGGGGTGAGGTGGCCTCGCACGGGGTCGATGCCGATTGCCGGGATCGCGTGGCCGGCGATCGTCACTTGCCCGACGGTGAGGGCGCTGGCTTCGACGACGTTGGGGAACCGTGCGATGGTCTGTTCGAGCTGGCGTGGGATCGTGCCGAAGTTCGATCCGAGTGCCGCGTCCCAGTTCCAGCCGTACAGGCGAGGTGTGCTGGTCCATCGTTGCAGGTTCACGCCGAACGCGAAGGTCGCGGTGACGGTTGCGATGATGAGGGCCAGGCTGGCCACCACGCTGCGCACGGGCGTGGCGTTGGCGCCGCGGCCTGGCTCGAGCGCAAGTTGGGTACCGACGACCGCGGGTGGGCGGAGGCCGAACCGCGCGACGAGGGCGACCGTGCGTGATCGGCGTTGCTTCGGGTCGAGCGTGCCGGCCGATCCGGGAAGGGCGCGTGTTGTCGCGATCCGCCACAGCGCGGGCAGTGCGGCGAGGGTCGTGCCGACGAAGATCACTCCGATCGCTGCCACGCTCAGCGCGACGTTGAGCGAGCGGCCGGGATGCGGTTCGGCGTCACGCGCCGCTCCAATCGGTGTGATCGGCGAGGCGAGGAACGCGACGATCGCGGCCAGTACGGCCGCGTCGAGCGCGACGATGGCAAGGGTCGCAACGTCGGTCGAGTATCGCTGACTTCGTGTCGCGCCGAGCGCTCGGAGTTGCGCGTGATCGTCGGCGCGAGCCGCGAGCGCGCGACCCAACGATTGCGCGGTCAGCAAGATGCCGACGAGCCCGAACAACCCTGCGAGTATCCACAAGCCGTTCACGAGTGGGTCGTTCGCGCGGTTCGTCTTGTTCTGCAGTTCGACGGTCGGCGATATCGGCATCGAGATCGATGGATCGACGCGGTTCGCCTGCGCGACTGCCGAGCGTAAGGCAGCCATGTCGGCAGCGCCGTGACGGAGCCGCACGAGATCGTTGAGGTGGTACACCGCTTCGGGAAACCGCAGAGCAAACGCCGGCGTCAGGAAGACGTGGGGCGGGCGTGCCGACTTGGCCTGGAGAAGTTCCTCGGGCAACTGGACAACACCGACAACCCGCAGACTGAGGCGGGTCCCGCGATCGAGACGCGGCGCGAACGTTTCGGGATCGAGATCCTTCCAGTCGTACTCACGCAGATCCCTCACCCGGGTCCCGACCCCCCAACCAGTCAGTGCGGCAGTCGTGGGAGTGATTGTGATCTCATCGGGCCGCGTGGGCGCGGCCAACCGACCGGCCACGATGCGCGGCGCCTCGACAGTGTGGAATACCCCAGTGTCATAGGCCACGAGCCCGAACGCGGATCCCGTGTTCAGTCGCTGATCAACCTTGCCGTCTTGGATGCGATACAGGCTGGCCCCACCGAGACGGCCATGCGCAACGACGACCGGCGATCGATCAACAGCGTCGAGGATCCGCATACCCGCCAGGCGGCGCGCGTGGAGCTGCGCGGCGTTCTCGCCGACCGTGTTGGCGTTGACGACCGCGTCCGACGTGTGACCCTCTACGAGATCCCGAATGAAGGCGGTATCGGTTCGACGCGCGGCCTGCGCGGCTATCAGCGCGGCGCCTCCCGCGAGCGCAAGTAGGACAAGTGCACCGATCCAGCGGGTCGCATCGCGCCGCTCGGCCCGCAGCCAAAGCCGAAGAAGACCCATACACGCAGTGTCGTCGCCACCTACAGCGTCCGCAATCCGGTCACCACGCGAGACGCGCGGGTGCAGACACCCCTCAGTCGAACGCGACGTCGTAACGACTGAACAAGCCGCGAGCTTGGCCCGCTCCCCTCCAACGGCCGGGGGCAGCGCCTCTCGGAGCGCCCACGAGCCGGCGTTGGGGGTCACCCCAACCCGCCCGCGATGCCTGTTCCTCGGGGGCAGGCGGCAGCTCTCAGTGACGTTGCCGTCCGAGCGATATTTTGGTCATCACGCTCCGCGGGTTCGACGGAGGGGACACGCAAATGCCGAAAGAAATCAAGGGGAACGCATCGCGAAAGCCGCCGGAGCCGGCGGCGAGCCACTCGGACATCGACGATTGGTTCCGACGCCAGATGCCGCATCTGCAGCCCATCGTCCAGCGGTTGGACGAGTCGATCCGAGCGACGATCCCGGGCCTTCACTACGCCGTCAAGTGGAAGCGGCCGTACTACGGGCTACCGAAGCGGGGCTGGATCATCGAGCTGGCCGCCTACGACGTTTCGGTGAATGTCGTCTTCCTCGGCGGTGCGGACTTCGACTCCCCACCGCCACTCGGAACCACTGACCGGACCCGGTACGTCAAGGTGACCACTGTGGAGGACGTGCAGCGACCTGAGCTGCGTGAATGGATCGAGGAAGCGAGCCGCACGCCGGGTTGGCGGTGAAGGGCGTCGCGCCAGACTGACCGCTCCGTGCGACTCCGCGGCGGCTGTGGCGCGCCTGCTCCCGCCCGCTCCCGGCGTTGGGAGGCGGTGGCATCGGCGGTAGTTGCCGCTGTTCAGGGACGCTCATCACACGTACGCGGAGCTGAATGGAACGTCAGGTCGAGTCTGCCGTTCGGACCGCAGTCACAACGATGGTGCTGTAGTGAACCGTGACGGTTCCTCCGAGGCGGTCGATAGCGATCCCGGTGGTCGTCTGTATTTCTCTCAACTGATCCGCTGTGAGGCGAGTCAGACCGCCGAAGGTCGGCAGTTGATCCAGCCAGTCGTCGCGGCGGTAGGTGCGTTCCCAGTCGAAGCGCCACTGCTCCGGCTCGCCGAACCGGCCCGTGACCCGGATGCCCTCGGCGATCTTGGCGAACAGGGGCTGATAGGTATCCAGTGCTGACCGCAGCAACTGCGCCCTCAGATCCAGGTCGGCGCTCGGCACGACCCGGCCGTAGGCCTCGCCGATTGCCTCGGCCACGACCGCAGGTAGCTGAAACACATGATGAAACGGGGCCAGACGGCCACTCGGCCGCAGCACCTGCGCCGCTTTCGCCGCTCCCGCCACGGGGTCGACCCAGTGCCACGCGGTTCCGGCGATGACCGTGTCGAAGGTTCGGCCTGCAGCATTCCAGTCCTCGAACCTCGCGACCTCGACCTCGATGCCGCTACGGCGCGCGAAGGCTGCCATCCGCTCGTCCGGATCAACGCCAACCACTGCGCAACCGGCAGTCTGGAACTGCCGGGCCTCGATGCCGGTGCCGCATCCCACGTCGAGGACGTCGGTGCCAGGGCTGCCCGCGATGACTCGGTCGACCAGCGCGGCCGGGTAGGGCGGGCGTGTCCGGTCATAACGTTCGGCATCAACCCCAAACGACTCCGCGACCTGCCGATGGACGTGCGGCCGGGGGTACGGCGCTGGGTCGTCTGCCACTTGCGCTCAATCTACGGCTGCATCGCCGACGACCTGATGGCATACCGCTGGCTTCGCTCGAGGCCGGCGTTGGGGGACGGGTCTATCGTGCGCCCGCGTGAGCGCTGCGCGGATAGATCACCTCAACATCGTTGTCGGCGAGCTCGATGCTGCCGTCAAGTTCTTGATCGAGCTAGGCGTCGACATTCCCGTTGGCCCAGCGGGATGGGAGCCGTGGGACGCGCACCACCGGACGATCTCTGAGCCGTCCTTCGGGATCGACCTCGACAGCAGCGCGTTCGCGCATCAGTGGGGCGCTCTCGGTCCCGCCTTCAACGGGGTCGTAGTCAACCTACGAGCCGACGACCGATCTGATGTCGACCGCCTGTACGAACTGGCGCTTTCAATCGGAGGCCGATCGCGCAGGTCGCCCCACGACGCGTTCTCGGGCGCGCGATACGCGCTCGTTGAAGGACCAGGCCCCATCGCAGTCGGCATCATGAGCGTGCGTGATGACGCGCACCGAAGCGCTCCACCGGACCTCACCTCGTTCTCCTTATCACGCCGCTTCAGTGAGGGGTCGCGGAGCCGGCGGCAGGGGGGCGTCGCAGCGCTGGCGCCATCTGCGCTGAGAGGTCGATCCTGTGAGACTCGACGATGTGCGAAAGCAGTACCACTTCTGGAAGTCCGCCGACGGAGATGGCGTCGACGCGTGGGACGTTGATCGCCTGATCGAGTTGTCCGAAGGTGCCGCGGTAGAAGAGATTGCAGTCGACTCGATCACCGAGGTCGACACCGTCTATTGGTTCGACGGAGATCTCCACCAACCCACCGTGCGCGCCGTCGTGGACCACGCTCGCCTCATCGCGGAGGTCGATGCTTCCTATCCGGTCATCCTCGGCCCCGACGGCCGAGTGATGGACGGAATGCACCGAATCGCTCAGGCGATCCTGAGGGGTCGGTCTTCGATCCCCGCCGTTCGCTTCTCGGACCTCCCAGAACCCGACTACCGCAACTGCGAGCCGGGCGACCTTCCATACGAGCGATGACGCTCGTCGAGCGGTCCAATAGGTGCCGATCTGGGACGCTCTCGACCGCGAGCAAGTTCGCACCGCGATGCTGCTCCTATAGGTCGAGATCCATGCGGCGCTTGCGGCGGCCTTCAAGGGCGGTATCGGGACCAAGGTTCGCTGCCCGTACCGAGATTTCGGCGTGCCACTGCGCGAACTCGGTTTGGACCGCGTCGAAGGTCGTGTCGTCGCACTGGAACTCGATGCGGTCGCGCCTGCCGATGCTCGTGAGCGTCTCGGCGAACGCGTCGGCGACGAACCCACGATCCTTCTCGGCCGCGAGCTCGAAGAGGCGTTCTCGCGGGTAGACGGCGCGGAGCCGGTAGACGTCGACGAAGTCGCGGGCTTCCGCCCGCCCGCCCGTACAGCGCGAGCATCTTGTCGGCCGCGAGCTCGTCACGGTCGAGGACCGGTCCGTACTCGGATTCGCGCAGGTTCCGGATCCGCGCGTCCCACGCCAGATCGAGTTCGGTGGTGTCGGCTCCGTCAGCGACCTGGAGGCGCGTGAAGCCAGGGCTGGCACGAACCTGTTCGACCACGAGACCAGCCGAGCGCAGCGCGTCGAGAACGCGTGGGCCGAGCTCATCGACCGTCGCCGCAGTCGTCGCGAAGAAGTCGAGATCGCGGGTGATGCGGTCACCGATTCCGGCCACCATGAGCGCGGCGCCGCCGGCAAGTCCGACTTCGTGGCCTTCCGTTGTCTCAGCGACGATTGCCGCGACCCGTTGCTGGAGTGGGCTGAGCGGCACTTGTTATCGGGACGCGACCCGGTGGCGCGCAAGCCACGGCGCCCACGCATCCCGCACGTAAGACGGCAGGTACAGCTCGTCCCAGACCTCGACGAGCGTGCTTGCCCGAACGTAGCGGTGCACGTCGTCTTCAGTGCCCTCGCGCAACACCTGCTCGTAGACGCTGCGGAGATGGCGCGGGTCAGCAAGGTCGAAATCGATCGGTTCGCCGCTCCAACGCACCGCCAACGGCAAACGGACGGTCCCTTCGATCGGCGCGGTGTCGTCGAGATCGTCGGGAACCGCGACGGGACGCACTCGAGCAGTCGGGGCCGCGCTCATGGCCGCCAAGGATACTGGTCGACCCTACGTTGAAGGTCGAGCTCCGCGTCCATGCGAAGAGGTATGCGCTGACCTGCGCTCTCATCAATTTGGTGGGCCTCTTGGTGGGTGTCTTGGTGGGCTTCTTGGTGAGTGTTCGAGCCGCTCGAACACTCACCAGAACTACCAGTTTGGACGCGCTCGTCGGCCGGCAGTGCGCTCTCGATGCGACGTACGGGCGTCGCGACCGGCGGCGCAACGAGGATCCGCCTGCTCACGCGGCGACAACGGGGCCGCATGAGGCCCAGTCGCTCTGGCGCACCTGTCAATTGCGCGTCCGCCGAGGCCCGCTGTCGCCGCTGCGTTCGGCCGGACGCGCGCGTCAGTGGCCGTGATCCGAACCGTCGCCGACCCCACCAGGACCCGTCCGGTGGTTCCGCTTGGGCGGAACCACCATATGTGCTCTACCTAGTCACTGCTCACCAACAAGCCCACCAAACATTTCTCGCCCGCCGTGAAGAAACCGGTTCCGATCGCGCTCTCGGATTCGCACACAGGAGCATGAATGCATCGCCGCCGCCGCCGCCGCCGCCGCTCGCCATCGCCATCGACGCTGACTCTGCTCGCAGCCAGCGCGCACAGTCTCGAAACTCGCCTACCGAGTCACGCCAACCCGCGAGTCCATGTCGCACGCCGCCAGTACGTTCGCCGCAGCCCGCGGCTCCGAGGCGCAAGGAGACTCATGCAACGTGCACGATCAGGTGACGGCTCGGTGTTCCTCGACACCACGAAGAACGCTTGGGTCGGTGTCATCGATCTCGGACGCGATGAGAACGGGCGACGCCGCCGACGCAAGGTCTTTGCCGCGACGCGGCCGGAGGCCAAGCAGAAGTTGCGGCAGCTGCGCGCCGAGTTCGACGCGGGAACCTTGGCCGTGCCCAACTCGATGACCGTGGGAGACCTGCTCGACCGCTGGATCGACACCGTCGCTCCGTCGAAGGTCGCACCGACCGCGCTCGCGACGTATCGGTGGGCGATCGACCGACACCTCGTACCTGGTCTCGGTCATCACCGACTGCGAGCGCTGACACCCGAGCACGTCGACGCGTTCCTCGAGGCGAAGTCGAGCGCTGGACTGTGAAGTCCTCGCTGATTCGATTCCGAGCCGTACTCGGCCAGGCGCTTCGTTGGGCCGAGCGTCGTGGCTACGTTGCGCGCAACGCGGCGGCGGCACTGTCCGATCTCCCCGCCGACGCGAAGGCACCGAAGGAGGGACGTGCCCTCTCTCCCGACGAGACGCGTCGGTTTCTCGCTGCCGCCAGCGAACACCGTCTGGGCGCCGCGTTGTGTGTCATGGCGACGCTTGGTCTCCGTCCCGGCGAGGTCTGTGGCCTGCGTTGGATCGATCTCGACCTCGAGGCCGGCGTGGTGCACGTGCGCCAGTCGTTGAAGCACTACGACGGGCAGCCCGTGATCGGGGAGCCGAAGACGAAGCGTTCGCGGCGGACGCTGTCGATCCCGGCGGTCGCGCTCGTGGAGCTGAAGCGACACCACCTGCGTTCGGCCGAAGAGCGGCTCGCGCTGGGCGCTTCGTGGCCGGCTGAGTGGAAGGAGCTCGCCTTCGTGTCCGATGTTGGGACGCCGCTCGACCCGTCGAACCTGCGACGCATGGTGCAGCTCACGGCGACCGCCGCCGGGCTCGGTCACGTGTCGCCGTACGACCTCCGCCACAGCGCTTGTTCGCTTCTATGCGAGGCCGGTGTGCCGCTCGAGCACGTCGCCGACGTCCTCGGCCACGAGTCGACTCGCATGGCGTCTCAGGTGTACCGACACGTCGTCGCGCCGTCGATCACCGCGGCGGTCGCGCCGATGGATCGGATGCTGCGCGCGGTGTGAGCGGACGCGAGGGGAGCCATTCGCAACGCTTGGCTCCCCAGTTGGCTCCCCTGGAGTCTTCGGCCGTCGCGCCGCTGGTCACCGCGAACCCCTCACCAGGGCTTCGGCGAGTGGAGCTGATGGGACTCGAACCCACGACCCCTTGCATGCCATGCAAGTGCTCTTCCAACTGAGCTACAGCCCCGCGACCCCCGAAGGGCGGGAGTCTCATCGTAACGGAAGTCTCACCGGCGGGAACGATCCGGTTCACTAGCCTGGACCCGTGACCCAGCAGCAGACGGAGCCACCGGGCGAGACCTCCGACACGCCACCCCAGCGCTACAACGCGGCGCTCGCGAACGCGATCGAAGCGAAGTGGCAGGACCGCTGGGAGCGCGACGAGACCTTCTTCACGCCCAACCCGACCGGTCTGCTCACCGAGGTCAACCGGGAGCGCGCGTCGCTGCCGAAGCGCTACGTGCTCGACATGTTCCCGTACCCGAGCGGCAGCGGCATACACGTCGGTCACCCGCTCGGCTACATCGGCAGCGACGTCTACGCCCGCTTCTCCCGCATGAACGGCTTCAACGTTCTGCACACGATGGGCTACGACGCGTTCGGGCTCCCGGCCGAGCAGTACGCGGTGCAGACCGGCCAGCATCCGCGCGTCACGACCGAAGGCAACATCGCCACGATGCGGCGGCAGCTGCGCGCGCTCGGGCTCGGTCACGACCCTCGCCGCAGCATCGCGACCACCGACGTCTCCTACTACCGCTGGACGCAGTGGATCTTCCTGCAGATCTTCAACTCCTGGTACGACCGCGACGCGCAGCGCGCCCGGCCCGTCGCTGAGCTGGTCACCGAGCTCGACGCCGGCACGCGCGAGCCCGACGACGGACGCGCCTGGGTCGACCTCGACGCCGACGCGCGCCGCGCGTATGTCGACGCGCACCGGCTCGCGTACATCGCGGAGGCGCCGGTGAACTGGTGCCCCGGGCTCGGCACCGTGCTCGCCAACGAGGAGGTCACCTCCGACGGCCGGAGTGAGCGCGGCAACTTCCCGGTCTACAAGCGCCCGCTCAAGCAATGGATGCTGCGCATCACCGAGTACGCCGAGCGCCTGCTGGACGACCTCGACGTCCTCGACTGGACCGACTCCATCAAGCTGATGCAGCGCAACTGGATCGGGCGCAGCGTCGGTGCGGAGGCGCGCTTCGGCGTGGTCGACCACGACGTCGAGATCACCGTGTTCACGACCCGGCCCGACACGCTGTTCGGCGCGACGTACATGGTGCTGGCGCCCGAGCATCCGCTCGTCGACCGGATCACCGGCAACGACTGGGGCGGATCACCGGTCGCGTGGCGCGCCGTGTTCGGTACGGATCTGCTGCCCGGCCAGGCCGTCGCGCGCTACCGCGAGTTCGCGGCGGGCAAGACGGATCTCGAGCGCCAGTCGGAAGGCCGCGAGAAGACGGGCGTCTTCATCGGGAGCTGGGCGACGAACCCCACGACCGGTGAGCCGATCCCGATCTTCATCGCCGACTACGTGCTCATGGGCTACGGCACCGGGGCGATCATGGCCGTGCCCGCGCACGACGAGCGCGACTTCGAGTTCGCGCAGGAGTTCGAGCTGCCGATCGTTGCCGTCGTGCAGCCTCCCGACGAGTGGCTCGCCGCGCGCGACGCGCGCGTCGACGACGCACGCGCCTGGCCCGAGGCCTACGTCGGCCCCGGCGTCGCCGTCGGGAGCACGAACGACGAGGTCTCCCTCGACGGCCTCGACACGCCGGCCGCGAAGGCGCGCATCGGCGAGTGGCTCGAGCACAGCGGTTGGGGGCGCCCGACCGTCACCTACAAGCTGCGCGACTGGCTGTTCAGCCGGCAGCGGTACTGGGGCGAGCCGTTCCCGATCGTCTACGACGACGACGACCGCCCGATCGCGCTGCCCGACTCGATGCTGCCCGTCGCGCTCCCGGAAGTCAGCGACTTCGAGCCGCGGGTGTCCGACGATCCCGACGCGCTGCCGGAGCCGCCGCTCGCGCGCGCCGAGGACTGGGTGTTCGTGGAGCTCGACCTCGGCGACGGCATGCGCCGCTACCGGCGCGAGACGAACACGATGCCGCAGTGGGCAGGGTCGTGCTGGTACTACCTGCGCTACCTCGACCCGACCAACGAGGACGCGATGGTCGATCCGGCCGTCGAGCGCTACTGGGCGACCGGCACGCGCGCCGACGGCAGCACCGCGCCCGGGCTCGTCGACCTCTACGTCGGCGGTGTCGAGCACGCGGTGTTGCACCTGCTGTACGCGCGCTTCTGGCACAAGGTGTTGTTCGACCTCGGCCACGTGAGCACGCCGGAGCCGTTCCAGCGGCTCTACAACCAGGGCTACATCCTCGCCGCCGCATTCACCGACGCGCGCGGCGTCTACGTCGAGGCGGCCGACGTCGTCGAGCACGACGGTTCCTTCACGTTCCAGGGCGAAGCGGTTTCGCGCGAGTACGGGAAGATGGGCAAGAGCCTGAAGAACGCCGTCGCGCCCGACGACATCTACGGGGAGTACGGGGCCGACACGCTGCGGCTCTACGAGATGTTCACCGGCCCGCTCGACGCGTCGCGGCCGTGGAACACCGCCGACATCGTCGGCGTGCACCGCTTCCTCGCCCGCCTGTGGCGCAACCTCGTCGACGAGGACTCGGGCGCGTCACGCGTCGCGGACGATGTCGCCGACGACGAGACCCGCCGGTTGCTGCACAAGACCATTGCGGCGGTGCGCGACGACATGGCCGGCCTGCGCTTCAACACCGCGGTCGCGCGCCTCTTCGAGCTGAACAACCACTTGACCGCGGTCGTGGCCGCGGCCGGGCACGCGCCGCGCGAGGTCGCGGAGCCGCTCGTGCTGATGGTCGCCCCGCTCGCGCCGCACATCGCCGAGGAGCTGTGGGAGCGCCTCGGGCATCCCGCGACGCTCACCTACGAACCGTTCCCGGTGGCCGACACGCAGTGGCTCGTCGAGGAGCATGTCGAGATCGCGGTGCAGGTGAACGGCAAGGTGCGCGGTCGAGTGATGGTCGCGGTCGACGCCGACGACGCCGCGCACGAGAGCGCGGCGCGCGCGGAGCCGCGGGTCGCCGCGATGCTCGACGAGCAGCCGGCGCGCAAGGTGATCGTGGTGCGTGGTCGGCTGGTCAACTTCATCCGCTGATCCCGTGGTCGCCCTGGCATTGCGCACCGACCGCACGGTCATCGCGCTTCCTGCTGTGCGCGACGAGAACGACTTCCTCGACGCCGTGCGCGGGAGCACCGCGCTGCACCACCCTTGGGTGAGCCCGCCCACCGACGCCCGCACCTACCGCGCCTACCTCGAGCGGCTCGAGCGCGACGACCACTACGGCTTCCTGATCCGCCGCGATCGCGACGCCGTCCTTGCGGGTGTGATCAACATCAACAGCGTCGTGCGCGGCTCGTTCCAGTCGGGGTATCTCGGCTACTACGCGTTCTCCGCCGCGGCGGGAACGGGATTGATGGCGGAGGCGCTGCGTGCGGTGGCCCAGCACGCGTTCGGCGCGCTCGGCCTTCACCGCCTGGAGGCGAACATCCAACCGGGCAACGAGCCGTCGTTGCGGCTGGCGCAGCGGTGCGGCTTCCGCCGGGAGGGCTTCTCGCCCGACTACCTGATGGTCGACGGCGCGTGGCGCGACCACGAGCGCTGGGCGATCACGGCACCCGCGTCCTGAGGATCGCGCCCGTGTTCGCTGTCGCACCCGGCTGCTAACTTCGGGCTCCTTCCCCCGGAACTTCCTCGGCCGTGTCCGCGCGCGTCCGGAGGTCGGGGATTGCAGGGTTCGTCGATCGACGACGGCGACGCTCCACCGGTGGTCGGCCCACCGCGGCCGTCGCTGGCCGATCGCTGGTCGGAGTTGCGTCACGACCAACGGCTGTTCACGTTCGTACTGGTCGCGGTGGCGCTCGTCGCCGGCGGCTGGTGGGTGCACCAGTCGGTGTCTTCGTCGGCGGCTCCGTCCTCGGTCGCGTCCTCGGCGACCACGTCGACCACGGCGCTCGCCGCGGCACCCGCCGGCGTCGCCACCACGACCGCCTCGGTCGTGATCGTGCACGTGGCCGGATCGGTGCGCCATCCGGGGGTGGTCTCGCTCCCGGCGACGGCGCGCGTCGTCGACGCGATCGAGGCGGCGGGCGGGGCGAACGCCGGCGCCGACGTCGACCGGCTCGATCTCGCCGCGCACCTCGTCGACGGCGAGCGCATCGCAGTGCCGCGGCGAGGTGCCCCGAGCGATGCCGCCAACCCGACGAGCGACCCGGCGGGCGCGGCCGGTGGTGCGACCGGGCCCGCGGCCGCACCGTCGCCGGACGCGCCGCTCGACCTGAACACCGCGACCGAGGCTCAGCTCGAGGCACTGCCCGGGATCGGGCCCACGCTCGCCCAGGCGATCATCGACGAGCGAGGGCGCGAGGGCGGCTTCCACTCCGTCGACGACCTGCGCCGCGTGAAGGGAATCGGCGACGGGCGCTTCGCGACGCTGAAGCCACTGGTCACGGTGTGAACGCGTCCCCGGCGTCGCGCGGCATTGGCCCCGGGCCCGTCCTCGCGGTGGTCGCGGTGGTCGCCGGCATCCTGCTCGGCCAGCGCGCCGGTCCGGCGTCCGCACGCGGCACGTTGCTCCTGGGCGCGATCGCCGTCTCCGGCTCGATCGCCGCGTCGGGCGCGCGGCGCGTGCTCGTCGTCGGGGTCGGTCTCCTGCTCCTCGGTGCGGCCGTCACCGAGCGAGCGCTCGACGGGCAGGCGCGCGCGCCACTGGCCGCGCTCTCACGCGTCGCGCCCGATGTCGTGGTCACCGGCACCCTCGCTTCCGACCCGAGTGGCCCGGCGTATCTCATCGACCGCGCTGCTGCGTGCCGACCACGTCGAGGTCGCGGGTCGGACCCTCAGGACCGACGTGCGCGTGCTCGTGCGGGCGACCGGCGCCGACGCGGGGGAGTGGCGGGTCCTGGCGGAGGGCGACCGCGTCACCGCCACGGGTGTCGTCACTCCGTTACAGGGCTTCGATGTGCGCATGCGTTGGCAGCACGCGGTCGCGACGCTCTCTCGCGCCCGCCTCGAGCGCTTCGGCCCGCCGCGCTCTCCGCCGTACGTGGTCGCCAACGCGTTGCGCGCCGCAATCGCGCGCGGGTGCGCCCCCCTCGACCCCACCGATCGCTCGTTGCTCGCGGGCTTCCTGCTCGGAGACACCCGTGGGATCCCGCCCGTCGTCAGCGGAGAATTCCGCGCGGCGGGGCTCTCGCACCTGCTCGCCGTCTCGGGCGAGAACGTCGCCTTCGTGCTGGCGCTCGTCGGCCCGATGCTGCGGCGGTGCTCCCTGCGGGGCCGGTTGCTGCTCGGTCTCGCGGTGCTCGTCGTCTTCGGGTGCGTGACGCGCTTCGAACCGTCGGTGCTGCGGGCCGAGGTGATGGCCGGGCTCGCGATGGCCGCCGCGTTCGTCGGGCGTCCCGTCCCCGCGGGACGGTTGTTGTGCAGCGCGGTTGTGGTCCTGTTGCTCATCGACCCGTTCCTGTTGCACTCGCTCGGGTTCCAGCTCTCCGTCGCCGCGACCGCGGCGATCGTGGCGCTCTCGCCTGCGGTCGCCGCGCGTCTCCCTGGCCCGGGGTGGTGGCGCGAGGCGTTGGCGGTCCCGCTCGCGGCCCAGCTCGGGGTGACACCGATCCTGCTCGTGGCGCAGGGTTCGGTCCCGCTGCTCTCGCCGGTCGCGAACCTCGTCGCCGTCCCGCTCGCGGAGCCGCTCACCGTCGGTGGCTTCATGGTCGCCGGCGCGGGCGCGCTCCTCGCCCGGCCCGTCCCGCGCCTCGCAAGTGTCGGTCTCGCACCGCTTGCCGCGCTCCTCGGGTGGGTCCGGCTCGTCGCCCACGTGACCGCAGCCGTACCCGTCGTGCTCGACACGCGCGGCGCGCTGGCCGCGGTCGGCCTGGTGTCGGCGGTCACGGCGGTTCGCCGGATCCACGGCGGTAGCCTGCGCGCCGATGTTCCTCGGGCCCGTGGTGCCGTACCCGACGATCCGCCTCGGTGACGTTCGCCACGAGGTCACGACCCGCGCGCTCGTCATGGGCATCCTCAATCGCACCCCCGACTCCTTCTACGACCGCGGCGCGACCTGGACCTTCGACGCCTTCCTCGCGCGCGCCGAGGAGCTCGTGGCCGCGGGCGCGGATCTCCTCGACGTCGGCGGGGTCAAGGCGGGCCCGGGCCCGGAGGTCGGCGAGGCCGAGGAGCTCGACCGGGTCGTGCCCGCGGTCGAAGCGCTCACCGCCCGCTTCGACACGCCGATCTCGGTCGACACCTGGCGCGCGGCGGTGCTCGACGCGAGCTGCTCCGCCGGCGCGGTCGTCGGCAACGACATCAGCGGCTTCGCCGACGACGGATACGTCGCGACCGCGGCGCGCCATGGCGCCACGGTGGTCGCCACCCACATCCGGCTCCGCCCGCGGGTCCCCGACCCCGATCCGCACTACGACGATCTCGTCGGCGACGTCGAAGTCGTTCCTCCTCGATCGCGCGGCTCGCGCGAGGGAGGCCGGCCTCGTGCCCGACCAGATCGTGCTCGACGCCGGCCTCGACCTCGGCAAGACCCCGGCAATGAGTGCCGTGCTGCTGCGCGAGACCGGCCGCCATGCCACGCTCGGGTTCCCGTTCCTGCTCTCGGCATCGAACAAGCGATTCCTCGGCGAGCTGCTCGCGCTCGAGATCGACGACCGCCGTCCCGAATCGCTCGGCGCCGCGGCCTACGGCGTGATCGCCGGCGCGCGCGTCGTTCGGGTCCACGATGTCGCGGGCACGGTCTCGGTCTTGCGCGTCGTCGAGGGGATCCTCGCTTCCGTGTTCGAGCGCGAGCCGGCATGAGCGGCACCGTTCACCTCGTTCGGGGCGACGACCCGGTGCTGCGGGGCGCCGCCGTCGACCGTCTCGTCGCGGAGCTGCTCGCGGGTGAGCCGCGCGATCTCGCGCTCGAGGACTTCACCGTCCCCGGTCGCAAGCGGGCCGACGATGCGCGCGACGACGACGCAACTCCGACGGTTGGCGACCAGAGCGTGATGCAGGGGATCGTCACCGCGCTCGCGAGCCCGCCGTTCGTCACCGCGCGCCGGGTCGTGGTGGTACACGACGCCGGGGCGCTTCTTGCGGCCGGCGCCGAGGCCATCCTGCCCTTCGTCACCGATCCGCCCGACGGCATCGCGCTGGTGCTCGTCGCCGGCGGCGGCCGCATGCCGTCGGCCCTCGAAAAGGCGCTCAAGGCCACGCACGTCCCGACCGTCGGTCCCGATTCGGAGAAGACCGACACCGTGCTCACGAGCGAGGCGCGGCGTGCCGGCATCCATCTGTCGCCCGAGGCGGCGCGACTCGTCGCCGCGCACCTCGGTGAGGACGCCGGTCGCGTCGTGGAGCTCGTCGGACTGTGGCGTGCGACGTTCGGCGACGGTGCGCGGCTCGATGTCGACGACGTCGAGCCCTACCTGGGCGAGGCCGGCTCGGTTCCGCGTTACGAGCTCACGAACGCGATCGATCGCGGCGACACCGCGGCCGCGCTGGCCGCGCTCCATCGCCTCCTCAGTGCCACGAGCGCGCGCGAACCGCGGCCGCTGCATCCGATGCAGGTGATGGCATCACTCGTCCCGCACTACCAGCGCATGCTGCGCCTCGACGATCCCGCGGTTCACACCGAGTCGGACGCCGTCGGCGCGCTCGGCGGTCGGGTCAAGCCCTATCCGGCGCGGCGCGCGCTCGAGGCCGCACACCGCCACGGCACCGACGGGTTGCGCGAGGCGTTCGGCCATCTCGCGCGGGCGGAGCTCGATCTCCGTGGTGCGACCGGCGCGGGCGACGAAGTCGTGATCGAGGTGCTCGTCGCGCGACTCGCCGCGCTCGCGCGCCGCAAAGGTGCGACAACCGGATCGAGTGGATCGCGCCGCCGCTGAGCGACGCGTCGCCGCGACGCACCTGCGTCGCGGCGAAACTACGAGTCGGAGCGGGCCGCGGCCTTCATGAGGCGCGACGCGCGCCGGGCGGCCTGGTTCTTGTGGATGATGCCCTTGGCGCTCGCCTTGCCCAGGCGCTTCTGGGCGGTCGCGATCGCGGCGGGCGCGTCGTCGCTGCCCGCGGCCATCTCGACCCGGGCGAGCTTCACGCGGGTCTTCAGCTCGGAGCGCACCGCCTTGTTGCGGATGCGGCGCTTCTCGTTCGTGCGGTTGCGCTTCTTCTGACTCTTGATGTTCGCCATGGGCGCAAGACTCTCTCGATCACGTGCGGCGGTGCCGGAACCGGAGCATGGTATCAGGGCACCTCGCCGCCACCCGGTCCCGCCGGTCGCTCCACTCGGCGCGCGAGCTTCCTGTCCCGGGCGGTCTCGTAGGGGAGAATGGGACTCCCCGCTCGCCGACGAGACGATCCTGTGACGGCCCTCGACCACATCCGCAATCTCTCGATCATCGCCCACATCGACCACGGGAAGTCGACCCTCGCGGACCGGCTCCTCGAGCTCACCGGCGCGGTCGACCCCCGGGACATGCGCGCGCAGTACCTCGACACCATGGACCTGGAGCGCGAGCGCGGCATCACGATCAAGGCGCAGAACGTGCGGCTCGAGCACCGCGGCTACGCGATCCACCTGATCGACACGCCCGGCCACGTCGACTTCGGCTACGAGGTCTCGCGCAGCCTCGCGGCGTGCGAGGGCGTGATCCTGCTGGTCGACGCCTCGCAGGGCATCGAGGCCCAGACGCTCGCCAATGCGTACCAGGCCGTCGAGCACGACCTCACGATCGTTCCGGTGCTCAACAAGATCGACCTTCCCGCGGCGGAACCCGATCGGCGGGCCGAGGAGCTCGAGCGGGTGCTCGGCCTGCCGGCCGAGGAGACGCTGCGCATCTCCGCGAAGACCGGTGAGGGCGTCGACGCGCTGCTCGACGCGGTCATCGAGCGGATTCCGCCTCCGGTGGGCGACGCCGACGCCCCGCTCCAGGCGCTGATCTTCGACTCGTACTACGACGCGTACCGCGGAGTCGTGAGCGCGGTGCGGGTGTTCAACGGCGGGCTGCGTTCCGGCGCGCGGTTGCGGTACGTGCAGGCGGCGGGCAACCACGACGCCGAGGAGATCGGGGTGCGGCTTCCGGTGCCCACTCCGGTCGCGTTCCTCGGCCCCGGCGAGGTCGGCTATCTCATCGCGGGCATCAAGCACGTCGGCGAGGCCAAGGTCGGCGAGACCGTCACCGACGCGGCGCATCCCGCGCCCGCGCTCCCTGGCTACCGCGACCCGAAGCCGATGGTGTTCTGCGGCCTCTATCCCGTCGAGGGCGACGACTACGCCGACCTGCGCGACGCGCTCGAGAAGCTCCGCCTCAACGATTCGTCGTTCACCTACGACCCCGAGACGTCGGGTGCGCTCGGCTTCGGGTTCCGCTGCGGCTTTCTCGGTCTCCTGCACATGGAGATCATCCGCGAGCGCCTGGAGCGCGAGTACGGGCTCTCCCTCGTCGCGACCGCGCCGAACGTCGAGTACCACGCGGTCACGATCGAGGGTGAGGTCGCCGTCGTCGACAATCCCTCCGCGATGCCGCCGCCGGCGAGCATCGACCGCATCGAGGAACCGTTCGTGCGGGTCACGATGCTCTCGCCGACCGACTACATCGGCACGCTCATGGAGCTCGCGCAACAGCGGCGCGGCGAGCTGATGAAGATGGACTACCTCTCCGAAGACCGCGTCGAGCTCGACTACGCGCTGCCGCTCGGGGAGATCGTCACCGACTTCTTCGACCAGATGAAGTCCCGGACGCGTGGCTACGCGTCGCTCGACTACGAACCGATCGGCTACCGCGCGTCGAATCTCGTGAAGGTCGATCTCTTGTTGAACAACGTTCCCGTCGACGCGTTCTCCGCTGTCGTACACCGCGACAAGTCCTACGACTACGGGCGCAAGATGACGACGAAGCTGCGCGAGCTGATCCCGCGCCAGCTCTTCGACGTTCCCATCCAGGCTGCGATCGGCGGGCGCATCATTGCGAGGGAGACGGTGAAGGCGCGGCGCAAGGACGTGCTCGCCAAGTGCTACGGCGGCGACATCACGCGCAAGCGCAAGTTGCTCGAGCGGCAGAAGGAGGGGAAGCGGCGCATGAAGCAGATCGGCCGCGTCGAGGTCCCTCAGGAAGCTTTCGTCGCCGCCCTCAAACTCGACGACTGAGCGGCGAGCGTCCGCGGGCCGGGTATCCCGGCCCGCAGCGAGTGCGACCAGCAAGTACTGAGCGGCGAGCGTCCGCGGGCCGGGTATCCCGGCCCGCAGCGAGCGTGACCGGAGGTGTGCGTGAGCCACCAGAACGTGCTCACTCCCATCCCGCGTGCGGAGCGGCGAGCGTCCGCGGGCCGGGTATCCCGGCCCGCAGCGAGCGCGACCAGTGTTGACGGAGCGGCGAGCGTCCGCGGGCCGGGTATCCCGGCCCGCAGCGAGCGTGATCGGAGGTGTGCGTGAGCCATCAGAACGTGCTCACTCCCATCCCGCGTGCGGAGCGGCGAGCGTCCGCGGGCCGGGTATCCCGGCCCGCAGCGAGTGCGACCAGTGTTGCGGAGCGGCGAGCGTCCGCGGGCCGGGTGTCCCGGCCCGCAGCGAGCGCGACCATGTCATCGCGGCAGGCCGAGGACCTTCTCGCCGATGATGTTGCGCTGCACCTCGCTGGTGCCGCCGCCGATCGTGAGGGCGGGGGAGTAGAGGAAGCCGTATGCCCACATCCCGGCCGGGTCGCCGTAGGGGGCGGCGTCGGCGAGGAGGCCGTCGGTGCCGGCGAGTGCGAGGGCGAGCGCCATGACGTGCTGGCCGTGGCGGTCGGCGAGGGTCTTGCGCACCGAGGCCTCCGGTCCGGGTTCGAGGCCGCGCAGGCGCGCGGACACGGTGCGCATGCGGATGAGGCGCAGCACCTCCGATTCGACGTGCAGCGCGGCCAGCCGTTGGCGCAGGCGCGGATCGGCGACGCCGCCGTGCGCACGCACGAGGTCGAGGAGGTCACCGGCCGTCGGGCCACGGCCCCAGAGCGCGCCTTCGCCCGACAGCGAGACGCGCTCGTTGCCGAGGGTCACCTTCGCGAGCCGCCAGCCGTCGTGCTCGGCGCCGACGACGTTCGCGGCAGGGATACGCACGTCGTCGAAGACGACCTCGTTGAACTCGTGCGTGCCGGTCATCTGCACGATGGGCCTCACGTCGATGCCCGGCGTGTGCATGTCGACGACGAAGTAGCTGATGCCGTCGTGCTCCTCCGCGTCGGGATCGGTGCGCGCGAGCAGGATTCCCCAGCGCGCGACGTGTGCGAGCGTGTTCCAGACCTTGCGGCCGGTGACGACGTACTCCTCACCGTCGCGCCGGGCGGCGGTCCGCAGCGACGCGAGGTCGGAGCCCGCGTCGGGCTCGCTGAAGAGCTGGCACCAGAGCTCGGAGCCGTCGAGGATGCCCGGCAGCCACCGCTCGCGCTGCTCCGCGGTGCCGGCGACGAGCAGGGTCGGGCCGGCCCACCCGATACCGATCGGATTCATGGGGCGGGGGAGGCGCGCGCCGCGCAGCACGCCGTCGATCGCGAGCTGCTCGGCCGGGCCGGCGCCGAGTCCGTAGGGTCGCGGCCAGTGCGGAGCCACATACCCGGCGCGTGCCAGGCGGGCCGCCCAATCGGCCGGCACCCGGCCACCGGGCGCGTTCTCGGCGACGAAGGCTTCGCAGGCCCGCGCCGCAGCGGCGGCCTCGGGCGCCATCGGCGGTTCCACGGCGCCGACGCTACCGGCATCCGTTCGCGCGCTTCGCTCCGAACCTCGCGTGGATGCCGCTTCTCCCGTTCGGTGAGACTCGAGCACCCGTGCCGGGGCGTGAGCGGGGCCACGACCACCCGATGCCGTGGGAACCTTGGAGGATTGTGGACGCTTCGGAGCTGGACGTCACCGAACTGGTCGGCGCGATCTCTGGTCGTGGCGCGCTGCCCGACGGCCAGACCTACCAGCTCTGGGCGATCGTCGGTGCCGGCGACGCGCAGCACGCGATCTCGGCGGGCGTGCTCGGTTCGAACCCGAGCGCGACGGCGTTCCCCGTGTCGGGCGCGCCACAGGCCTTCGTGATCACTGTGGAGCAGGCGCCCGGAGTCGTGCGCTCGACGCAGTCCCCAGTCGCCGCGGGGAAGGTCGCGGCCTGAGCGCGCCACACCCGCCCGACCGGTCGGGCGCGGCCGGCGGTTCGCGGAGCTCCGGATCCGGCGTCGACCCGTTCGGCGTCTACGTGCACATCCCGTTCTGTGCGCATCGCTGCGACTACTGCGACTTCGCGACGTGGACGGATCGCACGCACCTCGCCGAGCAGTACGTCGACGCCTGTGTCACCGACCTCGCGCACCGAAACGCGCGCGGCGAGCTGCGCGCGGCGACGAGCGTGTTCTTCGGCGGCGGCACGCCGTCGATCCTCGCTCCCGATCTCCTCGTGCGGATCCTCGACGCGATCCCGCGTGCGCGCGGTGCCGAGGTGACGGTCGAGTGCAATCCGGATTCGGTCGACGGCGACAAGCTCACGGCCTATCGCCGGGCCGGTGTCGACCGGCTCTCGTTCGGCGTGCAGTCGACGAACGCGCACGTGCTCGCCGCCCTCGGCCGGACGCACGACCGCGCCAACGTCGCGTGCGCGATGGCGATGGCGCGTGACGCAGGGTTCGCGCGCCTCAACGTCGACGTCATCTACGGGACGCCGGGCGAGTCGCTCGCCGACTGGAGCCGCACGCTCGACGACGTGCTCGGGCTCGAACCTGATCACGTCAGCGCGTATGCGCTCACGGTCGAACCCAACACACCGCTCGGCGCTCGCGTCGCGTCCGGGAGCACGCCCGCGCCCGACGACGACGACCAGGCCGACAAGTACGCGGCGGCCGACGAGCGGCTCGCAGCCGCGGGGTTCGAGTGGTACGAGATCTCCAACTGGGCGCGCCCCGGGCAGGAGTGCCGGCACAACCTCCTCTACTGGAACGGGGGTCCGTACCTCGGGATCGGCTGCGCCGCGCACGGCTTCACCGGCGGCCGGCGTTGGTGGACGCGGCGGACTCCCGAGCGGTACATCGAGCGGGTCACTGCCCGCGAGTCGCCCGAGGCCGGCTCCGAGACGCTCGCCCCCGCGGCCCGCGCCGAGGAGCGGTTCGCGCTCGCGATCCGGCTTCGCTCGGGCGCCCTGCTCGCCCCCGCCGCGGTTCGTGCCGCGGGCGAGCTCGCCGCCGGAGGGTTGCTCGAGGCCGGTGCCCTTCCGGCCCGGGCCGTGCTGACGCGCTCGGGCCGGCTCATGGGCTCCGACGTCACGGCCCGGCTCCTCCTCGCGGGCGCGGCCCGCCCGGAGGGCCGCGCCGACGTTGGCACTCGGTACCATTGAGTGCCAACGACCGCGTGTCACGGCCCGCTCGGGCCCGCGCGGTAGGGAGTCGGCGAAGATGCCCAGCGACATGACCGAGTCCGAGACCCTGCTCGACGAGCGCAAGGCCGCGATCCTGCGAGCGATCGTCGAGGAGTACATCGGCACGGCCCAGCCCGTCGGATCGCAGACGATCGCGCAGACTCGCGAGCTGGGAGTGTCGGCCGCGACGGTGCGCAACGAGATGAGCGCCCTCGAGCGCGACGGCTACATCACCCACCCGCACACCTCGGCCGGCCGGATCCCGACCGACAAGGGCTACCGGTTCTACGTCGACCGCTTCACCGGGGAGGGATCGCTGCCCGCCCCGCAGCGCCTGGAGGTCGCCGACTTCTTCACGTCCGCGGTGCGGGTCATGGACGACCTGCTCCAGGGGACGAGCCTGCTGCTCGCCCGGCTCACCTCCCACGCCGCCGTCATCATCGGGCCGCAGCCGGTCGCCGTCATCCGCAGTCTCACGCTGGTCCGCGTCCAGCCCCGCGTCGTCCTGGCCGTCACCGTCCTCTCGAACGGCGCGATCGAGAAGGAGACGATCCTCACCGACCACGACGTCGACGAAGACGAGGTCGCGCGTGCGTCCGCCCGGCTCTCGGCGCACGTCGTCGGCTCGACCCTCGGCGACATCGCCGACGTGGACCCCGGCCCCGTCGACGTCGCCCAGCGGCTCGTGCAGAGCGTCTGCGCGCAGCTGCGGCACACTGCGTCGACGGGGAGCGAGCCGCTCTTCGTCGGCGGCGCGAGCCGCCTCGCCGCCGAACAGCTCGCGTTCCCGAGCGCCGAGGTCGCGGCCCGCCTCCTCGAGCTCCTCGAACAGCACGTGGTGATGGTCGCGGTGATGCGCGAGCTGCTTGGTCCGGGCCTCACGGTTCGCATCGGTTCCGAGCATCAGCGCGACGATCTGCGCGACTGCTCCGTCGTCCTCGCGCCATACCTCGTGGAAGGCCAGCCCGGCGGTACCGTCGGCGTCCTCGGGCCGACGCGCATGGACTACCGCCAGGCCCAGGCCGCTGTCGCGACGGTGTCGCGACTCCTCGGCGAATCACTCTCCCGCTCGCTGTGATGGGGATCGAATCGCTCTGATGCAGGACTTCTACGACATCCTCGGGCTGTCGCGCGAGCGCGACGGACGACGAGATCAAGAAGGCGTACCGGAACCTCGCGCGCCAGTACCACCCCGACGCGAACCCCGGCGATGCCGAGGCGGAGGAGCGCTTCAAGGAGGTCTCCGTCGCGTACGAGACGCTGCGCGATCCCGAGAAGCGCCGCCGGTACGACACGTTCGGTCCCGAGGGGGTCGGTGCGGCCGCCGGGTTCGGCGGCGCCGACTTCGGGCTGAACGACCTCTTCGAGGCCTTCTTCGGCGGTGACGCCTTCGGCCGCCCGCGCGGCCCGGCCGGCCCCCCGCGCGGTCCCGACGGCGAGACCGTCGTCGACCTCTCGCTCGCGGAGGCCGCGTTCGGCGTCACGCGGTCGATCGATCTCGCGATGCCGGTCGAGTGCGAGACGTGCAGCGGGAGTGGCGCGGCCGAGGGAACGCACCCCGAGACCTGCTCGACGTGTGAGGGCCGTGGTGAGGTCCGCCAGACCAGGCGGTCGATCCTCGGCCAACTCGTCACGAGTGGACCCTGCCCGCAGTGCCAGGGCCTGGGGACGATCATCCCGGCACCCTGTCCGACGTGTCACGGCGACGGCCGGGTCCGTGGCTCCCGGCACCTCGACGTCGAGGTCCCGGCCGGCATCGACGACGGCCAGCGACTGCGGCTCACCGGCCGCGGTCCGTCGGCACCCCGTGGTGGCGTCGCGGGCGACCTCTACGTCAATGTCCGCGTCGCCCCCGACCCGCGGTTCGAGCGGCGCGGCGACGACCTCTTCCACCTCGCACGCATCGCGATGACGCAGGCGGCGCTCGGAACCCGGCTGGTGATCGAGACGCTCGACGGCGACGAGGAGCTCACGGTCGTGCCCGGAACCCAGCAGGGCGCGGTGTTGCGCGTCCGCGGCAAGGGCATGCCGTCGCTGCGCAGCGGCCGGCGCGGCGACATCCTCGTGCAGCTCGACATCGAGATCCCGACGCATCTCTCGGCCGAGGAGGCCGAGGTGCTGGTGCAGTTCGCCGAACTGCGCGGTGAGGAGGTCACGTCTCCGAAGGAGCACGGCCTCTTCTCTCGCATCCGCTCGGCGTTCCAGTAGGCGACGGCCCCGCCATGGCCGAGCGCTACGCCGCGGCCGAAGCCGTTCCTGCGCACTGTTTCGTCGAGACGCTCGACGACGTCGTCGCGGTCGACGGACGTGACGGCCATCACCTCCAGCGCGTGCGCCGGCTGCACGCGGGCGAGGCGCTGACCGCGGCCGTGCTCGACGGGTCCGGTCGCTGGCGCCGGTACGAGATCACGCGTGCCGAGGCCGGGAGGTTGCTGCTGCGCGCGGACTCCGACATCCACGTCGAGCCGGAGCTGCACCCGGGGGTCGTGGTCGCGCCCGCGCTCACGAAGGGCGCCAAGCTCGAGACGGTGGTCGCCCAGCTGACGGAGCTCGGCGTGGCCCGGATCGAACCGGTCCGCGCCCGGCGTTCCGTCGTGCGCTGGGACGGCCAGCGCGCGGCTGTCGCGGTCGCGAAGCTCGCGGCGGTGGCGCGGGAGGCCGCGATGCAGTGCCGGCGCGCGCGGGTTCCCGAGGTGGCGGCGGTTCGCGACCTCGCCGACCTCACGGGGCGACCCGATCTCGTGGTTGCGGACCGGCTCGGGTCGAGCGTGGAGCGGCTCCTGGCGCCGGCGTCGGGAACGTGGACCGTGGTCGTCGGTCCGGAAGGCGGGTTCGAGCCTGGTGAGGTCGCCGCGCTCGGGCCGGCGGCGGTTCTGACCCTTTCGCCCTTTGTGATGCGGGCCCAGACCGCCCCCGTCGTCGGCCGCCGCGCTGCTCCTGTCGGCTGGGCACCGTGAGCCCCGAGTGGCCGGTGATGAGTCGAGCACCGGATGTGACTCCCCCTCGGAAGCATGACTTTCACGTAGCGTGCTGGTACTCTCCGCGAGGGGCTGTACGGGCGCAGGGTGAGGGAGTCGGGGTGGCAACGAGTGGAGCACGGGTCGGCGAACGTCTTCGGGCGATTCGGCGACAGAAGGGGCTTTCGCTGCACGACGTCGAGGCGCGATCAAACCTCGAGTTCAAGGCGTCGGTGCTCGGAGCGTACGAGCGTGGGGAGCGGGCGATCTCGGTGCCGCGCCTTCTGCGGCTGTCGGAGATCTACGAGGTCCCGGGCGACCAGTTGTTGCCTCGGGATTCCGAGTCGGAGATCAATCTCGCCGAGGTCGGAGGCAGCGCGTCGCTGTCGCTCGACACCGGCTACACGATCGATCTGACCCGTCTCGGCGACGTCGACGACCCCGACGCGGCGATCCTTTCGCGGTACGCGCGCACGATTCAGCTGCAGCGGCAGGACTTCAACGGCAAGATGCTGACGATCCGGCGCGACGACCTCCGGGTGCTCGCCGCCGTGCTCGACCGCAGCGTCGAGGAGCTGGGGATGCGCTTCGACCAGCTGGGTCTGCGCGCCGCAACCTGAGCTTGTCCGCGGCGGCGTTGGTGGGCACGCCGAGCATGCTGGTCTCCGAGACCGTCGGGCCGCAGTAGCCTGTACGTGCCTTGGCTTCCTCCGCGGCGACGACGCAGGTCAAGATCCTCGTTCCGGGCAACCACCTCATGGTCGGCCTGCTGGGACAGCGCGACGAGCTCCTGCGTATGGTCGAGGCCGCGTTTCCCGTCTCGATCCATGTCCGCGGCAACGAGATCACCGTCACCGGTGAGGAACCCGAAGCCGATCGCGTCGCGCGCCTCTTCGAGGAGCTGGTCGTGCTGCTCGAGCAGGGTCACGAGCTCGACCGTGAGAACCTGGGCCGGTCGATCGCGATGTTGAAGGCCGACGAACGTCCCACCGAGGTCCTGTCGGTCGAGGTGGTCCGCGGCCGCAAGACGGTGCGACCCAAGACGTCGGGTCAGAAGCGCTACGTCGACGCGGTGCGCGAGAACACCATCACCTTCGCGATCGGCCCTGCCGGGACCGGCAAGAGCTATCTCGCCGTCGCGCTGGCGGTGCAGGCACTCCAGGCCAAGCAGGTGAACCGCATCATCTTGACGCGACCCGCGGTCGAGGCGGGAGAGCGGCTGGGCTTCCTCCCCGGAGACGTGCTCGCCAAGGTCGACCCGTACCTGCGTCCGCTCTACGACGCGCTGTACGACATGGTCGACCCGGACGCGATCAGCCGGCTCATGGATCGGGGCACGATCGAAGTCGCGCCGCTCGCCTACATGCGGGGCCGCACGCTGAACGACTCGTTCATCATTCTCGACGAGGCGCAGAACACCACCTCCGAGCAGATGAAGATGTTCCTGACCCGGTTGGGCTTCGGATCGAAGGCCGTCGTCACCGGCGACGTCACCCAGATCGACCTTCCCGACGGTCGTGGTCGCTCGGGACTCCTCGCGGTTCGCGCGGTCCTCGACGACATCGAGGGGCTCGAGTTCGTCGAGCTCGGCAGTAGCGATGTCGTGCGGCACAAGATCGTGCAGGACATCGTCGACGCCTACGAGCGCCACGAGTCGGCGGCCGCGTCCAAGCGGGACGCATGAGCGGGCGCCGAAGATGAACGACGCCGACACCGCGGTGTTCGCGGCCGACGAGCAGACGGCGGTCCCCGTCGACCTGTTGCGCTGGTCGCGGCTGGCGCGGCTGGTGCTCGATTCGGAGCGCGTCGCGCCCGACGTGCACGTGGCCCTCGTGTTCGTCGACGAGAACGCGATCGCACAGTTGAACGAGCGGTTCCTCGGCGTGTCGGGTCCCACCGACGTGCTGGCGTTCCCGATCGACGACGACGTTCCGGAGAGCGGGCGCGCTCCCGACCGCGGCGGCAAGGGGCCGGGTTCCGCGAGCGAGCCGACCGAACCTCCCGTTCTGCTCGGCGACGTGTACGTCTGCCCCGCCGTCGCACGACGCCAGGCGCAGGAGCGCTCCATCGCCCTCGACGACGAGCTCGCGCTGCTCGTCGTGCACGGCCTGTTGCACCTGCTCGACTACGACCATTCCGAGCCGGAGGAGACCGAGGCGATGCAGGCCCGAGAACGGGAACTGCTCGCCGGCTTCGCGGAGCTCGAGGAACAGGGCTGACACGATGTCGGAGCACGTCACGGGCGCCACCCGATGACCGCGCGTGTCATCGCGGCGATCGCGATCGGCGTGCTGTTCGTGGTCTCCAGCGTGCTCGCGCTCGCGGAGACCGCGTTCACGAAGGCGAGCCGGATCAAGCTTCAGGCGCTCGCCGACGATGGTGACCGGCGCGCGACACGCGTCCTTCGGCTGCTCGAGAAGCAGGGTCAGACACTCAACTCGGTGTTGCTGCTGCAACTCGGTTGCCAGATGGTTTCCGCGACCCTGCTCGGATCGGAGCTCGAACCGGTCTTCGGCACGGCCGGTCTCTTCCTCGGCATCCTCGTCGAGATCGTCGTGTTCTTCACCTTCGCGGAGGTGGCGCCGAAGACCTACTCGGTCACCCATCCCGAGCGCGCTGTGCTGCAGGTGTCGGGAATCCTCGTGTTCGTCACCGGCTTCTGGCCGTTGCGCGTGCTCACGCGCGGCTTCATCGGGCTGGCGAACATCGTGCTCCCCGGCAAGGGACTGCCGAGGGGCCCGTTCGTGACCGAGAACGAGATCCTCACGATGGCCGACGTCGCCGCCGACGAGGCCGAGATCGAGAGTTCGGAGCGGGAGCTCATCCACTCGATCTTCGAGTTCGGCGACACCGTCGTGCGCGAGGTGATGCTGCCGCGGCCCGACATGATCGCGGTCGAGTTCGACGCGACGGTCGACGAGGCCGTCGACACGATGATCGCGGCCGGCTATTCGCGCTTGCCCGCGTACGACGACGGTGTCGACAACATCGTCGGGCTCGTCTACCTCAAGGATCTCGTCGGTATGCAGACCGCCCACCGGGGCAGCGAACCCGTACAGATTGTGCTGCGCGACGCGGTGTACGTCCCGGAATCGAAACGCGTCGCGGAGTTGCTGCGGGAGATGCAGCAGCAGAAGTACCACATGGCGATCGTGGTCGACGAGTACGGCGGAACCGCGGGTCTCGTCACGCTCGAGGACCTCCTCGAAGAGATCGTCGGCGAGATCACCGACGAGTACGACGTCGAGGAACCGCGCGTCGAGCGTCTCGGCAACGGTGCGCTGCGGGTCCCGGGTCGCACACCCATCGACGACGTCAACGAGGAGCTCGACGTCGAGCTCCCGAACGACGAATGGGACACCGTCGGTGGACTCGTGTTCAACACGCTCGGTCATGTCCCCGAGGAAGGGGAGTGCGTGCACTTCGAAGGACTCGAATTCTGCGCGGAGCGCGTGCAGGGTCGGCGCATCGTGTCGGTGCTCATCACGCGCGTGACTGCCGACGACGACGTGCGCGAGTCCATCCGACCCTCGTGAGCGACGCCGGCGGCGCGGCCTTCCATTCGGGATTCGTCGCCGTCGTCGGCCGTCCCAACGTCGGCAAGTCGACGCTCGTCAACCGCATCGTGGGCCGCAAGGTGGCGATCGTCTCGGACAAGCCGCAGACGACCCGCAACGAGATCCGCGGCGTGCGCACCACTGCCGCGACGCAGATCGTGTTCCTCGACACGCCCGGCGTCCACCGGCCGCGCACGCTGCTCGGCGAGCGGTCGAACCAGCGCGCCCTCGCGACGCTGGCCGAGGTCGACGCGATCTGTGTCGTCGTCGAGGCGAACGCCGCCATCGGGCCGGGCGACAAGTTCGTCGCGAGCGCTGCGCTCGACGCCGGTCCACCGGTGGTGCTCGTCGTCAGCAAGATCGACGCGGCGAAGGCCGAGGCCATCGGCGCGCAGCTCACCCGCGCGGCTGAGCTCGGCGAGTTCGCGGCGTTCGTGCCGCTCTCCGCGCGCACCGGCGCCGGTGTCGGCGCCCTCGTCGCCGAGCTCGAGCCGCGCCTTCCCGAAGGGCCGCACTACTACCCCGAAGGCGTCGTGACCGATCAGCCCGAATCGTTCCTTGCGGCCGAGTTGTTGCGCGAGCAACTCCTGCGGATCGCGCGCGACGAGCTTCCGCACTCGATCGTCGTGGTCGTCGACGAGGTCGAGGAACGCGAGACGGCGTCCGGGCCGCTCCTCGCGTTCGCGGCCCGGGTGCTCGTGGAGCGCGAGTCGCAGCGCGGGATCGTGATCGGCCGCGGCGGATCGGTGCTCAAGACCGCGGGCACGGCGGCCCGGAAGGAGCTGGAACTGCTGCTCGGCAGCCGTGTCCACCTCGAGACCCGGGTCCGCGTCGAGCCCGACTGGCAGAAGCGCGCCCACTCCCTCGACCGCCTCGGGCTCTGACGTTCTCAAATGCGCAAGCGCGCAAAGTTGTTTCCCGCCGATGCGTGCCAGATAGAGTGCCGCGGCGAGCCGGTCCGGGGAGTTCCGGACCTCGCGCGGGGGTGAGAGCGGCCGGATGAGGGGCCAGAACAGCCAACCAGCGGGGCGACGGCGGGCGATCCGCGCGACCGCGCTCGTCGCGTCCCTGGCGTTCGTCGCCGCGGGGTGCAAGGGCAACAACAACAACCAGAACTCGCTGCACCCCGACGGACCCGCGGCGCACACGATCATCAACCTCTTCACGCCGTTCTTCTGGATCGCGGTCGTGATCGGCCTCGGCGTCTTCGCCGCCACGATCGTCCTGCCGATCAAGTTCCGCCGCCGCGAGGGCAACGAGAACCCGAAGCAGATCCATGGCAACACCTTCGTCGAGATCACGTGGACGGTCGTTCCCGCGTTGATCCTCGCGGTGATGGCGATCTTCACCGTGCCGACGATCTTCAAGCTCGCGAAGGTGCCGAAGGGCCCCGACGTCATCCACGTCACGGTCAGCGGCAAGCAGTGGTGGTGGGAGTACCAGTACCCGAAGGAGAAGATCTACACCGCCAACGAGTTGCACATCCCGATCAACCGGCCGGTGGTCCTGACGCTCGTCTCCGACAACGTCATCCACGACTTCTGGGTGCCGGAGCTCGCGGGCAAGAAGGACGTCGTCCCCGGCCACGACAACATCGAGACGATCGAGGCGAAGCACGCGGGCACGTATCTCGGGCAGTGCGCGGAGTACTGCGGGCTCGGCCACGCCGACATGCGCCTGCGCGTCATCGCCGAGTCGCAGGCGGAGTACGACGCGTGGGTCAAGACGCAGCAGCCGACCGTGACGGCGTCGCAGAAGACGTACATCGAGAACGTGCTCGCGAAGCAGTACGGCTGCACGAACTGCCACATGTTCCAAGGAGTCTCGACGGCCGAGGTCGGTCCGAACCTCACCCACCTCGCCGATCGCGAGATCTTCGCGGGCGGCAAGTACGACCTGACCTACGACAACCTCTGGCGCTGGGTGTACGACGCGCCGAGCCGCAAGCCCAACGAGTGCCCCCGCCTGCCGCAGCCGGATCCCTGCCGGGTCGGAATGCCGTCGTTCAAGAACTCGGTCGGCATGACACCGGAGCAGGCCCAGGCCATCGCCAAGTTCCTGTTGACGCTCAAGTGACCATGCGATCCACCGTCCGCCCCCAGGGAGTCCGCGCATGACGACCGTCGAAGACGCGCTGGCCCACGTCGAGACCAAGCCCGTCCCGCGGCTGCTGCAGCGGCCCCGCGCGACGACCGGCGTCTGGAGCTGGTTCACGACCGTCGACCACAAGAAGATCGGCATCCTCTACGCGGGGACTGCGCTCGTCTTCTTCGTGCTCGGTGGGCTCGAGGCGCTGCTCATCCGTGTGCAGCTCTGGGGTCCGAACGGCACGGTGCTCACTTCGAACCAGTACAACCAGATCTTCACGATGCACGGCACGACGATGGTGTTCCTCGTCGGCATGCCGTTGGCCGTCGCGTTCGGCAACTACCTGGTTCCGCTGATGATCGGTGCCCGCGACGTCGCGTTCCCGCGCGTCAACATGTTCGGCTACTGGGTGTTCCTGCTGGGCGGGATCTTCCTGTACTCGAGCTTCATCTTCGGCGGCGCACCGAACGGAGGTTGGTTCGGGTACGCACCGCTCACGAGCACGCCGCTGGCGAAGGGCTTCCTGCCCGGCCACGGTCCCGACTACTGGACCATCGGCCTGATCATGCTCGGCATCGGGTCGGTCACCTCGGCGGTCAACTTCATCGTCACGACGATCAACCTGCGCGCGCCCGGCATGACCATGTTCAAGATGCCGGTCTTCGTGTGGATGATGCTCGTCGTCGCGTTCCTCACCGTCTTCGCGATGCCGATCGTCACCGCGGCGCTCATGATGGTGTACCTCGACCGCAACTTCGCCACGAACTTCTTCAACGCGTCACTGCACGGCGATCCATTGCTGTATCAGCATCTCTTCTGGTTGTTCGGCCATCCCGAGGTGTACATCCTGATCCTGCCGGGCATGGGCATCGTGTCCGAGATCCTGCCCGTGTTCTCGCGCAAGCCGCTGTTCGGATACAGCGTCGTCGTGTTCTCCGGCATCGCGATCGGGTTCATGGGTTGGGGCGTGTGGGCGCACCACATGTTCGCCACCGGGCTCGGTCCGGTCGCCGTCTCCGCGTTCGGTGTGTCGACGATGCTCATCGCCATCCCGACGGGAGTGAAGATCTTCAACTGGCTCGGCACCGTCTGGGGCGGCGCGGTGAAGCTCACCACCGCGATGCTCTACGCGCTCGGATTCATCGCGATGTTCACGCTCGGCGGGCTGTCGGGTGTCATGCACTCGATCGTCCCCGCCGACACGCAGCAGACCGACTCCTACTTCGTGGTCGCGCACTTCCATTACGTGCTCTTCGGCGGCCTCGTGTTCGCGATCTTCGGCGGCTTCTTCTACTGGTGGCCGAAGGTGTTCGGGAAGATGCTCGACGAACGCATGGGCAAACTGACGTTCTGGGTGATGCTCGTGGGCTTCAACCTCACCTTCTTCCCGATGCACATCGTCGGCCTCGAGGGCCAGCCGCGCCGCACGTACACGTACGGGTCGGGCCTGGGCTGGGACTTCCTGAACAAGCTCGAGACGGTCGGGGCGTTCATGATCGCGTTCTCGGTGCTGCTCTTCATCCTCAACGTCGTGAAGACGAAGCTGCGAGGTGAGGTCGCCGTCGAGGATCCCTGGGACGCCCGCACGCTCGAGTGGACGACGACCTCGCCGCCACCCGAGTTCAACTTCTACGAGGTCCCGGTCGTCACCCATCGCGACGAGTTCTGGCACCGCAAGTACACCGAGGACGAGGAAGGCCGCCTCGTGCGCCTGCCCGCCGGCGGCTCCGAGGCCGCGACCGACCACGAGCCCCACGTACACATCCACATGCCTTCGCCGTCGTACTGGCCGCTGCTCTTCGCGCTCGGCCTGCCGGTCCTCGGCTACGGGTTCGTCTTCAAGAACTGGTACGTGGTCGCCGCCGGCGCAGCCTGGTTGATGTTCGGGATGACGGGATGGGCGACCGAGTCGCCGGACGAAGCATGACCTCCACTGCGATCACCACGACCGGACCCGCCGACATCCAGGACCACTCGGTCGGCGGTCACGCGACGAGCACCGGCGTCAGCAACACGAAGCTCGCGATCTGGTGCTTCCTCGGCTCCGAATGCCTGTTCTTCGGCGCCTTCATCTCGACGTACCTGCTCTACCGCGGTCGCGACACGCTCGGACCGAAGCCCAAGCAGCTGTTCGACATCCCGTTCACGTCGGTGACGTCGTTCATCCTGCTGATGAGCTCGCTCACGATGGTGCTCGCACTCGCGGCGATCCACCGCGGTGATCACCGCCGGTTCCGGATCTGGATCGGCTCGACTGCGTTGTTCGGCCTGACCTTCATCGGTGGTCAGGTCTACGAGTTCACCAACTTCTACCGTGAGGGCCTGAGCCTGCACGTCAACCTGTTCGGGTCGACGTTCTTCATCCTCACGGGTTTGCACGGTGCGCACGTGACCGTCGGGATCTTCTGGCTCCTCTCGCTCTACAGCCGCTCGCTGCAGGGCAAGCTCGGTTCCGAGCATTCCGAGGCCGTCGAGATCGCCGGCCTCTACTGGCACTTCGTCGACGTCGTGTGGATCTTCATCTTCACCGCGATCTACCTGGTTCCCTACCACTAGGCGTTCGTGACCATGACTGATCAGATGGCCGATCTCGTACCCGCCGGCGGCGCCGAGGTCCTCGCGACGGCGAGCGGTGCAGCTGTCGTCACCCGCCCGATGCACCAGCACCCCGAGCCGCGCCAGTACGTCTTGATCGCGGTCGTGCTCGTGGTGATCACCGGTCTCGAAGTGGGGACCTCGTACCTCGAGGGCGACGTCAACTCGAACCTGCTCATCGCCGCCCTCGGTGTCATGGCCGCGATCAAGTTCTATCTCGTCGCGATGTGGTACATGCACCTGCGCACCGACAGCAAGATCTTCCGCCGGTTCTTCCTGCTCGGGCTCATTGCCGCGCCGATCTCTCTACGTGATCGTGCTGCTCACCCTGCACGTCTTCCAGAACTGATGCCGCGGGTCGGATTCCCCGCGTGGCAGCCACACCCCGACGTGTGGCTCGTCGTGGCGTTGCTCGTCGCGGCATACGCCGTCGCCGTCGTGCGGGTCGGTCCGAAGTACGCGATGCCCGGCATCGCCGTCGTCACCCGGTTCCAGCTCGTCTGCTTCGGCGCCGGCGCCGCGGCACTGTGGATCGCGTCCGACTACCCGATCCACGATCTGGGCGAGCAGTACCTCTTCAGCGTGCACATGGTCCAGCACCTCGTCTACCAGCTCGTCGCGGCCCCGCTCCTGCTGCTCGGGACGCCGGCGTGGATGGCGCGGCGCCTGCTCTCGCCGCCCGGATTCCAGCGCGCGATGCGCTGGATCGCGCGCTTCTTCCCGGCGACGGTGCTGTTCAACTTCGTCATGGTGTTCATCCACGTGCCCGCGATCATCGATCTGCAGTTGCGCTACGGCTCGGTCCACGCCGGGATGCACGCGTTGATCCTGCTGTCGTCGATCGTCGTGTGGATGCCGATCCTCAGCCCGCTGCCGGAGGTCCCCCGGTTGTTCCCGCCGATCGGGATGCTCTACCTCTTCCTGCAGTCGGTGATCCCGACCGTCCCGGCGTCGTTCCTCACGTTCGGGTCGAAGCCGCTGTACCACGTGTACACGACGTTCCCGCGTCTGTGGGGCATCTCCGCACTCTCCGACATGCAGACGGCGGGGCTCATCATGAAGCTCGGAGGCGGTCTCACGATCTGGATCGTCCTCACTATCGTGTTCTTCCGCTGGTTCCGTAACGAGGAGGCCGGGTCCAGTCCCGCCGCCGCCACATCACGCGAGCTCGATCGTGAGCTCGTCCGCATGGGGATGACGCAATCATGAGTGACGAGACCCCGACCCCCGACGAAGGCGCGGCCCCGCCCGAAGCGGCCGCCGAGGAATCCGCGCCGTCGAGTGCGGTCGCGACCGTCGACGGGGCTGCCGCGCCCGCCCCTGCCGCTGCGGAGCCGGTGACGTTCACGCGGAAGTTCCTGCTGCCGTTGCTGGTTCCGATCGGCGTCGCCGCGACGATCATCTTCTACGTCCTGAACGTGTCGCGGATCTTCCTCGCCGGCGAGGACGCGCTCGCCGTGATCTTCGCGATCGTGATCACGTGCGCCATCCTGTTCGGTGGCACCGCGCTCGCCGCCGCGCCGCGGCTGCGGTCGTCGTCGATCACGCTCATCCTTGGCGGTGGGCTGCTCGTGGTGTTGATGGGCGGGCTGATCTCGATCGGCAACGCGTCGCCGTCGGGCTCGGGCGGCCCGACCCAGTGCTCGCCCGTCACCTCGAAGATCGTGATCGACGCCGGCGCGAACAACACCTTGCGGTTTACTCCGATGACGCCGACCGCGAAGGCCGGCTGTGTCCAGATCACGCTGAAGATCCTCACCAGCACCCACACGCTGCAATTCGACGACCCGGTCGCCGCAAACGTGTTCCAGCAGCTCGACGTGAACACACCCACGTGGGCGGGAATGCTCCCGGCCGGGACCTACAAGTTCCACTGCACGATCCAGGGCCACGAGCAGGCGGGCATGGTCGGCACGCTCACCGTCACCTGAGCGACGTTCTCGCTCCTCGGGCGGCGGGCCGTCGCCGCGATCGCACGCGGCCCTGACGACCGCCGTCGGCGGGTCGCTCGACCGTCAGCCCTCGCTTGCGATGGGCGACGACTGCGGGACGCGCAATCGCAACGCGCCGCGCCGCGGTTCCATCGTCGCGGGCAACGGCCCGACGCGCTCGCCGTCGGCCCACACCTCCAGTCCGAGCTCGGGTTCCAGCGACTCGACGCGCACGCGCGCGCCGCGGTACGTGTGTACGCCCGCGACGCCGACGTGGGTTCCCGAGAAGACCTTCGGGAAGTGCCGCAGCATGCCGAGGCGGGTGAGCTCCCCGATGACGCACACGTCGAGCAGGCCGTCGTCCATGCGCGCGTCGGGAACGATCTTCATCCCGCCCGCGTACGTGGTGCTGTTGCCGACCGCGACGAGCCACGCCGCGGTCTCGTGCACGTCGTCGTCGACGGTGATCCGGAACCGCCGCGGTCGGTACAGCGCGAGGGTGCGGAAGACGGCCGCGACATACAGCGGCGTGCCGGACAGGCGCGTCACGGTGTTCGCCCAGCGGTTGGCCTCCGCGTCGAATCCAGAACAGGTGACGCACGTGTACCAGCGTCCGTTGACGGCGCCCAGGTCGACGGTGACGTCGCGACCGTGCGCGACGGCGTCGATCGCGTCGATCGGCCGCTTGCGGTCGTAGCCGGCGGTCGCCGCGAAGTCGTTGCCCGAGCCCGTCGGCACGATCGCGAGGCGTCGTCCGGTGTCGGCCGCGACTCCCGCGAGCAATCCCACCGTGCCGTCGCCGCCTGCCGCGACGAGATCGCGTCCTGCCGTCGCGGCGGCCGACGCGACGGCAGCTGCGTCCTCCTTCGACGTCGACGTCACCACGTCGGCGTCGATCCCGGCCCGCGCGATCGCGGCCGTCAGCTCGGGCACGAGGTCGCGTCGCCGTCCCCGACCCGCGGCCGGATTGCACACCACCGTCCAGCTCATCTGGCGCAACGTACCGGAACGGTTTGAAATGGTTGTGGAAACCGGTGTCGGAAGCGCAGGGCACGCACGGTGGCGGGGTACGGTCGTCGGGTGATGCACGGTCTCGATCCGCAGCTCCTGCCGCGCCACGTCGCGATCGTGATGGACGGCAACGGCCGCTGGGCGCAACGCCGGGGTCTGAAACGCACCGATGGCCACGCGGCCGGGGAGGAAGCCCTCTTCGACACCGTCGAAGGCGCACTCGAGATCGGCCTTCCGTGGCTCACCGTCTACGCGTTCTCCACCGAGAACTGGCGCCGCCCGCTCGACGAGGTCCGGTTCCTCATGGGCTTCAACGAGCGCCTGCTCATGCAACGACGTGACGAGCTCAACGGCAAGGGTGTGCGCGTCCGGTTCATCGGCCGCCGCGGCGGCCGCGTGCCGCGTCGCGTGCGTCAGCGCATCGAGGAGACCGAGACCCTCACGGCCGCGAACCGGCGCCTGACGCTCACGTTCGCCTTCAACTACGGCGGCCGCGCCGAGCTGGTCGACGCGATCCGCGCCATCGGCCACGACGTCGCGCGCGGCGAGCTCGATCCCGCCAAGATCGACGAGCGCACCGTACGCCGCCACCTCTACGCGCCCGACATGCCCGACCCGGATCTTCTCGTCCGCACCTCCGGCGAGTACCGCATCTCCAACTACCTGCTCTGGGAGCTCGCGTACTCCGAGCTCGTCTTCACCGACGCGCTCTGGCCCGACTTCCGCCGCCAGGACCTCTTCGAAGCCATCGCCGAGTTCCAAAAGCGCGACCGTCGCTTCGGCAGCGTCTGACGAGCCTGACCATCGCGGGACCCGGCGAAACCCACTCGTACAATCCGTTCATGGCTGGGCTGTACCGGGACGAGGGGGTCGTGCTGCGCACGATCAAGCTCGGTGAAGCCGACCGGATCCTCACGATCTTCACGCAGGGGCACGGCAAGATCCGCGCGGTCGCGAAGGGGGTCCGCAAGACCACCAGCCGCTTCGGTGCCCGGCTCGAACCCGCGAGTCATGTCGCGCTGCAGTGCTACCGGGGGCGTGAGCTCGACGTCGTGACGCAGGTCGAGACGATCGAGTCGAACCGCGCGATCCGCGAGGGCTACGGCCTGCTCACCCACACGGTCCCGATGCTCGAGGCCGTCGATCACGTGACGCCCGACCGTGACCCCAATCCCGCGATCTACCGCATGCTCACCGGCGCGTTGCGTGCGCTCGGCGAGCGCCGTTCACCGCTCGTCACGACCGCGTTCTTCTGGAAGCTGCTCAGCCTCGAAGGCTTCCAGCCGCTCCTCGACGGCTGCGCGCGCTGCGGTGCCGAGGAAGGCGCACGCCTCGTCGCCTTCGATCTCGAATCCGGCGGGACGTTGTGTGAGTCGTGCGCGGTGCTCTCCGGCCGCGCGATCTCGCCGGAGGCCCTCGACCTGCTGCGCCGGCTGCTCGGCGGTGGCTTGAACGGCGCGCTCGCGGAACCGCCCGGCCCGCCGGCCCACGAAGTCGAGCGCCTCGGTCTCGCCGCGCTCGAATACCACCTCGAACGCCGCCTCCGCAGCGCCACGCTGCTTTGATGGTCGCACTCGCTGCGGCGGCGGATACCGCCGCCGCGGGCGCTCGCCGCTCCGTACTCCTGGTCGCGCTCGCTGCGAGGCGGGATACCCGCCTCGCGGACGCTCGCCGCTCCGTACTCCTGGTCGCGCTCGCTGCGAGGCGGGATACCCGCCTCGCGGGCGCTCGCCGCTCCGTACTCCTGGTCGCGCTCGCTGCGATGCGGGATACCCGCCTCGCGGACGCTCGCCGCTCCGTACTCCTGGTCGCGCTCGCTGCGAGGCGGGATACCCGCCTCGCGGACGCTCGCCGCTCCGCACGCGGGATGGGAGTGGGTATGTCTTGTGGCTTGCGGTCGTTGATCGGTCGGCGGTGAGGGGCGCGCTCCCACTAGCCTGGGTCCCTTATGGCCCGCAACGATCTGATGGACCGCGTCGTCAATCTGGCGAAGCGGCGCGGGCTCGTGTTCCCGTCGAGCGAGATCTACGGCGGATTCCGTTCGACCTGGGACTACGGGCCGCTCGGCTCCCTGCTCAAACGCAATGTGAAGGACGCGTGGTGGCGGGCGATGGTGCAGCTCCGCGACGACGTCGTCGGTCTCGAAACGGCGATCCTCATGGCCCCGAAGGTCTGGGAGACGAGCGGGCACGTGGCGACGTTCACCGACCCGCTCGTCGACTGCCGGAACTGCAAGGAACGGTTCCGCGCCGATCACCTGCCCGAGTCGGGGGCGTGCCCGAACTGTGGTGCGAAGGGCTCCTTCACCGAGGCGCGCCAGTTCAATCTCATGTTCAAGACCCATGTCGGCCCGGTGGAAGACGACGCGTCGGTCGCCTACCTCCGCCCCGAGACGGCGCAGGGCATCTTCGTCAACTTCAAGAACGTGCAGACGACCGCGCGCAAGAAGCCACCGTTCGGGATCGCGCAGATCGGCAAGTCGTTCCGCAACGAGATCACGCCCGGGAACTTCATCTTCCGAACCCGTGAGTTCGAGCAGATGGAGATGGAGTTCTTCGTGCCGCCCGCCGAGGCCGCCGAGTGGTTCGAGTACTGGGTCACGGAACGGTTCAACTGGTACGTCGCGCACGGCATCCCGGAGTCGATGCTGCGGATCCGTCCCCACGACCCCGAGGAGCTCTCGCACTACTCCGTCGCGACCTCCGACATCGAGTTCGCGTACCCGTGGGGCTGGGGTGAGCTCGAAGGGATCGCGAACCGCACCGACTTCGACCTCCGCCGCCACTCCGAGGAGTCGGGCGTGGATCTCACCTACTTCGACCAGGAGACCGACACGCACTACCTGCCGCACGTGGTCGAACCCGCAGCCGGTGCCGATCGGACGACGCTCGCGTTCCTGCTCGCGGCGTACGAAGAGGAAGAGGTTCGGGGCGAGAAGCGCACGGTGCTGCACCTCCACCCACGTATCGCACCGCTGAAGGTCGCGGTGCTCCCGCTCTCGAAGAACGAGCAACTCGCGCCGATCGCGGCCGAGATCGCGGCGGCGTTGCGACCGTACCTGCAGATCGACACGGACACGGCCGGCGCGATCGGCCGCCGCTACCGCCGCCAGGACGAGGTCGGCACGCCGTTCTGTGTGACGGTCGACTTCGATTCGCTCGAAGACCACGCGGTCACCGTGCGCGAGCGCGACTCGATGCTTCAAGAGCGCGTGCCCATCGGCAACCTGCTCGAGCACCTCCGGCCGCGGTTCGACTGAGGATCTGCGCAGCGATGGACAACTATTACGAGTGGCTCGACGTTCCTCCGGATGCCGACCGCGACACGATCCGCGACGCCTATCGCAGCCATCGCGACGAGCTGAAGGGACAGGACTCCGAGGACGCCCGAACCGAGTCCGCGCGCCTCAACCGGGCCTGGAACGTGCTGTCGGACCCGACGCAGCGTGAGCGTTACGACGAGCGCCTCGCCGCATTGCGCGCGGGAGACGAGGATCCCGATCCCGACGAGAGCGACGACCCAGGTGCACCTGCGACGCGCGCGGCCCGCTCCTCCGCGAACCGCGCCCCGGCGACGCGTGCCGAGCGCCGTGCCGAGATGCGCCAGAAGGCCGCGAACCGCCGGCCGCAACTCGTGCTGCCCGAGGGATACATCTACGCCCCGAATCGGAACCGCCTCATGGCGCTCGGGTTCGACGCCTTGGTGTTGTTGCTGATCTACGGCGCGGTCTTCTTCGGTGGCTGGAAGATCATCGAGAACAAGTACCCGGGCGAGCGCAGCCGCTACAGCGACCTCTCGACCCAGAACACCGATGTCACGAAGAAGGTCAACGCCGCCAAGAAGGACGTCACCGCGGCCGAAAAAGCGGTCACCGAGGCGGCGAAGGTAAAGCACGACACTGTGGCCGAGACCACGGCACGCAATGATCTGACGAAGGCGAAGGCAGACCAGGCTGCGGCGCAGACGGATCTGGACAAGGTCAAGGCCGAGCAGAAGAAGATCCAGAAGGATCTGCAGCCTGCTACCTATCTCATGCAGCTCGCGATGCTCGTCTTCATGCTGCTCTACCTCGTCCCGAGCACCGCGATCTCGGGTCAGACCCTCGGGAAGAAGCTGCGAGGGCTGCGGGTCATCAAGGTCGACGGGACCCTGCCCGGCTTCTCGACCTCGCTCATCCGGTTCGGGTTGCCGCTCATGATTGCGCTGATCTTCCAGCCGACGTTCGGCCCGCTCGCGTTCGGGCTCGTCGTCGCGGGCATGGCCGGTTGGCTCAGCAATCCCAACCACCAGGGGCTGCACGACCGGCTGGCCAAGACGGCGGTCGTCGAGGCCTGATCCCGCCTCACGGCTCCGGCCGCGCCGGTTTCGGTCGCGCGGCAGGCGGCACATTGTTCTCGGACCGCGGCATCCGGTCGGTAATCTCGAATCGTCCAGTCTGCGCCGCCGGAGGCCGCCTCCCATGAGCAAGTACGTCTACGCCTTCGAAGAAGGGTCCAAGGAGCAGAAGTTCCTGCTCGGGGGGAAGGGCGCGAACCTCGCGGAGATGACGATTCTCGGGCTGCCCGTGCCGCCCGGCTTCACGATCACGACCGAGGCGTGCAACGCGTACATGGAGCGCGGCAACGCGTTCCCCGACGGCCTCGTCGGCGAAGTCGAGACCGCGCTCGCGGTGCTCCAGGACAAGATGGGCAAGCAGCTCGGCGATCCGAACGATCCGTTGCTCGTGTCGGTGCGCTCGGGTGCGCCGTTCTCGATGCCCGGAATGATGGACACCGTCCTCAACCTCGGGCTCAACGACAAGTCGGTCGGTGGGCTTGCGAAGCAGACCGGCAACGAGCGGTTCGCGTACGACTCGTACCGCCGCTTCGTGCAGATGTTCGGCAAGATCGTCCTCGACGTCCCCGGCGACCGCTTCGAGGACGCGCTCCACGACCTGCTCGAGGAGAAGAAGCTCTCGGTCGACACCGATCTCGACTCCGAGGCCCTCGCCGGCCTCGTCGAGACGTTCAAAGGGATCGTCAAGGACGCCGTCGGCCTCACCTTCCCCGACGATCCGGTCGAACAGTTGGGCTTCGCGATCGAAGCCGTCTTCAAGTCGTGGAACGGCAAGCGGGCACGCGATTACCGACGGTTCGAGAAGATCGCCGACGATCTCGGCACGGCCGTCAACGTGCAGACGATGGTGTTCGGGAACAAGGGCGACGACAGCGGCACGGGCGTCGCGTTCACGCGCAACCCCTCCACGGGTGAGCACGCGCCGTACGGCGACTTCCTCGCCAACGCGCAGGGTGAAGACGTCGTCGCCGGGATCCGGATCACCGAGCCGCTCGACGCGATGGGCGACGAGTTCCCCGAGTGTCACCACCAGCTGCTCGAGGTGATGGGTCAGCTCGAGTCGCACTACCGCGACATGTGCGACATCGAGTTCACCATCGAGCAGGGCAAGCTCTACATGCTCCAGACGCGCATCGGGAAGCGTACGGCTGCGGCTGCGCTGCGGATGGCCGTCGAGATGCAGCAGGAAGGGCTCATCCTGAAGCCCGAGGCCGTCTTGCGCGTGCAACCCGCGCAGCTCGACCAGCTCCTGCACCCGCAGTTCGATCCCGCGGCGCGTTACACGGTGCTCGCGAAGGGCTTGAACGCGTCGCCCGGCGCGGCCGTCGGGAGCGTCTACTTCACCGCCGACGAGGCCGAGGCGCGCCACGAGGCGGGGGAGCGCGTCATCCTCGTGCGCCCCGAGACGTCGCCCGACGACCTCCACGGGATGATCGCGGCCGAGGGGATCCTCACCTCGCGTGGTGGTCTCGTGAGTCACGCGGCCGTCGTCGCGCGCGGCATGGGCAAGCCCGCGATCTGCGGCGCCGAGGCCGTGAAGATCGATCTCGCCGCGAAGCAGTTCGCCGTGGGCGGCACCGTCGTGCACGAGGGGGAGACGATCTCGATCAACGGAACGACGGGAGAGGTGGTCGTCGGCGAGGTCGCGGTCGTGACGCCCGAGCCGAGCGGCCCGTTCGGCACCGTGCTCGACTGGGCCGACGAGTTCCGAACCCTCGGTGTGCGCACCAACGCCGACCTCCCCGAGGACGCGAAGCGCGCCCGTGAGTTCGGCGCCGAGGGCATCGGTCTGTGCCGTACGGAGCACATGTTCCTCGGCGATCGGCTCCCGATCGTGCAGCGCATGATCCTCGCCGCGACCGACGAGGAGGAAGACGCCGCGCTCGCGGAGCTCGGACGCGTGCAGCTCTCCGACTACGTCGGGATCCTCGAGGCGATGGACGGCCTGCCCGTGACCGTCCGCCTCCTCGACCCGCCGCTGCACGAGTTCCTCCCCGACATCGAGGAGCTCGTCGTCGCGCAGGCGAAGGGCGAGCTCGACGAGAAGGGCGAGCAACTGCTCAGCGCGGCGCGCGCGTGGCAGGAGGTCAACCCGATGCTCGGGACCCGCGGCTGTCGCCTCGGGATCCTCAAGCCGGGCCTGTATCGCATGCAGGTGCGCGCGCTGATGCAGGCCGCGGTCCAGCGCAAGGAGGCGGGCGGCGACCCGCGCGTCGAGATCATGATCCCGCTCATCGTCAACCGCCAGGAGCTCGCGATGCTCGACGAGTGGGTGCGCGAGGAAGCGGAGCGCGTGCTGACCGAGTCGGGTGTCGACGTGCACTACGCCGTCGGGACGATGATCGAGACGCCCCGCGCCGCACTCGACGCGCGCGAGATCGCGGAGGTCGCCGAGTTCTTCTCGTTCGGCACGAACGACCTCACGCAGATGACGTTCGGGTTCTCGCGCGACGACGTCGAGAGTCGGATGATGCCCGAGTACCTCGAGCGCAAGCTCCTCAAGGTCAGTCCCTTCGAGGAGATCGACGTGCAGGGCGTGGGCAAGCTCATGGCGATGGCCGTCGCCGAAGGGCGCGGGACGCGCCACGACATCCATCTCGGCATCTGTGGCGAGCACGGCGGAAACCCTGCGTCGGTTGCCTTCTGCCACGAGGTCGGCCTCGACTACGTGTCGTGCTCGCCGTACCGCGTGCCGATCGCGCGTCTCGCGGCCGCGCACGCCGCACTCGGAGCCGGGATGGGCGGAGCCGGCGGCACGGCGTAGATGGTCGCATTCACTGATCGTCGGGGCGCCCGTCGGTGAGCCAACTCGATGCGGGGGGAGTGACCGAGTTCATCGAATCGGTCTGGCCCGGAGCGCTCGAGATCTACCTGATCGAGCAGGCGGGTGACGGCGCGGCGCGCGTCCGCCTGCAGTTCCACGACCGGATGCTGCGGCCCGGTGCGACGGTCGCCGGGCCGATGCTCATGAGCCTGGCCGACACCGCGATGTGGGCCGCGGTGCTCGGTGCGGTCGGACCGGTCGCGATGACGGTGACGACCCATCTCGGCATCGACTTCCTGCGCTTCGTCGGGGCCAACGACGTCGTCGGAGAGGCCCGGATCTTGAAGCTCGGCCGCCGGCTCGCAGTCGGCGACGTCCTGATGACCGCAGTCGGCGCGACCGAACCCTGCGCGCGGGCGTCGGTGACCTACTCGATCCCGCCCGGCGCGCTCGACGGAGGTGAGCCGGCGGCGTGACCGAGTGGCGCCGCGAGGGATACCTGGTGACCGACGATCCGGCGTGCGTCGATCTCGACGTCGTGCACGGGTACCTGGCCCACGAGTCGTACTGGGCGTTGGGGCGGACGCGCGAGTACCAGGCTGCGGCCAACGCGGGATCGCGCTGCTACTGCCTGATCGAGGAGGCGACCAGCGCGCAGGTCGGCTTCACGAGGGTTGCGACCGACGGCGTGAACTTCGCGTGGGTCGCGGACGTCTTCGTGCTCCCGTCGCATCAGGGCAACGGCGTCGGCACGTTCCTCGTCGGGTGCGTGATGGAGGCGCTCGCGCCGATCGATCGCGTCATGCTCGGAACCCGCGACGCCCACGGCCTCTACGCGAAGTTCGGCCTCGCGTCACCCGGTCGCCCCGAACGTCTGATGGAACGCCTCCTCCACCCCCTCCCACCCGACTGACGCCGGTCAGGGGGTCGCGCGGATCTGATCGACTTGGGTGACACCCGGTGTCATCAAACTCGATCAGATGCGGGGATCCGGCCGGGGTCGGTGTCGCAGGTGGTCGCTACCCTGAGCGAGTGAGCGATCCGCTGTCGATCTCCGATCCGCTTCCGGAGTGGCGCGCGGCCGGCGCGGGTCCGGTCGTGCGGCACGCGCACCCCGATGCGCTCGCCGTCGTCGGCGGCCCGCTGCGGACCCGCGAGGAGCGGGAGGCGGCGCTGTCGGTGTCCCTCGCGCCGGGCGCGACGCGACCGTCCGGGGCCGGCACCCGAGCCCGGGCCGAGGCGCCCGATCCCTTCCGGCTCTGCTTCGAGCGCGACCTCGACCGCGTGAAGCACTCGCGTCCCTGGCGCCGGCTCGCGGGCAAGTGCCAGGTCTTCGTCGCCCCCGAAGACGATCATCTGCGGACCCGTCTCACCCACGCGGTCGAAGTCGCCCAGGTCGCCACCGGGATCGCCCGGGTGGTCAACCTGTGCGTCCCGCTCGTCGAGGCCATCGCCCTCGCCCACGACTGCGGCCACGGTCCCGCCGGTCACGCCTCCGAGGCCGCCTTCGCCCCGTACCTGCCCGGTGGCTACGACCACGCCGTCTACGGCGCCGACGTCACTCTCGAACCGCTCAACCTCTGCGCGCAGACGCTCGATGGCATCCGCAACCATTCCTGGCGCCGCCCACCTCCGGCGACGCCCGAGGGCGAGGTCGTGGCCTGGGCCGACCGCATCGCGTACGTCTGCCACGACTTCGAGGACGCCGTGCGGGCGGGGATCCTCACCGCGGCCGATCTCCCGCCGGCCGTGGCCGACGTCGTCGGCACCGAGCGATCCGCGCAGATCGGCACCTTCGTGCTCGCCGTACTCGAGGCCATCGACCACAGCGGTCGAGTCGGGATGACCGAGCCGGCCGCGGGCGCGCTCGGCGCGTTCCGGGAGTTCAACTTCGAGCGGATCTACCTGCGGCCCGCGTCGCAGCGCCAGGCCGAGCGCGTCGTCGCGCTCCTGCGCGGTCTGGTCGATTGCTTCTGCGACGTGCCGTCCCGGCTCCCCGACGGCGCGACGGGTGCGCACCCCGAACTCGAGCCCGGCTCGCCGGAGGCGGCGGCGGTTGCGGTGCGCTACGTCTCGGGGATGACCGATCGATTCGCGCTCGCGCTCGGGGTCGAGGTGCTCGGCTGGCGCCTCGACGAGCTGCCGCGCGGTGTGTGACGGGCCGCGGTCGCGGTGGGTCGCGGGCCCTAAGGTTGCGCAGCGATGGGGATCGTCGACGAAGACGTCACGCGGGTCCGGGATGCGACCGATCTGGTCGAGTTGGCGCGTGAACACCTCGCGCTGAAACGCTCGGGGCGCCGGTTCGTCGGACTGTGCCCGTTCCACGCCGAGAAGACCCCGTCGTTCTCGATCAACCCCGAGCTCGGTGTCTTCTACTGCTTCGGATGTGGCGCGCGCGGCGACGCGATCACCTTCGTGCGCGACGTCGAGCATCTCGATTTCGTCGATGCGGTCGAGCGGCTCGCGGCGCGCGCGGGGATCCAGCTCCGCTACGACGACGTCACCCACTCGGAGGATCGGAAGCGGCGCGACCGCCTGCACGCGGCCGTGGCCGCGGCAATCGCGTTCTACCACGAACGGCTCATGACGGCTGACGACGCGGGGCTCGCGCGCAGATACCTGCGCAGTCGCGGTTACGAGAAAGACGCTGCGCAGCGCTTCGCACTCGGCTACTCGCCCGACGGTTACGACGTGCTGAGCACGCACCTCTCCCAGTTGAAGTTCTCCCGCGCCGACATCGCCGACGCCGGGCTCGCGTTCGTGAATCGCACCGATCGTCTGCAAGATGCGTTCCGCGGCCGGCTCATGTTCCCGATCTACGACGCGCGCGGAGATGCGGCGGGGTTCGGGGCGCGGTCGCTCGATGGCGCGCCACCGAAGTACAAGAACACGCAGGAGACGCCGATCTACCAGAAGAGCCGGTTGCTGTACGGGCTCAACTGGGCGAAGCCGGAGATCGTCGCGCGTGGCGAGGTCGTGATCTCCGAGGGTTACACCGACGTCATGGCCTTCGTGCTCGCCGGCGTTCCCAATGTCGTCGCGACGTGCGGAACCGCGCTCGCCGACGAGCACTTCACGATGCTGAAGAACTTCGCCCGCAAGGTCACGCTCGCCTACGACGCCGACGCCGCCGGGCGCGCCGCGGCGGAGCGCTGCTACCAGTGGGAACAGCGTTTCGAGGTGCAGTTCCAGGTCGCCGATCTGCCCGCCGGTCGCGATCCCGGTGATCTCTGGCCCGGCGAGGCGGCCGCGCTGAGCGGCGCGATCGAGCGCGCCGCGCCCTTCCTCGAGTTCCGCGTCGACCGCTTGCTCGAGGCGGGTGATCTCACGTCGATCGAGGGACGCGCGCGCGCGGCGGGCGCCGCGGCCGAACTGGTCGCGGAGCATCCGAACGAGCTCGTGCGCGACCAGTACGTCATGAAGCTCGCGGGCCGCCTCCAGATCGACGCCGACCGCTTGCGCGAGCGCGTCGAGCGCGCGCGCCGCGGCGACCGCGCCCCGGCGAGAGCGACCACGGTGCGCCCGACGGTGCGCCCGGTTGATCGGCGCGAGCTCGACGCGTTGCGCTGGGCGGTGCACGCACCCGAGCTCGTCTCCGGCCGGCTCGAGGTCGAGTTGTTCGTCGATCCGCTCGCTCGGGCTGCGTACGGCGCGCTCGCCCGGTGGTCGTTCCGCGAGGCGGTCACTCGCGCCGAACCCGAGGTGACGGAACTCCTCGAGCGGTTGGCCGTCGAGGATCCGATCATCGGCTCGCAGCCCCGGCAAGAGATCATCTCTCGTGTCGTCGTGAACCTCGTGGAAGCGTCAAGTCAGCGCCTGGTCGCGTCGATGCTGAGTACGGACGACGAGCGATCTTCCGAGGTGAAGGGCCTGCTCGACCTCCTGGTGCGAAGACGCGGCGACGATGAGTGGTCGGACGCGGAGGACGTGGCCGAGCAGTTGGTAGGGTGGATCGTGGCGGCGGAGTCGAGCGGCAGCGGTGACGATGGAATCGTCTGAGCACGCGACATCAGCAGCATCAGCCGAAGATCAACATGTTGCCGAGCTCGTCGCGCGGGGCCGCGAGCGCGGCTTCGTCACATCGGGCGAGGTGTTCGCCGCGTTCCCGGACCTCGAGCCCGAAACCGCGGAACTGTCGTCGATCTACGAGCGCATCGAGGCGCGCGGCGTGAAGATCATGGACGAGATCCGCGAGGAGCTCGAGCTCGAGGATCAGCAGCGCGGCGAACGACGAGTCGCCGCAGAAGCGGCACCGCACCAACGAGCACCGTCCCGGTGGGGCAGTGAGCCGTCCCGGCGCCGCGGCCGCGCGCCGCACGTCGTTCGACGACGACGAGATCGGCAGCCTCGCACGCCCGGTCCGCCCGGCGGGCGAGTTCGGCAGCTTCGATCCCGTTCGCATGTACCTGAAGGAGATCGGCAAGGTCCAGCTGCTCTCCGGCGAGCAGGAAGTGATGCTCGCGAAGCGCATCGAGGCCGGCGTCTTTTCGCAGGCCGAGCTCGACGTGTGCGAGCAGCTGCCGACGGTGCTCGCGTTGTTCCACGATCTCGGCGTGCTGCCCGTCGCCGCGATCGACCCCGACTCGTGGGTGATGTCCGAACGGGATCGATCGGCGCGCCTGGCCGTCGTCCGCGACGGTGAGCTCGCGAAGCGGCAGCTCACCGAGGCGAACCTCCGGCTCGTCGTCTCGATCGCGAAGCGCTACGTCGGCCGGGGCATGGCGCTCCTCGACCTGATCCAGGAGGGCAACCTCGGCCTGATCCGCGCGGTCGAGAAGTTCGACTACACGAAGGGCTTCAAGTTCTCCACCTATGCGACGTGGTGGATCCGCCAGGCCATCACTCGTGCGATCGCCGACCAGGCGCGCACCATCCGCATCCCGGTGCACATGGTCGAGACGATGAACAAGGTGATGCGCGTGCAGCGCGCGATGCTGCAAGAGCTCGGGCGCGAGCCGACGGTCGAGGAAGTCGCCGCGAAGTGTGAGCTCACCGCCGATCGCGTGCGCGAGATCCAGCGCATCGCGCAGGAGCCCGTGTCGCTCGAGACGCCCGTGGGCGAAGAAGACGACAGCTTCCTCGGCGACTTCGTCGAGGACCCCACCGCGATCGCGCCGGCGATGGCTGCCGACCGCAAGCTGCTCCTCGAAGATCTCGAAGAGGCGCTGCGCGAGCTGAACCCGCGCGAGCAGCAGGTGGTGCGCCTGCGCTTCGGCCTCGAAGACGGGCAGATCCGCACGCTCGAGGAAGTCGGGCGCGAGTTCGGCGTCACTCGCGAGCGCATCCGCCAGATCGAATCGAAGACGCTCGCGAAGCTGCGCCACCCGACGCGCTCGCAACGCCTCCGCGACTATCTCGAAGGCACCTGACCCGCGCCGGCTGCGGCGCGCGACCCGTCAGCCCTGCGCGGCGTTCGGGAACGGCAACACCGTCGCGCCGCGATCGTCGCGGGTCTCCTGCATCCGGAGCACGGCGAGCTCGACGAGCGCGCGTCCCTTCTCGACGAGCGGCATGATGCGAAGGTCGTCGAGCGCGGCCTGGATCTGCTCGTAGCGCTCGCGGCCGGCCTTGGTGCCGTAGTAGTACCCGAGCGCGAGGCCGGCGGCGAATGCGGTGCGTCGTTGCATCCTGCCGTTGTAGTCGATCCGGGCCCATTGCTGCGAGGCCCCTCCTTCTCGCCGATGGAGATGGCGGTGCGCTGGTAACCTCAGCGATTGTGCCCGGCGCCGTCCGGGCCGTTCCGGGGTAGCTCAACCGGCAGAGCAAGCGGCTGTTAACCGCTAGGTTGAGAGTTCGAGTCTCTCCCCCGGAGCTTCATTTCCCAGGTCAGACGCCATGAAATGCGTCCCTGCGGCCCCCAAAATCACATTTTTGTCACAATTTTTCGCGATTCCGTATTTCGCTAGCGGCTTTGCGACAGCGTCATTTCGCGCCGTCGACGAGGCGCGCGACGGCGGCCGCGGCGTCGGCTTGTTGGCCCGGCATCGCGTGCGCGTACGTGTCGAGCGTGAACGCGACGGAGCTGTGCCCGAGGCGTTCCGACACGACTTTTGCGTTGGCTCCGGCAGCGAGGAGCAGCGTCGCGTGCGTGTGCCTGACGTCGTGCAAGCGGATCTTCGGTACACCCGGCCGACTTCACCGGTGTGTCGAAGATCTTCCCGACAGTGTTGGGGTGAATCGGTGCACCGTTCTCGAGTGTGAACACGAGACCGAGCCGGTTCTCCCATCCCGGCCCGAGGAGCAGTCGCTCACGATTCTGCGCCGCCTTCCAGGCGCGCATCGTCGCGACGGTCTCCGGGTCAAGGTCGAGGGACCGGCGCCCGCGGCTCGTCTTCGGTTCACCGAGGATCACCGCGTAGTCCTTCGTCGTGAGCGACTGGCGCACGGCGAGCCGCCGGCGTCGAGGTCGACATCGATCCAACGGAGACCGCATAGCTCGCCGCGTCGAATCCCGCCGATTGCCCCGCGGTACGGAACCAGGGGTAGAGCCGATGGTCGCGGACATGGTCGAGGAACCGGAGAGTTCGGCCGGTGACCACGTTCGCAGCGCGCGCCGCTTCGCCGAATCCCGGCTGGCGCGGTCGCGGCACGAGCGACGTTGCGCGTGACGTACCCCTTCCGTTCCGCGTCGCCGAGCGCATGCGTGACGATCGCGTGCGTGTAGCGCACCGATCGCGGCGACAGGCCACCTGCACCGTCGACCCGACCCGCCGCGTGCAGTGCCCGCGAGAGCGGTCGAGGTCGAGCGGCGAGACGGCCTGGAGTTTCATCGCTCCGAAGCCGGGATCACTCGCTGCCGGAGCGTGCGCTCGTAGCTCGCGATCGTCGTCCAACGCAGCCCCGCCGCCGGCAGGCTCTCCATCCACTGTTCGAGGTAGCCGCCGAAGGTGAGGTTGCGACGTTCGACGTGCGTGCCGTCCTGCACGTCGAACGCAGGCGGTTCAGTTCCGTGACCCAGCCTTTCCGGGTGTCGAACGTGCGCCGGACTCGAAGACGCCTGCCCGTGCGCGGGTCGGTACCGACGTCGAGCTGGAACACCGACCTGCCGGCCGCGTTCTTCACCGGTTCGGCGGTGCTGCGCCGGGCGCGTGTCGTCGACGCTCATCCGTTCGGCCCCTCGATCAGGCCCGCGTCGCGGGCTTCACGGATACGCCGCGAGGCGGTGCTGCGCGGCCACCCGAAATTGGCGACGACCGCCATCGTCGGCGTGTGTGTGGCGTTCCGATCGAGCGAGCGACCTCGCTCAGTAGCTCCGGTGACGTCGGCTCTCCACGCTTGCCGCGGAGGCTCGCGACGTCGGACGCGGTCAGGGCCGCGAACGTGCTCTCGTCGATCGTGTTCGACGACGCATCCCACGGGACACCGAGCTCCGCGATCGCCGCCTCTTCGATCTGTGGGATGGATACGCGGCGTAGGTGCTGCGCGGTGAGTGACGGGCCACCCGGCTCACGGTGGAGGCGGAGTTCATCGACCGTCACCGAGAGGCCGTCCGGATCGGCTCCGAGGCTTCCGGTGACGGTGATGCCTTCCAGGGCCGGATCGCGGACCTCGAACACGGCCGGGAGGGGGACGGCGACGCCTCGATCCGGCAGGACGATCGCGATGCCGAGTGGACGTTTCGTGACGGTCACCTTCATGAGACGCCACGATACCAGCCGTGCCCATGCCGTGCAATCACTAGCCGTACCACCATTTTGCAGGGCGTGGTACGGCCGTACCGCTTGAAACCCTGGCGTCTCACTGTCATGGTGGGCGCATGACGACCTCACCCACGCTTCCGGACCCCACCGTTCGCCCGACAATCACCGTCGATGAGGCAGCCATGTTCCTGGGCATCGGACGTGCGTACCGCGTACCGGGCCGCGCAGGACGGCTCACTTCCCACGGTGCGCTACGGACGACGTTTGCTCGTGCCTGTTCGTGGCGTTTCGACGCTCGCTCGGCATCGACGCCGCCCGAACGCGAACGACGGCGCCACCGACAGCGCCGTCGTTGTGACCCGACCACCCTCGATCACGGCGAGGACGACCGATGCGAACGATACATGCACTCGACGACGACGAGGCTGCGCAGGTGCGTCGCGCATCGCGGTCACAGAGCTGGCCGAGGCGAAGCGCCGCTTCCGCGGTGCGATCTCGACGCTCTACCGGCTCGGCGCCGCTTTCTGATCGGCTTGGGGCGGACGGAGGCGATCGCTCGACGTTGGCTGCGCGAGATCCTCCACGAGCTGCGCGACCTCGACGCCGACCACGAGCTCCCGCGGCGCGGACGTCATGAGTGCGGCCCGATCCGCCTTCGACGCTGAGATGGACCGGATCGAAGAGCACTACCGGACCGTCGTGGTTCCGGAGTATGAGCGTGCTCGCGCCGATCTCCTCGACCTGATCGCGGATGAGGCCGAGGCCACGGTTCATCGTTTATCGGGCGAGCCCCGTAAACGTCGGCGGGCGACGAAGGCGGAGATGCAGGTGCGTCGGCTCATGCTCGCCGACCTCGCCGCCGAGCACGGACCATGCTCGGTGCGTCACCTCTTCTACCGCTCGGTCGTCGCGGGGATGCCGGGGATCACGAAGAACGACCCCGGCTACGACAAGGTGCAGACGTTGGTCCTGGAGCTGCGCCGGTCGGGGGACATCGCGTACTCCGCGATCGTCGACAGCACCCGATGGATGCGGGTGCCCGACATGTGGGGATCGGTGCAGGAGGCGCTCGACGACACCGCCCGGTTGTACCGGCGGGATCTGTGGCGCTCGTCGCCGTACCGGGTCGAGGTGTGGTGCGAATCCGACAGCATCGCCTCGACGATCACCGGCATGACGTACCGGTGGGCGTCCCGCTGATGGTGACGAGAGGGTTCAGCTCGGAGACGTTCGTGGTACAACGCGGCGGAGAACTGGCGGGCGACTCCATGCCGGCAGCCGGTCGTTCTCTACGTCGGCGACCACGACCCGCACGGGCTCGACATCGAAGCCCGGCTCGCGGATCGGCTCCGTGACTTCACTGCCGACACCTTCGACGACATCGTGTGGTCGCGTCTCGGGAGTCACCTGGGATCAGGTGGTCGCACTCGACCTGCCCGGCACCGAACCGAAGCGCCCGTATGGATTCCCGCTGGCCGTCGAGGCCGAGGCGCTACCGCCGCGGATGCTGGTGGAGATCGTCGAGGACGCGATCGCAAGCTACGTCGATGACGACGAGCTCGCCGTTCTGCTCGCCGCTGAGGCTGAGGAACGCGCTTGGCTCCATCGTCTCGTCAACCACGAGGTGGTCGCATGAGCCACCTGCCTGTCATGGGCGACGACGCGTTCTACGGGCCCGCCGGTGAGATCGCGCTCGAGATCGCATCGACGAGTGAGGCTGATCCCGCGGCGTTGCTCGTCGACTTCCTCGTCAGCTTCGGTAACGCGGTCGGGCCGAGCCCGCACGTGATGGTCGGACGTTCTCCGCATCGTGCTCGCGAGTTTGTCGTACTGGTCGGTGCGACGTCCCGAGCACGAAAAGGGCTCTCGCACTCGGAGCTGAAGCCGATCTTCGTGGCCGCAGATCCCGACTGGACGACCGAACGGAACAAGGGCGGGCTCTCCTGGGTGAGGGGCTGATCTTCGCAGTCCGCGATCCCGACCTCAGCACGACGACCCCGGGCAGCGCCGATCGTCGCCTCATGGCCGTCGAGGAGGAGTTCTCCAGCGTGCTGAAGGTCGTGAAGCCGCGATCACAACATTCTCAGCGAGGTGGTACGTCGAGCATGGGACGACGGCTCACTCGCCACGATGACGTGCCGCGAACCGCTGAAGGCGACCGGGCGCCCACGTCTCCATCCTTGGACACGTCACCCAAGCCGAGTTGGTTGTGCGTCTTGACCCCGAGCTGGAGATGGCCAACGGCCTCGCGAACAGATTCCGTTTCCACATTGTGCAACGCACCCGGCTGCTCCCCGATGGAGGTTGTTCGCTTCGCTCGCTTGATTCGCACGTCAAGCGAGTTCGCGAACGTCTCGACGCGGCCCGATGCGGTCGGCACCGTCGCCCGCACGCCGGCCGTGGGAGAACTGGTGGGCGACGATCTACCGCTACGTGGAGTCTCGCGACGACGCCGGCATGGTCGGCGTGCTCACCGCCCGCAGCTCGGCGCACATGCTCCGTAAGTTCGCTCGTGTTCGCGCTCCTCGACGGCAGGAACGAGATCGACGTCGAGCACGTCACCGCCGCCTACGCGGTGTGGCGCCACGCCGACGCGTAAGCGCGCGCGTCAACTGTTCGCAACGTCCGACCGGTGACCCGATCGCCGATCGCATCCTCGACGACCTGCGTGTACGTGGGCGCCGAAGGCCGCGACCCGCAAGGCGCTCCACGCGCTCTTCACCGGTCACGTCAAAGCCGCCGCACTCGACCAGGCGATCACGACCCTGGAGCAACGCGGCCTCGCGGTCACGGTGATCAACCGACCGGAGGCCGGCCCGTGAAAGCGCACGTTCATAGGCGAGAAAAGCGAATCAAGCGAACAAAGCCTTCCGAACCTTCTTTCGCTTCTTTCGCTTTGTTCGCATGCCGGAGGCGTCACCGAAAGGCCAAGCCGATGAGTCTGCTATGCACCCGGGCGGATAGGGGCGGGCCTCGCTGACGGCCCAAGCGCACGCCCCTCGAACACTCGCATCGTTTGATTCTCTCTCGGGCTGTTTCTGTGGGGCCGGCCCTCGACCCCCCGGTCTATGCACCGGAGAGTGCATAGACCGACACTGCGCGTGCATAGCCCGGAACGAGGCGAATCCGGTGGATGAGCGGCGGCGGTTGCCTGCCAGCGTGGCCGAATGGGCGTGTCCGGTGTGCGGCTCTCCATCCTCGGCGCTCGTGTGTGAGGACGCGGGCGACGTCCTGCCGGGCGTGTGGGCGTGGCGCTGCTCGTGCTGTGACGTGCCTGCCGAGCTGCCGGTCTACGGCCGTTCAGATTCGGAAGGTTCACAATCGAACGACCGTGGGCCACCATGATGGCCGACAGTTCAACCCAGGGCCGTACCGGCACCGACGCGGAGAGCGCCTCGCCAGCCGGGACCGCCGCAATCGGGTGGGAGTGTCACCGATCGACCGCCGGGACGCCAGGGGCCTCTCGGAGCCACGGCGAACGTGCATACACCGTTCGAGCGCGCCGGCATCAGGGCCGTGTGCGAGGCTCCAGGAGATTTGACGATGGCTCGGCTACATGAGCTGCGCGACAAGCTCGTCGGCTCGACAGCGAACTGCGGGGACTTCATGCCCGCGAAGACCGTGACCACCCCGGCGTCCGTGAACGCTGGGATCGGACGCTCCGTCAGCGTGACAAGGTCGCGGGCGAGCCCGAAACGCTCGAAGCGTGTGCAGGTGCAGGCCGACGCATTCGCGCCGGGCTCGCGAACGGCGAGGTTCGGATGCTCGACGGGATGCCGAGAATCGCTGAGTCTCAGCGAGCGGGCGTTCGTGAACGACGCGACGGCGAACGCGCTCCGTGCGCTGGAGCGGGTTGACACGATGTCGACCAGTGGGCGCAGGACCGGCAGGCGGAGCTGATCCGTAAGGATGTCCGTTACGCGAAGCAGTTCGAGGTTTTGAGCCGAAGCGAATATCTGAGTGGGTTCGGAAAGCTCATCATGTCCGGTGACGCAGGTGTCGCCGCGATCCAGATGAGCGACGCGGGAGCGGCCGGCGATGTCGGTGAACGTGTCGTGGTGCGAGCCCAGTCCGAACAGGATGCGTCGGCGGGTTCGCTCTACCTGTTTTCATTGACCCGTCCGTGATCTTGACGGATCAGGAACTGTCGAATCCGTTCTGCAGATCGCGAATGTCGAAGACATCACGACGGCCCAGTGGAGGGGTGTTCGGCGGCGGGTGTCTCGTTCAGCTTCGACACGGAGGCCGTGGAAGTCAGCAGACGACAGCATCACGCTGGCGCAGCCGACAGTCGACGTGTTCATGGCTCGAGGGTTCATCCCCTACAGCATCGAGGTGGCTACTCCACTGGCCCGGTTTCCAAGCCGAGATGGCCCGTCTCCTCGCGGACGGTTACGACGACGTGTGTCTGAGCAAGTTCACGTCCGGGAACGGAACCACCGAACCGAAGGGGATTTTCTACCGCGGCGACCGCGGAGACCTCGACGGAAACGGTTGTTGGCACGGACGGCGCATTCTCGGCGCCGATCTCTACTCAGTGTGGAACAACCTCGGCGCGGAAATACCCCCGCCGCGGATCGTGGATCATGATGTGGCGCGACGATCAGCACGATCCCGGCAGTTCGGTGAGACGCAGAACTACAACGCGTTCACCGCGACGCTGGTTGAGGGTGCGGTACACAATCTGTTCGGCACGGCCCGTCTACGACGACGCCTATTTCCCGGACTTCTCGGGTACGACTGGGGCCGCGGAACATCTGTTGCGTCGGCGATTTTTCCAACTACAAGATCGTGCGCCGTACCGGATTGAGTGTCGAGCTGGTGCCGCACCTGTTTGCGACTAACGCGAACCGGCCTTCTGGTCAGCGAGGATTGTTCGCCTTCGGGCGAGTCGGCGCAAATCTTGTCGGCTCAACGTCGATCCGGAATCCCTGCATGCAAGTGTTGGCGAACACCTGAGGTTGAGTTCTCGGCCCCCATGGTTTTGGGTGACCGTGCGCTTGAGCCTTCCGGCGGGCCTTCGGGCACTCCTAC
>CAVXFZ010000024.1:0-8378 GCA_963761175.1 uncultured Actinomycetes bacterium | reverse complement strand
CGCGCGCACCGCGCGAAGGGCGCCCGATACCTCAAGGTGTCGCCACGCTTCGCGGTTTTTCCACTGCAAAGCGTGACATTTGTAAGGAGAAATGTTACTCTGCGTGGTGACTGGGAGCGGCTCTGACCGCCCAGCGGGGTAAGGGCGGAACACGTGGTGGGCATCGAGCATCGTGGGCGTCGGCGCGCGCGCCGGCAGCCGACGCGCACGCGCGAGGGGCGAACCGGACGGCGCGCCTTGGCACGCCCGGCGGTCACCGCCCCGAGGTGCCCCCGTTGAGGCGCCGACGGAGCGCCGAACCCGGTGCGGACCTGGTCGCGGTGGCCCTCCTCGAGCCCGATCTCTCACGTTCTCACACGGGCGAGCGGATCGGCGATCTCCTCGTCGAGCGGGGAAGCGTCTCGCGCGATGCGGTCGAGGCTGCAGCAGGTGACACCGGCGGGCGGCGACTCGGCGCCCGCCTGCTCGATCGAGGCCTGCTCGACGAAGCCGACGTGACCCGTGCGCTCAGCGAGCAGCTTCACGTGCCACTCGCAGACCTGCGCAGCGTACGGCCAGAGGGAACGGCGACGGCGCTGCTCGACGCGAGCGTCGCACACCGCCACGACGTTCTGCCCCTCTCCATCGCCGACGGCACCCTCCAAGTGGTGATCGCGGATCCGGTCGACGCCGGCGTGCGCCAGGTCCTTCGGAGCCTTCCCGTCACCCGGGTGCGCATCGCACTCGGTACACCGACGCAACTGCGGAGCCTGGTGAACCAGACGTATCGCGCGTTGTCGGCAGTGCAGACCGACATCGACGCCTTCCGCGTGAGCGAGAAGGCCGCGGAGCTCGACCCGGCGGCAGTCGACGCGTTCGCCGATGCCGACGCGCCGATCGTTCAGGTCGTCGACAAGATCCTGACGCAGGCGTTGCGCGACCGCGCGTCCGACGTGCACATCGAGCCGGGTGAGCATCACCTTCGCGTGCGGTTCCGCATCGACGGCGCCCTCAAAGAGGCGATCGAGCTGCCGGCGGAGATGGGCCAGGCGCTCGTCAGCCGTCTGAAGATCATGGCGGGCATGAACATCGTCGAGCGCCGCCGGCCACAGGACGGCCAGTTCGAAACCGAGATCGACGGCCGCTCCCTCGACGTGCGCGTCTCGACCACGACGACCATCTGGGGCGAGAAGGCGGTGCTCCGGCTCCTCGACCGGATGAAGTCTCTGTACCGCCTGTCCGACCTCGGGATGCCGAGCGAGGCGGGTGCCGTGTACTCGCGGCTGGTGTCCTCGCCGTTCGGGATGGTCATCGTCGGCGGACCGACGGGCAGCGGCAAGACCACCACGCTCTACGCGACGTTGTCGGAGATCAACCGACCCGACATCAACGTGATGACGATCGAAGATCCCGTGGAGTACGTGTTCCACCAGGTCAACCAGATCCAGATCAGCGACCAGGCCGGCCTCACGTTCGCCACCGGGCTCAAGTCGATCCTGCGCCAGGATCCCGACGTCATCCTCGTGGGTGAGGTGCGCGACGCCGAGACGGCGCGCATCGCCGTGCAATCGGCGCTGACCGGTCACCGCGTCTTCACCTCCGTGCACGCGATCGACGCGGTCTCCTCGCTGTACCGGCTGCTCGACATGGGCATCGAGCCCTACCTTGTGACGTCGGCGATCATCGGCGTGGTCGCGCAACGGCTCGTGCGCCGGATCTGCAAGTCGTGTGCCGCGCCGTACGAACCGAGTCTCCAAGAGACCACGATGTTCCGGAAGCTCGGCGGCGGCGAGAAGACCACATGGCTGCGGGGCAGCGGGTGCCAGTTCTGCGCCAACACTGGTTACTTCGACCGCGTCGGGGTCTACGAGGTTCTCGCAGTCACCGACGAGATCCGGCAGTGCGTCGTCGATGGTCGACCACCGCGTCACACGCGTGAGCTCGCGGAGCTGCAAGGTCTGCGGACCCTGCAGACCGAGGCGCTGCGCATGGTGGAGGACGACGTCACAACCCTGGACGAAGTCGTGAGACACGTGATCGTGAACGAGGGAATCGAATGAGCCCGACGTTGAGCCCGCCGCGCGCCGAAGCGATCCTCGAAACGGGCGCCAAGGAAGAGAAGAGCACGCCTTGGTACAAGAGCGAGTTCTTCGTCGGCCGTCCGGTCAAAGCCGAAGAGGTCATGAACTTCTCGCGGCAGGCCGCATCGTTCATCCGCGCCGGCGTGCCGATCCTGGACGCGCTCGCGATCGTCGCCGAAGAGGCGCCTTCCAAGCACATGCAGGAAGTGCTCGCCGACGTCCAGCAGCGCCTGCGCGGCGGCTCCAGCTTCGGCGACGCAATCAGCGTTCACACACGCGTCTTCCCGGGCTACTACATCGCGGTGGTGCGCGCGGCCGAGTTGACCGGGCAACTCGACGACGCCTTCGACCAGCTCTCCCGCTACCTCGAACGCGACATGGCCGCGCGTCGCCAGATCAAGAGCGCGCTCACCTATCCGGCGTTCGTCTTCGCACTGGCGATCCTCGCGGTCGTCGTGATGTCGATGTGGGTGCTTCCGAAGTTCAAGGGCTTCTACCAGAGCCTCGGCGCGCACCTGCCGCTGCCGACGCGCATCCTGCTCGGCTTCACCGACTTTGTCGGCCACTGGTGGTTCGCGATCATCGCGACGCTCGTCGGCCTGGCGGTCGTGGGTTATGCGGTGCTCGGAGGAAAGCACGGCAAGGCCCGTCGCGACGCGGCGTTGCTGCGGCTCCCGGCGATCGGAAACCTCGTTCACCTCATCGCAGTCGAGCGGTTCTGCCGAGTGCTGGCGACGCTCGTCACGACGGGGGTGCCGCTGCCCGACGCGGTGAAGGTATCGGCGGACAGCACGAACAACCGGGTCTTCCAGAAGAAGCTCGCGACGGTGCGCGAATCGATGATGCGCGGCGAGGGTCTCGCGCGGCCGATCGCAGCGGCGGGCATCTTCCCCGCCGCGGCGCGTCAGATGATCCGAGTCGGCGAGAGCACCGGCTCGCTCGACCTGCAGCTCCAGAACGCCGCCGCCTTCTACGAGCGGGAGCTCGAGTACCGGCTCAAGAAGGCGACCGACCTCTTCGAGCCGATCGTCATCGTCGTAGTCGGTGGCGTCGTGGGATTCGTCGCGGTGGCACAGATCGCTGCCATGTACAGCGTCTACCACCAGATCAAGACCTGAAACATCAGGGCCCTCCGGGGCGTGGCAATCAGCGTCCCGAGCGGGACCTGTTCAGGGAGGAACAGAAGCAATGAACGAACGGATCAAGAAGGCACGGACCCAAGAGGGCTTCACCCTCATCGAGCTGCTGATCGCCGTCGTCGTGGTCGGGATCCTCGCGGCCGTCGTGATCGTCGGCATCGGCGGACTCAACAACAACGCGAAGAACTCGGCCTGCACCGTGTCGCTCGACGCGGCGAAGGCGGCGACCGCCGTGTACTACTCGAACAACAACGGCGCGTACCCGGCGGACTTCACGGTCATGACCACTGGCGCAAACCCGGTACTCGACCCGGCGACGGGCACGACGGTCGGGACGACCACGATCACGCACGGCAGTGACTGGACGCTCACGATGACGGTGGGATCGCCCCCGACGTACGCCTGCAGCTGATCGCGCGCGGCTCCCCGGGGCGGAATCCAGCGCCCCGGGGCCGCACGCCTCGATCGAAGAGGCCTTCGCATGCCCCCCACCCGTCGGAACGAACGCGGTGAGACCCTCGCCGAGATCTGCGTCGCGCTGGTGATCATCGGCGCGGTGATCGGCGCGTTCTTCGCCGCGAACTCGACGACGTCGAAGGCCTCGGAGTCCCACCGCGAACTGGTCACCGCCGACGCGACGCTGCGCGACTACGCAGAAGCCACCAAGACCGCTGTCCGGTCGCAGTGCGCGGATGTCTCCAGCACGTACTCGGTGAGCTACACGCCGCCGACGGGTTTCTCGGTGAACCCGTTGTCGGCACAGCCATGCCCCGCTCCGGCGACCGCCGTCCAAGCGCTCGAGCTCACGGTCACGTTGCCGAACGGGACGACCAAGACCCTCTCGATCGACGTGAGAACACCATGACGCGCCTGCGCGCTCGGCGCGACGAGCGGGGCGCAACCCTCCTTGTCGCGATCGGCGTCGTCGTCGTGCTCGGCGCGCTCAGCGCCGGCGTGATTCCCTTCGTGACCTCGGGGATCAAGGACCGCGGCGTGCTCGACTCCGTGCGCAACCGGCAGTACGCCGCCGACGGCGCGGTCGAGTACGCGATCGCACACGTTCGCGGGGTCGCCAACGTCGGGCTCGGCTCGTGTGGCGGCCCCGACTTGCGCGACGGAGCCGACGCCGTCGACGGCGTCGACATCCGCGTCGACTGCTCCAACGCCTCGACGCTGACACGCGGTGGCTTTCTCCAGCGCAACGTGATCTTCAACGCGTGCGTCGACACCGGCGTCGCGTGCACCGACAGCACCAGCATCGTCCGGGCGCAGATCAACTACCAGACGGACGGCACGATCGTGAGCCGTACCTGGGTGCAGTCGTGGAGCGTGAACCAATGAGGTTGTTCCGCCGCCTACGCGTCGCGACCAACGACCAGTCGGGCTTCACGCTCGTCGAGCTCGTGATCACGTTGGTGCTCATGACTCTCGTCACCGGTGCCGTCAGCTCGGCATTCGTCACCGCGATCAACAGCTCGGAGACGGCGAACCAGCGCGTGCGCGAGTCGAACGACGCGCAGATCATCGCCGCCTACCTGACGCGCGACGCGCAAGCCGCCGGAGGAACGAACCCGTCGACCGGTACCGGCGACCCGTCGCTCGGCGTGTCGCTGACCGACGACGCCGGGTGCACCAACCCGACGGGCGTGCTCGTGATCCGATTCCGGTGGCTCGACCGCTCGGCGCCCACGACGAGCACGACGCGCGTCGCCGACTACTACTACGACTCGTCGGCGAAGCAGCTCGTGCGGCGCACCTGCCACGACGGCGCGCTCGAGGCCGTCCTGACCCTCGGCAGCTGGGTCGCATCCGCGACTGCGTCGTGCTCGCCCGCCGACTGCACCGCGCTCCCCACGGCGGTGAGTCTCCAACTCACGGCGACGAACACGCCCGTGAACTCCGCGACTCCGTACTCGTACACCTTGACCGCCAGCGTCCGCCCCGAATCGGAGACGGCGCCGTCGCTCTCGACTTCGGAGCTCGTACCGCTGCTCGCGCTCGGAGGCGGCTCGGGGTGTTCCGCCGGTGCGACCGGCCTCTCCCTGCACGGCACTCCCGGCGCACGCGTCTACGGCGGCGTGATCGTGAACACCACCGACTCCGGCAGTTGCAACGCGATGTCCGCGTCGGGTGCTGTCGACTTCATCTCGGGGCCGACGTCGATCCTGGACGGCGGGACGTGCACCGGCGGCGTCTGCCCGTCGCCGATCACGGGATACTCGACGCCGCTGTCCGACCCGTTCGCCGGCCTGACCCCGCCGGCCGGGAGTTGCGCGGGCGGTACCCACCCGGCGCCGACCGGCTCGAACCCGACCCACTACCACCCCGGCGTGTACACGGCCGCGCTCAGCCTCTCGTCGAACACCGTGTTCGAGCCCGGTACCTACGTTTGGTGCAACGGACTCACGATCACGGGAGGGACGATCACGGGTTCGGGCGTGTTCTTCTACGTCGCCGGCGGCGCGATGGCGCTGTCGGGCAACTCGACGACCACGCTGTCGCCGCCGACGAGCGGCGATTACGCCGGCCTTTCGATCTGGCAGGCCAAGACGGACACCAACACGTGGTCGACCCAAGGCGGCGCGGCCGTTGACCTCGAGGGCACGCTGTACGTGCCGGGCGCCGAGGTGTCCCTCGCGGGTACCGCCGACAGCTCATATCTGGCGATCGTCGCGCAGACGATCTCGATCGCGGGAACGCACACGATCACGGCCGGCACACCCCCTGCCGTCGGCCTCAGCGTCTCCGGGCCCGCGGCCCTGCCGACCTGGACGCGCAGCCATCCGTACCCGTCGACGACGGTCACCGCGACCGGCGGTTCGGGCGCCGGTTACACGTGGTCGGCGAGCGGGCTGCCGGCGGGACTGACGATCGGGGCGCTCACGGGCACCATCGGCGGAACGCCCTCCGCGTCGGGAGCGTTCACGGTCGTGGTCACCGTCAGCGACTCGATCGGCGACGTCGCGTCACACACCTACGCGCTCACGATCAACGCCGCGCCCGTGATCAGCGCACCCGCGTCGCTGGCGTCGTGGACAGTTGGCCGGCCGTATCCGAGCACGAGCGTGAGCGCCGCGGGTGGGACGGCGCCGCTCACGTGGTCGGCGACGGGGTTGCCCAACGGGCTGACGATCAACTCGTCGACCGGAGCGGTCACCGGCACGCCCACGAGCGCGGGAACCTTCACGCCGACGGTCACGGTGTCGGACACGGTCGGTGCGAGCGCCTCGCGCACGTACACGACGGCGGTCAACCCGGCACCGGCGATCACGACGACGGCGCTGCCGGCCGCGACACAAGGTGTCGCGTACAGCACGACGGTCGCGGCGTCCGGCGGGACTGCGCCGCTCGTGTGGTCGGCAACGTCGCTACCGACCGGCCTGTCGATCGGGCCCGCCTCGGGAACCATCTCGGGCACCCCCACGGCTCCGGGAAGCACAACCGTGACCGTCACCGCTACCGACAACGCCGGCGCCACGGCAACGAAGAGCTTCGCATTGACCATCGGCAGCGTGCCGCTGACGGTCACCGACGTCTCGGTCGCGAACGGCGGAACCGCCGGAACGATCGACAAGGGAGACACGGTGGCAGTGGTCTTCAACAAGGCGATCGCGGAGAGCACGATGTGCACGGCGTGGTCGGGCAGCGGCGACCAGGCGATCTCCGGCAACAAGGACATTGTGGTGACCATCACCAACAACAACGGAACGACGGGCAACGACACGCTCACTGTGTCGTCGACTTCGTGCCCGTCGTTGCGGTTCGGCACGCTCGATCTCGGGACCCCGAACTGGGTGACGGCGACACGAACGTTCTCGGGCTCGGGGAAGAACCACAGCTCGCTCTCCTACACCGCGAGCACGTTCACGCTGAGCGTCTCGCTCGGGAGCTCCAGCGGAGCGACGGCGACCGGAGTCGCGGCCCAGACGGTCGCCTACACGCCGAACCCGGCCGTGACCGACCCGTTCGGGAACGCCGTGACGCCCGGCCCGTACGCGTTCGCCGGCCGGCGCTTCTGACCATCGCCCCTTCGCACGAAAGGTCCCGCGAATGCTCTCCGAACTCCTCGCCGCCGTCATCGAGCAGGACGGCACCGACATGCTCCTCACTGCGGGTTCCCGCCCGCTGATCCGACTCGACGGCGCGCTACGAACGTGTCGACCGGTTTCGACGCCCTGACCGACGATGTGGTCCGAGGCATCTTCGCCGAGCTCCTCGACGACGCGCAGAGCGAGCAGTTCGAAGCAGATCGCGACATCGACTTCGCGTTCTCTCACTCCGACCGCCGGTTCCGCGCCAACGCGTTCCACGAACGCGGGCACCGCGCGCTCGCGTTGCGCCTGATGCAGAACGAGATCCCGAGCTTCGAGCAGATCGGGCTGCCCCAGCCGGTACGCGACCTCACGCGCCTCCAACAGGGGCTCATCCTCTTCACCGGTCCGACCGGCTCCGGGAAGTCGACGAGCATGGCGACGCTCGTCGACACGATCAACGCAACTCGCCCGTGCCACATCATCACGATCGAAGACCCGATCGAGTACCTGCATTCGAACCGCCAGGCCGTCGTACACCAGCGCGAGGTCGGCATCGACGCGCAGTCGTTCTCCCGGGCGCTGCGCGCGGCGTTGCGAGAGGACCCCGACGTCGTGCTCGTCGGCGAGATGCGCGACGCGGAAAGCATCGAGACGACGCTGACGCTCGCGGAGACCGGTCACCTCGTGCTGTCTTCGCTGCACACGAATGATGCGCCCCAGGCACTCGACCGGATCATCGACGTCTTCCCTGCCGACCGGCAGTCGCAAATCCGGCTTCAACTCGCCAGCGTGCTGTCCGCGGTGGTCGCACAGCGACTCGTGCCCCGCATCGACGGGGGCCTCGTCGCCGCCTACGAGGTGCTGATCGCGACCCCTGCCGTGAGCAACCTCGTTCGCGAAGGCAAGACGCGCCAGTTGCGCAATGCGATGCAGATGGGGATCGCCGCCGGCAATCAGACGATCGAAACGTCCCTGAACGCGCTCGTCGCGGCGGGAATCATCGATGTGGACGCCGCAACGCGAACGGCCTTCCTCCCCGGCGAGATCGAAGCGCACGCACCGGCGGCGTAGCGCGCGGTCGACATCCGGTTCGCGCGTTCACACCAGCGCGGCCGCTCTCGCCTCGGCATCCCGTACTACGACGT
>CAVXFZ010000023.1:0-77391 GCA_963761175.1 uncultured Actinomycetes bacterium | reverse complement strand
GACCCTTCGCCGCGCCGAGCAACTCCGCCGGTCTAGCCCTCGACCGACACCTTCTGCGTCCCCCCGCCCATGATGTCGGGCAGCTTCTTCTCGAGCGACTTGCGCAGGCGGGCCTGCTGCTTCGGCGTGAGGTCGTCGAACGGATACGGGTCGTTGGGCGAGAGGAACTTCGTGCCGCCCTTGATCGGTGGCTCCGGCAACTGGCCGTGGATGACCCAATTCAAGACGACGTCGTCGGCGTCCTCCTGCGAGGCACCCAGGCTCTGGAGCCAGCTGACAACGGCCTGCTCGCGCTTGTTGTTGGCGTTGTACATGTGCAGCGTGATCCCGCCCGCGCCGACGACGACCGCGAAGAGAACCCCGAAGATGACCACCAAGTTGATCGAGAGGTCGGAGGACTGCTTCGACGTCCCGGCCTGCTTATGCGTCCCGCCGTTCGTCGCCGGCTCGCTTGCCGATGTCTGCGTCGCGCCTCCGGCGGTGATCTGCTCGGTCCAGAGCGGCGTGTTCGAGTTGCTGCATGCCTCGTCGAAGCAGTTGCCACCGCCGATCGCGCAGAAGTGTGCCGTGCCGCTCGCGCTGAACGTCACGTGATAGGTACCGGGCTTCGTGTACGTGTGCACGACGCGCTGGTTCAACTCGAAGTGCGAGCTCTTGCCGTCGCCCCAGTCGACCGTCCCGGAGAACTTGTCGGCGCCGGTCGGCTCGAAGAAGCCGGTGGAGACCTGCTCGCCAACTGCATGGTGCTCTCCGGGATTTCCGAACGCCGCCGTCCCACCCCCGCACTCTCCGGCGAACGCGGGTTGTGCGACGACGAGCAGGACGATGCACAGAGCCAGGCCACCGACGAAGGTGCCCGCGGACAGGCTGACCACGTTGCGCCTGCAGAACCTCATGACGCCGGCGCCTTCGTGTGCTGAGTCGCGCGCTGCAGCGCGAGCTTCATCAGCGCGGTGATCTCGTTGTCGAGCTGTGTCGCCTGCGCGCTCGTCGTGATCCCGTTGAGGAACGTCTGGCCGCCGACCTGCAACGAGACGTAGGTGTCGGCAGCCAACGACTCCGTGGCCCAGTCGTAGTTTCCGCCGAGCTCCGCGGCGAAGAACCCGCGGTCACCGCCGAGTCCGTCGACGGCCGTTTCCGTTCCCGCTTGCACCTGACTGGGACTCGGCACGAACGTGAACAGGCTCCGGAACGATTCGTATGCGCTGCGCCCGCCGGGCGATTTGAAGCTCACGGAGAAGTTGAGATCACCGGGCGCGCCACCAACCTGCGTGTAGCGACACAGGCCGGTCTCCGTCTCGATTGCTCGCTGCATCGTCAGCTTGAACTGCGTACCGACTTCGGAGGGCGACAACAGGTCGCAGTTCGTCAGCTCGACCGCGGCGGTCGTGGTGGTTGCGGCGATCGTCGTCGTCGTTGTCGTGGCGTGCGTCGACGGGCTCGACGACGCGGACCTCGGAGCAGACGAGCCGCCGCAACTCGCACCGATGCACAGGATCACCGGCGCCAAGAGGATGCCGATACGCCGCGACTTCGATCTGCCGAGCCCGCCCACTGTGTTCCCCCGCCCTCTTCGCCACCGGTCGCCACCGCGAACGACCCCGCTCGTGATTGTTCCCTTGATCGGTCCGCCCGTTCAAGAACTCCATCCGAGCCACCGGACCTGTGCGCCATTGGTTTCACGAACGCCGGATGATGGAGTTGCTCGTGTCAAACAACGAGCACTACGAGGCGGCGCGAGGGACCAACTCCTCGCGGCGCGCTGATCGGGTCAGGCGCCGACGGCGTGGAAGCCGCCGTCGACGTGGATGATCTCGCCCGTCGTCGCGGGGAACAGGTCGGAGAAGAGCGCGACGCACGCGCGCGCGACCGGCTCGGGATCCTTCAGGTCCCAGCCGAGCGGCGCCCGTTCCGACCACACCGCTTCGAACTGGTCGAAGCCGGGGATGCTCTTCGCCGCGATGGTGCGCAGCGGCCCGGCGGCGATGAGGTTGACGCGGATTCCGTCGACACCGAGGTCCCGTGCGAGGTAGCGCGCCGTCGACTCCAATGCCGCCTTCGCGACGCCCATCCAGTCGTAGACCGGCCACGCCTGGGTTGCGTCGAAGTCGAGGCCGACGATCGAGCCGCCCGCCGAGAGCAGCGGCCGGCACGCCACACCGAGCGCCTTCAACGAGTACGCCGACACCTGGAGCGCGACGGCGACGTCGTCCCACGGCGCGTCGAGGAAGCCGCCGCCCAAACACGACTCCGGTGCGAACGCGATCGCGTGCAGCACGCCGTCGAGCCGGCCTCCTACGCGTGACGCGAGCGACGAGAGGTGCTCGGAGTCGGCGACGTCGAGCTCGACGACCTCGACCGGCGCCGGCAGCCGCCGCGCCGCGCGCTGCGTCAGGCTCATGGCCCGCCCGAACGACGTGAGCACAACCTCCGCGCCCTCCTCCTGGGCGCGCCGCGCGACCGAGAACGCGATCGACGCGTCGTTGAGCACACCGGTGACGAGGATCCTGCGGTTCTCGAGCAGCATGAGTGATGCGTCCTGTCCGAATCGCCGCCCTAGAGCGGTCCGTTGGAGTGCCGGCGCGGCCGGCCGCGGTCGCGCTTCGTCGTCAGCACGGCGAGCGTGCTCGTGAGGACGCGGCGGGTTTCCGCCGGTTCGATCACGGCGTCGACGAACCCGCGTTCCGCGGCGCGGTAGGGGTTGGAGAAGCGTTCGTCGTACTCGTCGATCAGCGCCTGCTCATGCCCCGGACGCTCGCCGGCGTCGAGGGCGGCGAGCCGGCGGCCGTGCAGGATCTGCACCGCACCCGCCGCGCCCATCACCGCGATCTCCGCGGCCGGCCACGCGAGGCACACGTCGTTCCCGACGCCGCGCGAGTCCATCACGATGTACGCGCCGCCGTACGCCTTGCGCAGCACGACACACATCCGGGGGACCGTCGCCGCCGAGTACGCGTGTACGAGCTGGGCGCCGTGCCGGATCATGCCCCGCCACTCGAGGTCGCGGCCGGGCTCGAAGCCCGGCGTGTCGACGAAGGTGATGATCGGCACGTTGAACGCGTCGCACCACGCGACGAAGCGGGCGGCCTTGCGCGACGCCTCGATGTCGAGGGTCCCGGCGCGGTGCGCGGGCTGGTTCGCGACGACACCGACCGACTGTCCGGCGAGGCGACCGAAGCCGGTCACGAGGTTCCGCGCGTACTCGGCCCGCAGTTCGAGGAACGAGTCGCGGTCGAGCACGTCTTCGACGACGCCCCGCACGTCGTAGGGCCGGTTCGGCTCCGCGGGCACGACGCTGCGGGCGTCGTCACAGCGGCGATCGGCGGGATCGCCGTCGTCGAAGCGCGGCGGGTCGTCGAGGTGATGGTTCGGAAGGTAGGAGAGGATCGCGGCGATCGCGTCCTCGGCTTGCGCGGCGGTCTCGACGACGAGCGACGCGACGCCGCTGCGGCGACTGTGCATCGACGCGCCGCCGAGGGTGTGGCGGTCGACGTCGATGCCCGTGAACTCGACGACCGAGTCGGGTCCGCTCACGTACGCGAAGGCGTCGTCGGTCATCACGACGACGTCGGCGAGCCCGAGCAGCAGCGCGGGTCCCGACACGCACGGCCCGATCACCGCCAACGCAGTGGGCACGACGCCCGACGCGTGGGCCATCGCACGGGCGATGCGCCCCCACCCGTCGAGCGCGGCGACGTTGTCGCGCAGCTCCGCGCCCGACGTGTCGAGCACGCCGACGATCGGAATGCAGGAGTCGAGACCGAGCCGGACCGCCCGGGCGATCGCCGCCGCGCCCGCGGCCGCGAGCGCGCCGTGGTGTTCACCGCCCGCGACGCAAAACCACGCGACCGGCCGGCCGTCGACCTCGCGCAGCGTCGCCGACGCCGCGGCATCGGCCCGGGCGCCGACCGCGACGGCCGCGGTCACGACGCCGGGATGATGATCAGGCTCGCGTTGTGTCCGCCGAAGCCGAAGGAGTTCGAGAGTGCGGGACCCGCCGCGACCGTGCGGGGCGTACCGGCGACGACGTCGAGCCGGATGTCGTCGCCGATGTGCTCCAGGTTGGCCGTCGGCGGCACCTCACCGTTCGCGATCGCGAGGAGGCACGCGACCGCTTCCGTCGCGCCTGCGGCGCCGATGAGATGCCCGGTGACGCCCTTCGTCGAGGTGACCGGTGGGGGAGCGTCGCCGAACACCTTGCGGATCGCCTCCGCCTCGGCCGCGTCGTTGAGCGGTGTCGACGTGCCGTGCGCGTTCACGTGCGCGATGTCGTTCGCACGCAACCCCGCGTCGTCGAGCGCGAGTTGCATGCACGCCGACGCGCCGGCACCACCCGGCGAAGGCGCGGTGATGTGGTACGCATCGGCGTTTCGCCCGTATCCGGCGATCTCGCCGTAGATGTGCGCGCCGCGCGCGACGGCGTGGTCATAGGACTCGAGCACGAGCGCTGACGCGCCCTCACCCATCACGAACCCGTCGCGGTCCGCGTCGAAGGGGCGCGACGCGTGGGTCGGGTCGTCGTTGCGTCGGCTGAGTGCCGTCATGCGCGCGAACGCGGCCATCGCGGTGGGCGTGACGCAGCACTCCGCGCCGCCCGCGAGGATCACGTCGGCTTCGCCGTAACGGATCATCCGCGCCGCCTCGCCGATCGCGTTGGCGCTCGCCGCGCAGGCGGTCGCGATGCAGAGGTTCGGTCCGGTCCAGCCGAAGCGCATCGCGATCGTGCCCGCGGTCGCGTTCACCATCATCATCGGAACGAGGAACGGGCTGACGCGCGCCGGCCCCTTCTCGTGCCGCAGGATCACCTGTTCCTCGAGGGTCGCGAGGCCACCGACGCCACCGCCCATGACGACGCCGCATCGTGCCGGGTCCGCGGCGACGTCGCCCGCGTCGGCGAGCGCGTCTGCGGCGGCGGCCACACCGAGCTGGGTCGAGCGGTCGAGGCGCCGTGCCTCTTTCGGACCGACGTACGCGGTGACGTCGAAGTCGCGCACTTCGCACGCGAACTTCACGGAGAGATCGGTGGAGTCGAAGAGCGTGATCGGTCCCGCCGCCGATTGCCCGGCGGTGAGCGTCTGCCAGAACGAGTCCAGGTCGGTGCCGGCCGGGGTGGTGACTCCGAGACCGGTGACCGCGACGCGGACCCGACCTCGGTGGTCGAGCGCGGTCATGGGCGTGTCACCCCACCTTCGCGAGCACCATGTCGACGGCGTGGCCGACCGTGGTCACCCCTTCGAGGTCTTCCTCGGGCACCTCGATGTCGAAGCGCTCTTCGAGTCCCATCACGAGCTCGACGAGATCGAGACTGTCGGCTTCGAGATCTTCCTTGAATCGGGCCGCCTCGGTGACGGTGTCGGGCTCGACGCTGAGCACCTCGACGGCAACGTCACGGATCGCGTCGAGAGCCTCGGTGCGCTCCATGGGTGGTGTCCTCCTGGTGGCTGGATGGTTGCGAAATGGTAGGTGATCGGCAACCCGGAACCGGGGCTTCAGTGGCCCATGCCGAGGCCGCCGTCGACGGGCAGCAGCGCACCGGTGACGTACCCGGCGGGCTCGGAACACAAGTACGCGATGGTGCCGGCGCATTCCTCCACCGTGCCGAAGCGGCCGAGCGGGACGGTCGCCTCCGCCTGCCGGCGCCAGTCGTCTGGCATCGTCGCAGTCATCTCGGTCGCGATCGGGCCCGGGGCGACGGCGTTGCAGGTGATCGCGCGGCGCGCGAGCTCGCGAGCGACGGACCGGGTCAGGCCGAGCAGACCGGCCTTGGCGGCGGCGTAGTTCGCCTGGCCGGCCTGGCCGATGTGGCCGGCGACCGACGACACGTTGACGATCCGGCCGTACCGGGCCTTCATCATCCCGGGCGTCACGCGGCGGATCGTGTGGAACGCGCCGGTGAGGTTCGTGCGCAGGACCGAGTCCCACTGGTCGTCGGTCATGCGCACCAGCAATCCGTCGCGGGTGATCCCCGCGTTGTTGACGAGCACGAGCACGGGACCGAACGCGGCCTCGGCCTCACCGAAGAGCCGGTCGACAGCCTCCGCGTCGGCGACGTCGGCGCGCACCGCGAGCGCCTTGCCGCCCGCGGCCTCGACGGCGGCGACCGTCGCGTGCGCGCCGTCGTCGTCGCGGCCGTAGCAGAACGTGACGGGGTGACCGGCGCGGGCGAGCGCGAGGCACGTGGCCGCGCCGATGCCCTTCGAACCTCCGGTGACGAGCGCGGGCCGCGCGTCGAGCGCATCGACGCTCATGCCGGTCCCCAGCGCAGCAGCGCGCTCGCCCACGTCATCCCCGCCCCGAACCCTGAAAGGAGCACGAGGTCGCCAGGTTTCACGCGCCCGTCGTCGACCGCTTCGAACAGCGCGAGCGGGATCGACGCCGACGACGTGTTCCCGTAGCGCTCGATGTTCACCACCGTTCGCTCGGGAGCGATGCCGAGTCGCGACGCCGCGGCTTCGATGATGCGGAGGTTCGCCTGGTGGGGGACGAACCAGTCGACGTCGGCGGTCGACACGCCGGCCCGCTCGAGGGTCGCGTTGCCGGAGTCGACGACGGCGCGCACCGCCCGTTTGAACACCTGCTGGCCCGCCATGAAGAGGAAGTGCTGGCGGGCCGCGACGGTCTCGGTGGTGGCCGGCAGCCTCGAGCCCCCGGCGGCGATGCCGAGCAGCGGTGCTGCGGCGCCGTCGCAGCCGAGGTCCCAGGCGAGCAGTCCGTGGTCGCCTTCCGACCGCGCGATGACCGCGGCTCCGGCACCGTCGCCGAAGAGGATGCAGGTGCCGCGATCGAGGGGATCGATGATGCGCGAGAGCGTCTCCGACCCGACGAGCAGCACGTTCTTGCAGCCGGTCTTCAGCATGCTCGCGCCGACGACGAGCTCGTACACGAAGCCCGCGCACGCGGCGGCGAGGTCGAAGGAACCGCACCGCAGGCCGAGGCGGTCGCCCACGAAGGCGCCCGTGTGGGGGAGCGGTTGTTCGGGCGTCGCGGTCGCGATGATCATCAGGTCGATCTCGGTCGGCGTGAGCCCGGCGTCTTTGATCGCCGCGGCGCCCGCGGCGACCGCGAGCGACGCGGTGGTCTCGTCGGGGCCGGCGACGCGGCGCTCGCGGATACCTGTGCGCTCGACGATCCACTTGTCGGACGTGTCGACGCGCGCTTCGAGATCGGCGTTGGTGAGGCGACCTTCGGGGACGGCGATGCCGTGGCCGACGATGGTCGCGTCGGCGAGTCTCACGCGATGGGCCTCAGGCGACGCGCAGCCACGCGACCGGCTGTCCCTCGCGGAGCCGTTCTCCCGGGTGGGCGAGCATGCCGATCAGTGTGCCGCGGAACGGGCTGCGTACGGGCATCGACGTTCCAGGTCCCTCGAGCACGCCGATCGTCTCGCCCGCCGCGACCTCGACGCCCGTGGCATCGACTCGCGGTTGGAAGACTCCGACCGAAGGGGCGACGATCATGCGTTCCGGCACCTCGAGCAACTCTCCGTGCAGGGTGGGACTCACGACCGGGTACCTCCGAGGGTGTCGACAGCTTCGGGTGTGGCGATGCCGTGCACCGCAACGGCGGCGACGGTGCGCTTCGCGACGCCGGCGATCATCGAGCCGTGACCGATCTCGAGGAACGAGTCGGCGCCGAGCTCGGCGAGGGTGATCATGCAGGAGCGCCACCGCACCGGGTGGGTCACGTGGCGGGCGAGCCGCTCGCGCCATCCGTCGGCGTCGGTGTAGGTGCGGGCGTCTTCGTTGGAGACGACGGGCGCGCTCGGCTCGTGCAGCGAGAGCTGCGCGAGGGCGGCTTCGAGGCCGGGGACGGCATCCGCCATGAGGGGGGTGTGGAAGGCGCCGCCGACCGGCAGTGCCATCGCGCGCTTCACACCGAGTTCCTTCGACCGGGCCACGGCGGAATCCAGGCCCGCGGGTGTACCGGCGACCACGATCTGGCCCGGGGCGTTGTCGTTGGCGATCCAGCAGGCGTCGGGGGCGGCGGCACAGGCCTGCCCCGCCTGCTCCTCGGTGGCGCCGAGGAGGGCGGCCATCCGGCCGGGGTGGGCGTCGGCGGCCGCCTGCGTCAGCTCGGCTCGGCGGGCGGCGAAGCGGATGCCGTCGTCGAGGGTCAGGGTGCCGGCGGCGACCAGGGCGCTGACCTGCCCGAGCGAGTGGCCGCCGAAGGCGACGACCTCGATCTCGGGGTCGGCGGCGATCACCGGGCCGGCGGCTTCCCAGGCCATGAGGCTGGTGAGGAGGACGGCCAATTGCGAGCTACGGGTCCGGGCCAGGTCCTCGGCTCCGGCGTCGAGGAGGAGGGGGGCGAGGTCCTCGCCGAGGGCGGCCTCGGCGCGCTCGACGACCGCCCACGCGGGGTGGCCCTTCCAGGGCCGACCCATTCCGGGCGACTGGGTTCCCTGGCCGGGGAACACCACGGCGACGCGCACGATCGAACCTCCAGGCTGGCGGACGTGGGGCTTCGACCGGTGCGTGGGTGCGGGGGTTACACCGGTGTGTCCCGTCACCACCGTCGTCCGATCTCGTTGCCTGCCGGTCGCGAGCTTGTGAACGGCCAGTAACACGTCCCGGCTCCTCCGGGCTCAGCACGGTGCGCAGGGTGACGAACGCGGTGTGTGCGCTCGACGGCGAGGGAGAATCGGCGCATGCCCACCGACGACCCGATCTCGTTGCTGCCGCACCGACCACCGTTCCGATTCGTCGACGCGGTCGACGAGCTCGTGCCCGGGCGCCTCGCCGTCGCGCGCTGGCGGATCACCGGCGACGAGGCGTTCCTCGCGGGCCACTTCCCGGGGAACCCGATCGTCCCGGGCGTGTTGCAGCTCGAGGCGCTGGCGCAGGCCGGCGGCATCGCGATCCTCAGCGACGCGCGCTACGCCGGCGCGTTGCCGCTCTTCGGCGGCGTCGAAGCGGTGCGGTTCCGGCGGGTGGTGCGACCGGGAGACGAGCTCGTGCTGCGGGTCGAGATGGAGCGGCTCAGCGCCCGCGGTGGCTGGGGCGCGGGCGAGGCGACGGTCGACGGTGCACTGAGCTGCCGGGCCCGGCTCCTCTTCGCGATCGCCTGAGCCCGAAAAGCGTCGCGGTCAGCGCCGACGGCCCTTGCGGCGGTTCGACGAGCGTTCGGTGCCGATCTGGCGCAGCGCGGCGATCTCCGCAGGGTCGAAGTCGTCGTGGGTCGCGTCGTCGAGCGGAGGCGCGTCAGAACTCGACTCCGGGTCGACGCCGAGGAGCAACCGGGTCTCGACCTCCTGGTCGAGCCGGGCCTCGGCCCGCAAGCGTCGGGATGGAGCCAGCACGATCACCAGCAGCCCTGCGGCCGCGAGTCCCGCGATGACCCCAGCGAGAAACTCCGCCATCGGCATCGATCGTACCCGCGTCCCGGCGTGGCCCTGGCATGATTCGGATCTCGGCCCGAGTGGTGGAATGGCAGACACGGCGGACTCAAAATCCGCTGCTCGCAAGGGCATGTGGGTTCGACTCCCACCTCGGGCACGCCGGTCGACGAGGGTGAACAGGTGCTCTGCCCACGCGGGTTGGATGCCCGGTGAAGGCTGGACCACGGCCGGGTGAACAGCAGGTGACGCGAAGATCGCCACTCGCATCCTGGTCTTACGATCCGCCGCGCTCACGACGTCGAGTGCGGAGGATCCGGATGGCGGTCGACCCGGCAACGTTGCAGCGGTTCGAGCTGTTCGCGCCGCTCACCGATGCGGAGCGTGAGCTCGTCGCGGCCAAGCTCGAGGAGCGGCACGCGGCGGCCGGCAGCCACCTGACGAACGAGGGCGGCAGCGGGTACTTCTTCTTCCTCATCGAGGAGGGCACGGCTGCGGTGACCCGCGGTGACGCATTGCTCGCGGAGCTCGGCCCCGGCGACTTCTTCGGGGAGGCGTCGATTCTCGCGACGACCCGCCGCACGGCGACCGTCACCGCCACCTCGCCGGTGCGGCTCTTGGAGCTCTTCGGCGCCGACTTCACGAAGCTCGTCACCGACGTTCCGGTCCTCGGAGCGACGATCCGCGACGCGCTCGAGGCACGCATCCCTCGCTAGGTCCGACGGCGTCGTCGCGGACGCGACGACGCCGCTATGCGAGTGACGTGACGACCTGCGCGACGACGCCCGCGAGGAACGCGAGGCCGAGGAACAGGTAGGCGAGTCGCAGGTGCTTGTACTTCTTCTCGACGAGGTACCTGCCCTGGTCGTGGACGTCGACGGCCTGCGCTTCGTAGAGCACGGCGTCGTCGGTTGCGATCTCGGCCATCACCTCGACGAAACGCTCGCGCGGCATCGACGCGAAGTGGCCGAAGAAGAGCGGGTTCTCGTGCGTCTCGAAATCGAGACGCACGTCGTCGCGGCGCGGGAGACGGAACTTCGGGATCACCACCGTGATGGCGGTGAGCAGCGCGAACAGCGTTCCGATGGCGACCGCGCCGAGTGCCGGGCGCAACGAGTGCTCGCTCCAGCGCGTCGCGACGATCGTGAGCACGAGCGACGACGTCGTGATCACGATGTTGGCCTTGAGGTCGGCCTGCCCGGTGTACGCGACGAGCGCCTGCTGGATGTTCGTGAAGAGCTCGTCGACCCCGCGTCGGGGGCGGACCGCGGCGAAGGGGTGATCGTTCCGATCGGCCGTTTCGTCGGGCGCGAGGCGGATTTGCTCCTTCACGGTCGGGGAGCGTAATCGCAGCCTGAATACGATGTTTTCGACTCGCGCGCTCGCACGCCCGTACGGCGCGAAGACCGCATGAACAACTGATGATGGCCGTCTTTCGTCAGGGGCGGTAGCTTCGGGCCGCGGGCGGGTATACCCGGCGGGAACGGGATGAGTCGCGACGAGAGGGGTGCCGTGGTCACCACGCCGAAGCGCCATCGAGCCATCGGGTCGCCGTCCCGCCTGGTTGCCGCCGTGTCAACCCTGGTCCTCGCGATCGGCCTCACGCTCGCGGCCGCGACGGCCGCAGGCGCGCTCGCGCCGACCACGACTCCCGGGCCGTCGCAGGGGGTCTACAACGAAGGTGACGCGGCGTTCTACGGGTCGGTTCCGGCCGGTGACCTCCGCGCACCCGTGGTGGGCATGGCCCGCACGCCCGACGGTCACGGGTATTGGCTGGTGAGCGCCGACGGCGCGGTGTTCCCGTTCGGCAACGCAGTCGCGTACGGATCGATGCTCGGCCACGCGCTGCACGCACCGGTCGTCGGGATGGCCGCCACCGCCGACGGTCACGGCTACTGGTTGGTTGCTTCGGACGGCGGCGTCTTCTCGTTCGGCGACGCGCAGTTCTACGGCTCGACCGGCAACATCCGTTTGAACCAGCCGGTCGTCGGCATGAGCGCGACCCCCGACGGTCATGGCTACTGGTTCGTGGCCGCCGACGGCGGGATCTTCGCCTACGGCGACGCGCACTTCTACGGCTCGACGGGCGCGATGCACCTCAACCAACCGGTTGTCGGAATGGCTACGACTGTCGACGGCCGCGGGTACTGGTTGGTCGCTTCGGACGGCGGGATCTTCAGCTACGGCGACGCGCACTTCTACGGGTCGACGGGCAACCTGCACCTCAACCAGCCCGTCGTCGGGATGACCGCGTCGCCCGACTCGCACGGCTACTGGTTCGTCGCGGCCGACGGAGGGATCTTCAGCTACGGCGACGCGCACTATTTCGGGTCGACGGGCAACATCGACCTGAGCGAACCCGTCGTCGGCATGACCGCGACACCCGACGGCCACGGGTACTGGATCGTCACCACGGTCTCGTCCCCGCCGTCGTGCCGCGGTAACCAGCTCGTCGCGAGCTACGACGCCGCGGCGTCGGGCGGTGGGGCCGCCGGTTCGGTCGGCTACACCTACGCGTTGCAGAACGTGTCGCCGTTCGCGTGCGCTATGACCGGCTACCCGAGCGTGCAGTTGGTCGGCGCGCAGGGCCAGCAATTGCCGACGACCGTGACGCGCCAGTCCGCACCCCTCTCGGTCGTAAGCATCGCGGCGCGCGGCCGCGCGTGGTTCGCGATCCATTTCCCGACGCGTACTGGGTACGGGAACCTCGTGTGCCCGACCTCGAGCGCGCTGGGAATCGTGCCGCCCGGGACCTCGGAGCGACTTCTCGTCACCGGCCCCGGCGGGTCGCTGCAGGTCTACGGGGGCACGATTCCGAACTTGCACTGCGGCGAGATCACCGTGACGCCGGTGCGTTCGCGCCCGGTCTCCTGAGCACGCGCCGGCGTGACGATTCAGCGGTACTCGTCGTCGTCGCCGGGGATCTCGATCGACTGCTCGAGCACGTCGGCTTCGTCGGCGTCACGCGTGTCGAGATGCAACGCCGCGATCTCGGGTGCGACGTCGATACGCGGTTCCTGGTCGAGCTCGTCGGCGGCTGTCGCGGAGTCGGCCGTCAACATCTCCTCGATCTGGTCCGCGTCCGGCGCGTCGTCGGGATTGCCCAGACCGTCCGGCACCAGAACTCCTCCGTCTCTCGCGAACCTGTTCATGGTTTGCCCTCCGACCGGGTGGTGTGAAACCACCGACTCCTGACACCGCGGATGGTACGAACGGTGCAGCGGCAGCCCCAGGGCCGAAAGTCAGGAGTTGGACGCGGTGGCCCTGCAGCGGTGGTTTGCCGGTCCCGCCTTCAGTTCTGAGTCGGATCGTCGGGGAAGTTGCCGAACCATCCGAGCGCGCCCGGTTGGCGCGCGAGGACGTCGCGCCAGAGATGCTCGGGGTCCGCGGTCGTGATGTCGGTCGCGTCGGTATCGACGACGAACCATCCGCTCGCGTCGATCTCGCCTTCGAGCTGGCCCGGCGCCCATCCGGCGTAGCCGCTCCAGACGCGCAGTCCGCCGATCGATCCGACGACGGCCGCGGGATCGATGGCGAGATCGACGGCCGCGAGCCCGTCGGTGACGGGTTGCATCGCATCGTGCCCTGCGCGCAACGGCCCGTCGCCCGACGTACGGGCGAGGGCGATGATCGTGCCGAGCGCGACAGGTCCACCGAGGTACACGACAGCCGGGGCCGACGCGAAGTCGGCCCAGTCGGGCAGCGCCTCGTGGAGCGTCGTCGCGGTCGGTCGGTTCAGCACGACGCCGAGCGCGCCGGCGTCCGCGCCGTGCTCGAGCAGGAGCACGACCGTGCGGTCGAAGTTCGGATCAGTGAGCGCAGGTGTCGCGACGAGCAGCTTGCCCCGCAGCGAATCGCTCATGCGCTGACCTTCCCGTCGTGCCCGGTCGACGCGGCGTCACGTTGACGCGTCGGTCCATTCGAAGCGGTAGCCCATGCCCGCTTCGGTCACGAAGTATCGGGGACGCGACGGGGTCGGTTCCAGCTTGCGGCGGATGGCGGCGAGGTGCACCCGCAGGTACTCCGTCTCGGTTCCGTACTCGGGTCCCCATACCGCCTGCAGCAACTGCCGCTGCGTGACGAGCCGGCCCCGGTTGCGCACGAGCGTCGTGACGATGCCCCATTCGATCGGCGTGAGCCGGACGTCCTCGCCATCCGACCGTTGCACCCGCTTCGCACCGAGGTCGAGCCGGAAGTCGGGTGTCGTGACGACGGGCTCGTCCTGTCCCGGGACCACTCGCCGCAACGTCGCGCGCAGCCGCGCGAGAAGCTCGTCCATTCCGAACGGCTTGGTCACGTAGTCGTCGGCGCCGATGTCGAGCGCCTCGACCTTCGTCTGCTCCTCGTGGCGCGCGGAGAGCACGACGACCGGAACCGCCGTCCATCCTCGTAGTGCGCGCAGCACGTCGAGCCCGCTCACGCCGGGGAGGCCGAGGTCGAGGACGATCGCGTCGGGGTGCGTTCGGGCCGCGACCTCGAGGCCCGCTTCTCCGCTCGACGCGGTCTCGACGTCGTAGCCGCGCGCGCGAAGGCTGATCGCGAGCGTGCGGAGGAACCGCACCTCGTCGTCGATCACGAGCAGCTTCGTCAACGCGTGGCCTCGGGAAGGCTGATGAGCACGGTGCACCCTCCACCCGGCGTGTCGTCGATCGAGAGCTCGCCGGCCATTGCCTCGACAAAGCCCTTCGCCACGGCGAGACCCAGTCCGACGCCCGCACCGTTGGGGTGGTCGCCGAGCCGCTGGAACGGTCGGATCGCACGGGCACGCTCGCCTTCGGGAATCCCCGGCCCGCGGTCGATGATGCGGAGATCGACGCGGTCGGCAAGCGCACCGGCTTGGATCCGCACCCGCTCGCCTTCAGGGGACGCGGCGAGCGCGTTTGCGACGACGTTCGCGAGGGCGCGTTCGAGCAACACGGGATCCACCTCGACGCGCGGCAGGCTCTCGGGTACGTCGACGTCGATGCGGTCCGCCGTGGGGAGCCCGCCGATCGCGCTCCCCACCACCTCTTCGAGGCCGATCGGTCGCGCCTGCACGATGAGGGCGCCGGTCTGGAGGCGGCTCATGTCGAGCAGGTTGCCGACGAGGCTGTTGAGCCGGTCGGCCTCTTCGTCGATCGTCTCGAGAAGTGTGCGCAGCGCGGACGGCTCGAACGACACGTCGTCCGACAGCAGGCTCGTGGCCGACGCCTTGATCGACGCGAGCGGGGTGCGCAAGTCGTGGCTCACCGCCGCGAGCAGCGCGGTGCGCATCTCGTTCGCCTGCGCGAGTGAGGCCGCGCCCGCAGCCTCGGCCTGCAGCCGGCGACTCTCGAGCGCGACGCCGAGCTGCGTCGCGAACGCGTCGAACACCTCGCGGTCCTCCGCGCGCAGCTGCGATCCGCTCAGCACGAGCAGTGCGTCTCCGGGCAGCGGGACGGTGACCGAGCCCTCGATGGGCGAATGGGGTGGGCGCATTCCCGTCGCCGCTTCGACGCGCCAGCCGCTGCGCGAGGGGTGCAGGATCGAACCACCGTCGAGCTGGAACGTGCGGACGAGATCTGCGACCAACTCGGGCAGGGGGTCGGTGGTACGGAGCACGACCGCGGCCATCCGTGCGAGCGAGCGGGCTTCGGCGCGGGCTCGGAAGGCTTCGCTGCGACGGCGTTCGACCAGGTCGACGAGCACGCTGATGACGCCTGCAACGACGAGGAACGCGATCAGGGCCAGCAGGTCGCGGCCGTTCCCGATCGTCCACGTGTGGATCGGAGGAGTGAAGAACCAGTTGAGCAGCGCGAAGCCGAGGAGTGATGCGAGCGCCGCTGGAACCGCGCCGCCGGTGGTCGCGATCCCCACGACCAGCAGGAGGTAACACAGCAGCGCGTTCTGGAGGTCGACGCGGTCGCGAGCCTGCGAGAGCACGAACGTCAGCACCGGCAGGCCGACCAGCGCGAGCGCGAAGCCGATCGCTCGGCGCCGCGGCGAGAGAGACGCGAGGCGAAGACGGGGAACGGGCAGCATCGACGGCGGGTGGCGGTCGGCGTTGCCACCGGCCGTCGAGATCACGTGGACGTCGAATGCCCCGCCCGCGTTGCGGATGACGTCGTTGATGACCGACCCGCGCGTGAGCTGCGCCCAGCGGGACCGCGCGCTCGCTCCGAGGACCACCTGCGTCGCGTTCTCCGCGCGTGCGACCTGCACGATCGCGCGTGCGGTGTCCGCTCCGGCGACTTCGTGGTAGCGGCCGCCGAACTCCTCGAGAAGGGCTCGGTGCTGCCCGATACCGCCCGGACGGGAGCCCTGCAGCCCGTCGCCGGCCTGCACGTGTACACCGATGAGCTGCGCCTTCGTCCGCATCGCGATGCGCGCGGCGCGCCGGACGAGATCGTCGCCTCCCGGCGCGCCGGTGATGGCGACGACGACACGCTCCTTGGTCTCCCAGGTTCCGGCGATGCCGTGGCGCTCGCGGTACTCCTGCAGGTTCTCGTCGACGCGATCGGCAACCCACAAGAGCGCGAGCTCGCGCAGGGCCGAGAGGTTCCCGATGCGGAAGTAGTTCGCGAGCGCCGTGTCGATGCGGTCCGCCGAGTACACGTTGCCGTGCGCCATGCGCCGCCGCAGCGCTTCCGGGCTCATGTCGACGAGCTCGATCTGGTCCGCAGCGCGCACGACCGCGTCGGGGACGGTCTCACGCTGGGGGATGCCGGTGATGCGCTCGACGACGTCGTTGAGCGACTCGAGGTGCTGGATGTTCACCGTCGAGATGACGTTGATGCCGGCCTCGAGGAGCAGGTCGATGTCCTGCCATCGCTTCTCGTTGCGCGAGCCGGGAACGTTCGTGTGCGCCAGCTCGTCGACCAGCGCGACCTCGGGCTTGCGTGCGAGGACCGCGTCGACGTCCATCTCCTCGAAGAGCTGGCCGCGGTATTCGAGCGTGCGTCGCGCCACGGTCTCGAGATCGCGCAGCTGCGCGATGGTCTTCGGACGGTTGTGTGTCTCGACGAGGGCGATGACGACGTCGGTCCCGCGCTCGTGGCGCCGCCGTCCCTCGTCGAGCATCGCGAACGTCTTGCCGACGCCCGGCGCCGCCCCGAGATACACCCGCAGCACGCCGCGCGTCACGGGTCGCCGCCGCTACTTCCGTGCGCCGCCGACGCGGTCGAGATCGAGGTTGACCTCGAGGACGTTCACCGCGCGCTCCCCGAGGAAGCCCCACTGGCGGTTCTGGGTGTGGCGGCCGACGGCGGCGAGGACCGTCGCGAGGGGGAGGCCCCGCTCCCGCGCCACCCGCGGCGCCTGGAGGTCCGCGTTCGCGACCGAGATTGCGGGGTCGAGGCCCGACGCCGACGCCGTCACGGCGTCGACCGGCACGGGCGCGTTCGCGGCAAGTCCATTGAGACGACGGTACGCCAACACGCGCTGGTGCACCGTCTTCAGCAGGTCCGGGTTCGATGGACCGAGGTTCGACGCCGACGACGAGAGTCCGTCGTAGCCGTCGGTTCCCGCTGCAGACGGCCGGGGCTGGAAGTACTTCGCTTCCGTGAAGTTCTGGCCCAGGAGCGAGGAGCCGACGACCCTGCCGTCCACCTTCACGAGCGAACCGTTCGCTCGCGACCGGAACAGGCCCTGGGCGATCCCGGTGACGGCCAGCGGGTACAGGGCGCCCGTGAGGATCGTCATCACGATCGTCATGCGGAGCGCAGGAAGCAGTTGGCGTCGCATGTTCAGTGCACCCCCAGCGCAGTCAGCAGCAGGTCGATGAGCTTGATGCCGACGAACGGCACCACGAGCCCTCCGAGGCCGTAGATCAAGAGGTTCCGACGCAAGACGGCCGCGGCACTGAGTGCGCGGAACTTCACACCACGAAGGGCGAGCGGGATCAGCATCATGATGATCAGCGCGTTGAAGATGACCGCGGAGAGAATCGCGGTGTGCGGATTGTCGAGCCGCATGATGTTGAGCGTGTGGAGCTGCGGGAACACGCCCTGGAACATCGCGGGGATGATCGCGAAGTACTTCGCGACGTCGTTGGAGATCGAGAACGTCGTGAGGGAACCACGTGTGATGAGGAGCTGCTTGCCGATCTCGACGATCTCGATGAGCTTCGTCGGGTTGGAATCGAGGTCGACCATGTTGCCGGCCTCTTTGGCGGCCTGAGTGCCCGTGTTCATGGCCACGCCGACATCGGCCTGCGCGAGGGCCGGCGCGTCGTTCGTGCCGTCGCCGGTCATCGCCACGAGTGAGCCGCCCTGCTGCTCTTTCTTGATCAGCGCCATCTTGTCTTCGGGCGTGGCTTCGGCGAGGAAGTCGTCGACGCCGGCTTCCCGCGCGATCGCGGAAGCGGTGAGGGGATTGTCGCCGGTGATCATCACGGTGCGGATGCCCATCCGGCGCAGCTCCGCGAACCGCTCGGCAATGCCCTGCTTCACGACGTCTTTGAGGTGGATGACGCCGAGCACGCGTGGGCCGTCCGCCACGGCGAGGGGCGTGCCGCCGCTCGTGGAGATGCCCTCGACGATCGGGTCGAGCCCGCTCGGCACGGCGCCGCCCTGTTCTTCGACCCAGCGCTTCACCGAATCGGTCGCGCCCTTCCGGATCGAGCGTCCCTCAGTGTCGACGCCGCTCATTCGGGTCTGCGCGGTGAACGGTACGAGAGTTGCGCCGCCGAGCTCGCGCTCGCGCAGGCCGTACCGTTCTTTGGCGAGCACGACGATCGAGCGCCCCTCGGGAGTCTCGTCGGCGAGGCTCGAGAGTTGAGCGGCGTCGGCCAGCTCGGTTTCGGAGACGCCCGGCAAGGGCAGGAACTCGGCCGCCTGGCGGTTGCCGAGGGTGATCGTGCCGGTCTTGTCGAGCAGGAGCGTCGAGCAGTCGCCGGCGGCTTCGACGGCGCGGCCGCTCATCGCGAGCACGTTGCGCTGCACGAGCCGGTCCATGCCCGCGATGCCGATCGCGGAGAGGAGCGCGCCGATGGTCGTCGGAATGAGGCAGACGAGGAGCGCGACGAGCACGGTGATCGACTGCGGCGCGCCCGAGTAGATCGCGAACGGCTGCAGGGTCACGACGGCGAGGAGGAAGATGATCGTGAGCCCGGCAAGAAGGATGTTGAGCGCGATCTCGTTCGGGGTCTTCTGGCGGCTCGCGCCCTCGACCAGCGCGATCATGCGATCGAGGAAGCTCTCGCCCGGCCTCGACGAGACCTCCACGACGATCCGGTCCGACAGGACGCGCGTGCCTCCCGTGACCGAGCTGCGGTCGCCACCCGACTCGCGGATGACCGGCGCGGACTCTCCGGTGATCGCCGATTCGTCGACCGACGCGATGCCCTCGACGATGTCGCCGTCGCCGGGGATGATCTCGCCCGCGACGACGACGCAGCGGTGACCGACCTCCAGCTTGCTGGACGGGACCTCGATCGTGCTCCCGTCGGGCTGGAGCACGTTCGCCAGGGTTTCGGACCGCGTCTTGCGCAGCGTGTCGGCCTGCGCCTTCCCGCGGCCCTCGGCGACCGCCTCCGCAAAGTTCGCGAAGAGCACGGTGAACCACAGCCATGCGGCTACCAGCGCGACGAAGACGTTGTTCGCTGCCGTCGCGTGATGTGCGTCGCGGACGAACAACAGCGTCGTGACGACGCTGCCGATCTCGACGACGAACATCACCGGGTTGCGAGCCATCTGCCGCGGGTCGAGCTTGCGGAACGAGTCGCCGATCGCGCGCTTCATCAGCGCGGGATCGAACATCGACGCGGACGCGCGCCGTCGCCGGGGCCTATTGGTCACGCTCGGGATCGAGTCTTCCGGCGCGGCGGCCTGGTCGATGGCCGGAGGGTTCATGCGCGCTCCTCAGAACTTTCCGACGAGGTGCTCGACGATGGGGCCGAGCGCAATGACGGGGAAGTAGGTCAGGCCGACGACGATGATCACGACCCCGCCGAGCAGGACGCCGAAGAGGGACGTGTCGGTAGGGAACGTTCCGGCCGACGCGGGTACCGGTTGCTTACGACCCAGCGAGCCCGCGATCGCGAGCGCGGGCACCATGAGGAAGAAGCGGCCGACGAGGAAGCACAGCCCGAGCGTCGTGTTGAACCACTGCGTGTTGCCGCTCAGGCCGGCGAACGCGGAGCCGTTGTTGTTCGCGGCCGACGAGAAGGCGTAGACGATCTCGGCAAGGCCGTGGGGCCCGGCGTTGAGCTGCGAGTGCAGCGCCGTCTTCAGCACGATCGAGACGCCCGCGAACGCGAGGATCGCGAGCGGCACGGCGAGCAGGTAGACGACGACGAGCTTCATCTCGGCGGCCTGTATCTTCTTGCCGAGGTACTCCGGCGTTCGGCCGACCATGAGTCCGGCGATGAACACCGCGGTGAGGGCGAAGATCAGCATGCCGTAGAGGCCGGCGCCCGTGCCGCCGGGCGTCACCTCGCCGAGCATGATGTTGACGAGCGGCACTGCGCCCCCGATCGGCGTCATGCTGTCGTGCGCGCAGTCGATCGAGCCGGTCGACGTGCCGGTGGTGGAGTCGGCGAAGAGGCCGCACGCGGCCGCGCCGAATCGGGTGTCCTTGCCCTCGAAGTTGCCGCCCGGCTGGGTCGCGGTCGCGGTCTGGCTCGCGCCGGCGGCGGTGAGCTTGGGGTTCCCCGCGGTCTCGAAGTGCATCGCGACGAGCGAGCCCGCGAGCCAGAACGCGAACATCACCGCGAGGAGCACGACGCCTTGCCTTCGGTTCCCGGCCATCTTCCCGAACATCCATGGGAACCCGAACGGGATGGCGAGGATCATCCAGATGATCAGGATGTTGGTGATCGGGTTCGGGTTCTCGAACGGATGCGACGCGTTCGCGTTGTAGGGCCCTCCACCGTTCTGGCCGAGGTCCTTGATCGCCTCCTGGCTCGCGATCGCACCGCCGGGAATGGACTGCGACTGACCCTCGACGGTGGTGACGTGGCGCGACGAGTGGAAGTTCTGCACCGCGCCCTGGCTGGCGAGGACGATCGCCCCGACGAACGCGAGGGGGAGGAGGACGCGCGTCGTGGTGCGGACGAGATCGACCCAGAAGTTCCCGATCGTGTGCGAGCGGCGTCGCACCAAACCGCGTACGAGCGCGACCGCGACGGCTGCCCCCGCGGCCGCGGACACGAAGTTGTGCAGGACGAGACCGGTCGTCTGCGTGAGGTACGACATCGTCGACTCGCCCGAGTAGTTCTGCCAGTTCGTGTTGGTGAGGAAGCTCATCGCCGAGTTGAACGAGAGCCCGGGCGGTACGGCCGCGAGATGGTCCGGGTTCCCGGGGAGGTGGGCTTGCAGGCGCATCTGGGCGTAGAGGATCAGCCCGGAGACGAGGCTGAAGGCGAGGAGCGAAAGCGCATAGACGTTCCAGCGCTGCTCCCGTTCGGGGTCGACGCGGCAGGCGCGGTAGATCGCGCGCTCGACCGGAAGGAAGACGCGGTCACCCGGCGCGGTGCCGCCGTCGTAGACGCGCGCGAGGTAGTTGCCGAGCAGAGGCGTCGAGATCGCCAGCAGCGCGATCAGGAACCCGATCTGGAGCCACGCCGAGGTCGACATCTACAGCTTCTCCGGGAACACGAGCGCGTACACGAGGTACACCGTGACGAGAAGCGCTAGCACCAGCGCGACCGCGTTGTCGTAGCTCATGCGGCGCGCTCCTCGGTCAGGTCGCGCGGCTCGTCGGTCGCCGACGCGTCGTCGGCGCCGATGATGCGATCGCACGCGCCGACGAACAACGCGGCGACAGCGAAGAACGCGACGATCACCGCGAGATAGACGAGATCAGCCACCGTGTTCTCCTGTTCTGACGGTCGAGTCGCTTCCCGCCGTCGTGGGTGTGAGTGCCGTCACCGCGACGAACGCGGCCGCGACCTGGTCTGAGAGCGCGACCGCGACGATCCGGCGATCGAAGGAAACCGGCCGGCCGGGTGTCGGGACGAGGAGGTAGCGCCCGAAGACCTTGCCGAAGCCGGCGACCGGAAGCTCGACGTGCCTCCCGGGAAGGCCGATCGTGCCGACCCCCCAGTTGACCCCGCCGAAGACGACGTTGCCGCTGCGCTCGAAGCGCGCGATGTGGTGATCGATTGCGAATGGGCCGGCTTCGAACCGGCAATCCCGCAGCTCGAGGAGGCGGCTCAGCTCGCTCGCGACGCTCACGACCACCCGTTCGGGCGGCTCGCCGCCGGCGACCATCTCTGCGATCGCGTGCAGGTGCGCGATGTCGGCGCTTCCCGTGCGGGCGGCGACGAGATGGCGGCGCATCCTGATGGCGATCTCGCCCACCGTGACGCCGACCACCAGGAGGAGCACCGCGGTCACGACGTCGTCGTGACCGCGGATGGTGAAGGAGTAGTAGGGGCGCGTCTGGAAGAAGTCGAACCATACCGCCGCGGACAGCGCGCTGAGGATGGTGGCGGGGCGATGACCGAACGTCGCCACGGCGACGACGATCACCACGAGGCCGAGCGCGATGTTCGCGATGTCGGTGTGCGCGCGAGCCGGGATCAATGCCGCGGCCGCGGCCGGCGGCGCGGCGAGCGCGACGAGTGAAGCGACGCGCGAACTCGGTCGGATGAGAGGCACCCGGATGTTGTCGCATGGCCGAGGCGGACGAGGAAGGGCCTTTACGCCCTCTTCGCGTCGGGCGGTCCGTTCTTGACGTGCTCGTGACGGCGCCGCGGATCCGCGACGTTGTACGGGCCGGATCCGGCCGCGGCCCGTAGACTGCGCTCCGTGACGCATTCACTGCTCCAGCGGCGTCTCATCGACGTCAGCGACCGGCTCCGGCGCCTGCGCGCCGATCTCGCGGTCGCGCAGGAGCAGCTGGTGTTCATGGAAGAGGAAGCCGACGCCGCTCGTCTGCGAGCACTCGTGTCCGAGACGCCGCTTGCCGACGCCGAGGCCCGCGAGAGCCGTCGCCACGCGGACGCCCTCGGGCGGCAGCGGGATGCGCTCGGGCGTTCGATCGCCGACCTCGAGCGCGAGCAGGATGCCCTTCTCGACCGTATGGCGGCCGAGCTGACATCGGGCTGAGCCCGCCGACCCGTTCCGAGAAACCGAAAGGCCCGCCAGGTGAGCAACCCCGTGCGCGTCGTCGTCGCCGAGGACGAAGCGATCATCCGTCTCGATCTCAAGGAGATCCTCGAGGAGGAGGGCTACGAGGTCGTCGGAGAGACCGCGCGCGGCGACCAGGCCATCGAGCTCGTGCGCGAGCTCCGTCCGGAGCTCGTGATCCTCGACATCAAGATGCCGGGCATGGACGGCCTCACCGCGGCCCGGCACATTGCGGGCGAGCGGCTCGCCGCGGTGCTCATCCTCACCGCGTTCTCGCAGCACGACCTCGTCGAGCAGGCACGCGACGCGGGTGCGCTGGCGTATCTCGTGAAGCCGTTCCAGAAGAGCGATCTGATCCCCGCGATCGAGATGGCACTCGGGCGCCACGAGCAGCTCGTCGCGCTGGAGTCGGAGAACGCCGATCTGGCGCAGCGCCTCGAGGCGCGCAAGCTCACCGACCGTGCCAAGGGCCGGCTCATGGACGAGCACGGCATGAGCGAATCCGACTCGTGGCGCTTCTTGCAGAAGACCGCGATGAACTCCCGTCGCACGATCGCCGACGTCGCGCGCGAGGTGATCGACGGGTCGCTCACTCCGTGACCCGAAAGCTGCTGCTCCTCGACGGGCACTCGCTCGCGTTCCGCGCGTTCTTCGCATTGCCGACCGATCTCGCCACTGCGTCGGGCACGGTCACGAACGCCGTCTACGGCTTCACCTCGATGCTCACGAAGGTGCTCGCCGACGAGCATCCCGAGCTCATCGGCGTCGCGTTCGACGCGCCGGGGCGCACGTTCCGCGACGACATGGATTCCGAGTACAAGGCCGGACGTGCCGCGACGCCCGATCTCTTCCGCTCGCAGATGCCGCTCATCCGTGAGGTGCTCGACACCCTCGACATTCGCACGATCGAAGAGCCTGGCGTCGAAGCTGACGACGTGATCGCGACCCTCGCGACGCAGGCCGCCGCGAAAGGCATCGACGTCGTCGTCGTCACCGGTGACCGCGACTCGTACCAGCTCGTCGAGGATCCGCACATCCGCGTGCTCTACAACAAGCGCGGCGTCTCCGACTACGCGCTCTACGACGAGGCGGGCATCTTCGAGCGCACCGGTGTGACGCCGATGCAGTACCCGGAGTACGCGGCGTTGCGCGGAGACACCTCCGACAACCTGCCCGGTGTGCCCGGGATCGGCGAGAAGACCGCCGCGAAGCTCGTGTCGACGTACGGGCGGCTCGAGGAGATCTTCGAGCATCTCGACGCGCTTCCACCGAAGCAGCGTCAGAACCTCGGTGAGGCGCGCGACCGCGTGTTCAAGAACCGCGAGATGACCATCCTGCGCCGCGACGTGCCGCTCGACGTCACCCCCGCCGACCTCGTGCTCGGCGCCTTCGACCGCGACAAGCTGCGCGTCCTCTTCAACCAGCTCGAGTTCCGGACGTTGCTTCCGCGCATCCTCGAGGCGCTCGGCGACGTCGCGACCGAGGCCGCGGCTCCCGCCGCGGAGGGATTCGAGGTCGAGGTCCATCGCGTTCGCGACGCGAAGGAGGCGGCGGCGTTGTTGTCGGGGCTCGCCGGTGGTTCGGCGCGGGTCGCCGTCGACGGTCGCTGGACCGGCGTGCCCGGTCGGAGCGCGCTGCTCGGAATCGGTGTCGCCACCACGACCGACGCCGCAACCTACGTCCCCGCAGATCTGCTGTCGGAACCACCGGTCGCGAAGGCGCTCGCCGCGCTCGCCGCGCCCGGTGGCCCGGCGCTCGTCGCGCACCGGGCCAAGGAGCTCGCGCACGGCCTCGGCGAGCTCGACATCCGCTCGCTCCAGTCGGACACCGCGGTGATGGCGTACCTCCTCGATCCGGGGGAGGGGAAGTATCTGCTCGACGACCTCGCGTTGCGTCACCTCTCGATCGAGCTGCGCTCGCCCGATGCGGTCGAGGGCACGCTCGATTTCGACGGCGATCAGGAGTCCGAGCGGACCGGCCGGCAGGCCGCGGCCATGCTTCTTCTCGCCGACAAGCTCCACGAGGCGCTCGAGGCGCGCGAGCTGACGGAGCTGTACGAGCGGTTCGAACGGCCGCTCGTGCGCGTGCTGGCGCGCATGGAGGCCGCCGGCGTCCGCATCGATCTCGAATTTCTCGAAGAGTTGCGCGACGAGCTCACCGACCAGTGCCGCATGCTCGAGGCGAAGGTGCACTCGCACGCCGGCGAGCCGTTCAACGTGAACTCGACGCCGCAGCTGCGTCACATCCTCTTCGAGAAGCTCGGCCTCACGCCGGTGAAGCGCACCAAGACCGGGCCGTCGACGGACGCCGACTCGCTGCAGAAAATGGCGGAACACCACCCGATCGTCGAAGACCTGTTGAGGTACCGCGAGGTCGAGAAGCTCCGCAGCACCTATGCCGACGCGCTCCCGCCGCTCGTCGGTCCCGACGGGCGCATCCACGCGAGCTTCAACCAGCTCGCGACCACGACGGGTCGCATCTCGAGCGATTCACCGAACCTCCAGAACATTCCCGTACGGACGGCCGGCGGGCGCGAGATGCGCAAGGCGTTCATCGCGGCCGACGGGTGCGGGTTGCTGACCGCCGACTACTCGCAGATCGAGCTGCGAGTGCTCGCGCACCTCGCCGAGGACCCGGGGCTGATCGACGCGTTCTCCCGCAACCTCGACGTGCACACCGTCACCGCGTCGAAGGTGTTCGGCGTCGACGAGAGCAAGGTCGACGCCTTCCAGCGCCGTTTCGCCAAGGTCGTGAACTACGGCCTCGCGTACGGCATGGAGGCCTACGGGCTCGGGCAACGCCTCGACATCCCCACCGACCAGGCCCGCGAGATCCTCGACGCGTACTTCGAGAGCTTCCCGAACGTGCACGCGTACATGGACGCGACCGTGCGCGAGGCGTGTGCCCGGGGGTACACGACGACGATCTTCGGACGGCGGCGCCAGCTCCCCGAGCTCGCCTCCGACAACTTCCGCATCCGCCAGATGGGGGAGCGGATGGCGCAGAACGCGCCGGTGCAGGGTTCGGCCGCCGACATCTTCAAGCTCGCGATGATCGATCTCGATCGCGCCCTCGAGGCGGGCCGCTTCGAGAGCCGGATGATCCTCACGGTCCACGACGAGATCGTGCTCGAGGTGCCCACCGGAGAGGCCGAAACGGTCAAGGGCGTCGTGCGGGAGACGATGGAGTCGGTGTGCCAGCTTCGGGTCCCGCTCCTCGTCGACCTCGGCTTCGGGGCGACCTGGGCCGACGCGAAGTAGCGAGCGCGCGGCCCGCGCACCGCACGCACCGCTCGCGACTCGTCGACCGGTCGTCGTGGCGCGTGGGCGGCGTCGCCCTCGCGGTGGTGACGGCGTCACTCCTCGTGCTCGGCCCGGTCGGGCGCCACGTGCTCTTCTACGAGAGCGATGCGCCGCTGTTCGTCGCCGTCGCGAAGCACCCGTTCGGCACCGGTCACCCGTTCCCCGGTGTCCCGATCGAGCAGGGCGTCGCCTACCGCTTCGGCCGCATCTTCTTCCCGTTCCTCGGTTGGCTCGCGGCACTGGGCCGGCCGGTCTGGGTGCCGTTCACGCTCACCTGCGTGTACGCGCTGTCGTTCGCGCTCGCGGTCGCCCTCGCGGGCGAGCACCTGCGGCGCGGCGGCCGGAGCCCGTGGCTGGGGCTGCTCCTGTTCGCGACGCCCTACGCGCTGCTCGTCTCGATCAAGCCGGTGCTCGTCGCGGAGCCCACGGTGATCGCGCTCATCCTGCTCTCGTATCTCTACGAGCGCGACGGCCGGGCCCGGGGGGCGCGGGTCGCGGCGGCGCTCGCGATCCTGACCCGCGAGATGGCGTTGATCGCGTTCGTGCCCATGGCGTGGCGCGCGTGGCGCGAGCGCGGCTTGCGGGGATTGGCCGAGTGGGCGGGGGTCCTCGCCCCGTACCTCGCGTGGGCCACCTGGGTGCGGCTGAGGGTCGGGCAGTTCCCCTTCCTGGATCCCGCGAGGTCGCGTCGGGGCGCGATCGCCTTCCCGCTCTCGGGCTGGCTGCGCACGCTCGATCTGCCGATGCACAACGGGCAGGGCGCGCTCCTCTTCATCGGCGCCGTCACGGTCTTCGCCGCGCTGCTCATGGCCCTGCGCGGCGACTGGGTGTATCCGGTGACGCACGGTGCCATCGCGCTCGGCGCGTTCACCCTCTGCTACGGGGCGGCGGTGTGGGCGTTCCCGGGTGAGGCCATCCGGGTGATGGCGCCCACCCAGGTGCTCATGATCATCGCCGCGTGCTCGCGCTCGGACCGGGGTGAGGTGCAGCCCGAGCCGGAACGACAGCCCGTGAAGGCCGGCGCGTAGCCGCGCCGCACAACGGGGGCCGAGGAGACGCGCGATGCCCGCCAAGAGCTTGTGGGAGACCGCCGCCGAGCAGCTGCACGGCGCGAAGACCTTGGAAGCCATCCAGACCATCGTCCGCAGCGCGGCGCGCCTGACGGTGGACGCCGACGGCGCGACCTTCGTGCTCCGCGACGGCGACCGGTGCTATTTCGCCGACGAAGACGCGATGAGCCCGCTCTGGAAAGGTCAACGGTTCCCGATCACCGATTGCATCAGCGGTTGGGCGATCCTCAACGGTGCGGTCGCGGTCGTCCCCGACATCAGTGTCGACCCGCGAATCCCCCGTGACGTGTACCGGCCCACCTTCGTGCGCAGCCTCGTGATGACCCCGATCGTGATCGACGAGCCGATCGGCGCGATCGGCGTCTACTGGGCGTACATGCATGCGAGCAACGCGCAGGAGCTGCGCCGACTCGGCGAGCTCGCCGCGCTCACCGCGACCGCGATCGCACGTGTCGGCCTCGACGCCGCCCAGTTCACCCACAGCTGACGGCGGCGCGGGGAGCAACGCCGGACTTCGGGGCGCGATCGGAGCCTCCCGCTCGCCGGCCCGCCTGATCGGCCGACCGCGCGCGGGCGCGTCAGTACCGTTGGCGGTGTGAAACCGGTTCCGCCGCCCCCGGACGAACCCTGGTTCGACGACCTGGCGCGGTTCCTCGGCTCCGCGTACCTCCGGAACGCCTTCACCTACGGGACCGAGCAGGAGGTCGGCTTCCTCCTCGACGCGCTCGCGTTGGAACCGGGGTCCCGGGTCCTCGACATCGGCTGCGGTCCCGGTCGCCACGCCCTCGCGCTCGCCCGCCGCGGGATCGAGGTCGTGGGCATCGACCACTCCGAGGACTTCCTCGAGCTCGGGCGGGCGGCCGCCGCGGCCGAGGAGCTCGCGATCGAGTTCCGAGCCGGCGACGTCCGCGACCTCGACGAGCCGCCTGAGTTCGACGCCGCGATCTGCCTGTGCCAAGGCGGGTTCGGGCTGCTCGGCGGGCGCGAGGACCCCGCGCTGATCGCACGGTTCGCGGCGGCCCTGCGCCCCGGCGGCCGGCTCGCGCTCAGCGCGTTCCACGTCGGCTTCGCGGTGCGCTTCCTCGAGGGGCGAGACGCCTTCGATCCCGCCACCGGCGTCCACCACGAGCACGCGGTGCTGCGCGATCCACAAGGCCGCGAGCAACCCTTCGACCTCTGGACGACGTGCTTCACGCCCCGGGAGCTGCGGCTCCTGGCCGCGGGAGCGGGGTTGGAGGTCGTCTCCGTCTCGGGCGTGGCACCCGGTGCCTACGGTCGGGATCCGCCCGGCCTCGAGCACCCCGAGCTGTTGCTGCTGGCCGAGCGGCCGTCTGGCACCTAACCTGGTCGGGCTGCGGCGCCGCCGCGGCGAGGTCGTCGCGCCACCGCGACCCCTCGACCCCGAGTGCAAACGAGCGGATTCACGTTGTCGGACCAGGAATCGTCGACCCCCACGAACACCCCTGCGAGCAGTGAGCAGGAAGCGGCCGGTCAGCTGCTGACCGAGCCGGAGGCCCCCGCCGAGGAAATCGAGGAGCAGGACACCCAGATCGTCTTCGACGATCTCGACGGGCAGTCGCTCTCCGACGCGATCGACGCGACGATCGTCGCGTTCGACGACGGCGACATCGTGAAGGGCCGAGTCGTCAAGATCGACAGCGACGAAGTGCTGCTCGACATCGGGTACAAGTCCGAAGGCGTGATCCCGTCGCGTGAGCTGTCGATCCGCAACGACGTCGATCCGCACGAGGTCGTCTCGCTCGACGAAGAGCTCGAGGCGCTCGTCCTCCAGAAGGAGGACAAGGACGGTCGGCTCATCCTCTCGAAGAAACGCGCGCAGTACGAGCGCGCGTGGGGAACGATCGAGGCGATCAAGGAATCGGAGGGCGTCGTCTCCGGCCCGGTCATCGAGGTCGTCAAGGGCGGCCTGATCCTCGACATCGGTCTGCGCGGGTTCCTCCCCGCGTCGCTCGTCGACCTGCGGCGCGTGCGCGATCTGCACCCGTTCGTCGGCAAGACGCTCGAGGCGAAGATCATCGAGCTCGACAAGAACCGCAACAACGTCGTGCTGAGCCGGCGCGCGTATCTCGAAGAGACGCAGCGCGAGCAGCGCGACGAGTTCCTCACCAACCTGAAGCCCGGTGAGGTCCGCAAGGGCGTCGTGTCGTCGGTGGTCAACTTCGGTGCGTTCGTCGACCTCGGTGGGATGGACGGTCTCGTCCACGTGTCCGAGCTGTCGTGGAAGCACGTCGATCACCCGAGCTCGGTCGTGCAGGTGGGCGACGAGGTCACCGTGCAGGTCCTCGACGTCGATCTCGACCGCGAGCGCATCTCCTTGTCGCTGAAGGCGACCCAGCAGGATCCGTGGCAGGAGTTCGCCGGCGGCCACGAGGTCGGCGAGCTGGTGTACGGCCGGGTCACCAAGCTCGTGCCCTTCGGCGCCTTCGTCCAGGTGGGCGAGGGGATCGAGGGCCTCGTCCACATCTCGGAGATGGCGGTCCACCACGTCGAGGCGCCGGAGCAGGTCGTCCAGCCTGGCGAGGAGCTGTGGGTGAAGATCATCGACGTCGACCTCGAGCGGCGCCGGATCTCGCTTTCGATCAAGCAGGCCGCCGAGGGCGGCACGGTCGCCGCCGAGTACCGCGAGATGTACGGCGAGCACAACTACGACGAGGCCGGCAACTACATCGGGCCCGCGTTCGAGGGAGAACCCGGCGCAGGTGGGACCCCGGCTCCGGCTCCGCCCGAGGAGGCCGGCGAGGGCTCCGAGGCGGTGCCCGAGGCGGAGTCCGGCGCAGCCGACCCCGCAGCCTCCGCCGAGACCGAGACCCCGCCCGAGACCACCGACGGCGGCGCCCCGGAAGCCTGAACCGCCGCGCCAAACCCGCCGCTCGTCCACCGACGGGCCCGAAATCGGGGGCCAATCGGGGAGCGGAACTCCCGAAACCGTGAACTCCGGCCTCGGCCGGTCGATCAATGCCAGTGAATCCGGCAATTGGTCACCGGGCCGAGGTAAGGGGATCTCTGTGAGGAACTGGCGTGTGCTCGTCGCGATCGCCGCTGTCGTGCTGGCCGGCGTCGCGTCCTACATGTCCTACGAGTACGCCCACAAGGCGGACTCTCGGGCGCAGAAAGACGTCCAGCGCGTCGACGTGCTCGTCGCCAAGAGCGACATCTTGCAAGGGACTGCGGCGTCCGACGCCCTGAACAGCGGGCTCATCGCGACGAAGCAGGTGCCCAAGAACATCCTGCCGCCGAGCGCGGTGTCGAACGCGGCCGATCTCACGAACAAGATCGCCGTCGGGGCGATCTCGAAGGGCCAGTTCATCGTGAGCGGTTCCTTCGTCGTCGCGACCGAGGTCGGCGGGTTCTCGTCGCAGGTGCCGAAGGGCCACCAGGCGATCACGATCTCCGTCGACAACAGCCACGGCGTGGGCGGCTTCGTGACTCCGGGCGACCGCGTCAACGTCATCTACAGCGGTCCGGTCGCGGACTCGCAGGGCCTGCCGAAGAGCGGCGGCAACGACAACAAGGTCAGCGCGTTCCTCGTGCCGAGCGTGCGGGTGCTCGCGGTCGGCTCGACCACGGCGACCGCCACGGCGACGAACACGAACGCATCGACGACCGAGAGCACGATCGCGGGAGCCAACAACGCCGCCGCGAGCACGCCGCAGAACACCGGTCTGATCACCCTCGACGTCACGCCGCGGCAGGCGGAGCAGATCGCCCAGGGACTCTCGCTGGGCAGCTTCTACCTGACGCTGGACGCCCCGGGTGTCGACCCGAGCAAGTTCACGCCGCCGGCGGAGATCGTCGACACCTGGAACCTGTTCGACCAGCACCTCACGACCCTCGGTGCCGCCCGCGCGGCTCAGTAGCCGAGTGACGGCAGGTTTCAGAGCGGGCCGGCAACGGCCGATCAGTTTGATGGGACGACGATGGGGAGCGGGAGTAGCGGAGCGACATGAGCGGCTCGAAGCGATACCGCATTGCGGCAGTCGAACCCGACCAGCGGTTCCGGACGCGGCTGATGATCGAGATGGCCGCGACGGAAGCGCACATGTCGGAGACGATCGATGCGTTCGTCGCGTCCCTCGAGGGGGACCGGCCGACGGTGGTGGTCTTCGGTCCGAGTCTGGCCAACGACACCGGCATCGCGCAGGCACAGCGCATCGCGCGCACCCACCCCGAGGTGGGCGTGGTCCTGCTCACGCAGGAGCTGTCCCTCGCGCTCCTGCAGCAGGCGCTGCGGGCAGGTGTCCGCGACGTGCTCACGCTCGACACCGACGAGACCGGTCTCCGTCAGGCGATCGAGCGCGTCGGCGATTCCCTCGCTGCGACCCGGTCGAGCTCGGGCGGCCCCCCGGTCGAGCTCGGGCGCGTCATCGTGACCTTCTCCACGAAGGGCGGCGTCGGCAAGAGCATCACCGCAACGAACCTCGCGGTCGCGCTCGCCACCCGGTCGCCCAAGCAGGTCGCGATCATCGACGGCGACCTTCAGTTCGGTGACGTCGCGGTGCTCCTCGGCGTGCCGCCCACGCACACGACGATCGACGCGGCGGCCGCCATCGACCAGGCCGACTCCGCGCTCATGGACAGCTTCCTCGCGACGCACCCGAGCACCGGGCTGCGCGTGCTGCCCGCGCCGGTCGAGCCCTCCGCCGCCGACTCTGTCTCGCCCGAGCAGATGCTCGGCATCGTGCGGATGCTGCGGAGGATGTGCGCGTTCGTGATCGTCGACATGCCGCCGCACTTCGACGACGTCGTGCTCGCGCTGCTCGAGGAGGCCGACGACGTCCTGCTCGTCGCGAGCATGGACATCCCGAGCATCAAGAACCTGAAGGTCGGCATCCAGACGCTCGGCCTGCTGTCGATCGCCGGTTCGAAGCTGCGGCTGATCCTCAACCGGGCCAACGCGAAGGTCAACCTCGACATCGCCGATGTCGAGCGGGCGATCGGCCTGCCCGTTCAGTTCCGCATTCCGTCGGACGTCGCCGTCCCGCAAGCGGTGAACCGCGGCGTTCCGGTCGTGCTCGACAAGCCGAGGTCGCCGGCCGCCGTCGCACTCGGTCATCTCGCCGACGCCTTCCTCGCCGTTGCGAGCCAGGAGAGCGAATCGGCCGAACCAGAGCCACGCCGGCGCGCATGGCGGCGTACCGACAAGGAGGCCTCCGGCCAATGAACCAGTACACGCGCTGGCAGGACTTTCAGCGCACTCCGACCTCGGCGCGCCGCGTGCAGCTCGAGGAGTTGCGCGGGAAGGTCCACCAGTACGTCATCGAGCAGCTCGGCCCGATGCTCACCGACTCGCGGCTCACCGAGGCGGACATGCGCCGGCGCGTCGCGGAGACGCTCCAAGAGGCGCTCGCCGAGGAGTCCGTCGTGCTCGGCGCGAGCGAGAAGGCGGCGCTGATCCAAGACGTCACCGACGACGTGCTCGGCTACGGCCCGATCGACCGCTACCTGAAGCAGGAGGAAGTCACCGAAGTCATGGTGAACGGCCCCGACTCGGTGTACGTGGAAGAGCGGGGCAAGCTGATCAAGACGGACACGAAGTTCGTCGACGAGATGCACCTCCGGCGCATCATCGACAAGATCGTGAGCCAGGTCGGGCGTCGCATCGACGAGGCGACGCCGATGGTCGACGCCCGCCTGCCCGACGGTTCCCGTGTGAACGCGGTCGTGCACCCGCTGGCGATCGGCGGCCCGTTCCTCACGATCCGGAAGTTCGCCGCCGACCCGTACACGGTCGGCGACCTCATCAACTTCGGCACGTTGAACGCGCAGGCCGCGCACTTCCTCGACGCCTGCGTCCGCGGCCGGCTGAACGTGATCGTGAGTGGTGGTACCGGCACCGGTAAGACGACGCTGCTGAACGTGCTCTCGTCGTTCATCCCGTCGGACGAACGCATCGTGACGATCGAGGACGCGAAGGAGCTCCAGCTCAAGCAGGACCACGTCTGCTCGATGGAGTCGCGTCCCGCGAACATCGAAGGTCTCGGCCAGATCATGATCCGCGACCTCGTCCGCAACGCGCTGCGCATGCGGCCCGATCGCATCGTCGTCGGTGAGGTCCGTGGCGCGGAGACCCTCGACATGCTCCAGGCCATGAACACCGGTCACGACGGTTCGATCACCACCGTCCACTCCAACAGCCCACGCGACACGCTCTCCCGCATCGAGACGATGACGCTGATGGCCGGCATGGAGCTGCCGATGCGGGCCATCCGTGAGCAGATGGCGTCCGCCCTCGACCTGATCGTTCACCTGACCCGGTTGCGTGATGGCACCCGGCGCGTGACCCACATCAGCGAGGTCATGGGCATGGAGGGCGAGACGATCGTCCTGCAGGACCTGTACCTCTTCGACTACGGCATGGGCGTCGACGAGGAAGGCCACTTCCTCGGCCACCTGAAGAGCACGGGCATCCGCCCGTCGTTCGCGGAGCGCCTCGCCGATCACGGCATCCGTCTCGAGCCGGAGCTCTTCGCGCTCCAGCCGTTCGCCCGGAAGGTGGTGGGGATGCGATGACGCTCCTCGCCGAGTTCATCGGGTCGGCCGCGAGTCGTTACGTCATCGCGGCAACGGCGTTCGCGGGTACCGCGTGCGCGGTGTGGACGGTCGCGTTCGTCGCGTCGAAGAAGGAAGCCCGCCTCGAACGGCGCCTTGCCGGCTATGAGGTCGTGCACCCGAACTCGCCGATCGCGACGGAGACCTCCGACAGCATGCGCGTCGTGCAGCAGGCTGCCGGCGCGGCGGAACGCATCGCGGGCGCGAACGTGATGGAGAAGGTCGAGCAACTGCTCGAGCAGGCCAAGCTCCCGCTGCGCCCGGCCGAGTTCCTCGTGTACGCGCCGCTGATGGCGCTGATCGCGGCCGCGTTCGCGTGGCTCCTCTTCGGCCCGGTCGTCGCCGTCGTCGTGGTCGTCGGTCTGATCGCGGCGCCGTTCATCGTGTTGAAGCGGCGCAGCAGCGCACGGCTCAAGAAGTTCGAGTCGCAGCTGCCCGACACGCTCAACCTGCTCGCCGGATCGATGCGCGCCGGCTTCTCGTTCGTGCAGGGGCTCGAGGCCGTCGCCGAAGAGGCAACGGAACCGACCCGCAGCGAGCTCCAGCGCGCGTTCACGGAGGCTCGGCTGGGCCGTCCGATCGAGGAAGCCCTCGACGACACCGCGAAGCGGATGGAGAGTCGCGACCTCGAGTGGGCCGTGATGGCGATCCGGATCCAGCGCGAGGTCGGTGGGAACCTCGCCGAGCTGCTCGACACGGTTTCGGAGACCATGACGCACCGAGAGCGTCTGCGCCGCGAGATCAAGTCGCTCACAGCCGAAGGTCGCATGTCGGCGATCGTGCTGTCGATCTTCCCCCCGGCGTTCGCGTTGATGCTGTTCATGCTCCAGCCCGGTTACATGAATCTCCTCTTCCAGGAGACCATCGGCATCATCGCCGTCGTCGGCGGAGCGATCCTGTCGGTGATCGGTTGGTTCTGGCTGTCCAAGATCGTGAAGATCGAGGTCTGACATGCTTCCTGTGATCCTCGCGGTGACCGCGGCAGCCGTGCTGCTGGGCGTGGTCGCGGTCGGTGGCGTCGTCGCCGAGCGGGCTCAGACCCGTGAGTCGCTGCGGCGACTCGAGGGCTACAAGGTCGCCGGCGCGCGCGACCAGGAGATGCTGAAGTCGTTCGGGAAGCGGGTCGTCGACCCGTTCACGTCCGGGATCAACAACCTGGTCAAGAAGTACACGCCCGTGGGCTACACCGAGACGCTGCGCCACAAGCTCGTCGTCGCCGGGAGCCCTCCCGGCTACGAGGTCGACCGGCTGCTCATCTTCAAGGTGCTGGGCATCGCGTCGGGGCTCGTGTGGATCCCGTTCGTGGTGTTCGTGCTCGCGTTCAGCCCGACGATGAACCTCTTCGCCATCGGGGCGCTCTGGATCGGGTCGTTCCTCGCGCCCGACCTCTCGCTCGACCGCAAGGTCGAGGCCCGGCAGAAGGAGATCGCGCGCAAGCTGCCCGACATCCTCGACCTGCTCGTGATCTCGGTCGAGGCCGGCCTCGGGTTCGAGCAGGCCATCGACCGCACGTCGAGCTCGGTCCCCGGACCTCTCTCCGACGAGTTCCGGCGCATGCTGCAGGAGACCCGGGTCGGTGCGAGCCGAGCCGACGCCCTCCGGGCGCTCGACGAGCGCACCGACGTGCCGGAGCTGCGGTCGTTCATCCTCGCGATGCTTCAGGCCGACACGTTCGGTGTGTCGATCGCCCGGATTCTGCGGGCCCAGGCCGACGAGATGCGCATCCGCCGCCGCCTCGCGGCGCAGGAGCTCGCGCAGAAGGCGCCGATCAAGATGCTGTTCCCGCTCGTGCTGTGCATCTTCCCGGCGATGTTCGTCGTCGTGCTCGGGCCGGCGTTCATCTCGATCGCTCGAAACATCTGAGGGCCGGCATGGCTCCACCCGTCGCGACGATCGATACCGCACCCGCGCGCGAGCGCGAGGCGGACGCCGATGTCGCGCGGCCGGCACCGGCGCGCGTCCGGCGGGGCATCGGGCTCGAGGCGGTCTTCACCGCCGTCTTCGCGCTCGCCGGTTGGTGGGTCGGCATCCGCCAGCTTGCCGACAACTCGTTCTTCTGGCACCTGCGCACGGGCGAGTGGATGCTCGACCACGGCATCCCGCACGGCGACATCTACTCGTACACCGCGCCGGGCGTGCACTGGGTCGCGCAGTCCTGGCTGGCCGAGCTCACCTACGGCGCGCTCGATCGGACCTTCGGAGCCTTCGCGATCCGCCTGCTGATCGCGGTGACAGGCGCCGCGATCACCGTCGCGTCCTACCGGCTCGCGCGACGACTCACTGGTGACCGCGTTCGCGCGGGGATGCTCTCGCTCGTCGCATTCCTCGCGACATTCGCCGTGTTCTCGGAGCGCCCGCTCGCGTTCGGCCTGCTCGCGATGCTCGTCCTGGTCTGGATCGTGGAAGTTCCCGACGCGCGCATCGCGCGCCGGCCGCTTCTCGCCCTTCCGCTCCTGTTCTGGCTCTGGGCGAACGTTCACGGCACCTTCGAGCTCGGAGTCGCGTACGTCGCACTGCACCTGCTCGGGCGGTGGGTCGAGGGTGCGGTGCCGTGGCGCGGCCGCGAGCGCGACCTCGTGGCGGGCACGGCGCTCGCGATGGTCGTGTCGCTGTTCAACCCGTACGGGCCGGGAATGCTGCTCTTCCCGGTTCAGCTGCTCGGCCGCGGCCAGGTGCTGGCGCGCGTCGTCGAGTGGCGCTCGCCTCAGTTCCGCTCGCCCGTCGGCATCGCGTTCGCCGCGTGGCTGGTCGTGCTGCTGGCAGCCGTCCTGCTGTCGTCGAAGCGGCCGACACGGCGCGACGTCGTCGTCCTCGTGCCGTTCCTGCTCCTCGCCCTCTGGGCCGAGCGCAACATCGGCGACGCGGTCCTCGTCACCCTGCCGATCGCGGCGCGGGCCGTGGCGACGACCAGGCGGCGTGGCGACGTCCGCTCGCGCGTCTCGGCCGTGGCCTTCGCACTCGTCGTCGCGCTGGTCGCCGTGTCGGGACTCTCCGCGGCCGCCCAGCCGAACTTCCAGGTGGGCGCGTACCCCGACGCGGCGATGACCTGGATGCAGCGGCACGACCTCGTCGGGCCGCGGCTCTTCACGACCGACGCGTGGGCCGGCTACACCATCCTGCGCTACTGGCCGCAGCAGCAAATCTTCCTCGATGACCGTTACGACATGTTCCCGCTGAAGGTCATCGACGACTACAACACGGTCGCCGACGGCAAGCCCGACTGGCAGCAGGTGCTCGACAAGTACCACGTTCAGGTGGTCGTCTGGCAGCCGCAGCGGGCGCTCAGCCAGCTGCTCGCCGAATCGGCCGGTTGGCGACGGGTGTACCACGACCACACCGCGGTCGTGTACGAGCGCGTCGCACCGACGACCTGACGCGCCGAACCCGGATTCGCCCCGGGGCGACCGCGTTGACCCGGGCGACCGCGTTGACCCGTGGCGTCGGCGACGCGCAGACTCAACCGGATCCGTCGGTGGCGGATGCGGGAGCGGAGCGATGCGAGCGCCAACCCGACGGACGCGGGCGACCGCCGCGATTGCGGCCGCCGCATTCGCGCTCGGGTCGGTCGCGATCGTGCTCGCCGGCCGCGCCGCCGCCGCTTCCGCAGGAGCCGTGGTCGCAGCGGGCGAGATCCTGCCCGCGACCGCGCTCGGGGCGTCGACGCTCGACCCGGTGGCGGGTCGGGCCGTCGCGGTCACGCTGCGCCTCGCGACCGACCGCGCCGAAGGTGCCTGGGAGGCGTCGGAGGTGTTCGCGCTGCCGGTCGCGCGTACGACCGCGTCGGGGTGGCCGGTCGACCCCGCCGAACCGGGGATCCCGGTCCGCGTGCACCGCGTCGCGCCCGGCGTCTACCACGGCACGCTGACGCTTCCGGTCGCGGGGGACTACGTCCTGTTCGACCGGTCGGCCGCGCTCGCGGACGCGCGGCACGTGACCGCAACCAAGTATCCGGCCCCGCTCAACCTGCGCGTCGGGTCGTCGCCGGGATCCGCGCCGGATGCGAAGAATGACGGGGCGGCGGGGCCCAGGACCGCTTCGGGCGGGACCGCGACCGCTCCGGCGGGCTCCGCGACCGGCGGTTCGACCTCGGTCGCGGGCGGTGCGGCGACGCCGGCGAACCGGGGCTCGTCGGCGACGAGGCGCCATCTCCTCGAGTGGGCGGTTGCGACCGTCGTGCTCCTCGCGATCATCGGCTTCGGCACGAACATCCGTGCCGCGCGTCAGCGCCGTCGCCGTCGCCGCCGTCACCGTCGTCGCCGCCACCGGCGGCGCCTCCCGCGCATCTGATCGGCGCGATCCGCGTTCCCGGCACCGGCGACATCTACTCTGCCGGGCCGCGGGACGGAGTGGCGGCCAGGAGGGGGATGCCGTCATGTCCGAACAGCAGCGGATCGCGCTCGCGGAAACGCTCGGAACGCTGATCCTCGTCGTCGGTGGCCCGGGCGCCGCAGTGCTCGCCACCGGCTCGTTCTTCCCCGGCGGATCGGTCGGGGTGCTGGGAGTGGCCCTCGCGTTCGGCCTCAGCCAGCTGTGCGCGGTCTACGCCGTCGGGTCGATCTCCGGGTGTCACATCAACCCCGCCGTGACCGCGGGGTTGTGGGCGTTGGGCAAGACCAAGACTCGAGACGTGCCCTACTACGTGGTCGGTCAGGTCGTCGGCGGAATCGTCGGCGCGGCGATCATCTTCGTGATCGCCAACAGCCACGACGGGTTCAGTGCGAAGGGGAGCGGCTTCGCGTCCAACGGCTATGGCACGCACTCGCCCGGCGGGTTCAAGCTGCCGGCCGTGATCCTCACGGAGATCGTGTTCACCGCGCTCTTCGTCGTCGTCATCGCGAGCACGAGTCGCAAGTCGATGGCACCCGGCCTCGGCGGGATTCCGATCGGCCTGATGCTCGCATTGATCCACCTGGTCACGATCCCGGTCGACAACACGTCGGTGAATCCGGCCCGCAGCATCGCGACGGCCGTGATGCAGCACGGCTGGGCGCTCGGGCAGCTCTGGGCCTTCATCGTCTTCCCGACGATCGGCGGAGTGCTCGGCGGATGGCTCTGGAAGGGCCTGGTGCCCGCGGCGGACGCGTGACGGTCGGGGCTGCGCCCCGAGCCGGTTCCGAACGCGAAAGGCGGCCGCCGGCAACATTGCCGGCGGCCGCCTTTGCAGGGTGTACGAGCCTGCGACTACTGCAGGTTCGAGTTCGCCGAGGAGAACTGCTTCGACACGGTCTTGCCGAGCACCTTGACGGCGACGATGACGATGATCGCGATGAACGCGATCAGGAGGATGTACTCGACGAGGTTCGCACCACGCTGGTCGTGCTCGCCGAAGTGAAGTCGGGCCTGCAGCCAGGTCCGAAAAAGGTTCAGGTCCATGAAGGTGACCCCCTGGGGTTCCGTGGAAGCTCGAGTGGTTGTTGCCGGTACTGGTTGTTGTGCGCAGGACCTTCCCGAGTATGACCACGGAACGTGGTGGTGAGAATGGGCCGCGTGGCCCAACCTTCCTCCGTGTTCCACCCGGATCCCGCTCCGTCCTAGGCCGTTTGGCCTGGTCAGACGGTTCGGAAGCCGGCCTACGCACATTCTCAGTCGGCCGGTCGGGGCGCTAGTTGAGCCGGATGATCCCGATCCGCACCGCGCTGAGGACGGCCTGCGTGCGGTCCCGGGCGTCGAGCTTCCCGTAGATCGAGGCGAGGTGGTTCTTCACCGTCTTGCCGCTGATGAAGAGACGGCTCGCGACCTCGCTCGTCGAATACCCGTCCGCGATGAGTTGGAGGATCTCCTCTTCGCGCGGCGTCAACGGCGACGGCTCGTTCGCCGCGGTCCCGTCCCGCACGACAGGAGCCGCGGTGCCGGCGCCGCGGGAGAGCTCGCCGAGGATCGACGACGCGAGCTCGGCCGAGAGATCCGCACCGGCGGCGGTCGCGAGCACGGTCGCGACGACCGCCTGCATCGAGCTGTCCTTCGTGAGGAACGCCGACGCTCCCGCGCGCAGCGCCTGCTCGCGGAGCGAGCTCTCGTCGTGCATCGTCAACACCACGATGGGCAGGTCGGGACGCGCCGCGTGCACGCGCCGCGTCGCCTCGATGCCACCGAGCACGGGCATCGTCACGTCCATGATCACCAGTTCGGGTCCGAGCTCCTCGACGAGCGCCACGGCCTCTGCCCCGTCGGCCGCCTCGCCCAGCACCATCAGCCCGGCGTCCTCCATCGCGCGGCGCAGGGCCTGCCGCAGGAGCTGGTGATCGTCGGCGATCAGGACGGTGGTCATTGGGGAACCTCCAACTCGACGGAAATCCGGGTGCCTGCGCCCGGCTCGCTGCGGACCTCGAGCTGCGCGCCCAGCGCGTCGGCCCGTTCGTGCATACCGACGAGGCCGTAGTGCTCGCCGGTCGCCTGGCCGACGTCGAAGCCGCGTCCGGTGTCCTCGATCACGAGCTGGGCGCGACCGTCGGCGACGCGGTAGTCGATCGCGCAGGCATCCGCTTGCGCGTGGTGCTCGACGTTGGTGAGCGCCTCCTGGAGGATGCGCCACAGCTCTTGTTCGACCTGGTACGGCACGCGCTGGTCGACCCGGCTGCGCCAGTGCACGATGATGCCCGTGCGCTCCTCGTACCGGGTCAGGTACTCCTGTGCGACCCGGTCGAGGTCCTCGTCCTCGCTGACGCCGGCGCGGAGCTGGTAGAGCGTCTCGCGCAGCTCGCCGACGATGTCGCGGACGACCTCGTGCAGCTCGGTCAGGGCGCGCCGGTCGTCGTCGCGGCTCCGCACCGACAGGCGTTCGAGCTCGAAGGCGACGTATGCCAGCGACTGCGCGAGCCGGTCGTGCAGCTCTCGCGCGATCCGGGCCCGCTCGGCTTCGGCGCCGAAACGGCGCAGGCGGAGGAACCAGATCGCGTTGTCGACCGCGAGGGCGAGGGGACCGGTGAGCCCGCCGAGCAGCGCCAGGTCATCGGGCCCGTAGCGCGCCGTGACGGTGTCCTCGATCGCCATCAAGCCGACCACCCGACCCCGGGTGCGCAGCGGGGCGTACATGCCGCTGCGGGCCATCGGGGAGCAGCCGATCCCGTCGTTGCCGCGCAGCAGGTTCGCCTCGAGCACGGCACGGCCCTGGTCGAGCACCGCCTGCAACGGCGCCGCCAGCAGGTCACCCCGCAGCTGCCGAGGGATCCGCAAGCCTTCAGCGAGCTCGACGGTCCACTGGTCGCGGACGTCGTCACGTACGAGGATCACGAGCGAGCCGAACGAGAAGAGGGAGCGCAGGCGCGTCCGCGTCGACTCGACGACCTCGCGCAGGTCGAGCGACGCCGGCAACGTCTGGGCGACGCCGTGCAGCGCGACCAGCAGCTCGTTGGCCGTCGTGAGCCGCTCGACGTGATCGGCCACGGCTTCCTGGTGCATTCCCAGCTCGTCGACGAGACGGCGGGTGAACGCGCCGAGCACACCGCAGAGCAGCAGCAGCAGACCGAGCTCGGCCGCCGCGCGCTGGGTCTGCGGGTCGTGTGCCTGGAGGGCGACGACACCGCCGATCGTGGCGGTTCCGACCGTCCCCACCACGAACATCATCCGGCGGGCGAAGGCGTAGCCGGCGAGAATGGAGGGGACCGCGAGCGCCAGCACGAACGGGCTCGTGAATCCTCCGGTGGCCGCGACGACGACCGTGACCAGGATCGCCTCGATCGCGACGACGACGCGCAGGGTCCGGCCGGGCGGATGCAGACGGGCCGGCCAGAGCGTCTCGAAGACGCCGAAGCAGGCGAGAGACGCGCCCGCGAGCAGGAGCGAGGGTCGCGGCGGATTGCGGGTCGCGACGACCAGGAAGCCGAGGCTGATGGCCGCCCAGCGGAGCGAACCGACGAGGAAGCTCAGCCGGATGTCGAGATCGAGCTCGGCGATGGGTCGGGCCCGAGCGACGCGGGGTTCCCTTCCGTCGCGAGCGATCGCGTCGGCGGAGGCCGGCACGGTCGGGCCGGTCGGGCTCGTAGCGCGGGCGAGGGCCGCGGCGTCGGCGAGGACGGCCACGGTTGCGGCGGGTTTGCTCGCTTCGGGCCCCTCGGGGCCGGGGCGCGCGTAGGTCGTTCGGCCCATGTACACAATGTCGGCCTCCGGGGCCCGGAGTGAAGCAGTCAGGACTCCCCGGCGGATCCGTAGACTCGGCGGCCGTGCGCATGGTCGGGCTCACGGGCGGCATCGGATCGGGCAAGTCGACGGTCGCGTGGCTGCTGGCGGCGCGGGGCGCCGTCGTCATCGACGCCGACCGCATCGCCCGGGAGGTCACCGAACCCGGGTCGCCGGTCCTCGACCGACTCGCCGAGCGCTTCGGGGCCGACGTGATCGGGCCGGACGGCCGCCTCGACCGGGCGCGCCTCGCGGAACGGGCCTTCGTCGACGAGGAGCACCGGGCCGCGCTCGAGGCCATCACGCATCCTGCGATCGGGGAGGAGTTCCTGCGCCAGGTGGCCGCCGCGCCCGCCGGCGCGCTCGTCGTGCACGACGTGCCGCTGCTCGTCGAGTCGAAGACGCCGTCGATCTACGCGGGGGTGATCGTCGTGGAGGCGCCGCGGGGACTGCGGCTCGAACGGCTCGAGATGCGGGGCATCCCGCGGGCGGATGCGGAGCGCCGGATGGCGCAGCAGGCTACCGACGAGCAGCGGCGCGCCGTCGCGACCTGGCTGGTCGACAACTCCGGTGACCTGGCCGCGCTCGAGGCCCGGGTCGCGGGGCTGTGGCCCGAGCTCGTCGCGTTCGCCTCCGAGTCGGCGAACCCGACCGAGCCCGATCCCGCCGAGCGGGGCGCGTGAAAACGCCGGATTCGCGTTGATTGCATCGGCAATCAACGCGAGCGGCGAGCGGAGCGACGGAGGAGCGCAGCGAGCTCGCAGGAGCGGCGAGCGCAGCGAGCTCGCAGGAGCGGCGAGCGCCCGCGGGCCGGGTATCCCGGCCCGCAGCGAGCGCGACCAGAGAGCACCGAATAACTGTCGTAGGGCGCCGTTACGATCGGTCCTGTGCCGCTGCTGGAGCTCGTCACCGACCTGTCGCCCTCGGGCGACCAGCCCGCCGCGATCGACGCCCTGGTCAAGGGCCTGGATCGCGGCGACAAGTACCAGACGCTGCTGGGCATCACCGGCTCGGGAAAGTCGTTCACGATCGCGAACGTGATCGCTCGGGCGCAGCGCCCGTCGATCGTCATGGCTCCCAACAAGAGCCTCGCCGCGCAGCTCGCCGCCGAGCTGCGCGAGCTGTTCCCGAAGAACCGGGTCGAGTACTTCGTCAGCTACTACGACTACTACCAGCCCGAGGCGTACATCCCGACGACCGACACGTACATCGAGAAGGACAGCTCGATCAACGACGAGATCGACCGGCTGCGCCACTCGGCCACGAGCGCCCTGTTGTCACGCCGAGACGTGATCATCGTCGCCTCGGTGTCGGCGATCTACGGGCTCGGTTCGCCCGAGACGTACGCGACGCAGTTGCTCACGTTGTCCAAGGGGGATGAGCGCGACCAGCGGGCGATCCTGGCGCGGCTGGTCGACCTCCAGTACGAGCGCAACGACGTGGGGTTCACGCGCAACAAGTTCCGCGTCCGGGGCGACACCATCGAGGTGTTCCCCGCCTACGAGGAGCGGGCCGTGCGCATCTCCCTCTTCGGCGACGAGGTCGAGCGCATCTCCTCGGTCGACCCGCTCACCGGCGAGATCGTCGAGGACCTCGAGACGCTGGTGCTCTTCCCCGCTTCGCATTACGTCACCGAGCCCGAGAAGCTGCTGAAGGCCATCGAGGGGATCGAGGCCGAGCTGGGCGAACGGCTCAAGGAGCTGGAGGGGCAGGGCAAGCTGCTCGAGGCGCAGCGCCTGCGCATGCGGACGACCTACGACCTGGAGATGCTGCGCGAGGTCGGGGTGTGCTCCGGCGTCGAGAACTACTCGATGCACCTCGACGGTCGCAGCTACGGCGAGCCGCCCTACACGCTGCTCGACTACTTCCCCGACGACTACCTCGTCGTCCTCGACGAGTCGCACCAGACGGTCCCGCAGCTGCACGGCCAGTTCGCCGGCGACCGCTCGCGCAAGGACACGCTCGTCGACCACGGCTTCCGGTTGCCGTCCGCGCGCGACAACCGGCCGCTGATGTTCGAGGAGTTCATCACCAAGGTGAACCAGGTCGTGTTCCTGTCGGCGACACCCGGACCGTACGAGCTCGACACCTCGACGCAGATCGTGGAGCAGATCGTGCGGCCGACGGGCCTCATCGATCCCGAGGTGATCGTGCGGCCGACGAAAGGCCAGATCGACGACCTCGTGGCCGAGATCCGCGAGCGCGCCGAGCGAGACCACCGGGTGCTCGTCACGACGCTCACGAAGAAGATGGCCGAGGACCTCACCGACTACCTGCTCGAGCTCGGGATCCGGGTCCGCTATCTGCACTCGGAGGTCGACACGCTCGAGCGCATCGAGATCCTGCGTTCGTTGCGGCTCGGCGAGTTCGACGTGCTCGTCGGCATCAACCTGCTGCGTGAGGGACTCGACCTTCCCGAGGTCTCTCTCGTGGCGATCCTCGACGCCGACAAGGAAGGCTTCCTGCGCTCGGAGACGTCGCTGATCCAGACGATCGGGCGCGCCGCCCGCAACGTCGACGGCCAGGTCGTCATGTACGCCGACCAGGTCACCGACTCGATGCGCAAGGCCATCTCCGAGACGGTGCGGCGGCGCAAGAAGCAACTCGAGTACAACCTCGAGCACGGCATCGACCCGCAGACGGTGCGTAAGAAGGTCACCGACATCCTCGACATGATCCGGGCCCGCGATGGCGGCAACGAGGCATCGGGCGGGCGCGGTCGGGGGCGGGGCCGCGGTCGTGGCAAGGCACCGGCACGCGACCGTCTCGACCTGCCGCGCGACGAGCTCGGGCGGCTCATCCAGTCGCTGCAGGACGAGATGCTCGATGCGTCGCGCGACCTGCGGTTCGAGGAGGCGGCGCGCCTGCGCGACGAGATCACGGACCTCAAGCGCGAACTGCGCGAGGTCGTCTAACCTCCATACGAACATCCGTTCGATCAGCCAGGCCGGCGGGTACTGTTAGGGCCTTCATGAGCGACGAGATCGTCATCCGCGGCGCGCGCGAGCACAACCTCAAGAACGTCGACCTCGTGCTGCCGCGCGACCAGCTGATCGTGTTCACCGGACTGTCGGGCTCGGGGAAGTCCTCGCTCGCGTTCGACACGATCTACGCCGAGGGTCAGCGGCGCTACGTCGAGTCGCTCTCCGCGTACGTGCGCCAGTTCCTCGGCCAGATGGACAAGCCCGACGTCGACTTCATCGAGGGTTTGTCGCCGGCGATCTCGATCGACCAGAAGTCGGGCTCGCGCAATCCGCGCTCGACGGTCGGCACGATCACCGAGATCTACGACTACCTACGGCTCCTGTACGCGCGCATCGGCGTACCGCACTGTCCGAACTGCGGGCGGGAGATCACGCGCCAGACCCCGCAGCAGATCGTCGACCGCGTGCTCCAGCTTCCGGAGGGCACTCGCTTCCAGGTGCTCGCCCCCGTCGTGCGCGGCCGTAAGGGCGAGTACGAGGGGCTGCTGCGCGAGCTCGCGGGTCAGGGCTTCAACCGGGCGCGCATCGATGGCGAGACCGTCGAGCTCGCCGACGCGTTGCGCGAGCGGCTCGCACGGTACGAGAACCACACGATCGAGATCGTCGTCGACCGGCTCGTGCGTCGCACCGGCATCGAGCGCCGGCTCACCGATTCCCTCGAGACGGCGCTGCGGTTGGCGGAGGGTGTGGCCGAGGTCGAGATCGTCAGGGGGCGCACCGACGGCGAGCCGGCGGAGTCCACCGACGGGGCCGACGCCGAGATCCTCACGTTCTCCGAGCATCTCGCGTGCACGCACTGCGGGCTCTCCTTCGACGAGCTCGCACCGCGCAACTTCTCGTTCAACTCTCCGTACGGCGCCTGCCCCGAGTGCGACGGCCTGGGCACGAAGTTCCAGGTCGACCCCGAGCTGGTGATCCCCGACGAGGACCTCTCGATCGACACCGGGGCGATCGCGCCGTGGTCGGGCTTCCGCGGTGAGTACTTCAGCCGGGTACTCGCGGCCGTCGGCCGCGAGTACGACTTCTCGACCGCGACACCGTGGAAGAAGCTGAAGACCGCGCACAAGAAGGTGATTCTCTTCGGCACCGGCACCAGGCAGGTGACCGTCAGCTACAAGAACCGTTACGGGCGCCAGCGGTCGTACGCGACGCGCTTCGAAGGCGTGATCACCTGGCTCGAGCGTCGTCACACCGAGGCCGAGAGCGACCGCTCGCGCGAGGTGATCGAGGGATACATGCGCGAGGTTCCGTGCCCCGCATGCGACGGCGCGCGCCTCAAGCCCGAGTCCCTCGCGGTCACCATCGACGGCCGCAACATCCACGAGGTCGGCGACCTCTCGATCGGCGAGTGCGCGGCCGCGCTGCGGACGCTCACCCTGTCGGAGCGCGACCGGCTCATCGCGGAGCGGGTCTTGAAGGAGGTCAACGAGCGGCTCCAGTTCCTCCTCGACGTCGGCCTCGACTACCTCTCGCTGAACCGCCCGTCGGGAACGCTCGCGGGCGGCGAGGCGCAGCGCATCCGGCTCGCGTCGCAGATCGGCAGCGGGCTCGTCGGCGTGCTCTACGTGCTCGACGAACCGTCGATCGGGTTGCACCAGCGCGACAACCAGCGCCTCATCGACACGCTCGTGCGGCTGCGTGATCTCGGCAACACCGTGATCGTCGTCGAGCACGACGAGGAGACGATCCGCGTCGCCGACCACGTCGTCGACATCGGTCCGGGCGCGGGTGAGCACGGAGGTCGGGTCGTGGTGTCGGGCTCGGTCGACGATCTCCTCTCGTCGCGCGAGTCGATCACCGGCCAGTACCTCGCGGACACGCGCACGATCCCGGTGCCGGAGTTGCGGCGCCAACCGGGCGAGCACTGGATCACGGTGCGCGGCGCGCGCGAGCACAACCTGCGCAACATCGACGTCGAGTTCCCGCTCGGCTGCTTCGTCGTCGTCACGGGTGTGAGCGGGAGCGGCAAGAGCACGCTCGTCAACGACATCCTGTGGCACGCGCTGATGCAGAAGGTGTACCGCTCGCGCACGGTCCCCGGGCGCCATCGCGGGATCGACGGCGCCGACGCGCTCGACAAGGTCGTCGACATCGACCAGTCGCCGATCGGGCGGACGCCGCGCTCGAACCCGGCCACGTACACCGGCGTCTTCGACAAGATCCGCAGCCTGTTCGCGGCCACGCAGGAGTCGAAGGTGCGGGGCTACCAGCCCGGCCGCTTCTCGTTCAACGTGAAGGGCGGCCGGTGCGAAGCGTGCGCGGGCGACGGCACGATCAAGATCGAGATGCACTTCCTCCCCGACGTGTACGTGCCGTGCGAGGTGTGCAAGGGCGCGCGTTACAACCGCGACACCCTCGACGTCACGTGGCGGGGCAAGAACATCGCCGACGTTCTCGACATGCCGTGCGAAGAGGCGCTCGAGTTCTTCGCGAACCAGCCCGCGATCGCTCGGCAGCTACAGACGATCGTCGACGTCGGCCTCGGGTACGTGCGGCTCGGGCAGAGCGCGCCGACCCTGTCGGGCGGCGAGGCGCAGCGCGTGAAGCTCGCGAGCGAGCTCGGCAAGCGGGCGACCGGCAGCACCATCTACATCCTCGACGAGCCGACGACGGGCCTGCACTTCGAGGACGTGCGCCGGCTGCTCGGCGTGCTCCAACGCCTCGTCGACGCGGGGAACACGGTGCTCGTGATCGAGCACAACCTCGACGTGATCAAGAGCGCCGACTGGGTGGTCGACCTCGGACCGGAGGGCGGCTCCGGTGGCGGCAGCGTCGTCGCCGAAGGAACCCCCGAGGCGGTGGCGAAGGTGCCCGAGAGCCACACCGGTCGCTTCCTCGCGCCGATGCTCGAAGCGGCCACGGGTCCCGCGCGCGGGCGGGCACGGCGTGGCGGCTCGGCCGCAGCCACGGGTGCGGCGAAGACCGCGACGAAGGCCGCCGTGGCCAAGACCGCGGCCAAGGGCAACGGCCGCGCGGGAGCGGCCACGAAGGTGACGAAGGCGGCCAAGGTGGCCAAGGTGGCCAAGACGGCGAAGGTGGCGAAGGTGGCGACGCGACCCCGGCCGTCGGCCCGCGCCGCGAGCCGCTGAACCGGTACGCCGGCCCGTGCCCGAGACGCCGCCCGTGCCCGAAACGCCGCCCGCATCCGGAGCGGATGCCGACGCCTGGGAGCGCCACGCGCAGTGGTGGCAGGACCGGTTCACGGCCGGCGTCGACGCCGAGTACGAGGAACAGATCCTGCCGATCGTCGTGGGCGAGCTCGCCGGCCGAACCCCGATCCTCGACGTGGGGACGGGCGAGGGACAGGTCGCGCGGCGTCTCGCAGCCGCCGATCCGGGCGTCGCGGTCGTCGGAATCGATCCGACCGTCAACCAGTTGCGGGTGGCGGCCGCACGGGCCGGCGGCGTCCGCTACGCACGGGCCGCGGCCGAGGCCCTCCCGATCGCATCGGCTTCCTGCGACGCGGTCGTCGCCTGCCTGGTGTTCGAGCACCTGCCCGATCATGTTCCGCCACTGCGCGAGGTCGCCCGGGTGCTGCGCCCCGGCGGCCGGTTTCTGTTCCTGCTCAACCACCCGCTGTTGCAGACGCCGGGATCGGGCTGGATCGACGACCAGATCCTCGAGGAGCAGTACTGGCGGGTCGGGCCGTACCTGATCGAGGACGTGAGCCTCGAGGAGCTCGAACCCGGCGTCGTCCTTCCCTTCGTCCACCGCCCGCTCGGCCGATATGTAAACGCGATGGCCGAGTTCGGACTGAACCTGTTGCGTATGGACGAACCGGCGCCTCCGGCGGGCTTCCTCGCCCGGGCGCCTGAGTACGCCGCCGCGGCATCCATTCCCCGGCTGTTGGTCCTGGTCGCCGAGCGCGCCCGGTAGGCGGCGGTGGACGGCCCCGCGGCGGGCCTTCTCGCGACGCGTGAGACGGCCGCCGCGCGCGGCGGCGCGGACTCGGTCGCGGGCGCACCGTCGCGCGCGACCGCCCGATCGACATCCGGGCGTGTCCGGGCGTGGCTCGCGCGGCCGCTCGTCGCCGCGCTCGTCCTGCTCGCCTGCTATGCCGCGGCGTCGACGTTCGACAACCCGCGTGGGTTCCTCGGCACCGACACGGGGGCGAAGGTCGCGACCCTGCAGGTGATGCAGGACCGGCACTCGTTCGTGCCCGACGCCGGCTACTGGGCCGCGGCCGACGATCCGTCCGCCTCACTGCACCCGCTCTACGACACGCTGCGCGTCGGCGATCACTACGTGGCGGTGACGACCCTGCCGATGATCCTGCTCGCGCGCCCGCTCTGGGCGCTCGGCGGCGACCGGCTCGCGCTCCTGCTGCCCATGCTCGGCGCGGTCGCGTGCGCAGCCGCGGCGCGTGCACTCGCGCGCCGGCTCGGCGCGCGGTCACCGGCGACGGTGTTCTGGGTCGTCGGGCTCGCGTCACCCGTCTTCGTCTATGCGCTCGATCTCTGGGAGCACACGCTCGGTCTCGCCTGCATGGCCTGGGCCGTGGTCCTGTTGCTCGACACGGCGTTCCCCGCTCGCACGCGCGGGCGCGCGCCGCTCGCCTTCCTGCCGGCGCTCGGGGCCGGTGCGCTGTTCGGGCTCGCGGCGACGATGCGCACCGAAGCGCTGTTCTACGGCGCGCTCGCGACCGCGCTCACGATCGTCACCCTCGTGATCGGCGATCGGGCCGTGCGTCGCGCCGTCGCCGTGGGGATCGGCGCGCTGGCCGGCATCGTCCCGGTACTCGTCGCGAACACCCTCTTGGAGCGGGCCGTGCTCGGCGGTTCGCTGCGCAGCGCGCGGGCAACCGGCACTGCGGGCGCGGCCGGTTCGAATCTCGCGACGCGCCTGGGCGAAGGCCTCCGCACCACGATCGGGCTGAACTACGCCTCGCTCTGGGTCGAGGCGCTCGCCGGCGGTTGTCTCGTGGTTGCCCTCGTGGCCGCCGCGGTGCTGCTGCGGCGCGGCGCCGCGCGTCCTCGTTACGCGGCCGAGCTCATCGGCGCCGCGGCGCTGCTCCTCCTCGTGCGGCTGCACTCGGGTCTCTCGTTTGTTTCGGGGCTCGTGCCCGCGTACCCGCTGGCCGCGTTCGGCGCCGTCCTTGCATGGCGCGACCGGCGGCGCCGGCTCCTCGCGGCGATCGCGCTGCTCGCGCTGCCCGGCGTGTGGATGTTCCAGTACACGGGCGGCGCCGGGCCGCAGTGGGGCGGTCGCTACGTCCTGTGCTCGGGGTTCATCCTCGGGGTGCTCGGTGCGGTCGCGATCGAGAACTTCCCGCGCTGGTCGCGTGTCGCGACGATCGCGCTCTGCGCCGCGGTCACCCTGGCCGGGGTTCGCTACCTCGAGATCCGCTCCGCGCAGGGGGCGCGCGCCGCCGACACGATTGCGGCCCGGCCCGAAGCCGTCGTGATCTCCCGGTTCGCGCACCTGTTCCGGGAGACCGGCGCCGCGTACACGCCTGCGCGGCAGTGGCTCACGGCGGTCGACGACCACGACCTCGCCCGGGCCGTCGCCATCGCCCACGATCACCACGCGCGCACGGTGGCCGTCGTCGCCGAGGTCGGGGTCCCGGCGCGGTTGGCCGGCTACCGGCTGCAGCACCGGGCACCGCTGCCGCTCTTCTCCGAGCACCTCGAGATCGACACATACGCCGCCGCCCCCTGAGCCGGGCGGCGCCGGGTGCCGATAAGGAACCATGACGTCCCTGCGGTCCCGGGGCCGGTGACGCGGTGCGCCGCGTCACATCGGCACTGCAGTACGCGGGCGTCGTCGCGGCCGTCTTCGGCCTGAGCAAGCTGCACGCGGTCGTCCACGGCTACGACTTCACCGGTTCGAGCCGGCTCGGCTGGGCCGTCGCGTACGCCGGCCTGCTCGCCGTCGCCACCTACGGAGCCGGACTACCCGACCTCGCCTGGGGGCGCAGCACGATCGCGACGGCCGCGGTCGCGACGGCGAGCGCCGCGCTCGGCATGTCGCTGTGCCAGCTCGCCGTGGGGTCGGCGCTCCTGCCGCGATTCACCGTCTTCGGGTCCGCCGCGGTGCTCGTACCGTGGTCGGCGCTGGTCGGGGCGTTCGCGCGCGATGCGGACGCGCGGGCCGAGGATCGGGAGCGGATCGTCTTCGTCGGCACGCCCGTCGACGCCGCGCTCCTGAACGACGAGCTCGGTGCCCGGCCCGAGCGCCCGGCCGCGCTGGTCGTCGCGCTCGAGCCCGACGATGCCCGACCGCGCCGCACGGGCGAGGAACCGCTCGTCGACGCGGTGATCGCGCACGGCGCGTCGGTCCTCGTGCTCGCGCGCGAGGCGCAGGACGCGCCGCTCGTCGTCGCCCAGGCGTCGACGCTGCACGAATCGGGTGTGCGAGTGCGTTCGCTGACCGACTTCTACGCGGAATGGCTCGGCAAGCTCCCGATCGCCGAGCTCGAACGCTTGTCGCTGATGTTCGACATCGCCGAGGTACACCAGTCGCGGTACGCACGTGCGAAGCGGATGTACGACGTCGTCGTCGGGGTCGTCGGTGCCGTCGTCCTCGCGGTGGTCACGCCCTTCGTCGCGCTGGGCAACCTCGTCGCCAACCGCGGCCCGTTGTTCTTCCGCCAGACGCGCATCGGCCGCAACGGCCGGGAGTTCGCGATCTGGAAGTTCCGGACCATGCGCCCGCACGACGGCACGCTGCCCGACGCGTGGACGACGACCGACGACCCGCGCGTGACCGGATTCGGGCGGTTCCTGCGCCGAACGCACCTCGACGAGCTGCCGCAGGCACTGAACATCGTGCGCGGCGATCTCGCCGTTGTCGGCCCGCGGCCCGAGCAACCCCACTACGTGGTGGAGCTCTCCCATAAGCTGCCCTATTACGGATTGCGCCATCTCGTGCGCCCGGGTCTCACCGGATGGGCGCAGGTGAAGTACGGCTACGCGGGGAGTGAGCGCGACGCGCTCGAGAAGCTCCAGTACGAGTTCTTCTACCTCGGTCATCAGAGTCTCTGGTTCGACGCCCGCATCGTGGGGAGGACGGTTCGTAGCGTGATCGGGACCCAGGGCCGGTGACCGACGAACGACCCACGGTGAGCATCGTGCTGCCGACGCTCGACGAGCGCGCGTACATCACCGACTGTCTCGACTCGTTGCTGCGACAGGACTACGACGCGATCGTCGAGGTCCTCGTCGTCGACGGCGGCTCGCGCGACGGCACGCGCGAACTGGCGCAGGCGCGCGGCTCGCGCGTCCGCGTCCTCGACAACGCGCGGGTCTCGGCCGCCGCGGCGATGAACATCGGGATCGCGGCCGCGCGCGGCGAAGTGATCTGCCGCGCTGACGCGCACACACTCTACGAGCGTGACTATGTGAGCCGCTGCGTCGCGGTGCTCCGCGAAACGGGCGCCGCGAACGTTGGTGGTCGGATGCGCCCGATCGGGACCACGAGCTTCGGTCGCGCGGTCGCCGCGGTCACCACGTCGCGCTTCGGTGTCGGCCCCGGCCGGTTCCACTACGCGGAAGCGCGCAGCGACGTCGACACGGTGTACCTCGGCTGCTGGTATCGCGGCACGCTCGAGCGGTTCGGCGGCTACGACGAGGTCGACCTCCAGTGGGCCGCGGAGGATCAGGAGCTGAACCTGCGGCTGCGCGACGCGGGCGGTCGTATCGTGCTCGACCCGACGATCCGCTCCTGGTACTTCCCGCGCGCCACGGTGCGGGGGCTGGCGCGGCAGTACCGCAACTACGGCCTGGCGAAGGCCTCGACCCTGCACAAACACGGTCGGTTCCCGTCGTGGCGCCCGCTCGCGCCCGCCGCGCTCGTGGCCGCGACCGTCGCGGGGCTCGGCTCGCGCCGTCGCGCAGCGTGGTTGGCGGTGCCGGCGCTCCACGCCCTCGCGTGTGCGACTGCGGCGTGGAAGGTCGCCGACGATCCGGGCGTCGCGCCGCACCGCGCGTTCGCGGCCATCGAGGTCTGCCACTGGTCGTACGGCGTCGGTCTGTGGGAGGGCGTGCTGCGCATCGTGCGCGGCCGGCGCTTCGATCAGGTACCGCGAGGCGGGCGCTGATGCCGCGCGTCCGATCCGACCGCCTCTCCGAGTACGCCCGCAAGGCGGTCGACGCCGCGTTGCGCGAGATCGGGCAGGCGCCCGAGCATCGCGCGGCGCGGACCCTGCGCGGCCCGGAACCCGCGACTGGTCCGCACGTCGTGTTCGTGACGCCGCGCAACTGGGCGTATCACGTGCAGACGGAAGCCGTGATCGCGCAGGCGCTACGGGCGCGTGGCGCGCGGGTGACCTTCCTCACGTGTGGCGGCGGTCTCGAGATCTGCGACCGCGCGAACACGTGGGAGGGTCCGCCGATGCCTTGCCGCGAGTGCACGAACTACGTGCACCGCTCCATCGACGCGCACGGCTTCGCTCGCGCGTCGCTGCGGTCGTTCGGGATGGAGTCCCGTATGTGGGAGGAGCTCGACGGCCTGACCCTCGACGAGCTGCGCGAGGTGGTCGCCGACGATCTCGAGCTGGGAGCGCTCACGCGGATCCCGTCGGCGTGGTTCCGCATGAGCGCGCGCGACGCCGAGGATCCTCTCGCGCCGCTCACCACGCGCCGCTTCCTGCGCAGCGCGCGTTCCATCGCGACCGCGCTCGAAGCCGCGTTCGACGCGCTCGCGCCCACGATCGTGATGACGCTCAACGGCACCTTCCTCTTCGAGGCCGTCGCCGGCGCGATCGCGCGCCGGCGCGGGATCGACGTCGTGAGCTACGAGCGCGGGTTCATCGACGGCACGCTGTTCTTCCGGCGGGGACTCCCGGCGTCGAGCTACGACATCTCCGAGACGTGGGACGCGTGGGCGTCCGTCCCGCTCGACCGCAACGAGACGGCACGGCTCGACGCGTACCTCGCCGACCGCGTCGCGGGCCGCCGCGACTGGATCGGGCTGTGGCGCCACGCCGATCTCTCCGGTCCGCGGCGCGCCCGTTCGGGCCGGCTCGTCGCGCTCTTCACGAACCTCACCTGGGACTCGGCGGTGATCGGTGCCGAGATCGCGTTCGCCGACATCGAGGCGTGGCTCGTCGCCGCGGTCGACGCGTTCGCGGACCGTCCCGACGACGAGCTCGTGGTGCGGATCCATCCGGCCGAGGTGCGCCTGCCCGGCAAGCCCACCCGCGAGCCGCTCGGCGCGTTCCTGCGCGAACGGTTCCCGCAGCTGCCCGCGAACGTCACCCTCGTCGACGCCGACGATCCTCGCAGCTCGTACCCGTTGATGGCCGCGTGCGACGTCGGCCTCGTCTACACCTCGACGGTGGGGCTGGAGCTCGCGCTCGCAGGGAAGCCCGTGATCGTCGCGGGCCGGACGCACTACCGGGGCCAGGGCTTCACGACCGACGTCGAGAGTCCCGAAGCGTTCGGCGTCGCGCTCGATCGCCTCCTGGCGGATCCGGCCGCGGTCGCCGTCGACGTGGAACGGGCGCGCCGCTACGCCTACGCCTTCTTCTTCCGCTCGGTGATGGACGCGCCGTGGGTGCAGGAGCCGGTCCCCGGCCTCGCGCGGCTCGCGGTCGCGTCGACCGACGGTCTCGCGCCGGGTGCCGACGCCGGGCTCGATCGGATCTGCGACGGGATCCTGCGCGGCGAGTCGTTCGGCGAGCAGGTACCGGCGGCGCGTCAGCGCGCGGTGGGTTGATGGCGCAGCGCACCCACCAGCTCGCGCGTCTCGGCCGCAGGCAGCCCGAATCGCAGCACCGCGACAACGTAGACCGCGAGCCCGGCGGCCCCCGACGCGACGACCGTCGCGATCCGGCCCGGCACGAGCGCGTGGACGGCCAGGGTCGTCGCGAGGAGCGCGACCACCGGACCGACCGCGGGAAGGACGGCGCGGCGCAAGAGGTCGGACGCGCGCAGGTCGTATTCGTCGAGCACCGCCCGACCGAGGCTCGGGACGAGGACCGCCGTTCCCACGATCGTGCCGAGGAAGACGCCCACGATCCCGTAGCGCTGCACGAGCACGATGCTCGCGACGAGGTTCACGGCCGTCGACGCGACGGCCGGCCAGAGGATCCGCGAGACGCGGCCGGTGCCGCGCAGCATGTTCGAACCGACCTGCAGGGGGGCGGCCGCGAGCGGGATCAGGGCCACGATCACCAGCCCGGCGGCTTCGTGGTAGCGGGCTCCGACCCAGAGCGCCACGAGCGGTGCCGCGAGCACGGCGCTCATGACGGCTGCCGGCCAGGTGACGAGCAGCGAGTAGCGGGTGCCCCGTTCGAGCAGCTCCCGCAGGGTGTCGTTGTCGCCGCGTCCGCGCAGCCACGCGCTACTCGAGATCACGGCGTAGCTCGCGGCGGAGAGGATCGCGTTCGCGGCGTTCTGCACCTGGGTGGCGATCTCGACGAGCGTGACCGCGGCGGGGCCGACCACGGCACCGACGATGACGCGGTCCATCGAGCGCCGGACGACGCCACTCGCGTCGACGGCCGCGACGCGCCACGCGTAGGCCGTGATCGTGTGCCGGTCGCCCGGACGCGCGTCCACCGCCGTCCCGCGCGTCTCGTGACGGAGCAGGGTGGCGCCGAACACGGTCGCGGCGATCGTCGCGACCAGGCTCGCGGCGGCGACCGGCCCGAGACCGTGATGGCCGAGTGCGACCGCGACGGTTGCGACCGCGACGAGTGTGCGGCGGATGCCGTCGGTCAACCGCGACGAGTCGACGCGCTGGTAGCCCTCGAGCGCCGACGTGTAGCCGTCGAGCGCGAGATCGAAGACGATCTGCAGGCTGAAGAACAAGATCGCGACGTGCAGGTCGCCGCGCAGGGCGTGGGGAATGCGGAAGACCGACGCGAAGATCGTGAGTCCGAACGCGAGCGTGCCGAGCGCACAGACCGCGCCGACGCCGACGAGAAGGACCAGGGCCGTCCGCGTGACCGCGACGGCACGACCGCGATCGTCCCGTCCTGCGTGCCCCGCGACGAGATGCGTCACCGCGGTGCCGACGCCGAGATCGGCGATCGAGAGCCAGCCGTTGCGCGCCGAGAACGCCTGGAGCAACGCCCACACGCCGAACGCGCGCACGCCGAGCCCGTGGAGCAGCAGCGGCACGCTCAGGAGCGTGACCACCATGGCCCATCCGTTCGCAGCCGCCGTCGACGCGGTGTTGAGGAGAACCCGCCGGCGGTACGGGCGGGCTCCTTCGCGCTCGGGGCGGGCCGCGTCGCGCTCCGGCGGGACCGGGCCTCGGGAACGGGGGTCTGGGAGTCTGCCCATCGTGGGTCGCGGGCGGCCGGCACCGTCATGGTGCTCCGGCGCGCCTGCCCTCTCCATCGGCGTCCCGGGGCGGGTTGCGGAGACGAACCCGGCGCGGAGCCGGGCCCGCCGGGCGACGTGATCGCGTCCGGGTGGCGGAAGGCCGAGCCGTGCACGTCGTGACCGTCGTCCAGGCCCGCACCGGCAGCACCCGGTTGCCGGCCAAGGTGCTGGCCGATCTGGGCGGCGCGCCGCTCGTCGCCCGGGTGCTCGAGCGGGTCGCGCGGGCCGAGACCGTCGCCGAGACGGTGCTCGCGGTGCCGGAGGGTGCCGGTGACGACGAGCTGGCGAGCCTCGGGGCTCGGCTCGGATTCCCGGTCGTGCGGGGTCCCGACGCCGACGTCCTGGAGCGCTACCGGCTCGCCGCCGAGGTCACGGCCGCGCACGTGGTGGTGCGGATCACCGCCGACTGCCCGTTCGTCGATCCCGCGCTCGTCGACGCCGCGGTCAACCAGTTGCGAGACGGCGGCTTCGACTACGTGTCGAACGGAACCGCGGGCTACCTGCGCGGTCTCGACGTGGAGGTCATGACGCGAGCGACGCTCGAGCGCGCCGTCGAGGAGGCCACCGCGCCACACGACCGCGCGCACGTGACGGCGTACGTGTGGACCCGGCCCGACGAGTTCCGGATCGGCTGGGCCCGGTGGGACCGCGATTACTCGGCCCAGCGGTGGACGGTCGACACTCCCGACGATCTCGCGTTTCGCGCGCGCGTTGTGGGAACGGCTGGCCGATCCGCTGCGCGCCCCATGGCGGACGATCCTCGCGACCGTCGAGGCCGATCCCGCGCTGCGCGCGATGAACGCGCACGTCGTGCAGAAGGCACTCGAAGATGGCTGAACGCACGATCGCGTTCGTGTGCGACGCCGACCGTATGGCCGGACTCGGTCACACCAGTCGATGCCTCGCGCTCGCAGAGGCGTGGAACGAGCGTGGGGTGAAACCGGTCTTCGCGGGCCGGTTCGACCCGCCTGCGGCCCGACTCGTCGACGCCGCCGGGTTCGCGAGGCGAGCCGTGGATCCCACGGCGCTCGGGGCCGAGCCCGGTCCCGACCTCGACGACCTCGACGGCGAGATCACGGCGGTCGTCGTCGACAGCTACCGCTTGGCGGACGCCGACCTCGAAGCGATCGCGCGGCGGCACCCGCTGGTGTGCGTCGACGACTTCGCCGAACGCGGTGCGTACCCGTGCGTCGCGGTCGTCAACGTCGCGATGCACGCCGACGAGCTCAGCTACCCGGCGACGGTTCCGTTCATTGCGCGCGGTCCTCGCTTCCTGCTCGTTCGCCGGGCGCTGCGCGCCTTTCGCGCGGCCGGCGCCGCCCGTCCCCCGGGTGAGCGGGTCGAGCAGGCCGTCGTCGCGATCGGAGGGGTCGACCATCACGACCTCGGCGCGCGGGTCGTCGGCGCGCTCGCGAGCGCGTCGGAACCGCCGGCGGTGCGCGTGCTGGTGCCGTCGGGGGCGCCGTCGGCCGCGCTCCGAGCGGCGGTGGCCGCGCACGGGCGCGCGGAGATCGTGACGGGTGTGGCGTCGCTCGCCGAGGTCGTCGCGGGAACCGACGCCGTGTTCGCGGGGGGCGGACTCACGAAGTACGAGGCGGCGTACGCGGGTGTCGCGACCGCTTCGGTCGTGCAGAACCCGGAGCAGGCCCGTGACACGGAGCGGTTCGCCGCCCTCGGGCTCGGTCTCGATCTCGGTCCTGCCGCGGCGGAGGGCGACCACGCGCTCGCGGCCGCGGTCGACCGTTTCGTCGCGGATCGCGCCTACCGTCGCGCGCTCGTGGAGACGAGTACCCGCTACTTTCCGATCGACCCGACCGCGGCAGTCGTCGCCGCGCTCGACGACGTGCTCGTCCGGAGCGGGGCCCGTCCGTGATCCACTCCTCGGACCACTCCGAGTCGCTCGACGCGATCCGTGAGCACTACGCCGCGAAGGCGCGCGAGCACGGTGACGCGCCCGCGGCGGTGCAGTGGGCCGACCGCGAGACGCAGGAGCGCCGCATGGAGGTCCTCGCCGGTATCGGCGACCTCGCTACGGCGAAGATCCTCGACTTCGGATGCGGCACCGGCCACCTGCTCACGTGGCTGGAGACCCACATCGACTTCCGCGGCGAGTACGTGGGCTACGACCTCGTGCCCGAGATGGTCGCGCTGGGTGCGGCGAAGTGCCCGCACGCGCGCTTCGAGGTGGTCGACGTGCTCGCGGCCGCGTCCGCGCCCGAGGAGTTCGATTACGTGCTCGTCAACGGCACGTTCAACAACCAGGTCGACGACAGCTGGGCGCTGCTCACCGATCTCCTGCGCGCGCTCGCGCCGCTCGCACGCGTCGGGCTCGCGTTCAACCTCCTCTCGTCGTACGTCGACTTCCGCGGTGAGGGCCTTGCGTACTTCGCGCCCGAGCGGGTGTTCGCGTTCTGCAAGCAGGAGATCGCCCGCTACGTCGTGCTCCGCCACGACTACGAGGTCCGCCCGGCGACGGGACCGTTCGAGTTCACCGTCTACGCCTACCCGAACGGGCCCGGCGGGCACGGCGGCGCGGGCGGAGGCTGGCGCGGCGCGGGCGGAGGCGGAGCCTGATGCCGCGTACCGCCGTCGTCACGCAGCCGACGTACCTGCCGTGGCTCGGGTACTTCGAGGCCCTGGCACGGGCCGACGTCTACGTCGTGCTCGACACGGTGCAGCTCGAAGGGCGTTCATGGCAGACGCGCAACCGGCTGAAGGGTGCCGATGGCGAGCCGTTCTGGCTCACGGTTCCGCTGCGCAAGCACCCGCGTGACACGGCCATCCGCGACGTCTTGCTGTCGGACGACTCGACGTGGCGCGAGCGGCACCGCCGCGCAATCCAGAGCGCGCTCGGATCGGCGCCGCACTTCGCGGACTGCTTTCCCGGCGTCGACGCCTGGCTCGCCCGCGATCACGAGCGTCTCGTCGACCTCAACGTCGACGGCATCCTCACGATCGCGCAGCTGCTCGGGATCCACCCCGAAGTGCACCGCGCGTCGGAGTACGGGTTCTCGTCGCGTCGAAGCGAGCTACTCGTCGATCTCTGCCGGGCCGTCGGGGCCGAGCACTACTACAGCGCGGCCGGCGCGGCTGCCTACCTCGAAGCCGATCGGGACGGCTTCGCCGCCGCGGGGATCACCGTCGAGTACCAGGGATGGACGCACCCCGTGTACGAGCAGCGAGGCCCGGGGTTCCAGCCGCGCATGGCCGCCATCGACCCGCTCGCGCACCTCGGCATCGAAGCGACGGTGCGGGCGCTGGGCACCCGTCCCCGCGAGGGGAGCGAGCGGTGAAGCGCGTGGTCGAGATCGCGGGCCGCGAGATCGGTCCCGACCGCCCGGTCTACGTGGTGGCCGAACTGTCGGGGAACCACGGCGGCCAGCTGGCGCGGGCGCTCGAGATCGTCGAGGCCGCGGCCGAGGCCGGAGCCGACGCCGTGAAGGTGCAGACCTACACCGCGGACTCGCTCACCCTCGACATCGACGCGCCGCCGTTCGTGGTCGACGGCGGTACGGCGTGGGACTCGCGTACGTTGCACGACGTCTACGCCGACGCCGCGATGCCGTGGGAGTGGCAGCCCGCGATCTTCGACCGCGCGCGTGAGCTCGGCCTCGACTGCTTCTCGTCGCCGTTCGACGCCGACGCCGTTGCCTTCCTCGAAGGGATCGGCGTCCCCGCTTACAAGATCGCGTCCTTCGAGCTCGTCGATCTTCCGCTCATCGAGCGGGTCGCGCGCACGGGCAAGCCGGTGATCCTGTCGGCCGGGATGGCCGGCCGGTCCGAGATCGAAGCCGCGCTCGCGGCGATCGACCGCGCCGGTGGCGACGAAGTCGTGGTCTTGAAGTGCACCAGCTCGTACCCGGCGCCACCGGAGTCGATGAACCTGCGTTCGATACCGGCGTGGTCCGACGCGTTCGGTGTTCCCGTCGGGCTCTCGGATCACAGCCTCGATGTGGCCGTGCCGATCGCCGCGGTCGCGCTCGGAGCGTGCCTGATCGAGAAGCACCTCACGATGCGGCGGTCCGACGGCGGTCCTGACGCGACCTTCTCCCTCGAACCCGACGAGCTCGCGGCAACCGTCGCGGCCGTGCGCACGACCGAGCGCGCCGTCGGCCGCGCGGTCTGGGAGCCCGATGCCGCCGATCGCGAGATGCGGAGGTTCCGGCGCTCCCTGTTCGTCGTGCGCGACGTCGCGGAGGGCGAGGAGTTCACCGACGAGAACGTGCGGTCGATCCGCCCGGCCGACGGGCTGGCACCGGTGCGGCTCCCGACCGTGCTCGGCCACCGCGCCCGCAGGCCGATCGCGCGCGGGACGCCGTTGCGCGACGATCTCGTCGACTGACCGTCGCACGCGCGCGGAGCTCGAGGGTGAGCGTCAGCCGACGAGGCCGGTGAGCGCGGCGACGACGGTGTCCTGCTGCGCGTCGGTGAGCCCTGGGTGCATCGGCAGGGAGATCAGGCGCGCGGTCGCGGCTTCGGTACACGGGAACCGCGCGGGATCGCCGGCATGGGCCGAGAGCCGGTAGATCGGCTCGTAGTGCACCTGCACGCCGATCCCGGCGGAGCGCATGCCGTCGAAGACACGCCGCCGCTCGGCGACCTGCACGGGGAAGAGGTGGTACGCGTGGCGGGTCCCCGCCGGCGCGGCGGGCGGGAGATCGAGCACCTGACCGGCGAGGAGATCCCGGTAGCGATCGGCGATGGCGTTGCGCCGCGCGACGAACGCGTCGAGCTTGCGCAGCTGCGACGAGCCCAGTGCGGCCTGCATGTCGGTGAGCCGGAAGTTCCCGCCGATCTCCTCGACGTCGTACGCCCATCCGCCGCGTTCGGGCGTCGGGCGGATCCCATGGTGCCGGAACACGCGGAGCCGTTCGGCGAGCGCGGCGTCGTTCGTCGTCACCGCGCCGCCTTCGCCCGTCGTGATGGTCTTCACGGGATGGAAGGAGAAGCAGCAGAGGTCGGAGTGCGCGCAGTTGCCGACCGGGCCGTCGGCAGTGTGCGCACCGAGCGCGTGTGCCGCATCCTCGATCACGACGCGCGGCCGCTCGCGCAGGCGGGCAAGGTCGAGCGGCAGTCCGGCGTAGTGCACGGCGACGAGCGCGTCGGCTGCGGGGACGCGTGCCGGATCGAGGTTCAGAGTCTCCGGATCGATGTCGGCGAAGTCGATCTCGGCGCCCACGTAGCGGGCGCAGTTCGCGCTGGCGACGAACGACAGCGGGGAGGTCACGACGCGATCTCCCGGACCGAGTCCCGCGGCCGCGCACGCGCCGTGCAGCGCCGCGGTGCCGCTGGAGTAGGCGACTGCGTGGCGAGCGCCGACGGCCGCGGCGAGCTTCGCCTCGAACTCCTCGACCCGCGGGCCCTGCGTCAGCCGGTCGCTGCGCAGGGCGGCGACGACGGCGGCGATGTCGTCGTCGTCGATCGACTGGTACCCGTAGGGGATCACCGGAGCAGCGCGGCGAGCGCCTCGACTCCCAACCAGTCGTCGTTGGTGTCGCTCGCGTAGGAGAACCCGTCGGCGACCGGCTTGCCGTCGCGGTACGCGAGGTCGTCGTCCCACCACGGGTGCTCGGGCAGCACGACGAACACGTCGCCGTGGTCGACCGCGTGCCGGCTCTCGTCGGAGGTGAGCAGCAGTTCGTGCAGTTTCTCGCCCGGCCGGATACCGGTGATCTCGCGGGGCAGCCCCGGCGCCATGGCCTCCGCGAGGTCCACGACGCGCATCGACGGGATCTTCGGCACGAACACCTCGCCGCCGGACGCGTGGGCGAAGGCATGGATCACCAGATCGGTGGCCTGCCGCAGCGTGATCCAGAAGCGGGTCATGCGCTCGTCGGTGATCGTGAGCCGCCCGTCGTTCTCGATCTGCTGGCGGAACACCGGCACGACCGATCCGCGTGAGCCGACGACGTTGCCGTAGCGCACGCATGCGAGACGCGTGCTGGTACGGGCCGCGTACGCGTTGCCCTGCACGATGATCTTCTCCGCGCAGAGCTTCGTCGCGCCGTAGAGGTTCACCGGGTTGACGGCCTTGTCGGTCGAGAGTGCGACGACGCGCTGGACCCCGGCGTCGATCGCGACGTCGACGACGTTCTGCGCGCCGATCACGTTCGTCTGCACGGCTTCGAACGGGTTGTACTCGCACGCCGGAACCTGCTTCATCGCCGCGGCATGCACGATGAAGTCGGCGCCCTGCGCGGCCCGGTAGAGGCGATTGCGGTCGCGGACGTCACCGATGAGGTAGCGCACCTGCGCGTCGTCGAACCGGCCGCGCATCTCGTGCTGCTTGAGCTCGTCGCGCGAGTAGACGCGCACGACGGCGTCGGGCCACTCGTCGAGCACCCGGCGGGTGAACGCGTTGCCGAACGAGCCCGTACCGCCGGTGAGCAGGATGGTGGCGCCGGAGAAGTCCATCTCTTCCATCCTGCATCACATCGGCGTGCGCGCAGTGGGATGGAGGCGTTCGCGCGGCCGCGCTACGTGATGTCGAGCATGCGCTGTAGCGCCACCCGCGCCCACTGCGCGGTGTCGCGGTCGACGACGATCTGGTTCACGACCTCCCCGGCGAGGAGGTGGTCGAGGACCCACGCGAGGTGAGGTTCGTCGATGCGGAACATCGTCGAGCACGGGCAGACGAGCGGGTCGAGGGTGAAGATCGTCTTGTCCGGGTGCTCGGACGCGAGCCGCTGCACCATGTGCACCTCGGTGCCGATCCCGAGCACGGCACCGGCCGGTGCTTCCTGCACCCACTGCAAGATCCGCTCGGTGGAGCCGACCCGATCGGCCATCGCGACGACGTCGTGCGCGCACTCCGGGTGGACCATCACCTCGACTCCGGGGTGCTGCGCCCGCGCGGCATCGACGTGCTCGGGCCGGAAGCGCTGGTGTACCGAGCAGTGCCCCTTCCAGAGCAGCAGCGTCGCTTCCTTCACGTCGCGCTCTTCGAGACCGCCGAGATCGAGGCGCGGGTTCCACACCCGCATGTCGGCCTCGCCGTAGCCCATGTCGTATCCGGTGTTGCGACCGAGGTGCTGATCGGGGAAGAAGAGCACCCGTTCGCCGCGCGCCAGGGCCCAGTCGAGGACGGCCCGCGCGTTCGACGACGTGCAGACCGCACCGCCGTGACGGCCGACGAATGCCTTCAGCGCGGCGGAGGAGTTCATGTACGTGATCGGAACGACGCGGTCGACGTCGACGACGTTGCCGATGCCCTCCCACGCCTCCTCGACCTGGTCGATGTCGGCCATGTCGGCCATCGAGCACCCGGCGTTGAGATCCGGGAGGATCACCCGCTGGTGGTCTCCGGTGAGCACGTCGGCCGATTCGGCCATGAAGTGCACACCGCAGAACACGATGTCGGTGGCGGCCTCGTTGTCGGCCGCGAACCGGGCGAGCTTGAAGCTGTCGCCGGAAGCGTCGGCCCAGCGGAACACCTCGGGCCGCTGGTAGTGGTGACCGAGGATCAGCAGCCGGTCGCCGAGTGTCGTCTTCGCGTCGCGGATCCGGGCTTCGAGCTCGGCGGGAGACGCGAGGGTGTAGAGATCCGGCAGGGGAGACTGAAGCCGCAGCATGAGGAATTCCTCCCTCGGGGGAGTGAGCTCCTCATCGGCCGGCGGGTGACAGCCCGGTCGCCACACCGCGGGGTTGTCGGCCTCGGAGCGCTTTGTGTCGCCGGGATACCGGGCCCGGCGTTCACCCATCCTAACTATTCTCATGGGTCGCGCTCGCTACGTGTTGCCGCGGCCGCCGCCGCACCCGTCGCCGGGCCCCACCCGCCCGCCGCCTGCGCCTTCGGCGCAGACGCCCGGCGCCGTGCCCGTCGGCGGCCGCTTCGTGAGCCACAAGATCGGAATCACTCCCATCCCGCGTGCGGAGCGGCGAGCGTCTGCGGGGCGGGTAGCCCGCCCCGCAGCGAGCGCGACCAGACGAAGAGCGGCGGCGGCGTGGCCGGGCGGCGCGCAGCGAGCGCGACCAGAGGAATACCGGGCGCGACAATCAAGCGCATGTTCACGCGTCCGGAGGCCGGTTCGATCCCTGACGCTCCGGGGTCGTACCAGTTCCTCGACGCCCAGGGGCGGGTGATCTACGTCGGCAAGGCGCTGAGCCTGCGGTCGCGGCTGTCGAACTACTTCGCGCCGCCCGCGTCCCTGCCGGAACGGACCCGCCAGATGGTGCGGGCGGCCGACCGGGTGGAGTGGATCGAGGTCCGCAACGAGGTCGAGGCGCTGTTCCTCGAGTTCAACCTCATCAAGCGCCACCGGCCCCGGTTCAACATCCGCCTGAAGGACGACAAGTCGTATCCGTTCCTCGCCGTGACCCTCGACGAGGAGTGGCCGCGGGCGATGGTGATGCGGGGCCGGCACCGCAAGGGGGTCCGCTACTTCGGGCCCTACGCCCACGCGTACGCGATCCGCGAGACGCTCGACCTCCTGCTGCGCACCTTCCCGATCCGCACCTGCACGAACGCGAAGTTCGATCGGCACCACAAGCTCGGCCGGCCGTGCCTCTACGCGCACATCGAGAAGTGCGCGGCGCCCTGTGTGGGCGACATCGACCGCAACGACTACGACGTGCTCGTCCAGGAGCTCATCGACTTCCTCGACGGCGAGACCGACGCGGTCGTCGAGCGGCTCGAGCGCAAGATGCGCGCCGCGGCCGACGAGACCGAGTTCGAGCTCGCGGCCCGCCTGCGCGACCAGCTCGCGTCGGTGCGCAAGGCCATCGAGCGTCAGCAGATGGTCGGCGCGCGCGAGGAGGACTACGACCTCATCGGCCTGGCCGAGGACGAGCTCGAAGCGTCGGTGCAGGTGTTCTACGTGCGCCGCGGTCGCGTGGTCGGGCGCAAGGGCATCGTCGTCGACAAGGTTGAAGACGTCGAGACGCCTGCTCTCGTCGCGCGGATCATCGAGCAGCTCTATGCCGACGCGCCGGCGACCGACGTTCCGAAGGAGATCCTCGTTCCGGTGGTCCCCGACGAGCTCGGGTTGTACGAGGAGTTCCTGGCGCACACGCGCGGCACGCGGGTTCGGATCCGCGTCCCGATGCGGGGTGGCAAGCGCGAGCTGCTCGCGACCGCGACGCTCAACGCGAGGGAGGCGTTCGCGCGGCACAAGCTGCGGCGCGCCGCCGACCACAACGCGCGGGCCCGCGCGCTCGTCGCGCTACAGGAGGCGCTGCACCTGCCCGAGGCGCCGCTGCGGATCGAGTGCTTCGACATCTCGAACCTCCAGGGCACCGAGATCGTCGGTTCGATGGTCGTGATGGAAGACGGCCTGCCGAAGCGGTCCGACTACCGGCGGTTCAAGGTGAAGACCCTCGACGGTCAGGACGACTTCGCATCGATGGAAGAGGTGCTGACGCGCCGGTTCCGCAACTACCTGCGCGAGCGCGACGAGGGCGCGCAGGCGGGGAAGCGATTCTCGTACCCGCCGAACCTGTTGCTGATCGACGGCGGCAAGGGCCAGCTCGGCGTCGCGACACGTGTGCTCGAGGAGCTCGGTCTCGAAGACATCTGCGTGGCGAGCCTCGCGAAGCGCTTCGAGGAGGTCTACCTGCCTGGCCGGCCCGACCCGGTGCGGATCCCGCGCGACTCCGAGTCGCTGTACCTGCTCCAGCAGGTGCGCGACGAGGCGCACCGCTTCGCGATCACCTACCACCGCCAGCTGCGGGGCAAGAAGATGACCCAGTCGGTGCTCGACGACGTGCCCGGGCTCGGCAAGACCCGCCGGGCGCGGCTGCTGAAGGAGTTCGGGTCGCTGAAGAAGGTGCGGGAGCTGGAGGAGACCGACCTCCTTGCGCTCTCCTGGCTGCCCGACACGGTGGCCCGGGCCACCTATGCGCACCTGCACGGGCTGGGCGTGCCACCCTCGGTGAGCGCCGCGGCGCCGTCGCCGCCTGCGCCATCAGATGATGCTGCCCCTTGACGATGTGAGAACGGGATGACTCCGCAGGCGCCGCTCGACGTGACGATCATCACGGGGATGTCCGGCGCGGGCCGGTCCGAGGCCGCGCACGTGCTCGAAGACCTCGGGTTCTTCGTGATCGACAATCTCCCGCCGTCGCTCATCACCAAGGTCGCCGAGCTCGCGCGCGACCGCGAACGGCCCGTGCGTTACGGACTCGTCGTCGACGTGCGCTCCGGCGATTTCCTCGCCGACCTGCGCGTCGCGCGCGAAGAGCTGAACGCGATGGGTGCGCGCGTCCGCATCCTCTTCCTCGACGCGTCCGACGAGGCGCTGGTGCGGCGGTACGAGGCGAGCCGGCGCCGGCATCCGCTGTCGGCGTCGGATCGAGTGATCGAGGGCATCACGCGTGAGCGCGAGTTGCTCCAAGAGCTCCGCGGCGAGTCCGACATCGTCCTCGACACCTCGAATGTCAACGTGCACGAACTGCGCGAGCGGCTGCGCCCGAGCTTCGGCGACGACCCGAGCGCGACCCGCTTGCAGCCCAGCATCGTCTCGTTCGGCTACAAGCACGGTCTCCCGCTCGACGTCGACCTCGTGTTCGACTGCCGCTTCCTGCCGAACCCGCACTGGATCGAGTCGCTGCGTCCGCTCAGCGGGCTCGACCAGCCGGTGCGCGACTACGTCTTGTCGCAGCCGGAGACGGACCAGTTCCTCCGGGAGCTCGACTCGATGTTCGGGCTCCTTCTTCCCGCGTTCGAGCGCGAACGCAAGTCGTATCTCACGATCGGCGTGGGTTGTACCGGCGGCCAGCACCGCAGCGTCGTGCTCGCCGAGGAGCTCGCCCGCCTGTTCTCGGCGCGCGGTTACCGCGCCCGAGTGCATCACCGCGACGTCGACCGGGACGCGACCCGTGGTTGAGCAGCATCCGTCGTCGCTCGGGCCCCGGACCGCGGTGGAGCTCTCGGAGATCGAGCCCGGTCTGCCGGCCGGCCCTGCGGTCGTCGCGCTCGGCGGAGGGCACGGTCTCGCGGTCGCGCTGCACGCGGCCCGGCGGTACGCGGGTTCGATCACCGCGGTCGTGAGCGTCGCCGACGACGGCGGTTCCTCGGGGCGCCTGCGGCGCGATCTCGACGTGCCCGCGCCCGGCGATCTGCGCAAGTGCCTGGTCGCCCTTGCGGGCGACACGTCACCCTGGTCGCGCGTGCTGGAGCACCGCTTCCACTCGGGCGAGCTCGAAGGTCACGCGCTCGGCAACCTGCTCATCGTCGGCCTGGCGGAGGCGCTCGGCGACCTGCCGGCGGCGTTGCGCGAGGCCGGCCGGCTCGTCGACGCGGTGGGTCGAGTGCTCCCCGCGACGAACGATCCGGTCGAGATCGTGGCCGCGGTCGACGGCGAGGAGGTGCGCGGGCAGGTCGCAGTGTCGGAGGCCGGGGCGCGCGGGCGCATCCGAGGGCTGCACCTCGATCCGCGCGACGCGGCCGCATGCCCCGAGGCGGTCGATGCGATCGCGGAGGCCGATCAGATCCTGGTTGGTCCGGGTTCGCTGTACACGAGCCTGCTGGCCGTGCTGGTCGTGCCCGAGATCCGCCTCGCGCTCGCGCTGGCGAGGGGCCGGATCGTGCAGATCGCCAACCTGCGCACCGAGAAGCCCGAGACCGAGGGCCTCGACGGTACCGATCACGTCCTCGCACTCCTCGAGCACCGCGTGCGGATCGACACGTTCCTCTACGACCGTGGAGGCCCGCTCGCGGTCAACGACGCGTACCTCTACGAGCACGGCGTGATGCCGGTGGGTGCGGAGCTCACCGACATCGGCGATCCGCAGCACGATCCCGAGCGACTGGCCAAGGCGCTTCGAGACCTGCTGTAGTCGTACGCTTCGCCGACAGCACGTAACGGCACGACTCGAGGAGGAGCGATGTCCGTTCGGGTGGGTATCAACGGGTTCGGAAGGATCGGGCGTTCGTTCTACCGCGCGATCCTCGAACGAGGCGACGCAGCCGGGGTCGAGCTGGTCGCCGTGAACGACCCGTTCGGCGACGCGCACACGATGGCGTTCCTGCTCAAGCACGACTCCGTCGGGCGCACACTTCCCCGAGAGGTGAAGTACACGGACACGAGCTTCTCGGTGTCGGGTGTCGTCGACGTGAAGAAGCTCGGCGAGCGCGACCCCGCGGCGATCAAGTGGGCCGACGAGGGCGTCGACGTCGTGATCGAGTCGACCGGGCTCTTCACCGCGCGCGAGAAGGCGGCCGGGCACCTCGAGGGTGGCGCCAAGCGGGTCATCATCTCGGCGCCGAGCGGCGATGCCGACGCGACGATCTGTCTCGGGGTCAACGACTCCGTGTTCGATCCCGCGAAGCACCAGGTGATCTCGAACGCGTCGTGCACCACGAACTGCCTCGCGCCGATGGTGAAGGTGCTGCACGATCGCTTCACGATCGAGCAGGGCCTCATCAACACGGTGCACTCCTACACGAGCGACCAGCAACTCATCGACCAGGCGGCCGCGACCCGTTCGGGCAAGCCCGACCTGCGCCGCATGCGCGCCGCCGCGCTGTCGATCATCCCGAGCTCCACCGGCGCCGCGCGCGCCATCGGGCTCGTGATGCCGGAGCTCAAGGGCAAGCTCGACGGCATGTCGCTGCGCGTCCCGACACCGACCGGCTCGATCACCGACCTCGTCGCGATGCTCGCCACCGACGTCGACGTCGACGCGGTCAACGCCGCGTTCGCCGAGGCCGCGAACGACGCGTCGTACCGAGGCGTGCTCGAGTACACCGAGGAGCCGCTCGTGTCGGCCGACATCGTGCAGAACCCGGCGTCGTGCATCTTCTCGTCGCCCGACACGATGGCGAACGGCCGCATGGTGAAGGTGCTCGGCTGGTACGACAACGAGTGGGGTTACTCGAACCGGCTCGTCGACCTCGTCGAGTTCGTCGCCGGGAAGTAGTGGCCGCCGCCACGGGGCTCCCGCGCCTCGACGACCTCCCCGCCCTCCCGGGGCGTCGGGTGCTGCTACGCGCCGACTTCAACGTGCCACTGCGCGACGGGACCATCGACGACGATCTCCGCATCGCCTCCGCTCGTCCCACGATCGAGCACCTGTTGGAGCAGGGGAGCGCGGTCGTCGTGTGCTCGCACCTCGGGCGTCCGAAGGGCGTGCCCGACCCGAAGTACTCGCTCGCCCCGGTCGCGGTGCGCCTCGGTGAGATGCTCGGGCGGCCGGTGCAGCTCGCGCCCGGCGTCGTCGGCCCCGAGGTGTCGCGTGCTGCGGAGGCGCTCGAACCCGGGAGCGTGCTCCTGCTCGAGAACCTGCGCTTCGAGGCGGGCGAGACGAAGAACGATCCGCAGTTCGCGGCCGCGCTGAGCGCGCTCGCCGACGTGTACGTCGACGACGCGTTCGGCGCGGTTCACCGCGCGCACGCGTCGATCGTCGGCCCGCCCGCGCGGCCTGCCGTGCGCGGCGGGGCTGCTGCTCGCGCGCGAAGTCGACGTGCTCGGCGGCCTGCTCGAGTCTCCGAAGCATCCGTTCGTGGCGATCCTCGGTGGCGTCAAGGTGAGCGACAAGCTCGGCGTCATCGACGCGCTGCTCGACCGGTGCGACACGTTGCTCGTCGGTGGGGCGATGGCGTTCACGTTTCTCGTCGCGCAGGGTCACGCCGTCGGCGACTCCCTCGTCGAGGTCGAGATGGTCGACCGTTGTCGCGAGCTGCTCGGGACCGGCCGCATCCTTGTTCCCACCGACGTCGTCGTCGCCAAGGAGATGAGCGAGACGGCCGAGACGCGCCACGTCTCCGCCTCGGGCATCCCGGCCGGGTGGAAGGGCCTCGATATCGGCCCCGAGACCGCGGGCACCTTCGCCGACGTCGTCGACGCGGCCGCGACGTTGCTGTGGAACGGCCCGATGGGTGTGTTCGAGATGGCGCCGTTCGCGGCCGGGACGCGCACCGTGGCCGAAGCGGTCGCGTCGTGCTCCGGGTTCACCGTCGTCGGCGGTGGCGACAGCGCGTCGGCGGTCCGGCACTTCGGGTTCGCGGATCGCATCAGCCATGTCAGCACGGGTGGTGGCGCCAGCCTCGAGTTCCTCGAGCACGGCGACCTCCCCGGATTGCGCGCCCTGCGCGAGGGAGTGAGAGCCTGAGCCCATGAGCTCCCGCAAACCGCTGATGGCGGGCAACTGGAAGATGCACCACACACACCTGGAGGCGATCCAGGTCGTGCAGAAGCTGTCGTACCGGCTGGAATCGGCCGACTACGACGCCTGCGACGTCGTCGTGTGCCCCGCATTCACCGCGCTGCGATCCGTGCAGACCACGATCGACAGTGACCGCATCCCGATCGGGCTCGGCGCGCAGGACTGCCACTGGGAAGCCCAGGGCGCCTTCACCGGCGAGGTCAGCACGACGATGCTGGCCAAGCTCAACGTCGACTTCGTGATCGTCGGGCACTCCGAGCGGCGCGAGCTCTTCGGCGACACCGACGAGTCGGTTGCGCGCAAGCTGCGGGCCGTGGTCGCGGCGGGAATGCTGCCGATCCTCTGTGTGGGCGAGACCCTCGAGGAGCGCGACGCCGGCGGTACCGACGCCAAGGTGCGCGGGCAGGTCGAGGCCGCCCTGGCCGGCGTCGACGCCGCGAGCATCGCCACCCTCGTGATCGCCTACGAGCCGATCTGGGCGATCGGGACCGGGCGCAACGCGAGTCCCGAGGACGCGGCGGCGACCATCGCCACGATCCGGTCGACGGTCGCCTCGGTGGCCGGTGCCGACACCGCCGACGCGGTCCGGATCCTCTACGGCGGGAGCGTGAAGCCCGGCAACATCGCCGCGCTCATGGCGCAGGACGGGATCGACGGCGCCCTGGTGGGCGGGGCCTCCCTCGATCCCGACGAATTCGCCCGGCTCGTGCGGTTTGCCCACAGCCGGGCCTGAGCGGGGGCGGTCGGTCGGGGCGGTCGGTCGGGACGGTCGGTCGGGACGGCCGGGCCGTACCGTCTGTTCCACCATCGGAGCCGATGGAAGGAATCTTCCGGTCGAAATGCCTGGGTGAACTTCCGGTGCGCCCGATCGGGATTATGCTCGCGCCCACCTTGCCGCCCATTGGACGGTGGGGTACCAGCCGGAGAAAGGATCGTGGCGGGTGATCAACGCGGTGCTCATCACCGTCCATCTGCTCGTGTCGTCGGTGCTCGTGCTGTTCATCCTGTTGCATGCCGGACGGGGCGGGGGCCTGTCGGACATGTTCGGGGGCGCAGCAGGGGGAGCCATGGCGGGCTCCACGGTGGTCGAGAGGAACCTCGACCGCCTCACGGTGCTGGTGTCGATCGTGTTCGCGTTCACCACGATCCTGTTGTCGATTCGATTGACCTGAGGGTTCGGCGTCCGGTTGGCGCCGAACTTGTACGGACCGTCCCGTCCCGGGCGGTCTTCCTGGGGGAGTTCCGAACGGAGACGGGGAGGTCTCATTGAATACCAAGTGGCGCACGATGCGTCTCGTGGCTGCTGTGGCGACGATCGCGACGGTGTTCGCGGCGTGCAGCAGCAGCAAGAGCAACGGCGGAGGCACGAACCCGTCATCGGCGACGACGGCCTCCAAATCCGGAGGCAGCATCGTCATCGCGGCGGAGCAGTGGCCGGACTGCCTCAACCCCATCACGCAGTGCGCGAACTCGTCGTGGCTGCAGTGGATGGTCCCGATCCACATCCTGCCTCGCCTCGCGGAGCTCGACGAGAAGAACAACTTCGTCGCCTCCCCGCTGGTGACGGAGATGCCGACCCTCGACAACGGTGGCCTCACCAAGGACCCGTTCACGGTCACGTGGCACCTCAATCCCGCGGCCAAGTGGGATGACGGAACCGCGATCACGTCGGCCGACGTGAAGTTCACCGAGGACGCGTACCTGAAGAGCAAGGGCAGCCTGAGCACGACGGGCTACGACCAGATCACCTCGATCGACGCCTCCGATCCGCAGACGGTCGTCATCCACTTCAAGGCGATCTACGCCGACTGGGCCGACCTCTTCGGTGGCTTCTCCGGTGTGGTGCTCGAGGCGTCGAAGTTCTCCAGCCCCGACACCTCCACCACGATGCAGACCGACATCGGCTTCTCCGGTGGTCCCTGGATCATGAAGTCGTGGAGCAAGAGCCAGGAGATCCTCGTCCCGAACAAGAACTACTGGGACAAGGAACGCATCCCGAACCTCGACCAGGTGACCTTCGTGCCCCGCACGGAGACGAACACCGAGGTCCAGTCGATCAAGTCGGGTGAGGCGGTCGCGGCGTACCCGCAGCCGTCGTCGGCGAACGTCCCGCAGTTCCGTGCGATGGCGAGCGTCGAAACCGACTTCGGTGTCACGACGCAGTACGAGAACCTCTGGTTCAACCAGAAGCCCGGCCACCCGTTCGCGGACAAGAACCTGCGGGCCGGCTTCATGTACGCCTTCGACCGCCAGAAGTTCCTGAACGACATCGTGAAGCCGTTCGACCCGACGGTCACGCCGCTGAACTGTGCCGTGTGGGTCCCGGGTGTGGGCGACTGGTGCGACAACACGCAGTACGCCGACATCACGTACGACCCGGCGAAGTCGGCGCAGTTCATGCAGGCCGCCGGCTACGCGAAGGACAGCAGCGGCATCTGGGCGAAGAACGGCCAGGAGCTCACGATCAAGTGGTCGGTCACCACGGGCAACCAGCGCCGTGGCGACACCCAGGCCGAGTTCATCCCGCTCTTGAAGAAGGAAGGGTTCAAGGTCGTCACCGACAACAGTGACCCCGACACCCTCTTCCAGCAGCGGCTGCCTGCCGGTGACTACGACATGTCGATGTTCATCGAGGTCACCAGTCCCGACCCCACGGTCACGGGCATCATGGCGTGCGACTCGATCCCGAGCGCGGCCAACCAGAACCAGGGTCAGAACCAGTGGTGGTGGTGCAACCAGGCCGCCTCCGACCTCGAGAAGAAGTCCGACCTGGAGCTCGACGTCCCGACCCGGGTCGACGAGATCCACCAGATCGGCAAGTACATCCGCGACGACTACGTGACGCTGCCGCTCTACGCCTTCCCGGCGATGGCCGTGTTCCGGACCGACAAGGTCGCGGGTCCCCTGAACGTGTACATCAACAGCCCTGAGAGCGTGTTCTGGAACCTGTACGACTGGTCGGTGAAGTAAGGAAGGAGCGGAGTCGATCCGATGGCGCGGGTTCCCGTGCCTGAGGAGCTTCGGGCCGGGGTCGGGACGCACAGTCCCGGCCCCGGCATCCTTCGCTGCATCGTCGGGGAGGGCGGATGCTGCGGTTCGTGATTCGGCGGGCCCTGTGGGCGATCCCCGTCTTGATCATCGCGAGCATCATCGTCTTTGCCGCCGTTCACTCCGCGGTCGATCCGGTCGCCGCCGCGGCCCGGAACCCGCACACGACGCCCGAGGCACTGGCGAAGTTCAAGCACGACCTCGGGCTCGACAAGTCGCCCACGCAGCAGTACTGGATCTGGTTCAAGAACTTCGTGAAGGGTGACTGGGGCCGTTCCCAGCACTCCGACACGCCGGTGTGGCCGGAGATCCGGTCCGCGCTCGCCAACACGCTCGTGCTCGGCCTGTTCGCGAGCATCATCACGATCTTCGTCGGCGTCGGGATCGGCATCGTCTCCGCGCTGAAGCAGTACTCGTTGTTCGACAACCTCGCGACCGGCGGCGCGTTCCTCGGACTGTCGCTGCCGCCGTTCGTCTTCGGTCTGATCCTGCAGATCATCTTCGGCGCGTACCTCGTGACGCACCTGCACCGCTCGAGCCCGGTGCTGCCGATCGCCGGCATGTTCGCGCCCGGCAAGACCGGCTTCGACCTCACCGATCGTCTCAAACATCTGATCCTCCCCGGGCTCACGCTCGGGGTGCAGGAGATCGCGATCTACAGCCGGTACATGCGCTCGAGCATGCTCGAGACGCTGAACTCCGACTACCTGCGCACCGCGCGGGCGAAGGGCATCTCCGAGCGCCGCGTGATCGTCCGTCACGCGTTCCGCAACGCGCTCATCCCGCTCGCGACGTTCGCCGCGATCGACATCGGCGCGATCGCCGGCGGCCTCATCATCACCGAGCAGATCTTCCAGTATCCCGGGATGGGCGTGTACTTCCTCAACGCGTTCGGGAACGGCGACTACACCGCGATCCTGCCGTGGTTGATGGTGGTCGTCGCGTTCGTCATCGCGTTCAACCTGCTTGCCGACCTCTCCTACGCGTGGCTGGACCCGAGGATCCGTCTTGACTGACCTCCAGCGCGAGCAGGCGTTCATCGAACCCGACCTCGTGGAGGAGGAGCTCGCCGGCGCGGGCACCCTCGACGTCGCCGTCCTCAGCGCGAAGCCGCTCACCCCGACGCTGCTCGCGTGGCGCCGGTTCCGCCGTCACAAGCTCGCGCTGATCAGCGCGGTGGTCCTGCTCCTCATCGTGGCGCTCGCGGTGTTCGCGCCGTTGCTCACGAAGTTCACGCCGACCCAGTCGGGTACGGGTACGCCCCTCAAGGGCCCGACCGGCGCGCACCTGATGGGCACCGACCAGATCGGCCGCGACGTCTGGACACAGGTGCTCTACGGCGGCCGGGTGTCGCTGCTCGTCGGTGTCGCCGTCGCGCTGATCTCGACGGCATTCGGCGCGGTCGTCGGCGCGCTCGCCGGCTATTACGGGCGCTGGGTCGACAACCTGCTCATGCGCGTCACCGACCTGTTCCTCGCGATCCCGCTGCTCGTGATCCTCATCATCGGGAGCCGCCTCCCCGAGCGCCAGCACTGGGCCGAGACGCTGATGGGCCCGGGCAAGAGCATTCGGGCCGTGGTGACGATCCTCACGCTGTTCTTCTGGATGCCGGTCGCGCGCATCGTGCGCGGCCTCGTGCTGTCGCTGAAGGAGAAGGAGTTCGTCGAGGCCGCGCGCGCAAGCGGGGCCTCCGACTTCCGGCTCATCGCGTTGCACCTGCTGCCGAACTGCACCGGGCAGATCGTCGTCAACACGACGCTGAGTGTCGCCGCCGCGATCCTCACGGAGTCGGCGCTGTCGTTCCTCGGTTTCGGGGTCGACCCGGTCGTGACGCCCACGTGGGGGAACCTGCTCAACGCGGGCAACGACTTCCAGGCGATCGCGCCGTGGATGATCTGGTTTCCCGGTCTCGCGATCGTGCTCACCGTGCTCTGCGTCAACTTCCTCGGCGACGGGTTGCGCGACGCCCTCGACCCGAAGCAGGCGGGCCTGAGCGCATGACCGACCCGATCGCGCTCCTCGACGGCGACGGCGCGCCGACCGCGCCGTCCCACGACGACGATCTCCTCCTCGCGATCCGCGACCTCAGTGTGACGTTCCGCACCGAGGAAGGCATCGTGCAAGCGGTGCGCGGTGTCGACCTCGACGTGTACCGCAGCGACGTGCTGGGCGTCGTCGGCGAATCGGGCTCGGGCAAGAGCGTCACCATGCTCGCGGTGCTCGGATTGCTGCCGAGGTCGGCGAAGATCACCGGCTCCGCACGCTTCCACGGTCAGGAGCTGGTCGGCTCGAAGTCGTCCGCGCTGCGGAAGGTGCGCGGCGCGGGGATCTCGATGATCTTCCAGGATCCGCTCACCGCGCTGAACCCGGTCCACCGGGTCGGGAAGCAGATCACCGAGGCGATCCTCGCCCACCACTCCGATCTGTCGCGCCGCGCGGCGGTCGACCGGGCCGTCGAGCTGCTCGACCTCGTCGGCATCCCGCGCCCGAAGCTGCGGATCCGCCAGTACCCGCACGAGTTCTCCGGCGGGATGCGGCAGCGGGCGATGATCGCGATGGCGATCGCGAACAACCCCGACGTTCTCATCGCCGACGAGCCCACGACGGCGCTCGACGTGACGATCCAGGCCCAGATCCTCGAAGTGCTCCAGAAGGTGCAGGAGGAGACGCGCTCCGCGATCGTCTTCATCACCCACGACCTCGGCGTGATCGCGCGCATCGCGACGCGCGTGCAGGTGATGTACGCCGGTCGGGTCGCCGAAGTCGGCTCGGTCGACGAGATCTTCGACGGCCCCCGGCACCCGTACACGATCGGCCTGCTCGACTCGCTGCCCGGCCTGGTCGCGAGTGGTGAGCGCCTCCGCCCGATCGGTGGTTCGCCGCCGAGCATGCTGAACCCGCCGAGCGGCTGTGCGTTCAACCCGCGCTGCACCTACGCGCAAGACGTCTGCCGCGCCGACCAACCGCCGTTGCGCGTGATCGAGCAACCTGATCACCGCGCCGCCTGCTACTTCGCGGAAGACGTGCACCGCGTGGCGCCGGCATGAGCGTCGTCGACACCGACGTCGGCGCCGTACCGATCGAGGAGCGGCCGCTCGTGCTCGAGGTCCACGACCTTGTGAAGGAGTTCCCCGTGCGCGGGGGCTGGTTCGGGCAGGGTGCGGGCGTGGTGCAGGCGGTGTCGGGCGTGTCGCTCTCGTTGCGGGCGGGCTCGACGCTCGGGCTGGTGGGGGAGTCGGGTTCGGGGAAGTCGACGGTCGGCCGGTGCGTGCTGCGGTTGCTGGAACCGACGTCGGGAACGATCAAGTACAAGGGGACCGACCTGCGCAACGCGTCGCGGCGGCAACTGCGCATGCATCGGCGCGAGCTGCAGATCGTGTTCCAGGACCCGTACGCGTCGCTCGACCCGCGCATGACGGTCGCGTCGATCGTCGCGGAGCCGCTGAAGATCCACTCGATCAAGGTCGACCGCCGCGAGCGCGTGCGCGAGCTGCTCGAGCTCGTCGGGCTCAACCCCGAGCACGGCAACCGTTACCCGCACGAGTTCTCCGGCGGCCAGCGCCAGCGCGTCGGCATCGCGCGTGCGCTCGCGCTCAACCCGAACGTGATCATCCTCGACGAGCCGGTCTCCGCCCTCGACGTGTCGATCCAGGCCGGCGTCGTCAACCTGCTCGAAGACCTCCAGGACGAGCTCGGGCTCGCGTACCTCTTCATCGCGCACGACCTGTCGGTCGTGCGCCACATCTCCGACGGCATCGCGGTGATGTACCTCGGCAAGATCATCGAGACCGGCACCGCCGCCGACGTGTACGCGCGGCCCGCGCATCCGTACACGCAGGCGTTGCTGTCGGGCATCCCGCTCCCCGACCCCGAGCTCGAACGCCGCCGGCAGCGGATCGTGCTCCAGGGCGAGATCCCGAGCCCGGTCGACCCGCCGAGCGGCTGCCGCTTCCGCACCCGGTGCTGGAAGGCGCAAGACATCTGCGCGAGCGAGGAGCCCGCGCTCGTCGACCGCGGGCAGGGCCATCCGGTCGCGTGCCACTTCGCCGAGGTGCAGGACGTGACCCTCGTGTCGAACGGTTCGAGCTGAGCGACCCCGATCTCGCCGCGATCGCCGAGCTGCTCGCCGCGAAAGCCGACGACGTCGCCGCCGAGATCGCCGCGATCACCATGCCGATGGAGTCGGGTGCGACGGTGCAGTTCGGCAAGCGCGCCGGCGACTCCACCGCCGCGGCCGCCGAACAGCTCTCGAGGGTCGCGCAGCACGACAAGCTGCTCGCGCTGCAGGCCGACATCACCCGGGCGCGCGCCAAGCTCGCCGAGGGCAGCTACGGAACCTGCGACACCTGCGGCAAACCGGTCGGCGAGGAGCGGCTCGAGGCCCTGCCTTGGGCGGTCCGCTGCGTCGCCTGTGCCTCCGGATCCGGCTCCGCTCGTCGCCGTTGAACCGCCCTCGTTCGCTATGCTGACCCGTCCACGTCGGAGTGGCGGAACAGGCAGACGCGCTAGGTTGAGGGCCTAGTCCTCGCAAGAGGGTGGGGGTTCAAGTCCCCCCTCCGAC
>CAVXFZ010000022.1:0-19226 GCA_963761175.1 uncultured Actinomycetes bacterium | reverse complement strand
CGCCCCGCCAGACATCGCGCACGTGCAGCCGCCGACCGGTGTGCACGATGCCGCGCCGGTAGATCACCGCACCGGCGCGGATCACGAAGAGCACGGTCGCGACCCCAATCGCGAGTGACGCGACGATCTCGGGCGCCGAGGCCTTGCCGAGCGCGATGCGCGTCGGCATCACGATCGGAGAGGTCAGCGGGAAGAGGGCGAGGACGGCGCCGGTCGTCGTGCCCGCGATGCTCTGCGCCGCCACGTACGTCCCGACGAGCAGCAGGCTCAGGGGTGCGAGGGCGGAGCCCGCTTCCTCCTGACGTTCGATGAGTGCGCCGAGCGCGCCGGCAATGGTGAGATACAGGACCAGACCGAGAACCATCCATGCGATCCCGGCACCGACGGCGGGTCCGAGTCCGGCCGGGAGATCACCGGTCACGAGCAGTTTCACCACGACGGGGAGCGCGCCCGCGGCCAGCGAGACGAGCCCGACGATCCCGACGCCGATCACCTTTCCGAAGAGGAGCGATCCGGGACGGACGACCGCGAGGAGCACCTCGCTGATGCGGTTCGCCTTCTCGATCGCGACGCCGTTCGTCGCCTGGATCATCAGCATCAGGAGCACGAGGTACAGCACGAGGGACAGAACCGCGGCCGACACCCGGCGCGCCGACGTGTCGACGGCGACCTCGTGGAGTGCCGGTGCCGGTGTGTCGAGCGCATTCGAGATCTCGTGCGCGGTCAGGCCGGCCGCGCGCAGGTGCGTCTCGACGGCGCTCGTCGCGAGCGCCGAGCGCACGAACGCGACGAGGGTGCTGTGCTCGCCGGAGCGCACGATCACCTGCGGGGCGCGTCCGGTGACGACCGCGACGGCGACGTGGCTGCCGTCGACGAGCGCCCGGCCGCGACCGGTCGACGAGACCATTCGGAAGTGGAGGGCCGCGTCGAGTTGTGGAGCATCGGCCTTCAGGACGGCTTCGAAATGCGCGGGCGTGGGCTCGCCCGCTCCCCGGATGACCGCGACGTCGTAGCTCGTCGTGCTGCCGCCGATCACGCCCGGAAGGATCATGCCGATGCTCGATCCGACGAACACGATTGCGAGGACGATCCACAGGCTGCGGCGGCGAAACGACTCGCGTAGCTCGCGCCCGGCCACGAGCATGGTGGCGCGCGTGCGCGTCATGCGGCCGCGCTGCTCCCGGTCGCGGCCAGAAACAGCTCGGAGAGGCTCGGTGTCTCGACCGCGAAGTCGTCGACCCGTGCATGGCGGCGCACCGCGTCGAGCACGCGGCCGGGCTCGGCGCCGGGTGCGAGCCGCAGGCGCGTCCCCGACGCGTCCGACGTCGCAACGACCGCGGCCGCGGGGTCGATCCACGAGGGGTCGACCCCGGTTCCTACGCGCAGCGACCGGTCGGGGCTGGCCGCCTTGAGCGCGCGGACGTCGCCCTGGAGAACGACGCGCCCGCGGTTGAGGAGCGTGATCGTCTCGCACAGGTCTTCCACGAGATCGAGCTGGTGGCTCGAGAACAGCAGGTTGCCGCCCGCGCGTGTGCTCGGTCACGACGTCGGAGAGGAACTGCACCGCGACGGGGTCGAGGCCGGCGAAGGGCTCGTCGAGGACGAGCAGCTCGGGCCCGTGCACCATCGCGGCCGCGAGCTGGACGCGCTGCGCCATTCCTCCCGAAAGGCCGGAGATCTTGTCGCGCTCGCGATCGGCGAGATCGAGTTTGCCAAGGAGCTCGCGGGTGCGGCGCAGGCCGTCTTCGTGCGACAGACCGTGAAGTCGCGCGATCCATACGAGGAGATCGCAGACCCGCATGTCGCGGTAGAGCCCACGTTCCTGCGGCATGTATCCCCAGCCGCGGTGATCGGCATCCGTCACCGCGCGCCCGCGCCAGGAGAGCACGCCCGAGTCGGGCTGCAACACACCGAAGATGATCCGCATGAGCGTCGTCTTGCCGGCCCCGTTCGGGCCGAGCAGGCCGATGACACGACCGGCGGGAACCTCGAGGTCGACCTGGTCGAGCACGACCTTGGTCCCGAAGCGCTGCGAGACGGCGCGCGCGGAAAGCACGCGGTCCATTCCTTCGCGATTCCCGCCGGCGGCAGTCGTCAAACGGGGCCCGACCGTCGGGTCAGTGCGGCTACGCGAGCGTGGCAGGCGGTGGAGGGGTCGCCGTCAGGGGGCCATCGGTGATCGCGCGGGCCAGGCGCGCGGCCGCGAATCGGATCAGTTGCTCGGGAGGAAAGCCATCGAGGGTGCCGCGCTCGCTGGTGAAGTGGTCGGCGAGCCCGGTGAGCGCCGACCACAGGAAGCTCGCAACGAGCGGGTCAGCCGTGATCGGTGTGCCGTCGCGCGCCGCGGCCTCGCGTATCGCGTGCATGAAGAGGCGGTTGCTCCGCAGCGTCGCGTCGCGAAGTTCGACGATCAGGGCCTTCGGCACCGGCGAATCGGCCGCGTCGCCGTCGTTGCGCATCGCCGACCACAGGGTGAAGTGCCGTCCGAAGGTGCGGTACAGCTCGGTGAAGCGCTCGATCACCAGGCTCAGGAGGGTCACGAGGTCGTGGTCGGCCGCCGCGATCGGCTCGAGGTCGGTGGTGTACGCGCGGATCGCCTCCGCGTACAGCGTGGCGAAGAGCTCTTCCTTCGTGGCGAAGTACGAGTAGAGGGTGGCGGGGCTGATGCCGGCGGCCGCCGCGAGGTCGCGCATGTTGAGCGACAGGTAGCCCGATGTCGCGATCCGGCGGCGGGCCGCCTCGAGGATGTCGAGGCGGCGCTGCTCGCGGTCGCCCCATCTCGTGGTCGTCGGGCGCGGGGGATTCGGCGAGCGTGCCACCGGCCGGCTCCTCTCGATCGTTTCGAACGATGTTTGATTCGAACGCCGTTCGATTCTAGGCTGCGCCCCCGATGGAGCTCTGGACGATCACGATGCCCGAGGCGGGGCGGGCCGTGGCCCAGGCGACGCGAGCCGAACGGCAGCGCTGGGACGGCATCGCCTTCACCGACTCGCAGAACCTCGTCGGCGACCCCTTCGTGGCCGCGGCGCTCGGTGCGGCGGAGACCTCGACGTTGCGGTTCGCGACCGGCGTCACGAACCCCGCCACCCGCCACCCCGCCGCGCTGGCGACGGTCGCGGCGACGGTGCAGGAGACGTCGGGCGGGCGCTTCGTCCTCGGCATCGGGCGGGGCGACACTGCCCTGTTCCACCTCGGTCGCCCCCCGCTGCCGGTCGCGGAGTTCCGCGCCCGCGTGTCGGAGCTCCAGGCGTACCTCGCCGGAGGAACGGTCGACTGCGACGGCCATCCGAGCCGGCTCCAGTGGCTCGCTCGCAGCGGCGCGCCGAAGGTTCCCCTCGACGTCGCCGCGTCGGGACCGCGTGTCATCGACTTCGCGGCGCGGACCGCCGAGCGGGTCACGTTCGCGATCGGTGCCGACCCCGACCGGCTCGCCTGGGGACTCGAGCTCGCGCGCAAGGCCGCGGCCGACGCCGGACGCGATCCCGCCACGCTGTCCTTCGGTGCGTACGTGAACGTCGGCTCCCATCCCGACCACGAGGTCGCGCGCGAGCTCATCAGCGGCGCCGTCGCCGCGTTCGCCCACTTCTCGGCGATGCCCGGCTCGACCGGTGCCGGACTCGCGGAAGCCGACCGCGCCGTCGTCGCGGAGGTCGGTCGCCGCTACGACAGCAACGAGCACCTGCGCAACACCGCGTCGCACACCGATGCGCTCGACGCGCGCTTCGTCGACCGCTTCGCCGTCGTCGGCGCACCCGATGCATGCACCTCGCGCCTGCTCGATCTCGCGCGGCTCGGACTCGACCGATTCGTGATCACCGGGCCGAGTTTCGGTGCCGATCCGCACGACGCGCGTACTGCGCTGCAACTGCTCGTCGACGAGGTGGTCCCGGCCGTGCGTGCCGGCGCCGCGGGAGGACGCGACGCGTGAGCGACCACGACCTGATCATCCGGGGCGGCACCGTCGTCGACGGGACGGGCCACCCGGCGCGTACCGCCGACGTCGCCGTCGACGGTGGCGTCGTCACCGAAGTCGGGCGGGTCGACGGCACGGCGGTGGAGACGCTCGACGCCGACGGTCTGCTCGTCACGCCCGGCTTCGTCGACATCCACACCCACTACGACGGCCAGGCGTCGTGGGACTCGCGCCTGATCCCGTCGTCGTGGCACGGCGTGACGACGGTCGTCACCGGGAATTGCGGGGTCGGCTTCGCGCCCGTCTACGAACGCGACCACGACCGGCTCGTGGAGCTGATGGAGGGCGTCGAAGACATCCCCGGCGTGGCGTTGCACGAGGGCTTGCCGTGGACGTGGAGCTCGTTTCCCGAATTCCTCGACATGCTCTCGACGCGCGCGTTCGACGTCGACGTCGCGGTACAGGTGCCGCACGCGGCGGTGCGGCTGCACGTGATGGGCGAGCGGGGCGCCCGCCGCGAACCGGCGACCGCCGACGACATCGCGCGCATGGCGGCCATCGCGCGCGGCGGCATCGAGGCGGGCGCGCTCGGCTTCTCGACCTCGCGGACCCTCAACCACCGAACGAGCCGCGGTGAGCTGACACCAACGTTGACGGCCGGGGTCGACGAACTCACGGGAATCGCGACCGCGATCGGAGCAAGCGGGAAGGGCGTCTTCCAGGTCGTCTCCGATTTCGCCGATGCCGACGCGGAGTTCGGCCTCCTTCGCGTAATGGTCGCGTGCTCGGGGCGACCGCTCTCGTTCTCGCTCCTGCAGACACGAGGCGACGGCTGGCGGCAGCTGCTTCAGCTGCTCGACGCCGCGAACCACGACGGTCTCGCGATCACCGCGCAGGTCGCGCCACGCGCGGTCGGGCTGCTGCTCGGGCTCCAGTGCACGCTGCATCCCATGCTCACGAACCCGGTCTACCGGTCGATCGCGCCGCTCTCTCTCGCCGAGCGGGTCGCGGTCCTCTCGGATCCCGCGTTCAAGGCGCGGGTGACGACCGCACACGCGGAGCGCGCCGCGAGCGGCAAGCTCGGGGCACGGCTGTTGCACGCCTTCGACCGGATGTTCGTGCTCGACGATCCGCCCGACTACGAGCCCGAAGCCGAGTCGAGCATCGCCCGCATCGCCGCGCGCGAAGGTCGCGATCCGTTCGAGTACGCGTACGACCACCTGCTCGGCGACGACGGCCGCGCGTTCCTGTATCTCCCGAGCCTCAACTACGACGACGGGAACCTCGACGCCGCGGGAGAGATGCTCGCTCATGACCACACGGTCGTCGGGCTCGGCGACGGCGGAGCGCACGTCGGCACGATCTGTGATGCGAGCTTCCCCACGACCCTGCTGGCGCTCTGGGGTCGCGACCGCGGGCGCGGCCGGCTCGATCTCCCGTTCCTCGTGCGCCGGCAGACCGCGGAGACCGCACGAGCGGTCGGTCTGCTCGATCGGGGCGTGCTCGCGCCGGGATACCGCGCCGACGTGAACCTGATCGACTTCGAGCGGCTCGCGGCCCGCCGCCCGGAGATGCGCCACGACCTCCCGGCGGGCGGGAAGCGGCTCGTGCAGGCGGCCGACGGATACGTCGCCACGATCGTCGGCGGCGAGATCACCTATCGCAACGGCGAGCCGGGCGATCAGCTGCCGGGACGCCTTGTGCGGGGCGCGCGCCCCGCGCCCGACAACGGAGGGACGCGATGAGCATCGAGACGCGCTCGGTAGCCGATTCGTCGCCACTGGTTCCGCTCGAACCGCAATGCGAGTGGCGCGGCGATCGTCTGGGCACCGACTACGTGTTCGAGCTCACGGCCGAGCATCTCGCCGAGCTCGACGCGGCGCTTGCGAACGCGGAGGCGAGGTGTGCCGACGTTCTCGACGTGACCCGCGACGACTTCCCGCTGCCTGCACTCGGCCCGGAGCTCGTCCGCCTCACGCACGAACTGATCGACGGGCGCGGCGTCGTGCTCATCCGCGGCCTGCCCGTCGAGCGGTACGGCAAGGAGCGCGCGTCGACGATCTACTGGGGGGTCGGCACGCATCTTGGTCGCCCGTGGCCGCAGAACGCGAAGGGGCACGTGCTGGGAGACGTGATCGACCAAGGCCGCGCGGTCACCGACCCGACCGCGCGCGGCAACGAGCTCGGTGCGATCGGACTCCCGTTCCATTCCGACGGCTCGGACCTCGTCGGGTTGCTCTGCCTCGACGCCGGCGAGAGCGGAGGCGAGAGCCTCGTGGCAAACGCGGTCGCGGTGCACAACGAGCTCGTGCGCACGGTCCCCGACCTCGCACGCGAGCTCTACGAGCCGCTCGTCTACGACCTGCGCGGCGAGCACGCACCGGGAACGAAGCCGTGGTACACGATGCCCGCGTTCAGTCGCTACGGCGACCGCCTCTTCGTGCGGTACATCCGGCCCTACATCGACTCGGCGCGGCGCCACGACGACGCGCCGCGTCCGTCGGCCGCGGCACGGGAAGCGATGGATCGTATCGACGCGATGTGCGTGGATCCTGCGTTCCATGCGTCGATGCTGATGCGGCCGGGCGACATGCAGTTCGTGAACAACTACCACGTGCTGCACGCGCGCCGTCCCTATCGCGACGATCGCGACGCGGGGCGTGTGCGCCATCTGAAGCGCCTGTGGCTGGAGACGGAGCTGTTGCTCGATGAGGAGAAGCCCGCACGCTTCCGCCTCGGGCGTGGCAACGCAGACTGGTGGGCGCGCAAGGGGCGCACGAAGAGCGAGCTCCCCGGCTGACGGGCGGGTGACGACATCGCGATCCGCCGGGCGGTAACTTGACAGCGTTCCGTCACCGTCGGGGGGATCCGTGATGATTCGGAATCGGACTCGTACGCGGGTTGTCCTCGCGAGCGTCGCCGCGCTGAGCGCCGCTCTGCTCGCGACGGCCAGTGGCGTTGCGACGGCGGCTGCACCGCGCGTCAAGCACATGCCCGACGCGGCCGTCGACGGGTGCGACGTGCTCATGACCGCGCCCGCAGGTCACGACTGCTTGCTGCCGTGGCCGAACGACGCGTTCACCGTCGCCGCCTCCACGGCCACCGGCCGGAGGCTCAACATCTCGAGCACCGTCGACCCCACGAACAGTTCGGGCGTGCACGTCGTGACGACCGCGGAGAACCGCGGCGACGGGTTCTCACCCGGTTCCGTGATCCTCACCTACGTGCCGGGGCTCAGCATTTCGCAGTCGCAGATCGCGACGTCGACCGATATCGGCGCGTCGCTGCGCCCGAACGCGCCGATCGTGATCGTCGACACCCAGACCGGCGAGCGCGTCCCCTACTTCGCCGAGCTCGACGCGCAGACGACCGATCCCGCCGAACAGCTTCTCCTGGTGCACCCAGCGGTCGCGCTCACCGAGGGGCACCGTTACGCCGTCGCGTTGCGCCACCTGCGCGACGCGACGGGCGCGCGCATCGCGCCACTGCCCTCCACGCGGGCCGCACTCCGGGGAACGCTGCAGCCTGCGACCCGCGGCGCGCACATCGCGTGGGTGATCCGCAAGGACTTGAAGTCAGTGCTCGGTTCGACGACTCCGTACGAGGCGTGGGACTTCACCGTCGCGAGCGCGCAGAGCCTCGCCGGCCCCGCGCTCGCGATGCGTTCGCTCGCGTACGATTGGCTCGACGCGCACCACTCGACGCCGCCGACGCCCACTGCCGCCGCGGCGATCGCGGGCGGCGACGTCGCACCCGACTTCTCGGTCGACTCGGTGACCGAGACCGAGGGGGTGCGCGACGTGCACGGCACCTTCACCGTGCCGCTCTTCCTCGCCGACACGACCCCGTTCTCCGGCCTCGTCACCGACGGCGCGGGCAATCCGATGATCAATCCGAACGGCACCTGGACCGCGAACTTCATCTGCGTGTTGCCGTCGACGCTGCAGAGCGCAGGCCCGGCCACGCCGACGGTGTACGGCCACGGTCTGCTCGGCAGCGCGGGTGAGGTCGAGGGCGGCTCGTTCTCGGCGGGCGTCGCGCACGACCTCATGGGTTGCGCGACGGACTGGGTCGGCATGTCGCAGAACGACCTCCCGAACGTCGCGCGCAACCTGCAAGACATGTCGACCTTCGACACGCAGGTCGACCACATGCTCCAGGGCTTCGTGAACTTCCAGTTCCTCGGCCGGCTCATCAACTCCGACTCCGGCTTCGCGACGTCCGACGCATTCCGGGCGGCTGACGGCACTCCGCTGTTCAAGACCCACGACTGCCACTTCATGGGCTACAGCCAGGGCGGCATCATGGGCGGCGCGGTGTCGGCGCTCTCGACCGAGTGGAGCCGCGTGATCCTCGGCGTGCCGGGGATGGACTACGGCGGGCTGCTCCTGAACCGTTCGATCGACTGGAACGAGTTCGCGTCGATCTACGACGTCGGCTACGCCGACCCGGTCGACCGGCAGGTGGTGCTGCAACTCGCGCAACTCCTGTGGGACCGCGGCGAGAACGAAGGCTACGCGGAGCACCTCGCGTGGCGCCCGTACAAGGGGATCCACGCGAAGCAGGTGTTCATCATCGAGAACTACGGCGATCATCAGGTCGCGAACGTGTCGGCCGAGATGCTCGCCCGGACGATCCGCGCCCGGAACCACCAGCCGGCGTTCGATGCGTCGTTCTTCGGCGCGCCGGCGCGCCAAGACGTCCCCGTCGACCCGCAGTGGGGATTGCGGCGGCTGCCCGACAACCGGGCGGTGCGCGCGGGGCTGGTGCTCTGGGACTACGGAACGCCGACCCCGCCGACCGACAACCACGCGCCCGACGGCAGCGCGTACGGATCCGATCCGCACGGGTACGGGCGCGGCAACGCGCTGCTCCTCGACCAGATCACCACGTTCCTCACGACCGGTGTGATCCCGAACGAGTGCGGCACCGCGGCCTGCCAGAGCAACACGCCGTGACGCGCGCCGGCGGTTAGCGTCTGGAGATGCCTCGCGGCGAGCACGTCGACGTCGACATCGCCGGCCAGACGGTTCGGATCTCGAATCCCGACAAGGTGATGTTCCCCCAGCTGGGGACCACGAAGCTCGACCTCGTTCGCTACTACGAATCCGTCGGCGGGCCGCTCATGGGCGCGGTGCGCGATCGTCCGGTGCTCATGCAGCGATTCCCGAACGGTGTCGGCGGCTCGTCGTTCTTCCAGAAGCGCGTTCCCGAAGACGCTCCCGACTGGCTGCAGACGACGATCGTGAGCACGCCCAACGGGACCACCTCGCGCGCGCTCGTGGCGGCCGACGTCGCACATCTCGCGTGGGCGGTGAACCTCGGCTGCCTCGGCTTCCACGTCTGGCCCAACGTCGCGAGCGACGACGACCACGCCGACGAGCTGCGCATCGACCTCGACCCGCAACCAGGGGTCGCGTTCGACGAGGCGCGCGCGGCTGCGCACGAGGTGCACGCGTTCCTCGAAGAGCTCGGCGTGTCGGGACTGCCCAAGACCACCGGCAACCGCGGCATCCACGTGTACGTGCGGCTCGAACGACGGTGGACACCCATCGAGGTGCGCGCCGCGGCCGTCGCACTCGCCCGCGAGCTCGCGCGCCGGCGGCCGGATCTCATCACCGACGCGTGGTGGAAGGAGGAGCGCGGCGCGCGCATCTTCGTCGATTTCAACCAGAACGCGCCGCACAAGACGGTGTTCGGCGCGTGGTCGGTGCGCGCGCGTCCCGGTGCGCAGGTGTCGACCCCGTTCTCGTGGGACGAGCTCGACGCGATCGATCCCGAGGCCCTGACCCTCGCCACGGTTCCGGCACGCGTCGCGGAACAGGGCGACCCGTGGGCGAACTTCGCCACCGACCTCCAGTCACTCGAGCCGCTGCTGGAGTACTCCGGGCGCGATCGCGCCGCCGGTCTGGCCGACGCGCCGTGGCCGCCCGTCTACCCGAAGATGCCCGGCGAGCCACCGCGCGTCGCACCGAGTCGCGCGAAGAAGCCCAAGCCCGGCGCATGACCGCCGGCCTGCTCCGCGGCGATCACCGCTTCCGTCACCGTGACGAATCGGGCTGCCGCGCACGGCCGGTCATGTCGCAGCCGATCACGCGCCGCCGGTCGGTCCGGTTTCGTTCCATGCGCCGGCCACCAACTCGTACGACCGCAGGCGGTCGTCGACGCCGGGGATCATCGTGGTGATCATCAGCTCGTCGACGCCCGTGCGCGCGGCAAGCGCTTCGAGCTCCCGGCGAACGGTCGGTGGATCGCCGAGGATCAGCGGCGCGGTCCAGGCGCGGACGAGCTCGTTCTCCGCGGGCGTGAACACGTACTCGGCGGCCGCCTCCGGCGTCGGCAGCGGCGTCGGGCGGCCCTGCCGCAGCCGTACGAACGAGAGCCGGCTCGGGCCGGCCAGCCAGCGCGCGCGGTCGGCGGACTCCGCACAGATCACCGGGACTCCGATCATCGTGTAGGGACGGTCGAGCTCGTCCGACGCTCGAAACGCGGCGCGGTAGACCTCGAGCGCGGCGACCGTGTTCTGCGACGCGAAGTGGTGCGCGAACGAGAACGGCAACCCGAGAGAGCCGGCAACCTGCGCGCTGTAGTCGCTGGAACCGAGCATCCACACCGCAGGTCGATAACCCCGACCGGGAACCGCGGTGATCTGCGGATGGGTCCCCGCGAAGAAGCGGAAGAGGTCGCGCAACTGCTCGGGGAACTCGTCGGCGCCGAAGCCCGCCGGGCTGCGCCGCAGCGCGGCCGCCGTGATCGGATCCGTGCCGGGGGCGCGGCCGATGCCGAGGTCGATCCGGCCCGGATGCAACGCCTCGAGCATCCCGAACTGCTCCGCCACCGCAAGCGCCGCGTGGTTGGGCAGCATCACGCCTCCCGCGCCGATTCGCAGCGTGGTCGTGGACGCCGCGAGGTGCGCGACGAGCACCGGCGGCGACGAGCTGGCGATCCCGGGCATGTTGTGGTGCTCGGCGACCCAGAGCCGGCGGTAGCCGAGCCGCTCGCCCAGGCGGGCGAGCTCGACGGAACCGGCCAGCGCGGCGGCGGCCGTGCTGCCCTCACCGACGGGCGCGAGCTCCAGGATCGAGAGCGCCGGGCCGCGCGGATGGTGGTCAGTTGACGGCGGCATCACCGATTCCTAACACCGCGGGCGCACGCTCTCATCCATGACGGTGTCGGAGCGCGAGCGGATTGCCCACGTGCTGCGCCGCCTGTCGATGGGGGTTCAACCCGACCTCGTGGGGTCGCTCTCGTCGGTCGACGGCGCCATCGCGCGGGCGCTCGATCCCGATCCCGGGCCCGGCGCGGATCCGCCGGTCCTTTCGGCCGGCCGGCCCAGCGTGATGCCGTCGGTTCGCAACGAGCTGGCGCGCATGGGCGAGGCATATTCGTGGTGGTTCGGGCGAATGGCGGCGTCCGACGGGATGCTCGCCGAGCGTCTCGTCTGGTTCTGGACCGATCACTTCGCGATCGGAATGCAGAAGGTGCGTTCGGCGGATCTCGTCTGGGCGTACCACGCGACGATCCGCAAGTACGCGACCGGCTCCTTCGCCGACCTGCTGACCGCAGTCGCGAAGAGCGGGGCGATGCTCGTGTACCTCGACGGCATCCGCAATTCCGTGCAGCAGCGCAACGAGAACTTCGGACGCGAAGTGATGGAGCTGCACACGCTCGGCCGCGATCAGTACACGCAGGCCGATGTCGTCGCCGCGGCCCGCTCCTTCAGCGGTTGGGTCCCGAAGCTTCCGTACCTCCCCCAGACCGAGCGTTTCGCGCCGCCGGGCACTCCGGAGTTCGCTTCGTACCTTCTCGGGGTGCGGCACGACTCCGCAACGAAGACGTTGCTCGGGAAGACGGGTGAGTTCGACCTCGACGGCGCCCTCGACGTGATCCTGTCGCAGCCCGCCGCAGCAGGGTTCGTCGCGACGAAGCTCTTCCGCGCACTCGTGGGGCTTGCGCCCGACGCCGCGACCGTCGACTCCCTCGCCGCCGCGTTTCGCAAGGACTGGTCGATCACGGCCCTCGTGCACGCGATCGTCGAGACGCCCGCGTTCCGTTCCGACGCCGCGGTGCGGACGCTCGTGCGTTCACCGCTCGAGAAGTTGGTCGGCATCATGCAGGCCACGCGCACGCGAGCCGTCGCCGTCCGTCCGGCGCTCGTCGCGCTGCACACGCTGGGATACCTCCCGTTCTTCGCGCCCAATCCCGCGGGATACCCGGCCGGCAACGCACTGCTCGGCCCGCAGCAGCTCGTGCACGCGTTCGACCTCGCGACGGCGACATCCGGCGTGGTCGACGGATCGGCCGCCGACGTGCTCGCGCGTTTCGGTGTGTTCGACGTCACGAGCGACACGCGCGACGCGATCGATCACGCGAGCAGCGCGCAGCAGCGCACGCTGCTCGCGCTCGGTTCACCGGAGTTCTGCGTCCGATGACGCGCCGCGTCAGCCGCCGTGAGTTCCTCGCCGGTCTCGGCGCCGCGGGTGTGCTCGCGGCCGGTGGCTACGGGGTGTCGTTGTGGTCGGGAACCGACTCGCGGGCGTCGTCACCGTCATCGGTGCTCTCGACGGCGGGGCACCGCACGAGCACGAGCGGGGAGCGCGCACCGGGGGAGCGCACGCTCGTGCTGCTCGAGCTCGCGGGTGGAAACGACGCGCTGAACATGGTCGTACCCGTGGACGATCCCGAGTACCGGACCCTCCGGCCGACCCTCGGCGTCACCGACGCGATCGACCTCGGCGGTGGGTTCGGCCTCTCACCGAAGCTCACAACCCTCGCGCAGCAGTACCGCGACGGACGGCTCGCGATCGTCGAGGGCGTCGGCGTGCCCGACCCGAACCTGTCGCACTTCGCGTCGCTCCAGCGGTGGTGGACCGCCGACCCCGACCTGCACGAGGCGACCGGGTGGGTCGGTCGGTACCTCGACCGCGCGGTCGGCACCGACGACCCGATCGCGGGCGTCGCGATCGGCCCCGGCCCGTCGCCCGTGCTGCGCGGTGCGGCGTCGTTCGCGACCTCGATCACCGACGCGAACGGCCTGCAGCCGGCCCGCATGGATTCCGACGTGCGCGACGCCCTCCTCTCCGCGTGGTCCGGCCTGGTGCCGAGCCGGCCGCCGAGCGACCTTCTCGGCCAGGTGCAGCGCGCGATCCGCGAAACGCTCGATGCCCGGGAGCGATTGGCGGTCGGGCTCGGTTCCGAACCGGGCGTCGCCGCCGACGCCGGGGCGCCCGCCGGGCTCGCGGACGCGCTCGCCCTCGCCGCGCGCCTCGCCGGCGCGCCAGACCACCCCCGGATCATCCACGTGCACGTCGACGGCGACTTCGACACCCACGCCGGCGAAGCCGAGCGCCACCCCGCGCTCATGGCCGATCTCGACGGCGCGATCGCCGGCTTTCTCGACGCGGTCGAGCAGTCGGGTGCATCGGAGCACGTCGTGCTGGCCACGATGTCGGAGTTCGGCCGGCGTGCCGCGGAGAACGGTTCGGGAACCGATCACGGCGCGGCCGCCGCCCACCTCGTGCTCGGAGCGCCGGTGCACGGCGGTCGGTACGGCGATCCGCCGTCGCTCACGAAGCTCGACGCCGACGGCAACCTCGCGGTCACCGTCGACTACCGCGCCTACGACGCCGCCCTCCTCGCCTGGCTGGATCCCGCGGCCGACGTCGAAGCAGTGCTCGGCAAGACGGCGGCGCCGCCAAAGCTCTTCGTCTGACGCGTCCCGCGGGCACGCGCGGCTCGCGCGGTGTCAGTCGTGCTCGGCGGTCCGGTAGTCGCCGAACGGTGCGTCGCGTTCCTGCAACGCGTTCGTGAGCCCGCGCTCGCGCGCCGCGCCGACGAAGTTGTGCATCGTCTTCGTGTGGGTGCCCAGCGCGCAGAGCTCCGTACCCGCGGGATCCCGGCGCGCAGGCCCATCGCGTCCATCTGCCGATGCACGACGCGCTTGTTGAGCTGGAGCAGCTCGATCGGGACGATCGCGATGCGTCGAGCGACGTCGAGGACGCGGTCGTCGAGCTCGGCGGCCGGGAACGCCTCGTTCGCCCAGCCCCGCTTCACGGCTTCGACGCCGGAGATCGAATCACCGGTGAGCATCATCTCCATCGCCTTGCGCATGCCGAGGAACCACGGGTGAAAGTGCATGTCGGGAACACCGAACCGCACCGCCGGGTATCCCATCTGCGCGTCTTCGGCCATGTACACGAGGTCGCAGCCGGTCGCGAGCTCGCTCGCACCCGCGAGGCAGTAGCCGTGGATCTGGGCGATCACCGGTTTCGCCAGGTCCCAGATGCTCATCCATCCTTCGGTGACGTGCCGCGGCCACGCGCCTTCGCCGCCGGGCGTGTAGTACGGCATCTCGTAGCCCTCGTTGCCGCCGCCGAGGTCGTACCCGGCGGAGAACGACGGACCCGCACCCCGGATGATCGTCACCGACACGTCGGGGTCGGCGTCGTGGGCGCGCAGCGTGTCCAGGATGGCACCGCGCAGCGGATGGATGAGACTGTTGCGCTTCTCCGGCCGGTTCATCGTGATCCGCCGCACCCGCGGGCAGGGCTCGTCGACGACGATCACGTCTTCGTCGCTCACTGCTGCTGCGCTCCTTGTTCGAGGCCCCGCTCGAGTCGTTCGACCGTCTCGATGTACTCCTCGACGAGGTCGAACATGACGTCGCGCACGGGACGAACCTGGTTCATCCGACCGACGATCTGTCCCACCGGCGCGAACTGGATGTCCTTACGGCTCGAGCGCGCGATGCGCGCGTTCGCCTCCGACGTGAGGATGTTCTGCAGCGGCATGCCGAGGGGACCGGGCCCCGCGGGGTCCTCCCACGCGTTCGTCCATTCGTTGCGGAGCATGCGCGCCGGCTTACCGGTGTAGCAACGCGACCGCACTGTGTCGGCCGAGGTGGCGTCGAGGTACGCGCCGAGCACCGCGGGGCTCGAGTTGCTCTCCGCAGTCGTGAGCCAGAGCGATCCGAGCCACACTCCCTGCGCGCCGAGCGACAACGCCGCCGCGATCTGGCGGCCGCTCCCGATGCCGCCGGCACCGAGGACGGGTACTGGCGCGACCGCGTCGACGACCTCGGGTACGAGCACCATGGTCGCGATCTCACCGGTGTGGCCGCCGGCCTCGTACCCCTGGGCAACGATCACGTCGACACCGTTGTTCACGTGCCGCTGCGCATGCTGTGCCTTTCCGGCGAGCGCCGCGACCTTCACGCCGTGCGCGTGAGCCTGGTCGATCACATCCTTCGGTGGGGAGCCGAGCGCGTTCGCGATCAACGAGATCGGATGCGAGAGCGCGATCTCGACGTGACGATGCGCGACGTCGTCGGTCCAACCGAGGACGCCGCCGGCCTGCTCGCCCTCGGGGAGCGGCGCGAGGTCGAAGCGATCGATCAGCTCGTCGACGTAGCGCCAGTGGTTGGCGTCGATCATCGAGCGGATCTGCTCGAGCATCTCGTCGGCGCTGCCGCCGGCAACCTCGACCGCCTTCTGGGGCATCACCGTGTCGACGCCGTAGGGCTTGCCGTCGACGTGGGCGTCGATCCAGTCGAGCTCGATCTCGAGCTGCTCCGGGCTGAACCCGACGGCGCCGAGCACGCCGAGGCCGCCGGCCCTGCTCACCGCGGCGACGACGTCGCGGCAGTGCGTGAAGGCGAAGATCGGATACTCGATCCCGAACTCGTCACACAACGGCGTTCGCATGGCATCCTCCCGGACCGGCGCGAAGCGAGAACCTGTTCTAGTCGGACGCTAACCGACCCGGGCCGGCCGCGTTCCGCTCGGCGCCCCGTCGCGAGTCGCGCCGATCCGCCGGACGCCTACGGGCGCGGGATCCCGGCGATCAGTGCGTCGAGCCCGAAGAGAAACTGCTCCTGGCTCACGAAGGCGCCGATCCGGGCGACGTTCGGGTCGGATTCGCTCCCGTCGGGCGCGCCGTCGCGGCCGGCTGCTGCGACGTGCTCGCCGTTCCGCGCCTGCTCGAGCGCGCAGAACCCGAGGGTGTAGGTGTGGACGGCGGCGTACGCCTGGGCTGCGGAATCCTCGTCGAACCCGTCCGCGCGGAGCACCGTGATCGCCGCCGCGAGGCGCCGCCTCGAGGCGGGCGTGACGATCGGGCGGCGGCTGAAGAGCTGGAGGACGATGGGTTCCTCGCGAAGCAGGGAGCGCAACATGAGCGCGATCGCACGCAGGTACTCGGGCCACGGCGTCTCGCTCGGCGGCGGCGTCTGGGACGCGAGGAGTGCGTCGACGACTTCGACGAGAATCTCGTCCTTGTCGGTGACGTGGCGGTACAACGCCATCGGGCTGGCGTCGACCGCGGCCGCGAGGCGGCGCATGGAGAGCATTCCGAGCCCGTCCTCGGCGTGGATGCGCATCGCCGCCTCCACGATCTCGGTCTTCGTCAGGCGGCTCGGTCTCGCGCTCGTCGTCGTCGTCTCCCACACCTGCCCCTCCGCTCGACGCCGCCGCATGTCGCGCTCGGTCGCCGCGGACGATGGTACGGCGCCGCGGCCGCCGGGGCTCAGACGCGGTCGATGACGACGCTCGCCGCGGTGCCGTCCCACGGCAGGCCGCTGGGAAGGGTCACACCCTTCACGACGAGCTCGATCCGGCTGACTCGCCCGGCGCCGTGCCGCTTGTAGGGGCCGGCGAAGACCGAGACCGTGCCGTCGTAGCCCGTGGTCACGTGTTGGGTGGACGTGACCCACGAGTACTTCCGGTGGTGCCCCTCGGTGTACTCCCTCACGGTCACCGTCACGACGGCACCGGCCACCGGGTGGCCGAGATCGTCGGTGACCGCGGTGTTCGCACTCGCGTTCCAGTCCGATCCCGACTTCGTCGCCGTCGGGGACGCGAACGCCGCGGCCACCTTCGTCGCGCTCGGAACCGTCGTGGGGGGAACCGTCGTCGTGGGCGCGGGGATCGTCGTTGTGGTGGTCGAACCCGCGACGGTTGTCGTGGGGCTCGAGGCGCCGACCCCTCCACCCGGTCCGCCGCTTCCGCCTCCACCGGAGCCATCCGCGGCGCTGGTGACCAGCGTGGTGGGCACCGTCCCGCCTCCAACCACGCTCGCCGCATCCTCGAACTTCGAGGACGTCGTGTGGCCGAGCACCTTGACCGCGCCGAGCACGATCAACGCGACGAACGAGATCAGCAGGATGTACTCGACGACGTTCGCGCCCGTGTCGTCTGCGCACCGCGGCCACGACTCGGCCGGCTGCCGAGCGATGCGACTGCGTTCTTGCTGGCGCGACACGAAGAGCCTCCGGCGTGCTCGACCTCCCGAGGTGTACGCGTATACATCGACCGGAGACGTGCCGACCGTGAGCGGAACGGGAACTTTGGCCCGGGCCGCTCACCGTCGATCGGGAGGCCGCACCGAGCCGCTCCCGAACCCCGCCCTCAGTCGGCCGAAGGGAGGGCCGCGCGCACGCGCGCGACTGCGGACCGGCCCGTTGCGTGCAGCGCCTCGGTGGAGCGTGTCGTGCGGCAGAGGAGGAACGCGCCCTCGACCGCGCAGAACAGCTCGACGGCGATGTCGCGCGCGAGACGCCGCCTCATGCCGGCTTCTACGAAGCGCAGCTGGAGCACGGCGAGCCACGACTCGAACGCCGCTGCTGCCGCGACGCGCATCGGCTCGCTGTCGCTGGCGATCTCGAGCGCGACTGTGGCGATGGGACACGCGTCGGCGTAGTCGGTTCCTTCGAGCACCTCGGCGGCCCCCTTGAAGAAGGCACGGGTCGCGGCGACGACGTCGACACCTTCGGGGAAGAAGCTCTCCACGAGGGCCCGGTAGGTCTCGCCGCTCGCGTGCAGCGCCGCGGTGCCGAGCTCCTCCTTGCCGCCGGGGAAGAAGTGGTACAGCGAGCCGAACGGCGCGTGGCTCTCCTCGAGGATCGCCTTGATGCCCGTCCCCGCGAAGCCGCGACGGGCGAAGAGCGTCGCCGACGCGTCGACGATGCGGTCGCGAGTGGGTGCGGATCTCCGGGGCGACATGTGCACCAGGCTATCGCTAGAGTGATCTATCTAGAACATGGGACCCGGTCGGGGCAGCCGAGTCCGGCCGACGAGAGAGGTGTGCCTGTGTACAAGGCTGTCGCTCGAGCACTGATCCGGCGCAGCGTCCGGCGACTGAACGCGGGGGACTACGGGCCCGCGCTCGCGATGTTCGCCCCCGACGCCACGCTCAACTTTCCCGGTGCGAACTCCTGGGCCCGGCAGTTCCACGCGGGTGACTCGGTGCACCAGGAGATGCCGACGCACCGCGACCGCGCCGAGATCGAAGGGTTCCTGCGGCGCTACGTGGCCCAGGGCATCCAGATGGAGATCGACGACATCCTCGTGAACGGGCCGCCCTGGAACACGAGGGCGGCAGCCCGCGTCCGCGACTGGATCCGCGACGCCGACGGCAACGAGATCTACGCGAACCGAGCAGTCCTCTTCGTGCGCGTCCGCTGGGGCCGGATCCGGGAGCAAGAGGACTACGAGGACACCGAGCGGGTCGCGGCACTCGACGCTCGGATCGGAAGCCGTTCCTAGCGTCGGAACGCAGGCAGGGGACCACATCGAACCCGCCGACCAGCAGGACGTCGGGACGACGACGTCGCGATCATGACGTACCGGACGCGCTCCGGGCGCGGCGCGCGTCAGCGTTTGCGCGTTCGGCGCGCCGGTTTCGGCGGTGCGAGGACGAGGCGGTTGGTCGCGTCCGCGATCCAGGCCTCGAGCGCGTCGAACGTCAGGCCGTGCTCGTCGACGAGCACGATGCCCAGGCGGAAGTCGGAGAGCGCGGCGATCGTGAGCCCGGCGTCGGCGACGTCGAGGTCGGGGCGCAGGGCGCCCAACCCGCCGAGGCGACCGGCGACCGCGAGCGCACCCGCGCGGTGGCGGGTCTCGCCCTCCGCGACGACGGCAACGAGTTGCGGTTCGGTCTGCATCCCCGCGACGCACGCCCGCAGGATGTCGCCGCAGCGCTCGAGCAACCGCCGCGTGATCCGGGCCGGCAATTGCGCGAGCACGACCGGATCGGTCTCGGTGGGGAGCGGGGCGACAAGCTCGGGAATCCCCGCCTCCATGTCGAGCTGGTCGTTGAGCTCACGCACGAGGTCGGCCTTCGACCCGACACTGTCGTAGACGGTCTGCACGGAGACGCCGGCCTCGTTGGCGATGTCCTTCAGGGTCGTCCCCGCGTAGCCCCTGCTCCCGAAGAGGTTGCGCGCGGCGCGGAGGATGTCGGCCCGGGTCTGCTCGGCCTGAATGGCCCGCCGGCGAGGGCGGGCCGGTGGCTCAATGGGCATCGTACTTGATCTGTG
>CAVXFZ010000021.1:352500-417381 GCA_963761175.1 uncultured Actinomycetes bacterium | reverse complement strand
CTCAGCCCGGTATGAGACCGTCGCGCACGAGAATCCTTTGCACCGGACCGGACAGCGTCTCCGCGAACTTGGGTGTGATGTGCGCGGGGTCCCACCAAACGATCTGCCCGTCGAGGATCGGGTCACAGATCGGCACGAACGGGCACACGAGCGTGTCGAGACTTGCGTCGTACACCCGAGTGCCATCTGCGAGACTGCGGAACATGCGCTCGAGCTGAGTGGGCTGCGCGGCGGCCACGAACCGGCACGCCTCGATCACTTTGCTCTTCTGGAGACAGGCGAGCGGATCGTCGAAAGGAGTGTCAGTCGGGACCGGCTCGACGATCAGCACCTTCTTGGTCCATCGACGGAGCTCGTTCAACGAGCGCACCGCGTCGGCCTTCTCCAACTTGAGCAACTCGGCCGTGTCCTTCGTCGGAATCGGTCGGCCGGAGGCGTCGAACACCTTCCCGGGGTACGGCTTGGTCAGGTTGTTGCGCGAGATGACGACAATGACATCGGGCTTCAGCTGCGGGATCACGCGGCTGTAGAGATCCTTCTTCATGCTCATACAGTGCTCGAGCAGGTGGGGATCGGTGGGTATGGCCCTCCCGCCCCGGATCGGCGCTTCAGTCGGGTGGGAGCGCGTCGGAGTTGCCGGCTTCGATCACTGGATGCGGACAGCGGTGTTGTGCGATGTCACGAGCGCGGTGTCAGACGCGCACGTTGCATCCGTGACCGTAGCGTCGTGCATCGTCACGGACCCGCCGAGAGCCAAGGCTCGACCATGGATGGTGACGCCGCTGTGCACCGTGATGGAACTGGCGGCCATGATGTTTCCGACGAAGGTCGACTCGAGTCCGAGGGCGGCCGAACTGCCAACCTGCCAGAACACGTTGCAGGCTTGGGCTCTGCCGATCAGGGTCACGGAGCTTCCCGACGCGCTCTGAAGCGTGGAATCGGTCTGGAAGATGAAGACGGCGTCCGGATCACCGTCTCCGTCGAGGACCAGCGGCCCCGACAGGACCAGCGCCGACTTCCCGGGGGCGGAGTACACACCTGAGATCAACGTCACGTTGCCCAGATCGGCACCGGTGACTCTGGTGCTGACACGGCGCGCGGCATTCAAGTACGACTCGGTCAGGGCGAAATGCGCGGCGCGGGCAACCGCTTCCGCCGTATCCGAGTTGTTGGAGATCGCGTTGTCGGAGATCGTCGTCGTCGTTCCCTCGCCGGGCGATCCCGGCCAGACCCCGGTGGGGTGCGACAGCCGGACCAAGCCTGAGTAGTCCGACCTGGGAGCCCGCGAGAACCGAGTACTCGGCTGCTCGCCCGAGCGGCACGGTCGGGATCTTCGACGCGCCCGCAAGCGTGCTCGGTGCCAAGACGACGACGGCGACAATCGTCAATCCAACCAGCGGCGCGCTGCTCCAACGTGAGAACGCTCGAACGGCCATCTGCGTCTCCGATTCGTACAGGGGTCGGCATCGCCACCACCAGCACCGCCGCGAAGGGGGGGTCTGGCCCTTGTACGTCACGATCTGTTGACCGGTCTGGGGATCGGCTCCGGAGTGTCGCCGGGACCATTATTCGCCAGGCCGCACAGGGTGGGATGTCGTCACCCTGACCCCTCCTCGGCGAGCGCGAGCTCGAGTTGAGGCCACGGGAGCGACTACATCCGCCGCGAGCAAGTTACATCGCTTCGTGCCCATGACATCGCGCTCCGCCATATTTCGGTGGGAGAGCACGTCATCGACCGCGACACCGCGCGAATTCGACTACCGTGAATGGATCGCTCGAGAGCACTCCAGCTCGAGCGCATTTCTTCAGATTTCGTCTGCGTTGCTCCGGACTCATGGCAGCGCGCCCGCAGTGCGTGGGGGCTCCGCATGGGATTACCGCACGATCTGTCGAGCAGTGCCGTTCATCTCGATCTCGATCGATGTGCCGCCAACCTTCTCGTGCGGATCGCCGCGCGGGCGATCCCGGGACAGAACTGTGCGCACCCGCGGTCGCGACGCCCGGCATGTTGGGAGCGCGCCTCGCACTTCGCCCAGCCGACGCCCTCGAGTGCGTTGCCATTTTCGACGCTCTGAGCGAGCAGATCGAAGCACCCGCACTGCTTCTGGCGTACGCATTCGCGCGGCGCCGTCCACTCGTCGACGTCGCCGCCGAAGTCGCGAGCGGCGTATTTCGCATCGCGTGATCGACAGAAAGGGTCGCCCCCATGATGGAACCGCCCGAGCTCCTGCGAGTGTTCGTCGAACTCGCGGACACACTCGTCGACGACTACGACGTTGTCGAATTCCTTCATCGACTCGCGTTTCGCTGCGTCGAGTTGCTCGACGTCTCCGACGCCGGCGTGATGCTGACCGGCCGCGACGGCAAGCTGCGTTACGCGGCATCGTCGAGTGAGCAGATGCGCATCGTCGAGTCGCTCGAGCTCGGCTACGCGCAAGGCCCATGCTGCGATGCGCAGCGATCAGGAGCCCCGCAGTTCAGTGCGTCCGCCGACGAGTCCGAGTTCCGGTGGCCTCAGTTCGGACGTCAAGCGCGCGCGGCCGGCTTCGAATCGATGGCCGGAGTCCCGCTTCGGCTTCGCGCCGACGCCGTCGGCGCGCTGAATCTCTTCTCGGTGACCGGCGGCGGTCTCGCCGACGAGTACAAGCCTGTCGCGCAGGCGCTCGCCGACATCGCGACAATCGGAGTTCTCCACGAACGTGCAATACGCGATCGACAACTCGTGGTGACACAACTCGAGGGCGCACTGGAATCCCGCGTGGTAATCGAGCAAGCGAAGGGAATCCTCGCCGAGCGCTCCGGGCTGACGATCGACGATGCATTTGCTGTGCTGCGTGACGACGCGCGCTCGCACCGCCGCAAGCTGACAGACACCGCGCGGCAACTCATCGCCGACTCGTCCCCCGCGAATGGAAGCCGTCGCGGTCAGTCGACATTGTGACCGAATGCGCTCTCCTGAGCCAGAAATTGCCGATAGCCGGTACCGCTGGACGCATGCGGAGGTCAGAAGATCACGCATTCGAAGTGCGACATATTCTGACAGCCGCTACTTCCTACTCGGGGTGACGTGAGCATCGCGAACCGCCCACAGACGGTGTGCTTGACATTGGGTGCAGACTCGAAGAACTGACATATTGATGACCAACGGAATGTTGAGTGCGTCGGCCCGGCCCCCCGCGACGCGCTTCCTGAGGGAGCCTGCTCTTTTTCTGCGGGCCGGGAGCGCACGGTGGCCAAAGTGGGCAAGCATCGGATCTGGCAGGCGGCAGAGTTCATGCGCCAAGGGCCGGCGACGGCACCGAGCCGTGATCGTTGGCACGAGGCACTGCTCGCAGGCATGCGCGATGTCGTGCTCGTCGCCGACGTCAACGGCCGATTGAGCTACTGCAGCCCATCGGTGGAATCCGCGCTCGGGTTCCGACCGAACGAGCTCATGGGAACGAACGAGCGCGAGTTGATCCACAAGGCCGATCTCGAGATTCACGACCGCGTCGTGCGCGACCTGTTGCAGACGAACGAACCGCAAGCACCGATCGACGTGCGCATGCACGACCGACGCGGACGCTGGCACTGGTTCGAAACCACAGCGACCCAGTTGCTCGACGATCCGCTCGTGCGCGGAATCGTGACCACCGCGCGCAACGTGACCGCCCGGCGAGAGGCGGCTCAGGAACTCGTCAACTTCGGGCTGCGCGATCCCTTGACCGAACTCCCGAATCGGATCGCATTCATGGACCGACTGACGGTGGCGCTGACGCACACCGCACGAGCCGGCGATCTTCTCGCCGTGCTGTTTTGCGACCTGGACGAGTTCAAGGGCGTCAACGACACGCTGGGCCATCACGTCGGCGATGCGGTCCTGAGCGAGATCGCGGTGCGGCTCAGCAAGGCGCGGCGCGCTTCGGACACCGTCGCCCGGACGGGCGGCGACGAATTCGTCATTCTGTGCGAGGGCATCCACCGCCCGGAGGATGCGGCGGACATCGCCGAGGAGATCCAGATCGCCGTCGAAGCGCCGATCGAGCTCGAGGGGCGGCAGTTGGTCCTCTCCGTCAGCATCGGCATCGTCACGGTCGACGCCGAGACCGCGCGCCACGCGGATCCGATGATCTTGCTCCGGAACGCAGACGCTGCGATGTACAAGGCGAAGGAGAACGGCAAGGCCCGATGGCACTTCTTCGACGAAAACCTGATCACGGAGGCCACGCTCCGCCTCGAGCTGGAATCGGACCTGCGCCTGGCGCTCGAACGCCGGCAGTTCGTGCTTCATTACCAGCCGGTCTTCGATCTTGTTAGTCAGGAGATCGTCGGCACCGAAGCACTCTTGCGCTGGAACCATCCGACCCGCGGACTCATGCTGCCGTCGGGATTCATCCCAGTCGCCGAGCAGACCGGCCTCATCGTGCCCATCGGCGCCTGGGTACTTTGGGCCGCGATCACCCAGGCACTCGCCTGGCAAAAGCAGTACGGCTGGCCCGGTTGGATGTCAGTGAACCTGTCGGCCCGCCAAGTTGCGGAGCCGGGTCTCGCGGCGACGGTGGAGGCGACGCTCGACAGCACCGGATTCTGCGCCGATTCCCTGTGGCTGGAGCTGACGGAGACGGCCCTGCTGCGGGCCGGCCACTCGGCGACCGTGGAGTTGAGCGCCGTGCAGGCGCTCGGCACCCACCTCGGTATGGACGATTTCGGCACTGGATACGCGTCGCTGACGAACCTACAGCGGCTGCCGATCGACTTCCTCAAGATCGATCGGAGCTTTGTCGAGTGCCTCAACCGGAAGGACGGTGCGCACGCGAGCGGGAACGCCATCGTCGCGGCGCTCGCGGAGCTCGGCGGAACCCTCGGCCTGCGAACGGTCGCGGAAGGAATCGAGCGGGTCGAGGAGGCCGAGCTCCTCCGCTCCTATGGCTGCGACTACGGCCAAGGATTCTTCCTCGCCCGGCCGATGACCGTGGACCAGCACTCGTCGTTGCTGACGAGGCCCCTCGTCGTGTGACGACCCGGTGGGGCTGCGACCCTCCCTGACGGGCGCCGACCTGCGCCTCGTCGCGGCAAGGACGCGCCCGTTGTGCCCCCGGGTGGTCGGCCGGTCACCCTCCCCCCCGCGGCCGGCCGACCACCCGCGCGGGTGGCGCGGGTGAGAACGAGCCATGGAGGTACCGCTCCTCGCCGCAGCGGGCTCCGGCATCGAGAAGCGCCGTCCTCGGCGACCCCGACATACGGACCGTCAACTCGCCGGACGCGGAACGCGAGAACCTCTCGATCCTCATGGGACGTCGGTGCTACACGCGCGCGACCAACCCGTTCTTGAAGAAGATCGATCAGCGAGATGTGGGCCGGTCGTCGATGCGCGGTCATCGTCGTCCGGAACTGCAAGTCCGACGCGGTTTTGGTATGAAGGAAGCGTGGAGGGCACACCGCCGCAGTCTCGAGGCGAGCCGCGCGCCGTGGGTACGTGCGAAGTCGCGATGGTGATCCAACGCTACGCCCCGGTCGTCGGTGGAGGTGAGCTGCAGCTCGAGCGCTTGCTCCCTCATCTCGGGGAACGCGGCGTGCACGCCCGCGTGCTGACCCGCGCGGCTCCGGGAGCACCTTCGCGCGAGTGCGTCGGCGGCATCGCGGTCCGCAGGTCGCGCGATTCCGCCGAGACCGCAATCGCGTCGATCGTGTACGTGGCGATGGGTCTCGCGGATGTGGTTCGCCGGCGGCGGACAACGGATGTGGTGCATGCGCATGGTGTCCTGTCGCCAGCCACGGTCGCGCTCGGGGCTTCGTTCCTCGGGATCGCCGCCGTCGTGACGCCGCTCGGCGCGGGCCCACAAGGCGACCTGCGCCGGCTCCTCGGCAAACCTGCGGGCCGGCTCCGGCTTCGGCTCCTCGCGCGTCGCGCGGACTTTGTCGCCTTGAGCCGCGAACTCGCCGCCGAGATCGCCGGTGCGGGCGTGGCCGCAGCACGCATTCACGTGATTCCGAACGGCGTCGACACGACGACGTACCGGCCCGCCGACCCGGTCGAACGCGACCGCCTCCGTCGTGGGCTCGGACTCGGGTGCGCGACATTCACCGCGGTCTTCGTCGGTCGACTCCATCGCGTCAAGAACGTCGAGGTCCTGCTCGACGCGATGACGTGCACGCCCGACGTCGAGCTCGTCATCGCCGGTGACGGCGACCTGCGGGCGCGACTCGAAGAACGAGCCGCCGAGCTCGGAGTCGCCTCGCGCGTCCGCTTTTTCGGGATGCGCGACGACGTTCCCGACATATTGAAGGCGTGCGACGCGTTCGTGCTCCCGTCGCACGGCGAAGGGATGTCGAACGCCTTGATCGAAGCGATGGCCTGCGGCTTGCCGTGCCTCGTGGCGACCGCGGTTGGCGGTGCCGCCGAGCTCGTCGGCACGACGGCCGGGATCACGCTGCCGGCCGACGACGCCGACGCATGGGCCGCCGCGCTCGGCCGGTTGGCCGCTGATCGCGAGCGTGGGGTGGCGATCGGTGCGAGGGCGGCGGATCACGTACACACGAACCTGTCGTTCTCGCGAACTGCGGAACAGTTGTCGACGCTGTATCGCACGGTGAGCCGATCGCGATGACACACCGCGTGCTCTACGTCGTGTCGCGCTTTCCGAAACTCAGCGAGACATTCGTGGTAAACGAGTTCGACGCGCTTTCAGCCCGGTTCGAGTTACGACTCGTCGCCCTGGTGCACACGCGGGAGCAGGCCGCCGATGCCGCGGCCGAGCGCATCCTGCGCCGAGCGTGGATGGTGTCGCCGGCGTCGCCGCGGACCTTTCTCGCCAATATGCGCTGGTTGCGGCGCACCCCGCGCCGCTACCTCGCGACGTGGTGGACGATCGGCCGCGGCCTGCGGGTGCGCGATGCGAGAACGGCAGCGGAGACGCTCGTCGTCGCGTGGCAGGCGGCGCGGCTCGCGGAGCTTGCGGCAGCGGAGCGCATCGAGCACGTGCATGCGCACTTCGCGGATCATCCCACCACTGCCGCGTGGGTCGTTCACCGGCTCACCGGCATCGCATTCAGCTTCACTGCCCATGCGAACGACCTGTTCCGCGCACCGGTGCTCCTCGAACGCAAGGGCGCCGACGCGCGCTTCGTGATAGCGATCTCCGATTTCAATCGTGAGCTGCTCGCGCGCGCCGCGCGCGCGCGCGGGTGAAGGTCGTGCACTGCGGCGTCGACGCCAGCCGGTTCGCACCTCCACCGAGCGTTGTTCCGGTCGGGCGGCGCACCGTGATCTGCGTCGCGCGCCTCGAGCCGAAGAAGGGGCACGGCGACCTCGTACGCGCGTTCGCGTTCGTCGCTGCCAGCCGCCACGACCTCGACCTTGTGTTGATCGGCGATGGCCCCGAGCGTGAAACGATCGAAGCGCAGGCCCGAACACTCGGAATCGAGGATCGGATCACGCTCCTCGGCGCCCTCCCGCCGAGCGACGTGCGCGAATCGCTCGCGACGGCATCGCTCTTCGTGCTCGCGGCCCGGCGCGACGCCAGCGGCCGCATGGACGGGATCCCAGTCGCGCTGATCGAAGCGATGGCCTCCGGTGTGCCGGTCGTCTCGACGTCGGTGTCGGGCATCCCCGAGCTCCTCGGCGACGGCGCGGGCGCGATGGTCGCTCCCGACGACCCGGTCGCGTTGGCCGGCGCGATGGAGCGCCTCCTCGACGACGCCGCGCTCGCTTGCGATCTCGCGGAACGAGGCCGTGCGCGCGTCCAGCGCGACTTCGACCTCTACACCGAGTCGAGCAAGCTCGGTGATCTGTTTGCGCGCTCGGTTTCGGCCGGCTCCTCGCGCCGAACTTGACGCCTGGCGCGCGCGGCCTTCCAACGCCCGCCGACCGCGAGCAAGGCTCCGCCCGCGCCGTGCGGCACGAGGCCGGTGAAGTCGTAGGTGTCGAGCGCTCCGAAGCGGTACTTGTACGCCTCGGCGCCCCGGAGAAAGTCGAACGTGTGCGCGCCGGCATCGGCGGCCGCGCGCATCGCCTCCGAGATCATCACGCGGCCGAGACTGCGCTCCGCGTAGGCACGGTCCCAGCCCGACTGGTACGCACCGAACACGCCCTGCCACCAGAAGCCGAGGAGCACGCCGACGACGTCACCTTCGCGCGCGGCGATGAGCGCCGCGGGACCGCGCCTGTCGTCGGCGCGGCGCGCACACGCGACGAGCAGGTTGCGGTGTTCCGGTCCGAGTGACGTCGTCTGCCCGCGTTCGGAACGCGCCCTTGTGTGCAGGACGAGCAGATGCTCGATCGTCTCGGGCAGAACCGACCCCGACGGCGACCAGGTGAACGTCACGCCGTCGTCCGCGAGCTCGCGAGTGCGGCGCGCGAGCTGTCGGCGGAAGTTCGCCGACGCCGGCCGTGCGGGGAGCGCGACGCGTGGGCAGCAGGTCCGCTCGACGATCTGCGCGCCAGGCGGCAGGATGCCGTCCTCCGCGGCCACCGCCGAGCAGAGCACGGTGTGCCGGCGCGCCGCGGTCGCGAGCCACTGCGCCACGTCGGCGCGACGATCGGGCCGGGACAGTGGTCCGCAATGATCGGCGTCGCCCGGGCCGGTTCCGGCGGGCGCGAGCACCGACACCGCCAACGGCAGTCGCCGGTGCAACCGCGCACGGCGAGCGCTCAGTATCGCGATCGCCTCGAGCGTGCCGTCGGGCGCGCGCCAGCACGCTGCGCGCGTCGTGGGACGCCCGGCGACCGTCTCCCACCAGCTCATGACCCAGTCTGCGACCTGGAAGTACGACGAGCCCTCGCAGCGAGCCGCGAGGTCGTTCCACTCCTGTTCGATCGATGCGCGCCTCGTGGTCGAGAGCTCGGCCAGCGCAAACTCCTCCGCCGGCGAGCTCGCCGCGAGGTGAGTCGCGCTCGTCACGTGCCCGCACGCTGTGATCGGCGCAGGTTCGTCCACGAGCGCAGGAGCGTCGCCTTCGCGCGATCGGCGGTCTTCGAGCGACCGGGCGGGCTGGGCGAGAACCCAAACTTCCGCAGGCGCGTATTCACGCGGTTCACGTACTCGGCCTGTTCGCTGAAACGCGTGTAGAAGGGGATCGAGAATGACACCGAGACGTCGTCCTTGGTGGAGACCCAGTGCGGGACGAACGACGGCAGGTAGACGCCGTCGCCGGGCGCGAGGTCGAAGCGGTCGGCCTGATGGGTCAACGTATCGACGTCGCACCGCGCGCCGTCGTAGTAGCGGTCGAGCTCCCGCTGCACCGATGCGGAATCCGCACGCGGCACCGAATAGGCGGTCTTATGACCGGAGATCTGCAGCAGGAGGCTGTGCTCGGGATCGAAGTGCATCGGAGTCGTCGCGCCGGGCGCCGTCACGAAGATGTAGCCCGCCCGGCGGCACATTCCGCCCTCGCGCGCGCCGAGCACGGCGGCCAGCTGGTCGAGGCAGCGCTCGACGAGCCCGCTGTACGCGCGGTCCGACTGGATCTCGCGGAGCGACACCCGACAGCCGTTGTCGCCGATGCCAAGAATGGTCCTCGACGGCGGTCCCTCGCCGGCGTCGACGTACCCACGGTTGTCGAGCCGCAGGTCGCCCCGCTCGCGCCGGACCTGGTCGCGCGGCAGACGGTCGGCGAGGCTCGCGATCGCGTCGAGCTGAAGCAGTGGATGCTCGCACAGGTCGTGCCCGACAAGGATCGACGCGACCGCGAACGCCTTACCGAACGCTGTGTTGGAGACCTTCAGATCCTCAGTCATTCGCAATCAGATCCTTCGTGGGTCCGGCGCAGCTCGAACACCGACACGCTCGCGTTTGCGGCCCGCTCGAGGATGTTCCGTTGACCACCACGTTCGTTCTCCGCTTTTCGACGTCGACTGCGCGCCCCAGAACATCGAGTCGCTCGAGACCCAGCCGGGACCGCCGCAGATGCGCACGTGCGGTTCGTCGCGATGGCCCTTTCGCCCAGGAGACCGCACGCTCGCTGACCTTCCAGTAGCTCGGCTCACCGATCCAGAGCTGCCCGGCCATGTCAGAGCGCTCCGACGTCGGCAAGCTCACGGCGCCGCCCGATCCGCGCGGTGAGCGGATTCGAGAGCCGGCGCAACACATCCGGCATGAAGACGCGGAAGAGCACCGCGTAGATCCACACCCCGACGGGAATGCCGACGAGCAGCGCGGCAACCGGCGGCAACACGCGTGCAATCCAATACACGATGGCCCCGGTGATCGCCGACAACACGATCGGCGGTGCAGCTGCGACCCAGCTCGCGTACCACCGCACGCGTATCACAGGTGCGACCACGATGCCGAGCAGCGTCAGCGAGATCGTCTTCTCGATCACCTGCGACGCGGCAACCGCCGTGATGCCCCAGTGCACGGAGATGAACACCGCAGGGACGAGAACCGCGAGCTGCATGATCCCCGTCGCGGTCAGCAGCCACGAACGACCGGTCGCCTTGAACACCGCGCCAGGCATGCTCGCCATCGACGCGAGACCGGTCCAGATCGCGACGAACATCAGGGGGTGCACGGCCGCGTGCCACTCCCGTCCGTAGAACACCTCGACGATCGGAGTCGCGAGCGCCATCATCCCGAACGCCGCGGGAAACGCGGCCGCCGCGCCGAGTTGCACGCTCTCGAGGTAGCCGGCGCGAAGCGAGTCACTCGCGCCCGTGTCGCCGGGGTCGTCGTTGAGTCGCGCGTAGAACGGGAAAAGGACGTCGTTCGCGATTTGGAACACGCTGAGCACGACGAGCTCGGGTAGACGGAACGCGAGATAGTAGAAGCCGAGCGAAACGGCGCCGAGCCGCGGGATACGACGAGATAGTCGATGTTCTTCGCGCCGTTGCCGAGCAGCCCGACCGCGACGATCCCGAGCCCGTATGCGAGCAAACTCCAGACCTTCTGCCACGCGATGACGAAGCGCGGCCGCCACGGATGCACCCGCCACAACGCCAGGGTGTGCACCACCTCGCCGAGCAACTGCCCGATGATCAGGCTCCAGGCGCCGAACCCCGCGAGCGTGCCGATGAGGCTCGCGAAGCCCTGCACGAGCGCCCCTGCGAACTGCGGCCCGACCAGTTTGCGGAAGTCGAGCTGCGCACGGAGCCGGTACTCGTGCACGTTGCCGAGCGCCGAGAGCGGAAACATCAACGACAGCGCGCGCAGCATCGGGATCACCGTGTGCTGCGACGCGCGACTGCGCATCCCGATGTGCGCGATCGTGGGCGCTGCCAGAAACATCCCGACCGCCAAGAAGCCGGCACCGAAAAGCGACAACCAGAACGACGTCGACGACACGTCGTCCTCGGAGCCGTCGGCCCGGTAGATGAGCGCCGAGCCGAGACCCAGATCCGTGAGCGCGCCGAGGTAGTTCAGAATCGCGAGCGCGAACGCGACGACCCCGAACTGCTGCGGCACGAGCAGGCGGGCCAGCACCAACGTCGCCGCGAACAGCAGCCCCCGCTCGCACGCAAACGCGACGAGCGCGTAACCCAGGCCGCGCGCCGCGCGACGCTCCAGCTGGCCGGCGGGCCCGGGCATTCCGGCGACGTCGCTCACAGCGCGGTCCACGACCGGCCCGCGAACGTGTGCAGTCGAGTGTGGGTCGCCGGCATCCACGTGCGGCAGACCAGCACGACCTTGCGCCGGGTCAACGCGAACGGATCGAGCAGGAGCGCGAGCAGCGCTTCCCGCCGCACGCGCGCCGGCGACCCCGCGCCCGCCGTCGTCGTGGCGGCGTGAAAGTACGCGTTCGAACGCGCGCGCACCCGGATAAACGTCCGACGGCGGCGCGACGGCACGCGTGCGATGTGCCGTTCGAGGATCCGGGCGTCGAGCGCCAGGCGGGCCGCGCCGTCGACCGGCGAAAGGCTCGCGTCGTGCCGACGCACGTAGGCGACGGGCTGATCGACGAAGCCGACCGGGAACTGCTCCGCCACCGACAACCAGGTGTCCCAGTCCTCCCACCGGGGAAGATCGCTGAAGCCGCCCACCACGACGAGCGCGCTCCGCCGCGCCACGACACACGTGGGGTTCAGCACCACGTTGCGCACGAGTAGGGCCTCGAAGATGTCGACCGATTCACCTCTCGCCGTGTGAACGAGGCTCATCGGCCGCAACGCTTCGTCGCATGCGTACGTGTGCGCCGACACGAGCGCAATCTCCGGGTGGCGCTCGAGATGCGCCACCTGCACTGCGAGCTTCTCCGGCATCCACACGTCGTCGGCATCGCAGAACGCGACCACCTCGCCGCTCGTCACCGCGAGCCCGAGGTTGCGAGCCGGACCCGGCCCGCGGTTCTCCTGATACACGTAGCGCACACCGCGATCCGCGTAGCGCGCGACGGCCGTTGCGGTGTCGTCAGTCGAGCCGTCGTCGACCACGACCACCTCGACGTTCGGATACGACTGCGCGAGCACACCCTCAATCGCGCCCGAAAGGAACCGCGCGTAGTTGAAGGTCGTGATCACCGCGCTGACGAGCGCCGGGCCCTTGGCAATGGCCGGACCGGACGTGAGTGCACTCACGGGTACACCGGGAACAGCGCCCGGCGCACGCGGCGCGGCAGGTGGTCGTGCACCGTCGTGTGCCAGTCGATCTCGCCCCGCACCTTCGCCGCGACGTCCGCGACCGAGTCGTCACCAACTCCGAAGCGCGGAACCCTGAACCGGCCGTCGCGCGCAGCAACCGCACGCGGCGACGACGCGTACCCGACCTCGTATCCGGCTACCTCGGCAAGCCGCAGGGTCGTCGCGTCGACGTGCTCGCCCCACTTGCCGAAGGGGTACGCGAGCGCGTCGACTGCCGCCCCGGTGCGCTGCTCGATGACGTCCTTCGATCGCGTGAGCTCGTGCTTCGCCACCAGCACCGGCAGCTGCGAGAGGTTCGGGTGCGACCAGGTATGCGAGCCGACCGTCATGCCGGCCGCCTGCATCTCCACGACCTGCGACCACGCGAGCGGTGCGAGGGCCGCGCACGGCGTCCGCCAGATCACGGCGAGCCGCTGCATCACGGCCTCGTCGCGCTCCAGGAAGCCGGCCGTCAGGAAGAACGCCGCCGGCATGCCCCGCGCGGCAAGCAAGGGAAACGCGTACTCGTAGTTGTCGACGTAGCCGTCGTCGAACGTCAGGCTGACGCGCGGCCGCGTTTGCTCGAGTGCAGCCGGGGAATCGAGCAGCGCCGGAAGATCGACGACATCAGTGTTCGCGCGCAACCAATCGAGGTGCTCCGCGAACAGCCCCGGCGACGCCGACGCATACGGCACGCTCGGATGTACCGAGTGATAGCAGAGGATGACCCGACGGGTCGCCACGTCGGGCCGCGGCAGCGCCCGGGACGCCGTGACTGCGGCGCTCCGCAACACACGGCGCGCCGCGTGCGTCGGCAACGAGCGCGACGCCGGACCGGGAGGACGTACTTCGACGTTCACGCGACCTGCACATCCTCGCCCCGCGCACGTGTGAGCACGGGTTCCCACGTGTCGTAACGCACGCGCCGGGCGATCGACACGACGGCCAGCGCCGCCGCGAGCGCCGAGAGGCAGAAGTAGTACGCCACCCAGAACGGTCTCGGGGCCCGCCGGTGTGCCCGCTGCGCGATCGCGCCGGCCACGGCACACGCGTAGAACACGAGCTGCGGGGCGAGTGCGATCCACCACGCCGGCCTCGAGACCACAAGCGCGATCGTCGCGAGCAACAGGGTCACGAGGAAGAAGCCAACGAAACGACGCAGAATCTTGTGCGACCACAGCGCGAAGAGGTAGCCAGAGCGCCCGGCGCCGACGAGGTCGCGCGCGAGCGCCAGCGAGCCGCGCAGCCCCCGGTTCATCACGCGCACCTTGCGACGCAGCTCCGCGCCGCCCTCGGCAGGTGCGCCGACGTACACGTGAGCGGCCGGATCGAACGCGACGTCCAGTCCCGCGCGGATCGCCTGGGTGGAGATCACGAAGTCGTCGGTGCTCGACGTCTCGCGCGACGGCACGAACACCTCGCGCCGGATGGCGTAGAGCCGGCCGCTGGCTGACACGCTCGTTCCGACTCGGTCCTCGAGCCGCTTCAGCAGCTGCTCGTACCGCCAATAGAGACCCTCGCCGCACGCGACCGGCACGCCGGCCCGATCGACGCCGTGCATCTCGTTCGCCGCGACCGCACCGACCCGCGCGTCGGCGAAGTTCGACACCAGCTGCTCGATCGCGTCGGCTGCGAGCACAGAGTCGGCGTCGGTGAAGACGAGGATCGCTGCCGACGCAAGTGCAACAGCCTCGTTGAGTGCAGCGAGCTTCCCGATCCGCGGCAGATCTAGCACGGCCGTCGCTCCTGCCGCGCGCGCCCGTGCGACGGTGCCGTCGGTGGACCCGTCGGAGGCGACGACGACCTCGACGAGCCCGACTGGATACTGCGACGCGTGGATGTTCGCGATCTTCGCGGCGATGATCCGCTCCTCATTGTGCGCCGCGACGATCACCGACACCGGCATCGGCGACGAGACGCGGACACGCGGCCGCGGCCGCAACCGGGCAATGGCCGCGAGCACCACCGGGTACCCGGCGTGAATCCAGGCGACGGCGGCAAGCGAGACCCAGAAGGCGACGACCGCGAGGCCGGTCATGCGCGCTGGCCCTCCCACACTTGCGCGGCCGTCAACGCAAGCGCCAGGTAGATCCACAGATAACGCGGATACGACAGGTGCAGCGCGGCCGCGGAGACAAGGAAACCGAGCCACGCGATGAAGCAGCCCTCCGCCAGCGTCCGCAGCCCCGGCGGCGCGTCCTGGCGCGCCGACCACGACCGTCGCAGACCCAACCACAAGAGCGCGAAGAACGGGATGGAACCGACGATCCCGAGTTCGGCCAGCGACTGGAGATAGAGACTGTGGGCGCCGCGAACCTCTGCGCGAGCGTCGATGCCGAGCCGCTGCGCGTACGCGAGGTAGTGCAACTCGAAATTGCTCGGGCCAACGCCAACGATCGGATGCGCTCGGATCATGTCGACCGCGGCAAGGTTCTCGGCCACGCGTCCGCGCAGAGACGAATCACCGGTCGTACGGCCGGCGCTCAAGCTCGACAGCTCGCTGATGCGGTGCCGCACCATCGGAGGCAGAGCGAGGAAGCCGAGCCCGAGCACCGCGGCGGCCACGACCATAACCCGGCGCAGCCGCAATCCCCGGCAGAGTGCGGCGGCGGCGAACGCGACGGCGATCGCAACGAACGCTCCGCGCGACTGCGTGTAGACGATCGCGAAGAGGCAGAGGCCGGCCGCGCCTATCGCAGCCAGCCGCTCACGACGCGAGGGTGCGCGGATCGCGAGGTAGGCCGCGAGCGTGCCCGCGGCCACCAGCATCTGCGCGAAGTAGTCGGGACTGAGCGGACCACCGCTACGCATCCCCGACTGGTCGACTGTGATCACCGCGAGGCCGCCGAACGTGTGACTGAACGTCTTGGTCAGCTGCTGGTACACGCTGATCGCCGCGAGCAGCGCCGCCGCCGCGACCACGGCCCAGATCGCGCGGCGGAGCCACACCTCGGAGTCGACGATCATGAGCATCACGACCGCAAGGAGCGCGAAGCCGACGAAGTCGACGAATTCCGAGAGGTTGTGCGTCCCGCCGGTCGCGGTGGTCACGAGGATCGCGAAGCCGAAGAAGGCGTACCATTTGACCGCGGCCGGGAACCTCACCCGCTCGACCCGGCAGACGTGCCGGAGCAGGACCGCGAAGAAGAGCATCGCCGGAAGGGCCGCACTTGCGATCTCGTGCGCGCTACTCCCAACGACGTCGGGGACGTAGCCGACCAGCAGGAACAACGTCGCGACCGACGCCCACCGCGGCGCAGCCAGCGAGCAGACGAACAGGCCCAGCCCGACGGTCGTCACGAGCGCGAGCCACACGGGTTTCGCGGAGAGCGCGACCGCGGCACCGAGCGCGATCGGCACGAGGACAGCCGCGGCGAGCTGTACCACCAGCGGCAGTTTGACTGGTTCGACGGTGACGACCGCGCCGGCAGGACCGAGCGCGAGCGGGACCGGCGCGTCGAACTGGCTTCGAACGGATGCTGCGGGCATGAGCGGCTCAGGTCTCCGGAGCCCAGCGGCGGCGTTTCCGCGGCGGCGGCGGATCACCCACCTGCGTGGCATCGGTGCCCGCGCGGCGAGGCTTCCGCGGCGGCGGCGGATCACCCACCTGCGTGGCATCGGTGCCCGCGCGGCGAGGCTTCCGCGGCGGCGGCGGATCACCCACCTGCGTGGCATCGGTGCCCGCGCGGCGAGGCATCCTGAGACCGATCTCGGTCGCGCCGCTCGACGGCGCCGCCACGCTCGCAGGCTTGGCCGGCCTCGTAGGAGATGGTGAGATCGAGCGCTTCGCGTCCTGCACTGGCGTGGTGCCGTCGGACTTGACCCGCAACTCGGCTGGGCGGCGCGGCTTCGACGTGTTCGCGGCGCGCAGCGGGCGGTCCTCCGCCGGCACTTCGCCGTTGGACCCGCCGACGTGAGCCGGGTCTGCTGGCACCGGTGCCGGAGGTTCAGCCGGTTCCTCCTGCGCCCGCAGCTCCTGCGACCCCTTATGACGCGCGCCCGCTTCGGACGCGCCGGTTCGCGTGACGGCCGCGTCGCTCGCCGCTTTCTCCTGCGCACCGTTCGTTTCGGTCGCGCGTTCGCGGGGACCGCAGTTGTCTGGGACCTCGATCGCGACGACGAGCGACTCGGGCCCGTCCGAGCGCGGCGCGGATGTCCCCGGTGCAGGCTCGACTTCGCGTCGGGGCTCCTCCTCGAGCGCGGCCACCCGTGCCGGACGGAGGACACCGTCGGCTCGAAGTTGCTCGAGCGCGAACGGCACGAGCAGCTCGGCAGCGCCGGCCACGGCGCCCAGCAAGAGCACGAGGAGCAGCGCGCTCGGCCCGGGCGGGAACGCGTCGTGGCTGCTTTGGTCGCTGCCGAGCACGTCGAGCCGGAAGCCGGGGTACGACGACGCGACGTAGGCGGACGCCACCTTCTCGACGTGACGGCCAAGGAGATCCGTCGTCTGCCGGTTCCGCCCCGAGACGACCGCGTCGAAGTAGCTGCTCCCCGGGCTCACCGTCGCGGCGTTCCTGTAGCCGGAGGTGCCGTGCACGTGCGCGTCGTCAGCGGCGTCCTGCAGGATCTGACCGCTGCCGAGCACCTTCAATACGGTCTCGACGAGCGGACCGTTCTGCTCGAGCACGCTCACCTTGTTGGCGACGTCGCTCGTGTCGGACTTGGGGTCGGGGTGGAGGACGAAGTGGCCGGTGAAGTGATACGTCGTGGTGCCGGTCGCCGCGACCACGATCACGAACACGAACATCGCGCCGACGCCCTGCGCCGCCGGCAACCACCAACGCCGGAGCAGGTGGGCGAGGTAGCGCGCGCCAAGCGACGGGTCACGGCGCTCCGAGGGAGTTTCCGTCGTGCTCACCCCGCTCCCCTTCCGAACAGCACGACGGGGACGGTACGGACGAGGATCGCCGCATCGAGGCGCAACGACTGGTGCGTCAGGTACGCGATGTCGAGTCGGATACGCGTCACAAACGAACTCGAACCGCGAGCCGAGACCTGCCACAGACCCGTCATGCCCGGTCTCATCTCGAAGCGCTCGCACTGCCAGCCCGCGTACGCGACCGGCTCGAGGCTCGTCGGGCGCGGTCCGACGATCGACATGTCGCCGCGCAACACGTTCCAGAGCTGCGGTAGCTCGTCAAGGCTCGTCATCCGCAGGATGCGTCCTATGCGTGTGACCCGAGGATCGTGGTCGAGCTTGAAGTCGGGCCACGAACGCGGATTGAGGTGTGTGAGCGTCTGCTTTAGGTCCTCCGCATGCGGGACCATCGTGCGGAGCTTGAAGAGGCGGAAGCGCCGGCCAGCGAACCCTGTCCGCTCCTGCACGAAGAACGCGAGCGCGCGCGGCGACGAAAGCTTGATCGTGACGACCGCGAGCAGCAGAACCGGACCCGTGACGGCGATCCCGATGATCGCGAGCACGACGTCGACGAGTCGCTTGCGTCTCGTGCCACTCCTCGATGCGTAGGTCCGCGCCGGATATCGCGTCAGCCAAGGGCATTCGGTGAGCGCCGATGCCTCCTCCCTGTCGACGTGGATCACGATGGGGCCTCGGCTTTCGGGCGGTCCAGCCGTTGGGCAGATCGCGGGGTCCGGATGGGCGTGGGCAACGAAACCTTTTCGACCGCGGCGCCATTGGCCGCGGCGTTGGCAAGGGCCAGGAGATCGACGTACGTGGTGCCGTCGAGCGGGTACTCGGCGATTCCCCGTCGCAGCTCGATGCCGCACTCGTCGCGGATCGCAAGAGTGATGCGATCCGCCAGCACCGTGGCTCCGGCCGTGTCGGTCTCCGTGCTCAGCACGAAGAACCGAGGCGCAGCCGAGCAGACGACGACATCCGTCCGCCGCACCTGCTCCGAGATGCGGCGGCAGCTCACGCGCTGCAAGTAGAGCCGTTCGATCTCCGCCTGTACGGTTGGCGACACTCGCTCCACGGCGGCAGCGAGTGCGGAAGCCGTCGCGTCGGGCTCGAGCACGAGGAGCGTGAGCGCGGTCCCGTGCCGCCGGCTACGTGCCAGCTCGGCCTCGACTCGGTGCGCCGCCGGTCTCTCTTGCAGCACGGGGGCGTAGCCGGGCTCAGGATCGCGAAACAGCTCTGCGAGAAACGCCAGCCCATCCGCGCGAGGACGCAAGCACGTATACCGCGGCGACGACGAACGTCCCCACGATGACGTGCGCAATCCGATCGGCGGAGTAGACAGCGTCGAGGACCAGCATCGTGATCTCGACGATGGCGAACGATGCGGTCAGTCCGACCAGCGAAGCGAGACGTATCCGCCGCGCGCGGGCCGAGAGCGTCCCACACACGCAGGAACCGACGGCGACCGCGCCGACGAGCAGAGCAAAGTGTGTGCCGCCCGATGCCGCGAGCGCGATGCACCCGGTTCCGAGTCCGATCCCGATCGCGAGCAGGCGCGTATCTCCGACCCGCGAGATCACTCGACGGCCTCGCCGAACATTCGCGCCTTCGGGCCCGCCCCGGGAGTGGCCGCGGCTGCTCGCGAGCAGCATGAGCGCCACGACCGCCAAGACGACCACTGCGACAACAAGGCCGGCAATGTGAGTACCCCTTCAATGGCGGAACGTTCGACACGCCACCGGGGTCTCGAGCAGCATCACCAGCGCGGACCAGCCGCCCTTTGAACGCAACGCTATACCCGATACGAGCGAACCATGCTCGGCAGCACAGTTGGGGCAGGTCACTTCTTGTGTGGGTAGCGTGCCCGCGGAGGGTCACGAATCGCTCTGGGGAACTTGGAGGCTCTCGTGTGCCCTGGGTTTCACGCGTGTCACGCGATCAGCTTGCTTGAACGCGGGCTCGGTTGTCGGCGTTAGGGACTGCCGCGACCTCGGTTGTCAGTGTGCCCGGCGTGGCTGGGCCGGAAGGATGTCTCGATGCCGAAGAGGTTCCCACCTGAGTTCAAGCGTGACGTGGTCACCGTCGCGTGGCGCGGTGACCTGACCATCGCGGAAGTCGCCGCTGATTTCGACATCTCGCCGGAGTCGGTGCGCCGCTGGATGCATCAGGCCGACATCGATGACGGCATCAAGGACGGGCTGACAAGCGCGGAGCAGGCCGAGATCGTCCAGCTCTGCCGGGACAAGCGGCGCTCGAGATGGAGAACGAGATCCTGCGCCGCGCTGCCGCGTACTTCGCGAAGGACGCGCTCCCGTTACCTTCTTCTCGTCGCCCGGACAGTCTTGGCGCTCCCTCTTGGTGTGCACCTTTAAGAGTCGGGCTGCCGGGACTCGAACCCGGGACCTTCGGTCCCCCAGACCGACGCGCTAACCAAGCTGCGCCACAGCCCGTGTGTGGAGGTTCGAGACTACCGGGCCGGGCCGGATGCAGTCACAGATGGTGCGCGACCCACTCGATCCCCTGCACGAACCGGTAGCCGAGGTACACGACGGTCAGCCCGACGAGCGCCTTGAAGTGCCACGGGACGACGGCGTCTTCCTCCTCGCCGGCCGGCTTCTCCTCGGTCTCGGCGCCCGAGCCCGACTCGGCCGCCGCCGCGGCGGCCGCCTTGCGGGCCTTCGTGTAGTCGATCGTCTGGAAGCAGAAGGGGCACGAGCCGTCGGGTTTCATCGAGGTCGGGGTGAGGTGGCGTCCGCACGCCGTGCAGAAGGGCACGCGCCCATTGTGTCGCCTGAGTTGCGTCGCGGGGGCACCGAGCACGCCGCGTGCGCGTCGCGGCCCTCGGTCACACGGGTGGGACGCCGTGCCGCTTCGGCGGCTCGTTGTGCCGGCGCTGCGCGGCGAGCGCGAAGCGCGCGACCAGCTCGTCGCGCAGGTCGTCGGCGAGGACCACGGCGTCGACGACGAGCTCGGCGGCGAGGTGCACGAGGTCGACGTCGGCCTCGTACTCGGCGCGCCGCTCCGCGACGAACGACTCGCGTTCGATCGGATCGTCGATCTTCTGGATCGTGTTGTAGAACACCGCGTTCACCGCGGGTTCGGGACCCATCACCGCGATCTTCGCGGTGGGAAGCGCGAGGCATGCGTCGGGGTCGAAGGCCGGCCCGCACATGGCGTAGAGCCCGGCGCCGTACGCCTTGCGCACGATCACCGAGATCTTCGGCACGGTGGCCTCGGCAACCGCGGTGATCATCTTGGCGCCGTGGCGGATGATCCCCTGCCGCTCCACCTGCGACCCGACCATGAACCCCGGGACGTCGGCGAGGAACAGCAGCGGCACGTTGAACGCGTCGCACAGCCAGACGAAGCGCGCGGCCTTGTCGGCCGAGTCGACGAAGAGCACTCCGCCGAGGTGTTGCGGGTTGTTCGCCACGATGCCGACCGCTTCGCCGTCGATCCGGGCGAAGCCGATGATCAGCTCGCGCGCCCAGAGGGGCTTCAGCTCGAAGAACGAGTCGTCGTCGACGAGCGCCTCCACGACGCGGTGCATGTCGTAGGCGCGGCGTTCCTCCTCGGGAACGACGTCGACGATGCGCGACGCGCCCGGCGCAGGTGCAACCGGCTCGGCGGACGGCGGCACCTCTTCCCACGATCGCGGGAGGTACGACAGGAACCGGCGCGCCGCGTCGATCGCGTCCTCGTCGTTCTCGCAGAGGTTGTCGCCGCAACCACTGACCGACGCGTGCATGCGCGCGCCACCCATCTCCTCGAGTGTCACGCGCTCCCCGATCACCATCTCGGCCATGCGGGGGGAGCCGAGGTACATCGACGCGTTTCCCTCGACCATGAAGACGACGTCGCAGAACGCGGGGATGTAGGCGCCACCCGCGGCCGACGGCCCGAAGAGGCAGCACACCTGCGGGACGCGCCCCGAGAGCCGGACCTGGTTCGCGAAGATGCGGCCCGCGCCGCGGCGTCCCGGGAAGAGCTCCACCTGATCGGTGATGCGCGCACCGGCCGAATCGACGAGGTACACGACGGGCATCTCGTGGCGCAGCGCGTGCTCGGTGAGCCGCACGATCTTCTCGACGGTGCGGGCGCCCCACGATCCCGCCTTCACGGTGGGGTCGTTCGCCATCACGCACACCGGGCGATCGTCGATCCGGCCGACCCCGATGACGACGCCGTCGGCGGGCAAATCGGCGGCCAGCGCGTTTGCCAGCAACCCGTCTTCCACGAAGGAACCCTCGTCGAGCAGCAAGGCGAGCCGGTCGCGCACGAAGCGCTTGCCTTCGCGCGCGAGCTTGTCGGCGCCCTTGGCGAGATTTCCGGCGCGCGCCCGCTCCGAGATCGCCGCGATCCGTTCCTCTTCGGTCACGCGCGCTCCCCCGCCACCGGCGCGAGGCGCGGACCGGCGTGCAACATCGCGCTCGGCAACTCGCGCCCGACGATCTCCTGCGCGAGCCGTGCACACTCGATGAGCGCGGCCAGGTCGATCCCCGTGTCGACGCCGAGGTCCTCGAGCATGTGCACGAGGTCCTCGGTGACCGCGTTTCCCGAAGGCGCCGGGCGCGTAGGGACACCCTCCGAGTCCACCGATCGACGCGTCGTAGCGCGTCACGCCCCGCTCGAGCGCGGCGAGGACGTTGGCGAGCGCGGTGCCGCGCGTGTCGTGGAAGTGCAGGCCGACGCGCTCCGCACCGATGCCCGCGGCGGCGAGCGCGTCGAGCAGCTCGTCGACGCGTCGCGGTGTGGCCATGCCGGTGGTGTCGCCGAACGAGAGTCGGTCGGCTCCCGCGTCGACGAGATGGCCCGCGATCTGCGCGACCCGCTCGGGCGCGACGTCGCCCTCGTACGGGCAGCCGAACGCGGTCGAGACGATCGCCTCCACCGGTACCGCGGCGTCGTGCGCCAGCTCGGCCAGCTCGTGCGCGGCCACGAGCGATTCGGCGACGGTCCGGCGCACGTTGTGCAGGTTGTGCGTCTCGCTCGCGCTCACGACGAGCTCGATCTCGTCGGCCTGCGCCTCGATCGCGCGCTGCGCGCCCCGCACGTTCGGGACGAGTGCCGAGTAGACGACACCGGGACGGCGCGTGATCTGCGCCATCACCTCTTCGGCGCCCGCCATCGGCGGGATCGCCGCGGGCGACACGAACGCGGCCGCTTCGATGCGGCGCAGTCCGGTCGCAGAAAGCGCGTCGATCAGCCGGACGCGATCCGCCACCGGAACCGGCGGCTCGTTCTGGAGGCCGTCGCGGGGACCGACCTCGCGCACGCTCACCGCGTTGGGCCACGATCGCATGTCGTCAGGCTAGGGCCACCGGAGCGGCGCCATGATCACTGGACGATGCGGACCGGGTTCCCGTCGAGGCTCGCCGACCAGGTCGTCGTGTCCTGCACCGAGGCGCCCGGGAACGAATCGGAGAGCGTGATCCAGCACTTGGTCGGGTCCGTGTAGTCGCAGGAGTAGCCCGTCGGGATCGGCACCCGCCACTGCACGACCTGCCCGTTCCAGCCGTTGGCGCTGCTCACGTTGCCGACCGAACAGTCGCTCGCGGTGTTCGTCCAGGTTCCCCACGGCGGTCCGGTCGAGTTGCCGGGCGGTGGCGTATAGCTGCAGTTCGAGAACGAGCTCAGGGCGCTTCCGGCAACCGTGCCGTCGGCGGGAGGCACGACGCGAAGCGTCCCGGCACTCGACGCGTCGCCGGTGTCGAAGAACGTGATCGTGAGCGTCCGACCGGCGGCACCGGGCAGCACCCGGGCGAGGTAGAAGGTCGTCGACGCGCTCTGTGCGTTCGCGTAGATCGACATGTTCGACTGCGCGTAGATCGACACTGCCGTCGTCGAGAGGCTGCCGTTGATCGACGCGCGCATCGCGAACCGGTTGTGGCCGTCACCCGCCGGTGCCGCGCTGCCATTGGCCTTGACGTTCGTGCGTACCTGCACGTAGTACGAACCCGCCTGCGCGTTCGCGATCGTGCAGACGTTCACCCATTTCCGGAACCAGCTGTGCAGCGGGCCGCTGGCACCTGCGGAGTTGCCGCCTTCCGACGTCCACATCGCAGCGAGGTCGATCGACGTAGCCCGGGAAGTCCATGCTGCAGACGACGCTGTTGTCGGCGAGCGTCCACGGCGTCGAGTCGGGCGCGTAGACGACGTACGACGTCCACACCGGCGAGAGAACCTGCGGCTGGCCCGACTGCGGAGCGAAGTACTGGTCGCCGCTGCAGTAGCCGCTGCCGTCGCCGGTCGCGTACCGCGCGTTGTTCCCGGAGGCCGTGTACAGACCCGACCGAGGTTGCTCGCTGGCCTGCGCCGCCACGGCGACGCCGGGCGTGTTGCTCGCGTCACAGTGGTCGCCGACGTTGAAGAACGCGGGATCGAAGATGTCGATCTTCAGTTGGGAGTTCGCGGAAGCATTGTTGACCGCGTAGACGTAGCCGTTCGAGCTGTAGTCGGCGTTGGTGCCGCCGTTCGGGCAGTTGTCGAAACCGCCGGCGCAGAAGTTCGCCTGGTACTGGTCACCGTTGCCCTTCGGCGAGAGGCTCCCCGCGACGTTCGCCCAGAACTGCGGCGTCGCGTTGCCGCTCGTGCACGGGATCGAGCAATCAGGCTGGTTCCCGAACGTGTTCGCGGGGCTGCCCATCGCGACCGGCTGGTCGTACGAGGCGGTCGCCGACCGGGAGATGTTCATCGACTTGAAGCCGAGGACCCGGGCGAACCAGGTCGGTACACTCTGCTTCACCGTGACCTTCAACTGGGTCGGCTCGGGTTGCTGCGTGGCGGTCACGGTCACGCTGTTGACGCCGTTCGCGAAGCCGTTGCTCGCGGCGACGCTCTGCGCCGTGCTCGTCGCCGACGCCGCGTCCTGCGGCAAGTACACCGTTCCGGCGAGCGCCGCGGCGTCGGCCGCGTTCTGCGCCTTCTGAGCCACGAGGTACCCGTGGCCGATGTCGACCGCGAGCGCGGCGAAGCCGAGCAGCACGATCAACACCATGATGAACCAGACCAGTGCCAGGCCGGCCTCGTCCCGCGCGGTACGCAGACGCGCGAACCGCGAAAGCCCGGCGGTCGACTCGTCGGCGTACGCGGCTTCCGCGGTTGCGTCGTCGTCGACACCTTCGATGTCCTCGACGCATGCGAGCTCAGGCGTCGTGTCGCTCATGACGCCGCGCAGCTCGCCGAACCGACGTACGGCTCGAAACGCATGATGGTCTGACCGGTGAGCGTGCGCCCGTTGCCGAAGAGGTGGGTGACCGACGTGTGGTTCATCTCCACGTACACGCCGATCTGGTCAGGCGGCCCGCTCGCGCAGGCGTTCTGCTTCGTGGCCGGCCATCCGGATCCACCACTGAGGTGCGACGAGGTGGTGAAGCTCTTCGTGGCCGAATCCCACGCGTAGCCGACGCAGTAGCGTGCACGACCCGAACGATCCGATCGGGCCGCTCGTTCCGGGGCTCACCTTGAAGATCCACAGCTCCTGCGGTCCCGTCGCGCCGAGCGACTGGAGCTGCGCGGCGACGGCGGCCGCGGTGACGACTCCCGAGTCGGCCGAGCAGCTCGAACCGGTGCAGGTACCGAATTCCGTCTTCTCGAGCGACGACGCGACGCGCGCGCCGGCACGCGATGCCGCGGCGATGGTCGCGTCCTCACGGTAGGCACCGCCGTATTCGACGATGCCCAGGGTGATCATCATCATGATCGGGATCACGATGATCGCCTCGACGAGCACGGCGCCGCGTTCGTCGCGACGAGCCCGCCACCAGGCGGCCCGCCGCTTCACGGCTGCCCCGAACCGTCCGTTGCCCATCTCGTCCACCATCCGTCGCCGGCGCCGGTATCCCGTCCTCATCGGCCGAATCGGACGGCCCTGCAGGGGTCTCGGAGGCCCGCTCGCCGTGACCGGCGCGGCGGGCCTCCCAACCCCGCACCCACGCTTTGCATCGTGAGGCCCACGCTCCGCGCGATCAATGGGCCGATCGGCCCAGAGGGACCCGGTCAGACCGACCCGAGGCCGGAAGAGAGCAGCCCCGATCCCCACCCGCGCCACCGACAGAACCCCCGATCCCCACCACAGCGGCGAGCGAAGCGAGCAAGCGACCCGACTCGCTCCCATCCCGCGTGCGGAGCCGCGAGCGCAGCGAGCGCGACCAGAAAACACAGCGAGCAAGCGACCCGACCCGCTCCCATCCCGCGTGCGGAGCCGCGAGCGCAGCGAGCGCGACCAGTGTTACCGCTTGCGCACCCGGAGCTTCATGGGGGTCGGGCCGAGGTCGAACGACTCACGGATGCGCCGCTCGAGGTACCGGAGGTACGTCGGCGGCAACGGCGCGTTGGTGAAGAGGGTGAAGGTGGGCGGGTCGGTGGCGCCCTGGGTCGCGTACAGGATCCGCGGCCGGCGGCGGCCGACGAGCGGCGGCGGGTGACCGGCCTGGGCGTCGCGCAGTACCCGATTGAGCGCGGCGGTCGGGATCCGGGTGTGGTACGCCGCCTCGGCTTCGCGCAGCGCGGGCAGGAGGTTGCGCACCCGGCTGCCGGTGAGCGCGGAGATCGGCAGGACCGGCGCGTACGAGAGGAAGGCGAGCTCGCGACCGACCTGGGCCTTCACCATGGCCCGACCGTCGGTGTCGAGGAGGTCCCACTTGTTGAGCACGACGACGATGGCGGTTCCGGCCGCGTCGACCCGTTCGGCGAGACGCTGGTCCTGGTTCGTCACGCCGGCGACGGCATCGATCACGAACAGGCACGCGTCGGCGCGATCGACGGCCTGCAGCGCGCGCACGACGCTGTAGTACTCGGTCGGCTCGTCGACCTTGCTGCGCCGGCGCATGCCTGCGGTGTCGACGAAGCGCAGCGGCCCGTCGGGGGTCTCGACGACGGTGTCGATCGCGTCGCGGGTCGTGCCGGGCAGGTCGTGCACGACGGCGCGGTCCTCACCGACGAGCCGGTTGAACAGGGTCGACTTGCCGACGTTGGGGCGGCCGACGATGGCCACCGAGAAGATGCCGTCGCGGACGCCCTCACCGGCGGCCGCGGCTTCGGCTTCGGCCTCGACCGCGGGAGGGAGCACCGCGACGAGCGCGTCGAGCACGTCGCCGCTCTCGCGCCCGTGGAGCGCCGAGATCGTGTACGGGTCGCCGAGGCCGAGCTTCGCGAACTCCCAGGCCGCGCCGACGCGGCGCTCGTCGTCGACCTTGTTCACGACGATGAGCACGGGTGCCTGCGAACGCTGCAAGACCCGCGCGACGCGCGCGTCCTCCTCGGTGACGCCGACGTTGACGTCGACCACGAGCACCACGACGTCGGCTTCGCGCATCGCGCGTTCGGCCTGGCCGCTCACCTTCGCGGCGAGTGCGGGATCGTCGTCGGTGAGCCCGGCCTCGCCGGGCCGGAGCCAGCCGCCGGTGTCGACGAGGCGGAACCGCCGGCCGGCCCACTCGGCCACGAACTCCTTGCGGTCGCGGGTGACGCCGGGACGTTCCTGCACGATCGCGTCGCGGCGCCCGACGATGCGGTTCACGAACGTCGACTTGCCGACGTTGGGACGCCCGACGACCGCCACCACGGGAAGGGACTCGCTCATGACGCGACGGTGATGCGAACGCGATCCGACGTCACGGCCTTCACGAGCGAGGGACCGTCGGTGGGGATCGCCTCGACGACGCGGGGTAGCTCGGCGAGCGACATACCGTCGAGGAAGCGACCCTGCGAGAGCACGACGTCGGGAACGAGGTAGCGATCGTGCTCGGGTTGGCCGGCGAGCACCGCGGCGAGATCGGAACCGGTCATGAGGCCGGTGACGCCGATGTTCCCGCCGAAGAAGCGGTTCGCGATCGGCAGCAGCCGTACGGGGCGCGGCGCGTGGGCCGCGAGCTCCGGAAGTAGCGGCTGGAGCACCTGCGCGCCCATCTCGCCGGTGACGATCGCGATCGAACGCGCGCCGGCATCGGGCTCGGATGACGGTGCGCGTGGTCCGGCGCGGGGCGCGCGGTACCCCTCGGCCGGCGCGCCGTCGACCCACGCGAAGAAGCCGGAGCGCGGTCGGCGACCATCTGCCGCGCTCCCGCGCAGCGCGGCGCGTACGTCGTCGGCGAACGCGCGGGCCATCCCGATGCCGTTCTCGTGCTGCGCGAAGCCCTCGTACGCGGCCCCGTCGGGGAAGGACGTTCGCCCGGCCAACAGGTAGTACTCGTCGGAGGCGAACACCATCCGGCGTCCGAGCGCGACCAGGAAGCGTTCCTGCCACTCCTCGACGGTGTCGAGCACCGCGCGCGCCTCGGCGGCGGTGTGCGCGCGCAGTTCGGGCTCGCGCGAATGCGCGCTCACCCCGAGCGGCACGACACCGATGGTCGCGAGCGCCGGGAACCGGTCGAGCACTCCGAGCAGCGTGTCGTCGAGGACCGCGCCGTCGTTGAGACCGGGGCACACGACCACCTGCCCGTGCACCTCGACACCGGCGTCGAGGAGCAGCGCGAGCCAACGCAGGCTCGTCGCGCCGCGCCGGTTGCGGAGCAGCCGCGTCCGCACCTCGGGGTCCGTCGCATGGATGCTCACGTAGAGCGGGCTCAACTTCTCGTCGACGACCCGCTCGAGGTCGGCTTCGGTGAATCGGGTGAGCGTGGTGAAGTTGCCGTAGAGGAACGAGAGCCGGTAGTCGTCGTCTTTCAACGACAGGCTGCGGCGCATGCCCTTCGGCAACTGGTAGATGAAGCAGAACGGGCAGTGGTTGTCGCAGGTGCGCACGCGGTCGAACACCGCGCTCGCGAGCTCGACGCCCAGCGGTGCCCCGGCGGCCTTCTCGATGGTGACCGCGCGCTCCAGGCCGCCGCGACGGATCTCGAGCTCGACCGACGGTTCGTCGGCCTGCAACTGGTACCGGATCACGTCGCGTAGATCCTCCCCGTTCACGGAGACGATCTCGTCACCGGCGACAACCCCGGCACGAAACGCTGGCGACCCGTCCACGACGGCAACCACACGAGCAGACGGCAAGGAATTCATTCTAGGTGACGCCCGGGTTCTACCCTCGTAGCGATGCCCGTGGAGCAGGTGCTGCTGGCGGAACCGAGAGGGTTCTGCGCCGGCGTGGAGATGGCGATCAAGGCCCTCGCGTGGATGGTGCGCGTCTTCGAACCGCCCGTGTACTGCTACCACGAGATCGTCCACAACCGGATCGTCGTCGACCGCTTCCGCGACCTCGGCGTGATCTTCGTCGACGACGTCTCGGAGGTGCCGGCCGGCGCACCGCTCATGCTGTCGGCCCACGGCTCGGCACCCGAGGTCGTCGCGGAGGCCCGGGCCGAGAACCGCTACGTGGTGAACGCGGTCTGCCCGCTCGTCACCAAGGTCCACCACGAAGCCAAGGTCCGAGCGCAGAAGGGCTACCGCATCTTCTACGTCGGTCACGCCGGCCACGACGAGGCTGTCGGAACGGTCGCGGTCGCGCCGGGGGCGATCCGCCTCGTCGACGGCGAGACCGGGCTCGACGCCGCGCTCTCCGATCTCGAGCCCGGCACGGATGTCGCCATGCTCGCCCAGACCACGCTGTCGCACACCGAGTGGCACGGGCTGCTGGAACGCACGCGCGAGCAGGTCCCGACCGTGTGGACCGCATCGCGCAACGACCTGTGCTTCGCGACGACCAACCGGCAAGCCGCACTCGAGCGCATCGCGCGCGACGCCGACGCGGTCGTCGTGATCGGGAGCGCGAACTCGTCGAACACGATCGCACTCACGCACGTCGCGGCCGCGGCCGGATGCCCGATCGTGCTGCGCGTCGACGGGCCGGCCGAGCTCGATCTCGTACAACTCGGCAACGCGCGCGTCGTCGGGGTCACCGCGGGCGCGAGCGCGCCCGAGGAGCTCGTCGACGGAGTGATCGAGCTGCTCGCACCACGCGACGGCGTCACGCACGTGCGCGTCACCGACGAAGACGAATACTTCCCGCCGCCCCGTGAGCTGCGAGAGCTCGTGCCCGCGCTCGACGCCGCGGTCGCGTTCGTGCTCGGCGGCGACCCTTCCAGAGCGCAGGCCGCGGGCGGCGCGTTCGGCGTCGACCGCACCGTCGACGCGTCGACCGTGCTCACACAGCTCGCCCCATAGCGCGAGCCACGCGCGAGGCGCGACCGCGTGTCAGGACCGGGGCCGGGCCCCGGTCGTGTCGCGCAGCTCGTAGGCCGCGTCGAGGTATTCCTGCAACCGCTCATGCAGCGTCGCGCTCAACGCGTCGACATTGGCCCGCTTCGCCACCGACCCGGTCCGGGGTGGCGGTGCGATCGGGTCGCCGATCACGACGACGACCGGCGCGAACCCCGGGATGCGGCCGGCGCGCGACCGAAAGGTCTCCTCGGTGCCGGCGATCCCGAGCGGAACGATCGGCACGCCGGTCTTGAGTGCGAGGTACGCGGCGCCGGGTTGGAGCGGGGCGATCTCCCGACCGTACTGGCGCGTGCCTTCGGGATACACCACGAGGGGCTCGCCGGCCTCGATGATGCGCATGGAGTCGCGCAGCGGCGCACGGTCGGATCCGTCGCGCTCCACGGGAAAGCCGCCGAGCGCGCGGAAGATCGCACCGAGGACAGGCACCCGGAACAGCGGGGCCTTGCCCATGAAACGGACGCGCCGCTTCGTGATCCCACCGGCGATCGGGATGTCGAGCATCGACCGATGCGAGGGCGCGACGACATACGCGCCCGCGGTCGGGACCTTCTCGAGCCCGACGTACCGCACTCTCCACACCACCCGCACGTAACCCACCACGAAGAAGCGCATGAAGCGGTACAGGCGCATTCAGTCGCTCCCCGCGCCGAAGCGCTCGACGATCGTCTCGACGATGTCGGCGACGGTGCGCGTCGTCGTGTCGATCACGAGCGCGTCGTCGGCCGCCTTCAGCGGCGACACCGCGCGCGTCGAATCCTGCTCGTCGCGCCGCAACAGATCGGCGCGCACCGACTCGACGGCGACGTCTCGCGCCGCGGCCACCTCGTCTCGCTGACGGCGTTGAGCCCGCGATTCGTCGCTGGCAGTCAGGAACACCTTCACCCGAGCCTCGGGGAAGACGACCGTTCCGATGTCGCGCCCTTCGACGACTCCCCCGCGGTGCCGCTCAACCCACGAGCGCTGCCGCGCGACGAGCACCGCACGCAGCGCCGGGTGCGCCGACACCGTGGAGACTGCCGCGGTCACGTCGGGGCCGCGGATCGCATCGCTCACGTCGCGCCCGTCGAGGAGCGTCCGCTCGCCGACGTCGAGCGCAACCGAGTCCGCAGTCTGCGCGCAGCCGCGCTCGTCGCCCAGGTCGCCGCCGCGTTCGAGCACCGCGAGCGTGACGGCGCGGTACATCGCGCCGGTGTCGAGGACCTCGAGTCCGAGACGCTGGGCGACGCCACGCGCGACGGTCGACTTCCCCGATCCCGACGGACCGTCGATCGCGACGACGCGATCAGCCGTCATCGCCGCCCTCGCAGAGCCGGACCAGGTCGGCGAGGAAGTCGGGGTACGACACCGCGACGGCCGACCAGCCTCGGACCGTCGACGCGCCGTCGATCGCGTGCCCGGCGATGGCGGCCGCCATGGCGATGCGGTGGTCGCCATGGCTCTTCAGCAGACCCGCCTGCGGCCTTCCCCCGCGGATCACGAGCCCGTCGGTCACCGACTCCACCCCGATTCCCAACTGCGCGAGCTCCTGTTGCACGGTACCGATGCGGTCGCTCTCCTTCACGCGCAGCTCCGCCGCGTCGCGAATCTCGGTGACGCCGTCGGCGAACGCGGCCGCGACCGCGAGCGCGGGAACCTCGTCCTGCACCCCCGGGATCTCGTCGCCGGCGATCGTCGTCGCGGACAGGTCGGATGCGCGCACCGCGAGGTTGCCGACCGGCTCTCCCACGCGCGCGCCGGTGACCTCGACGTCGATGTCGGCGCCCATCCGCTTCAGGACGTCGACGTAGGCGATGCGCGACGGGTTCAGCGCGACGTCTTCCACCACGATGTCGGAGCCAGGTGTGATGCACGCGGCCACGACGAAGAACGCGGCCGACGACGGATCACCCGGGACGTCGAGCTCGAACGGCTCGGGGCGTCCGGCGCGCACGCGCACGACGCCCGCGGCATCCACGGTGACGGGCGCACCGAGCGCGGCGAGCATGCGTTCGGTGTGATCCCGGCTCGGCGCGGGTTCGACGATCTCCGTCTCGCCGGTCGCCTGCAACCCGGCCATCACGATCGCGCTCTTCACCTGGGCGCTCGCGACGGCCGGTTCGTGCCGGCATCCCCGTAGCTCTCCTCCGCGCACCGTGAGCGGCGCAAGGGTCGCATCGGCGCGGCCGTCGACCGTCGCACCCATCGCGCGCAGCGGCTGCACGACGCGGCCCATGGGCCGGCGCCGCAGCGACGCGTCACCGTCGAGAACGGCGAGGAACGGCCGTCCGGCGAGCAATCCCGCGAGCACGCGCATCGTGGTGCCGGAGTTCCCGCAGTCGACGACAGCCTCGGGTTCGCGCAGCCCGTTCACCCCCGTCGACGCCACCGTGACCGTGTCACCCTTGACCTTCGGTCGGAGCCCCAACCGCTCCAACGCGTCGCGGGTCGACGCGACGTCGGCGCCCGTCGCGAGGCCACGTATCGTGCTCCGGCCGTCGGCGAGCGCAGCGAACAGGAGCGCGCGGTGCGAGATCGACTTGTCGCCGGGTACGCGCAACCGGCCCCGCAGCGGCCGCGCCCCTCCGACCACGATCTCCGACGGGTGGTTCACGCGAGCCGCCCCCGTGCCGCGTGGTATCCGCGTTCGCCGAGCGCGGTCTCGAAGTCGGCGACGCGCCGCTCCGCGACGACGAGTACGAGCACGCCCGCGCGCCCCTCCGCCGAGTGCGCGATCTCGAGGTCGTAGACGTTGATCCCCAGCGCGGTCGCGAGGGTGGTGACCTCCGCGATGACGCCCGATCGGTCGGCGACGGGGATGCGCAGCTCCACCAGTTCCTCGACCGGCGGCGTCCCCACGGGGAGGCTGCGGCGCTCGGCCCGTGCCCGCTGCAGGAACTCGAGCAGCCCGTCGCGGTCGGCGGCCGCGACCAGATCGCGCACCTTGCCGAGCGCGTCGCGGTAGTCGTCGAGCCCGCGCAGCACCGCGTCGCGGTTCGCGGCGAGGATGTCGGGCCAGATGCCGGGATGACCGGCGGCGATGCGCGTCATGTCGCGGAAGCCGCCGGCGGCGAGCCGCAACAGCGTGCGTTGCTCGTCGGCACTGCCCGTCGCGACGTCCATGAGCGTCGAGGCCGCGAGCTGCGGCACGTGGCTCACGAGCGCGACGAGGGCATCGTGGTCGTCGGGCGTCACCGCGATCGCCTCCGCGCCGACGAGACCGACGAGCGTCCGTACCGTCGTGAACGCGTCGGGGTCCGTGTCGGCCGTCGGCGTGAGGACCCACGCCGCGCCGACGAACACGTCGGGGTCCGCACCGTCGACGCCGTCCTGCTCGGAGCCCGCCATCGGATGCCCGCCCACGAACCGAGCGGCCGGCGCGCCGCTCGCCGCCACGCTCGCCACGATCGGCCCTTTCACCGAACCGACGTCGGTGACGACGGGCGCCCCCCGCTCGAGCGCGACCCGCGCCAACGCCGCGATGTGACCCACCGGCACCGCGACCACCACGAGATCGACCCCCGTGACCGCCGCCTCGACCGACGCCGCGACCTCGGAGACGGCCCCGAGCTCGCGCGCGCGCATCGCGCGGCTCGGGTCGGCGTCGTAACCGACGACCACGATCTGACGACGCGCGAGCGCGAGCCCGATCGAGCCGCCGATCAATCCGGTCCCGAGCAGGGCGACGCGCCGCAGCTCCGGGCGCATCGCCGCCGACGTCATCTCGTCACTCCGGGAGGTCGTCGCGAAGGGTGCGAGCGCCCTCGAGGTACACGTGGTGCAGACCGCTGCGGTCACGGTCGCCCTGGAAGTGCATGAGCACCCGGATGCAGCGCGGCTTTCCGTGATCGATCCCGAGCTCGCGCGCGCAGATCAGCGGGATGTCGCCGAGGCCGAGGGCGCGAGCCGCCGTCGCCGGGAACTCCGCGGTGAGATCGTCGGTCGCGGTGAAGAGCACACTCACGATGTCGTCATGGTCGATGGCGTTGCGGGCGATCATCTCGCGCACAAGATCCTGCGTCCTGCGTTCGATCTCGACCTTCGTGTTCTGGTCGCAGGTCGTCGCGCCCCGCAGCGCCAGCATCCTCACGGGGCCGGAGGTTACCCCGGTGCCTCGCGACCACCGCCGACCGGTCGGTCGAGCGCCGCGCCGTAGAGCGCGCGCACCTCGTCGGGAGCGACGATGCGCCACGTACCCGGCGCCAGCCGGGCATCGCTGATCGGACCGATTCGCGTCCTCACGAGTCGGGTCACCGGATGACCGACGGCTTCACACATGCGCCGCACCTGCCGGTTGCGGCCCTCGTGAATCACCAATTCGAGCGCGGCGCCGGAGCCGTGTGTCGCGACGACCACGGCGCGCGCCGGCGCCGTCTTCCCGTCGTCGAGCTCGACGCCTTCGCGCAGGGCGCGCAGCGCCCCCGCGCCGGGGACACCCTCGACCTCCGCGAGATACGCCTTCGCCACCCCGTGGCGGGGATGGCTGAGGAGCTGGGCGAGGTCGCCGTCGTTCGTGAGGATCAGCAGCCCCTCACTGTCGTAGTCGAGCCGCCCGACGGGGAACACGCGCGGCGCCGCAGGCACCAGGTCGACCACGACCCGCCGGCCCTGCGGATCCGACGCGGTCGTCACGACCGCCGCCGGCTTGTTCAGGAGGTACGTGACGAGATCGGGCAGGACCGGAACCGGCACGCCGTCGAGCTCGACGTGATCCGTCGCGGTGTCGACCCGCCGCCCGAGGGTCGCGATCTCCCCGTCGACGGTCACCCGACCCTGCGCGATGAACGCCTCGCACGCGCGGCGCGAGCCGAGCCCGGCACGGGCGAGCACCTTCTGGAGGCGCTCGCCGTCGTCGGCCACGCGCGACTCAGGCGTCGGGACCGGGAGCCTCGGCGAGCTCCACGACCGCGTCGCCGCGGGCGCCGGGCCCGTCGTCGTCGTCGAGAACGATCGCCGCCGCTTCGGGCTCGTCGGGGACGCGCAGCCCGCGCTCGAGGGCCTCGACGACGCCGGCCTCCGGAACGAAGTCGCCGAGGGGTGGCAGGTCGGCAAGTGCGTCGATGCCCAGCCGCTCGAGGAACCGACTCGTCGTGCCGAACCGGGCCGGATTTCCCGGCGTCGGCTCGTGGTCGACCTCCTCCACGTACCCGCGCTGCACGAGGGTACGCAGCGTCGCGTCGACGTTCACACCACGGATCGCCGACAGCTGCGCACGCCCGATCGGCTGCTTGTAAGCGATGATCGCGAGCGTCTCGAGCGACGCGGGCGACAGGCGCGCGTGCTGACCTTCGAGCACGAAGCGCTCGACGTAGGGCGCGAGATCCGGGTGCGTCTGGAACCGGTACCCGCCCGCGACGCGCACGAGCACGAACCCGCGCCCGTCGCGCTCGTACTCCGCCGCGAGCGCTGCGCAGGCCTCCTCGACCGCCGCGGTCGGGATCTCGACGAGCTGCGCGAGCACCTCCGGCGGCACCGGCTCCGGCGCCGCCGTCAGCACCGCTTCCACGGCGCGCGCGAGATCGCGCCGACCGTCGGGGACCTCGAGCGTCATGTGCGGGCCTCTTCGGGCGCGGCCGGCAACGCGCGCTCGTTCTCGTCGGATGGCGGGAAGGCGGCGGGGGTGTCGTCCCACTCGCCGACGGCGACGAGGTCGAGCTCGGCGCGCTCACCCGGCGCGAGCGGGCGCACGACGAGCTCGGAGAACGTCGAGGCCTGCTCGAGATCGACGAGACCTTGCTTGTACAGCTCGAGGCAGGCGAGGAACCGCACCACGATCTCGAGCCGCTCGCTCGTGCCGTAGACGAGATCACGGAACGGCACCGAACCCACCGCCGGCAACAGCGCGAGCACCGTCTCGATCGCCTCGCGCACGCTCGCCCGGACGGGCGCGACGTGATCGGTGCGCACCTCCTCCACCGGCTTCGGCGCGAGGCCGCGGCGGGCCGCGTCGAGCAGCTCGGCGAGCGACACCCGCTCGAGCGGGTCGGGCGCGAGGGAAGCGAAGGGCTCCTCGGGACCGGCCACCCGGGGCAGGGAGGCGGCCGCGACCTCCATCTCGCGCTGGAGGTGACGGGAGGCGTCCTGGAACGTCTTGCACTCGAGCAGGCGGGCGAGCAGGAAGTCGCGCTCCTCCCACCGGGCGAGCTCGTCGTCGAGGTCGAGGTCGTCGCGGCCGGGCAGGAGCCGGCGGGCCTTCAGATCGACGAGCGTGGCCGCGATGAGGAGGAACTCGGTCGCGATCTCGAGGTCGACACGCTCCAACCGGGAAACCTCGGCGAGGTAGGCGTCGACGATGCGGCAGAGATTGACCTCGAACAGGTCGACCTCTTCCCGCAGGATCAGGTGCAGCAGCAGGTCGAACGGACCCGCGAACACCGGGGTCTGGACCTCGTAGCCCATCGGCGCCCACCCTACCCGATCGCGAATCACATCCGTGTGAGGAAGCGCGCCCCGGTACGATCCTGCCCGCATGACACGCGTGTTCTCGGGGATTCAGCCGTCGGGCGAGATGCATCTCGGCAACTACGTCGGCGCGGTGCGCCGCTGGGTCGAGACGCAGCCGCCCGCGGGATCCGAGGCGGCAGCCCGTCACGACGCCCTCTACTGCGTCGTCGACCTCCACGCGATGACGATGCCGTACGACCCCGCGACCCTGCGCAGCCGCACCCGCGAGCTCGCGACGCTGCTCCTCGCGGCCGGCATCGACCCGGAACGGTCGCTGCTGTTCGTGCAGAGCCACGTGCCCGCGCACGGCGAGTGCACGTGGCTCCTCAACTGCGTCGCCGGTTTCGGAGAGCTGCGGCGCATGACGCAGTTCAAGGAGAAGTCCGACGGCCAGGAGTCGGTGAGCGTCGGTCTCTTCGACTACCCCGTGCTCATGGCGGCCGACATCCTCCTCTACGACACCGAGGAGGTGCCGGTCGGCGACGACCAGCGCCAGCACGTCGAGCTCGCCCGCGACCTCGCGCTGCGGTTCAACCACCGCTTCGGGCAGACCTTCGTGGTGCCGCGGGCCACGTTCGCGGCGGTCGGCGCCCGGGTGATGGACCTCCAGACCCCCACGAACAAGATGTCGAAGTCGTCCGACTCGCCCCAGGGCACCGTGCTCGTGCTCGACCCGCCCGAGCGGATCGTGAAGAAGGTGAAGTCCGCGGTCACCGACAGCGGCACCGACATCCGCTACGACCCGGCCGAGAAGCCCGGCGTCTCGAACCTCCTCGATCTCTACTGCGCGGCGACCGGCGCGACGCGCGACGCCGCGGTCGACGACCTCGACGGTGGTGGTTACGGCGTCCTCAAGACCCGCGTCGCCGACGCGATCGTCGAGTTCCTGCGCCCGGTGCGCGACCGCTACGACGCGTTGAGCCGCGAACCCGGCGAGGTCGACCGGCTCCTCGCCGCGGGGGCCGCGGCCGCCGACGAGTTCGCGACCGTCGTGCTCGATCGCGCCCGTGCCGCGACGGGCCTGCTCCCCCGCGCGGGTGCCTAGCGCTTCCACGGCAACGGGTTGACGAGGTCGGCCGGGCAGGCGACCCGGCCCGAGACGTCGCCCACGGGCTGACCGTCGAGCAGCAGGCGGCTCACGGTCCCCGAGGCGGTGAGGCTCGTCAGCACGACGGCGCGCGGTGTGCACCACGCGACGTCCATCCCCGCACCCCAGCTCGTGGCGCTCTGGTCGAGCTGCGCCTGCGTGTAGTTCGGGTAGCGGCCCTGCTGTTGGTACCAGCCGTCGAACATCTTGGTGGCGTTCTCGAGGTCGCGGTTCTTCGTGACCTGCGAGATCGCGCCGCTCAGCGACGAGTCGATGCCCGTGAGGCGAGCGCGGATGCCGCCCGGCGAGGTCGCGGCCCACAGGAGGAGCGCGGCGACCCCGACGACGAGGATCGTGCGGAACCACGGGAAGGGCGCGCGTTTGCGGGCGCGTGGTGGCCCATCGGAGGCCTCTTCCGGCCAACCTCCGACGTCGGACGGCGCACCGCCCCCCAATCGGACGTAGTACCCCCTGTCGATACCGCGGCTATCGGCATCGGGCGGGGTCGTTCATGAGCCCGTCGCCGCGAAATCCGTCGCGCGCTCGCCGTCGGCGGCCGCGAGGGCCGTCATCACCGCGGGCGGGATTCCGGTCTGGTGCCAGATCGCGGGCCGGTGGTGGGCCTCGGCCCACAGCGCGGCCTCGCGCCGGCCTCCGGCGAGGCGGACCCGGTCCCCGCCGAGCTGATCGTGGAACAGGTAGAGCGCGCACCGGCGCACGAATCCCGACTTGTCGACCCAACCCTCGACGATCCGGGGTCCGAGCACGACGGCCGCGCTCGTCGCCGCGACGCGGCGCAGCGGACCGAACCGGGCGTCGAGCTTGCCGACGTCGTGCAGCAGCGCCGCGGCGAGCCAGCGAGCGTCACCGGCGTGCTCCGTCGTGGCCAGGGCGGCTTCGGTCCGGCGGGCGACACCGATCGACTCCCGTCGATCCGCTCGCGACAGTCGCGACCAGAGCGCCAGCTCCGGCGGGCTCAGGACCGCCGCCACCCATTCGCGATCGGCCTCGCGCACCGGCAGCGGCAGCAACGACCCGAAGAATCGGGCCGCCAGATGGGTCGGCGACGCGTGCACGGATCGGCGCTCAGCGCTTCTTCGACGCGCAGGCGATGCACATGCGGGCGGTCGGCATCGCGTCGAGGCGGGCGTCGGCGATCGGGCCGCCACACGACTCGCACCGGCCGTATTCGCCGGCGTCGAGCTTGGCGAAAGCCCGGTCGATGTCGTCGCGGGCGTCGAGGAGGCTGCTCACGAGCGCCTCGACCTCACCCCGTTCGGCGGTCACCTGGCCGGAGTCGGCGAAGTTCTCGTCGAACTGGGAGCGGTCGCCGTCGTGCCCGAGTTGTCGGAGTTGCTCGAGAACCCGTTCACGTTCGGTGCTCAGAAGCTCGCGATGAGTCGCCGAAGTCGCCTCTGCCATGAAGGGAGTGTACTCCCGGGCCCACGGCTGCCGAGTCCCGACTCGGGGCGCGGGGCCCGAATCGCCCGGCGCCGACCGTCAGGAGCGCGACGCCCGCGCGCGGGTGGGCCGATTCGTAGACGGCTCGGAGCCGCTCCGGCGAGACCTTCGTGTACACCTGCGTCGTGGAGACGCTCGCGTGCCCGAGAAGCTCCTGCACGACGCGGATGTCGGCGCCGTGGTCGAGCATGTGCGTCGCGCACGAGTGCCGCAACACGTGCGGCGAGAGCCGATCGGTGAGCCCCACGCGCGCACCCGCGCGCCGCACGATCTGCCAGCAACCCTGCCGGGTGAGGCGACCGCCACGCGCGTTGAGGAACACCGCGTCCGCGTCGCGGCGCGGGGTGCGCGGTGCCCGGAGTGCGAGGCGGCCGTCGCCGCAGTAAGCGCGCAGCGCCGCGCGTGCGGCCCGCCCGATCGGCACGACGCGCTCCTTGTCGCCCTTGCCGACGACCCGCGCGATCCCCGATTCGAAGTCGATGTCGGAGAGGTCGAGCCCGACGAGCTCGCTGATGCGTACGCCGGTCGCATACAGCACTTCGAGAATCGCACGGTCCCGCTGCGCCCGGGGCTCGTCGCCGGTCACCGCGTGGAGCAGGGCCTCGATCTCGTCTTCGTCGAGCGCCTTCGGGATCCCCTGCGGGACGCGCGGGGCGCCGATCTGATCGGTCGGATCGCTCGGGAGCAGCCCTTCCGCGGCGCAGAACTGGTGGAACGAGCGCACCGCGACGAGACCGCGAGCGATCGACGCGGGCGCGAGGTGCGCACCGTCGTCGGCGGTCTCGAGCCGGCCGAGGAACTCGACGTACGCGGCGACCGTCGCCTCGTCGATCTCGCGCGCGTCGGCGATGCCGCGCGCGTCGAGGAACTCGCGGTACCGGCGCAGGTCGCGCTTGTACGCGGCCAGCGAGTTCGCGGCGAGCCCGCGCTCGACGGCGAGCCACATCTCGTGCTCGGCGAACAGCCCGCCGAGGCGGTCGCGCGCCATGCGTCGAATCTACGCTTCGAAACCCGCGTACCCGCCCGAGACGAAGTCGCGCGCGAGGAGCAGGCCGATGATCGACTTCGCGTCGACGAGCCGGCGCGTCGCGATCAGGGACTCCACCTCCGCGAGGGCGATCGTCTCCGAACGCATGTGCTTCTCCTCGGGGCTCGTCGCACTCGGTCCGCCCCCGTCGAGCAGATCGAGCGCGACGAACAGGTACGTGTACTCGTCGCAGAAACCCGGCGAGTTGTAGAACTCGGCGAGCTTCACGAGCCGTCCGGGACGGAAGCCGATCTCCTCGGCAAGCTCGCGGGCGGCGGTCTCCTCCGGCGGTTCCCCCTCGACGTCGCGCTTGCCCGCGGGAACTTCGAGCAGCTCGGAACCGGTCGCCACCCGGTACTGGCGCACGAGGATCGCGCCGCGGCCGTCGGCGGTGATCGGTACCACCACGACCGCTCCCGGATGGCGCACCACCGTGCGGTGCGCGACCTCGCCGTCGGGCGCCTCGACGACGAGGTCGTCGACGGTGAGGAATCCCACCTGCGCCGCAGGTGACGAGCCGGTGACGCGGAAGCCGCCCGTCACGAGATCTGGGCGACCGGCCGCTCCGAGAACGGGAACCGGGGCGCGCGACCCTCGGCACGGAACCGGCTCGCCGCGATGAAGGCGCCGAACAGCGGGTGCGGGCGATCCGGACGGCTCTTGAACTCGGGGTGGGCCTGGGTTGCGACGTAGAACGGGTGCTGCGACGACGCGAGCTCGACGAACTCGACGAGGCGGCCGTCGGGCGAGGTGCCCGAGCAGATCATCCCGGCCTCCTCGAGCTGCGCGCGGTAGCGGTTGTTCACCTCGTAGCGGTGCCGGTGGCGCTCGTAGACGATCTCGTCGCCGTAGGCGTCGCGGGCCTTCGTGCCCGGCAGCAGGCGGGCGGGCCATGCGCCGAGCCGCATCGTGCCACCGAGATCGACGACGTCGCGCTGCTCGTCCATGAGGTCGATCACCGGGTGCGGCGTGCTCGGGTCGAACTCGCTCGAGTTCGCGCCGGCCAGGTTGCAGACGTCGCGGGCGAACTCGATCACCGCGCACTGCAGCCCGAGGCACAGCCCCAGGTACGGCACGCCGTGCTCACGGGCGTAACCGGCGGCCGCGATCTTGCCCTCGATTCCGCGGAAGCCGAACCCGCCCGGCACGACGATGCCGTCGAGGTCGTGGAGGCGCCCTTCGGTGAGCAGGCCCTCGGCCTCGTCGGCGGCGATCCAGTCGATGCTCACCCGCGCGCCGCAGCCGTACCCGCCGTGCTTCAGCGCCTCGACCACCGAGAGGTAGGCGTCGGGGAGGTTCACGTACTTGCCGACGAGCCCGATCGTGACGTCGACGTCGGTCGCCTCGACCCGGCGCACGAGCGCCTGCCACTGCGTGAGGTCGGGGGCGTGCTGGTCGAGGTGCAGGACCCGGCAGACGTAGTCGTCGAGGCCTTCGTCGTGGAGGACGAGGGGGATCTCGTAGAGGTTGCCGGCGTCGACCGCGGAGACGATGCCCTCCTCGGGCACGTCGCAGAGTTGGGAGATCTTCTCCTTCAACCGCCGGTGGATCGGGCGGTCGCTGCGGCACACGATGGCGTCGGGCTGGATGCCCCGGCTGCGCAGCTCGGTCACGGAGTGCTGGGTCGGCTTCGTCTTCTGCTCCCCCGCGGGACCGATGAAGGGCACCAGCGTGACGTGCACGTAGAAGACGTTGTCGCGCCCGACGTCCTTGCGGAACTGGCGGATCGCCTCGAGGAACGGGAGGATCTCGATGTCACCGACGGTGCCGCCGACCTCGGTGATCACGATGTCGACGTCTTCGGTCGCGAGGCTGAGAATGCGTTCCTTGATCTCGTTGGTGATGTGCGGGATCACCTGCACCGTCTCGCCGAGGTAGGCGCCGCGCCGCTCCTTCGCGAGCACCGCCTGGTAGATCGAGCCGGTCGTCGCGTTCGACTTGCGGGTGAGCGGCACGTCGACGAAACGCTCGTAGTGACCGAGGTCGAGGTCGGTCTCGCCGCCGTCGTCGGTGACGAAGACCTCGCCGTGCTGGAACGGGTTCATCGTTCCCGGGTCGACGTTGATGTACGGGTCGAGCTTCTGCATCGTGACCCGCAGGCCTCGGCTCTTCAGCAGCCGCCCCAACGACGACGCCGTGAGTCCCTTGCCGAGGCTGGACGCGACCCCACCGGTCACGAAGACGTGCTTGGCCACCCGCTCGACCTCCTGGATCCGGGCCCGAAACGTACGTGCCCGGGGGTGCGGCGCCGACGCTTCGACCACCCGATCGGGATGGTGCGGCCTGACGCATCGCACGGATCCGGCCTGACGCCCGGTTCCGCACGCCGCGCGGCCATCGGCGCTTCGCGGGGCACGAACGACCGTATCACGAGGCGTCGGACCCGATGACGGATGCTGCCGACGCGCGCCCGGCTTCTTCTACGGTTCCCGCGATGCGACGCGCCGGCACCACCGCAAGACGCGCTGCGGGACCGGTCGGCACCGCAGGACGCGATGCGGTGCTCCTCGGGATCGCCGCGTTGCTCGTGCGGCTCCCCGCGCTGTTCGCGTCCCGCAGCCTCGTCGTCGACGAGGGCGTCTACTCGTCGGCCGCGCTCGCCATGCGCGACGGGGCCGTGCCGTTCCGCGACGTGTTCTCCGCGCAGGGACCGCTGCACCTCCCGCTCGTTTACGTGTTCGACGCGGTCGGTGGCCGCACCCTCGACTCGCCGCGCCTGCTCGCGGTCGTGTCGGGCATCGTCGTCACGGTCGCGGTGTACGCGACCGGCCGGCTGATCGGCAACCGCACCGGCGCGCTCCTCGCCGCCGCGCTCGTCACCACCACCGGGTCGATCCTCTGGACGACCGCACCGCTCACGGGCGACGGCCCCGCGGCCGCCTTCACCGCGCTCGCGGTGCTCGGCGCGTTCTGGTGGCGGGACCGCCCCGGGTACGGCCGCGCGATCCTCACCGGCGTCGCGATGGGCGCCGCGCTGGCGGTGAAGGTGCTCGTCGGCCTGGCGGCGATCCCGATCGGGCTCGTCTTCCTGATCGCCCGGCGTACCGGGGACCTCGCCGCGGCCGTCGCGGCCGCGCTCGCGCTGCTCGTGGTCGCGACCGTGCCGTGGGGCGCGTCGCGTGTCGTCGATCAATCGATCACGTATCACACGAAGGCCCCCCGCCTCGAGACCGTCGGCGAGCAGTTCGACAAGCTCGCCACCACGCTGCCGAGCCGCGACCTGCCGCTGCTCGCCGCTGTGCTCCTGGCGCTCCTCGCGACACTCGCGGCGCGACGCGGCGCGACGGTCGCGACCCGGGGTGCGGTTCGGGCCGGTGCGGTCGGCAGCCACCAGGACGTGCTGCTCGTCCTCGCGTGGCTGATCCCGCTCGCGCTGCTCCTCGTGTTCGAGAAGAACATGTGGCGTCCGCACATCGCCGCGCTGACGCTGCCGCTCGCGCTGCTCGTCGCGCTGCGGCCGCCACCGCTTCGCTGGTTCGCCGTCGCGCTCGTGTTCCTCGTGCCGTGGTGGGCGGTGCACCTCTCCGACCTGCTCTGGCCCGCGCCGTACCACGGCGCGCCGGCCGCGGCCGTCGCCGACCTCCGCGCGTTGCCGGGCGGTGCGTGGGTTATCACCGACGATCCCGGGCTCGCGTGGCGTGCCGGGCGCCGGTTACCCGCGTCGCTCGTCGACGCGTCGGTGCTGCGGATCGACGAGCACCTGATCACGACGTCCGTGATCCGCGACGCGGCCGCGTCGTCACGCGTGTGCGCGGTCGTCGTGTGGACCTCGCGTTACGGCCGCGACCTTCCCGGTCTGCCCGCGGCCCTGCGCGACGACGGTTACGTGATCACGCGCCGCTACGGCGGGATCCGCGCGATGTGGGTGAAGCAGACCCCGCGCTGCACTCCGACCTGACCCGGTATTGCGCTGATGGGGTTGGCGGACCGCATCGGTCCGCTCGGACCATCAGAACGCGCAGGCGGCGGCGGTTCAGCGCATCGGGGGGTGGCGGCGGCCGAGATCGTCGAGGTGATCGAGCACCGGGACACGTGCGATCAGCCGGCTGAACGACCAGCGCTCCGACGCGAGGTTCAGCGCCGCGAGCACGACGACGATCGCGGTCCGCGCGGTCGGTCCGAGCTCGAGCACCGCGGCCAGCCCGAGCGCGGCGCCGAGCACGTTCGCACCGGCGTCGCCGAGCATGAAGCGTTCACCGAGGTCGTCGGGAAGCGTGGCGACGAACGCGCCGATCACCGGCGCGAGCGCGATACCCACGGCGTCGCCGCCGGCCGCGATCGCGAGCGGGATCCACGCGACGATGCCCACCTTGGTCGCGCGCCCGGGTGCGCGGTCGAGCAGGTTGCCGAGATTCGCTGCGAGCGCAATGAGTGCCGCATCACCGAGCAGCCGCAGGCGGCTGTCGGTGCCGCGTGCCGACGCGAGAGCCAGGGCGAGCGCGGCCCCGCCGATGAGCTTGATCATGCCCGTGGTCACGCGGCCCTGCCCGAGCGCGCGCAGATGACCGGCGAAGCCCTGGTCGCCGCCGGCACCCAGTAGGTCGTCGAGCAGCCCGAGCAGCCCGAACCCCACGCACGCGAAGAGCATGAGCGGGCGCGCGCCGTTGAGCCCGGGACGGTCGCCCACGTGCAGCAGCTCGAGTCCGATGCGCCCGCCCTCGACGAACAGCACCGCGAGCACCACGAGCAGCCCGCCGGCGGTCGGCAGCGCCTTGCCGCGATAGTTGGTGCGTGCGAGTGCGGCGGCCGCGAGGAGCTCCGGGGCGCTCGCGACGACGAGCCGGAGCGCACCGAACCCCACGAGGAACGCGAGAACGACGGCGAGCACGCTCATACGCCGACCTCCACCGGCCGGTCCGGCCGGTGGAGGTCGGCCGGCGACGAGCCCGACCGGCCCCGATCGGCCTGCACGAGCACGACGATCGCGCTGGGTGTGAACACTGCGAGCATCATGCCCGGAATCGCGATGCCCGAGTCGTTCAGCGCGAATCCGAGCACCGCGAGCACGACGGCCGCGGGCACGAGTGACCGCAGCCGTCGGAGGCGCGGATCGTCGAGCATGACTCGCTCGTCGCCGCGCGCGACGAGCACGAACAGCGCCGCGACCGTCGCGACGACGATCGGCACGACGAGCGTCCACCACGAATGGAAGAACACGCTCCAGTTCTCGGAGAGCTTGCGCTCGATCACGATCCGCAGCGACCGCCAACCGCCCGAGCGCGACGAGCTGACGAGCCGCCCGAGGTGGGTCTGCCGGTCGGACGACCGCGAGAGATCGATCGCCGCGAAGACGGCGACGAGCGCGGCCGCGCCGCCGAGACCCCAACCGATCGTGCGCCGGCGCACCTTCCATCCGAGCAGGGCGGTCGCCGCAACCGCGAACGCCGGCACCATCGAGAGCACTCCGCCGACGTCCGAACCCCAGATGGGTGCCCCGTCGACCACCACGACCAGCACGAGAAGGACGACGGCGAGACGCGTGCCCGACCGTCCCGCGACGCGCCACCCGATCAGGCCCGCCATCACGAGCGCCGCCGCCGAGAGTTGCGAGTACGCGAGGTTTCCGATGCCGGCGAAGCGGCCGGCCACGATCGGCGAGTAACCGAACACGGTGCTGAACTGCAACCGCGCCCCGGTCATCACGTCGACGACGTGGACGCCGACGACGAGCGCGAGGACGAGCAACAGCGCATCGACGCGCGTGCGCCGGCCGAGCGCGACCGCGCCGACACCGACGAGCGCGGCCGTGGCGACGATGAACAGCCAGTACGCGAGCACGCCGTGATGCTCGAACGAGAAGATCCCGGCGAGGAAGGTCGCGGGCAGCGCGCCGAGCAGGCCGAAGCTCGCGAGCTCGACGATCGAGCGCGCGCTTCGCCCCAACCTCGCGAACGCGATCAACGCCGCCGCGGCCAACCCGACGAGCGCGAACATCAACACGTCCGTCACGTTGGCGACACGCGCGTCCCGGAAGAGTGCGGCGCGGTCGGCCGCGACGAGAAACGCACGACGGTCGGAGAACGTGCCGCCCGTGCGCCCGAGCTCGAAGGGGCGGCCCTCCATCGAGTCGGGCGCGGCAACCTGGAAGAGGTCGAGGATCGTCGGTGCCACATCGACGATCGACACGAACCCGGCACGCCGCGTCACGCCCGACTCCGCGAGTCCCGGCTGCACCCCCGGCGCCCGCACCGCCGCGACGGTCAGCTCGGCGGGCGAACCTCGTGCCGAGGTCGGCCCGATCACCATGACGGCGTCACGCGCGGGATCGACCGCAGCGAGCATGCGACCGAGCATCGCGTCGAACGCCGTCAGCAGTCGGTCCTGGATCGGCCCGCGCTGCATCGGCGGGATCATGCGGCGGTCGGCGTCGAAGCGAACGAGATCGGAGTCTTCGACCGTGACCACCGCGCGGCCGCTCCACGCGGTCTCGAACGCGCGTTGCACCGCGACGGGATCGAGCGCGAGCCCGAAGGGTGCCGTCGCGTCGGCGCGGAGCAAGCCCGCGCTCACGTCACCACCCGGTGTGACGCCCGCGGAGCTCGCGAGCATGTTTGCGACCTGGCGACCATACGAGGAGCTCCGCGTCGCGGGCTGCTCGTGGTCGGCGTTGCCGATGACGGAACGCGAGATCCCGGCCGCTTGCAACGCGTCACCGAGCGCACCCGGATGCGCGTCGAACAGCAGTGAATCGTTGCGATCGACAATCGTCGGGTACGCCAGCGCGAGCACGGATCCGGCCGGGGCACGGCCGCACGACTGCCCGGACCGGCGCGCCCACGCGTCGCACGCAGTCCCCTCCTCGAACTGCTCGTCGCGCATCAGGCCTTCGTTGTCGAACTGGTTGCCGACCGCGCGCGTTCCCGCGGAGACGGTGACGTACGCGTCGCCGAGCGTCGGGTGGCGGCCGACCCCCCGAATCGAGAGGTCGGCGACGAGCGATTGCGAGAGCAAGGTGCGCAGGTTCGGCATCGCGTCGAGGGGAAGGTCGGCCCACGTGACCATCGGCAGCGACACGACCAGCGCGCGCCGCACCGATCGCGCGCTCGCCGCGCCGGCAGATCGCGCGCTCGCCGCGCCGGCCGGTCGGGCGTCGAGGGCGAAACTCGCGAGCGTCGCACCGAGCAGCGCCCACGCGGCGGCAACCGCCGAAACCCTCCGCGCGCGTGGGCTCACGGACGCCCCACCGTCGGCCGCAGCGACAGGCGCGCCCCCGACACGCGCAGGATCGCGACGTAGGCCGCGGCCGCGAGCCCGGCGACGACGGCGGTGACCGCGAGCGTCTCGCCCCGCCCCTCGGGCCCGACGGCCCGCATCGCGAGCCACGCGACGACGCCGATCCCGCCCGCGGCGCCGAGCGCGCGCCCCATCTGGCGGGGAACGATCGCGAGACCGGTTCGCTTCCACAAGCCGGCGCCGAGGACGAGCGCTCCGAGCAGGTACGCGGCGGAGTGGCCGACGCCGAGCGCGGCGACCTTCGCGGCACCGTGCGCGGCCGAGGCACCGGTCGCCATCACCACGACACCCACGACGGCTGACCCGACGGCCACCAGTGCCGGCCATCGGCTCTCGCCGAGCGCGTAGTACGCGCGCGCCAGCAACAGGAACGCACCGTACGCGTAGAGGCCGATGCCGAGCGACGCGACACCGGCTGCGAGGAGCGTCACGCCCGAGCCGGCCGCAGCGCCGAATGCGACGACCTTCATCATCGGCTGCGCGAAGACGACGAACGCGACCGACGCGGGGATCACGAGCAGCGCCATGCTGTCGAGCGCGCGCCGTACCGACTCCGCGAACGCGTCGAGCTCGCCGCGCGCCGCCTCGCCCGAGATCTCGGGGAGGATCGCGGTGTGGATCGGTTGTGCGAGCACGGCGTACGGAGCGAGGAAGAACACGAACGCGGCCTGGTACGCGACCACACCGCCCTCCACCGAGTTGCCGATCACCAACGCCGCGCCGAGCAGGACGCCGGTGCCGGCGTTGAGGAACAGACCCCAGAACGAGAACTGCAACAGCCGGCGCACCGCTCGATCCCGGCCCGGGCGGCGCGGCCGTAACCGGAACCCGGTCCGCCGGCAGGCGATCGAGAGCGTGCCGACGAAGGCCACCACCCCGCCCGTGCCCGCGATTGCGAGGAGCAGACGCTCCGTGACGGTGAGGTCGAAGCCGGGGTGCGCGCCGGCCTGCGCCCGGAAGACGAGGAGACAGACGACCATCACAAGGGTGTTGCCAATGGGCGCGGCGGCCGTGACCGCGAACCGCCGGCGCGCGTAGAGGACCGCAGTGGCGATCGCGCCGAACGCGTACAGCAGAACCTGCGGCACGAAGAAGCGCAGCAGGTAGGTCGCGAGCTCGCGCTGCTGTGCCGCGACGCGCGCGTCGTGGTTCCCCGAGGTGAGGGCGCGCGCCAGCTCGGGTGCGAACACGATCCCGAGCGCCGAGATGGCGCCGAGCCCGACCAGAGCCACACCGAGCAGACCACCGGCGAGCCGCTCGGCCTCCTCCTGATCACCGCGGTCGAGCAGTTCAACGAAGGTCGGCACGAGCACTGCGGAGAGCGCGCCCGCCGCGAGCAGCTCGAAGAGCACGTTCGACACCGAGTTCGACGCCTGGAACGTGTTGCCGAGGAACGTGGTCCCGAGCACGCCCGCGATCACGAGCACCCGCACGAGACCGAACGATCGCGAGACGGCCGTCGCGACCCCCATGTCGATCGCCGCGCGCCCGACCGTGCGCGTCCGCCTCACGGGCCGCTCCAGACCGGCATCGCGTCGTTGGCACCGCGGCCGTACCCGTAATGGCCCACCTTGCCCTCGCCGGCCTGCGCGATCGCGAGCACCGACGCGACCTGGCCCTGCACGAGATCGACATCGTCGACGGTGCTGACGACGCGGTCGAGGGACCCGTCGCGTATCGGCCCGACGACCACACCGCGCGCCTGGTTCGCGGCGCCCGCGTGGAAGACCTCGCCTGCCACTGTCGCGACGTCGAGATCGGAGAACGCGGTGGCGACGGGCGCGACGAGCGGGGTCGTCGCGAGCGCACTGGCCTCACCACCGACGACGATGGCGCGCGCGCCGACGCCGGGGAACGTCGAGAGATCGTTCGTGCCGCTCGGCCCCACCGGATCGACCGAGACGAACCCGGCGGTCGAGAGCGCGTCGAGCAGGTCGGGCACCGCAACCGTGGTCGTGGTGACGGCCGCAGTCGTCGTAGGGCTGCGGGTCTTCGCGGGCGTCCCGAGCCGGCTCGCCAGCGCAACAAGCGCGTCGACGCGCAAGGAAGCGCTCGTCGGGGCGTCGCCAACGATCGTGGCGAGCTTCGCGCGGTCGCCCGCCTGATCGAGCCGCCACTTCGACTCGAGCCAGACGATCGCGGGCGCCTGGGCCCCCGCGTCCTGCACGAGGGTGACGAGGTTCCGCACGGTGTCGCGGTCGACTCCCCGCTCCGCGAGCACGACAACCGGGACGCCGGTGAGCCGGCCTTCCACCACGAACGGGGCGGCCGCCTCGAGGTACGCGTCGGTCTGCTTCGCCGCCGCGGAGAGCGTCTTGTTCTCGTTCCGCTGTGCGTCGGCGTTCTTCTCGACCCCGTCGATACGGCTGTTCAGGTCGTGGACGATCGCCTGGTTGACGATCGTCGCTCCCACGATGATCCCGACCGTGAGGGCGAGGAAGACCGCGACGAGTGAGACCAGGTGGAACCGGAAGTTGATCATGGTCGGGGCGCAGCCTACGGCTGGGAGCCGCCCCCGCCCTGGTCACTCGGGGTGCACGCCGGCCGGCGGCGGTCGCTCAGAACCAGCCCCGCACGGTTCGGAAGAAGTCGGAGAAGCTGATCCGGAAGCCGTGGAGGAAGACGCGGAACGAGTCCGACGCGATGCCCATCACGAGCACGACCAGCAGCGCCGATGCGACGAGCAAAAGCAGGTCGCGGCGCCGGATCCGGCTCTCGTAGAGCCCGCTCACGCCCTTGGCGTCGACGAGGACGGGGCCGAGCCGCAGGCGCGTGAGAAACGTCGACGCCATCCCGCGGCGACCCTTGTCGAGGAACTCGATCATCGTCGCGTGCGTTCCGACCGCGACGATGAGCGACGCGCCGGCCTCGTACGCGAGCAGCATCGCGACGTCCTCGCTCATGCCCTCGGCGACGAACTCCTCGTATTTCACCCCCGCGTCGACCAGCCGCTCACGACCGGGCGCGCGTCCGTCGGGGTGCACGTGGTGCACGATCTCGGCGCCGCACGCGAGCGCGCGGTCGGAGAGCGAGTCGAAGTCTCCGGTGATGATGTCGGGCTGCAACCCGCACGCGAGCAGTGCGTCGGCGCCGCCGTCGACGGCGATGAGGACGGGCCGGTGCTCGCGGATGTACGGGCGGAGCGTCCGCAGGTCGTGCTGGTAGTCGTGGCCGCGCACGACGACGACGACGTGCCGGCCGTCGATCTTCGTGCGCAACTTCGGAACCGTGAGCGGTTCGAAGGTGAGCTCTGCTTCCTGCTCGACGTAGCGCAGGGTGTTCTCCGCGAAGCGCTTCAGCTCGGCACCGATACCGGCGCGTGCAGTGTCCATCCGGCTCTGGATCTCGCCGTCGCCGAGGAGCGTGCCGACGGCGAGCTTCTCGTCGCCGCGCCAGAGCGCGCCATCGCGCAGCTCGATCACCTCGCCGTCGCGGACCGCTTCCATCACCGCGGGACCGACCGCATCGAGCAACGGGAGCCCGGCCGCGACGACCCGCTGCGGACCCTCGTTCGGGTAACGACCACTGATCGATTCGGCCGCGTTCACGACCGCAATGACGCCCGCCTCCACCAGGGAGTCGGCTGCGACCCGGTCGAGATCCTGATGGTTGATGATCGCAATGTCGCCCCGGTCGATGCGGCGCACGAGATCCTTCGTACGCGGACCGACGCGCGCGACGCCGACGATCTCCGCGCCGCGCGACCTGCGACCCATCAGCCGCCCCTGGCCTCGGCCCGCCCTCGCGCCGACACGGAGAGCAGCTCCTTGGCGTGGCGGCGCGCGTGCGCGGAGCCGCCGACCCCGGCGAGCATCCGCGACAGCTCCTGCACCCGAGCGTCGTCGAGGAGCAGGTCGACCGCGGCGAGGGTGCGACCGCCGCGTTCCTCCTTGCGAACGGAGAGCTGCGCGTCGGCGAAGGCCGCGACCTGGGCAAGGTGGGTGACGCACAGCACCTGGTGCTTGCCTCCGAGGCTCGCGAGTGCGCGGCCGACGGCCACTCCGGCTTCTCCGCCGAGGCCGGCGTCGACCTCGTCGAACACCAGCGTAGGCGGCGCCTCGGAGAGCACGACCCGCAGGGCCAGCATCACCCTCGACAGCTCTCCGCCCGACGCGGCCTTCGCCAGCGGCCGGGCCGGCTCGCCCGGGTTGGCCGCGAGCAGGAACGTGACCTCACCGCTGCCGTCGGCGCCTTCCTCCACGTCGATCAGGCAGGCGGCCCGGCCGAGCGCGAGCTCGCCGAGGCGCTCGGTGACCGCGGCGGCGAGCACCGGCGCGCCCTGCCGGCGGGCGACGAGGAGCGCGTGCTGGGCGACCCCGAGCGCGGCGAACGCCCGCTCTCGGCGCGGCGCCAGCGAGTCGCGGCGCGCCTGCGCCCCTTCGAGCTCGGCGAGCCGGGCCGCGCACTCTTGCGCGAACGTCTGGATGTCGGCGATCGAGGGTCCGTACTTGCGGCCCAGCTCGCGGAGCCGCTGACGACGGGCCCGCACGGCGGTCAGTCGCTCCGGATCGTCGACCATCCCTTCGGCGGCGACGCGCGCCTCGTGCCCGAGGTCGGCCAGCTCGGCCTGCACGGAAGCGAGCCGCGCCTCGAGCGCCGCGAACGGCGCCCGTCCCGCGAGCGCGGCCATGGCGGTGCCGACCGCGTCGATCGCCGTCGCGTCAAGCACGCCGCGCGCGACACCGAGCGCCTCGCGATGCGCGGCGGCGTTCGCGAGGACCTCTTCCTCCTCGGCGAGCGCGGCGTCTTCGTCGGGGTCCCGCAGATCGGCCGCCACGATCTCGTCCAGCTCGAAGCGCAGGAGGTCGAGCTCGCGGGCACGCGTGCGCTCGTCACCACCGAGCTCGAGCAGCTCGTCGTCGACAGCGAGCAGCTCGGCGCGCGCGTCGGACACCGCTCGCGCCGCGGTTTCGGCCGGCTCCCCGACGAACGCGTCGAGCAGCGCGCGCTGCTCGGCCGGTACCAGCAACGACTGCTGCTCGTGCTGACCGTGAAGGTCGACGAGCGCGCGCCCCTGCGCGGTCAGCTCTCCGACGGTCGCCAGCCGGCCGTCGATGTACGCGCGGCTGCGCCCCGAGATGGGCAGGACGCGCGCGAGGACGGTCTCGTCGTCGCCGACGACGAAACGCCCTTCGACGCGCGCGTCGCTCGCGCCTTCGCGTACGAGGGACGCGTCGGCACGGCCGCCGAGCAGGAGGTCGAGCGCCTCGACGAGCAGGGTCTTGCCGGCACCCGTCTCGCCCGTGATCGCGGTCAGCCCGGGGCCGAGCGTCACGCTCAGGTCGTCGATGATCCCCAGGTTGGCGACGCGCAGCTCGGTCAGCATCCGGTCAACGATCCGTGAGCCCGAACTTGGCCTTGAGCAGCTGGTGGAAGTCGTCGGGGCGGCGGGCGACCAGGCGGGCCGACGCGGGCGCGGCCCGGCACACGATCCGCGCACCCGGCGTGAGCGTTCCCGACTCGCGGCCGTCGATGGTCAGCGCCGCGGGACGGCCGTCGATCACGACGAACTCGAGCTCCTCGTCCGCGCCCAGGACGAGCGAGCGGTCGAAGAGCATGTGCGGCGACACGGGGGTCAGCAGCAGCGACCGGTTGCGCGGCGAGACGATCGGGCCGCGCGCCGAGAACGAGTAAGCGGTCGAGCCGGTGGGTGTCGCGATGATCACACCGTCGGCCGCGTACGTGGTGAAGGGGGTGCCGTTGATCGACACGAGCAGCCGGATGAGCCGCCCGGCTCCAACCTTCTCCACGACGGCTTCGTTCAACGCGAATGCTCGCCGCTCCCCCTGCTCGCCGGTCACGACGACCTCGAGCATCATCCGCGGTGAGACCTCGAACTCGCCGCGCACCAGGCGCGCGAACGCGGGCTCGAGCTCGGCCGCCTCGAGCGCGCTGAGGTACCCGAGCTGTCCGGCGTTGACGCCGAGGATCGGGACCGGCTCGGGATAGACGAGCTGCACCGCGTGGAGCATCGTGCCGTCGCCGCCGAGCGCGAGCACGAGGTCGAGGCCCGTTGCGAACGTGTGCGGGGCGACGGCGCAGTCGTCGAGGCCGGCGGCCGCGGCATCGGGCTCGGGGACGCGAACCTCGAATCCGTGCTCGAGCAGCCAGGCCCGGGCCCGGCGGGCGAGCTCGTGGGCGACCTCGCGATCGTGGTGGGGGACGAGCCCGACGGCCTTCACCCGTTCATTCTGGCCCGGAGTGGACGGGAGCCGACGCGACGGCGGCGTCGAGGTCGGCGGCGGTGACCGAGGCGGGACCGTGGCGGGCTCGCGCGAGGAATTCCACGTTGCCGTCGGCACCGAGCAGCGGACTCGGTACGACGGCGACGATCCCGAGGCCCTGCGCGGCAAGCGACCCGACGATCTCGTCGAGGACGGCGCGGTGCACGTGTGGATCACGAATCACCCCTCCCTTGCCCACCCGCGCGCGACCGGCCTCGAACTGTGGCTTCACGAGCAGCACGAGATCGGCGTCCGGCGTCGTGAGCTCGAGCAGGTTCGTCGACACGAGTCGCAGCGAGATGAACGAGAGATCCACGACGGCGAGATCCGCCGGCGGTCCGAGGGCGCCGGCGTGGAGATCGCGCAGGTTCGTCCGTTCGTACACCTGCACCCGCGAGTCCGTTCGAAGCGACCATGCGAGCTGGCCCCGCCCGACGTCGACGGCGTCGACGTGCGCGGCGCCGCCGCGCAGGGCGCAGTCGGTGAACCCGCCGGTCGACGCGCCGGCGTCGAGCACGCGCCGGTCGGCGACGTCGATACCGAACGCGGTCAGCGCCGCCGCGAGCTTCTGCCCGCCGCGCGAGACGAACTCCCGTGGACCCGGAACGATCGCGATCGCCTCGGCGCTGTCGACCTGGCGGGCCGCGCTGCGAGCGGGCGCGCCGCCGACGGTGACGCGATCGCTCGCGATCAGATCGTGCGCGCGTTGACGGCTCGGGGCCAGCCCGCGCCGCACCAGCTCGGTGTCGAGCCGGCGGCGCACCGAGGAACGGCTACGCGCCGGCGGCCGACGCCGCCTTCGCGGCCGCCGGCTTCTTCTTCGTGGCGGTGCGCTTGGCGGGCGCCTTCTTCGCCGCCGGCTTCTTCGCAGGCGCCTTCTTCGCGGGCGCCTTCTTCGCACCCCGGGCCGAGGTGGCGCCGAGCTTGCGCTCGAGCCGCGCGAGGTCGTCGCGAGTGGCGATACCGAGCGACCGGATCTGACGCTGGATCTCGGTCTGCACGAACTCGCGCACCTCTTCACGACGCCGACGGCTCAGCTCGATGAGCTCGTCGACCGTGGTCGTCGCCTGGTCACGTGCGAGCTCACCACGCGCGACGAGGTCGGAGACGAGTTGGCGGGCCTGCGAGCGACGGAGCTCGGTGAAGTTCATGCCGGTCTCGATGAGTTGCTTCCAGTCGGGTCCCTGCGGCATCGCGCACTCCTCGTTGATCGAATCGGCACCCGGCGTTCCCTTGAAAAGCCTACGGCCCGCGCGCGCCGATCTCCACACTGAAGACCGGGCTTCACGCGGATGGAACCGGCGCCGGACGGCACTACCGTGCGCGCAATGGTGTTGCCGCTGCGGGACTCGAACCCCACCCGACACGTTCCCGTGGTGACGCTGGTGCTCATCGCGGTCAACGTCTTCGTGTACTTCGCGGTGCAACCGCACAGCGACACGGCCCACGAGAACGCCTTCTACTACCGCCACGCGGCCATCCCGTGCGAGATCAAGCAGGGTCATGGGCTCTCCGAACCGCAGTACCTGCTGGATTCATGCGCCGCACCGAACCGCGCCGTCGTCGTGAACCGCGGCGGAACGCTCGTCCGCGCCGAGCCCGTGCCGCTGATCCCCGGCAAGAACGTCTACCTCGCGGTGATCGTGTCGATGTTCCTTCACGGAAGCCTGTGGCACCTGTTCGGCAACATGCTCTTCCTCTGGATCTTCGGCAACAACGTCGAAGACCACATGGGATCGTTCGCGTTCACGGCCTTCTATTTCGTCGCCGGCATCATCGCCGCCGCGGTGTTCACCCTCACCGCCCCCAACTCCGTCGCCGTCGTGATCGGAGCGTCGGGCGCGATCGCCGGAGTCATGGGCGCCTATCTCGTGTGGTTCCCGCGCGCTCGCATCCTGACGGTCGTGTTCTTCGTCCCGTTGTTCATCCCTGCATTTGTGTTGCTGCTGGGTTGGTTCGTGTTGCAGTTCTTCACGGACCCGAACAGCGGAGTGGCGTGGACGGCGCACGTCGGCGGGTTCGCGTTCGGCGCGCTGGTCGCGTACGCGCTGCGAGGGACGCGTGGTCCCGCGGCACCGGTGCGTTGGCGCCCGGATCCGCCGCCACCACCCGGAACCTGGCCGGGCGGCCTGCGCGACTACGGCTGAGGCACCGCCGGCGTGGCGCGCTCCCCGCGCGCCGCTCGCAGGAGCAACGGCGCGAGCGCGCCGAGGTCGGCGGCGACGAAGGGCGGCGGCGGTTCCGGCACCGGTTCCTCCCCTGCGCTCCCCGCGACGCCCGAGAGCACCAGCGCGAAGGGCCAGCCGAGACGGGCCGCGAACGCGCCGTCCGTCGACGGACGGTCACCCACCATCACGCCCCGCGGACCGCACGCGGCGCGCACGAGCGCGGCCATCGCTTCCTCCGGCTTCCCCGCGACGTCCGGCGCGCGCCCCGACGCGGTCGCGACCGCGGCAACGAGCGCACCGTTACCCGGCAGGAGGCCGTCGGCGCTCGGATAGGTCGGGTCGATGTTCGTCGCCACGAACCGGGCACCTGCGCGCACCGCGTCGGCCGTGCGCGCAAGGTCGTCGAAGTCGAAGTCGCGGTGCCAGCCGACGACCACCGCGTCCGCGGGTCCGGTGTCGGCCGGCGTCAGCCCCGCGGCGGCGATCGCCTCACGCACGCCCGGTCCCCCCGAGCAGCACACGGTCGCGCCCGCTTCGAGCTCGCCGGCGAGCAGGTGCGCGGCCGCCATCGCGCTGCTGAGGACGTCGTCGGGCGCGGCCGGTACGCCACAACGTTCGAGCTTGGCGACGTAGTCGGCGCGCGTTCCCGAGGAGTTGTTCGTCACGAAGACGACGCGCAACCCGCCAGCACGCAGCGCGGCGACGCCGGACGCGGCGGCAGGAATCGGGGCGTCACCTAGCCAGATCACGCCGTCGAGGTCGCAGCACACGACAAGTCGGTTCATCCCGTCCTCGTGGCGTCGTCGGGCCCGACCACGCTCGCGAGCGCTTCGCGGTAGTCGGTGTTGTCGGGTCGCATCGCGGTCGCGATGCGCAGGTGCCGTCGCGCGCGCTCGAGATCGCCGACGCGTCGCAGCGCGAGGCCGAGGCCGAAGTGCGCGTAGTCGTTGACCGGATCGAGGTCGACGGCGATCGCGAACTCGTCGGCCGCGGCCTGGAACCGAGCGCTGCGGTAGTAGGCCCGGGCGAGCGTCTCACGCACCGACGCCTTCTCCGGCTCGAGATCCCGCGCCCGTTCGAGCGCGACCACAGCCGCATGGGGGTGTCCCGACGCGAGGAGGTCCCGACCGTCGCGGAACGACTCGTAGGCCTCGTGCTCGGGCATCGGCTGCTTTCGAGAGCGGACGACGGGACCGGCCGCCGCCGAGCCCGGAACGCCGGCGGGGCTGTGCTACAACCGACGCACCCCGACTCGCGGAGCCGCCCGGTGCCCGACTTCTTCCCGTTTGCTGGGATCCGTTACGACAGCCGGAACGGCACGGACGACTTGACGACGCGCGCGGCTCCACCTTACGACGTCATCGACGAGGAGCAGCGCGCCCAGCTCGAGGCCACCGACCCGCACAACGCGGTGCAGCTCATCCTCCCGCGTGACCGCACGAGGACCGACGATCGCTACGACGTCGCGGCCGGCACCTACCGCGCCTGGTGCGCGACGGGAGTGCTCGCACAAGACCCGGCGCCGCGGTTCTACGCCTACCGCATGGACTTCCGCGACGAGCAGCAGCGGCCGCGTTCCACGACGGGCGTGATCGGTGCGCTGGCGCTCCCCGAGCCCGGTGACGCGACGGTGCTCCCCCACGAACGAACCCTCCCGAAGGCAAAGAGCGACCGGCTCGCGCTGCTGCGGGCGACCCGGGTGAACCTCGATCCGATCTGGGGTCTCTCGCTCACCGAGGGGCTCTCCGATCTCCTCGCGCCGACGGCGGCGCCACTCACCACCTGCACCGGCGAGGACGGCGCCCACCACACGATCTGGGCGATCGACGATCCCCGCGCGCAGCAAGCCGTCCGCGACGCCGTGCGCGCCACTCCCCTCGTCCTCGCCGACGGGCACCATCGCTTCGAGACCGCGCTCACGTACCGCGACGAACGCCGCCGAGCCGGCATCGCCGATCCCGGGGCCGGCGCGATCATGGCGCTCGTCGTGGAGCTCGCCGACGAGCAGTTGTGCATCGAGCCCATCCACCGCCTGCTGCACCTCCCCGCCGGCGCCGATGCTCGCCGCCTCCTCGCCGACGCGTTCACCATCGAGCCCGCGGGCCCGAACTCCCCCGAGGGCGTGGCGGCGCTGCAGGCCGCGATGGCGGCCCGGCCCGGTCTCGGTCTCGTCGACGGCGAAGGACTCGCGGTGCTCGTCACCCGGTCCGATGTCGCCGCGGCCGCGCTGGCCGGCGAGGAACCGGCCGTGGCGCGCACGGACGCCGCCCTCGTCGAGGCCGTCGTCGTCCCCCGCCTCGAGGAGGCGACGATCGAGTACCGCCACGACGCGATCGGCGTCGCCGGCCTCGTCGCGAAGGGTGCCGCGGACGCGGCCCTGCTGCTCCGACCGGTGTCGGTGGCCGACACCCGCGCCGCCGCGCTCGCCCGCGCGCGGATGCCCCAGAAGACGACGTTCTTCTCGCCCAAGCCTCGAACCGGCATGGTGTTGCGCAGCCTCGACGGCTGACGGGACCCGCCGTCGGTCAGTCGACCGTCCAGGTCGAACCGGTCGCGAGCAGTGCCGCCAGGTCGCCGGGGCCGGAGCGCTCCACCGACGCGACCAGTTGCCGCTGCACCTCGACCTCGTACACGGGACGCTGCACGTCGCGGAAGACGCCGACGGGCGTCGGCACCGTCGGCCTGTCGGCAAGGCGCGAGAGCGCGAACGCCAGGGTCGGATCCGCGCGGTGCTCGTCGTGGACGAGCAGGCGGTCCTCGCCGACGTCGGCGACGTTGCAGATCGACGGCTCGCCGAACTCGTTGAGCGTCACGCCGAGCTCGTGGTCGGCGCCGAAGCGGATCGGCTCGCCGTGGTGCAGCTCGATGAGCATGTCGGCACGCACGTCGCGCTTGAGGATCCCGGCGAACGCACCGTCGTTGAAGACGTTGCAGTTCTGGTACACCTCGACGAACGCCGCGCCTTCGTGCTCGTGCGCGCGACGGAAGATCTCCATCATGTGCTTGCGGTCCATGTCGTGGGTACGGGCCACGAATCCGGCTTCGGTGCCGAGCGCGAGCGAGACGGGGTTGAACGGGTGGTCGATCGAGCCGAACGGCGTCGACTTCGTGACTTTCCCGAGCTCCGACGTCGGCGAGTACTGACCCTTCGTGAGCCCGTAGATCTGGTTGTTGAACATCAGGATCTTCAGGTTCACGTTGCGACGCAGCGCGTGGATGAGGTGGTTCCCACCGATGGAGAGCATGTCGCCGTCGCCGCCGATGACCCAGACGTGCAGGTCGGGGCGGGTCAGCGCCACACCCGTCGCGACGGCCGGCGCGCGGCCGTGGATGCTGTGCACCCCGTAGGTGTTCATGTAGTACGGCAACCGGGCGGCACACCCGATCCCCGAGATGAACACCATCTCGTCGGGATTCACGCCGAGCTCGGGCAGCAGGAACTGGATCGCGGCGAGGACGCCGTAGTCACCGCAACCCGGGCACCAGCGGACTTCCTGATCGGACTCGAAATCCTTGCGCGTGAGCGCGACGCCGGCCTCGGTCATGCGTACATCTCCAGCATCTTGGCCTCCATGTCGGCGGCGCGGAACGGCACGCCGGCGATTCTCGTGAAACTCTCCGCGTCGACGAGGTACTCGGCTCGCAGCAGGCGCGACAGCTGCCCGAGGTTCATCTCCGGGACGAGCACCCGGCGGTACCGCGAGAGCACGGCACCGAGGTCGGACGGGAACGGGTTGAGGTGCATGAGGTGCGCGTGCGCCACCTTGTGCCCCTTGGCGCGGACGCGCCGGACCCCGGCGGTGATCGCACCCCAGGTGCTGCCCCAGCCGACGACGACGAGCTCGTCGCCACCGTCGTCGTCGAGGTCGGTGAGCGGGATGTCCTTCGCGATGCCCGCGACCTTGGCGGCGCGCAACCGCACCATCTTCTCGTGGTTCTCCGGCTGGTAGCTGATGTTGCCGGTGCCGTCTTCCTTCTCGATCCCGCCGATGCGGTGCGCGAGACCCGGCGTGCCCGGGATCGCCCACGGGCGGGCGAGCGTCTCGGGATCCCGCAGGTACGGCCAGAACTCGTCGCCGTGGTTCGGCTCCGTCGCGAACGCGACCGAGATGTCGGGGAGCGCGTTCACGTCGGGGAGCAACCAGGGCTCGGCACCGTTGGCGAGGTACCCGTCGGTGAGGAGCATGACGGGTGTTCGGTACTTCACTGCGATGCGCACGGCCTCGAACGCGGCGTCGAAGCAGTGCGACGCGGAACGGGCCGCGACGATGGGAAGCGGTGCCTCGCCGTGACGCCCGTACATCGCGAGCATCAGGTCGGCCTGCTCCGTCTTCGTCGGCAGGCCGGTCGACGGCCCGCCGCGCTGCACGTCGACGAGGACGAGCGGCAACTCGAGGCTGATCGCGAGCCCCATCGCCTCGGCCTTCAGGTCGACGCCCGGACCACTCGTGCCGGTGACGGCGAGCGCACCCGCGAACGCGGCACCGATCGCGATCCCGGCTGCGGCGATCTCGTCTTCGGCTTGGAGCGTCTTCACCCCGAAGTTCTTGTTCTTCGACAGCTCGTGGAGGATGTCGGAGGCGGGGGTGATCGGATACGACGCGTAGACGAGCGGGAGCTTCGCCTTCTGAGACGCGGCGATGAGGCCGTACGACGAACGCGAGGTTCCCGACGATGTTGCGATAGGTGCCCTTGCGCAGCTGCGCCGGCGCGACCTCGTAGGGGTGGTCGAAGAGCTCGGCGGTCTCGCCGAAGTTCCGGCCGGCCTTGAACGCGGCGAGGTTCGCGTTGAGGACGTTGTCCTTGCCGGCGAAACGGTGCTCGATCCACTCGATGATCGGCTTCGTCGGTCGCGTGTACATCCAGCAGAGCAGGCCGAGCGCGAAGAAGTTCTTCGAACGTTCCGCGTCGCGGGGCTTGACGCCGAGCTCCTTCGTCGCTCCGACCGTGATCGACGTCATCGGTACCGGATAGACGTTGAACGCGGCGAGCGAATCGTCCTCGAGCGGGTTCGACCGGTAGCCCGCCTTCTCGAGGTTGCGCTCGTCGAACGCGTCGACGTTGATGAGCAGCGTGCTGCCCGGCGAGAGGTCGCTCATGTTCGCCTTCAGCGCGGCCGGGTTCATCGCGACGAGCACGTTCGGCACGTCGCCCGGCGTGACGATGTCGTGGTCGGAGATGTGCACCTGGAACGACGAGACGCCCGCGACCGTGCCGGCCGGCGCGCGGATCTCGGCCGGGAAGTTCGGCAGCGTTGCCAGGTCGTTCCCGAATGCGGCGGACAGTTCTGTGAAGCGATCGCCGACGAGTTGCATGCCGTCGCCGGAGTCGCCCGCAAAGCGAATGACCACTCGATCCAGCGTCTCGGCCCGGCGGGCCTCCGTCGTTTCTACGGTCACCGTTGACCTTCTTTCCCGCGAGTACTTCGCGGCTTCTGCGCAGGCAGTGGGGCGGATTGCCGGCCGCGCGCCGCTCGTCGCATCGTAGTGGTCTCGCCCCGGTTCCCTTGACATCGCGCGAAGCGCATGCCATGGAGCACTCATCTTCGCCTCACGACGCGCCGCGTCGCGGCGCTCAGCCTGACGCGTCGAGCCCTTCCAGCGCGGTCTCGATGCGCCGCTGCGCGGCGTCGAGGCGGCGACGATCCGAGGCGCGCGCGACGAACGACGCTTCGAGCTCGACTCGCGACGCGGTGACGGCGCCCGCGCGGTAGAAGCGCCGCCGGATGGATCCGACCGCGATGATCTCGGCGCCCGCGTCGAGCGCGAGCAGCCATGCGGGCGGGTCCCAGACCGCCACCGGCAAGGAGATCGCGACCGCTGACGGGCGTGTCGTGACCTGGAGGACGGCGAGCGTGGCGCCCGACGGCAAGGTGCGCGCGTCGGGTGGGCTCGACAGATGACCGCGGACGACGGCGAGATTGACGGACATGGAACGACCTCCCTGCTCGTTGACGGCGCGCGCCGAGTGGCTCGCGTGGAACGGGGGAAGTGCCTGGGAAGTCGCGATGAACGTACTGGGAGGGTGTGACAGCGAGCGCGGGGTCAGCTCAGTGCGGCGAGTCGCTCGGCGACGTCGGCGTATTCGGCGTCGTGGCGACGGACGAGCTGGAACAGTGCGCGCGCCCGTGGCACGTTGCCGGCGCGATCTTCGAGGTCGGCGAGCGCGTACCAGAGGCGCACGTTGTGCTCGCGCACGCGACCCGACACCTCGGAGCGGCGGGCGAGCAGATCGATCGCGTCGGTGAGACGACCGGCATCGGCGAGCGCACCGGCGAGCACGATGCGGCCCTCTGTCACGAGCGCGGCCGACGGGGACGCCGCCCGCAACTCCTCCCACAGCTCCTCGACGTCGGCGAGCCGGCCCTGCGCGCGTCGGCAATCCATGAGCACGGGGTGCTGCTCGGTCGATCCGGTGAGCTCCACGAACGCGACGAGATCCTCGGCCGCCGACGGGTAGGTACCGAGTCGGTAGCGGCACAGCCCCGCGAGCTCGCGCACCGCGGCCGCGTCGGGGTAGGTCTCGATCAGCGGTCGCAGGATGCGCAACGCGTCACGCTCACGGTCACGCGCGAACGCGTCGGCCGCGCGCGCGAGCGCGTCGACGACACGGTTCGCGTTGGTCCCCGCGAGTCGCCGAACTTCCTCGGTCGCCTCGGTCGCCGGACGCCGACGACGGGTCGGACCGGGCTTCGCGGTGCGCGCCGGGGCGCGGCCGCGGCGCGCCTTGGCGCCCGCGTTGCGATCGCTCGCCGCGCCTCGAGCGCTCGGACGCTCACGACTGCCGTCGCCGCTCGCGAGGCGCAGCACCGGGCGACCCTTCGGTGGCGCGGCTTCGGTTCGCTTCCGCCTGATGAACGGACCCGTCACGTCTCCTTCGCGATCGCCACGCGCGCCGGCCTTGGCCGTCCCTCGGCCGCGCGGCGATCGCTCCGGCGTGCCCCGACCCGCTTGGTCCCGCCGGGTTCCAGCGCGACCGCCGGTCGCCCGCGCCGCAGCGCCCCGGCTCCCGCCCCGACCACCCGACCCGCCCGACTCACCCGAAGCGCTCCGGCGCGAGGCGGCACTCGACCGCTGCCCGGAACCGGCACCGCGGTTGGCGCCGGTGCGCGAGCGCGTGCGCGGCTGGTCCTCGTCGGGATCGAGCCTCGGCAGCACGACGTCGGTTCGGCGCCCACGTCCCCGCGCCGGTACCGCGCTGCCGACCCCCGGTCGCCCGCGCCCGGTCGACGTCTTCCCCGCACGGCCGGCACCGGCACCGCGACCTCGACCGCCGTCACGGGTCTCGCCCCGAACGCGATCGTCACGCACGGGTCCCCGGCGACCGTTCGTCGTCCCGGAACCGCCGCGCTCGCCGCGGCCGCCACCGCGGCGGCCGTCGTCGCCGGTCCCGCTGCGACCGCGACCACCGGTCGGTGCGCCGGCACCACCGTCGCGGGCGCTCGAGCCGCTCCCCCGGCTCCGGCCCCGGGTGTCGCCGCCCCGCTCCTGCTCGCCGCGCCCGACACGACCCGACGAAGCGGCGGATCGCGTACCCCGGCGTTCCGAGCCGCGGGCCGAGCCGGCCGTCGAGCCGCCGGCGCCGCCACCGGAACGGCGAGCGCCCGACCCCGAGGCTCCGGAACGGCGCGCGCCCGACCCGGACGCGCGCGCCGGTCGACGCTCGCGCCCGGCGCCGCTGCTGGGTTGTGTCACGTCGTGTCCTCGCGTCGTGCCGCACGGCCGGGTGGGGGGAGCCCGACAGCGTACCGCCCGGCCTGCCCCATCGACGCCGAGCGGAGCTCGCGCCGGACGCGACGATGCCCGCCGGTTGCGCCGACGGGCATCGTCATTCGAAGGATTCCGGCAGCGACCTACTCTCCCAGGAAGTCTCCCTCCAAGTACCATCGGCGCGGGCGGGCTTAACGGCCGTGTTCGGAATGGGAACGGGTGTTTCCCCGCCGCCATGGCCACCGGAAATCGTTCGGTTCTCATTCCCCTTGAGAACCCCATAGCGAGCACGTGCATCGAGAAAGACTCAAGCCCTCGGCCGATTAGTACCGGTCGGCTGAACACGTTGCCGTGCGTACACCTCCGGCCTATCTACCTGGTCGTCTTCCAGGGGCCTTACCCGGTTAACCCGGTGGGACATCTCATCTCGAGGCGAGTTTCGCGCTTAGATGCTTTCAGCGCTTATCTCTTCCGCAGGTCGCCAACCAGCCGTGCTCCTGGCGGAACAACTGGCACACGAGAGCTGCGTCCGTCCCGGTCCTCTCGTACTAGGGACAGCTCCCCTCAAATGTCCTGCGCCTACGGCGGATAGGGACCGAACTGTCTCACGACGTTCTAAACCCAGCTCGCGTACCGCTTTAATGGGCGAACAGCCCAACCCTTGGGACCTGCTTCAGCCCCAGGATGCGACGAGCCGACATCGAGGTGCCAAACCTTGCCGTCGATGTGGACTCTTGGGCAAGATTAGCCTGTTATCCCCGGGGTACCTTTTATCCGTTGATCGACCACGCTTCCACATGCCGTGGCCGGGTCACTAAGCCCTACTTTCGTACCTGCTCGACTTGTAGGTCTCGCAGTCAAGCTCCCTTGTGTCTTTGCACTCGACGGCTGATGGCCAACCAGCCTGAGGGAACCTTTGGGCGCCTCCGTTACACTTTGGGAGGCGACCGCCCCAGTCAAACTGCCCACCTGTCACTGTCCTCGACCCGGATAACGGGCCCAAGTTAGAGTTCCAGCACGCACAGGGTGGTATTTCAACGTTGCCTCCACCAGAGCTGACGCCCCAGCTTCCCAGGCTCCCACCTATCCTACACAATACGTACCGAAACCCAATACCAAGCTGCAGTAAAGGTCCACGGGGTCTTTCCGTCCTGCCGCAGGAAACGAGCATCTTTACTCGTCGTGCAATTTCGCCGGGTCTCTGGTTGAGACAGTAGCCAAGTCGTTACGCCATTCGTGCAGGTCGGAACTTACCCGACAAGGAATTTCGCTCTAGTGAGCCCCCATGTCGCCATGAGGCTAGGACCATATCTTCGACTCCATGTCGGATGGAGTTGGCTGGCGTATGGCCTCTGAGGATTCCAGGTATCGAGACCGCCCTCGACGCTTCATCAGCTCGGTTTCCCGAGCAATCCATCGAAGACCTCGCTCGGAGAGATGCGCGCCGTCCTGCATCGAACGCAGGATGATCGCGAACCGCTCGAAGTCGAGGCGTTTCGCAGTTCTCAGTGGATGTTCTTCGAAGAACGGCACCACTCGCTCCACCAGGTCGGCTCGACGCTTCACGGAGAAGCGCAGCAACACCTGGCGATGGTCGAGTGGGCGGACGCTCTCGATCACATGGCCGCAGCCGAACTCCTCTTGGAGGAGCTCGAGCGCCGGCCTCGACGGTGCCGCCTGGATCACCGCGAACTCGTGCTGGACCTGCCAGCCGAGACGGCAACCCCGGTTTCGCACCACCGAGATCGAGAAGCAGCCTTCACCGTCGACGAAGCCGACGATCCACTGCTCGATACCTGGCCTTTCCTGCTGATTGCCCGCACCGGACGGATTGTCACTGCTCACACCGCCGACACTACGAAGAGGATCGGACAGTGAAAGCGAGTACCGCCGGATACTCGGATATTCCAGCATATAGCCAGCTGCACTCAATGCGTCGCCGCATTGAGGGGCAACACCCGGGCACGTCCGGGTCACATCACCTTAGGACCGTTATAGTTACGGCC
>CAVXFZ010000021.1:0-347500 GCA_963761175.1 uncultured Actinomycetes bacterium | reverse complement strand
ACCAGCAGGTTGAAGAGCTGGTCGGTCCCGCCGAGCTCGACGTCGGCCTGCACCATCACCGAGTCCCACCCCTGCAGCAGCGGGTAGAGGAGCTCCATCACCGAGATCGGCGCGCCGGTCGCGTAGCGCTTGGCAAAGTCGTCGCGCTCGAGCATGCGGGCCACGGTCGTACGGGAGGCGAGCTTCAGGACGTCTTCGATGCCCATGGTGGCGAGCCACTCCGAGTTGCGCCTCACCTCGAGGCGGTCGGGGTCGAGGATGCGCGTCACCTGGGTCACGTAGGTGCGCGCGTGGGCGTCGATGGCCTCGGGCTCCAGCCGAGGGCGGGTCGCCGAACGGCCCGAGGGGTCGCCGACGCGGGCCGTGAAGTCGCCGAGGATCAGCACCGCGACGTGGCCGGCGTCCTGGAACTGGCGCAGCTTGCGCAGCACGACCGCGAAGCCGAGGTGAATGTCGGAGGCGGTCGGGTCGATACCGAGCTTGACCCGCAACGGCCGGTCGCGGGCCAGCTTGGCCGCGAGCTCCTCGGCCCGGATCAGGTCGATCGCGCCCTGGGTGAGGGGGCCGAATCCCGCGTTCGGGCTGGCGGACATCGGTCCGAGGCTAGCCCGCCATCGACCGGCTGTTGCTGGTGAGGGACAATGGTGCCGATGTGATCAGTGTGACTGGAGCCCGCCGTCGCCGCCCTGCCCTGGCAGGGCTCGTCGTCGCGCTCCTCTTCGGCACGGCGGCGTGCAGCTACACCGCGAACCTCGACCAGCTCACCTCGGCCGTCCCCGACCAGTCGTCGGTGGTGCTCGCGGCCGACGGGACGGTGCTCGCCCGCCTCGACGCCGGCGTGCACCGCACCGACGTCGCGCTCGCGAAGGTCGCCCCGACGCTGCAGCACGCGGTCGTCGCGGTCGAGGACCACCGGTTCTACGACCACCCCGGGATCGACATCCACGCGATGGTGCGGGCCCTGCGCACCGACCTCGACACCGGCGAGATCGCGCAGGGCGGCTCCACGATCACCCAGCAGTACGTCCGCAACGTGATGCTCGGAAACGACAAGACCGTGCACCGCAAGCTGCGCGAGATCACCCTCGCGGTACAGCTCGAACGAACGTTCACGAAGGACCAGATCCTCGAGCGCTACCTCAACCTCGTGTACTTCGGCAACGGCGCGTACGGCGTGCAGGCCGCGGCGCTGAAGTACTTCGGGGTCGGCGCGAGCTCGCTGTCACTGGCCCAGAGCGCGCTGCTCGCCGGGTTGATCCAGGCACCGGAGGCGTACAACCCGTTCGTCGACCCGCAGCTCGCGCGGCGGCGCCGCGACGTCGTGCTCGCCGACATGGAGAAGTACGGCTTCGCGACGAAGGCCGCCGTCACGAAGGCCGAAGCGGAGCCGCTCGGGCTGCACCCCGGTCCCGACGACTCCCACTGGCGGGCTCCGTACTTCGTCGGCCAGGTCGAGCACTTCATCCTCTCGCACGCCGAGTTCGGCAAGACCGTCGACGATCGCCGCCACCTGCTCTACACGGGCGGTCTCGTCATCCACACGACGCTCGACCCGCGGCGCCAGGCGCTGGCGGAGCAGGCCGTCGACCACGTGCTCGTCGACCCCGCGCACGACCCGTCGGGCTCGGTCGTGTCGATCGACCCGCGCAACGGCCACGTCGTCGCGTACGTCGGCGGCCGCGACTTCTACGGGTCGGCGCCCTTCGCGAAGTTCGACCTCGCGAGCCAGGGGCAGCGCCAGGCCGGCTCCGCGTTCAAACCCTTCGTGCTCGCCGCCGCGCTTCTCGAGCACGTCCCCCTCGACCGCACCTACCCGGCACCCGCGGAACTCACGGTGAAGACGCCCGGCCAACCCGACTGGGTCCTGCACAACTACGACGGCAAGGGCGGGGGGAACATGAACCTCGTCGACGCGACCGTGCACTCGGTGAACACCGTGTACGCGCAACTCATCGAGGACGTCGGTCCGAAGCGCGTCGTCGAGCTCGCGTCGAAGCTCGGGATCCGCTCCCAGCTCGCGCCGTACCTGTCGACGGCCATCGGCTCGAACGCGGTGAGCGTCCTCGACATGGCCAGCGTGTACACGAGCTTCGCGGCCGACGGTCTCCACACCGATCCCGTGTTCGTCACCGACGTGCGCGCGCCCGACGGCTCGGTGCTCTACGACTCGACCCCCCACGCGACGCGGGTACTGCCGGCGTCGACGACGCGGGTCGTGAACGAGGTGCTGCAGCAGGTCGTGACGCGCGGCACGGGCGTGAACGCGCGCATCGGGCGTCCGGTCGCGGGCAAGACCGGGACCGGAGAGAACTGGAAGGACGCGTGGTTCGTCGGTTCGACCCCGCAGCTGACCACCGCGGTGTGGGTGGGCTTCCCCCAGACCGAGGAATCGATGGTGCCGCCTCGCACGCGCGAGAAGGTCACGGGCGGCACCTGGCCCGCGCAGATCTGGGGGCTCTACGAGGGTGCCGCGCTCGCGGAGACGCCGATCGCGTCGTTCCCGACGCCGCCCGCCGGTGCGGCCAACGCGGTGCTCCCGATCCCTCCGATCGCGAACGTCGTGGGCATGCCCGCGACGGAGGCCGCGAAGCTGCTCACCGACACCGGCTTCAACGTCGTACAGCAACCGACGCCCAGCCGCGACTACCCGCCGGGCATCGTCGTCGGGCAGGACCCGGCCGGACACACCGCGGCGAGCGCGGGCGCGACGGTCACGATCCAGGTCGCGAACGGCTCACCTGCGAGCGAGTCGGTTCCGATGGTGCTCGGGCTCCTCGCCGACCAGGCCGGCGCGGCCGTGAGCAGCCACTCGCTCGGTTTCCAGGTCGTGGTCGCCTCGGAGCCGCCACCGGGATCCCCGGCGCGCGCCGGGAAGGTGTGGAAGCAGTCACCCGTCGCCGGCACGGTGCTCGACGCCGGGAGCACCGTGACCGTCTGGGTGAATCCTTCCGGCTGAGACTGCGCCGCGCCCCGGTCGCCTCAGAGTTGGATCGTCGGGTAGAGCGGGAACCGCGCGAGGAGCTCGGCCGCCCGCTGGCGCGACCGATCCCGCACCTCGGGCACCAGCTCGTAAGCGCGCCTTCGACGGACCCGACGGCGCCGCGGCCGGGCTCGTGGCCCGCAGCACGGCGACGAGGATGTCGGCGACCTCGGTGAGCTCGGCGGCGCCGAGCCCGAGCGTCGTCAGCGCGGGGGTGCCGAGGCGGATCCCCGACGTGTACCACGCGCCGTTCGCGTCGTGCGGGATCGAGTTGCGGTTCGTGACGAGCCCGGACTCGAGCAGCGCGGACTCGGCCTGGCGACCAGTGAGCCCGAAGCTCGTGGTCACGTCGACGAGCACGAGGTGGTTGTCGGTGCCGCCGGTGACGATGCGTACACCCCGCTGCAGGAGCCCTTCGGCGAGCGCCTTCGCGTTCTGGGCAATCCGCTGCGCGTAGTCGGCGAAGTCGGGGCGCCGGGCTTCCGCGAACGCGACCGCCTTCGCCGCCATCACGTGGGGCAGCGGCCCGCCGAGCACCATCGGGCAGCCGCGGTCGACGTACTCGGCGTACTCGGGGTCGCAGAGCACGAACCCGCCGCGCGGCCCGCGCAGCGACTTGTGCGTCGTCGAGGTGACGACATGCGCGTGCGCGACCGGGTCGAGGTCGCCGGTGAGGACACCGCCGGCGACCAGACCGGCGAAGTGGGCCATGTCGACCATGAAGGTGGCGTCGATCTCGTCGGCGATCTCGCGCAGGATCCGGAAGTTCGGGTTGCGCGGGTAGGCGGAGTAGCCCGCGACGATCACGAGGGGCCGGAACTCGCGTGCGAGGGCGCGCACCGCGTCGTAGTCGAGCTGCTCGGTCTCGGGATCGACCCCGTAGCTGCGCTGCTCGAAGAGCTTGCCGGAGATGTTCGGCCGGAAGCCGTGCGTGAGGTGCCCGCCCGCGTCGAGCGCCATGCCGATCATGCGCTGGTTGCCGAGCTCGTGGCGCAGCGACTCCCACTGCTCGGGCGTCAGATCGTTCACGTGTCCGGCGCCGAGCTCGTCGAGCCGCGGGCGCTCGACCCGCTTGGCGAGGATCGACCAGAACGCGACGAGGTTGGCGTCGATGCCGGAGTGCGGCTGCACGTACGCGTGCGACGCGCCGAAGAGCGCGCATGCGTGCTCGGCTGCAAGCAGCTCGATCTCGTCGACGTACTCGCATCCCGCGTAGAAGCGGTGCCCCGGCGTGCCCTCCGCGTACTTGTCCGAGAGCCAGTTGCCCATGGCGAGCAGCACGGCCGGGGACGCGTAGTTCTCCGACGCGATCAGCTTGAGCTGATGGCGCTGGTTCTCGAGCTCACCGACGATCGCCGCCGCGACCCGCGGCTCCACCGCGCCGATGACTTCGAGGGCGGCCCGGTAGGCCGTGGCTTCGCTGCTCATCCGTGCTCCTCTGCTGGTGCCGTCATGGACGGCGTGGCGACAGGTTGGCATCACCGACGACCGTGTAGCGAAGTGCGAGGTCGTCGCCCTTTCCCTCGGCCAACCCGATACGCCTCGTGATGCCCGGACGGCGGGGTGGCGCCACGCCGTCGTCGACGATCCGAACGGGGCCCCGCACGAGATCCGCACCGTCGAGGGTGCGATCGATCGCGAATGCCTGCGCCAGCCGCGCCGGACCGGAGCAGAGCTCGCGATCGGTCCGCGCTGCGTGCCGCCGGGCGCGCATCGACTCGAGGCCGGCGAGTGGCGCGGCGGCGCGGAGCAGCACCGCGTGCGCCTGCGTACCCGGTCCGCACACCGCGTTCGCGCACCAATGCATGCCGTAGGTGAAGTACACGTACAGGTGGCCGGGCGGCCCGAACATCGTCGCGTTACGCGGCGTCGGGCCGCGGTAGCTGTGGCTGCCCGGATCCTCCGAGCCGCGGTACGCCTCCACCTCGACGAGCCGGGCCGCGACCCGCGCTTCCGCCTTGCCCGCGCACCAGCACCTTGTTGAGCAACTCCGGCGCGACCTCGCGGGCATCGCGGTCGTAGAACGCGCGTGGCAAGGGGTGCGCCCGCGTCACCGCTCCAGCCAGCTCCGCTGCTCCACCAGCCGCCGGCGTGCGGCCTCGAGTTGCTCGACGACGGCCTTCGGACCCGCACCACCCGGAGTCGTCCGGCGGTGTACCGCCGCGCCCGGCTCCAACAACACGAGCGCATCCGGGCCGAGGCGCGGATCGGTGGCGACGAGCTCCTCGAGGGGAACGCCCCGCTCGATCGACTGCCGGACCAGGGTCCCGACGGTCGCGTGCGCCTCGCGGAACGGGACGCCGGCGCGCACGAGGAACTCGGCGAGGTCGGTCGCAGCGGTCAACGCACTGTCGGCCGCGGCCGACATGCGCTCGCCGACGAAGTCGACCGAGCCGTAGAGGCCCGCGAGCGCGCTGAGCGAACGCGCGCACGTGTCGAGCGCGTCGAAGAGCGGCTCCTTGTCTTCCTGCAGGTCGCGGTTGTATGCGAGCGGAAGCCCCTTCAGGGTGGCCAGGAATCCCGTGAGGTCGCCGATCGTGCGCCCGGCTTTGCCGCGCGCGAGCTCCGCGATGTCGGGGTTCTTCTTCTGGGGCAGCATCGACGAACCGGTCGAGTACGCGTCGGGGAGCCGCACGAAGCCGAACTCCTCCGTCGCCCACAGCACCATCTCCTCGCCGAGACGCGAGAGGTGGATCTGGGTGAGCGCGACGTCGAAGAGCGCTTCCGCGACGAAGTCGCGGTCCGACACGGCATCGAGCGAGTTGTCGAACGGGCGCGCGAAACCGAGCTCGGCCGCGACGACGGCCGGTTCGAGAGGCAGGCTCGAACCCGCGAGCGCGCCGGCACCGAGCGGTGAGACGTCGGCCCGGTCGAGCGTGTCGCGCCACCGGTCGACGTCGCGGGCGAGAGCCCAGAAGTGCGCGAGCAGATGGTGCGACAACATCACCGGCTGCGCGCGCTGGAGGTGCGTGTAACCGGGAAGGTAGGCGTCGCCGACCTCCTCGGACCGGCGCAGCAGGGTCTCCTGCAGCGCGGTGATCCGCTCGATCTGCTCCCGCCCGGCTCGCCGGAGGAAGAGGCGTAGATCGAGCGCGACCTGGTCGTTGCGGCTGCGGCCGGTGTGGAGCTTGGCACCGGCCGGGCCGGCGAGATCCGTGACCCGGCGTTCGATCGCGGTGTGGATGTCTTCGTCGGTGGGCAGGAAGCGGAACTCGCCCGCGTCGATCTCGGCCTCGACCCGATCGAGCGCGGCGAGCACCAGCACCCGCTCGGCCTCGGTGAGCAACCCGACCTGGGCGAGCATCGCGACATGCGCGCGCGAGCCGACGAGGTCGTCGGGCGCGAGGCGGACGTCGAACGGGAGGCTCACGGTGAACGCGAGCAGCTCGTCGGACGGCGCGTCGGCGAAGCGGCCGTGCCAGAGGGTCTGCGCGTCGCCCGGACCCGAACCGTCGCCGCTCGTCATCGCGAACCTGGTCCTTGGCGCCGCGACCACGTCTCGACCGAGAGCCCCCACAGGCGCACGAACCCGGCCGAGTCGGCGTGCCGGAAGGAGTCTTCGGCGTCGTAGGTGGCGAGATCGTGGTCGTAGAGGCTGCGCGGCGCCCGGCGCCCGGCGGCATCGCAGCGGCCCGCTTCGAGACGGAGGCGGACTTCGCCGGTGACGTGCTCCTGGCTGTCAGCGACGAACGCGTTGATCGCGTGCATGAGCGGCGAATGCCACAGCCCGTCGTAGACGAGCTCGGCCACCCGAATCTCCATCCGCTGCTTCTCGCGCGCGAGGTCGCGCTCGAGCGTGATCCCCTCCAGGTCGCGGTGCGCGGTGATGAGCGCGAGCGACGCCGGGCACTCATAGACCTCTCGGCTCTTGATGCCGACGCGCCGGTTCTCGACCATGTCGATCCGGCCGAAGCCGTACCCGCCGACGATCGGACCGATCCGGTCGACGAGCTCGACGAGGCCGAGACGCTCGCCGTCGAGCGCGACGGGAACGCCGCGGTCGAACTCCACGACGATCTCGCGGATGTCGCGTGGTGCCTCGCGGGGATGCACGGTGAGCGTGAAGGGCTCTTCGGGCGCCGACGACCACGGGTTCTCGATCACGCCGCACTCGATCGCCCGGCCCCACATGTTCTCGTCGATCGAGTAGAGCTTCTCCTTGGTCGCCTCGATCGGGATCGACCATTTGCCGGCGAGATCGACGCAGTCGGCGCGGGTGAGACCCCAGCCGCGGACCGGGGCGAGCACTTCGAGATCCGGGGCGAGGGCGCGCGTCGAGACCTCGAAACGCACCTGGTCGTTGCCCTTGCCCGTGCAGCCGTGCGCGACGGCATCGGCGCCGTGCCGGCGCGCCGACGCGACGAGATGCTCGACGATCACCGGCCGCGACAGCGCGGAGACGAGCGGGTACTTCCCTTCGTAGAGCGCGTTCGCGCGGAGCGCGGGCACGAGGAAGTCGTTCGCGAAGTGCTCGCGCGCGTCGATGACCTCCACTTCGACCGCACCCGCGGCGATCGCACGCTCGCGGATGGTGACGTCCTCGCCGTGCGCGAGCTGACCGACGTCGACCGCGCACGCGACGACCTCGACCCCCCACTCCTCCTGCAGCCAGCGGACAGCCACCGACGTGTCGAGCCCGCCCGAGTAGGCCAGAACCACTCGCTTGGCCACCACATCCTCCGTTCGTGTTCGTTCGATCGATGCCGGCGACGCGCCGGCGGTCAGAGTCCCGCGAGCGCGGCGACGCGCGACGCGACGTCGGATCCGTTGGCCGACTCCGCGCAGACGAGCAACACCGTGTCGTCACCCGCGACCGTCCCGAGCACCTCGGTGATCCCGGCGCGGTCGATCGCCGACGCCACCACGTGCGCGCTGCCCGGCGGGGTGCGCAGCACGACGAGGTTGCGACTGTGGGAGACCTCGACGACGAACTCCCCCATCAGCCGGCGCAGGTGGTCGTCGCCGCCCGCGAGGCGCTCCTTCGTGTACTCGGGGATCGCGTACGCCATCGCACCCCCCGGGATGCGCACCTTCACCGCGCCCAGCTCCTCGAGGTCGCGGCTCACGGTGGCCTGGGTGGCGACGACGCCCTCGGCCTCGAGCAGCGCGACGAGCTGGCTCTGACTCGACACGGGTTGTTCCTCGAGCACGCGCAGGATGCGGTGCTGACGTTGCGGCTTTCCCAGCGTGGCCATGTTCAGGGTCCCCCGACGATCTCGGCGAGCAGCGCCCGTGCGGAGTGCAACCGGTTCGCGGCCTGGTCCCAGACGACGGAGGCGGGCCCGTCGATCACGGAGGCCGCGACCTCCTCGCCACGGTGTGCCGGCAGGCAGTGCAGGAAGCAGGCGCCCGGATTCGCGGCGGCCATGAGCGCGTCGTCGACGGTGTAGCCGGCGAAGACCGCGAGCCGTCGCGCCCGTTCCTGTTCCTGGCCCATCGACGTCCACACGTCGGTGTAGACCGCGTCGGCGCCGCGCACGGCCTCGTACGGATCGGTCACCTGCTCGACCGAACCGCCCAGGTTGCGGGCCCGGTCGATCACGGCGTCGGGCAGCTCGTAGCCGCTCGGCGAGGCGACCGCGAGCTCCAACCCGCACAGCGCGCCCGCGAACGCGAGCGACGCGGCGACGTTGTTGCCGTCGCCGATGAATGCGAGGCGCCGGCCGTCGAGCCCGCCGAGGTGATCGCGCAGGGTGAGAAGGTCGGCGAGCGCCTGCATCGGGTGCGCGCGGTCGGACAGCAGGTTCACGACTGGAGCCTCGACGGCGTCGGCCATCTCCACCAGGTATTCGTGCTTGAACACGCGCGCCGCGATGATCGAGCAGAACGACGCGAGCGTGCGGGCGACGTCGGGGACCGACTCGCGCACGCCGAGCTGCACCTCGTCGGCGTGCAGGATCACCGGATGCCCGCCGAGCGCGACCACGGCCATCTCGAACGATGTGCGCGTGCGCGCCGAGGGCTTCTCGAAGAGTGCGGCGACCCCGTGCCCGCGCAGGACCGGTGCGACGGACGCAGGGTCGTCGCGGCCCGCGGCCGCGGCGTCGAGCACGCGCGCAAGCCCTGCGGGATCGAGATCGTCGACGTCGAGGAAGTCGGGCGGCATCAGCTCACCTCGGCTGGAGTGGCGGACAGAACCGCGCCGAGGATCCCGACGGCTTCGTCGATCTCGGCGGCGGAGACGGTGAGCGGCGGCGCGAACCGCAGCGCGGTGGGAGTGACCGCGTTGACCACGAGTCCGGCGTCGAGGCACGCGCGCGCGACGGCCGGCGCGTCCTTCGGGGCGACGAGCTCGGCGGCGATGAGCAGGCCGAGGCCGCGCACTGCTGCGATCCCGGGGAGCGCCTCGAGCGCGGCAGTGAGACGGGCCCCCTGATCGCGCGCGAGCGCGGGTGCGTCGATGCGCTGCAACTCGCCGAGCACCGCGCGTGCCGCGCACGCCGCGAGCGGCTGGCCCCCGAAGGTCGTCGCGTGGTCGCCGGGCTTGAACGCGGCCGCGACTTCGGCGCGCGCCCAGCACGCACCGATCGGCACCCCGTTCCCGAGCGCCTTCGCCACCGTCACGACATCGGGTCGTACGTCGGCGTGCTCGAACCCGAACCATCGGCCGGTACGCCCGAGTCCGGCCTGCACCTCGTCGATCACGAGCAGGGCTTCGCGCTCGTCGCACAGCCGCCGCACGTCCCGGAGGTACTCGACCGGCGCGGGGAGCACGCCCCCTTCGCCCTGGACCGCTTCGAGCATCACCGCACAGACGCGATCGTCGAGTGCCGATTCGAGCGCGTCGATGCTCGCGAACTCCACCTGACGAAAGCCGCTGGGCAGGGGCTGGAACGTCTCCTGCTTCTGCGGCTGACCGGTTGCCGCGAGCGTGGAGAGGGTGCGGCCGTGGAACGAGCCGTACGCGGAGACCACGTGATAGCGCTCCCGCCCACCGTTCGCCTGCCCGTAGCGGCGCGCGAGCTTGATCGCGCACTCGTTGGCCTCGGCGCCGGAGTTGGCGAAGAAGCACCGGCCGCCCCCGCCGAGCAGCCCGTCGAGCGCGGCGGCGAGCGGCGCCTGGTGCTCGGTGTGGAAGAGGTTCGACACGTGCAGCAACGTGCCCGCCTGCTCGCACAGCGCCGCGGCGACGACCGGGTGCGCGTGGCCGAGCGAGGTCACCGCGAGGCCGGAGAGGAAGTCGAGGTAGCGGCGGCCGTCGGCGTCGAAGAGCTCGGTACCCTTTCCGCTCACGAACGCGACCGGCGCGCGCCCGTACGTTCCCATCACGTACTGGGCGTCGAGGTCGAAGAGGTCAGTCACAGTCCCTCACCCCGGCTCCCCTTCCATCATCGTGCCGACGCCCTCGCGCGTGAAGAACTCGAGCAGCAGCGCGTGCGGGAGCCGGCCGTCGAGAACGTGGGCGCGCGACACCCCGCCGCGGAGCGCGGCGATGCACGACTCGACCTTCGGGATCATCCCGGCGTCGACCGCGCCCGTGGTGAGCAGCCGCTCGAGACCCGCGATGTCGACGCGCGAGAGCAGCGACGTCTCGTCGGGCCAGCGCTCGTAGAGCCCGGCGACATCGGTGAGGTAGACGAGCTTCTCGGCGCGCAGCGCAACCGCGATCGCGGCGGCGACGGTGTCGGCATTCACGTTGTACGCCTGGCCCGCCTGGTCGACGCCGACGGTCGCGACGACCGGGATGAGCTCCTCCCGGATCAGGCGGAGCACGATCGTGGGGTCGACCGCCTCGACGTCGCCGACGAATCCGAGCGCGGGATCGCGCGCCGTGACGCGCAGCAGGCCCGCGTCCTCGCCCGAGAGGCCGACCGCGTACGAGCCGTGGCGGTTCACCGACGCGACGATCTCGCGGTTCACCTTTCCGACGAGGGCCATGCGGACGATGTCGATGGTTTCGGCGTCGGTGACCCGGCGGCCGTCGACGAACTCGGGCTCCTTGCCGAGTCGGCGCATGAGGTGGGTGATCTGCGGGCCGCCGCCGTGCACGACGACGGGCTGCATCCCGACGAGGCGCATGAGCACGATGTCGGTGGCGAACAGGTCGGCGAGAGCCGGGTCCTCCATCGCGTGCCCGCCGTACTTCACGACGACGACCTTGCCGGAGAACTCGCGGATGTACGGCAGCGCGGCCGCGAGGATCGCGGCCTTCTCCCCCGCGTCGGCGAGCCGGGCCTGAGCATCGGTGGTCGCGGACGGCGCGTTCACGAGGTCCTCATGTTCTCCGCGATGTACGCGGGTGACAGGTCGGTGCAGAGCACGGTCGCCTCGCCGTGCCCGAGGTGCAGCTCGGCGTGCACCGCGACGTCGGTCGCGTTCATCACCGCGGTGAGCGCGGCCTCGTCGTGCGCGCAGGCGATGCCGTCGCGGCACACCGTGATCCCGCCGTAGTCGATGTCGACGCGTTCGGGATCGCAGTACGCGCCGCTCGCACCGATCTCCGAGAGCACCCGGCCCCAGTACGGGTCGTTGCCGTAGAAGGAGCACTGCACGAGCTGCGAACCCGCGATCGCCTTCGCCGCCACGAGCGCATCGCCGTCGGAGCGTGCACCGCTGACGACGACGCTGATGAACTTCGTCGCGCCCTCGGCATCACGCGCCATCTGTTCCGCAAGCGACGCGCAGACGTCGCCGATCGCGTCGGTGAGCGCCCGAGCGTCGGCCCGGCTGGTGCCGTCGACGAGCGCGCCGCCTGCGGCCCCGGACGCGAGGACGATCACGGTGTCGTTCGTGCTGCGGCAACCGTCGACGACGAGCCGATCGAACGAATGTGCCGACGCCGTCGGCGAGCGCGCGCCGCAGCACGGCGGGCTCAGCGCGCACGTCGGTGGTGAGCAGGGCGAGCATCGTCGCCATCGACGGCGCGAGCATCGCCGCGCCCTTCGCCATCCCGCCGACCATGGCCCGGGTCGGGCCGAGCGCGACCGGCGCGACCGCCTCCTTCGTGCGCGTGTCGGTGGTGAGGATCGCGGTCGCGGCCGCGGCGCCCGCGTCGGGCCCCCCGCGCAGTCCCTTCGCGACGATCGGGATGCCCTGCTCGACGGGCGCCATCGGCATCGGGATCCCGATGAGCCCGGTGGAGCACACGAGCACGGCGTTCGACTCGGCGCCGATCGCCTGCGCCGTGAGCTCGCACATGCGCCGGGCATCCGCGCGCCCCTGCTCGCCCGTCGCCGCGTTCGCGTTGCCGCTCGACAGCACGACCGCGGCCGCGGTGCCGTCGGCGAGGTGCGCCCGGCTCACCTGCACCGGCGCCGCGCACGCGAGGTTGGTGGTGAACACGGCCGCCGCGGGCACCGGAGCGCGCGTCTCGGTCGCGACGACCGCGACGTCGGGGACGCTGTCGGGCTTGATCCCGACCGCACCGCCGTTCGCGACGAAGCCGCCCGCCGCGGTGACGCTCACGGCCACATCCCCACGGTCGGCAGCCCGAGCGGCTCGGGCAGGCCGAGGAGCAGGTTGGCGTTCTGGATCGCCTGGCCGGCCGCGCCCTTCACCAGGTTGTCCTCGGCCGCGATCGCGATCACCGTGCCGGTGCGATCGTCGAAGCGGACGGTGACGTGCACCGAGTTCGACCCGGTGGTCGCCTTCGTGTGCGGCGGCTCGTCGACGACGGTGACGAACGGCTCGCTCGCGTACGAGTCGCGGAAGTGATCGAGCAGCCACGCGGTCGACAGGCCGCTCGTGGCCGGACGGGCGTAACACGTCGCGAGGATCCCGCGCACCATCGGGACGAGGTGGGGCGTGAACAGCACCGAGACCGGGCCGCCGCGCACGTGGGCGAGCGCCTGCTCCATCTCTGCGGTGTGCCGGTGCGCGAGCAGGCCGTATGCGGCGACGTCCTCGTCGGCCTCGCCGAAGAGGTTGGCCGCCTTCAGGCTCCGACCGGCACCGGAGACCCCCGAAACACAGTCGGCGACGATGCCGTCGGGTTCGACGAGGCCGGCGCCCACGAGCGGCGCGAGCGCGAGGCTCACCGCCGTCGGGTAGCACCCGGGGTTGGCCACGTGCTCCGCGCCCGCGAGCTGGGGCCGGTAGAGCTCGACGAGACCGAACGTGAACGCGTCGAGCAGCTCGGGCGCACCGTGCGCAGCCCCGTACCACTGCTCGTAGACGGCGGCCGGGAGCCGGAAGTCGGCGCCGAGGTCGACGACGCGCGTGCCGGTGGCGACGACCGCGCTCGCGATCCGTTGCGACTCGCCGTGCGGCAACGCGAGGAACACGATGTCGAGGCCGGCGAGATCGGCCGGCTCGAGCGGCGCATAGCGCAGCCCGCCGTACGCCGGCTGCAAGGACGGGTAGAGCTCGCCCACCGCGGCGCCCGCGTTGGAGTCGGCGGTCACATGCACCGCATCGATCTCGGGGTGCCCGGCGAGCAGCCGCAGCAGCTCGGCCCCCGTGTACCCTGACCCGCCGACGACGCCGGCCCGATACGCCATGCTGCATAGCATACAGAAGCCTGCATAGCCGTGACGGTTCCTTTCTCGGAGCTGGCCGCGGGCCTCCGCCTCGGGCCGCTGACGCTCGCGCTCGGCGTCTCCGCGAACGACCGCTATTGGGACGGCGCGGGAGTCGAGCACCCGCTGCGCGCGACCGGGGCGCTGTACCCGCTCATCGCCGCGAACCTGACGGTCCTCGCCTTCGGCGCGACGTGCGACGAGGCCGTGCTCCAGACCCGCCAGCGCGTCGTCTGCCACCGCCGGCTCGACGCGCCGGCGACGCTCGTGACCACGGGGACGATCGCCGATCGGTCGGCACGCCGCGGCCGCGACTACGTGACGGTCGCGACGACCGTCATCCCCGAGGGCGAGGCCGCGCCGCTGTGGTCGTCGTTCGTCGAGTACACCCCGATCCTCTCGAGCCCGCCGCCGAACGAGAGCCACAACGACCAACCCACTCCCATCCCGCGTGCGGAGCAGCGAGCGTCCCGAAGGGCGGCGGCGGGTATCCCGCCGCCGAACGAGAGCCACAACGACCAACCCACTCCCATCCCGCGTGCGGAGCAGCGAGCGTCCCGAAGGGCGGCGGCGGGTATCCCGCCGCCGAACGAGAGCCACAACGACCAACCCACTCCCATCCCGCGTGCGGAGCAGCGAGCGTCCCGAAGGGCGGCGGCGGGTATCCCGCCGCCGAACGAGAGCCACAACGACCAACCCACTCCCATCCCGCGTGCGGAGCAGCGAGCGTCCCGAAGGGCGGCGGCGGGTATACCCGCCGCCGAGCGAGCGCGACCAGGAACACCGCTCACTGCTCGTCAGTGACGAGCTGATCCGCCGGTACTCGCGGCGGGGCAACTTCCACAGCGAGCACGCGACATCGGACGCGCTCGGGCTCCCGGGCCTCGTCGCGCAGGGGACACAGGTCGCGGGGCCGGCGTTCGGGTTGCTCCTCGACTCGTGGGGCGAGGCGTTCCTCGCGCACGGCGAGATCGATCTCCGCTTCGTCGGCATGACGCTCGGAGGCGACACCGTCGAAGCGCACGTCGATCTCGACGGCGCGGGCGGCGCGACGTTGGAGGTCGTGAACGAGCAGCGCGGGACGTCGGTGGTCGGCACCGCGCGGGTGACCGCGTCGGCAAATCGCTGACGGCCCGGCGCGACGCTCGGCTACCGGATGACCGGCCGCGCGGCACCCGAGATCGCGTCCTCGATGACCGGACGATCGGGACCGAAGAGCGCCGCAGGCAGGCCGCTCGGCGGGAACCAGCGCACCGCCGCGATCTCGCCGTCGGCCGCGCGCCGCGCCTCTCCGTCGGCCTCACCTTCGAACACCACGCCGACGAAGTGCACATCGAGGCCGTCGGGGGTCCGGTGGCGTTGCGTGTCGGGATCGCTGTAGACGCCGAACAGCCCGGCGATCCGGACGCTCATGCCGGTCTCCTCGGTGAACTCCCTCCGGGCGCACCCCTCCCACGTCTCGCCGGCCTCGAGATGACCGCCGGGGAGGCCCCACGTTCGATCGTCGCGGCGTTGCACCAGCAGGAGGTGGCCCTGCGCGTTGCGGGCCACGACGCCGGCGCAAGGATCGATGCGCACGCGCGGCGTCATGCGGTCGGGAGCGCGGCGAGGAACGCCTCGGCGGTGGCCCGGTCGCCGTCGAGGGCCACCGCGTCGAGCGGGTTCCGCCCGTAGAGCACCAGGAGCACGTCGGGCGCGCTCCCCGAAGGGTGACCGCCGCGGGCCCGGCACCGAACGACCAGTGCGCGCCGTCGGCCTCGATCGCGAGCGCGGGCGCGCGGTTGGCGACCGCAGGGTTGCCGACCGCCAGGGATTTCGTCACGGTGACGAAGGTGGCGAGCGCGTCGCGGGCGACGTCGTCGTCGAGCGGTTCGGGCGTGCCGACCGTCGCCTGCGCATCCCAGCGGTGCACCATCGCCTCCTGTGGCTGCCAGCGGGCGACGAAGCCGACGGTGTGCGACGGCTCCCACGTCCACACCTCGGTCGCGTCGTCGGCGCCGCGCAGCGCGTCGAGCAGCCGGGCCCGCGCCGACGCCGCGAACGCGACCAGGCCGTCGTCGGCCGGCCGCGCGGGCGCCACGTACGCGTCGGGCGTGGTCAAGCGATCGCGCACGATCGTCGCCCAGAACCAGTGCACCTCGCCGAGGTGCCAGACGAGATCGGCGAGGTCCCAGTCGGGGCACGACGGGACGCGCGTCCGGAAGTCGGCACCGCTGACGGCGGCGACGAACGCGGCTCCTTCGCGGTCGATGGCGGCGAGACGATCGGCGCGGTTCACGCGCCGACTCCGACATCGAGGCGTACCGTCAGCGCCGCGCGTACCGGATCGGGAATGGCGAACGGCTCGTTCAGACCGGGGCGCACCGCGCAGTACGTGATCGTCGCACGGCACGCGTCGCGTCCCTCGACCGACGCGCGGTACCCGAGGTCGAACGACTTCGTGCCGATGCGGGTGGGCGCGACGGCGACGTCGATCCAGTCGTCGAACCCGGCCGGTCCGGTCCACTCGACGACGGCCTTCACGAGCATCACGTCGAACTCCTTGATCCAGAAGCCGGGGCCGAAGCCGAGCGACCCCATGAAGCGGGTGCAGGAGTCGTCGAAATACGTGAGCCAGTGGGCATTGAAGACGACGCCCTGTCCGTCGACCTCCGCGTAGCGGACGCGGATCCGGTGCGTGAACGGCTCGAGTTCGCCGCTCATGCGCGTGCGCTCGTCACGACCGCAACGACGCGCCGGGCGCAGCGACGACCGCGTCGATGCACCGTTGACGGAGCTCCGCGACCTCGTCGTCGGTGAGCGTGCGATCCATCGCTCGGAAGCGCAACGCGAACGCGATGCTCACGCGCCCCTCACCGATCGCATCGGAGCGGAAGGTGTCGAAGACGTCGACCGCCTCGAGGAGCTCGCCTGCGGTACCACGCAGCGTCTGCATCACCGCCGCGGCCGGGACCGAATCGGGCAGCACGAACGCGAGGTCGATGTTCGAGCTCGGGTAGCGCGACACCGCATGGGCGAGGAGGCTCCGGCGCGTCCCGGAGAGCAACGCATCGAGATCGATCTCGAAACCAACGGCGCCGGCACCGATGCCGTGGCGTTCCGCCGCACCGGGCGCGATCCGGCCGATGCTGCCGATGTCGGTGCCGTCGAGCACGACGCGCGCGCTCGCCGCCGCGTCGAAACCTGCTCCCCCACCGGCGACGAGCGCGACGTCGGCGACCCGCAACGCGTTGGCGAGGGCCTCGAACCAGGCGACCGCGTCGGCGGGCTCGAGCGGGCGATCGGGGCCGAACGGCCGGTCGCGCACCATGCCGGTGGCGAGCGCGGCGACGTGGTCGCGCTCGGTGGGCAGCAGCGCGCCACCTGCCGGCGGTGCGAACACGGTTCCGAGCTCGAAGAGCGCCGCATCGGTGTTGCCGCGCGCGACGTTCGTGCCGATCGCGGTGAGCAGTCCCGGGAACAGCGCCGTGCGCAGCACCGACTCCTCGACGCGCAGGGGGTTCGCGACCTCCACGACGGCGCCGGCATCGAGACCGCTCTCCGTCAGGTCGCGGACCGCGACGAGCGGCAGCGTGAATCCCTCCGACAAACCGGCCCCGACGAGCACGTCGGCGACGAGGCGCCGCTCGCGCTGGCGGGCGGTGAGGCGACCGACCGTCGGGCTGGTGGGAACGGTGCGCGCGATGTTGTTGAGCCCGTAGCCGCGACCGACCTCCTCGATGACGTCGATCTCACGCTCGAGGTCGGGGCGGCTGGTCGGCGCGATCGCGACGAAATCGTCGCCGGCGCCGCCGGCGACCTCGATCGCGAGTGGTTCGAGCAACGCCTTCACCTCGGTCAGCGCGAGGTCGGTACCGAGAATCGTGTTGACCCGCGCCGTGCGCACCGTGATCCGCGGGCGTTCGATCGGGTGCGGGTACCGGTCGATGACACCTTCGACCGGCTCGGCCGCGGCGACCTGCTGGAGCAGCTCGATCGCGCGCGCCGCGCCGGACGCGCAGCCGTTCGGGTCGATGCCTCGCTCGAAGCGCGCGCTCGCCTCCGACCGCAGTCCCAGACGCTTCGCCGACGCCGCGATGCCCGCAGGCTCGAAGTACGCGGATTCGAGGAGGATCTCCGTCGTCGTCGCGTCGACTTCGGAGTCGCGGCCGCCCATGATCCCGGCGATCGCCTGCGGCGCGCCCTGCGCGTCGCAGATCAGAAGGTCGTTCGGGTCGAGGACGCGCTCGACGGCGTCAAGGGTCGTCATCTGCTCGCCGTCGCGCGCTCGGCGTACGAGGATGCCGCGCCCGCCCAGACGGCCGAGGTCGAACGCGTGCAGCGGGCGGCAGCGTTCGAGCAACACGTAGTTGGTGACGTCGACGACATTGCTGATCGGGCGCATCCCCGCGAGCCGCAGGCGGCGTTGCATCCACGCTGGTGATTCACCCATCGTGACGCGCGCGACGCGCGCCACGAGCCTCGGGCACCGGTCGGGAGCGTCGACGGTGACCGTCGCGCCGTCGAGCGCTTCGGCCGCGGGGCGCGCGTCGGCGTCGTCGTCGCCGCTGACCGCGAGCGGCAGGCCGAAGTGCGCGGCGAGCTCGCGTGCGATGCCGACGACACCCATCGCGTCGGGCCGGTTCGGGGTGATCGCGAGGTCGAACACGACGTCGTCCAGCCCGAGCACCTCACGGACGTCGGAGCCAAGCGCCGCGTCGCCGTCGAGTGCGACGATGCCGCTGTGGTCATCGCCGAGGCCGAGCTCGCGCGCCGAGCACAGCATCCCTTCGGACACCTCGCCGCGGATCTTGCGCCGCGCGATCTCGACACCACCGGGGAGGCGGCCACCCACGGTCGCGAGCGGGACGACCATCCCTGGTTCGATGTTCGGCGCTCCGCACACGACGCGCACGACGCCGGCGCCGGTGTCGACATCGGCGAGGCGCAGCTTGTCGGCGTTCGGGTGCGCGAGCACGTCGACGATGCGCGCGGTGACGACCCCACCGATCTCCAGCCCCGGCATCTCGATCTCCTCGACCTCGAGGCCGAGGTCGTCGAGCGCGGCCGCGATCAGCTCCGGCGGCTCGGTGACCGGGGTGAACTCGCGGATCCAGGACAGCGGGGCTCGCATCGAAGGCTCTTCCCGACTTCAGAACTGGCGGAGGAAGCGGACGTCGTTCTCCCACAGCAAGGTCTTGATGTCGTCGACCTCGTGCCGCATGAGCGCGATGCGGTCGATGCCGAAGCCGAACGCGAAACCCGAGTACTCCTCGGGATCGATGTCGCAGGCGCGCAACACGTTCGGGTCGACGACGCCGCACCCACCGAGCTCGATCCAGCCGGTGTGCGAGCACACGCGACATCCCGACGAACAGAACGGGCAGGAGAACGACAGTTCGGCCGACGGCTCGGTGAACGGGAAGAACGACGGCAAGAAGCGCGTCCGGACGTCTTCGCCGAAGAGCGCGTGAATGAACGTCTCGATGGTGCCCATCAGGTCGCCCATGCTGATCCCGCGGTCGACGACGAGCGCCTCGATCTGGTGGAAGACGGGCGAGTGCCGGGCGTCGGGCGTGTCGCGCCGGAAGGTGCGCCCCGGCATCACCGCGTAGATGGGCAGCGGCAGCGTCTCCATGAGCCGGATCTGCATCGGCGAGGTGTGCGTGCGCAACATCACCTGCTCGGCGGAACCGAGCTTCACGTAGAGCGTGTCCTGCATCGCCCGAGCCGGGTGTCCGACGGGGAAGTTGAGCGCCTCGAAGTTGTGCCAGTCGTCTTCGACCTCCGGCCCGGTGTACACGTGGTAGCCGAGGCCGACGAAGATGTCTTCGAGCTCCCGCCACACCTGGGTGACGGGATGGAGGTGGCCGCGCCGGTAGCCGCGCCCGCCGAGCGTGAGGTCGGCCGCCGGGCCCGACGCGGTCGGTGCGCCCGCGGCCTGCAGCGCGTCGCGTCGCTCGTCGACGGCGGTGCGGATCGCCTGTTGCGCGTCGGAGAAGGCGCGGCCGATCACCTTGCGTTCCTCGGCCGGCGCGGTCTTGATCCCCTCGCGGACCTCGAACAGCTCGGCGCGCTTGCCGAGATACGTGCGTTCCACCGCGTCGAGGTCTTCGAGCGACGGGGCGGCGGTCGCCGCGGCGACGCCACGACGGGCGACCTCGGCGGCGCGCCCCGCGAGCGATCCGGCGTCGGTGGCGGTCATGGCGTCGCGCCGGCTGCGCGACGGCGGCGGGCGACCTCGAAGCAGAGCACGGTCGTGGCCATCGCGACGTTCAGCGACTCGGCGCCCGGCGCCATCGGGATGGTGACGAGCTCGTCGAGCGGGAGGGCCGACAGCCCACGGACCTCGTGGCCGACGACGAGGGCGATCGGCCCGTCGAGGTCGGCGGCGTCGAGGGGGACGCCACCGCGCGCCACGGCGCCGACCCGGCGTACACCGCCGGCTCCGAGGCGCTCGAGGATCTCCACGGTCGGACTGCCTTCCAGGATCGGGACACCGAAGATGGCACCCGCCGAGGCACGCACCACCTTCGGATTGTAGGCATCGACCGATCCCGGACCGAGGCTGATTCCGCCGGCGCCGGCGGCCGCAGCGCTTCGGATCACCGTGCCCGCGTTGCCGGGATCGGAGATCTGGTCGGCCACGACGACGAAGTCGGCACCGTCGAGTGCCTGCGCGCCGGCCCGGTGGAGCGCGGCGCGCGCGAACACGCCCTGGGGCGTCACCGTGTCGCCGACCCGTTCGGCCGCGCCGGGCGCGAGCCGGCGCACCGACACGCCCGCGGCGGCGGCACGTGTCACCGATTCACACGCAGCGAGCGTGGGCGCGACGTACACCACGTGGAGCGCGACGCGGTGGTCGAGCGCAGCGTCGAGCAGCCGCGGCCCCTCGATCACGAACGTGCCCAGCTCGTCGCGGGCGCGCGCGGAGCGCAGCAGCTTGCGCAGCTCACGCAGCTCGGGGTTGTTCGCGCCGAGCGGTGTTGTGGCGTCGCTCACGCGCGGTCGCTCACGCGCGCTCGCTCAAGCGGCGTCGAGCGCCTCGCGTGCCGTGGAGACGAGCGCGCCAAACGTCGCCGGCTCCCGGACCGCGAGGTCGGCGAGGACCTTGCGGTCGACGTCGACGTCGGCGGCCTTCAGGCCCGCGATGAAGCGCGAGTACGAGATGTCGTTCTCGCGGCACGCGGCGTTGATGCGCACGATCCACAGGCGGCGGAACTCGCCCTTGCGCGCCCGCCGGTCGCGGTACGCGTACCGCAGCGAGTGCATCACCTGCTCGTTCGCCGTCTTGAAGTGACGGCTGCGCGACCCGGTGTAGCCCTTCGCCGACTCGAGCGTCTTGCGGCGATGCTTCTTGCCGTTGACGGAACGCTTCACCCTCGCCATGACCCGCCTCCTACCGTCGCCCGAGCAGGCGCTCGACGTGGCGCTTGTCGCCGCCGGTGACCTCGGCCAGGCGACCGAGTCGGCGCGTGCGCGACGTGGGCTTGTGCTCGAGCAGGTGGTCGCGGAACGCCTTGCGGCGCCGGATCTTGCCGGTGCCGGTGATCGTGAAGCGCTTGGCGGCGCCACGGTGCGTCTTCATCTTGGGCATGGTCGGATGCTCTCTCGGGTGGACGGCGGACCGTTCCGCCGTTCGTCGTGTTCGGGACTTCGCGTGCTCGGTGCGTCGCTCGGCGCTCAGGCCCCGGTGACCTCGGCGGGCGAGACCGCCGATTCCGCGTGGGGCTTCGACGGTCGCGTCACCGGCTTGCGCGCCGGGTTCAGCACCATCGTCATGTTGCGCCCGTCCTGGCGCGGCGCCGATTCGATCGTGGCGTACTCCGACACCTGCTCCGCGACCTTCTCGAGGATCCGGCGCCCGATATCGGGGTGCGCCATCTCGCGGCCCCGGAACATGATCGTGAGCTTCACCTTCGAGCCCTCGCCCAGGAACCGCTCGACGTGCTTCATCTTGGTTTCGAAGTCGTGCCCGTCGATCTTGGGCCGGAACTTCATCTCCTTGATGACGACGTTCGTCGCCTTCTTGCGCGATTCCTTGCGCCGCTGGTCCTGCTCGTACTTGTACTTGCCGAAGTCCATGATCTTGCAGACCGGTGGATCGGCGTTGGCCGCGACCTCGACGAGATCGAAGCCGCGTTCACGAGCGATCGAGAGCGCCTCCGGCAGGGGTTTCACGCCGTACTGGGTACCGTCGTCCCCGATGAGCAAGACCTGGCGAGCGCGGATGCGATCGTTGATGCGGGTGTCGTCTGCAGCGATTGCGACTCCTCGGTATCGGCGCCGACGCGAAGCGGCGGCGGACTGGGGAAGCCCGCCGCCACGACCGCGCGCAGGGCACGGCCCGGAGGAACGGACCCGGCTCGGCGAGCGGTCACGGCTCCCCGCGAACGTGCCCCCACGGCAGCACACGGGCGTGACGTCGATCCGGCCGGGTGGGGACCCCGGTCTTCGGGGCCCCGCTTCCAATCGATTTCCTGAGAGGATACCAGCGTGAGCAGCATCTGGACGCCTGGCGGCGAGTACACACCCCGCAACGAGCCCGAACGCCCGCCCGGGAGCGGCGTCGGACCGGGTCCGGGCGATCCCGGCGGTCCCGGCGGTCCCGGCGATCCCGGCGAGCCGGGCCCGATCTCTGCCGAGGAGCTCGACGCGCTGCGGCGCCTCAACGCACAGCTGCGCGCGACGCCGGCGATCGACGTGATCGCGAACCACGTCGTGCAGATGTTCCAGCTCGCACTCGTGTATCTCGGTGCCGGCGGCGTTCCCGAGGCCGACGACGCGACCGGCCCCACCGCCGATCTCGTGCAGGCCGGGCTCGTGATCGACACGATGGTTGCGATCGTCGACGGGCTCGGTCCCCGCCTCGCCGAGCACGAGCAGACCCTGCGGGACGCGCTCTCCCAGATCCAGCTCGTGTGGGTGCAGATTGCCGAGGAAGCATCGCCGTCGGCCTGAGCCTTCCCTTCCCGCCAACTTGAGCGTATGATTTGAGCGTTCGCTCAAATCATACCGTCGGGACCGGTTGCACCGGGGCCGGCCGGGAGGTGCCCATGGCGAAGTCGGGACGCAGCGCCGGGGCGACCGGCGCGGGCAACCGCGCCGACGCGACCCGCCGGGCCCTGATCGAGGGTGCGATCGAGAGCCTGCGCCACGACGGGTTCGCCGGGGCGAGCGCGCGGGCGATCGCGGCCCGGGCCGGCTGCAACCAGGCGCTCGTCTTCTACCACTTCGGCTCGGTCACGGACCTCCTGCTCGCGGCGCTCGACGACGTGAGCGCGCAGCGGCGCGCGCGCTACGACGCCGCGGTCGCGGCCGCCGCGACTCCCGCCGAGGTCGTCGCCGCCGCGACGGGCATCTTCCGCGAAGACCTCGACGCGGGATACGTCGCCGTGCTCGTGGAGATGATCGCCGGCGCGGGCACGACGCCGGGGTTGGGCGCGGAGGTCGCGCGCCGCATCGCACCGTGGCAGGCGTTCGCACGCGAGGCGATCGCGTCGATGGTCGCGGGTTCCCCGCTCGCCGCGCTCGTGCCGGTCGACGAGGCCGCGCACGCCGTGGTCGCGCTGTACCTCGGCCTCGAGCTGCTCAGCCATCTCGACGACGACCGCGCGCCCGCGCTCGCGCTCTTCGACCGGGCGGCCGCGCTCGCCGCGTTGCTTCCCACCGCCCCTCCTCCTCCCACGGCCCCGACCAAGGAGTCTCGATGACGATCACCATGCCTTCGACCCAGCCGCACATTCGTGCCGAGCACGACGGCTTCGACGTCGTCACCGGCGCCTTCGGCTACAGCGGCTCCGCGATCGCGCGACGACTGCTCGAGCACGGGCGCGCGGTGCGCACGCTCACGATGCACGCGCCGGAACCGACGTCACCGATCGAGACGCGTCCGCTCGACTTCTCCGATCTCCCGACCCTCGCGCGCGATCTCGAGGGCACGACGACGCTCTTCAACACCTACTGGGTGCGATTTGCGCACGGCGCGGTCGACCACGCCGCCGCGGTCGAGAACTCGCGCACGTTGTTCCACGCGGCGCGCCACGCGGGCGTCGAGCGCATCGTGCACATCAGCATCACGAACCCGTCGATCACGTCGCCGTACCCCTACTTCCGGGGCAAGGCGCTCGTCGAGCGCGCGCTCGCGGAAACGGGTGTGCCGTACACGATCCTGCGTCCGGCGATCCTGTTCGGCGGCGCCGACGTGCTCGTCAACAACATCGCCTGGCTGCTGCGCCACCTCCCGGTGTTCGCGTTCGGCGGCCGCGGCGACTACCGCATCCGTCCGATCCACGTCGACGACCTTGCGGCACTCTGCCTGCAGGCTGCGAGCGCGAGCGGCGACCACATCGTCGACGCCGTCGGCCCCGACCGGCCGACCTTCGCCGAGCTGGTGCGCGCGGTGCGGGCCGCGGTCGGCAGTCACTCCCTCGTGGTACCGGTGCCGGGGCCGGTGCTCACGACCGTCGCGTCCGCGCTCGGAGTCACGTTGCGCGACGTGCTCCTGACGCGCGACGAGTACCACGCGATGGCCGGTGGGCTCGCCGACACCGATGGCGAACCGACGGCGCCAACGGCGATCACCGCCTGGTTGCCCGCGCACGGATCGGAGCTCGGCCTCACCTACGCGAACGAGTTGCGCCGGCACTTCGCCGCACCCGGCCGGCGGTCGGCCCGCGCGCTCACCGCGGGTTCCGCGTGTGGCGGTGGTCGCGTCAGCGGGTGATGCCGGTGTGGCCGAGGGAGAAGCGCCCCGGCTGCGGCCACACGCACAGCCCGTGGGGCTGACCGCCGACGGGGATCCGGGCCCGGAGCCGCCCCGTCGTCGTGTCGATCGCGTACACCTCGTTGCCGTACCGCCCCGAGAGCCACAGGACGCGCCCATCGGCTGACACCCCGCCCATGTCGGGACTGCCGCCCGGGATCGTCCACGTCGCGACGATGCGGCGGGTTCGGAAGCTCACGACGCTGATCGTGCCCGCGTCGCGGTTCGACACGTACAGCTGCGTCGCGTCCCGGCTCGGATACAGCCCGTGCGCGCCCCGTCCCGTCGCGAGGAAGCCGACGACGTGAGGGCGCGCCGCGTCGACCTCCCAGCACCCGCCCGCGTTCATGTCGGCGACGTAGAAGATCGAGCCGTCGGGTGCGAGCTTCACGTCCTGCGGTCGCGAACCGGAAGGCAGGGTGATGACCGACACGACGCGCGGGTGCACGACGTCGACCACGACCAGCTGGCCCGAGAACTCGCAGCTCGCCAGGGCGCGGGTGCCGTCGGCGGTGAAGTCCATGTGGTCGACGCCGACGCAGGGCACGCGCACCGACGTGATCAACCGGAAGGAGTGCGGATCGCGGAAGTCGAGGCGGTGCAGGCGCTCGGCCACGACGATCGCCGCGGTACCGCGCGGCGTGAAATAGAGGTTGTACGGATCCGCGACCGGGATCGGAGGACCCGACGGACGACCGGTGCGCGGATCGATCGGCGTGAGCGAGTTGCCACCGTCGTTGTCGACGTAGAGCGTGCGGAGATCCCACGCCGGCGTCACGTGCTGCGGCAGCTTCCCGACGGCATAGTGCGCGACGACGCGGTACGTCGCGGGATCGATCACGTCGACGGTGTTGGACGCGCTGTTCGGGACGTAGACGCGGGCCGGCGCGGTGCGTGCCGCCCCGGTGAGCGCACCGGCGCCGGCGGCGCTGTACACGTTCGTCGCCGTTGCGCGTCCCGGGTTCGCCGGCGCGGCGACGAGCTCCGACACCGTGGCGACCGCGCCGGCCGGGCCACGGCCGCCGACGAGCACGATGCGCCCGTTGCGCGCCGTCGCACCGATGTCGGACCGCGCGCTGACCGAGCGCGCCAACCACGCGGATCGCGCGGCGCACGGGATCAATCGCGACGATCGCGCGCGTCTGCGTGCCCGGCGCGCCGCTCCGCCCGCCCGCGACGACCACGCGGGAGCCGAGCGCGCCCGCCGCGGCATGCGTGGTCGGTTCGGGGAGGCTCCCGATGCGCGTGACCGACCCGGCCGCGGGATCGAACACGTCGACGGCCGCGGTCGCGGCGGCGGCCGGGGTCGAGCCGCCCGCGATGACGACGCGGCCGGCGAGCGCGGCGACCGCCGCGTACCGGCGCCCTTCGGGGAGGTGCGCGACCACACGCGGCAGGCGCGCCGGGGCGCCATGCGACGACCGTGTCGAGCCAGCGCGACCCGGTGTAGCCACCGACGATGTACGCGGTGCCGTCCACGACCGTCGCGGTGCTGTCGGACGCCCGCGCCGGCAGGTGGCCCGCGAGCGTCGCGGCGCCGGTGGCGGGGTCGACGCGCACGATCGTGTCGAGCTGCGTCGTGGCCGTCCCCCCTCCGAAGACGTAGAACGCGTCGCCGACCGAGGCGCCGGCGGCGTCGTGGAGCGCGTCGGGCAGACGGCCGAGCGGCGCGAGCGTGTGGTCGGCCCAGACCGAGGTCGTGCCCAGCGACACGCTCGCCGCGTCGAGACCGCCCGCGACGACGATGCGGCCGCCGGCCACCGTGCCGACCGCGGCGTCCTGACGCCCGCCGCCAAGGGTTCCGAGCGCCGTCTCCGTCACCCGCAACGGCGCGGCGGCGGCCGGCGCCGCCGGCTTCGGGGTCGCGACGACCCCCTGACCGGCTGCGACCGTCGTCGAGGGCGCGGCGGCCGTTGCGCTCGAGCGCGCGGGGTGCGCGCCCGAGCGCAACGCGAACGCACCGACCGAGAGGAGGATCACGACGACCGCGATCACGACTCGAGGGCGCGCGCCGGGCTGGAGCATCGAGACGGAACGTACGCGGACGCGCATGAGAGCAGCATGGGACGGCTCGCGGCTCGGCCACGGCGAGCCGCGAGCCGCAGTGAGCTCAGCGCGGTTGCAGGTGCCCCGCCTCCCACCGCCCGAGGCCGGGTTCGACCACGAACGTCACGTGCGTCCCGACCGCGATGTCGCGCGAGCCGTCGGCGATCTCGGTGCAGTGGAAGGGGAACTCCGATCCGGCGTCGTCGACCAGGACACCGAGCCCGCGCGCCGCGTCGAAGTCGCGCACGACACCGGTGTGAGTTTCGGCCCCGGACCCGATCGCCGGCCCCCCCGCGCTCACGGGACGATCTTGGCGATCGGCAGCTCGATGATGCCGGTGGCGCCCGCGTCCTTCAGGGCCGGGATGAGCGTGTTGATCTCGGCCTTCGGCACGACGGTCTCGACCGCGAACGCGTCGTCGCCGAACAGCTTCGAGACCGTCGGCGACTTCAGCGCCGGCAGGAGCGCAATCACCGTGTCGAGGTTGGCGCCGTCGACGTTGAGCTTCACGAGCACTCGGCCGCGCGCCTCGAGCGCGCCGGAGAGCAACGTCTGCAGCTGCTCCATCGCGCGACGCTTCTGGGGGTCGGCGTACGCGAGCGGGTTCGCGATCAGCTCGGTGTACGACACGAGAATCGTGTCGAGGATCACGAGCCCCGCGGCGCGCAGCGCACGCCCGGTCTCGGTGATCTCGACCACCGCGTCGGCGATCTCGGGGATCTTCGCCTCCGTCGCGCCGTACGAGAGGGACACCTCGGCGTGCACACCGTGCTTCTCGAGGAAGCGGCGGGTGAGCTCGGGATACTCGGTGTGGACGCGGACGCCGGCCGGCAGGTCTTCGACGGCCTTCCACGGGGCGTCGGCGGCGACCGCCAGCACCATGCGGATCGGTCGCGCGGTCGCCTTCGAATAGTGCAGCTCGGTGAGCGTCGTCACCTCCGCGCCGGTCTCCTCGATCCAGTCGCGGCCGGTGATCCCCAGATCGAAGAGCCCGTCGGCGACGTAGCGCGGGATCTCCTGCGGGCGCAAGATGCGGACGTCGTCGACGCGCGGGTCGTCGATGTTGGCGCGGTAGTCGACGTCGGAGGCGCGCACGACGGCGAGATCGGCGTCTTCGAACAGTTGCAGGGTCGCCCGCTCGAGCGATCCCTTCGGCAGGACGAGTCGCAACATCAGGCCCAGGCTACCGGCCGCCCGCGCCGATCCGGCCGGAAATCACGAGGCGGTAGCCGAGGTCGTACTCGCTGCGCTCCCGCAGCTCACCGTGCTTCGCCTCCCAGGCGCCGGTGCGCAGGTCGGCGCGCAACCGCTCCACGCCACGCGCCGCGACGGCGGGATCGAGCTGCGCGAACGACGACATGCCGGCGCGCACCTCGGGATCGAGATAGGCCTCGGGCCGGTTCCAGTAGCACCCGGCGAACCCGTCGACGCAGTCAGCCGGCACCGGCACCACCTCGACCCGCTCGACCTCGAGGTGCTCGCGCAGCATCGCCGTCGAGGGCGCCGCCTGCTCCGATCCGAGCTGCAGGATCTCGGGGAAGTACTCGGCGACGAGCCAGAACGAGTCGGTCATCGCGGTCTCGAACACGAAGCACACCTGCGCGGGCGCGACGCGACGCAACTCGGCGAGCCCCGCGGCGCGATCGCGCCAGTGATGGATCGTGAGCACCGCAAGCGCGACGTCGAACGCGTCGTCGTCGAACGGCAGGGCCTCGGCCGCGCCCTGCACCGCAGGCGCCGCGGTCGACGCGCGTTGCTCGAGCATCGCGCGCGCCGGTTCGACCGCGACGACCTCGCGGTCGGTCGGCTCGTAGTTGCCGGTGCCGGCACCGACGTTGACGATGCGGCGCGCGGCACCGAGCGCGGCGGTGATCCGAGCCGCGATGTGCGGATCGGCGTGACGGGTCCGGCGGTACCCGATGCCGATGCGCTCGTAGACGAGGGGACGCGGATCGTCGGGCAAAGCGCGTCAGCGCGGGCGCAGGTCGTCGTCGCCGAGGTCGAGCAGGTGGCCCAGCTTCTCCTGCTTGGCCCGCAGGTACGCGATGTTCTCGTCGGTGGGAGCGGCAACGAGCGGAACGCGCTCGCGGATCTCCAGCCCGTACCGCTCCATGACTTCGCACTTGCGCGGGTTGTTCGTCATGAACCGCATCGAGGTGACGCCGAGGTCGAGGAGGATGCGGGCACCGATGCCGTACTCGCGGGAATCGACGGGGAACCCGAGCTCGAGGTTCGCCTCGACCGTGTCGCGACCCTGCTCCTGCAGCGCGTACGCGCGCAGCTTGTGGCCGAGGCCGATCCCCCGCCCTTCATGGCCGCGCAGGTAGACGACGACACCGCGGTCTTCGGCGGCGACGCGCGCGAGTGCGAGATCGAGCTGCGGGCCGCAGTCGCAGCGGCGCGAGCCGAAGACATCGCCGGTGAGGCACTCGGAATGCACCCGCGCGAGCACGTTCTCGTGGCCGGTGACGTCGCCCCGCACGAACGCGACGTGCTCGGTGCCGTCGAGGCGCGCCTCGTAGACGTACGCGATGAACTCGCCGTGGCGCGTCGGGATGTGCGCGGACGCGACACACTGGATGAGCTGCTCGGGCTCGATGTCGACGACGGGCTCGGGCGGTGCCGTCACGGCCAAGATTCTGACCGCGCTGCGAGCAGGCGACGAACCGGAACGGGACCGGGGCCGGCGATCGGCCGTCATGATCCGCTCACCGACGCGGCGCGCGGGCCGCGATCGCCAGCCGGTTCGTACTCGAGGCGCACGTCGTCGCCGAGCCGCGCGACCCCGACGAGCCGGTAGCGCGGGGCGCGGTCGAGCGCGGGGCCGGGCGCGATCCCGAAGCCGGCCCGGCCACCGACGCCGAGGACGACGGGCGCCACGTAGGCGAAGATCCGGTCGACGAATCCGGCCTCGAGGAAGGCCCCGTGCAGCGTCGGGCCCCCCTCCACCAGGACCTGGAGGACGCCGCGCGCGCCGAGCCGCACGAGCAGCGCGGCGAGATCGACGCCGCCGCCCGCCGACGGGTGCACCGACGGATCGGGCTCCGGCGCGGCACCGATCGTCTCGACTTCCACACCCGCGCCGGCCCAGGCCTGCCGCGCCCGCTCCGGCGCCTGTGCCGTGGTGACGACGAGGGTCGGCGCGAGCCCGGAGTCGAACAACGGCCCGGAGGCGGGGACCCGGCCGCGCGCGTCGACGAGGACGCGCAGCGGTGGCGGTCCGAGCGGGCCGGTCGCGTCGCGGACGGTCAGCGCGGGGCGATCCGCGAGTGCGGTGCCCGATCCGACGAGGATCGCCTGGGAGTCGGCGCGGCGCTCGTGCGCGTCGGCGCGTGCTGCTTCACCCGTGATCCACCGCGACGCGCCGTCGGCCGCCGCGACCCGGCCGTCGAGGCTCGTCGCGGACTTGAGCACCACGTAGCTGCGCGCCTCGCGGCGGTGGACGAGGTAGGGCGCGAGGCACTGCTCGGCCCCCCGAGCGCCGATCCCGACGTCGACGGTGATCCCCGCGTCGCGCAGCGCGGCATGACCGCGTCCCGCAACCTGCGGGTCGGGGTCGGCGATCGCGGCGACAACGCGCGTGACGCCGGCCGCGACGAGCGCGTCGACGCACGGCGGAGTGCGCCCGTGGTGAGCGCAGGGTTCGAGAGTGGTGTAGACGGTCGCGCCGCGCGCCCGATCACCCGCAGCCGCCAGGGCGGCGGCTTCGGCGTGCGGCCCGCCAGGAGGGTGCGTCGCGCCTTCGCCGACGACCAGACCGTCACGCGCGATGACGCATCCCACCCACGGGTTCGGAGCGGTGCGGCGCCGGACCGCGGCGCCGACTTCGGCCGCGCGCGCCATGAGCTCGTCGTCGTTCATCCGTGCCGCACCCTGCAGTTGCTCAATGCGGATGACCACCGGAGATCAGATCGAGCGCGTGATCGAGAACGCCGGCGACGGCACCGAAGGCCTCGCGCGCACCGCTCACACTGCCTGGGCAGTTGACGATCAGCGCGCATCCACGCACGCCGGCGACACCGCGCGAGAGCATTCCGAAGCCACGGCCGCCCTCGTTGCTCACGGTGCGGATCGCCTCGGCGAGACCGGGCGCCGGGCGCTCGAGCACTTCGCTCGTACCTTCGGGCGTGTGGTCACGCGGGCCGAATCCGGTTCCGCCCGTGGTGAACACGAGCCCGGTGAAGCCCTGCGTGAGCTCACGCAACGCGCGGGCCACCGAGTTGACGCCGTCGGCGACGACCCGGCGCTCGACGACGTCGTAGCCGGCGGCCTGCAACGCCTCGACGAGCGCGTCGCCCGACTGGTCTTCGCGCGTCCCGCGACCACGCCGTCGGAAACCGTCAGCACCTTCGCTCGGCGAGCTTCCACCGCAGCACCTCCAGAGATCACGAGGTCCCGGCCTCGGCGCGCGAGCGCCGTGCCGCTCAGCCGGGACGTTGTCAGCGTGCGGCGCGGGCGCCTGCCACCGCGGCCCGCAACTCCCGAGCCGCGGCCGCGGGATCGGGTTGGCGGAAGATGGCCGTCCCCGCGACGAAGATGTCGACGCCGACGGCCGCCGCGAGCGGCGCGGTGTCGACGGTGATCCCGCCGTCGATCTCGATCTCGACCGCGAGCCCGCGCGCGTCGATCGCGGCGCGCGCGGCGTGCGCCTTGTCGAGCACCTCGGGAATGAACGGCTGCCCGCCGAAGCCGGTGTGCACGCTCATCACGAGGAGGACGTCGATGTCGCCGAGGTACGGCTCCACCGCCGCGAACGGCGTCTCCGGCTCGAACGTGAGCCCGACGCGCATGCCGTGGCCGCGGATCCGGTCGAAGAGCGGGCGCGGATCGCCGAGCTCGACGTGCACGGTGCAGCCGTCGGCACCCGCAGCTGCGAACGCATCGAGGAGATCACCGGGATTCGACACCATGAGATGGCAGTCGAGGAAGAGATCCGTGTGCGGGCGCAACGACTTCACGACCGGCGGACCGATCGTGAGGTTCGGGACGTAGTGCCCGTCCATGCAGTCGACGTGCAGGAGGTCGGATTCGGCCGCGACGCGCTCGACGTCGGCGGCGAGATGCGCGAAGTCGGCGGCGAGGATGGACGGCGCGAGCTTCACGACGGCGAGGCTAACGCGCCCCCGCGAATGGGCCCGCCGGCGCCGTCGGAGGCGAGCAGCAGCACGAACATCCCGTCGGTGCCCGCCGCGGAGGGCAGGAGCAGCGCGCCGCGACCGTGCGGGTGCCACGGCGAACCGGGGGGCGTGAGCGGTCGCAGGGTCGGAAGGTGCTGCGCCGCGAACGCGTCGACGGCGAGGGTCTCGGCCGCGCTGAGGGTGCAGACCGCGTACGCCAGGATCCCGCCGGGCCGCAGCACCTCCGCGGCCGCCACCAGCAGCTCCTGCTGGAGCACCGCGAGGGTCGAGACGTCGTCGGGGCCGACGCGCCACCGCGCATCGGGCCGGCGGCGCAGGACGCCGAGACCGCTGCAGGGCGCGTCGAGCAGGACGGTGTCGAAGGTCGCGGACGGCACCGGCGGGCGGCGGCCGTCGGCGACGATCACCGCGAGGCGGGCCCCCAGCCCGAGGCGCTCGCTCCCCTCCGCGACGAGCCGCGCTCGCGACGCGTTCAGGTCGGCCGCGACCACGAGGGAACCTTCGGGCGCGCGCTCGGCGATCGCCGTCGCCTTCCCCCCGGGCGCGGCCGCGACGTCGAGGACGCGCGCGTTCGCCGGGAGCCGCTCCGAGACGAGCTGCGCGACGACCTGGCTCGCCTGGTCCTGGGGTGTCGCGCGCCCGTCGCGCACGGAGGCGAGCGCACCCGGATCACCAAGACCCGAGACGACGAGGGCGTCGGGCACCAGGCCGCCGCGCGTCACCCGCCCGCCGGCCGCGACGAGCTCGGCCTCGACTGCTTCGGGCGTCGCGCGCTGGGGGTTGACGCGCAACGTGACCGGGGGTCGCGTGTCGGCCACCTCGAGCTGCGCGCGCGCCACTTCCACGCCGAACTGCTCGACGAGCAGCGCGACGATCCAATCCGGATGCGAGTACCGCACGCCGAGGGCTTCGACGTCATCGCCTTCCGGCCACCGCCACGGCGGGCCCGCGCGCGCGACCGCTCGCAACACACCGTTGACGTACCCGCGTGCGCGCGGCGCGACCCGCGCGACCGCGGCGACCGTCTCACTCACGGCTGCGTGCGGCGCGACGCCCTCGGTCAACTGGTACGCGCCGAGCCGCAGCGCGCACCGCACGACCGGTTCGAGCTTCGCGAGCGGCTGCGACGAGCACGGCGCGATCAGCCAGTCGAGTGCCCGGCGGCGCCGAACGGTTCCGTACACGAGCTCCGTCGCGAGCGCGCGGTCGCGCGTGTCGAGGTCGGAGGCGCGCAGCGACGACGGCAGCACGAGATTCGCGTAGGCGCCGTGCTCGATCCGTTCGAGCGCGCCCAGCGCGACGGCGCGGGCCGTCACGAGCGGTCGAGCGCGCGCCGGTCGGGTGCCAGCCCCGCGACCAGCGCGGCGCCGCTCATCACCCGCTTCCCCTCGGGCTGCACCTCGACGAGCTCGACCGCGCCGTCGGCCAGCACGAGGACGCCCTGCTTGGCGAGCGAACCCGGAGCGCCGGCAGCACTGCTCGCCCCGCCACCCGCGGTCGGAACGACGCGCGCCCGCCACACCTTCACGCGCCGGCCGCCGATCGTGCACCACGCCCCCGGCTTCGGGTTTCCCGCCCGCACGATCCGGACCACGTGCTCCGCGGGCGCCGCGGCGTCGATCTCGAACTCTTCGACCGTGAGCTTGTCGGCATAGGTCGGTTCGCCGCGCTGCAGATCGGGCACCGCACCCGGCACCGCGGCCAGGTTGCGCACGAGGAGCTCGCTCCCGATCGCGACGAGCCGGGAGCGCAACTCGCCGGCCGTCTCGGTGCCACCGATCTCGACGCGCGCCGACGCGAAGACCCCGCCGGTGTCGAGCCCCTCCTCGATCCGCATCAGGCACACGCCCGTCTCCCGGTCGCCCGCGAGGATCGCCCGCTCGACGGGCGCCGCGCCCCGCCACCGGGGCAGCAGCGAGAAGTGCAGGTTCACGAATCCCTCCGGCAACGCGGCGAGCAGGGCCGGCCGCAGCAACTGGCCGTAGGCGACCACGACTCCCAGCACCGCGCCGCTCGCCACGAGGTCTTCGTGGGCGTCGCCGGCTCGCTCGGGCGTGACCACCGGGAGCCCGAGGTCGAGGGCCGCGGCCTTCACCGGGCTCGGCGAAAGACCGTGTCCGCGCCCGCGCCGGCGATCGGGGCGAGTGACGACGAGCGCGACCTCGAAGCCGGCCTGCACGAGCGCGCGCAGCGGGGGCGCGGCATCGGCGGGACTGCCGAGGAACGCGACGCGCAGCGGTGCGATGCGCGGACCGACCGGCTCAGAGCGCGTGGCGGCGCTCGGTGGGCAGCAGCGAGCCGTTCATCGCCTGCTCCCGCAGGGTGCGCAGCGCGAGCTTGCGGTCGGCGGGTTCGAGCCGCTCGAGCATGAGCACGCCGTCGAGGTGGTCGATCTCGTGCAGGAGGAGCCGGCCGAGCAGCTCGTCGCCCACGATGGTGACGTCGTCGCCGTCGAGGTCGAGGCCGGTGACGGTGACCACCTTCGGGCGCACGACCTCGAACGCCAGACCCGGGAGGCTCAAGCAGCCCTCTTCGTAGGTCCACTCTCCGTCGGTCTCGACGATCGTGGGGTTCACGAGAACGTGCGGTCCCTCGCCCGAGTCGTAGACGAAGAAGCGGCGCTGCACGCCGACCTGCGGCGCCGCAAGGCCCACACCCGGGGCCGCGTACATCGTCTCGAACATCGCGTCGACGAGCTTCGCGAGCGCGCCGTCGAACTCGGCGACGGGCGCGGTCGGCCGCTTCAGAACCGGGTCCCCGAACTGCCGGATCGGATACGTCGCCATCACACTCCAGGTTACTTGCCGCTTCTGATGGGCTTTCCGGACCGTATCGGTCCGTTCAGACCATCAGAACGCAAACCCGCGTGCCCGCCCGGGCGCGCCGTCTTCTGATGGGTTTATCGGACCGTATCGGTCCGCCAAGACCATCAGAACGAGGAAAACCGGCTCAGATCCGCAGCGGGTCGACCTCGACGTGGAGGCGGCCGGCGGCGCGGGCGGGGCCCAGGACCGGGCCGAGCACGTCGGCGACGGCGTCGGCATCGGGGCCGCGCACCAGGGCATGGGCCGTCGGGCCGCGCCGGTCGGGCCCGAGCACGTCGATCTCCGACCCACCCCGTCGCCACGCGGACCCGGTGGGCAGGCGGAGCGCGCTGAGCGCGACATCGACCGCGGCGGGGGCGCCCGAGAGCTCGGCGAGCCCGCCGAAGGGCGGGAAGCGCAAGGCGCGCAGCCGGGCGCGCTCGCCCTCCGCGACGAGCGCGGGATCGCCGGCGACCGCGGCGCGGACGACCTCGTGTCCGGGCGTACGCGTCTGCAACAGCACGCGGCTGTCGGAGCGGTCGTGCGTCGCGACCAGCCGGGCCGCGCGCACGACGAGCCAGAGCGCCTGTTCCGCCGCGCGCGCTCGCGGGGCGAGCAGCTCCTGGTCGAAATCGAGGAAGGCGACGAGGAGCGGCCGGCGCCGGCGCACCTCGACCCGCTGCAGCACCGCCTCGGTCCCGACGAGCACGGCCGCATCGGCGATCTCGGTCGTCGTGGCGTCGACCTCGGCCACCGCCGCGCCACCGAGCAACGCGGCGAGCTCGTCGCGCACGCGGCTGATCCCCGAGCGCAACACCCGCAACCGCGTCCCCCCGCAGTGCGGGCAGACGTCGGGACGGGGCGCCGGCGCGTCTCCCACGCCGACGGGCGCGCCGCTCGCGTCCCACACCGGCGCGCCATCGCGGTCCCAGCGCACGAGACGCCGGCAGGTGTCGCACGCGAGAAGTCGAACCCGGCCGCGCCGGTTGAGCACGCAGACCGCCGCCGAACCCGAGCCGGTCGTGTCGCGCAGGGCCTCGAGCGAGACGATCCGAGAGCAGCCCGGCACCCGGCGGTTCCTCCCCCCGGTCGATCACCTCCACACGCGGCCAGCCCGCGGCTTCGAGGGCGCGCGTCGGCGCCTCGATCGTGCCGGCACGGACCTCGATCTCCACGCTCGGCGCCGCCGACACGACCGCGAACCGGGCGCCCGCCGCGGCAGTGCGCGCCGCGAGCACCTCGCGCGCGTGCCACGTCGGCGCGCGCTCCTCCTTCAACGCCTCGTCGGAGTCGTCGACGACGACCGCGGCCGCGAGATCCGGTACCGGTGACCACGCCGCGATCCGCCCCCCGACGACGACGACCGCGCCGCCCGCGGCCGCGGCCCAGACGCGCGTGCGTTCGGCGTCGGGAAGATCGGAGTGGACGAAGAGCGCCCGTGCTCCCGCGCGCGCCAGCCACTCCACGAGCGCGTGACCACGGGCCGCGTCGGCAACCACGACGATGCTCGAGCCGCGCGTGGCGAGCAGGTTCGCGACGAGCAGGCGCCGATCGAGCAGCGGCGGCCAGCGCACTGCGGCGACCGACCGGGCCCGCGCCGCGTCGGCCAACGCGATCGCGGTCGCGTCCGCCGCCGAGCCCACGCCATGACGGGCGGCGGGCCACTCCGAAGGGAGCGCGCTCGCGGCGTCGGAGACGACGATCGAACCGGGTACGACACGGTTCGGCGGCGACGCGCTGCGCAACAGCGCGACGCGCGGACCGCAGAAGCGGTGCGCCATCCGGACGCTGAGCTCGACGACCGCGCGAGGCGGGCCTTCCGACACGAGCGCGGCGATTGCGCGCAACGACGCGGGTTCGACCTCGGAGACGACGTGATCGGCGACGACCCAACCGCGTACCCGCCGGCCGTGCAGCGCCACCCGCACGATCGATCCGACGCGCACGTGCGCGCCGAACTCCTCCGGAACCGAGTAGTCGAAGGCGCGATCGACCGCGACGACGTCGGGAACGACCCGGCACACCCGGGTCGCGGTCACGGACGGAGCGTCGGCGTTACGCGACGCCGGCCGCCGCAGTCCGCAGGTGCTCCGCGAACGGGTCGGTGTTCTCCCACCCGAAGCCTTCACCGTCGGTGCGGCCGAAGTGCCCGTACGCAGCGGTGCGCCGGAAGATCGGCCGGCGCAGGTCGAGGCGCTCGATGATCGCGGCGGGCCGCATGTCGAAGACCTCGCGCACGATGCGCTCGAGCTTCTCGGGCGCGATCTCGCTCGTGCCGAACGAGTCGACCATCACCGACACCGGGTGCGCGACGCCGATCGCGTACGCGACCTGCACCTCGCAGCGCTTCGCGATCCCCGCGGCGACGATGCTCTTCGCGATCTGGCGCACCGCGTACGCAGCGGAACGGTCGACCTTTGTCGGGTCCTTGCCCGAGAACGCGCCGCCACCGTGCCGGGCCATCCCGCCGTAGGTGTCGACGATGATCTTGCGGCCGGTGAGCCCGCAGTCGGCGTGCGGGCCGCCGAGCTCGAACGCGCCCGTCGGGTTCACGAAGATGTCGAAGGGGTCGTTCGCGAACTGCTCGGGCAGCGTCGGCCGGATCACGAGGTCTTCGAGCGCGGGGCGCAGGTCCTTCTCGATGCTGATGCCGGGTCCGTGCTGCGTGGAGATGAGCACCGTCTGCAAGCGACGCGGGACGCCGTCTTCGTACTCGATGCTCACCTGCGTCTTGCCGTCGGGGCGGAGGTAGTCGACGAGCCCTTCGCGCCGCACCTGCGCGAGCCGCTCGGCGAGCCGGTGCGCGAGCCAGATCGGCATCGGCATGAGGTCGACGGTCTCGTCGCACGCGTAGCCGAACATCATTCCCTGGTCGCCCGCGCCGACCTCGTCGTACGGATCGCCGGTTCCGACGCGCTGCTCGTAGGCCTTGTCGACACCCATCGCGATGTCGGGCGACTGCTCGTCGATGGAGACGATGACGCCACAGGTCTTGCCGTCGATGCCGTAGTCGGCGTTCGTGTAGCCGATGCCGCAGATCGCGGCACGCGCGAGGCGGGGCACGTCGATGTGCGCCGTCGTGCTGATCTCACCGGCGACCACGCAGAGCCCCGTCGTGACCATCGTCTCGCACGCGACCCGACCATACGGGTCGTCGGCCATCACGGCGTCGAGCACCGAGTCGCTGATGGCGTCGGCCATCTTGTCGGGGTGGCCTTCCGTGACCGATTCTGACGTGAAGGTGTGACGGTTGCTCACTGCTGCTCCTTGCTGGTGCCGGACCGGCCCGGCGCTTCGGTGGCGCGCTGCTGCGCGACCCGGTCGAGGATGACGCCCGCGAGCTCGTCCTTGCTCATGAGCGCCAGCTCGTCGATCCGGCCGCTGGAGTCAAGCAGCACCGCCCGGTTGGTGTCGACCTCGAAGCCGGCGCCGGGCGCCGTCACGTCGTTGGCGACCATGAGGTCGACGTGCTTGGCCTCGAGCTTCGCGGCGGCGTTGTCGCAGACGTCGGTGGTCTCGGCCGCGAAACCCACCAGCACCTGACCGTGGGGCTTGGCGGCGCCGAGCGCGGCGAGGATGTCGGGGGTCGGCTCCAGCAGGATCTCCGGGAGACCGTCGGACTTCTTGAGCTTCTCGTCGGCCACCGCCTTCGGGCGGAAGTCGGCGACCGCGGCCGCCATCACGACGACGGCCGCGCGCGGAGCCAGGTCGCGCACGGCGGCGGCCATCTGTTCGGCCGTCTCGACGCGCACGACGTCGACACCGGCCGGGGCGCCCAGCGCGGCGGTGGTGACGAGGGTCACCGCAGCCCCTCGCCGCGCGGCCTGGCGTGCGATCGCGTGGCCCATCTTCCCCGACGACCGGTTGCCGACGAAACGCACCGGATCGATCGGTTCCCGTGTCCCGCCGGCCGTGACGACAACCGCGACGCCCGCGAGCGACCGGTCGGGTACGAGCAGGTCGAGCGCGGTCGCGACGATCGCGTCGGGCGACGCGAGCCGTCCGGCGCCGACGTCGCCGCCCGCGAGCCGACCGGCCTCGGGCTCGACGACCATGACGCCGCGGCGGCGCAGGGTTGCGAGGTTCTCCTGCACCGCGGGGTGTTCCCACATCTCGGTGTGCATCGCGGGCGCGACGAGCACCGGCGCGCGGGTCGCAAGCAACGTCGCGGTGAGCAGATCGCTCGAGAGCCCGGCCGCGTAGGCGCCGAGAAGCCGCGCCGTCGCCGGCGCGACGACGACGAGATCGGCGGCCTGGCCGAGGCGCGTGTGCGGGATCGCGTCGGGGCCGTCGAACAGCGCGGTGCGCGCCGGTTCGGAGGCGAGCGCGGAGAAGGTGAGCGGCCCGACGAACCGGGTCGCGGCTGCGGTCAGCACCGGTGCGACGTGGACCCCGGCGTCGACGAGGCGGCGGCAGACCTCGACCGCCTTGTACGCGGCGATGCCACCGCAGACGCCGAGCACGACGTAGGGGGCGCGGGGCCCCGCCGGATCAGCGCGCTCGTCGGTCATGGGGATCGCCGGTCTGCAGGGCGCGCGGGCCCGTGCTCAGGCCGGAGTGCTCGCATCCTCTTCGGATGCGGCGGAGGCATCCGCTTCGGACTCCCCTTCGGCCTCGGCGTCCGGGTCGAAGCGCTCGTAGCGAATCTTGCCGGCGTCGATCTCCTCCAGCGCGATCGAGAGCGGCTTGCGCGACACCGAGGTGACCTGCGGCGGGACGATCCGTCCGAGGCCCTCACCGAGCTGGTTGTAGTAGTCGTTGATCTCGCGGGCCCGCATCGCGGACAGGGTGACGAGCGTGAACTTCGAGTCGACCCGGTCCATGAGGTCCTCCACCCGGGGTTGCATCAGCGAAGCGCGCCGTTCGGCCATGGTGGGTGATCTCCAGTGTGCTCGGGGTGGTGCGGGAACCGATCGGCGAGCCGGGCGGCAGGTTGCGGGCGGTCAGCCACGGTCACTCGCCGCGGCCGCCCCGGCGCGCATCCAGGATAGCAGCGACCTCGGCCGCGGCCCGCTTCGCGTCGTCGTTCTCCACGACGTGGTCGAAACGCCCCGCCAGGGCCTCCTCGGCCTCCGCGGCGGCCAGCCGCCGCTCGATCTGCTCGGCGCTGTCCTGGGCCCGGGCCACGAGTCGGGCACGTTGCTCGGCCCGCGACGGCGGCTGCACGAACACCAGCACGGCATCCGGATAGCGGGACTTCACCGCGAGCGCACCCTGAACGTCCACCTCGAGCAGCACGTCGCCACCCTTCGCGAGGTGGTCGCGCACCGGTGCGTCGGGAGTGCCCTTCATGTCGCCGTAGACGTCGAAGTGCTCGAGGAAGCCGTCTTCCGCGCGCAACCGTTCGAACTCCCCGCGGGTGACGAAGTGATAGTCGACGCCGTCGACCTCCCCGGGGCGCGGCGCGCGCGTCGTCCACGACACCGACCAGAAGAGGTCCGGCTCCATCCGCCGCAGCCGGGCGACGATCGTGCCCTTCCCCGCGCCCGACGGCCCGGCGACGACCAGCAGGACTCCGGGACGCGCGATCTCGCTCAACGCCGGCCGCGCGCTCGGGCGTCGCGGTGACCGCGCCGTCGCGCGCCACGGGATCGCGCGCGGTTCACGTGCGGGTCAGTGGCGGCCGGCGTCAGGCCTGGCCGAAGCGCTCGAGCAACGCGCGGCGCTGGTTGGTGCCGAGCCCGCGCAACCGCCGGCTCTCGGAGATCTCGAGCTCCTCCATGAGCTTGCGCGCCCGGACCTTGCCGACTCCCGGGAGCGACTCGAGCACGCTCACGACCTTGAGCTTCGCGAGCATGTCGCTCGCGGGATCAGGTGTGTCGAGTTGCTCGAACAGCTCGGTGAGGTTCAACGAACCGATCTTCAGCTTCTCCTTCACCTCCGCGCGCTGACGGCGCGCCGCGGCGGCCTTCTCGAGTGCCTGCTGACGCTGTTCGGGCGTGAGCGAGGGAGGGTTCGGCATCGGCGGCATCCTTTGCGATCGACTGGTTCCGGGTTCGCCCCGGCGAACTCCCGGTCACCCCCCGGCGACGATCGGGTCAGCATACAAGGCTGGTTCGGCGCGACAACGGGCCGGGCGGTTGCACGCATTGGCCGTTTCGGCTAAGCGTCGGGCGAGGAACGCAACGCGTTCGCGACCTCGTCGTGCAGCCGCGCGGCGGCCGCGCGCGGATCGCTTGCGGCGGTCACCGTGCGCCCGACCACCATGAGGTCGGCGCCGGCTGCCGCGACCTCGGCCGGGCGCCCGACGCGCGCCTGGTCGTCGTCGTCGGACGACGCGAGCCGCACCCCGGGAACGATGGTCACGAAGCCGGGCGCGTCACGGTGCACGGCGTCGAGCTCGCGGACCGAGCACACGACACCGCCGCACCCCGCCGCGACGGCGGCCGCGAGGCGCGAGTCGAACGCTGTCGCATCGGGATCACTCGTGAGGACCGTGACCGCGATCGGCGTCGGTGGCTCGATCCCGGCATCGGCGGCGCCCGCGCGCATCCCCTCCACCCCTGCAATCAACATGGCGACGCCACCCGCGGCATGGAGGTTGAGGTACGCGGGCCCGAGCCGCCCGAGAACGCGCGCCGCGTGCCCGACGGTCGTGGGGATGTCGTGCAGCTTCGCGTCGAGGAATACGCGAAAGCCGTCGGCCCGCAGCGCGCGCACCGACTCGGGCCCGGCTGCGGCGTAGAGCTCGAGACCGATCTTCGCGACGCCGATCCACGGCGCGAGCTCGCCGGCGCGCCGCCGCGCGGCGTCGAGGTCGTCGAGATCGAGCGCGAGCGCGAGCCGTTGCCGTACGTCGTCTGCCATCACGCGTCCTCCAGCTTGCCGATGAGATCCGACACGCGCGCGACCTGATGGCGCGCGCACCACTGCGCGAGCTCGTCGACGATCCGCAGCGTCGCGCGCGGCTCCGCGAACGTCGCCGTGCCCACACCCACGGCGCTCGCGCCCGCGAGGAGCATCTCGACTGCGTGCTCGCCCGACGAGACGCCTCCCGTTCCGATGATCGGCGTCCCGGGGTACTCGGCACTCACCTCGTGCACGGCACGCAGCGCGACCGGTCGGAGCGGCGGACCGGAGAGACCTCCGCCGCCCGCGCCGAGCTTCGGCCGCCGCGGCGCGCGTCGACGACGAGACCCATGAGCGTGTTCACGAGCGTGAGGCCGTCGGCGCCGGCATCCAGCGCCGCACCCGCGATCTCCCGCACGTCGGTGACGTTGGGCGAGAGCTTCGCGAAGATGGGAAGCGCCGCGCCCGACTGCGTCGCGCACCGCCAGCAACGCGGCCGCGGTGGTCGCAGGTGCATGCGCGAAGACGCGGCGGCGATCCTCGAGGTTCGGGCAGCTGAGGTTCACCTCGAGGGCCACGACGCGCGAGGCGACCTCGCGCAGCGGCGCGGCGGCCGCGGCGTACTCCTCGACGGTGCGGCCCCAGATCGACACGATCACGCGCGCGCCTGCGCGCTTCGAGTGCGGGAAGGTCGGACGCGATCCACGCGTCGACCCCCGGGCCGGCCAACCCCACCGAGTTCAGCATGCCGCCACCCGGTGCCTCGGTGACGCGCAAGCCGGGATTGCCCGGCCACGCGAACGCGGCGAGGGACTTCACCGTCACCGCGCCGACGCCGGCGGGGTCGCAGAGCGCGGCCAGCTCGGCTCCGTGGCCGAACGTGCCGGACGCGGCGACGATCGGGTTCGGAAGCGAGAGCGGTCCGCAGCTCGTCCGCAGGTCGACGGCCGTCGCCGCCGAATCCGGCCGGGGTGCGCGCCCCTTCACACGCCGAACCGCAGCTGACCGTCGCGGTGGTACTGCTGCAACGACCGCGCGATCGGCTCGTGCGCGGCGAGCTCCGCGATCCCGGCCGCGGCAGCCAGCCCGGCGGCAACCGTCGTGAGGCAGGCGACACCGTTCTGAAGCGCCGAGCGGCGGATGTGGGCACCGTCGGCTCTCGGCCCGCGCCCGCGCGGGGTGTTGATCACGAGATCGACCTTGCCCGAGGTGATGAGGTCGACGGCGTCGACGCCGACCGCCTCCCCCACCTTGGCCACGTGGGTCGCGACGGGCAGGCCGTTGCGCTCGAGCTCGGCCGCGGTCCCGGCCGTCGCCGCGAGGGTGAAGCCGAGCTCGACGAATCGCCGCGCCGCCAGCACGCCGCTGTGCTTGTCGCGATCTGCGAGGGAGAGGAACACGGTGCCGCCGAGCGGTAGGCGGTTTCCCGCGGCGATCTGGCTCTTGGCGAACGCGAGACCGAACGAACGGTCGATACCCATCACCTCGCCGGTCGAGCGCATCTCGGGCCCGAGGATCGTGTCGACCTGCGGGAAGCGGAGGAACGGCAGCACCGCTTCCTTGACTGCGACGTGCTCGCCGATCGCCGGCTCGCGCAAGAACCCGCTCGCGCGCAGCTCGGCGAGCGTCGCGCCGACCATGAGCCGGGCGGCGACCTTCGCGAGCGGAACGCCCGTGGCCTTGCTCACGAACGGAACCGTGCGGCTCGCGCGCGGGTTGGCCTCGAGGATCCAGACCTGACCGTCGCGCACCGCGTACTGCACGTTGAGCAACCCGACGACCTCGAGCGCGTTCGCGAGCGCGATGGTGTGCCGCTCGATCGTCGCGAGCACTTCGGGCGAAAGGGTCGGCGGTGGGATCGCACATGCGGAGTCGCCGGAGTGCACGCCGGCTTCCTCGATGTGCTCCATGATCCCGCCGATCAGCACCTCACCGGCGCGATCGCGCAGCGCGTCGACGTCGACCTCGGTCGCGTCCTCGAGAAACCGGTCGACGAGCGCGGGCCGCTGCGCCGAGAGCCCGCCCTCCCGGCCGAGACTGCCGGTCGCCTCGAGCGCGCCCATCACCCGGCGCAGTTCGGTGTCGTCGTAGACGATCTCCATCGCGCGCCCACCGAGCACGTACGACGGCCGCACGAGCACCGGGTAACCGATCTGCGTCGCGACCGCGACCGCGTCGGCCGGAGTCGTCGCGACACCACCGGCGGGTTGTGGGATTCCGAGCCGTTCGCAGAGCGCATTGAAGCGCTCGCGGTCCTCGGCGAGGTCGATCGAGGTCGGGCTCGTGCCGAGCACCCGCTGACCGGCGGCTTCGAGCTCCGACGCGAGCTTCAACGGCGTCTGGCCACCGAGGCTCACGATCACGCCCGCCACCTCGCCGCGGGCGCGTTCGAGATCGACGACGCCGTCGCCGCCGGCGGCATCCGCCGCGCGCACCAGCGCGTCGCACACGGCGGTGACGTCTTCCTTCGTGAGCGGTTCGAAGAAGAGCCGGTCGCTCGTGTCGTAGTCGGTGGAGACCGTCTCGGGGTTGCAGTTGACCATCACGGTTTCGTAGCCCGCATCCGACAGCGCGAAGGCTGCGTGCACGCAGCAGTAGTCGAACTCGACGCCCTGACCGATCCGGTTCGGCCCGCTCCCGAGGATCACGACCGCAGGCCGCTCCAACGGCGCGACCTCGTCTTCGTCTTCATAGGTGCCGTAGTGGTACGGCGTGCGGGCCGCGAACTCGGCCGCGCAGGTGTCGACGGTCTTGTAGGTGACGCGCACCCCGGCGCGCAGGCGCGTGGCGTGCACGTCGTGCTCGTCGACGTCCCAGAGGTAGCCGAGCTGCGCGTCGGAGAAGCCGAGCTGCTTCGCGGTGCGCCAGTCGCGCGCCGACATCACCTCGGGCCGCTTGCCGGCGAGCCATTCGCGCGCCTCGACGAGGCGCAGGATCTGCTCGAGGAACCACGGGTCGATGCCGGTGACCTCGTGCAGACGCTCGACCGACACGAACTTCCGCAGCGCGGCCTCGACCTCGAAGATGCGTTCCGGCGTCGGGATCGCGGCGGCGCGGACGAGCTCCTCGGCATCGAGAACGTCGAGGATCCGTTCGCCGGGATCGCAGTTGAGCCCGTAGCGCCCGGTCTCGAGCGAGCGCAGCGCCTTCTGCAGCGATTCGAGGAACGTGCGGCCGATCGCCATGACCTCGCCGACCGACTGCATCATCGTGCCGAGAATCGGCGACGCGCCGGGGAGCTTCTCGAATGCCCAGCGCGGAACCTTGGTGACGACGTAGTCGATCGTGGGCTCGAAGCTCGCCGGGGTCTCGCGCGTGATGTCGTTGCGCACCTCGTCGAGCGTGTAGCCCACCGCGAGCTTCGCGGCGATCTTCGCGATCGGGAAGCCGGTGGCCTTGCTCGCAAGCGCCGACGAGCGTGAGACACGCGGGTTCATCTCGATGACGACCATCTCGCCGTCGACCGGGTTCACTGCGAACTGGATGTTGGAGCCGCCGGTGTCGACGCCGATGCGGCGGATGCACTTGAACGCCGCGTCGCGCATCTCCTGGTACTCGACGTCGGTGAGGGTCTGCGCGGGCGCGACGGTGATCGACTCACCGGTATGGACGCCCATCGGATCGAGGTTCTCGATCGAGCACACGACGACCACGTTGTCGGCGTGGTCGCGCATCACCTCGAGCTCGTACTCCTTCCACCCCGCGACCGAGCGCTCGAGGAGGATCTCCGACACGGGGCTCGCCGCGAGCCCACGCGCGGCGATTCCGCGCAGCTCGTCGGCGTCGTGCGCGATGCCGGTGCCGCCCCCGCCGAGGATGAACGAGGGGCGCACGATGAGCGGGTAGCCGACGCTCTCGCCGATCGTGAGCGCTTCGGGCAGCGTGTACGCGATCCCCGATGCCGGGACCTTCAGCCCGATCTCCTGCATCGCGACCTTGAAGCGGCTGCGGTCCTCGGCCGTCTGGATCGCGTCGATGTTCGCGCCGATCAGCTCGACGCCGAACTCGTCGAGCACCCCCGCGTTGTGCAGCTCGACGGCGAGGTTCAGCGCGGTCTGGCCGCCGAGCGTCGGCAGCAGGGCGTCGGGCCGTTCCTGCTCGATCACGCGGCGCAGCGAATCGACGTCGAGCGGTTCGACGTACGTCGCGTCGGCGAACTCCGGGTCGGTCATGATCGTCGCCGGGTTCGAGTTCACGAGCACGACGCGGTAGCCCTCGGCGCGCAGGACGCGGCACGCCTGGGTTCCGGAGTAGTCGAACTCGCACGCCTGCCCGATCACGATCGGACCGCTCCCGACGAGCAGGATCGTCTCGAGGTCGTCGCGCCGACCCATCAGCTCGCCTCTCGCATCAGCTCGAGGAAGTCGCCGAACAGGTACCGGGCGTCGTGCGGTCCGGGACCGGCCTCGGGGTGGTATTGCACCGAGAAGCACCGGCGATCGGCGGTGCGCACGCCTTCGACGTCGCCGTCGTTGAGGTTCACGTGCGTCATCTCCGAACCCGGCGGCAGCGACTCGAGGTCGACGGCGTAGTTGTGGTTCTGGCTCGTGATCTCGACCTGCCCGTCGGCGATGCGCCTCACCGGGTGGTTCGCGCCGTGGTGCCCGAACGGCAGCTTGAAGGTGCGCGCGCCGAGCGCCAGGCTCATGATCTGGTGCCCCAGGCAGATCCCGAACACGGGTACCTCGCCGAGCAAGGCGCCGATCTCGCGGACCGCACCCGAGACGGCCGCAGGATCGCCAGGGCCGTTCGAGAGGAAGACACCGTCGGGTTCGCGGGCCAGGACGTCGCGCGCGCTCGTCGCCGCGGGCACGACCTCGACCTGGCAGCCGGCCCCGGTCAGCTGGTCCAGGATCGAGGTCTTGATGCCGAAGTCGTAGGCGACCACGAAGTAGCCCGCGTCGGCCGGCCCGACCGTATAGGGCTCGGAGGTGCTCACCTCGCTCGCGAGGTCGTGACCGTCGGTGCCGCCATCGGCGCGCGCCGCGTTGAGCAGCGCGCCGGAGTCGGCGGTGCCGAACGCACCTGGCATCGCGCCGGCCTCGCGGATGTGACGGGTGAGCCGGCGCGTGTCGATCCCGGCGATGCCTGCGACACCGTGGCGGCGCAGGTAGCCGTCGAGGGTCTCGGTCGCGCGCCAGCTCGACGCGTGCCGAGCGAGGTCGCGCACGATGACGCCGCGGCATCGGGGGTGGCGGCTCTCCTCGTCGTCGCCGTTGACGCCGTAGTTGCCGATGTGCGGGTACGTGAAGGTGATCACCTGACCCGCATACGACGGGTCGGTGACGATCTCCTGGTATCCCGACATCGCCGTGTTGAACACCACCTCGCCCGCGGCGACGCCGTCGTCGGGACGATGGCCGATTGCGATGCCCTCGAACACCTCTCCGTCGGCGAGCACGAGTTGCGCGTCGTCGTGGTCACTCATGTTGGTCTCACCGTTGCGCGGCTCCGTCGATCACGACCGGCTCGCCACGGCAGACCGTGTGCCGCACCTTGCCGGTCAGCTTCCATCCGTCGAAGGGCGAGTTGCGCGACCGGCTCGCGAGGCGGGTCGCGTCGACCACCCATTGCTGCGCGGGGTCGATCACGCAAAGGTGCGCCGGCCGGCCGGGCGCGATCGGTCCCCCGTGCTCGGTGAGCCCCGCGACGCGTGCCGGCTTCCACGAGAGGAGCCCGATCACCGCGGCCAGCGGCAGGCGGCCGCCTTCGACCAACCGGGTGATGGCGACGCCGAGCGCGGTCTCGGTACCGAGCATCCCGGGCGGCGCGTCCACGAACGGGACGGCCTTCGTCTCCGGCGCGTGCGGCGCGTGGTCGGTGGCGATGGCGTCGATCGTGCCGTCGACGAGGCCGGCGATCACGCCCTCGACGTCGGCCGCGGTCCGCAGCGGCGGATTCATCTTGAACACCGGGTCGTACGACGCGCACAGCTCGTCGGTGAGGGAGAAGTGCTGCGGCGACGCCTCGGCGGTGACGCGCACGCCGCGCGCCTTCGCGTCGCGCACGAGCGCGGCCGCACCCGCGGTCGAGAGGTGCAGCACGTGGTAACGCGCGCCGGTGCGAGCGGCGAGCGCGAGATCGCGCGCGACGATCGTGATCTCGGCCTCCGCGGCGCGGCCGGGGATGCCGAGCCGGCTCGACCACTCCCCCTCGTTCATGTGCCCGCCCGCGGCGAGCGCGGGATCCTCCGCGTGCTGCGCGACGACGGCACCCGGGAACGCGGTGCTGTACTCGAACGCGTGCCGCATCACGCCCGCGTCCGCCACGCAGTCGCCGTCGTCGGTGAAGACGCGCACGCCGAGGTCGTAGAGCTCCCCCATCGGCGCGAGCTCGGTGCCCCGCCGGCCGCGCGTGATGCAGCCGGCGACGTGCACGTCGCAGATCGTCGCGCGGCCCCGTTCGAGCACCGACTGCACGACCGCGGCGTCGTCGAGCGGTGGATCGGTGTTCGGCATGCACACGACGCCCGTGAAGCCGCCGAGCGCGGCGCCGCGCGCCCCGGTGTCGATCGTCTCGCTGTCTTCCCGGCCCGGTTCACGGAAGTGCACCTGGATGTCGACGAGCCCCGGCGCGACGACCGCACCCTGCGCGTCGAGGACGGTTGCGCCCGCCGGCGCGTCGAGCCTCTCGGCGACCTCCGCGATCACGCCGTCGCGCACGAGCACGTCGGCGCGCCGCTCACCGTTCTCGTCGACGACCGTGCCGCCGCGCAGGAGCACCGTGAGGTCAGACAACGGGCCCTCCCGATCCGAGCATGGCGTAGAGGACGGCCATGCGCACCGCGACGCCGTTCGCGACCTGCTCGGTGACGAGCGAGCGCGCGGAGTCGGCGATCTCGTCGGCGATCTCGACGCCCCGGTTCATCGGGCCCGGGTGCATCACCAGGGTGTCGGGCTTCAGCCGCGCCGCGCGCGCCGCAGTGAGACCCCAGCGGCTGCGGTACTCGCGCACGCTCGGGAACCGCGAGTCGGCGATGCGCTCGTGCTGGATGCGCAAGAGGTAGACGACGTCGGCTTCGGTGAGGACGTCGTCGAGATCGCTGCTCGCCTCCACCGGCCAACCGGCCAGCGATTCCGGTAGCAGCGTCGGCGGCGCGACGAGCGTGACGGCGCAGCCGAGCTCGGCCCAGACGCGCGCGCCGGAGCGGGCGACGCGCGAGTGGCGGATGTCGCCGACGATCGCGATGCGGCAGCCGTCGAGCGACGGGCCGCGGTGGCGACGCAGCGTGAACGCGTCGAGGAGCGCCTGCGTCGGGTGCTCGTGGCGGCCGTCGCCCGCGTTGATCACCGACGCGTCGGTCCACGTCGCGATGCGATGCGGCGCGCCCGCCGCGCCGTGCCGCACGACGATCGCGTCGATGCCCATCGACTCGATCGTGTGCACGGTGTCGAGCAGGCTCTCGCCCTTGTGCACGGACGACGTCGACACTCCGAAGTTCATCGTGTCGGCTGACAGCCGGCGCGCCGCCGTCTCGAACGACAGCCGGGTGCGTGTGGAGTCCTCGTAGAAGAGCGTCACCACCGTCTTGCCGCGCAGCGCGGGGACCTTCGGGATGTCGCGGCGCGTCACCTCGAGGAACGACTCCGACGCGTCGAGCAGCTCCTCGATGCCGGACCGGCCGCCGAGATCGTCGACCGAGAGCAGGTGCTTCACGACTCGACCTCCCCCGCGCCCGGCGGACCCCAGATCTCGACGGCGTCGGCGCCGTCGGTCTCGTCGAGCCGGACACGCACGTCCTCGACGGTCTTGGTGGGCAGGTTCTTGCCGACGTAGTCGGCACGGATCGGCAGCTCGCGGTGACCACGGTCGACGAGCACCGCGAGTTGCACCGTGCGCGGCCGCCCGAGGTCGACGAGCGCGTCGAGCGCGGCCCGGGCGGTACGGCCGGTGTAGAAGACGTCGTCGACGAGCACGACGACGCGGCCGGCGACGTCGGGGACCTCGGTCGGCCCGATCGGTCGGACCGCGCGCAACCCGATGTCGTCGCGGAAGAACGACACGTCGAGGGTGCCGACCGGAACCGAGACCCCTTCGAACTCCTCGATGGCCGCGGCCAGCCGCTGCGCGAGCGCCACGCCCCGCGTGTAGAGCCCGACGAGCACCACGTCGTCGGCACCGTGGTTGCGCTCGACGATCTCGTGGGCGATGCGGATGAGCGCCCGGCGGAGCGTCGCGGCGTCGAACACTCCGGCCCGAAACGAAAGAACGCGACCCTCGGCTCGGGTCGCGTCGTCGTCGGTTCGGGGCCCCCGGGGGGCGGCGTCTCGCGCCATCGTTTCCTTCCCGTAGGGATCTCTCGGGATCCCCGTGACGGTCGTGCCAGCGTACCCGACGCCCGCGGCGCGGTGCGGAATCGCCCGGCGCCGGCGCTACTGGGGGCTCGGCTCGGTCAACTCGACGACGTTGCCGTCGAGGTCGCGGTATCTCGCCGAGCGGCCCCAGGGCTGAGACATCGGCCCGTGCAGCACCTCCGCACCAGCGGCCACCGCGTCGGCGTGAGCCGTGTTCGATGTCATCGACACGGAACGCGATCTGAGCGCCCGAAGTCGTCGATCCGTCCTTGCTCTCATAGAGCGCGAAGTGCATGAACGCTCCATCCGTCCACGAGGTCGCCGCGTGGCGACCGCTCGTCCAGGGGTCGCTGCCCTCGTGGTCGCCGACGTGGAAGTCGACGCCGAAACCGTCGCGGTAGAGCGTCATCGACCGATCCAGGTCGGCGACCGTCAGGACGATAGTGACGAGTCGTTCCGTGCGTGTCATCCGCAAAGTTTGTCCGATTCGGGTGCGGTCTGCTCGCCACGCCGATCGGGAGTCGTAAGCAGTCCCGACACTCACGATGCCCGATGTCGCGACCAGACGTGCAAACACCGACTCGAACGACCGGCGTTCAGGGTGGTCGGACAGGAACCCTCCGTTGGCCACTTCGTCGGGCTTGTCGTTCGCGTGCCCGACATCGTCGATGGCATCGCTCGCGCCGTGGTCGCCCATGACGATCACGCCCTTCTCTTTGGCGTGATCGTTCACCAGATCACGATTTCTGCCAACGGCGCACCACCTTCTTCGTTCATCGAGCACCACGTCGCGTCCGGAACGACCGATCTGTCAGGCGCGACGAATGAGGTAGACGATCGCGACGATGACGAGCACGACCACGAGCGTTCCGACACCGATGTACATGGAACCCCCTCTGCTTCGGTCAGCGAACACTGACCAGCGAGTCAGCTACGTTCGATGCAACGCGTGCTTCACCTTGTCGATCACCGTTTCGGCCTTCTCGACCACCGTGTCCGCGGCCTCGTCGACCTTGTCCCTGGCATCGGCAACCTTCTCCTTGGCTTCGCCTGCGCGTCGGTCTGCCTTGCCTTCGGATTCCAGGTCTTTGTTGCCCGTCAACGCGCCGGCAGCCTCTTTCACCTGACCCTTGACCTGATCGGACTGTGCTCCCATGAGCACCACCTTTCGCGTAAGAAACCTCACCGCGCATCGCAGGCCGCGACCACAACCCCATCGTGACGACGCCATGAGAACCCAGCCAGGGCCTTAGTACTCCGAAGCGCAACGTTCGTTCCCCGAACGGCTCTGCGCCGCTCTCACGAAACCGCAGAACTCGTTTCCGCCCCGCGATCAGCCGAGCGACCTCACCGGCGCGATCAGGCGGCGGGATCCGGCCGCCGCGAGGACAGCCTCGGCCCGCGCCCGCTCGCCGGCACCGGCGCCCTCCGGCGAGAACGCGTCGGCGTCGATCGTCGCCCCGACCCGCGCGAGCTCGGGTTCGGCGAGCACCTCGCCGAGCGCGGCGGCGTAGTCGGGAGCAGTTTCGCTCGGTCGTCGCGGCCGCCCTGCTCTCGCGCCGAGCCGCTCGAGCTCATCGAAGCGGCGGGCGGCCCACGAGCGGGTGCGGGCATGGCGACGGCGGGCCGCGCCGAGGAGCGCGGCGCCCGCGGCCAGGAGCAGCACACCGCCGAAGACGAGCCCGAACGCGAGCAGGAGATGATGGCCCATCCACGACCACGGCGACTGTGGGGCGCGGGCGTCGCCCGCGAGCGGCACGTTCGCAGTCGGATCGAAGGCCTGCCATCCGACCCCGGCGAAGTAGACCTCCGCCCACGCGTGCGCGTGCTTCGCGCGCACGACCCACTCGCCCGTGAGCTGGCTGCGGTCGCCGGGGACGAAGCCCGTGGCTTCGCGCGCCGGGATCCCGAGCGAGCGCAGCATCACCACGAGGCTGCTCGAGATCTGTTCGCACCAACCCTTGCGCACGTTGAAGAGGAAGTCGTCGACGACGTCGACTCCGAGCCGGGCCGTCGGCGCGTTCAGCGAGTACTCGGTGTGCGCGCCCATCCAGGCTTCGAGCGCGCGCACCTTGTCGTACACCGTGGGCGCGCCGGCCGTGACGCTCGCGGCGAGTGCCTTCACGCGCGCCGTCGTCTCCGGCGGTTGCGCGTAGGTGGAGGTGATCACCGCGGGGACCGCAGCCGGGTCCGCGGCGCGCAGGGTCGCGGTGGTCGCGTCGGGCACCTGGCTCACGACGCGGTAACTCGACCCCTGGCCGAGCGGTTGGTCCATCAGGAGTGTCCCGTCGGCGCTGCGTTCCACCGGGATCCGCGTCGAGGAGACCTCGATCGGCTCGGCTGCCGCGAAGACGACCTCGGAGAACGGCGCCTCGATGTGGAACGTCTGCGTCAGCGTGTCTCCGCTGCCCGGGACCGAGCCCGGTGGCGGCACGACCGTGGCGCCGTCGGCCGCGCTCGCGAGCGCCTCGACGTGATCGTCGGATCGCGACCACGTGCTGCCGTCCCAGACGTCGAACGTCTCGCCGCGCCAGAACTCGGGACGCGACGCGGTCACCGTGAAGACGACCTCGTTGCCGAGGTGCGGACGCACCGTCGTGTCGAGGTGATCGCTCCCGCTGAGCACCGAAGTGGATCCGCCGAGCACGTCGAGGTGCGGCAGCCGGCCCTCGCCGATCGGCGGCGTCGGGCGGTGCCCGAACACCGGCACGAGCAGCGCGGCGACGAGGAGAACGGCGAGGCCGAGCCCGCCCACGGCCCGGGCCGTCTCCACGCCGACGCCCGGCGGCGCGGGGCCGGCGGCGAGGCGCGGACGCTCGTCGAGATCGGCGCGGTCGATGAGCACGAGCGCGACGAGCGTGGCCACCGCCCACGCGACGACGAGCGCGAGGCTCGTGCCGGGCTGGCGCGCGTGGCGGGCGACGACGACACCACCGAGCACGACGATCAGCGAGGCCGCGGTGCGGGTCGGTACCGACGGCAGCGCGAGCACCGCCAGCAACGCGGCGAGCGCACCGAGTCCGGCGCCGTAGACCGCGCGGTGCCCGGTGCCCTCCGCCGCGAGCGCGCCGGAGACTCCGAGCGCGACCGCGCACGCGACCGCGACGAGCCCCCACGTCGAGCGGGGCGAGACGATCCGCGGGTGCCGTTGCGGCTCGGTCACTCCGGTCCGATCCGCAGCGTCGGCCAGTGTTTCGGAGGCGCGGGCGCGCGACCCGGGACCGCACGCGCCAACCGCCGCCCCAGCTCGAGGGGGTTGCGCACCGACGCGACGACCGGGCCGTCGGCCTCACGCGTGAGCAGCACGACGTGCGCGCCGGAACGCAATGCGGCCCGACCCGCGCCGGCCGCGCGGCTCGCGGCCGCCTCGATCTGCATCTCGCTGCCTTCGAGGTCGACGACGATCGCGATTCCTCGGATGGCCGGAGGCTCGAGCTCCCTGACCGCGAGCTCACCCGTGCGCGCGCTCGTCGGCCAGTGCACCAACCGCGCCGCGTCTCCCGGCGCGTACGGGCGCACCGAGCGCACCGAATCCCCGCCCGGTGTCGCAGTGCGGGCCGACAGCGACGTCGCGAGACCGATCGGGAGCGTGTCGGAGGGATCCGGCATCGCCACGGGGCGCGGCCCGACCGCGACGGGAGCAGGCAACCGGACCCACACCGTGCGCCGACGGAGGAACACGCCGAGGGGCCCACCGCTGCGCAGCTCGACGCGCACGATCCGGAACACCCCGCGTCGCGACGCGACGTGCAGCAGGTCGCCCTCGCCGGGCGCGACCGTGCGCCGCCACTCCCCCGGCGGGTCGAGCAGCCGCACCTCGAGCCGAGACACGCGCCCGCTGAGCCGGAGCGCGAGCGCGATGCGGTCGCCGACCGTGGTGTCGCGCGGCGCGGTCACCTCGACCCCGACGTCGCGCAACGCGACGATCGGCCACGCGATCCCGACGATGAGCACCGCGAACGTGAACGCGCCGACCGCGACGAGCGCGTCGTGCTCGCCTTGCGCGCCCTGCGCGAGCGCGTACACGCCGAGCAGGAGCAGGCCGAGCCCCGCGGCGCTGAGCTCGCCCGGGGGCCGGCGGTTGGTCTCGGCGAGCGGACGCCGCGGCACCGGCGGACCGTCGGGAAATGCCGGCTCGGGCGCCGCGCTCACGGCCGGGGCGTCGCGAGCGCCTCGAGGACCGACCGCACCGTCGCGTCCCCGGCCGCGATGTCGACGCCGCTGCCGAGCACGAGCCGGTGTGCGAGGACCGACGGAGCGACCGCCTTCACGTCGTCGGGGGTCACGAAGCGCCGGCCGCCGACGGTCGCGTGCGCCTGCGCGGCGTGGAAGAGCGCGAGCGTCGCGCGCGGCGACGCACCCAGCACGACGTCGGGGTGGGCGCGCACCGCGGCCGAGACGTCGAGGACGTACTCGAGCACCGCGGCCGCGCAGTACACGCGGCGAACGTCGGCGATCACCGCGCGCAGCTCTTCGGGAGTCGTGACGGCTTCGAGGTCGTCGAGCGCCGGCGCGCCGCCGGTGCCGGTGAGGATCTCGCGCTCGGCGTCCCGACCCGGCAGCCCCATCGCGAGCACGACCGCGAACCGGTCGAGCTGGCTCTCGGGGAGCGGGAACGTGCCGGTGGTACCGAGGGGGTTCTGGGTCGCGATCATGAAGCACGGGTCGGGCAGCGCGTGCGTGAGGCCGTCGACGGTGACCTGGTGCTCCTCCATTGGTTCGAGGAGCGCGGCCTGGGTGCGGGGCGAGGCCCGGTTCACCTCGTCGACGAGCACGACGTTGGCGAACACCGGACCCGGTCGGAAATCCCAGGCGCCGGTGGCGGGCGAGTACACCGACGTGCCGGTGAGGTCGGACGGGAGGAGGTCGGGGGTGCACTGCACCCGCCCGAAACGACCGCCGATCGCGGCGGCGAGGCTCTTGCCGAGCAGCGTCTTGCCCGTGCCGGGGACGTCCTCGACGAGGAGATGGCCGCCCGAGAGGAGTGCGACGAGCGCGAGCCGTACGGCGTCGTCCTTGCCGCGCACCGCGCCGGCGACGCCGTCGAAGAGGGCGGCCGCGACCCGTAGGGCGACGGGCTCGTCACTCGATTCGGAGGGGCCGGAAGGTGCCGGTGACGGTTGCATGGTGGCGCCAATGGTACGGCCGGGAACGCGGGGCCCGGCACCGGGGCCTCGGCGTCACACGAGCAGTGCGTCGATGAGCTCGCCCTGCAGGGCGGTGAGGGCGGCGTAGAGGAGGAACCCGTCGCGGCGCGGGTCGTCGGGGGCGAAGTCGTCGAGCTCGGTCTCCTCGGTGAGGTCGAGCGTGGTGCCGAGCGCGAGGCGGGCGTCGTTGAGGACCCCGAGCCACTCGCCCTGCGCGTCCTCGCCGAGGCTGATCTCCACGTACCCCTTGCGGTTCGGCGCCGCGCCGAGGCTCGCCGTGACGGCCGCGAGGGCGTCGAGGCGGCTGCGCAGGAGATCGGAGTGCACGAGCCCCTGCCACTCCTCCTCGGCCTGCTCCTCGGTCGGGTCGAGGTAGGCGCGCGGAAAGAGCCGCCGGGTCACCGGGTCGTCGGCGGCGCCGGCCTCGAGCGCGTGCCGGAGGTCGGCGGCGACCTGCACCAGCGTCTCCGCCTCGATCGCCTCGAACCGCAGCACGACCGCGCCGCCGCGCTCGCGCCGGACCCAGTGGCCGCGCGCCATCAGCGGTCTTTCTGCATCGTGGCCCAGAGCCCGTGCGCATGCAGCCGCGCGACGTCGCCCTCGATCTTCTCCCGCGTGCCGCTCGACACCACGGCCTTGCCCTCGTGGTGCACCTGCAACATGAGGCGGGTCGCCTTCTCGCGCGAGTAGCCGAACACCTTCTGGAACACGAGCACGACGTAGGACATGAGGTTCACCGGGTCGTTCCACACGATCGCGATCCACGGAACGTCGGGGACGACCAGCTCTTCCTCGACGACCTCCTCGATCGTCTGCGGCAGGCTCGTGCCGGCCGCCATCACGGCCGCAGCTGGTCGGCGATACGACTGAGCAATCCGTTCACGAACCGGCCGGAGTCCTTCGTGGAGTACTGCTTCGCGAGCTCGACGGCCTCGGTGATGACCGACGCCGCGGGGACGTCGGGCAGGAATCCCAGCTCGAAGGTGGAGAGCCGCAGGAGGGTGCGGTCGATGACCGGCATGCGTTCGAGGGCCCAGTGCTCCGAGTACTTGCGCAGCAGGGCGTCGATCTCCTCGCCGTGGGTCGCGACGCCTTCGATGAGCTCGCACGTGAACGCGTCCGGGCGCACCGGCTGCTCGACGAGGATCGCGACGAGATCGACGCCGCGGATCTCGGCCTCGTACGCCAGGCCGAGCGCCCGCTCTCTTGCTTCGCGTCGCGTCGGCACGGGATCGTCAGGCCCGGGCGAGGTACTCGCCCGTGCGCGTGTCGACCTTGATGCGCTCGCCGGTCTCGACGAAGAGGGGGACCTGCACGACCAGACCGGTCTCGAGCGTCGCGGGCTTGCGGGCACCGGAGACCCGGTCGCCCTGGATGCCGGGCTCGGTCTGGGTGACCTCGAGCACGACGGCGGCGGGGAGGTCGACCCCGACGATCTCCGAGTTGTACATCGGCAGGACGACGGTGTCGCCCTCCTTCAGGTAGGAGACCGAGTCGCCGAGCAAGCCCGGCGCGACGTGCAGCTGGTCGTAGGTCTCGGTGTCCATGAACACGTAGTCGTCGCCGTCGCGGTAGGAGAACTGCATCTCGCGCTTGTCGATCGTCGCGAGCACGAGCTTCTCGTCGGCGCGGTAGGTGCGGTCGATGACCGCGCCGGTGCGGACGTTCTTGAGCTTCGTGCGGACGAACGCGCCGCCCTTGCCCGGCTTCACGTGCTGGAACTCGACGACGGTGACGAGCCCCTCGGGCAGGTCGAGGGCCATGCCGTTCTTGAGGTCGTTCGTGGAGATGCTCACAGGACCAGATCCTTGGGGGTGTGCGTGAGGGGGCGCGAACCGGACGCGGTGACCACGACGGTGTCCTCGATGCGGACGCCGCCCACGCCGGGGAGGTACACGCCCGGCTCGACGGTCACGACATCGCCGACGAGCAAGGTACCACCCGCCGATGAGGCAACTCTGGGGGCCTCGTGGATCTCGAGCCCGACACCGTGACCGGTGCCGTGCGAGAACGCCTCCCCGTAGCCCGCGTCGGAGATGACGTCGCGGCACGCCCGGTCGACGTCGACGCAGCCGACCCCGGCCGCGACCGCGTCCCGGCCCGCCTGCTGGCTCGCGAGCACGAGGTCGTAGAGGCGCCGGGCCTCGGTCCCGGGCTCACCGGCGCTGACCGTGCGGGTCATGTCGGAGCAGTAGCCGTCGACGACGCAGCCGAAGTCGCAGACCACGAGCTCGCCCCGTCCGATCGGGCGATCCGACGGGCGCGCGTGCGGCATCGCGCCGTTCGGGCCGGCCGCGATGATCGGGTCGAAGCTCATGTGGGTCGCGCCGCGCTCGCGCATCGCGAACTCGAGGGCGAGCGCGAACTCGCGCTCGGTCGGTCCGTCGAGCAGCATCGGCAGGACCGCCGCGAACGCGTCGTCGGCGATCGCGCACGCGGCCGCGATGCGGTCGATCTCGCCGGCGTCCTTCACCCGCCGCAGGTCTTCGACGATCGCACCCGCCGGCACGAGCTCGATCGGCGCGAAGACCTCGGCGAGCTCGCGCTGCTGCGCCCAGCTCACGTCGTGGTCCTCGAGCCCGAGGCGCGCGATGCCGGCCGCGGCGTCGACGAGGACGGCGCGCTGTTCCGACGCGGTCGTGCGAATCTCGACGCGTGCCGCGACCCCGGCCTCGCCGAGCTGGGTGCGGGCCTGTTCGCCGTAGCGCCCGTCGGACACGAACACGGCTTCGTCGGCGAGAACGAGCAGCATCCCCGCGGAACCGGTGAAGCCGGTGAGGTACCGCACGTTCGGCAGCCGCGTCACGAGCAGGCCGTCGACGGCCAGCTCTCCCACCCGCGCGGAGCCGGTCGAGCCGACCCGCGATCTCCAGTGGGGCCAGCCCCGAGACGAGCGCGCCGGTTGCGGTCGGGTTCATGAACGCTCCTCGAGAAGGGCCGCGACGGCGTCGACCGCGAGCCGGTAGCCCGCGGCGCCGAATCCGGCGATCGTGCCCGTGGCCACGGGCGCGACCACGCTCGTGTGGCGCCATGGCTCGCGGGCACTGGGGTTGGAGAGGTGCAGCTCGACCACGACCCCCGCGAAGGTCGCGAGCGCGTCGGCAAGCGCGTGCGCGTAGTGCGTGAACGCGCCCGGGTTGAAGACGATCGCCACGCACCGGCCGCGGGCGGACTGGATCGCGTCGACGAGTGCACCCTCGTGGTTCGACTGCGCGTGTTCGAGCTCGTATCCGTGGCGATCCGCGGCGTCGCGCGCGATCGCGACGAGATCGTCGAGCGTGGCCGAGCCGTAGATCTCGGGTTCCCGCTCACCCAACAGGTTCAGGTTGGGCCCGGAGAGAAGGAGGATCGTGGCCATTCAGCGGAGCCCTTCGGAGATGCCGACCAGGGCGAGCGCCTTCGCAACCGCGGCCGGGTCGGGGTCGTCGACGCGCTCGATGCCGCGCGGACCGTCGAGCACGAAGGTGAGCCCGCCGGCGGCCTTCTTGTCTCGCCGCATCAGCTCGATCACCGGCGCGGCCGCCAGCCCCGGAGGCGCCTCGAGCGGCAGGTCGAGCGCACGGAGAACTCGCTCGTGGCGCTCGACGGCGTCGGCGGGGATCCGTTCGAGCACCGCCGCGAGGTTCGCGGCGAACGCGAGCCCCACGGCGACGGCCTCGCCGTGCCGCAACTCGTGCCCGGCCGCGATCTCGAGCGCGTGCGCGAGCGTGTGGCCGTAGTTCAGAACCGCTCGCGCGCCGGTCTGCTCGTATTCGTCGGCTGCGACGACGCGCGCCTTCGCCGCGGCTCCGAGCGTCACGACCGCCGCCACGACGCCGGGGTCGCGCGCGAGCAACTCCGCGGCGCGTTCCTCGACGATCGCAAGCAGCTCGACATCGCCGATCAACGTGTACTTCGCGACCTCGCCGAGACCACACCGGAACTCACGCGCGGGCAAGGTCGCGAGCACCGCCGGATCGGCGAGCACCGCAACGGGTTGGTGGAACGCGCCGAGCAGGTTCTTGCCCTCTGCGAGGTTGACCGCGGTCTTCCCGCCGATCGCGGCGTCGACCATTGCCAGCAGCGTCGTGGGTGCCTGCACGACCGCGACCCCGCGGTGATAGGTCGCCGCGAGGAAGCCGGCGACGTCGCCGACGATCCCGCCGCCGACGGCGACGATTGCGTCGCCGCGCAGCAGCCCCCAGGCCGCGCACTCACTCGCGAGCGCGCCGACCGTCGCGAGCGTCTTGCACTCCTCGCCGTCGCCCATCGTGAGGATCGTGTTCGCGATGCCCGCGGCGTCGAGCGCGCGCGCGACGCCCGCCGCGTGTTCCGCCGGCGCGTGCTGGGTGACGACGACGGCCCGCGGCCGGCCCGCGAGCACGGCGCCGGCCTGTGCGAGCGCGCCCGACCCGATCACGACGTCGTACGCGCGGTCGCCGAGATCGACGCGGACCCGGTTCATCCGACGCGCTCCTCCGCGTCCGCGACGGCCGCGAGAACGTCGGCGACGACCGCGTCGACGGAGCGGCCGGCGGTGTCGACGACGGCGTCGGCCGTCGCTTCGTAGGCGGGCGCACGCACCGACTCGAGGCGCGCGAGCGACGCGCCGGGATCACCGCGCAGCAACGGCCGGTCGGCGCCGGCGCCGACCCGCTTCGCCAGTTCGGCGGCGGGTGCCTGCAACCAGACGACGAACCCGTGCCCGTGCATCAGCTCACGGTTCCGGGCGTCGAGGACCGCGCCGCCGCCCGCCGCGATCACGGCGGGAACCGGCGCCGCGCACGCGTCGGCAATCGCCGCGTGTTCCAGCTCGCGGAACGCAGCCTCACCGTCGCGGGCAAAGATCTCGGGCACGGTTGCCCCCGCAGTCATCGCGACGAGCTCGTCGGTGTCGACGAACGCCCGTCCGAGCGCGTCCGCACAACGCGCGCCCACCGTCGACTTCCCCGCCCCCATCAAGCCGATCAAGACGAGATGCCGGGGACTCACTCCAGACTCCGGAGGTAGTGACCGTGGTTGGCGAGGAGCTCGGCGAGGGAGTCGCCGCCGAACTTGCGCAGCGCCTCCGACGCGAGGACGAGTGCGACCATCGTCTCCGCGACCACGCCGGCCGCCGGCACCGCGGTGACGTCGGTGCGCTCCTTGAACGACACCGTCGACTCCTTCGTCTCCGTGTCGACCGTCTTCAGCACCGGGCGGTTGAGCGTCGCAAGCGGTTTCATCGCGACGCGCGCGACCAGCGTCGCGCCAGTGGTCATCCCGCCCTCGATCCCTCCCGCACGGCTCGTCTCGCGCACGTACCCTTCGGTCTCGCTCCACGAGATCGGGTCGTGCGCCTCGCTCCCTCGCCGCCGCGCGACCTCGAACCCGTCGCCGATCTCGACCGCCTTCATCGCCTGGATGCTCATGAGCGCCTGTGCGATCAGGCCGTCGATCCGCCGGTCCCAGTGCACGTGCGAACCGAGACCGGGAGCCACGCCGTAGGCGAGCACCTCGAGCACACCACCGAGCGAGTCGCCTGCCTTCGCGGCCGCCTTGATCGCGGCGATCATCTCGGCTTCGGCATCCGGGTCGAAGCAGCGCACCTGCGACGCGTCGACCCGTTCGAGATCGCCCGGACCGGGCCGGCGCTCCGCCGACGCGCGCGCACCGCCCATCTCGACGACGTGCGACAGCACGACGATGTCGAGGTGCGAGAGCAGCTTCTTGGCGAGCGCGCCGGCCGCGACACGCGCCGCCGTCTCGCGCGCGCTCGCGCGCTCGAGCACGTCGCGCGCGTCGGTGAAGCCGTACTTCTGCATCCCCGCGAGATCGGCGTGGCCGGGGCGCGGCTGCGTCAGGGGCTTTTCCGTGGCGCCTGGTGCCGACGCCATCTCCTGCGTCCACTTCCCGGTCTCCCACTCGGTGTTGTGGATGAGGATCGCGACGGGGGAACCCAACGTGCGACCGTGGCGCACGCCACCCAAGAACTCGATCTTGTCGGCCTCGAACCTCATGCGCGGGCCGCGGCCGTAACCGAGGCGCCGGCGCGCGAGCTCCGTGCCGACGTCGTCGATGAGAACCGGGAGACCCGCAGGCAGCCCTTCGACGATCACGACGAGCGCCGGGCCGTGCGACTCCCCCGCGGTCAGAAAGCGCAACAAGGGGGCTCCTCCGGGCGGTCGGCACAAGTGTACGGGGAGGGCCTCACCCACCCCCCTACTTGATGACCTCTTCGCCCTCACAGAGACGGAACGGAGCGTCGCCGAAGAGGAACTGGCCGCAGGGGGCGCTGATGCTGACGACGCGGTAGCTCGTGGCGAACACGTCGCCGACACCGACCGTGTAGACGGTCGAGCCCACCTGCACCTTGGCCATCGGCGTGCCGTCGGCCTGCTGGAACACGTCGAGCAGCGCGACCGACGTTCCCGGCGACGGCTCGTTGCTCGGCACGGTGGTCGTCGTGGTGGACCCGCCGGTCGTCGCCGACGTCGGCGTGGTCGAACCCGTCCCGCCCGTCGTGGGCGTGGTCGAGCCGGTGCTTCCCGTCGTCGGTGTCACGATGACGACCGGCGCGAAGGGATTCTTCGTCGCGAAGACGTTGAACGTCGCGGGCGGCTGCGTCGAGCGTGACGCGGTCGTCGAACTCGACGTACTGCTCGCGCCGACGACTGCCGTTGTCGGCGCGACCGTCGACGCCGACTTCGATCCGCCGCCGTTGAAGATCGTGAACTTCGCGATCGCGACGAGGACCAGCACTCCGGCCACGGAGAGCAACACGATCAGACGACGCCGTTCCCCGTTGCCCATCAGTTCACCTGCGCTGTGGTCGAGGTCTCGCCGCTCGAGTTGCCGTTGCCGCTCGCGGCCGGAGTGTTCCCCGCCGTCGAACCGGTCGGACCCGAGGTCGGCGCGGAGCCCGCCGTGCCCGCCGGCGCGGCCTGGGTGAACATCCGTGCGGTGACGGTGGCCGCCAGCGTCGGAGACCCGTTCGTCGCAACCGTCGCGGTCGTCGAACCCGAGCCCGAATCCGACGCGGCGCCGGCTGCGAGGTTGACACCGTCGACGATCACGAGCCGGCCCATACGCTCGAGGCGGTTGAAGTAGTCGAGCACCTGGAAGAAGCCGCCCTGGATCTGCATCGACAACGAGATCACCGACGGGCCGCCGCCCGCCGAGGTCGGAACGCCGGGTGACACCGAGAGCCAGTCGATCCCCGACTCGACCGCGATCTGGTTCGCGGAGACGATGAAGCCGTCGAGGTCGGGGTTCACGGGCACGGCGGCGTTGAGCCGGCCGAGCTGCGCCTCGATCTCAGGACCGTTCTTGCTGATCTCGTTGAGGCGCGCGAGTTGGTTGCGCTCCTGCACCTCGATCGCGTTCGCCGCCTTGGTCTTGTCGCGCGCGTCGGAGAGGCTCCGGCCCTTGGGCGCGAAGATCACGAGGTTCCACAGCAGCAACGCCACGATCGTGACGAGCACTCCGACGACCGCGACCCGCGACCTCATTGCTTCGTCCCCACGGTGTAGCTCTGCAGCCGGTCGGATTGCGCCTTCGGCGTGAGGGTGGCGGTCGAGGTGAAGTTGACGACCTCCTGCGTGCCGATCGAGGCCTTCGTCGCCGACGGCACCCAGAGATCACTGAGCGACGGCAGCTCCTGGATCATCTTCAGCCAGTCGGCGACCGACGGGTAGTCGAGCCCGACGGCACTGAAGTTCACGGTGCCGGCGAGCGTCGGTGTCGCCGGCGTCGCGGGCGTCGGGGTGGTCGGGCTGGTCGGGCTGGAACCCGAAGATCCGGCCACCGTCGTCGTGGTCGCGGGCGCCGCGGTACTCGCGCTCGGCTGCGTGACGCTTCCCTGGAAGCTGGTGAGCCAGACGTCGCTCGGGATCGTGCGGGCGATGTCTTGGAGCATGCGACTCCACGACACGTCGGTCGCGAGCAACCCGGTGATCTGGCCGCGCAACGAGTCGAGCTGCTGTTGCTTCGCCTGCGCCTCGGTGAGCTGGCCGATCTGCTGCTGGAGCTGGCGGTTCGTATCGAGCTGCGCGTTCAGCTTCTCGTGTTCCTTCGAGATCGAGTGCTGGCGCGCGATCGTGGGGATTGCGAGCAGCACGATCAGCGCGGCCGCGCCGACGGCTGCGCCTGCCATCGCCCGCGTCCGCGAGCTCGGCGCGCGTGACGTGCGGGGCAGGAGATCGATCGCGACACCACCGGGACCCGGCGGGAGCGCGAGCCCGACCGCGGCCGGGATGTACGGGTCGAGCCGCGGGAGCTCGTCGGTGTCGAAGCCGATGTCGCCGACGCTGAGCGTCGCGCGGGTCGGCCATCTGCACCGGCAGCCCGACGAGCGCGGAGAGCCGGTCGCCCACACCGGGGAGCAGCGCGCCACCACCCGTCGTCACGACCCGCAGCAGGCGGGCCGCGCCGGGCTGGTTGCGGTAGTAGTCGAGCGACGAGCGCACCTCGTCGAGCAGCGCGGCGAGCGGGCGTTCCAGCGCGCCGCGGGCTCGCGCGACGACCTCGTCGGAGACGTTGCCGACCTGCCGCTTCACCGACTCCGCAGTGTCGAAGGGCAGCTCGAGCGAACCGGCGATCGCGTCCGTGAGCTCACGCCCACCGGTGCCGAGCACGCGCACGAAGCGCGGGACTCCGCTCTCGTGGACCACGACACACGTGACGCCTCCACCGAAGGACACGATGCCTTCGGCACCCGCGCCGTTGTCGCTCACAGAACGCGCCAGGCTCCGGATCAGCGCGAGCGGGACGAGGTCGACCGACTCCACTCCGAGCCCTGCGCCCTCGACCGCGTCGACGAGCCGGGTGACCGTCGCGGACTGCGCGGCGGCGAGCAAGACCTGCATCACGGGCTCGCCGGGATCGGATTCTGTCGTACCGAGGATCGCGAAGTCGATGACGGCCTCGTCGAGCGGGATCGGGATGAGCTCCTGCGCCTGGAAGCGCAACGCGCCCGCAAGCTCTTCGCGCGTCATCACGGGCATCTCGACCTGCCGCACGATGAGGCGCGGGCTCGCGAGCCCGACGCGCACGCGGGCGCGTCGAAGTCCGAGCTCGCTGCGCAACCGCGCGATCGCGTCGCTTACCGCGGCCGTGTCGACGATCTCGCCTTCGCGCATCACGTCGCGCGCGAGCGCGACCTGACCGAACGACGCGAGGCGCGGCGGCGAACCGGAAATGACCTCCGCGACGGTGACCGCGTTCGTTCCGACGTCGAGTCCGATCACGCCGCGGGCCACGGTCCACCTCCTCGCACGGTCTGAGCCTCCAGGTAGTCGCCGAGCTCGCCCTCGCGGATGCGGAAGTGCTTGCCGACCCGGATCGCGGGGAGATCACCGGCGCGGATGAGCCGGTACACCGTCATGTTCGAGACGCGCATGGTCTCGGCGACCTCTCGCACGGTGAGGAGGCGATGCTCAGGAGCCACGTTGTCCTCGCAGTTTCACGCCAGTCACAGTAAGCATCACTTGTAACAATCGTCAACCGAAGCCTCAGATTGATACATCGGTATACCTCAAGCTCAACTTGAGACATGGCCCCCACCAGGACGTTCCGAGCGCGCGGGTCCTGCGGTCGTCGCGGTCGGACCGGCGATACCTCGGCGCCCGACCCGCGCCGGCGGGCCCCGCGCCGGCGGAGAGGACGCATCGGGGGCCGATCAGGCCCGGCCGAGCCCCCGGTACCAGTCGAGGATCGGACCGCCCACGAGCAGGATCGTGAGGGTGCCCGCGGCGAGAAAGGGCCCGAACGGGATGTGCTGGCGCCGGCCGCGACGACGGGTCGCCATCAGCGCGATCCCCACGACCGCGCCGTACGCGAACCCGAGGAAGAGACCGAACACGACGTCGAGCGCGCCGAGAAAGCCGAGCGACAGCCCGAGCAGAAAGGAGAGGCGAACGTCGCCGAAGCCCATGCCGCCGGGCGACACGACATGGATCGTGAACAGCACCGCGAACGCGGCGGCTGCACCGATGAGCGCGCGCGCGAACGCCCACCAGTCGCCGTCGCCGGCCGCCCCGATCGCGAGCAGTGGGACCACGATGAAACCGAGCGGGTACACGATCCGGTTCGGGATCACGTAGTGCTCGAGATCGATCACCGAGATCGCGAGCAGACCCGCGGCGAACACGAGGTACGCGGGCAACGCCCACGAGTGCGCGAAGCGCGCACCGACCGCGGCGAACAACCCTGCGCAGGCGAGTTCTACGAGGGGGTAGCGCACCGAGATGTGCGCGCCGCACGAACGGCAGCGACCCCGCAGGATGAGCCACGAGATCACCGGCACGTTGTCGCGTGGCGAGATCGCGGTGTCGCAACCCGGGCAGTGCGACGGTGGCGACACCACCGATTCGCCTCTCGGCACCCGCCAGATCACGACGTTGACGAACGACCCGATCAACAAGCCGAACAGCGCGCTGCACGCAACGATCAGGCCGGTCATCGCGCGCAGGGTAGACGGAGCATCGCATCACTCTTCGGCATCCCCCCGGCCGAGTGGAGCAATCGGATCTTCACGCGTGTCGGTCCGGGGCACGCCGCCCCGGACCGATCACACGTGGTGCTTGCTTCGAGAACCGACTACCAGGAAGAGCCGCTGGCGTTGAGAGCGTCGGTACCGTCACACGCCGTCGGGGTCGCGGGCGGCCCGTAGAGCGTGCCGGCACCGCTGCCGGTCGCCTGGTCCTTGATCAGGAAGCACTTGCCTGACTTCGAGAGCACGGCGGCCGCCCAGATCTGCTGGTCGGTCCCGGTGACGTTGGAGACTGCGACACTCACGTCCTTCGGACCCGTCGACTCGGTATCGGCGGCCTCGTAGCTGAGGCTGGGCTCGATCGCCGCGAGGTCGGTGTCGGTGGACTTCGAGTAGTCGCTGTTGTCGGTGTAGGCCGTCTTCGCCGCCGTCAACGCGTTACGGAGGCTCGACTGCGCCGCTCGGTCTTGCGCTCGCTCGCGGGCACCGAGGAAGGTCGGAATGGCGATCGCGATCAGGATGGCAATGATCAGCACGACCACCATCAGCTCGATGAGCGTGAAACCTTCCTCGCGGTCCCTGCGGGCCCTGAGGTTCGTCAACACTTTGGGGGAACCCTTCTCTCTCTGGGTGATGGCATTCGGCGAGATCGGCATGGGTGGATCTCGCTGGTGGGATATCGGCGATGGTTGCGCCAGGCTTGAATTCCCAAGGTCGAAATGACGCGTGCGGCGCGTAGGCTCGGTCGCGTTCGGACCCTCGCCCCCCGGAGCAGCGGGCACGATGCGATCGTCTCTGGCGACCTTGGCGCTGATCGCGACGCTCGCCGTCGGGGCAGTCGCCGTCGCGGGCTGCGGAGGGAACGGCGACTCAGGCGCTGTCGCGCCGAAGCCGACGGGCGCGCACGCGAACGACGCGGCACTGCTTGCCGGGCGCCGGCTCTACGTTTCGGAGTGCCAGAGCTGCCACGGTCCGGCCGGGCTCGGCCTCACGGGACCGCGGCTCGCGGGAGTCGTGACCCGCTCTTACCCGAACATCCGCAACGAGATCAACGTCGTGGCGAACGGCGCGGGCGGCGCGATGCCGGCGTGGGGCTCGAAGCTCAGCGGCGCGCAGATCGAAGCGATCGTCCGCTACACGCGCGAAGTGCTCTGAACGCGCCGACCCGCGCGTGACGACGCGCGCGTACCCGCGGACGTGGATCTTGAGGCTCGCGTTCTCCTCGTCGATCGGTGTGACGAGCGCCTTGATCTGCAGGTGCCACGTACCGGAGAACGGAATGACGAGCCCGTTCGAGATGTAGTGACCGGCTTCGAGGCGGACCATGCGCACGTCGATCGGCGCGATGTTCTTCGACGGTTCGCTCAGCTCGGCGTCGAGCTCGAGGATGGGCGCGAGCGTGCCGTTCGCCTCGAACGCGCTCGATGTGCAAGTCGTTCGGCCCCGACCTCGCCGGCGCGACCAGCACTTCGAATTGCAACGAGCCGTTGACAGCCTGAAGGTTTCGTTCGAACGGCGCGTTCAGTGCGCGTGCGCGCCGGGCGCGGCGTTCACGAGCAACGCGGTCGCGCAGAGCACGAGGACGAGAAAGCCGGCTTCGACCGCGACGCTCACGCGCAACCGGCGCGCCGTCTCGGCGTCGGCGTCGCGCCGGACGCTCGAGCGCGGTTGCACCCGGGCCGGCAGAGAGCGATTCGGGCTCGTCTTCACCCCCGGTGTGGGCGTTCCCCTCGCGCCGCGTGACCGAGGCGGCGGCGCACGATGTCGCGGCTCGCACCGCGGCGGCAACCACGGCGACCGCGACGAGTGCGATCTTCACGAGCAGCAGCCGGCCGTAGGTCGTCTCCTTCAACGACGCGATCGATCCGGTCTGGCGCCAGGCCTGGTAGGTGCCGGTACCGACGAGCACCGTCACCAGCACGAGCGCGAGCCGCGAGAAGCGGGGCACCGCCGGCTCCAACTCGCTCGGGTCTTCCGGGCGCACGACCGCGACGAGGAGGACGGCGAGTCCCCCGAACCAAAGCGAGAAGGCGCTGACGTGCGCGAGGTCGGCGACGACCGCCCAGGGGATCTGGATACCGGTGCGCGCGTGACCGGCGAACGTGAACGTCGCGAGCAGCGCGACGCCTGCGAGCGCGGTGAGCGCCTTCGTCGAGCCGCGCGGCGCGTCACGGCGAACGAGCACCGGGCGCAGTGCAGCGGCGAGCGCGAACAGAACGACGCGCACGACGAGCACGTTGCCGACGTGGGTGTCGACGAAGTCGTGGACGACCGACCACTTGAACGAGTCGGCGAACCCGAGCCCCGCGGTGTAGCTGGCACCGATGAGGATCGACGCGACCGCGCCGACGAAGGCCGCGATCCACGCGGTCTGCACGAGGCGTCGCGTCACTCGCGACCGTCGCCCTTCGGGCCAGCACAGCAAGACGAACATGAGCCCGCCGACCATCAGTCCGGTAGCGGCGAACTCGACGAATCGGAGCGCACCGTCGATGACCCCGACGACGCGGCTGCCGCCCTGCGCGGCAAGGAGCTGGTTCGCGAGCTGCGCGGCGTTGCCGGTCGCCTGGTTCACGCCGATGGAGAACGTGAACGCGCCCTGCACCGGGTGGCCGTCGGCCGAGATGACCCGCCACGTCGTGACGTACGTGCCGTTGCCGAGCTTCGGTACGGTGACGGTCACCGTGGCGGCCGAGTCGGCCTGGCTCGGCTTGCCCGTGACGATGCGATGGCCCCCGGAATCGAACAGCCGGATCCCACCCAGGCCGACCTGGACGTTCTCGTCGAACCGCAGCGAGATCGTCGCCGGTGACCGCGGATAGAACTGCCCGGCGGCGGGCGCACTTTCGATCAAGGTCGCGTGCGCGCCGGCCGGCGCGGCGAGCAACCACAACCGCCGCGAGCGCGACGACCCGGACAGCGAAGAATCCCTTGCGCACCGGTTGCGAACCTAGCCCGCCCCCTACGCGTTCCCGTACGCCGATGACCGATCCGCCCCGGCGGTGTTCGAAGTGCGACGATGGACCGCATGGCCCCGGTCGCGCCGCTTCGACGCACTCGCGTCACGCACTCACGATCGTCGGCGCTGCTCGCCGCCGCGTTCGTTGCGTTCGCGGCCCTCCCTGCGGGGGCGCACGGTGTCGTCGGCCAGCAGCCCACCAACATCCGATCCCGCATCCTCTCGGTCAGCCCCGACGTCGCCGGCCTGCACGTGTGGATACGCGATCTCGGCCAGCACATCGCGGTGCACAACGACACCGGCACCGATGTCGTGATCCTCGGCTACGACAACGAGCCCTACTTGCGCGTCGGACCCGGCGGCGTCTTCGAGAACCAGCGCTCACCCGCGGTGTTCCTCAACCGGACCCGCACGATCGTCGCCGATGCACCGGCGTCGTTCGACGCGTCGGCGCCGCCCGAGTGGAAGCAGATCGGATCGGGCCAGACGGTCGCGTGGCACGACCACCGCGTCCACTACATGGGCGTCGGTACTCCTCCCGCCGTCGGTGGCTCGAGCAATCACGCGCATCTCGTCTCGATCTGGCGGGTCGAGCTCCGCTACCGCGGGCAACCCGTCGTCGTGCGCGGTGAGCTGCGTTGGATCCCCGGGCCGTCCCCGCTTCCCCGACTCGGGCTCGCGCTCGGCGCCGCGCTGCTCGTCGGATTGCTCGGCTTCACGCGCCGCTGGGCCGTCGTCGCGTTCCTCTCGCTGATCGCGCTCGTCGTGATCGTCACCATGCTCATCGGTGGGCAGTGGTCGGCGACGTCGGCAGACGCGTGGAACGCCTTCCTGTCGACCGCGTACTCGATCCTCGGGGCCGCCGTCGCGCTGAGCGCGCTCGGCGCGATCGTTCGGTCTCGCCGCGAGCCGGCGAACGCGACCGCGATGATCCTCGTCGCGGCGGTCGTGCTCATGTTCGGCAGCGGTCTTGCGAACGTGACGACGCTGGCACGGTCGCAGCTTCCGACGACGCTCACGCCGTCGTTGGCGCGGACGTTCGTCGCGCTCGTGCTCGGGCTCAGCACCGGCTTGCTCGTCACCGCGGCGCGCCACCTGCGCCGGCCGGCGGTGCTCACGGTGCCTCCGGCACCTTCGCACGCGGCACCGGCCGCGCCGGTCCCCGACGATCAGCCCGCCTGACCTCCAGCACGGCGAGCACCAGCGCGCCGATCACGACCGCTCGCGCGACCACGAGGAACGGCAGGGTCGACGTCACGAACGACCGGCTGACGAAGCCGTGGAAGAAGCCGAACACGTCGAGGAACACTGCGGTCGCGGTCGCACCGATCGCGACCCGGTACCCACGAGCGACCGGGAGCAGCGCGAGCCACGGCACGAGCCAGATGTCGTAGTTCGGCGAGTACACCTTGTTGCAGATCAGGAAGATGCCGGTCGCGGCCGCGCCAAGGGCGACCGCGCTCGGCGCCCGACGGACGGCGACGAGGCACAGCAGCGCGATCCCGATCGCGAGGGACGCGATCGAGAGCACGTCCGCCAACGAGCCGCCGTGCAGCTCGAGGTGCGAGCCGACCACTGGCAGGCGACCGGGAACCGACCAGAGCGTCCCCCACGTCGCCGGTCGGCGGCCCTGAAAGCGGAACGGATACGCCCACTTGTGCTCCGCGCCGACCACGAACGGCACGTTCAGCACGAGCGTCGTCACGGTCGCGCTCACAACCAGCGGGAGCGCTGCGCGCCAGCCGCGCTCGTGCACGCGCCGGACCACGAGCGGCGGCACGAACACCGCCGGAAAGACCTTGGCGCACGCACCTACCGCGAGGAACGCGCCGCTCCAGCCGTCGCGCTCGGCGTCGAAGGCGAGGACGCCGGCGACGGCCGGTACCAGCGCAACGAGGTCCCAGTTGTGGAACACGTAGAGCACGAACGCGGGCGCGAGCACCAGGTGCCACACACGCGCACCGCTCGTGCGGAACACGACGACCACGAGCACGACCGCGAGCCCGCTCGAGATGGCCGCGGTCGCGAGCAGGAAACCCAGGGGTGTCCCGCCGAACCAGGACGCGATCCACTGCACGATCCCGACGACGACCGGGTACTCGCACCGCCAACCCAGATACGGCAGCGCGCCCGCGTGGATGTGGTGCGCGATCAACCGGCCGGGAATGTCGCTCAGGGCGCCGTGACCGCTCCGTCCCGCGAACGCGACCTCCACCGCGAGCGCGACGACGAGCAGCGCGACGGTGGCCGCGAGCGCACGCTTCAGGACGCGGACGTCACCGTCGGGGTCGTCGGGTCGGGCCGAATGGTCTGCCCACGCCGACCGCAGACGGTTCGCCACGATCGGAGATTAGTGGCGACTACTTGATCAGCTTGATGATGTTGAACATCGGCAGGTAGAGCGAGATCACCATCCCGCCGACGGCGGCGCCCATCACGACGATCAGCAGTGGCTCGATCAGACTCGTCAGCGCGTCAACCGTCGCCTCGACCTCCTGGTCGTAGAAGTCGGCGATCTTGTCGAGCATCTCGTCGAGGGCTCCGGTCTCCTCGCCGACGGCCATCATCTGCACGACCATCGGCGGGAACACCGCGTGCTGTTCGAGCCGCTTCGACATCGGTTCACCCGACTTCACCGCGACCTGCGTGTCCTGCACGGCCACGGTGACGACATGGTTCCCCGACGTCTCGCCCACGATGTCGAGCGACTCGAGAATCGGTACACCCGAGCGCACCAGCGCGGAGAGCGTCCGCGCGAAACGCGCCAATGCGGCCTTGCGCACGAGCACGCCGAACACCGGGATCCGCAGCTTGATGATGTCCCAGCGGTTCCGGCCGTTCTCGGTATTGATCCAGCGGCGGAAGCCCCACACCGCGCCGACCTCGGCACCGAAGATGAGGTACCAGAACTTGCGCACGACGCCCGAGATCGACAGCAGGATCTGCGTCGGCATCGGCAGCGTGCCGCCGAGCTCCTTGTAGATGCCCTTGAACATCGGGATGATGAACAGGAGCATCGCGCTCACGATGAGCAGCACGAGCACCATCACGACGAGCGGATATGTCATCGCCGATCGCACCTTGCGGCGCAGCTCGACCTGCTTCTCGATCGTCTCCGCGAGCCGCAGCAGCACCGAGTCGAGCACACCGCCGACCTCGCCGGCCTTCACCATCGCGACGTAGAGACGGTTGAACGCCTTCGGGTGCCGCGCCAGCGCGGCCGACAGCGACGAGCCCTTCTCGACGTCGATGCGCACCTGGTTGACGATGTCGGCGAGCGCGCGGCTCTCGGTCTGCTCGGCCAGGATGCTCAACGCACGCAGCAGCGACAGACCCGAGTTGATCATCGTCGCGAACTGGCGCGAGAAGATCGCGACGTCCTTGAGCTTCACCCGGTTCGCGAGGAACGGGATGTGCAGCTCCTTCGACATCGTCGCCGCGTTCTGCTGCTGCACGTCGATGGGCATGTAGCCCATCGAGCGCAACTTGCCGATGAGCAGCTGCTCGCTGTCGGCTTCGAGGGTGCCCTGGATCAACTTCCCGCCGCGGTCCCTGACCTTGTAGGCGAACGTCGTGGCCATGTCAGGCACCCATCAGGCGACGGAGGTCTTCGTCGTTCGCGCAGAACTCCGCGCGCGACGTCGATCGAGATCTGGCGGGCACGCGCGAGCTTCGCGAGCGACATGTCCATCGTGGTCATCCCGAAACGGCCGCCCGCCTGCAAGCATGGAGTAGATCTGGTGCGTCTTGCCCTCACGGATGAGGTTGCGGATGGCGGGCGTCGCCACGAGCACCTCGCACGCGGCGACCCGACCCTTCGTGTCGAGCGTCGGCAGGAGCTGCTGCGTGCAAATCCCCTGCAGCGACGACGCGAGCTGCACTCGCACCTGCTGCTGCTGGTGTGCGGGGAACACGTCGATGATGCGGTCGATCGACTGCGGCGCGTCCTGCGTGTGCAGCGTCGCGAACACGAGGTGACCGGTCTCCGCCGCGGTGAGCGCGGTGCTGATCGTCTCGAGGTCGCGCATCTCACCGACGAGGATCACGTCGGGGTCCTGCCGCAGCACGTGCTTCAACGCGTTGGCGAAGCTGTGCGTGTCCTCGCCGACCTCGCGCTGGTTGACGATCGCGCGCTTGTGCTGGTGGAGGAACTCGATCGGATCTTCCACCGTCATGATGTGCACGGCGCGCTCACGGTTGATGATGTCGACGAGCGACGCGAGCGTCGTGCTCTTGCCGCTGCCGGTCGGCCCGGTCACGAGCACGAGCCCGCGCGGCAGGTTCGACCACGCCTTCACCGCGGAGGGGATCCCGAGCTTGTCGAAGTCGACGATCTCGTACGGGATCACGCGCATCACGCAGCCGACGGAGTCGCGCTGCAGGAACACGTTCATGCGGAAGCGGCTGCGGCCCGGGAGCGTGTAGCTCGTGTCGAGCTCGAGCTCGTTCTCGAACTTCTCGCGCTGCTTCTGCGTGATCACCGAGTAGACCATCTGGCGAATCTGCGATCCGTTGAGCACCGGGAGGTCGGTGAGCGGCCTCATCTCGCCGTTGACGCGCACAACCGGATGCGTCCCCGCCGTCAGGTGCAGGTCGGAACCCCCGAGCGCGAGCACCTCGTCGAGGAGCTGGTTGATGTGCATCTCCTCGCCGCCGAGATCACGCACGACCTCGAGCGCGGTCGACGCGACGCTGCCCTCCGACTCGTACCCGCCGGCCGGGCCGTAGACCTGGTCGATGGCTCGGGCCAGCTCGTTGCGATCGGCGACGGCCGGGATGATCTCGTAGCCGGTCGCCGCGCCGATGGCGTGGAGTGCGAGGTCGTCGTTCGGCTCCGCGAACGCAACGACGAGCTTGTTGTCCTCGAAGTCGACGGCGAGCGCGCGATGGGCAGCGCGCGACCTCGGGCGGCAGCATCGAGGGCGCGTCCTGGTGCAGTGGCGTCTCCTGGAAGTCGATGAACCGCACTCCGAGACTCGTCGCGATCGCGGCGGTGAGGTCCTTCGAACCGACCAGGCCCGAGCGCAGCAGTGCAGCCGGCAGCGGCTCACCCGAGTGCTCACAGTCTTGGAGCGTCTGTTCGAGGTCGTCGCGCGACAGCACGTGTCGATCGACGAGGGTCTCCCCGAACCGACGGGCCTGACTGGCGAGCATGGGGCCGAACGCCTCCCACGAACTTCAGGACTCTCCTTCCGCCGTATCGGCCGCTCCCCCGGCTCCCTGTAGCCACCTGTGACCCTTGTCCGCCGGGCCCGTCGGCCTTGTTCGAGGGGTCCTCACGCTTCTGATGGTCCGTGCGGACCGCATCGGTCCGTTCACCCCATCAGAACGGGGGCAGAGGTCCCGCTCGCGCTTCTGATGGTCTGCGCGGACCGGATCGGTCCGTACACCCCATCAGAACCGCATCTGCGGGCCGGTTCCGCGTCGTCGGAGGGCGGTACGGTGACGGAGGCGTCGAGCCGAATCTCGCGGCCCGCCCGTCGGCTCTCCCCCGTCGCTGCCGAACGGCTCGCTTCCCCCGCCTTCCCCGGTTCGTTGGTTCTTCGCGACCCGTGGAGGTTCGTCGTGTCCGTTCGCACCACTCGTACCGCTCCCGATCAACGGCTGGCACTTCTCGCGCATCGTCAGTACGGCGTCTTCACCCGCTCGTCCGCGCGCGCCGCCGGCGTCACCGATCGCATGCTCAAGACCCGGGTCACGAACGGCTCACTCGAACGGGTGTCTCGCTACGTGTTCCGGGTCGCCGGTGCACCGTCGACCTGGCATCAACGGCTACTGATCGCGGCCTGGAGCGGCGGAGACGACTGCCATGTCTCGCACCGCGCGGCCGCAGCGTTGCACGGCTTCGACGGCTTCCGCACCGAGATCGTCGAGGTCGTCCACCCGCAGCTGCGCGACTATCGCGGTCGCTGTGGCGTTGCCGGCATCACCGTGCACGCGTCCAGCGATCTCGACCCGTGCGACCGCACGTTCGTCGGCCCGATTCCCGTCACGAATCCGGTGCGGACGCTCATCGATCTCGGCGCGGTGGTTCGTCCCGAACGGCTCGAGGAAGCACTCGACGGCGCGATCCGCGACGGTCATGTCCAACTCGATGCACTCACCGCGCGCCATCGCGAGCTGCGACGCAGCGGGCGAAACGGCGTCGGGCCCCTCGCGCGTTTGCTCGACGACGAGGAGGCGCGCGCAGCCGCGCCGCAGTCCGTCCTCGAGCGCCGGTTCCTGCGACTGCTCACGGCCGCCGGTCTCCCACGTCCCGAAACCCAGGTTCGCGTGCCGCGAGCCGATGGCCGGGCGGCGTTCCTCGACGTCGCGTATCCGGCAGTGCGGCTCGGAATCGAGCTCGACGGCCACGCGTGGCACGCGACGGCGTGCCAACGGGCGAACGACCACGAGCGCCAGAACCTCGTCGTCCTCGCCAACTGGACGATCCTGCGCTTCACCTACGACGACGTGGCACACCGGCGCGACTACGTCGCTTCCGTCGTCCGGCGCGCCCTCGTCGCGTGCGCGGCGCGCCGGTCGATCGCGGCCTGATCTCTCCCTCTGCTGAACCCTCGCCCGGTCCTCGGGCGAGGCTGCCTCGCCGTTCTGATGGTCTGAGCGGACCGGATCGGTTCGTTCAGACCATCAGAAGCGAGTCAGAAGCGAGGGGAAGCGAGGGGAAGCGACCAGCACGGTCAGGCGACGACGCGGAAGACCTCTTCGAGCGAGGTGAGGCCGAGGGAGACCTTGCGCAGGCCGTCGGCGCGCAGCGGGATCATCCCCTGCATCTCGGCCGTCTTCGCCATCTCCTCGGTCGAGCTGCGCTGGATGATCAGGCGCTCCATCTCCTCCGACATCAGCAGCACCTCGTGGATCCCGAACCGGCCCCGGTAGCCGGTGCGGCCGCACGACGAGCAGCCGACGGCCCGGTGCAGCGTCGGCCAGTCGTTCCCCGACAGCTCGTCGACGGGCCAGCCCGCCTCCACCAGCTCCGACTCCTCCGGCTGGTACGGCTCCTTGCAGTGGTCGCACAGCCGCCGCGCGAGCCGCTGCGCCACGACACAGTCGATCGCCGAGGTGACCAGGAACGGCTCGACGCCCATCTCGACGAGCCGCATCGGCGTCGACGCCGCGTTGTTCGTGTGCAGCGTTGAAAGCACAAGGTGCCCAGTCAGTGCGGCCTCGACGGCGATCACCGCCGTCTCGCGGTCGCGGATCTCACCGACGAGCACGATGTCGGGGTCGGAGCGCAGGATCGACCGCAGCGCGTTCGCGAACGTCAGCCCGGCCTTGTTGTGCACCTGCACCTGGTTGATCCCGGCCAGCCGGTACTCGACCGGGTCTTCGACCGTGATGATGTTGCGGTGCGCCTCGTTCAAGATGTTGAGGGTCGCGTACAGCGTCGTCGACTTTCCCGAACCGGTCGGCCCGGTCACGAGGATGGTGCCGTACGGCTTACGGTACGCGGTCGCGAACCGGTCGAGCGTCTCGGGCAGGAAGCCGAGATCCTCCAGCCGGAGCAGGGCCTGCCCCTTGTCGAGGATGCGCATCACGACCTTCTCGCCGTACACGATCGGCAGCGTCGCGACGCGCAGGTCGACGCTGCGGCCGGCGACCTTCATCGAGATGCGCCCGTCCTGGGGGATGCGGCGCTCTGCGATGTTGATGTCGGCCATCACCTTGAGGCGGCTGATGACGCCGGCCTGGATCGAGCGCGGCGAACGCATCACCTCGTGCAGGACGCCGTCGATCCGGAACCGGATGCGGAGGTCGTGCTCGGTCGGCTCGACGTGGATGTCGGACGCGCGGTCGCTCACCGCCTGGGTGATGAGCAGGTTCACGAACTTGACGATCGGCGCGTCCTCGACCACCTCGCTGACGCTGCTCAGGTCGTCTTCCGCGTACTCGTCGGCCGCGGCCTGGGCGATCGTGTCGACCTCGGTGTCGAGGCGGAAGTAGCGGTCGATGGTCGCGGCGAGCTCGGTCGGGCTCGCGACGACCGTCTTCACCTCGTAGCCGGTGATCGCGCGGATGTCGTCGAGCGCGAAGACGTTCGACGGATCGGCCATCGCGACGATGAGCTTGCCGTCGTCCCAGCCGACCGCGATCGCCTGGTAGCGCCGCGCGATCGACTCGCTCACGAGCGCGACCGCGGAGGGATCGATCGTGGCGTCGGCCAGCTCGAAGTATTCGAGCCCGACCTGCTTGGCAAGCGCCTTGACGAGGTCGGTCTCGGAGATCGTGCCCGACTCGATGAGGATGCGTCCGAGCTGCTTGCCGGACCGCCCCTGGTCGGCGAGCGCCGCGTCGAGTTGGGCCTCCGTCAGGAGGCCCTCGCGGATCAGCAGCGCGCCGAGCGGCGTTCCGTCGGACACGGCAAGCCTCCTCAGGTCCGTGTCCGGTATCGGCTCCAAATCATGCTGCCTGTATCGCCGGCCTCCCAGAAGGGAGGTTTCGTGCCCTGCGGCCCGGTCCGCAACGGTCGATCGCCTCCCGGCGCTCCCTCAGTTCTCCTTGAGGGCCGAGAACAGGCGCAGCAGCGCGCCGCGGTCGGGGGCGCTTTCGCCGCTCTCGTCGGCCTCGCCCGGCGCGTCCGTAGCCGTGGTCTGCGGCTCGTCGGCCGCGAAGACGTCGGGGACGGTCCGGCGGCTGCGCGCCCCCCTGGCCGCGAGTCCCGCGGCCACCGCGCCGCCGTCGGGCCGGTTCTCGCCGACGGCCGCCGCGACATCGGCAAGGGCGTGTTCGGCGGCATCGGTGGCGGCATTCGTCTCCCCGCCGTCGCCCGAACGCGACGCGGCGAGCGCGGTCGGCTCCGCGGGCGGCGCGTAGGGCGCCTCGGGCTCCAGCACGTTCGTGACGGTCGCGCCGGCCGAATCCCGCGTCCGGCGCGCGAGTCGCGGTTGGGGCGGTCCGAGATCGGAGCCGACCTCGGCCGCACCTCGCTCGACGAGCTCCTTCAGGATCCGGCACACCTCGATGAGGGGTTCGGGCCGCCGCCGCACCAGGTCTCGCACCGTCGGCATCGCCTCGAGGTCGACGAGGATGCTCCACTCCGGCGCTCGCAGCACGATCTCCTCCGCGCCCAGCACCGGCGCGAGGCGCACGCGCACGTCGAGCGACGGGATCGTCGCCTCGATGTCGTGCCACTGGTCGAGCAGGGCCTGGATCTCGACGATCGCCGGCTCGATCGGCGCGGTGGCGTCGGCATCGTGAGCCGGCGGCGCACCGTCGCTGAACCGGAACGATCCAGCGGGGATCCGCCCGAGTGAGAACCCGACGTCGACGAGCCGGGCGTTCAGGCCGTCGCCGCCCGCGACGGCGCTGGAGGCGTCGTCGGCCTCGATCGCGCAACACCGGCCGCCCGAGAGGAACACCTCTGCCTCATGTCCCCCGGCTTCGAGCCGGAGCGCGCCGCTTTTGCCTGCCGTCGACAGCAGCCCGAGCAGCTCTGTGACCGGCAGGGTGTCGAACGTCCCCTGCAGCGACACGTTCACACTCCGTGGATCGTCTCCCCCGTGTCATCGGCATCCGGACACCCGCAGGTTGAGGAGGAGTGTGAATGGTCGCAAGACGCGGCCGCAGCGCTGACGTACGTCAGTGCTCCGGGTCCGTCGTGGTCTCGGCGAGCCCGGCGAGCACCGCGGCCCGCATCACCTCGACCGGCGCGACCACACCCGTCCACCGCTCGAAGGCGATGGCGCCCTGGTGGACGAGCATGCCAACCCCGTCGACGGTCGCCGCCCCCGCGGTTTCGGCCACCGCGAGCAGCGGCGTGCGGCGCGGGTGATAGACGAGGTCGGTGACGACCTGACCGGCGTGCAACTCGCCCGCGCCCACGGGAAGGCCGGTGCCTGCTCCTCCGTCGGCCGGCGCGCCACTCGCGGCCATGCCGATCGGCGTCGCGTTCACGAGCACGTCGCAACGGGCCGCGACCGGCGCGACCTCGCTCCACGCGACGGTGCCGACCCCCGCGACGAGGGCGGCCGCGTCGGCGGCGGCATCGGGCCGGCGGGCCGCGACGGTCACACGCGCGCCTGCGCCCGCGAGCGCGAGGACGACGGCGCGCCCGGCTCCGCCGGCGCCGAGCACGAGCGCATCCATGCCCGCCGGATCGTGCCCCTGTTCCCGCAACGAGCGGAGGAACCCCTCGCCGTCGGTCGACTCGCCGACCAGGCTGCCGCCGGGTCCGCGCGACACACAATTCACGCTGTTCAGCACGGCGGCGGCGCCTCGGACGTCGTCGACGGCCGCCGCCGCGTCGGCCTTGTGGGGCATCGTCACGCTGAGCCCGTCGATGCCGAGCACGCGCACCGCGTCGAGCGCTCGGACGCCGTGGCCACGCGCGACCGGCAGCGCGACGAACAGCCAGTCGAGCCCGACCGCCGCGAAGGCGGCGTTGTGCATCGCCGGGGAGAGCGAGTGCCGGACCGGGTCGCCGATGATCGCCGCGACCCTGGTGTATCCGCTGACCGGAGTGGGAGCGCCGGCAGTCATGACAACAGTCCGGCCGCGCGCGCGGCCGCCACGTTCTTCAGGTGCTCTTCGTACGTCGACGCGAACGCATGGTGGCCGTCGCGCCCTGCCACCACGAAATAGAGGTAATTGGTGTTTGCGGGATGCCGCGCGGCAACGAGTGACGCCTTCGCCACCGATCCGATCGGTGTCGGCGGCAACCCGGTGACGACGTACGTGTTGTAGGGCGAATCGATCGCGCGGTCGGCCGCCGTGTTCGACGGCTTGCGTTCCTGAAGCGCGTAGAGCACCGTCGCGTCGATCTGCAACGGCATCTGTTTCGCGAGCCGGTTCACGATCACGGACGCGATCTTCGGGCGGTCGCCCTCGAGCTTGGCCTCACCCTGCACCATCGACGCGACGACGACGACCTGGTACGGCGTGAGACCCGGGGACGTTGGCGCCCGCGAGGTCGATCGAATCGCCGACCGCGTCGAAGCGCTTCACCATGGTGCGCACGACGTCGATCTCGCCGTCCTTGGTCGTGAACTTGTACGTGTCGGGGAACAGCAACCCTTCGAGCGTGTGGACGTTCTTCGGTTCGTACTTCGAGCGCACCTGGTCGGACTGCGCGATCGCGAGGAACTTCGCGGCCGACAGCGCCGGCATTTGCGCGTGCACCTTCGCGGCGACCTCGCGCAGCCAGAGGCCCGGCGGGACGCGCAGCGTGAGGTACCTGATCACCGGCCCCTTCTCGAGCGTCCGCACCGCGTCGGCGACGCCCAGGTTCTTGCGGAAGTGGTAGTCGCCCGCCTCGAACGGCCCCTTGTGCTTCAGGCGCACGTACACGTCGAAGGCGAAGCTCGAACTGATCACGTCGCGGTGCGAGAGCTCCTTCGCGATGTCGCGTACGCCCCACCCGTCGGGAACGGTGACGGCGACGGCGGCACCCGGCGAACCGATGGGATCGAGCTGGATGTGCCACCACGCGTAGGCGCCCGCAGCCAGCAGCAGCACGGGCGTGAGGAACACGAGCGGCACGAGGACGCGCCGGCGCCGCCGGCGTTTGCGTTCGAGTGCGGTTTCACGCGCGCGCACCCCCGAATCGGTGGTGAGCGCCTCGTCGGGCTCGTTCACCGGTTCCCCTCGAGCCACGACTGCAGCATCACCGCGGCGGCGACCTTGTCGACGACGCGCCTGCGGGCTTCACGCGTCATGCGCGCCTCGCGCAGCGAGCGCTCCGCGGTGACGGTGGTGAGCCGCTCGTCGTACGTGTCGACCGGGATGTCGCCCGCGACGGCCTGCAGCTCGTCGACCTCCGCGAGCGTCGCGCGCGCCGCGGGACCGAGATCACCCGAGAGCGAACGCGGGAGCCCGACGACGATCACCGTCGCGCCCGCTTCCCGGGCCGCGGCGACGATGGCGGCGTGATCGTCGCGATGGTCCCGCCCGCGCGGGAGCACGGCCGACGGGCTGGCGATCGTGCGGCCGGGGTCGCTCAGCGCGAGCCCGATCCGCCGCGATCCGAGGTCGACGCCGAGGACGCGTCCCGGCCCGGTCACCGGGCCCAGGTCGCCGCGGCGTCGGTGACGAGCCGTAGCGCCTCGTCGATCCCGGCCGTCTTCGGGCCACCGCCGATCGCGAGGTCGGGGTTCTTCCCGGTGCCGCCACCGAGGACGCGCGCCGCCGGTCCCGCGATCTCGGCCGCGGACGCGCCGGCGTCGCGCCGATCGGTGCTGACGATCACGACGATGCCGGCCTTGGCCTGGTCGGGACCGAGGCCGACGAGCGCGACGATCCCGCTGCCGAGCGAGGCGAGGGTCGCCTGCGCCAGCTGCCGCAACTCGTCGGGCGTGAGCCCGTCGCGACGCGCGACGACCACGCCACCGGACTGCCGCGCGGCGAGCTCACCCGCCGCCTGCTGCGCTTCGCGCCCACGCAGCGACGCCATCTCGTCGTTGAGCTCCTTCACCTGCGCGAGGAGCCGGTCGACCTTGTCCTCGATCTCCGCCGGCGCGGCGCGCAGCCGGTCGCTGATGCGGCGCAGCGTCGCCTCCTCCTCCGCGATGCGCGCGAGGGCGGCGTCGCCGGTGACCGCTTCGATACGGCGGAGGTTGGAGCCGATCGAACCTTCGTGGACGATCTTGATCGGCCCGATGAATCCGAGCGCGTGCACGTGGGTGCCACCGCACAGCTCCGTCGACGGACCCGCTTCGAGGACGCGCACGATGTCGCCGTACTTGTCGCCGAAGAACGCGATCGCGCCGATCGCTTCCGCTTCGGTCTTCGTGGTCTCGTAGTGGCGCACCGGCGCGTCGCTGATGATCTGCTGGTTCGCCAGCTCATCGACCTTCACGAGCTCGTCGGGCGACACCGCCTCGAAGTGACTGAAGTCGAACCGCAGCCGGTCGGGCGCGACGAGCGAGCCGGCCTGCTTGACGTGGGTCCCGAGAACTTCGCGCAGCGCCCAGTGCAACACGTGCGTTGCGGTGTGGTTGCGGCGTATGCGGTCGCGGCGCTCACCGTCGATCGCGGCCTCGACACCGTCGCCCTCGCTGACGGCGGGACCTTCGGCCACGCGCGCGCGGTGCACGACCAGCGTGCCCGGCAGCGCGTACTGCGTGTCGGCGACGTCGAGACGGGCGCCGGTCGCGGGAACCGAGATCGTTCCGGTGTCGCCAACCTGGCCGCCGGACTCCGCGTAGAACGGGGTGCGATCGAGCACGACGTCGAGCGTCGCACCGGGCTCCGCGCGCGCGACCCGTTCGCCGCCGGCGATCAGCGCGACGACACGCGCCTCGGACGTGTACTCCTGCCGGCCGGTGAACTCGGTCGCGCCGTACTCGTCGAGCAGCTCGCGCGCGACCTCGAGCGGGGCCGTCGCGGTGCCGCCGGCCTCCTTGTGGGCCTCGCGCGCCCGCCGCCGCTGTTCCTGCATCCGGGAATCGAACCCGGCGACGTCGACGGTGTGCCCGCGCTCGCGCGCGATCTCTCGGGTCAGGTCGACGGGGAAGCCGAGCGTGTCGTGCAGGCGGAAGGCGTCCTCACCCGAGACGTCGCCGCGTTCGAGGATCTCGTCGAGGAGCTCGAGGCCCCGTTCGAGCGTGGCGCGGAACCGGGTCTCCTCGCGCGCGACGATCTTGCCGATGAGCTCGCGGTTCTCCGCGATCGCAGGGTACGCACCGCCCATCACGTCGATCGTGGCGTCGACCATCGCCGGCATCACGAGGTCGCGCGCGCCGAGCTGGTATGCGTGCCGGACCGCGTTGCGGATGATGCGGCGCAACACGTAGCCGCGCTCCTCGTTCGAGGGCACGACACCGTCGCTCACCGCGAAGGTCGTCGTACGCGCATGATCGGCGAGGATCCGCAGCGACACGTCGGAGTCGACGCCGGGGAAGCTGCCGTACTCGATGCCCGTGATGCGCTCGGCCGCGGCGATGAGCGGACGGAACACGTCGATGTCCCACACGGAGTCGACGTGTTGGAGCACTGCGAGGTTGCGCTCGAGACCCGCGCCGGTGTCGACACAGCGCGCGGGCAGGTCGACGAGCGAACCGTCGGGTTGGGCGTCGAACTGCATGAACACGAGGTTCCAGAGCTCGACGTAGCGGTCCTCGCCACCGAACGCGGGCCCGCCGTCGGCCCCGAACTCGGGCCCCAGGTCCCAGAAGATCTCCGAGCTGGGCCCGCACGGACCGGTGTCGGCCATGCGCCAGAAGTTCTCTTCGTCGAGCCGCTGCACCCGTTCCGCGGGAAGACCGACGACCTCGCGCCAGATCCGCTCGGCCTCGTCGTCGGTGACGTGCACCGTGATCCAGAGGCGGTCGGGGTCGAGGCCCAGGACCTCGGTGTAGAGCTCCCACGCCCACGGGATCGCGTCGGCTTTGAAGTAGTCGCCGAAGCTGAAGTTGCCGAGCATCTCGAAGAAGGAGAAGTGCCGGTTCGTGCGCCCGATGTCGTCGAGGTCGTTGTGCTTGCCGCCCGCGCGCACGCACTTCTGGATCGAGGCGGCCCGAAGGTACGGCGGCTTCTCGTCACCGACGAAGTACGGCTTGAAGGGCACCATCCCCGCGACGGTGAAGAGCACCGTCTTGTCGACCGGGATCACGCTCGCGGAGGGCACCACCGTGTGGCCGCGCGACGAGAAGAACTCGTACCAGACCTGGCGGAGCTCGTCGGCGGTGCGGGGCGGGTTCGACATCGCGCAAGAGGGTAGTTGGAGGGCCACGGCGGCCCGGGCGTTCTGCGGCGCGGCGGTGCGCGCCGGTCAGCGGCTCCGCAGGCGAGCCGCCTCGGCATCGAGGCGGCTCGAGCGGCGCAGCTCCGCCTCGCGGTGGCGCATCGTGTCGCGCCCCTGGGCGACGGCCGCCTGCACGTGGCGGGCGGTGCCGCCGACCGTCGATCCGACCCGGCTCGCCATCTCGTTCGGCGTCAAGCGCTGCGCGGCCCGCCGCACCCGCTTCGCGGCGTAGTACGCGCTCGACGCGCCGAGGGTGTAGCCGAACGCCATCCAGCGCGCGCGTTTGAACATCAGGTGCGTCCGGAACGGCGCCGGTGGCGGCGGCGCCCGTTCGCCGCCCCCGCAGGCGCCGGCTGCGGTTGCGGACCGGCGCCGCGCAGGCGCCGCGCGGTCTGCGAGACACCGGCCCCGAACGCCATCGCCTTCACGACCGGACTTCCGAGCGCGCGGTACGCCAGCCGGGACGCGCCGTCGACCCGCTCGCCCAGACCTTCGGCGGCGGTGATGAGACGATCGACGCGCTCGACCTCCTCGACCGTGTTGGTGACGGCCCGGTGCAGCTCGTCGACGAGCGGCAGCGTCTCCTCGCGCAACGCGTCGGCCGCGTCGCGCAGCGAGCGCAGGGCCCGGGTGACCGAGAAGAGCGCCACGAGCAGCGCGCCCGACATGATCGCCACCACGACCGCGGCGACGATCGCCACCGCATCACTCGTCCGCACCGGCTGCTCCCCCTCCGCGCCGTCGTCGTTCCCACTGCTGCACCGCGTCGTCCTCGGCACCGTGGTGACCGGGACGGTAGAAGCGCTCTCCCTGGACCTCCACCGGCAGGTGCTCCTGGGGCACCCACCCGGACTCGGCGTCGTGAGGATACTGGTAGCCGTCGCCGTGGCCCAGGGTGCGCGCGCCCGGGTAGTGCGCATCGCGCAGGTGCAGGGGCACGGCCCCCGCCGGCAGGCGCCGCACGGTCTCCTGCGCCGCGCCGAGCGCGGTGATCACGCTGTTCGACTTCGGCGCGAGGGCGAGGTGGATCACCGCGTGCGCGAGATTGATCGCCGCCTCCGGCAAGCCGACCATCTCGACGGCGCGGGCCGCGGCGTCGGCAACGAGCAGCGACGACGGATCGGCCATGCCGACGTCCTCGGACGCGAGGATCACGAGCCGGCGGGCGATGAACCGCGCGTCCTCGCCCGCTTCGAGCATCCGGGCGAGCCAGTACATCCCCGCGTCGGGATCCGAGCCTCGGATGCTCTTGATGAACGCGGAGACGACGTCGTAGTGCTCGTCGTCGCCGTAACGGATCGCGCGGATCGCGAGCGCGGCCTCGGCGACGTCGAGCGTGAGGTGCGGCACGCCGTCGGGTTTCTCGGCGCGTGCGCGCTCGATGGTGAGCGTGTGCGCGAGCTCGAGGCAGGTGAGCACGTGGCGTGCGTCGCCCTCGGACCGGTCGACGAGATGCGCGAGTGCGTCCTCGTCGATCTCGACGGGTTCCTTCCCGAGCCCCCGATCGCGATCCTCGAGCGCGCGCTGCACGACCACCGCGAGATCGTCGGGACCGAGCGAGTCGAGCCGGAACAACGTGGAGCGCGACAAGAGCGGTCCGGTGAGAGAGAAGAACGGATTCTCGGTGGTCGCACCGATGAGCACGAGCAACCCGTCTTCGACGTGCGGAAGCAACGCGTCCTGCTGGGTGCGGTTGAATCGGTGCACCTCGTCGAGGAACAAGATCGTGCCCTTACCCTGCTCACCGAGGCGGTTGCGGGCCCGCTCGACGACCTCACGCACGTCTTTGACACCGGCCGTCACCGCCGACAGCGGCTCGAACACCTTGCTCGTCTCGCCCGCGACGAGGCGAGCCACCGTGGTCTTGCCGGTTCCGGGCGGACCCCAGAGGATCACCGACGACAACCGGTCGGACTCGATCAGGACGCGCAGCGGGCGGCCCGCACCGAGCAGCTGCTCCTGCCCCACCACCTCGTCGAGCGTGCGGGGCCGCAGCCGCGCCGCCAACGGCGCCCGCCGCGCCAACCGGTCCTCCACCGCGCTCGCAAACAGATCGGTATTCATGGTGGGGTTCAGCTCGGGGGTTTGCGGAGTTGAAGGCCGAGCTCGCGGAGTTGGGCGGGGTCGAGCGGGGTCGGGGCCTCCGTGAGCGGATCGTTGCCCGACTGCGTCTTCGGGAACGCGATCACCTCGCGGATGTTCTCCTCGCCCACGAGCACCGCGACGAGGCGGTCGATGCCGAACGCGAAGCCGGCGTGCGGCGGCGCGCCGAAGCGGAAGGCGTCGAGGAGGAACCCGAAGCGGGCCTGCGCCTGCTCGTCACTGATCCCGATCAACGAGAAGATGCGCCGCTGGACCTCGGGGCGGTGGATCCGGACACTGCCCGACCCGAGCTCCCATCCGTTCACCACCAAGTCGTACGACTGCGACCGCACCGACAGCGGATCCGATTCGAGCCGGTCGAGGTCGTCGGGATGCGGCATCGTGAACGGGTGGTGGGCAGGGGTCGGCCGGCCGTCGTCGCCGAGCCCCTCGAAGAGCGGGAAGTCGACGACCCACACGAACCGCAGCGGCCCGTCGCCGACCGGCGGGCGCCCGAGGTCGAGGCGGATCTGGCCGAGCACGGCGCGTGTCGTCGCGCGCGGCCCCGCCGCGATGAGCAACAGGTCGCCGGGGCGCGCGCCGAGCGCGTCGCCGAGGCCGAGCTGCTCGGCCTCCGAGAGGAACTTCACCACCGGCGACTCGAGCCGGCCTTCCGCGTTCACCCGCATCCACACCAGACCGGCCGCGCCGAGCTCCTTCGCCCGATCGACGAGCGCGTCGAGACGCGACCGCCCCGCGTCGCCGCCGCCCGCGACACAGATACCCTTCACGCACTCCGCGCCGGCGAACGCGCGGAACTCCGTCGCCGCGAAGACCTCGGCGAGGTCGACGAGCGTCATCGCGAATCGGAGGTCGGGCTTGTCGGTGCCGTACTGCTCCATCGATTCGAGCCACGTCATCCGCTCGACCGGTGGGGGGGCCTCGCCGCGCACCGCTTCCGCGGCCGCGAGCACTGCGCGTGAGATCACTGCGAGCACGTCGTCCTGCTCGGCGAAGCTCATCTCCGCGTCGAGCTGGACGAACTCGAACTGCCGGTCGGCGCGCAGGTCTTCGTCGCGCATGCAGCGGGCGATCTGGTAGTAGCGGTCGAAGCCGCCGACCATGAGCAGCTGCTTGAAGAGCTGAGGGCTCTGCGGTAGGGCGTAGAACGAGCCCGGTTGCAGGCGCGACGGCACCACGAAGTCGCGCGAACCCTCAGGCGTCGACGCGATGAGCATCGGCGTCTCGATCTCCACGAACCCTTCGGCGTCCATCGCGGCGCGTATGCCCGCGTTCACCGCGGCGCGCGTACGCAGGTTGCGCTGCATCGGCGCGCGGCGCAGATCGAGATAGCGGTAGCGGAGCCGAAGCACCTCGTCGACGTCGGTGCGGTCGTCGAGCGGGAACGGGATCGGCTCCGATTCCGAGAGCACCGACACCGCGCTCGCCGCGACCTCGACCTCGCCCGTGACCATGTCGGCGTTCGCAGTTCCGGACGGCCGCGCGCGGACGGCACCCTCGATCCGCAGCACCCACTCCGCGCGCACGCGGCGGGCCGCCTCGCATCCCTCGACGGCCGGGTCGACGACCACCTGCACGATGCCCGCGACGTCGCGCACGTCGAGGAAGATCACACCGCCGTGGTCGCGACGGTGCGCGACCCAGCCGCAGAGTGTGACTTCACTCCCCTCGTCCGCGAGCCGGAGGTCGCCGGCGCGGTGCGTACGCATCATCTGGACTCGTGCTCCGATCCCATGGGTCGCGCGAGCAGCCAGCCCGCGACCTCGCTGCGTTCGATCTCTACCTGCTCGCCCGACACGAGGTCCTTCACGCCGACCCGCCCAGCCGCGGCCTCCTTCGGTGCGAGCATCACGCCGAAGGCTGCGCCCGACTTGTCGGCTGCGGCCCACTGCTTCTTCACCGAGCGTCCCCCGTAGGCGCGATCGGCCGCGAGCCCGCGGCTGCGCAGTTCCTGCAGCAGGACGGCGGCATCCTCGTTGCCCAGCATGTCGACGACGAACACGTCGACCCGCCGCGCCGGCGCGGGCAGCGCGCCGTCGGCGTCGCACGCGAGCAGGATGCGCTCGATGCCGGCGCCGAAGCCGATCGACGGCGTCGGCGGCCCGCCCATGTCTTGCGCGAGCCGGTCGTAGCGTCCACCGCCGCCGAGCGCGTTCTGGGCCGCGTCGATCGCGTCGCTCTGAACCTCGAACGTGGTGCGCGTGTAGTAGTCGAAGCCGCGTACGAGCCGCGGCGCGATCTCGTACGGAATTCCGAGCGCCCCGAGGCCTGCCTGCACTCGCGCGAAGTGCTCGGCCGACTCGTCGCTCAGGTGATGGCCCAGCTGCGGGGCGGCGTCGAGCATCGCCTGCCAGTCGGGGCGCTTCGAATCGAGGATGCGCAGCGGGTTGAGCTCGGCGCGCGCCATGTCGTCGCCGAGCAGGTGGGCGTGCTCGGCGAAGTACGCGAGCAGCACGTCTCGGTGCCGGGCGCGGCTTTCCGCGTCGCCCATCGAGTTCAGCAGCAGCCGCAGCCCCGAGAGCCCGAGGTCGTCGCGCAGGAAGCCCGCGAGCAGACTGATCATCTCGACGTCGACGTCGGGGTCGTCGACCCCGAGCACCTCCGCCCCGAGCTGGTAGTGCTGGCGGTACCGGCCCTTCTGCGGCCGTTCGGCCCGGAAGTTCGGCGCGAGGTACCAGCACTTCCACGGCACCGGCGGGTGGTGCTGCACGAACGCCCGCACCACCGACGCGGTGCCCTCCGGCCGCAGCGCGAGTCGCCGCCCGCCCCGGTCGGAGAACTCGTACATCTCCTTGCTGACGACGTCGGTCTGCTCACCGACCCGGTGGAACACCTCCGCGTGCTCGAAGATCGGCGTCACCACCAGCCCGTAGCCGAAGCGCCGGGCCCGGTCCGCGAAGCGGGCGACGAGCGCCTGCCAGCGGTCGGACTCGGGCGCGAGGACATCGTGCGTGCCGTAGGGCGCGCGGAAGACCCCTCCGGACTCGGACATGGGGGTCGATGCTACCGGCGCGCCCCGCCGGACCGGTGATCGTTTGGGCGGCGCGCGATCCCGGCCCGCGGCCCGCGGCCCGCCCGGATCGAGGTCTCAGTAACCGTTCGGGACCGTGATCTCCGCCCAGGTGACGATGCCCCACTGCGAAGCGACCGGGTCGAGGAACTTCGGCGGCGACAGGTATTTCAGCCGGAGGTCGTAGTTGTAATCCTTCACGAATCCCGACACGATCGTGCCGCCGCTGTTCGTGCCTACCGGCCCGCGGTAGCGCTGCGCGATCACACCGTTGACGTGCAACGTGCCGAGCGGCGCCCCGACCGCCCACTCCTGCACGCGGATCGAGTGGCTGAGCGACAGCATCGCGGCCTGGATGGTCGGCGAGCTGAATGTAGCGTTGCGGGGCGTCTCGTTCGGGAAGTTGGCGTTGAGGTTGCAGCCCGACGACGTGCCGCTCGAGCACCTCACCGGGTGGTACACCTCGATGAAGTTGTTCGCGATCAGGCCGAGCAGATCGGTGCCGGAGACGCCGCTGTTGTACTGCAGGTTCCACGTGATCTCGATGTTGTTCTCCGCCGCGACCGTGAGCTGTCCGTTGAGCGATCCCTCGATGAAGACGTCGCCGTTACGGCAGCCGTAGGTGTTCTTGTCGTTCGAGATCGGCATGCCGAGCGGGTGGCTGCGGCCGTTCACGCTGTACGGGCAGCCGTTCGCGTAGTTGGGATCGCTGCTCGTCGAAGGCACGTTCTGGACGTAGATCACGCCGTCGGTCGGCAGGGGCGCGGTCCCGTTCTTCGGACAGGCCGCGTTGTTCGTCTGCTTCGAGAACGGGCTGTTCACGGTCATCTGCCCGTTCGCGAGGAGCTTGATGCGTGTCGGGCCGGTGTAGAGGCAACCGCCGGTTCCGGAGTCGGTCGACGCCTTGATCGACGAGTTGCTCGGGGGCATCGTCAGCGGTGTCGCGTACACGGGGTCGCCGGGGTTGGCGAACACCGGGTGGCTCGTCGGGCAGCCGTCGCGGTAACGCACGCCACCCGAACCCGTCCAGCTGGTCGACGTGTCGCCGAGGAACTCGGGCGTGCCGCACACCATGAACGCGTCGTTCGTGTGCATCGGGCCGTTGATCTTGTCGGCAGCGACGAAGACGATGTCGGCGCAGTACTTGCCGTTGGAATCGCTGTCGAAGTTGAAGTCGGAGCGGCTCGGCTCGTCGCGCTGGTTGCCGAATCCGCCGTAGTAGTGCAGCGCGCAGTACGTCTGCGCCTGCGCGGGCGTGAACGGTGATCCGGTGTACAGGGCCGGATCGACCGTCTCGTAGTCGGTGAAGTAGAGATAGTCCAGGAAGCTGCGACGGCGCAGCGACGCACGCACCGTCCGGGCCGCGTTGCCGACTCGCCCGGTCGAGCTGATCGCGATCGTGCCGTTCGTCGCGAGCTTCGACGTGTCGACGTCGTAGCGGAACTTCGACGTCGTCTTGCTGCCCGACACCTGGACGTACTTCGTGAACGCCTGGTTCCCGTCGGGCGGCGGGTTGGTCGCGTTGTACTGCCAGTAGTTGCCGTTGTCGTTGAGGCGGAACACGTAGTCGTCGATCCCCGCCTCCGCGGCGGCGAGCGCGGCGTTCCAGTTCTGGTCGTGGTGGCTGATGTTCTGCGAGCCGATGCCGTAATCGAGCGTGGCGAGGGCGAGCATGCTCAGCACGAGGGACACGATCATCACCGTCGCGAGCGCGAACCCGCTCTCGTCGTGCTTGCGAAGCTTCATCCGGCCACCGCGTTGTAGTCGAGGTTCGGCAGGCGAACCTGGTTCACGAGCGTCGTGTCGTTGAGGTACGCGTTCGTCGTCTTCTTCACGATGAGTCGGATCTCTACGGCCTTCACGGCGAGCCGGTCAGACGAGCCCAGTGGTGTGTTCGGCAGTTGGTTGCCGTCGGAGTCGAGGTACGTGAAGAGCGGGTTCGTGGCCGAGTTGTTCACGTACCGACCGACGAGCCTTACGGTTGGCGCGCCGGTGTACGTGTAGTTCGGTGCCGTCGTGCCGGCATCGGCGGTCCACACCGACTCGATGAGCCGGCTCTGCGCGTCGATCGAGAGGTCGACTTTGCGCGGCGCGCCCGTCGTGTCGAGGTTCGCGTAGAAGACCGCGTGGTTCTTGTCGGCGACCGTGAAGGGAGACGACGACGCCGTGAGCCGCACCGCGGTGCGGACGTCTTTCGTGAGCGCCGACATCAGCGTGCGGGCTTGATCGAGGTTCTCGAGCCGCAACTGCTGCCCGCTGATCGCGTTCTGAGCCGAGAACACTCCGACCATCACCGCGCCCATCACGACCGTGAGCAGGAAGATCGTGGTCATCAGCTCGAGCAGTGACGAGCCCCGCTCGCCGCGCCGCGCCCGGAGAAGCCGCAGCTGCCTCATTGGGTGTCGACCTCGAGCGCGGGCGTGGTGGTGTCGTTGGGGTCGAGCACGAGATTCGGCCACGTGCCCGAGAGGGCGAGCTGCGACTGCACCGAGATCGTCCAGGTCCCGTACGGCAGCGCCGCGGTGAGCAGGCCACCCGCGTCGGTCGTCCCGAGCGTGTAGGTCTCCCCTGCCGCGCACGACTGGTCGGCTGCGTGGGTCGCGATCACCGTCGCGCCGGAGACCGGCGTCAGGCCACCGGCGAGGACCGAGATCGACGCCGACTTCAGCGCGACCGATCCCGTCGTCGCCCCGCCCGGCGTCGTCTCGAACGCGGGAGCGCGCTGGGCGTCGGGCCAGTACGCGCCGCCGCCGCTCACGATCTGACCCTCGGGGTCGGCGTCGGCGCACGAGCCCGCCCACGCGGTGTACCCGTCACCCGACGGAAAGAGGCTCCCGATCGTGCGAGTCGCACCGGTGCCGGCGTATGTCTTCACACCGATCGGCAGGAACGACGTGTTGCCGAGCGTGATCGGCACGTCGCTCGGAACCGCGCCGCCGGCGTCGGGCGTGAGCGCGAGGTCGAGGGACGCGGCCTGGTCGTAGTCGAACTGAACGCTGCTGACGTTGCCGACGGTGACCCCGACCGTCTGGCTCGGGTTCTGCGTGCTCTGGCGGTCGACGTAACCGACCGAGTTCAACGAGACCGTGTAGGTGCCGGGAGTGAGGAACGCGAAGAAGGCGCAGCCGTCGTCGTTGGTCGGCTGGCTCTGCGTCGCGGGTCCGGTGATCTGCACCGACGTCCCGAAGGCACCCCCGCCGTCGCGGTCCAACACGGTGACCGCGATGTGACCGGAGTCGGCGCTGTACGCGCCGACGGGCGGCGTGAGTTGCGTGTCGGAACGCACCGGCTCGAGGCCGTGCATCGTCGCCCACGTGACGGTGACGCGTACCCGCAGCATCTGCGGGTCGCTCGTGACGCCGTTGCACGGTCCACTGGTCGCGCTCTTCGACACCCAGGTGAGCGAGCGATTGATCGTGTACGTGGATCCGTCGACGACCTCGGTCACGGTGCGGGCGGTGAGCGCGGTGAAGTCGGTCTGGCGGACGGTGTCCATCTCCTGGCTGGCCAGGTTGGCGGCGACCGACCGCTGCCGGTTGTTCCGGGTGAGGTTGAGGCCCGAGTCGATGGTGGCGGCGACGCCGAGGACCATCACGACGAAGACGCTGAGCGCGACCACGAGCTCGAGCAGGGTCAGTCCGGCTTCGGATCCGAGCGCGACCGAACCCGACCGGTCTCCCGATCGGGACCCGATTCGGATCTGTCGGTCATCCCGCACGCGCCGCGTGGTCCTCTCTGTCCCCCGATCCCGTATCGACCGCCGGGGACAAGGGACTTGAGGCTGGACCGCGGGCCCGGCGAGAGACTCGCCGCCGAGCGAGCGAAAGGAGCGGAGGACGCGCTAGTTGCGGCCGGGCAGGACGCGGGAGGCGTCGTAGACCGAGTCGACCCGCTTCACGGCCGCGAGCAGGGAGTCGAGGTGGCCGGGGTCGGCGAGCTCGAACTCGAAGCGCAGCCGGGCGACGCGGTCGGACTGGGTCTGCGAGGTGCAGGAGAGGATGTTGACGTGGTGCTCGGAGAGCACGTCGGCGACGTCGCGCAGCAGCTTGGAACGGTCGAGCGCCTCGACGTCGATCGCGACGACGTACGCGCTCGGGGCGTCGTGGTCCCATTCGACGTCGATGACCCGGTCGACCTGGGTGCGGAGGCTGGCGCCGTTGGCGCAGTCGGTGCGGTGCACGGAGACGCCGCGGCCGCGGGTGACGAAGCCCATGATCTCGTCGCCGGGAACGGGGGTGCAGCAGCGCGAGAGCCGCACGAGGATGTCGTCGAGGCCCTCGACGTGCACACCGACGCCGCTGCGGCGGCCCCGGGTGCGTGAGCGGCGAGTCGCGGTGACGGGAAGCTGCTCCTCCCCGCCGCGCAGCTCGCGCTGCACCCGCTGGGCGACGGCCTTCGCGGAGACGTGGCTCTCCCCGATCGCGGCGTGCAGCGATTCGAGGTCCGTGTAGTTCATCTTCTCGGCGACGTCGCGCAGCATCGCCGAGCCCTGGAGCTTCTGGACCGGCAGGCCCTCGCGGCGCAGCGCCTTCACGAGATCGTCGCGACCGGTCTCGATCGCGTCGGTGCGGCGCTCCCGCGAGAACCACTGGCGGATCTTCGCCCGGGCGCGGGGCGTCTGCGCGAACTGGAGCCAGTCGCGGCTCGGGCCCGCGCCGGTGACCTTGCTCGTGAAGATCTCACACGAGTCACCCGACTGCAGCGTCGAGTCGAGGGGGACGAGCCGGCCGTTGACGCGCGCACCGATGCAGCGATGGCCGATCTCGGTGTGGATCGCGTACGCGAAGTCGATCGTCGTCGCGCCGCTCGCCAGCGTGACCACTTGGCCCTTCGGTGTGAAGACGTAGACCTCGTCCTGGTCGAGGTCGATCTTCAGGCTGGCCATGAACTCGGCCGGGTCGCTCGTCTCCTGCTGCCAGTCGACGAGCCGCTGGAGCCACGCGAGGTCTTCGGTCGGCGAACGCTGCTCCTTGTAGCCCCAGTGCGCGGCGACGCCGTACTCGGCCCGGCTGTGCATCTCCCGCGTGCGGATCTGGAACTCGACCGGCTTGCCGCCCGGCCCCACCACCGTCGTGTGCAACGACTGGTAGAGGTTGAACTTCGGCATCGCGATGTAGTCCTTGAACCGACCCTGCACCGGACGCCAGAGCGCATGGATCGAACCGAGCGCGCCGTAGCAGTCCTTCACCGAGTCGACGATCACGCGGATGCCGAGCAGGTCGTGGATCTCGTCGAACTCCTTGCCCCGCACGATCATCTTCTCGTAGATCGACCAGTAATGCTTCGGCCGGCCATTGACCTCCGCGTCGACGTGCAGCTCCGCGAGGCGCGTGCGCACGGCGTCGATGACGTCGTCGAGCTGTTCCTCCCGCGCCGGATCGCGCTGGCTCACCATCTGCTCGATCTCCGCGTACCGCTTCGGGTACAGCACCGCGAAGGCGAGGTCTTCGAGCTGCCACTTCACGTCGCCGATGCCGAGCCGGTGCGCGAGCGGGGCATAGATGTCGATCGTCTCCTGCGCGATGCGTTCCTGCTTCGCCTCCGGCAACGACGCGATCGTGCGCATGTTGTGGAGGCGGTCGGCAAGCTTGATCACGAGGACGCGGATGTCCTTCGCCATCGCGACGAGCATCTTGCGCATCGTCGCCGCCTGCTGCGCCTCCTTCGAGTCGAATTGGATGCGCTCCAACTTCGTGACGCCGTCGACGATGCCGGCGACATCCGGGCCGAACTCGGTCGTGAGGTCGTCGAGGCTGACCGGCGTGTCCTCCACCGCGTCGTGCAGCAGCGCCGCCGCGATGGTGACGTCGTCGAGGCCGAGATCGGCGAGCACGAGGGCGACGCCCACGGGATGGGTGATGTACGCGTCGCCCGAGCGCCGCACCTGATCGCTGTGCGCGTCGCGCGCGACCTCGTAGGCGTGCTCGATGAGGGCCGTCTCGGCCTTCGGGTGCCGAGCTTGGTAGCGCTCCACGAGCGGCCGCAGCACCGAGTCGAGCTCCTGATGATGGCGGCGCAAGGCTGTTTTCATGGTCGCACTCGCTGGGCGGCGGGGAGCGTCATGGCGTCTCGTAGGTGACGACGGCGTGAACGGAGTCTTCGGGGAGGCGCTCGCGGCCGTGGAGGAATCCGAGCTCGATGAAGAACGCGAGCCCGACGACCTCGCCGCCGAGACGCTCGGCCAGCCGCAGCGTCGCCGCCGCAGTGCCACCGGTGGCGAGCACGTCGTCGACGATCAGCACCCGCTCCCCCGGCACGATCGCGTCGTGATGGATCTCGAGGAGATCCGTGCCGTACTCGAGCTCGTACTCCTCACGCTCGATCTTCCAAGGCAGCTTTCCGGCCTTGCGTACCGGCACGAAGCCCGCCGCGTGGTGATAGGCGACCGGCGCCGCGAACACGAACCCCCGCGCCTCGATGCCGAGGACCTTGTCGATCTGCATCCCCGCGAACGGCGCGGCGACGGCGTCGACGACGGCCGCGAACGCGTCGGGCGCCGCGAGCAACGGCGTGATGTCCTTGAACACGACACCCGATCGCGGATAGTCGGGAATGTCGCGTACGTGCGCCTTCAACCACCCGACGTCCATGCCTTCATGGTACAAGCGGAGCCAACGCGGCTATTCCTTCTGGCTCGCGCTCCGCACGGTCACGTCGCGGGACGCGGGCCTACTTCCGCTTGCGGCCCCGCTGCTGGCGGGGTCGCGGCTGGCGCGGCACTGCGGGCGGCCCGGGAACGCCCAGCTCACGCCGCGGCGGCGGCTCGTCGTCTCCGTCGTTGTCCGCACCGGTGCCCACCGGTGCGACCGCACCGACGCGGGCGAGGGGGGCGCGGGTCGGAGCTTCCGCGGCCGACCGCGTGGCCCGACGCACCTTCAACGCGCGGTACTGCGGCTCCCGTTCCTTCCACCACACGAGGATCGGGGTCGCGACGAACACGGACGAATAGGTGCCGACGAAGAGGCCGGCGAGCAGCGCGAGCGCGAAATCCTCGAGCGTCGTCGCGCCGAGGATGAACGAGCCGACGACCAGGAGCGAGATCACCGGCATCAGCGCGACGAACGACGTGGAGAGCGACCGCATCAGCACCTGGTTCAGCGAACGGTTCGCCATCTCTCCGTAGGTGGCGCGACCCATCGCGCCGACCGAGCTCGTGTTCTCGCGGATCTTGTCGAACACGACGACGGTGTCGTAGAGCGAGAAACCGAGGATGGTGAGGAACGCGGTGACGGTGGCAGGAGTGACCGCGAAGCCCACGAGCGCGTATACGCCGACGGTGAACGCGATGTCGTGCAGCACGCAGACGATCGCGGCGACCGACATCTTGAACTCGAAGCGGATGGCGAGGTAGATCGCGAGAACGATGAAGAAGACAATCAGCGCCTCGAGCGCCTTTCGGCTCACCTCGGAGCCCCACGTCGGCCCGACGGTGTTGATCGACACCTCGGTGGTCTTCGCGTTCGCGTATTTCGCGAGCGCGTTCGTGACCTCGTCCTGCGGGCTGGGCGGCAGCTTCGCAATGTTGAACGTGACCGAGGAACCCGAGATCTTCGCGGTACCGGTGACCCCGGCCGCGCGCACCGCGGCCTCGATCTTCGCCGCATCAGGCTTCGTCACGCCCGTCGTGGAGAAGGTGGCCTTGCTCCCGCTGACCGTGACGGTCACGTTCGCCGGTTCCTTCTTCACCGCGGTGGCGAACGCGTCCTGCGCGTCCGTGAGCGGGTCGTGGAGCAGCTTCGCCTGCACGCGGATGCTCTTGCTCCCCGACGCCGCGCTCAGGATCGTGACTTTCGCTCCCGACTGGCCGATCGGGCGCAGCGCGTCGCGGACACCGCCGACCGTCGGCGTCTTGTTGACCGCCTTCACCTCCCACGAGATTCCGCCCTTGAAGTCGATCCCGAGGTTCAGGCCGCGGAAGATCATCCCGCCGATGCTCAGCACCACGACCGCGACGCCCATGATCAGGTAGCGCCGCGAGTGCTTCACGAACTGGAAGTTCGTGTGCTCGTGGTAGAAGTCGGAGAAGTGGTGCCGGCGGTCGACACCGGGGATGCCGTCGGCGTGCAGCGCACTGTCGCCGCTGGGCGGAGCAGACGTCGAGGTCATCGCGACATCTCCCGCACCACGTCGAGACCACTGGCGATCCCGATGCCCTTCATCCGCACCAGGGTCGGGCGCCGTGAGAGCAGCCACACCATCGGGTGCATGAAGCAGTACGCGAGTACGAGGTCGAGCGCCGTCGAGATCCCGAGGAAGTACGCGAAGCCGCGTACCGAACCGACCGCGAGCAGGTAGAGGACGATCGCGCCGATCAGCGAGACGAGGTCGGCGGCGACGATCGTGCGGAACGCGCGGCGGAAGCCGGAGTCGAGCGACGAGCGGATGGTCTTCCCCATCCGCACCTCGTCCTTGAGCCGTTCGAAATAGACCACATAGCTGTCGACGGTGACACCGACGGAGACGATGATCCCCGTCACCCCCGCGAGGGTCAGCGTCAGGTTCTGCGCGTGGCCGAGATAGGTGACGAGGCTGAAGAAGATCATGGCGGTGAGGATGAGGCCGACCCAGACGACGAGGCCGAGCAACCGGTAGAAGAGGATCATGTAGAGGGCGACGAGCCCGATTCCGATGAGACCGGCGGCGAGACCCGCGCGGAGTTGGTCCTTGCCGAGCTCGGGCGAGACGTTCTCGACGGTCTGCTGCTTCTGGTCGAACTGGATCGGCAGGGCGCCGTAGCGGAGCACCAACGCGAGATCGTGGGCCTCCTTCGACGAGAAGGACCCGGTGATCTGGACGTCTTTCCCGGTGATGCCCGCGTTGATCTGCGGCGCCGACTGCACGACGCCGTCGAGCACGATCGCGACCTGCTTGCCGACTTCCGGGCCGCCGATCTTGTCGGCGAAGTCGTTGTTCTTGAAGTGCACGGTCACGTACCAACCGCCCTGGCTGAGGTCGTAGCGCGCGTCCGCGCTACCGATCTCCCGGCCGGTGAGCAGCGTCGGCCCGAGGAAGTAGCAGCCCGCCTGCGGATCGCTCGCCTTCGACGCCTTGTACGGCAGCACCACGGATTCGTTCGTCTTGATCTGCGCCGACGGCGTCAGCAGCGACTTGCACGTCGACCCCGGCTTGAGCGTCGTGGTCGTGGTGGCGGGCGCCGCCGTCGTGGTCGCGCCCTTGGCGGTCGTGGTCGTCGCGCCGGCGACCGTGGTGGTCGTTGCGCCCACCACCGGCGCGGCAGTGAGCGGTGGGGTCGTGGTGGTCGCGCTGGCGGCGAGCGGGCGAGTCGCGGAGATCGGTTGCAGGTTCAGGCGCAAACCGAGCGCGCCCTTCTTCGTGGTCGTCGCGCCCTTGGCCGTCGTGGTCGTCGCGGTCGCGGTCGTCGTGGTCGCGCCACTCGCGGCCGTCGTGGTCGCGCCACTCGCGGTCGTCGTCGCGCCCTTGGCTGTGGTGGTGGTCGCGCCGACGACCGCGCTGTACGGCACGAACTGCTGCACCTCGCGGAACTGGAGCTCGGCGGTGCGGCCGACGAGCGCGAGGGCCTGCGAGCGGTTCTTCGCGCCGGGGAGGTTGATGACGATCGTGCTGCCCTGCACGTTCACCTCCGGCTCCGCGACCCCGATCGCGTCGACGCGGTTGGAGATGATCTGCCGCGCGGTGTCGAGGGTCGAGAGGTCGGAGCCCTTCACCGGGAAGAGCACGACCGAGATCCCGCCCTGGAGGTCGAGACCGAGCTGCGGGCGGCTGCTGCCGAGCAACGTCGCCGCGAACGCGGCGACGACCAGCACAACCGTGACGATGAGGAGCCAGAGCTGACGACGCACGGTGGTTCAGTCGGTCTTCTCGTCGGCCGGTGAAGGATCGGAGTGCCGCGGCCCGTCGGATGAGGCGCCGAGCCGCCGGCCGACCGCGCCACACGCGCGAACCGCACCACGGTGCCTGGCGCGATCTCGAGGTCGAGATCGTCGCTTCCGAGCCGCGTGATCCGGCCGTACAGCCCGCCGCTCGTCATGATCTCGTCGCCTTCCTGCAGTTGTGACTGCAACGCCTCGATCGCGCGCAGTCGCCGACGCGGCAGCACGATGAACACCATCGCGCAGGCGACGATGATGAAGGCGAAGTAGACGTATGCCACGGCGTGCACACCACCCGCGCTCGGAGCATGGGGGACTGGGGCAGAGCGAATCGAGCCTAGCGGAGCCGCCCCGCCGGCGGGTGTCCCGGGCCGGTGCCGGTCAGGACGTCTGAAAGAGCCGCCCACGGTCGGCGGCGACGGCCTCGCGCAACCGGTTGATCCGATCGCCGCGATTCATCTGCACCTGCCCCTCGTACGCGGCGCGCGGCATCGCCGCGAGCCGCTCCGCCTCTTCCAGCGCCGCGGCTCGCACCGCGTCGGGCTCGACGACGACGTCGAGGAAGCCCGCGTCGGCGGCGCCGTCGGGGTCGTAGACGCGAGCACCGACGGTCGCAGACTGGAGATGGCGGCGGCTCAGCCGCTCCGCGGCGAGCTCGGCCGCCCACTGCGGCAGCACCATCCCGAGCTGGGTCTCGATCAGACCGATGCGGAACGCACCACGCGCGCCGACGCGCCAGTCCGCTCCGAGCAGCAACAGCGCGCCCGCCGCGATCGCGTGGCCCGTGCAGGCGACGAGGACCGGCACCGGCGAGGCGTAGCAACGCGTCATGAGCTCCCCACCGTCGGTGACGAGGGCGCCGGCTTCCGCGGGACCGGCGCGCATCACGGCCAGGTCGAAGCCGCCCGAGAGCATCCCCGGCGTGCCGGTGACGAGCAACGCCCCGGGGCCCTCGGCGCCGCTGCGCTCGACCGTGTCGAGCGCCGCGCCGAGCGCGTCGAGTGCCGCGTGCGAGAGCGCGTTCGCCTTGCCGTGCGCGATCGTCGCGACGAGCACGTTCCCGACGCGTTCCTCGGTGACGGGAGGCGCCTCGGCCATCGTGGACCCCTTCAGGAATCGTCGGGCTCGAACAGCGCGGGAGTCTCCCCGTCGGGAAGCGCCGCGGGCAACCCGAGATGCGCGAACGCCGCGTCGGTGGCGATGCGCCCCCGCGGCGTGCGCCGGAGCAGCCCGCACTGGAGGAGGAACGGCTCGTACACGTCTTCGACCGTCTCAGGTTGCTCCCCCACCGCGATCGCGAGCGTCGAGAGGCCGACCGGTTGGCCTGCAAACGTCCGGCAGAGTGCGTGCACGATGGCGCGGTCGATCTTGTCGAGGCCGAGGTCGTCGACCTCGAAGAGCTCGAGCGCGGCGCGCGCCGTCGTTGCGTTCACGGTGCCGTCGCCGCGCACCTCGGCGTAGTCCCGTACGCGTCGCAGCAACCGGTTTGCGATCCGCGGGGTGCCACGCGGAACGCGACGCGATCTCGCGTGCGCCCTCGTCTTCGAGGGGGACGCCGAGGATCGTGGCCGAGCGGTTCAGGATCGTCGCGAGGTCGGAGGGCTCGTAGTAGTCGAGGCGCGCGACGAAGCCGAAGCGATCGCGCAACGGTCCCGTGATGAGGCCGGTGCGCGTGGTCGCACCGACGAGGGTGAAGCGCGGGAGGTCGAGCCGGATCGAGCGCGCCGTCGGGCCCTTGCCGATCACGACGTCGAGCTGGAAGTCCTCCATCGCGGGGTAGAGGACCTCTTCGACCACGCGCGGCAGCCGGTGCACCTCGTCGATGAAGAGCACGTCGCCGTCGTCGAGGTTCGTGAGGATCGCGGCGAGGTCGCCCGCGCGTTCGAGGGCCGGGCCCGAGGTCGGCTGCAGCCGCGCGCCCATCTCCATCGCGACGATGCCGGCGAGCGACGTCTTGCCGAGGCCCGGCGGACCGGCGAGCAGGAGGTGGTCGACGGCCTGCCCGCGGGCGCGCGCGGCGCCGAGCATGATCTCGAGGTGCTCCTTCAACGCGGCCTGGCCGACGAAGTCGCCGAGGTGCCGCGGCCGCAGCGTCGTCTCCTCGGCCGCCTCCAACGGCGTGGCCGCGGGCTCGAGCAGCTCGTCACGCACGGCTCGGCCTCAGTTGCCGCAGCGCGCTGCGCAGCAGGGCCTCGACCGGTGCGTCGTCGTCGAGGCCCGCGAGGACCTCGCGCACGTCGTCGGGTCCGTAGCCGAGGCCGGCGAGCGCCTCGCGCACCTCGGCGCGCGCGCTGGGTGCCTCGGCGTGCGCGCCGAGGTCGAGGTCAGGAACCTCGAGGCGGGCTTTCAGGTCGACGAGCAGCCGCTGCGCGGTGCGCTTCCCGACTCCCGGTACCAGGCACAGCGCTTCGAGGTCGTCGTGCGCGAGCGCGGCGCGCAACGCGTTCGGAGAGTGGACGCTCAACATCGCGAGCGCGAGCTTCGGCCCCACCCCGGTCGCGCCGATCAGCGCGGCGAAGGTGTCGCGCTCGTCACGCGTGGGGAAGCCGAACAGCACCATGGCGTCCTCGCGCACGTGGAGATGGGTGAAGAGGAAGGCCGGCTCACCGGGCGTCAGCTTCGCGAGCGCGCCGATGGGCACGGAGGCGCGGTATCCCACGCCGCCGACCTCGACGAGCACCTCGCCCGCGCCCGTTCGTTCGAGCACCGTGCCACGGATCGAGCCGATCATCGCCCGTCGCGGGCCAGTGCCCGCGTGATCGCGTCCTGCAGACGCGACGGTCCGGCACCTTCGGGCGCGATCGGCAGGTCGCGCTCCAGCCGGTCGCGCCATGCGTGGCAGAGCGCGAGCGCGAGCGCGTCGGCCGCGTCGGGAGGTTGCGGCGCACGCGGCAGGTCGAGGAGGCGGGTGACCATCATCTGGACCGCGACCTTGTCGGCCGCGCCGTCGCCGGTCACCGCGAGCTTCACCTCGTTGGGGCTGTACTGCACGACGGGGATCCCGGCCCGGGCCGCGACCGCGAGCGCGAGACCACTCGCCTGCCCGACCGAGATCGCAGTGCGCGCGTTCACCTGGAACAACACCCGTTCCACCGCGACGGCGCCGGGCGCGAGCTCGGCGACGAGCGCCTCGAGGTCGGTCTCGAGCGCGGCCAGGCGCGTCGGCAACGGATCGTGGGGCTCGGTGCGCAGCACGCCGTACGCCCGCGCCGAGAAGCACGAGCCGTCTCGCGCCACTGCGCCGTAGCCGCAGCGCGAGAGGCCGGGGTCGATGCCGAGGACCACCCGGTCGAACACGGGTTCGATCCTAGAGGTCACGCCGCCCGCCCCGGCGGATCCGCACCGCGCGTTCTCATGGGGTGAGCGGACCGCAGCGGTCCGGACGGACCATCAGAACGGCGGCGCGAGGTTCACTCAGCGCCGACCGCGCAGCCAGCGGAACAGGAGGAAGGCGACGACGGCGCCGACCACGACGGGCACGAGCCGCCGCCCGACCGGGGCCCCGGCGGCGGCGAGGAGGTCGACGGGTTCGGCCTCCGGACCCTCGACCCGGCGCGGGCCGGCCGCGGTGGCAGCCGCGGTCGCGGTCGTCCCGCTCGATCCGTTCGCACCGTTGGGCGTCACGGACGCGGCACTCGGCGCCGGCGCCGGGGCGGCGACGGCAGGCGCACCGCCGCTCAGGACGTCGGCTTCGAGCCGCTCGACGAACTGGCCGAGCAGCTTCGCGGAGACGTCGGCGAGGACACCCCGTCCGAACTGCGCGACCTTCCCGGTGATCGCGAGATCCGTGTGCACCGACACGTCGGTCCCCGCCGCGTCGCCCTCCATCGTCACGAGGATCTTGGCGCTCGCGTTCCCCTGGCCGCGCGTGTCGCGACCGGACGCGTCGATCACGATGCGCCGCGCGGCCTCGTCGACCTCGGTGAGATGCGCGGCACCCTTGTACTGCGCGGTGATCGGACCGACCTTCACCTTCACGACACCGCGGTACTCGTCGCCGTCGATCTCCTGCAGCTGCGCGCCCGGAAGGCACGGCGCGATGCGCTCGATGTCGAGGAGGGCGTGCCACGTCTCCTCGAGCGGCGTACTCACGTGGAACCGGTCGGTGATCTCCATCGTGCCTCCAGGGCGGCGAGGTCTTCGGGTGTGTCGACGTCGGTGGGCTCGCCGGTGCCGTCGCACGGCACCTCCACGACAGGGTGACGCCGCATCAGCGCCCGCGCTCCCTCGTCGCCCTCGAGCCCGAAAGCTTCGTCCCAGTGGTCGCGGGCGACGAGGACGGGGTTGGCCCGCTCGCCGCCGTAGGTCGCGACCGCCAGGTGCGCTCCGGCATCGTACGCGGCGGCCACGCGCCGGTACGCCTCCGAGCCGACCGCCGGCTGGTCGCCCAGGCCGACGACGACCGCGTCGACGCCGTCGACCCGCGCCAGCGCGCCGATCGCGGCCTGCAGGCTCGACGCGATCCCTTCCGCCCAGCGCGGGTTGCGCACGACGCGTACGTCGCTCGGCACCGCCGTCGCGCCCGCGCCCGCGGCCGCGGCGGCGACCGCGTCGCCTTCGCGCCCGGTCACGAGGACGACGGGCGCGAGACCCGAAGCCCGCGCCGCCGCGAGCGCCCAGCAGACCACCGGCCGGCCCGCGATCATCTCCGTCAGCTTCGGGTTCGTGCCGAAGCGGCTCCCCCGGCCCGCCGCGAGCAACGCCGCGGCGATCACGACGCCCGCGTCACCCGGCCGCTTCGATCGCGCGCCGCACGAGCACGCGCGCGAGATGGCGCCGGTACTCGACCGACGCGTTGAGGTCGGCCGGCGGTTCGGTGCCCTCGTCGGCGTGCGCGGCTGCGTCCGCCGCCGAAGCACCACCGGCCAGCGCGGTCTCGACCGCCGACGCGCGCACCGGTGTCGAACCCATGTTCACGAGGCTCACGTGCCGGCCCGCAGGTGTCGTGGCGCACAGCGCACCGACGATCGCCCAGTCCTGGGCCCGGCGGTTGAACTTCTGGTACGAGAACCCGTTGCTCCCCGTCACCGGGACGCGGATCTCGACGAGCAACTCGTCGGCCGCGAGCGCGGTCTCGAGAAAGCCCTGGAAGAAGTCGCCCGCGGCGATGGTGCGCTCGCCCTTTCCACCGCGAACGACGAACGACGCGTCGAGCGCGAGGAGCGCCGCGGGCAGATCCGACGCGGGATCGCCGTGCGCCACCGAGCCACCGATCGTGCCGCGGTGGCGGACCTGGTTGTCGCCTACTTGCGCGGCGACAGCCTGGAGGACGCCACACTTCGCGCCGAGCTCCGCGCTCGTCTCGAGATCGCGGTGCCGCGTGAGCGCGCCGATCGCGACGGTGCTGCCGTCGCTGCGCACGTAGGAGAGGTCGCGCAGGCGACCGACATCGACGAGCACCGTCGGCGTCGCGAGCCGCAGCTTCATCAACGGGATCAGCGACATGCCGCCCGCGAGGAACTTCGCGTCGTCACCGTGCTCGGCGACGAGCGCGACCGCCTCGTCGGCGGACTCGGCTCGCACGTACTCGAACCCTGCCGGGATCATCGGGCGCTTCCCTTCGTGGCTGATTCCTGGATCGCCGTCCACACCCGTTCGGGAGTGGCGGGCATCTTGATGTCGGTGACGCCGAGGTGCGAGAGGGCGTCGACGACGGCGTTGATCACCGCGGGCGTCGACGCGATCGTGCCCGCCTCGCCGATCCCCTTGACGCCGAGCGGGTTCGTGGGGCTGGGTGTCACGGTGTGGTCGAGCTCGAAGCTCGGCAGCTCGGCGGCGGACGGCACGAGGTAGTCGAGGAGTGACGACGTGAGCAGCTGGCCGTCGTCGTCGTAGACGGCGTCCTCCCACAACGCCTGCGCGACCCCCTGCACGATCCCGCCGTGGATCTGCCCCTCGACGACGAGCGGGTTGATCTGGTTCCCGCAGTCGTCGACGGCGACGTAGCGCACGAGGTCGACGAAGCCGGTCTCCTCGTCGATCTCGACGACCGCGATGTGCACCCCGAAGGGGAATACGAAGTTCGGCGGGTCCCAGAACACCTGCGCCTCGAGCCCGGGTTCCATGCCGTCGGGGAGGTCGTGCGCGGTGAACGCCTCGAACGCGATGGCGCCGATCGGCATCGACTTCGCGGGCGTGCCACGCACGGAGAACTCACCGCCGGCGAACTCGAGGTCGGCCTCGGCGGCCTCGAGCTGATGCGCGGCGATCGCGCGCGCCTTGTCGAGGACGCGTTCGGCCGCGATGTGCACCGCGGTGCCTCCGACCGCGAGCGAGCGCGAACCGTAGGTGTCGAGGCCGTGCGGCGCGACCGACGTGTCGCCCCAGAGCACCTCGATGTCGTCGACGGGAACGCCGAGCTGATCGGCGACGATCATCGACCACGACGTCTCGTGCGCCTGGCCGTGCGGGGTGGTGCCCGTGACGACCTGCACCTTTCCGGTCGGGAGCATGCGCACCGTCGCCGCCTCCCAACCGCCGCCGACGTAGCGCAGCGACGCGAGCACCTTGCTCGGCGCGAGCCCGCACATCTCGACGTAGGTGGAGATCCCGACGCCGAGGTGCGTCTTCGCTCCCGCCGCGCGCCGGGCCGCCTGGTCGGCGCGCAGCGCGTCGTACCCGACGTGATCGAGCGCCCGGTCGAGCGCGGTGTGGTAGTCGCCGGAGTCGAACACGAGTCCGGCCGGGCTGCTGTAGGGGAATTGCTCCTTGCGGATGTAGTTGCGCCGCCGCAGCTGCGGCCGGATCGATCCCGATCTTCGTGGCGAGCGCGTCGACGGCGCGCTCGATCGCGAAGGTCGCTTCCGGCCGGCCCGCACCCCGGTACGCGTCGGTGGGCATGCGATTCGTGAAGACCGACGTGCAGCTGAACGAGTACGCGGGAGCGTCGTACACCCCGTGGTAGAGGAACGCGCCGAGGAGCGGGATGCCCGGCGTCACGAGCTGCAGGTACGCGCCCATGTCGGCGAGCAGGTGCACGCGGACCGCCGTGATGCGACCGTCGGCGTCGGCCGCGAGCTCGATGTCTTGGATCATGCCGCGACCCTGCACGGTCGTCTGCGCGCCCTCGCTGCGTTCCTCGTTCCAGCGCACGGGACGGGCGAGGCGCTTCGCCAGCGCGACGCAGAGCGCCTCCTCCGCGTAGATGTTGAGCTTCGACCCGAACCCGCCGCCGACGGCCGGTGCGATGACCCGGATCCGCTGCTCCGGCGTGCCGGTGACGATCGCCATGAAGATCTTCAGGAAGTGCGGAACCTGGGTCGCGGAGTAGAGCGTCAGCTCGCCACCGAACGGCTCCGGCACCGCCGCGACGCTGCGCGGTTCCATCGCCATCGCGATGAGCCGCTGCTGGACGTAGCGCTCCTTCACCGTGTGCACCGCGGCCGCGAACGCGGCGTCGACCGCCGCGGGGTCGGGAATCAGCTCCCACGTGTACGTGCGATTCGTGCCGAGATCCGCGTGCACGAGGTTGCGATCGGTCAGCGCGTCCTCGAGGTCGCCGATCACCGGGAGGTCGTCGTACTCCACGACGACCTGCTCGGCCGCATCACGCGCCGCCTCGCGCGTCTCCGCCACCACCGCGACCACGCCGTCGCCGACGTAGCGCACTTCGTCGAGGGCAAGCGGCCAGTGGTCGGGGTGCTGCATGTCTTCGGTCACCGGCCACGCGCAGGGCAACGGGGCCGCGAAGTCGCCCTGGAGGTCGGCGCCGGTGAACACGCCGACGACGCCCGCGGCCGCCGCGTGCCGCGGTCGCGTCGATCGAGACGATGCGCGCGTGCGCGACGGGAGAGCGCACCAGTCGCAGGTGCAGCGCGCCCGGGAGCACGAGGTCGTCGGTGAAGCGGGCTTCGCCGGTGAGGAGCGCCGGGTCCTCCTTGCGGAGCAGACGGGTCCCGATGACCGCGGTCACCGCGCTGCCCTTGCGGTCTCGGCCGCGGCGAGCACGGACTTCACGATGTTGTGGTAGCCGGTGCAGCGGCAGAGGTTGCCCTCGAGGCCTTCGCGCACCTCGCGCTCGGTGAGCACCGGGTGCTCCTCGAGGAGTGACACGGTTGCCATCACCATCCCCGCGGTGCAGAAGCCGCACTGCAGACCGTGGTTCTCGTGAAAGGCCTGCTGCACCGGATGGAGCGTGCCGTCGGCACCCGCGAGACCCTCGATGGTCGTGACGGCCGCGCCGTCGGCCTGGGCCGCGAACATCGTGCAGCTCTTCACCGACTCGCCGTCGACGAGCACCGTGCACGCGCCACAGGACGACGTGTCGCACCCGACCTTGGTCCCCGTGAGCCCGCAGTCCTCCCGTACGTACTGCACGAGGAGCGTTCGGGGCTCGACGTCGTGCTCTTCGCTGCGACCGTTGACCGACATGGCGATCCGCATAGCTGGTGCTCCCCCCTACGAACGACGGCCGGAAGCCTCGCGCACGCGCACCGGGTCTGCCACCACTCGCAACGCGCGGGTCAGAGTTGCTCGAGGATCCCCGCGAGCTTCGACGCGCGCGCTCGAACGTCGCGCCGATCAGCTTCATGTCCTTGTGGCGGATCACGCCGGCACCGTCGACGACGAACACGGAGCGTCGGATCCCGATGAGCGGCGCCGTCACCCCGTACGACCGCGCGACCGCGCGGTCGACGTCGGCGAGCAGCGGGAAGGGCAGGCTCCGTTTCTGGGCCCAGCGCTCGTGGCTGTCGACGTCTTGGGGGGAGATCCCGAGCAGGACCGCCTCGAGGCCCTCGAACACCGAGAACTCGTCGCGGTACGAGCACATCTGGCGGGTGCATCCCGGCGTGTCGTCGCCGGGGTAGAAGGCCAGCACCACGTTGGCGCCGCGGTACTCCGACAGCGTGTAGTCGCTCCGCTCCCCCTTCGCGATCCCCGCCAGGGTGAAGTCGGGAGCCGGCTGCCCGACCTCGGCGCTCACGAGCCCCGCTCGCTGCTCGGGCCGCTCGGGCCCCGCTCGCTGCTCGATGGGATACCCACCTCGCGACGCTCGCTCACGCTTCCCGCTCTCGGCGCCGAGGCGCCGGGCCGCTCGGGCCCCGCTCGCTGCTCGGCGGGATACCCACCTCGCGACGCTCGCTCACGCTTCGACCGCGGCGAGGACTGACTCGGGGATGTCGAAGTTGGCGTAGACGGCCTCGACGTCGTCGTGCTCCTCGAGCGCGTCGACGAGGCGCAGCACCGACTTCGCCGCCGATTCCTCCGCGAGCTCGACCGAGGTGGTCGGCACCATCGTGAGGTCGCTGTCGCGCACGGGGATCCCGGCGGCCTCGATCGCAGTGCGGACCGCGTGCAGCTCGGTCGGAGGTGTCGTCACCTGCCAGGTGTCGCCGATGTCGACGACGTCGTCGGCGCCGGCATCGGCCGCGACGAGCATGAGGTCGTCCTCGCCGATCGCACTCTTGTCGACGTTGACCTCCCCGCGCCGCTCGAACTGCCAACCGACCGCGCCGGGCTCGGCGAACGACCCGCCGTTACGCGTGAAGAGGTTCTTGATCTCGGCGCCGGTGCGGTTGCGGTTGTCGGTGAGCGCCTGCACGAACACGGCGACGCCGTGGGGTGCGTACCCCTCGTAGTTGACCGACTCGTAGACGACACCCTCTTCCTCACCGGTGCCGCGCCGGATCGCCCGCGTGATCGTGTCGACCGGCACCGAGTTGTCGCGCGCCTTCTGCACCATCGTGCGCAGCGTCGCGTTCGTCTCCGGATCACCGCCGCCGGCGCGCGCCGCCACCTCGATCTGGCGGATGAGTACCGCGAACAACTTGCCGCGCGCCGCGTCGGCCGCGCCCTTCTTGTGTTTGATCGAGTGCCACTTGGAATGCCCTGACATGACCCCAGTTTCCTCTATTCCTGCATGAAGCGCTCGTGGACGCGAAGGTCGCCGGAGAGCTCGGGGTGGAAGGTGCTCGCCCAGATGCGACCCTGGCGCACGAGCACCGGGTGACCATCGTGGGTCGCCAGCACCTCGATACCGGGCCCGGTGCGATCGACGACGGGAGCCCGGATGAACACGCCGTGGAACGTACCGCCCGCCATCCCGGCGACGGAGAGGTCGGCCTCGAAGGAGTCGACCTGGCGGCCGTAGCCGTTGCGCCGCACCGTGCAGTCGAGCAGGCCCAGGGGGCGCTGATCGGGTCGGCCGTCGCTCACCTCGGCCGCGATCACGATCAGCCCCGCGCACGTTGCGAGCGTCGGGCACCCCGACGCGACGAGATCGCGCAGCGGCGCGCGCAGCTCCGACGTGTCGAGCAGCTTGTCGATCGTCGTCGACTCGCCACCGGGCAACACCAGCGCGTCGACGCCGGCCAGGTGTTCGGGGCGCCGGACCAGCTCGACGTCGGCCCCGAGCGCGTCGAACGCCTCCGCGTGCTCACGGAACGCGCCCTGAAGCGCCAGGACGCCGACCTTCACGAACGGCTCCCACGCGTCGCACTCACCAGCCGCGCTCGGCGAGCTTCACGTCGAGGCCGGCGATCTCCTCGCCGCGCATCGCCTCGCCGAGCCCCCGCGACACCTTCGCGACGATCGACGCGTCGGTGTAGTGAGTGGTCGCCTCGACGATCGCCTTGGCACGCACGGCCGGATCCGACGACTTGAAGATGCCGCTGCCCACGAACACCGCCTGCGCGCCGAGTTGCATCACGAGCGCGGCGTCGGCGGGGGTCGCGATGCCACCGGCGCAGAAGAGGGGAACGGGGAGCTCGCCGCGCTCGGCCACCTCGATGACGAGGTCGATCGGCGCGCGCAGCTCCTTCGCCCAGCCGTAGCGCTCCTCGGGCGACGCCTGGGTGAGCCGCCGGATGTCGCCGAGGATGGAGCGCAGGTGCCGCACCGCCTCGACGATGTTGCCGGTGCCCGCCTCGCCCTTGGACCGGATGAGCGCGGCACCCTCGGAGATGCGGCGCAGCGCCTCGCCGAGGTTCGTCGCACCGCAGACGAATGGAGCGGTGAAGCTCCACTTGTCGACGTGGTACGCCTCGTCGGCCGGGGTGAGGACCTCGGACTCGTCGACGTAGTCGACACCGAGCGCCTCGAGCACCTGGGCCTCCGCGAAGTGCCCGATCCGGCACTTCGCCATCACCGGGACCGTGACGGCGGCCTTGATGCCTTCGATCATCGCGGGGTCGCTCATCCGGGCGACGCCGCCGTCGCGGCGGATGTCGGCCGGAACCCGCTCGAGAGCCATCACGGCGGTGGCGCCGGCGTCTTCGGCGATCTTCGCCTGCTCGGGCGTGACGACATCCATGATCACGCCACCGCGCAGCATCTCGGCCAGGCCGCGCTTGACCCGGACGGTACCGGTCGTGCGCTCGTCGCCCATCAGATCACGTCCTTCTCGGGGGGCCTCGATCGGGGAACACCCCATGCTACCGGCCGCCCATCCCGCCCTCCGGGCCGGTCAGGAGGCGGTGACCGAGGTGCCGATCGGTGCGAGCTCGACCCACGTCTGGCCCGGCGCGAGGCCGATGTGGCGACCCTGCAGATCCTCGAAGCGCGCCGGTCGGGCGCGGTCGGGGCGGATCCAGCGCGCCATCACCTGGCGCCCCCCGGTGAACACGATCGCGTCGCCCTGGCCGACGAGGTTCGCCTCCGAACGCTCGACTCCGGCCCCGCCGATGTAGTTCACGAACATCACGACGACGTTCTTCGGCGCCTGCTGGACGCCGGCCGCGCTGACGTCGGTGTGACCGAAGATCGAGCGCTCCCATGCCTGCCGCGGTCGGGTTCCACGCGTAGTCGACCGCGAAGCCCGCCTTGAAGCCGACGTGCACGCTCGTGACCCCGGGGCCACCGACGGCCGCGTGGGCGCTGCGGTACGAGAAGAGCGGGGGTGGCGGCACGGGCTGCGCGCCGATCGCGAACAGCTGCGCGGGCCGGCCGAAGAGATTGTGCGGTGCGGTGCGCGAGTGGTCGCGGAACATCGCGCCGCCGGCACGCGTCTCGTCGACGAGCGTGACCGGCGCGGACTTGATGCTCGACACCGCGTACGGCGCGCCGCCCGAGTACACGAAGATGCCGCCGATCGGCGTCACGACGCTCTGGTCGGTCTTGCGCACCGAGCGAACCGGGCCGGCGACGTCGGGGACGTGCGACTGGAAGATCGCGAGCAGGCGGGTGATCCCGCTCTCGACGACCTCCTCGTAGACGTCGTCGGCCTGTTCGAGCCCGATCTGTGGCCGCGCCATCGGCGTGTTCTCGATCTTGATCGTCAGCGCGGGCCGGTGTGCGGCGCCGCCGCTCGGGTCGCGTACCCCGGTGAGCGGCGCGACGACGCCCGGGAGCTTCTTCGCGGTGGTCGTCGTCACTCCCGGCGCGGTGGGCGACGTCGAGTTCGCGGCGGACGTCGACGTGGACGCCGCGCTCGAGCTCCCGCCACGCGTCAGCGCGAACACAGCGGTCGCGGCGACCACGATCGCGACGACGACCCCGACGATGATCCAGGTTCGAGCGCTCCAACCCCGCACGCGCTCCCACAGCGCGCGCATCACATCGTCCTGAGCACGCGGATGCGGTCGTCGAGCGGCGGGTGGGTCTCGAAGAGGTGGTTGATGCGCGACTCCGCCCCGCCGGACTCCTCGTCCAGGGGGCTCTCGATCCAGAGGTGTGCGGTCGCCTTCGACGCGGTGTGGATCACGGTGTGGTCACCCTTGAGCTTCTCCAGCGCGGAGATGAGGCCGGGCGGGTACCGCGTGAGCAGCACCCCCGATGCGTCGGCCTGGTACTCGCGCCGGCGACTGATCGCGAGCTGCATGAGCCGGGCGATGATCGGCGCGAGCGCGAGCAGCAGGACGCCGAAGATCGCGAGGATCGCGCCGAGCGGTCCGGCGTCGTTGCTGTCGCGCCGGTTGCTACGCCCACCCCAGAACATGAAACGAAGGAAGAAGTCGGACAGCAACACGACAATTCCGACCATCGTGACCGCGAGCGTCATCACCAGCGTGTCGTAGTTCTTCACGTGGCTCAGCTCGTGCGCCAGCACGCCTTCGAGCTCGACTCGGTTCATCTTCTCGAGCAGCCCGGTCGTGACGGCGATCGCGGCGTGGTTCGGGTTCCGCCCGGTCGCGAACGCGTTCGGCGCCGGATCGTCGATCACGTACAGGCGCGGCTTGGGCAGCCCCGCGGCGATGCAGAGTCCTTCGACGAGGTTGTGGTACCGAGCGTAGGTGTGCGCGTCGGCGGGCTTGGCGCGGCTCATCGCGAGCGCGATCTTGTCGGAGTTGTAATACGACGCGAACGAGCTGCCGATCGCGATGACTGCCGCGACGACGAAGCCGATGAGACCGAAGCTCGTCAAGAAGTTGATGACGGCGACGACGGCGAAGACGAGCAACGCGAACAGCACGATCATCAGGACCGTGCGCCGCTTGTTCGCGGCGATCTGTTCGTACACGGACGACCTCGAGACGGAGAGCGGCGGAGCGGGGGGACGGGACCGCTAGAACTGGACCTTCGGCACGTCGCGGTCGCCGGGCTCCTGCGCCTCGAAGTACTCGCGCGGCTTGAAGCTGAACATGCCCGCGATCGTGTTCGACGGGAACGTCTCGAGCTTGTTGTCGTACTTCAGCACGCTGTCGTTGTAGAACTGCCGGGCGTAGGAGATGCGGTCCTCGGTCGAGGTGAGCTCCTCTTGGAGCGCCAGGAAGTTCTGGTTCGCCTTCAGGTCCGGGTAGTTCTCGGCCAGCGCGAAGAGCTGGCGCAGCGCCCCGCTCAGCACGTTCTCGGCCTGGGCCGACTGCTGCGGGCCCTGCGCGCTCACGGCGGCGTTCCGGGCTTGCGTGACCTCTTCGAACGTCGACTTCTCGTGGGCCGCGTAGCCCTTGACCGTCTCCAGCAGGTTCGGGATGAGGTCGTGGCGGCGCTTGAGCTGCACGTCGATCTGCGACCAGGAGTTGTCACAGCGGTTCCGCAACCGGACCAGGCCGTTGTACTGCGCGACGAAGAACAGCAGCAGCAGAACGACGATGACGGCGATGATGATCCCTGCGAGCACGATGGATCCCTTTCTCGGGGGCTTGGAAAGTCTAGAGGCCGCCGCTCCCCTTCACGGCTTCTTCGTACAGGTCGGCGTATTCCCCGGCGAGCCGGCGCATCGACAGCTCGTCGGCCCGCTCCCGTCCGGCGGCGACGAGCCGGGAGCGCCAGACGCGGTCGTCGAGGGCGAGACGCAGCGCGGCGCGCAGCGCGGCGGGGTCGTCGGGCGGTGCGAGCAGCGCTTCGCGGCCGTCGCGTGCGACGTTCGCGTAGCCGTCGATCTTCGACGCGACGATCGCGGCACCTGCGCTCATCGCCTCGAGCAGCACGACTCCGAACGACTCGCTGCGTACCGCAGGCGCGCAGAACACCGTCGCGGCGCGCAGTCGCCGGTTGCGCTCCTCGTCGGTGACCGAGCCCAGCCATTCGACTCCGGGCACACCGCGCTTCGTGAGCTCGTCGGTCTGCGGTCCCGCCCCCGCGACCCAAAGCACTGCGTCACGATCGATCCCCGTCCAGGCGTCGAGCAGCACGCTCAGGCCCTTGCGCGGCTCGTGGCGCCCGACGAAGAGCACCGCCGGCCGCCGCGTCGGCCACGGTTCGGCGGTCGCGAACCGCTCGACCTCCACGCCGTTCCACAGCACGTGGAACTCACTCGGTCCGTAGGAGCCGACCGCGGTCGCGCGCGCCGCCTCCGACACCGCGACCCGCGCGCTCAGCCGCTCGAGCCGGGTGCGCAACGCCGGCATCGCCCAGTCGCGGCCGACGTCGCCGGCGATGTGGAACGTCCCGATGGTCGGACCGTCGTGGTCGACGAGGAGGGCGAGCGTCGCGCCGGGCACGATCGGCTCGTGCAGGTGCACGACGTCGGGCTCGATGCGTTCGACGAGATCGAGGGTCCGGCGCGCGACGACCTTTCCGGTCGCGATCGGCGCGAGCGAGCCGTTGCTCTCCCAGTGCCGACTCTCACCGACGGAGATGATGCCCGGCCCCGGCGGTGGTCCGTCGCACGGCCCGATGAGCCGCACGTCGACACCGAGGCCGCGCAGCTCGCGCGTGAGACCCAGCGCCTGGGCCTGCACGCCGCCCGGGCGCGTGAGCGAGTACGGGCACACCATCAGCACGCGCATCACGCGCCGACCCGCTGATCGCTCGGCCAGTTCGGCTGCATGAGATGCCACTGCTCGGGCGCCGCGGAGATCAGCGTCTCGAACTCGCGCGCGAGGTCCTGCGTGATGCGGGCGACGTCCTCGCGCAGCGAGCCGCGTCGGGTCGTGTCGAGCGGGGCGCGCACCACGCCATGATGGCCGCCGCCGGGCTCGAAATACACGGCCACCGGAACGATCGTGGCTCCGGCGCGGAGCGCGAGTGTGGCCGGGCCCGCCGGCAGTGTGGTGCGCTCGCCGAAGAATTCCACCTCCACGCCGTCCCCACGCAGGTCACGGTCGCTCACGAGCGCCAACAACGCGTTGTCGCGGAGCGCGCGCAGTACGACACCTGCGGCCTCGGGGCCGAGCGCGACGACCTCCATGCCCATCGCCGCGCGCACGCGCACGAACCACTCGAAGAGCTCGGGCGGCTCGACCGGCTCGACGACGACCACGAGGCGCCGGTGCTTCACCTGCGCGACCCACGCCCCCGCGTACTCCCAGCCGCCGAGATGCGGGAGCGCGAGGATCACCCCGTTCCCGTTCACGAGGCCGGCTTCGACGTGCTCGTAGCCGTCGACGTGGATGTGCGCCTCGATGTCGCGCCCCGCGTCATGGGGCAGCCGGAACATCTCGAACCAGTACCGCGCGTACGAGCCGAACGCCCCGCCGACGGCGTGCCGCAGCGCCGGCCCTCGGAGATCTCCACCACTGGCGCGCGCCAGGTGTCGCGCCGAGAGCGTGCGACGCCCCCGGAGCGCGAACTGTGACGCGCGGCCGACCGTCGTCGCGAGCGGACGGCCGAGCACCGGGGGCACGACCTGCGCGGTGAGCGCGGCGGCCCGGTAGGCGAGGTAGGTCGCCCGGCCGGCCGGTTCGGTCAAGGCTCAGGGACGCGAGCGGCGGCGCGACGCCCGGTGACCGAGACGGGAGCCGTCGCGCGGGCGGCGGGTGTCCCACCACGAACGCAGTCGCGGGGACGCGGCATCCGAAGGGTCGAGACGGGGCGAGGCGAAGGGCCGGCGCGCACGCCGCGGTTCGCGGACGGCACGCGGCGGGCGAACCGGACGATCGGCCTGGCGCCAGACGATCACGAAACGCTGCGCCGCGGTGAAGGCCGTGAGGACGAGCATGATCCACAACACCGGCACGAGGATGTCGAACGCGCAGCCGATGCCGAGGAACACGAAGCGCTCGGCCCGCTCCATCAGGCCGCCGCGCGCCTGTAGCCCGAGCGATTCGGCCTTCGCGCGCTCGTAGGAGATCACCATCGACAAGCCGGCGACGGCCATGGCGAGCACCGCGAGGTGCGGATGGTCCGACGCGAGGAACCAGGCGACGCCGCCGAGGAGCGCGACGTCGGAGACGCGGTCGGCCACGGAGTCGAAGAACGCGCCGCGCGCCGTCGCCTGGCCGGTCTTGCGGGCGAGGCTGCCGTCGAGAAGGTCGCCGAGGCCGCTCACGGCAATGCCGACGACACCCCAGAGCAGGTGCCCGGAGCCGATGAGCACCGCCGTCGCGAACGAGGCGAGGAGGCCGAACACGGTGAGGGCGTCGGGGGTGACGCCGAGGCGGCGTAGCCGGTCACCGACCGGTTGCAGTCCCTGTTCGACTCCCGCCCGCCACCGTCGATCGAGCATCCGGCGGTTCTTCCCCTTCGCACTGACCCGCACACCGACAGCTGGGCCGGCGGAGACCGCGCGCTCGCGTTCGCGAGCAGGTTACCACCCGGGTCCCTCCCGCCCGGGGAACCGGCCCGCCGACAGGGCGCGGTTCCGCAGGCGGGACGGGAGCCGGCCGCGGCGGTCGGGACAGGCCGCTCAGCCCCCGATCACCCCGACCCCGATGCCGTAGAACCCGCCGAGGTTCGCGTTCGTCGGCGGGTCGAACAGCACGAAGAAGACGTCGTTGGGCCGGGTCCGGCGGCGGGCGTTCACCGTCACGGGGATCGACGCGCGCGTCTGGCCCGGGCTGAATCGCAGCGTGCCCCGCGTGAGGACGTAGTCGATGCCCGGCCGCGCGTTCACCGACGGCGGGTACGACGCCGTCTGGTAGCCCACCGTGACCGTGGCCGTGCTGGGCGCGCTGAGGCTCACCGGGATCTGCATCGTGACCGTGCCCGTCGCCGGCTTCGTGACGACGCCGATGCCGGGCTCGACACTCGGCGTCGCGGGAGCCCCGGCGACCACCGTGTTCGACGGCAACGACGCGATGCCGTCGACACTCCCGTGCACCGGGACGACGACGAAGTTCGTCGACACTCCGCTGCCGATCGCGACGTCGGCGGCGCGGGCGTCGCCGCGAACCATCGCGGTCGCACCGTTCTTCGCGACCACCTTGTATTGCGTGATCGGCTTGCCCGCATCCCACGCCGGTGGGGTCCAGGTCACGCTCGCGCCGCCGCTCGTCGACGTCGCCCGCACGTCCTGCGGTGCGAGCAGCAATTGGCGCACCGCGACGTACGACGGCTTGGGCCCGCCGGTGCGGTTCTCCAGGCCCATGTTCTGATCGACATCGTTCTGACTCGAGCCCTTGTCGCGCAGCGTGTAGAAGATGATCGGCCCGTGGAACCACCAGCTCCTCCACTGCTCGATCGCGGCGACGATGTCACCGGCCTGCGCCTGCTGACTCACCGCGCCCGAGCCGGATCCGGTCGGGAAGCCGATCTCCGTGGCCCACACCGTCTTCGCGCTGTCGCCGTTCTGCGCCATGAGCGCGTGCAGGTCGGGCGTGCGGTAGAAGGTGTTCCAACTGCCCACGTACATCGGCGCGTACGGGTACGAGTACGGATGCAGGCCCAGCGCGTCGAAGCTGCCGTGCGCGCCGTGCGCGTACATCGACGCGGTGAACGTGAGCGGCGAGATGTTGCCGCCGCTGTCGCTCGCAGGGGACAGACCGCCGCTCACGACGGTCGCCGACGCGTCGGCGCTCTTGATGGCGGTGTACGCCTGCTTCAGCAACGCGGTGTACGCGACCGCGTCGGCCCGCGGCGCCCAGAACATCTTGTTGTTCGGTTCGTTCCAGATCTCCCACGCGTGCACGCCCATCGGCGCGTAACGCTGCGCGAGCACCTTCACGAACGCGGCATAGTCCGACGGGTTCTTCGGCGGGTACTTGTCGGTCCCGCCCGAGCGGGCCCACGAAGGCGTGTAGTCGGGCATCGCGAGCACATGCAGTCCCCGCGACTGCGGCGGCGCGCACGAAGTTGTCCGTCGCGTTGAACACGAAGTGGTCACGGGTCGGTTCGATCGAACCCCAGTAGAAATCCGCGCGCACCCACGTCATGCCGGCCGCGACCATCGCGTCGAGGTCGGCGTTCATCTGGGCCGCCGGTTCCCACACGATGCTCGGCTGCTGGCTCCCCACCCCCGGGTCGCTCACCGCCGCGTGGACCGTCACCCCCCGTTGGTGGGCCAGGGCCGGCACGAGAGCCAGCATCGAGGCCGTCAGCGCGACGGCCAGGAGACGACGTTGCCAAGGATTGCGCGCTCGCACGGTGTTCCCCCATTCGCCCGGCCGCCCGTCGCGAGCATCGGCACGTCAACGCGGAGAGTGAAGTTTTGATTGCGGAGTGCGGCTGCCGAGCGGGGTTCGGATCCGTACAATCACCTGGTCGCGACCCGCATCCAGGGGGGCTTGTGAAAACGTTCCCGACCTCGCAACTTCGAAACATCGCCCTCGTCGGTCACGGGGGTTCCGGGAAGACCTCGCTGGCGGAGGCGCTGCTCTTCGCCACCGGGACGGTCCCCCGCCTCGGCCGGGTCGAGGACCACAACACCGTGTGCGACTTCGATCCCGAGGAGCAGCGGCGCGGGATCTCGGTGTCACTGGCGCTCGCACCGTTCGAGCACGACGGCGTCAAGGTCAACGTGATCGACACGCCGGGCTACGCCGACTTCGTTGGTGACGTCGCGGCCGCGCTGCAAGCCGCTGACCTCGCGCTGTTCGTCGTCTCCGCGGTCGAAGGCGTCGAGGTGCAGACCGAGGTCGCATGGAAGATGGCCGAGGCACGCAACCTCCCGCGCGCGATCTTCGTCAACAAGCTCGACCGCGAGCGCGCGTCGTTCGCGCGCACGCTCGACATGTTGAAAGAGCGCTTCGGCGCCGGTGTCGCGCCCTTGCAGCTCCCGATCGGTGAGGAGACCGCGCTGCGCGGCGTCGTCGAGCTCCTCACCGACATCGCGGTCACCTACACCGACGGCTCCGCGGCCGGAAGCGACGGTGCGATCCCGCCTGAAATGGAAGGCGAGGAACACTCCGTGCACGACGCGCTCGTCGAGGGAATCGTCGTCGGCGACGACGATCTCATGGAGCGCTACCTCGGCGAGGAGAAGATCGAGACGTCGGAGCTCGCGGCCGCGCTCGCGAGCGGTATCGCGCAGGCGAGCGTCTTCCCCGTGCTGTGCGGGAGCGCGACGAAGCTCGTCGGCCTCGACCGGCTCGTGCGCTTCCTGGTCGACGAAGCACCGGCGCCCGCGGCGAGCGACGGCCCCGCGGCGGCGCTCGTGTTCAAGACGATCGTCGACCCTTACGTCGGGCGCGTGAACCTGTTCAAGGTCGTGCAGGGCTCGCTGAAGACCGACGACGTGTTGAGCAACACGCGCACGCGCGCCGACGAGCGGCTGCACCAGCTGTTCGTGATACGCGGGAAGGAACAGGAGACGGTCAACTCGGTCGAGGCCGGAGACATCGCCACGGTCGCGAAGCTGAGCGACACCTCGACCGGCGACGTACTCGCGGCCAAGGGTGCCGAGGTGGAGGTCGAACCGATCGAAGCGCTCCAGCCCGTGCTCGCCGTCGCGATCAAGGCGCATTCGAAGGGTGACGAGGACAAGCTGGCAAATGCCCTGCACCGCCTCCAGGACGAAGATCCCGCGCTGCGGCTCGAGCGCAACGCCGAGACGCACCAGACACTGCTGTGGGGCATGGGCGAGACGCACGTGTCGATCGCGCTCGAGAAGCTGGCGCGCAAGTTCGGGGTGGAGGTCGACACCGAAGAGGTGAAGGTCCCGTACCGCGAGACGATCACCCAGACCGCCGAGGCCGAGGGGAAGTACAAGAAGCAGACCGGCGGCCACGGTCAGTTCGGTGTGGCCTGGCTGCGCCTCGAGCCCCAGGAGCGCGGCGCCGGGTTCCAGTTCGCCGACGAGGTCGTCGGCGGCGCGATCCCCCGCCAGTTCATCCCTGCGGTGGAGAAGGGCGTCGCCGAGACGATGGAGCGCGGCGGCCACTTCGGCTTCCCCGTCGTCGACGTGAAGGCGACCGTCTACGACGGCAAGTCGCACCCCGTCGACAGCTCCGAGATGAGCTTCAGGATGGCCGGCTCACTCGGGTTCCAGGAGGCGATGGCGAAAGCGGGGCCGATCCTGCTCGAGCCCGTCAGCCTCCTGACGGTCACGGTGCCGGAGGCGAGCCAGGGCGACGTGATGGGCGACCTCAACTCCAAGCGCGGCCGGATCCAGGGCAGCGCGTCGGTCGGCCACGGCGAGGTCGAGATCAGCGCAACGGTGCCGACATCGGAGATCCTGCGCTATTCGATCGACCTGCGCTCGATGACCGGCGGCCGCGGGCGCTACATCGTCGAGCACTCGCACTACGACCCGGTGCCCTCGCACCTCGTCGAGAAGGTGCGCGCCGCGGCCGCCGAGCTCGCGCGCGCCTGACGCGCGCGCTACTGCGCGCGTTCTTGCAGCAGGTCGCGGATCTGGGTGAGCAACACGACCTCGTCGTTCGGTGCCGGCTCCACTTCGGGGTCGGGTGCGTCGTTGCCGCGCAACCGCCGCAGCTGCTCGAAGGTCTTGATCATGATGAAGACGGCGGCCGCGATGATCACGAAGTTCACGATCGCCGTGATGAACTTGCCGTAGGCGATGACGCCTTTTCCGAGCTTGAACGTGAGCTTCGTGAAGCTCTCCTTGCCGATCAGGGTCCCGATGAGCGGGGTGATGATGTCGGTCACGAGTGAGTCGACGATCGCCTTGAAGGCGGCGCCGATCACGACTGCGATCGCAAGATCGATGACGTTGCCCCGCATGATGAAGGCCTTGAACTCGGCCCAGAGCTGCTTCATGCGCCTTCCTTCCCGCCTCCGATTACCCCGAACTCCGACCAGTCCTCCGGGTTGGCCTCGGTGTACTCGCCGAGCAGGTGCCCGTCGACCGCGTCGAGCTCCACGAGACCGCGCACGCTGGGTGGCTCGTCGGCGCTGTAGAGCAGGATGCGCCACGCGGGCCGGCTGCGCAGACCGCGCCACGCGAGCTGCGCGGACGCGTGGCCGACCGGAAAGCCGACGGTGCGGCTCGCGATCGCCAGCGCGTCGGTCTGGTCGACCTTCAGCGGCCACGCCGCGGCGAAGTGGTACACCGCGACGAGGCCGATGACGATCGCGGCCGCGAGCAGCCCACCGTTCTCACTCGCCGCGTAGCCCGCAGCGCAACCGGCGGCGACGACCGCGTACATCGTCCCCGCGATGCGCCGGCGGCGGATGTCGGGGAACTGGTAGGGACCGACGTACTCGGTGACGTCGAGGTCGGCGGGCAGGGCGTCACGGTGCTCGGCACCGTCGTTCTCGGCGGCATCGGCCGCGCCGTCGTCGCGTGACTCGTCGGATTCGGGCACAGTGGACGACGCTACCGGGCCGGCCACACCGCCCGCAGTTTGGCCCAGCCGATTTCGAGCGCCTCGGGGATCACCCGCAGCTCCGCCACCGACGTCATGAAGTTCGTGTCGCCGTTCCATCGCGGGAGCGCGTGTACGTGCAGGTGTCCGGGGACCCCGGCGCCAGCCGCGGCGCCGAGATTCAGGCCGACGTTCACGCCGTCGGGCGCGTACGCGGCCTTGATCGCCCGCACCGCGCGCCGGGTCGCGGCCATCACCTCCGTCGCCTCCACGTCCGTGAGGTCTTCGAGCTCGGCCTCGTGCCGGAGCGGCGCGACGAGCAGGTGTCCCGAACCGTACGGGAAGAGGTTCATGATCGTGGCCGTCAGCTCCGTCCGTTCGAGCACCAGCGTCTCGGGCGAGCACGCGGTGGCGGCCGGGAGCTCCGCCATCGCGCAGAGGAAGCACTCGATGCCGGGCTTGCCGGCGACCTCGGAGACATACCGGGAGCGCCACCCGGCCCAGAGCCGTTCCAGGCTCAATGGCGTTCCTCGATGTCGAGGGCGAGGCGCTCGATGAACGTGTCGATCGGCACGTCGCGCTCGGGCGAGTCGCTCCCACGCGCGTTCACGCCGACCGTTCCGGCTTCGCCGTCGGTGTCACCGACGACGAGCACGTACGGAACCTTCTCGCGCTTCGCGCGCGCGATGCGCTTGCCGAGGCCGCCACTCGCGCCGTCGACCATCTCGGCGCGGTAGCCCTCGGACTTCAGGCGATCGACGATGCGGAACGCGTACGGGTCGTGGCGATCCGCGACGGGAAGCACGGCCGCCTGCACCGGCGCGAGCCACACGGGGAACGCGCCGGCATAGTGCTCGACGAGCACGCCGAAGAAGCGCTCGATCGACCCGAACAGCGCGCGGTGGATCATGATCGGGCGCTTCCGCTCGTTGTCGGCCGCGATGTAGTGCAGATCGAAGCGCTGCGGGAGCTGGAAGTCGAGCTGGATCGTCGACAGCTGCCAGGTGCGCCCGATCGCGTCGCGCGCCTGCACCGAGATCTTCGGGCCGTAGAACGCGCCGCCGCCCTCGTCGAGCACGAGATCGAGCCCCATCGGCTCTGCCGCGGTGCGCAACGCGTCCGTCGCTTCGTCCCACTCGGCGTCGGTTCCGACCGCCTTGCCCTCCGGCTTCGTCGACAGCTCGAGGTAGAAGTCGGAGAGCCCGAAGTCGCGCAGGAGGTCGAGGACGAAGTGCAGGAGCGACTGCAGTTCCTCGGTCATCTGCTCGCGCGTGGTGAAGATGTGCGCGTCGTCTTGCGTCATGCCGCGCACGCGCGTGAGGCCGTGCACCACACCCGACTTCTCGTACCGGTACACGCTGCCGAACTCGAAGAGGCGCAACGGCAGCTCGCGGTAGGAACGTGTGCGACTCCGGTAGATGAGGATGTGGAACGGGCAGTTCATCGGCTTCAGGTAGTACTGCGCTCCGCCGTCGAGCTCCATCGGCGGGAACATGCCCTCCGCGAACCAGTCGAGATGGCCCGAGATCTCGAACAGCTCCGACTTCGTGATGTGCGGTGAGTTCACGAACAGGTAGTCGGCGGCCTCGTGGCGCTGACGCGAGTAGTCCTCCATGAGCCGCCGGATCGTTCCACCCTTCGGGTGGAACACCGCGAGACCGGATCCGATCTCGTCGGGGAAGGAGAACAGGTCGAGCTCGGCGCCGAGCTTGCGGTGGTCGCGGCGCTCGGCCTCCTCGAGCCGGTGGAGATGCTCGGCGAGCGCGGCATCGGACTCCCACGCGGTGCCGTAGATCCGCTGGAGCATCGGGCGCTTCTCGTCGCCGCGCCAGTACGCGCCCGCGACCTTGGTGAGCTTGAAGGCACCGAGCTTGCCGGTCGACGGCACGTGCGGCCCGCGGCACAGGTCCGTGAACACGACCGCGCCGGTGCCGTCGACGTTCCGGTAGAGCGAGACGCCGCCGCCGGCGCCGGCCTCTTCCGCGTCCTCGGCGTCAGCCTCACCCGTTCGTACCTTGGCGATGATCTCCCGCTTGTACGGCTGGTCGACGAAGACGTCGAGCCCGGCCTCGTAATCGACCTCGTCGCGCACGAAGCGCTCGTCGGCACGGACGATCTCGCGCATGCGCTTCGTGATGCGGTCGAGATCCTGGTCGCTGAAGCGGCCGTCGTCGGGGAGCTCGAAGTCGTAGTAGAAGCCGTCGGCGATCGCCGGGCCGATCGCATACTTCGCACCCGGGTAGAGGTCGGTGACCGCCTGGGCGAGCACGTGGGAGGTCGAGTGGCGCAGGACTTCACGGCCGTTGGGCGAATCCGCGGTGACGATCTCGAGCGCGCCGTCGTGGGTGAGCGGCCGTTCGAGATCGATCCACTCGCCGTCGAGCTTGGCCGCCACCGCGGCCTTCGCGAGCCGTTTCCCGATCCCGGCCGCGATCTGACCCGCGGTGGTGCCGGAGGCGTGCTCCTGGCGCGAACCGTCGGGAAGCGTGATCGCAATGGAGCCGCTCATCGGGTCGTTTCTACACCGTCAGACGGGCTTCCCGATGCCGATTTGGCGCTCGAGATCCACGCCCACGAGCGCACCGAGCTCCCGCAGCACCGCCGGGGCGGTCGGGTCGTGGCCTCCGGAGAGAATTGCGCTCGCGAGGTCGTCGAGCGCCTCGAGGGCGGTGGGCGCGTCGAGATCGTGGTCGAGCGCGTCGCGCACCCGCTGCGCGAACGGCCGCGGATCGGGACCGTCGGGCGATGCCGCCGCGGCGAGCAGGCGGTGCAACAGCGCGCCGCCTTCGTCGATCTCGGCGTCGTACCACTCGAAGCCCGAGCGGTAGTGATGGTGCATGAGCGCGAGCCGCACGGCGCGCGCGTCGGCCTGCTTGAGCAGATCGCTCACGAAGACGAGGTTGCCGAGCGACTTCGACATCTTCTCGCCCTCGTAGTTCACCATCGCCGAGTGCATCCAGTGCCGGACGAAGGGCTTGCCGGTGAGCGACTCACTCTGCGCGATCTCGCATTCGTGATGCGGGAAGATCAGGTCGGTGCCGCCGCCGTGCAGGTCGACCGTGGGGCCGTGCTCGGCCATCGCCATCGCGGAGCACTCGATGTGCCAGCCGGGGCGGCCGACACCGAAGGGGGCGCGCCACGCGGGTTCGTCGGGGAGCGACGGCTGCCAGAGCACGAAGTCGAGGGGCGCCCGCCGGTGCGGGTCGTCGGGGTTGCCGCCCCGCGCCCGGGCCAACCGCACCATGCGGTCTTCCGGATAATGGGAGAGCTGGCCGAAGTGTTCGAACGACGACACGTCGAAGTAGGCAGTGCCGTGGGTGAGGTACGCATTGCCGGACTCGAGCAGCCGGCCGACGAGCTCGATGATCGCCGGGATCGCTTCGGTCGCGCGGGGCTCCGCTTGCGGCGGGCGCATCTCGAGGGCGTCCATGTCGGAGTGGAACCGGGCCATCTCGGCGTCGGCGAGCTCGAGATACGGGATGCCGAGCTCACGGGCCTTGGGGAGGATCGAGTCGTCGACGTCGGTGATGTTGCGGACCATGTGCACGTCGTGGCCGAGATCCTCGAGCCGGCGGACGAGCAGGTCGTAGGTGAGGTAGGTGGCCGCGTGCCCGAGATGGGTCGAGTCGTACGGAGTGATGCCGCAGACGTACATGCGCACGGTCTTCGGTGGGTCGAACGGCACGACCGCTCGGGTCGCGGTGTCGTAGAGCTGCACGCGTTCAGACTCCCGTGAGCCGCAGGCTGGCACGGCCCTTGTGCCGGACGTTGATCGTGAGCAGCACCGCGGCAAAGGTTTCCATTCCCACCGCGTTCTGGAGCGAGCCGCCGTCGAGCGGCCGCAGGTTCGGAATGCTGCGCGTGATCTCCATGAGCGTCTCGCGAGCGTCGTCGTCGTCGCCGAGGACCACCACGTCGCTCTCCATGTCGTGGTCGAGCTCACCGAACTCGGCCGCCGGCACGAGATGGAACGCGGTGCAAACCTTGGAGTCCCACAGCAGCGCCTGGATCTCCGCGGCGATCGAGCCGTGCGGAGGCAGCACGGCGTTGAACTCGTTGCCGTTGCGCACGAGGTGATTCGCCATCGAGACGACGACCTTTCCGTGCAGGCGCGCCGCGTGCTGCTTCACCGTGCTCAGCGCCGAGTCGGCGTGCACGGCGAGGATCACGACCGGAGCGTCGCACGCCCACGCGTTGTCGCAGGGGATGAGGGCGGAGACCCGGTCGCCCCACTCGGCGCGCAGTTCGTCGACCGCCTGCTTGGCCCGCTCGACCTCCCGGGAGCCGAAGAGCACTTCGTGGCCGACGCTCGCCAGCCGGGCGGCGAGGCCCCGGCCGGCCGGACCCGTGGCCCCCAGAATGCCGATGCGCATCGGTGCAATATAGGTGCACTTCAGAGCCGGCCCGCCTCCTGGTGGAACCGAACGGCGAGGTCGCGTCTCAGAGTGGTTGTGAACCGAGAACCGACGTCGTCGGTTGGGGCCCTGCCCGCTAAGCAGGGCTTCGAGGCCTGCTACCGCGAGGTCGCGCCGTGGCTCGCCCGGCTCTCCTACCTGCTGACCGCCGACCGCGGCGCGGCCGAGGATCTCGTACAGGACGCCTTCACCGGGCTCTTCCGCCACTTCGACACGGTCGACAGCCCCCGCGCGTACCTACGCGTGAGCGTCGTGCGACTCGCGGGTCGGCGGCGCCGGCGCGAGCGCCGTATCTCGGACGCGCATCGGCTCGTCGCCACACGCGACCTCGTGAGCGGCGACGCGAACGAGTTGTTCGACGCGGTCGCGAGGCTGCCAGTGCGGCAGCGCACGGTCGTCGTGCTCCGCTACTACGAGGGGCTCAGCGAGCTCGAGATCAGTGAGGTGATCGGCTGTGCGCCGGGCACGGTGAAGTCGCTCGCGTCGCGCGCGCTCGATCACCTCCGGAAGGAGATCGCACATGACGGTCGATGTCGAGGAGCGGATCCGCGCCTCGTTGCACGAGGTGGCGAACCGCGTCGAGTACGCAGCAGACCGCGCGGTCGGCTTCGCATCGCCGCGCCGGCGCCGCCCGGTCCGGGCAATGCTGGTCGCCGCGCTCGTCGCCGCCGGCATCACCGGCATCGCGTTCGCGGTCGGCTCGAACGCACCGCACCGCTCCACCCCCGCGACCGGGTTCACGCCGCCGTCGACGACCGCCGAGGCCACGACGACGACGCTCGTGACGCCCTCCGACCCGGCGACGCGCGCCGCGCTCTCGGCGTGGTCGCACTTCCCCGTCGCCGCGCAGCCGCGGCCGATCGTGCTGCTCGGTGGGGACACCGACGGGCCGGCGAACGGGTTCACGAATCCCGATATCCGGATCGCCGACGCGGAGAAGGAGGCGTTCGACGCCGGTGCCCTGAGCACGCCGACCTCGTTCCCGGCCGGACCGCCGACCGTCGATGGCCTCCCGATCATCGGCGCGAGCCGACGCGTTCGCCAACCTCCGCGCCGAGGGCACGGGCCGCGCTTCCATCGTGCTGCAGACGACCGACGTGCAGCTCGGCACCGGCTCGTTCCTCACCGATCGGGGCTGGCGCACGTTGCCGGCGTGGCGGTTCTCGTTCCACGACGTCGAGCATCCCGTGGCCGTGCTCGCGGTCGCGCCCGCCGCGATGTTCCCGAGCCCGAACGGGAACGCCCCCGGCGCCCAGCTCGGCGCGCACACGGCCGCGGGTCGCGCACCGTCGACCTCACGTTCGCCGGCCCGAAGGCCGACACCGGGCCGTGCGGAGCGCGGTACACGGCGCACGTTGCCGAGTCGTCGGCTGCGGTCGCCGTCTCGGTCGAGGCGGTCGCGCCGCCGGTCGCCGAGACGACCACGTCGGGCGACACCATCGTCGGCTGTATCGACGTCGGCTACCAGCGCCACGTCACGGTCACGCTGCACCAGCCGCTCGGTGCCCGCGTGCTGGTCGACGCCAAGACACACAGCGCCGTCGCGGTCGACCCGTAGCGCGCGGCGCCGCCGAGGCGTACCGTTGGCGTCGGCGAACCTCAGGAGGTGCGCATGAGCGAGGAGAGTCCACCGGAGAGATTCCGGGTCGGTCGCCGTCGCGTGACGCGCACGAGCCTCCGACCGACGCCGCGGCTGTGGCCGCGAAGCTGACGGCTCCGGACGCGCCCCCGGGCGCGATCGACCCAGAACGACGAGACGCTCCGGCCACCACTGGTCGGAGCGTCTCCATGTGATCGGGGTGATCGCGCTGATCGGGCGGGTGCGCGCCGCACGCGCGCTCGCTAGGTTCTCGCGCCATGAAGTTCGGTCTTGCGTTCGCCAACGCCGGTCCGCTCGGCGATCCCGAGCTCGCGGTCCCGCTCGCGCAGCTCTGTGAGCAGCTCGGGTTCGAGTCGCTGTGGACCGTCGAGCACGTCGTCGTGCCGAGCGGCTACGCCTCGCCGTATCCGTACTCGGCCGACGGCAAGATGCCGGGCGGCGAGCGGGTGGCGATCACCGACCCGTTGATCTGGCTCGCGTACGTCGCGGCCGAGACGACGGCCATCCGCCTCGGCACCGGGATCCTGATCCTCCCGCAGCGCAACCCGCTCGTGCTCGCCAAGGAGGTCGCGACGCTCGACCGGCTGTCGCGTGGTCGGGTCGACCTCGGCGTCGGCGTCGGCTGGCTTCGTGAGGAGTTCGACGCGCTCGGCGTCCCGTTCGAGCGGCGCGGCGCGCGCACCGACGAGTACGTCGACGTCTTGAGGAAGCTGTGGCGCGAGCCCAGCACCGCGTACTCGGGTGAGTTCACGAACTTCGCCGAGCTCAACTCGTACCCGAAGCCCGCGAACGGCGAGCGCGTCCCGATCCACATCGGTGGCCACTCGGACGCGGCGGCGCGCCGCGCCGGCCGCATCGGCGACGGCTTCTTCCCTGGTCGCGGCCCGGGGAACGAGCTCGAGGCGCTGCTCGACACGATGCGCGCGGTCGGCGAATGACGCCGGGCGCGCCGCCGACGCGATCGAGATCACGAGCGGCGGCGGCCTCGACCTCGACTCGGTGAAGCGCGCCGCCGACCTCGGCGTGGCCCGCTACACGATCCCGCCGCTCGGCTTCGACATCGACAGCCTGCGCACCAACCTCGGCCGCTTCGCCGACGAGATCATCTCCAAGAGCTGACGAGTCACTCAGGCGATGCAGTCGGGGCCGAAGGCGACACGGAGCTCGGCGAAGAGGTCGGTGCGGGCGTCGCAGCAGTAGTCGTCGCCGAGGCGCAGCACGGTCTCCTTGTCGGGACCGACGAGGTGCACGAAGAACGGGCTGTCGCCCGGGTGTGCGCGCAGGATCTCGTGCAACTGCTCGACCCGCTCGGTGCTCAGCGTCGCGGCCCGTACACGGAGCCGCACCGAAGGACCGGCGTCGAGCACGATCTCCGGCCGCGTCACCTCCATCGCGATCAGCTTCGGAGTGTCCTCGCGCGCGTCGACGCGACCCTTCACCGTGATGATCGCGTCGGAGGCGAGGAGCTCGCCGTAGTTCTGCATCGTCTTCGGGAACACCATCACCTCGATCGCGGCACCGAGGTCCTCGAGCACGAACGTCGCCATGAGGTCGCCGCGCTTCGTGTACTTGCGGGCGAGCCCCGTGACGATGCCCGCGACCGTGCGCATCGAGCCGTCGTCGAGCTCGCGCACCTCCGCGATCGTGCAGTCGGCGTGGCGTTGCAGCACGCGGCGCGCACCAAGCAGCGGGTGGTCGGAGACGTACAGCCCGAGCATCTCCTTCTCGAACGCGAGCCGCTGCGCCTTGTCGAACTCCGTGTCGGGGATCGGCTCGCGCTCGTCGAAGCCGGCTTCGAGCCCGCCGACATCGGGGTCGAGGTCGAAGAACGACAGCGTGCCCTGGTCGCGCTCGCGCCGGCGGCGCAGGACGCGGTCGACGATCTGCTCGAGGACGAGCAGCAGGCCCTGGCGCGGGTGCCCGAGCGAGTCGAAGGCGCCCGCTTTCACGAGCGATTCGATCGTGCGCTTGTTGAGGGCGAGCGGATCGACGCGCTCGCAGAAGTCGTAGAAGTCGGAGAACGGACCACCGTCGCCGCGCGCCTTCAGGATGAACTCCGCGACGCCTTCGCCGACGTTGCGCACCGCGGAGAGCCCGAACCGGATCGCACCCGCGCTCGTGGACGCCCCGCGCTCGGCTTCACCTTCTTCGCGGGCCAGGCGGACGCCGAAGTCGCTCTCCGACTCGTTGACGTCGGGGACGAGCACCGGGATGTCGAGGAGGCGGCACTCGTTCAGGTAGACGGCCGCCTTGTCCTGGTTCGACTTCACGCTCGTGAGGAGCGCGGCCAGGTACTGGACCGGGTAGTTCGCCTTCAGGTAGGCGGTCTGGTACGCGATCAGGCCGTAACCGAACGCGTGCGCCTTCGGGAACGAGTAGTCGGCGAACGGCTCGATGATGTCGAAGATCTCCGACCCGAACTCGCGGCCGTAACCCTGCTTCTCGACGCTGTCGACGAACTTCGAGCGCTCCTTCGCCATGAGGTCGCGCTTCTTCTTCGCGGCGGCCTTGCGCAGCGTGTCGGCCTCACCGAGGCTGTACCCCGCGAGCCGCTGCGCGACGCGCATGAGCTGCTCTTGGTAGATCATCAACCCGTAGGTGGGAGCCAGGATCTCCTCGACATCGGGGTGGTAGTACTTCACCGCCTGGCGCCCGTTCTTGCGGGCCGCGTAGTCGGTGTGCATGTTCGTGCCCATCGGGCCCGGCCGGTAGAGCGCGACGAGGGCGGCGACGTCTTCGAACGACGTGGGCGCGAGCGAGCGAATGAGCGCGCGCATCGGCCCGCCTTCGAGCTGGAACACCCCGATCGTCTCGCCGCTGCGCAGGAGGTCGAACGTCTTCGCGTTGTCGAGCGGCAAGGCGTCGATGTCGACGCGCTCCCCGGTGGAACGCGCGATGAGGTCGAGGGTGACCTCCATCACGTCGAGGTTGCGCAGCCCGAGGAAGTCCATCTTGAGGAGTCCGAGCTCCTCGACCCCGTGCATCTCGTACTGCGTGACGATCGGGGATTCCTCGATCGGCGTTCCCGGCTCGGGCTTGCGCTGGATCGGCAGGTAGTCGGTGAGCGGGTCGCGCGTGATGACGACCGCGGCCGCGTGTATTCCGTCCTGGCGGCGCAGGCCTTCGAGCCCGCGGGCGACGTCGACGACGCGCTTGACGTCGGGGTCGGCGCCGTAGAGCTCGCGCAACTCCGCGGCCATCTTGTAGCCGTCGGTGTACTTCGGGTCTTCGTCGAAGCAGGCGCGCAGCGGCGTGTCGCGTCCCATGACGAGCGGCGGCATGAGCTTCGCGACCCGATCGCCGAGGCCGTACGGGTATCCGAGCACGCGCGCCGCGTCGCGTACCGCGGCGCGCGCCTTGATCGTGGAGAACGTGATGATCTGCGCGACCCGATCGGTTCCGTACTTCTGCGCCGCGTACTTGATCATGTCGCCGCGGTATCGCGAGTCGAAGTCCATGTCGATGTCGGGCATCTGCTTGCGGCCCGGGTTGAGGAACCGCTCGAACAGCAGGTCGTACTTGATCGGGTCGATGTCGACGATGCGCAGGCAGTACGCGACGCAAGAACCCGCTGCGCTCCCCCGCCCGGGCCCCACCCTGATGCCGTGCGACTTCGCGTACCGGACGAGGTCCCAGACGACGAGGAAGTAGGCCGAGAACCCCATCGTCTTGATCACGCCGAGCTCGTACTCGAGCCGTTCGAGCACGTGCAACGCCGGCGACCGGCCGTAGCGGTCCTTGGCGCCTTCGAACGCGAGCTCGCGCAGGTACGAGTTCTCGTCGTGGCCCTCGGGAACCGGGAACGCCGGGAGCACGTCCATCCCGAACGACAGCTCGACGTCCGAGCGCTCGGCGACGAGCAGCGTGTTGTCGCACGCCTCCGGCAGGTCGCGGAACACGTCGCGCATCTCGGCCGCGCTCTTGATGTAGAAGTCGTGGCCCTCGAAGCGGAAGCGGTTCGCGTCGCTCTGCAGCGCGCCGGTCTGCACGCACAGCAACGCGTCGTGTGCCTCCGCGTGCTTCGCCTCCGTGTAGTGGCTGTCGTTCGTGGCGAGGAGTGGCGCGCCGATCTCGTGCGCGATGTCGAGCAGCGGCTTGCTCACACGCTCGTCGTCGTCGAGGCCGTGGTCCTGGACCTCGATGAAGAAGTGGTCGCGACCGAAGATGTCCTGCATGCGCGCCGCGGCGTCGCGCGCGGCGCTGTGGCGCCCCTCGAGGATGTGCTGGCACACGAGCCCGCCGAGGCAACCGCTCGACGCGGTGAGCCCCTCGTGATGGCGCTCGAGCAGCTCCCAGTCGGTTCGGGGCCGGTAGTAGTAGCCGTCGAGATACGCCGCGCTGCTCAGCTGGATGAGGTTGTGGTACCCGGCGTTCGTCTCCGCGAGCAGGGTGAGGTGGTAGATCTCGTGCTCGGAGCGCTTCGGGCGCTCGTAACGGGAGCCGTCGACGAAGTAGGCCTCCATCCCGAGCACCGGCGTGATGCCCGCGTCGCGAGCCGAGCGGTACAGCTCCAGGACGCCGTACATGTTGCCGTGGTCGGTGATGCCGATCGCGGGCTGCCCGTCGGCGACCACCGCACCTACCGCGTCGTCCACCCGGGACGCGCCGTCGAGCATCGAGTACTCGGTGTGGAGGTGCAGGTGGACGAACGACTTCGGCATCGCGGGCGGCTCCTGGCCCTCTCACGGCGGCGGCTGCGGCTGGGATTCGTGCGGCCGGCACCTTCTCCACAACCCCTGTGGAGAAGGCTGTGGACGAATCACACGAGTGTGATTCCCGGCTCCGACGATACCGCGCCGCGGCCGCGCCGGCACCCCCTCCGTCAGGCCCGGCCCCGGGCGCAGCGCAGCGGCACCCACATCTCGTCGGCCGTGAGGCTGCCGTGCGCGGACCGCAGCCCCCGCTCGCGCGGCATCGCCGGATCGACGAAGGCGACCGGTTCTCGCGCCGCGAGCACGACGTCGCCGATGCGACCGGGCACGGTGCCCGTCGCGCCCGGGCCGATCCACCCGGCGTCGAGGAGCTCGCGCCGACTCACGACCCATGCCGTCGCGTCGAAGCGCTCGTGCGCCGCGGCCAGGAGGTCGCCGGCCATCCCATGCTTCGCGTACAGATAGCGGAAGCGGCCGTCGCCGGCCTGCACCGAGATCATCGGGTGCAGGTCGTCGATCTCGACCCACGATTCCGGTTCGAGGTGCACCTGCCCGTGATCGGCGGTCACGAGTAGCACCGCGCGCTCCGGGAGCGCATCGAGCAGGGCACCCACGAGCGCATCGACCGCGCCGAGCTCACGCGCGTAGTACTCGTCCAGCAGGCCGAACTCGTGCGCCACCTCGTCGACGCCGGGGTAGTAGGCGTAGACGAACTTCTCCCCCGCGAGAACGAGCCGGCGGCAGTGCTCGACGAGCGTCGAGGGCGTGCGCCAACCGACGATCGTCGCGCCGCGAAGGTGAGCCTGCGAGAACCCCGAATCGCGGAACTCGCCGCGCGTCACGACCGGCACCGGGCGGCCGAGGAACGCGTCGTGGCGTTGCACGGTGAACGGATCCGGCGGCTTGCGCCCGTCGGTCTGCCAGCGCAGCACGTTGAGCACGTCGTCGCCGACGAGCATGCGGAAACCGAGCACACCGTGCTGCGCGGGCGCGAGTCCGGTCGCGATCGACGTCAGCGCGGTCGCGGTCGTCGACGGGACGACAGTCGTGATGCGCGTTCCTCCCATGCCGGCGAGCACCGGCAAGGTGGAAGGCCGGCGCTCGATCTCGTTGGCACCGAGACCGTCGAGCACGAGCAGCACGACGCTCGCCGCGTCGCGCGCCGCTTCCGGCAGCCACGGCGCCGGCCGGCCCCCGACCAGCGCGGGCACGAGCCCCGCGACCGAGGCGCCGGCGAGCTGCGGGAGCACGGGGACCGCGATCGCCATCCCCGCAGGCTAAACCGCCCGGACCGCCGGCCCGAACGGTTTGGAGAACCGGACCGTTACGATGGGGTGGTGCCGGGAACGCCCTCGTGAAGGTCTCGACTCGCAGCGACTACGCGGCGCGTGCGCTGCTGTCGTTGGCCCTCCACGGCGAGGAGCGCCCGACCTCCGTGAAGGAGATCGCCGAGCGCACCGGGCTCCCCCAGCCGTATCTCGAGCAGATCCTGCTCTCGGTGAAGGGCGCGGGGCTCGTGCGGTCGAAGCGGGGCGTCGGCGGCGGCTACGTGCTCGCCCGCACGCCCGCCGAGATCACGCTCGCCGACATCGTCGCGGCGGTGGAAGGACCGCAGCCGGCGCTCGTCTCCGACCACGATCACTGCGAGGGCCACTGCGTGCTGCAAGAGGTGTGGGTCGAGCTCTCCGAGGAGACCCGCAAGGTGCTCGACCGTTTCACCCTCGCCGACCTCGTGCGCCGCACGCGCGTCGGCCACGAACAGGGCTGACCCCGCGCCGTCGCCGCGCGCCGCACGCGCGCGCGAGCTACCGACGGGGCGGGCCCGGCGCGGGCGGCGGATCGGGCGGGCCGAGCGTGTCGAGCACCGCGACCAGGTCGGCCGGCAAGGGTTCCTCGAAGTGCACGGCGGCTCCGGTGCCGGGGTGGACGAAGCCGAGGGTCGCGGCGTGGAGGAACGGGCGCGCCAGTGTGAGCGCGTCGCGCCGGCCGCGGTAGGTGCCGTCGCCGACGACGGGATGCCCGATCGCCGCGAGGTGCACGCGGATCTGGTGCGTGCGTCCCGTCTCGAGCCGGCATTCGAGTTGGGCGACGAGTGGTGCGCGCCACGTGTGCTCCACCGTGTACGCGGTGCGCGCCGGACGGCCGCCGGTGCGCACTGCCATGCGCGTGCGGCGACCTTCGGATCGCCCGATCGGCGCGTCGATCACCCCGTTGCGCGCGTCGGGCACGCCCCACACCAGCGCTTGGTAGCGACGCTCGACGGAGCGCGCCGCGAGCTGCGCGACGAGCGCCGTGTACGCGCGCTGCGAACGCGCCACGACGAGGAGGCCGCTCGTCTCGCGGTCGAGCCGGTGCACGATGCCCGGTCGCGCGGGATCGCCCACCGCCGCGATCTCGGGGAAGCGCGCGAGCAGGCCGGACACGAGCGTTCCGTGCTCGTTTCCGGCGCCGGGGTGCACGACGAGCCCCGCGGGCTTGGCCACCACGACGATGTCGGGATCGGCATAACGGACGTCGATCGGCAGCGATTCGGCGCCCGGGAGCGCGTCGGGCCGCGGCGACGCAAGGAGCTCGACGACAGCCCCGGCTTCGAGGCGCCGACTCTTCGCGACCGGCGCGCCGTCGACGAGCACCTCGTGCGCCTCGACGAGTACCTGTACGTCTGCCCGGCTCCAGCCGGTGAGCAGCGCGACGGCGCGATCGACGCGCTCGCCCGCGAGGGCGGAGGGAACGATGATGGTCTCGCCGCCGGGGACCTCGCCGCCGCTCCCGCGCCCGTCCGTCACCGGCACGCCTCGTCGTTCGGAACGGCGAACGCCCGCCAGAGCAGGAGGATCGCGCCGACCGTGATACAGGAGTCGGCGACGTTGAACACGGGCCACCAACCGACCTTCACGAAGTCGACCACGTAGCCGCGGAAGAAGGCCGGCGATCGCAGGAGCCGGTCGGTGAGGTTGCCGAGCGCGCCGCCGAGCAGCACCACGAGCGCCGCGAACGTGACGCGATCGCTGGTGCTGCGCGCGATGCGGACGAGCACGACGGTGATGACGATCGCGCCGAGCGCGAGGAGCGGCGTGAGCCCTTGGAAGCGACTGAACGCGCTGCCCGAGTTGCGGGTCACGACCAATTCGACGTGCGAACCGATGAGCGACTTCGGGTGTGTCTCCCAGTGCGCAACGGCGTACGACTTGGTCGCCTGGTCGGCCGCCACGATGCACGCGACGACCGCCCCGGCGCCGGCGAGTCGGCTCGGACGCGCCCTCACTGCGGCGGCCGGCGGACCCGGCTCAGCGGCGCCGCTCTCCACGCGACTTGCACTTCACGCACTGATCGGCCCACGGGATCGCCTCGAGCCGGGGGACGGGGATCCGGTCGCCGCAGATTTCGCAGTAGCCGTAGCTGCCGTCGTCCATGCGGGCGAGCGCCTTGGCGATGTCGTCGACGGTCTGGCGCGCGCTCGCCGACAGCGCGAGGTCACGCTCGCGCTCGACGCTCAACGTGTCGCCTTCGCCCGACTCCTCGTCGAACTGCGTATCGCCGGGTTCCCGCTCGGTCGCGAGCGCCTCGGCCTCGGCGAGCAGGTCGTCGGCCTGGCGGAGGTGATGGTCTCGCTCCTCGATCAGTTGCGCGCGTAGCCGCTCGAGCGTGCTCGCGGCGACGGCGGGCGTGCGGTGCTTGCGCACGACCACCTCCGAGAGCACCGGGCGCGTCGGCGCGGCCTTCGGAACGAGCGCCGGCGGACCTTTCGGCGCCTTCGGCTTCGTGGCCGGCGCCTTCTTGGCCGCCTTTGCCGCCGCCTTGGTCGGCTTTGCCGTCGCTTTCGCGGTCGCCTTCGAGGCGACCTTCGCGGGCGCCTTCTTCGTCGCCTTCCCCGTCGCCTTCGCCTTCGCCTTCGACGCGGCCTTCGCAGGAACCTTCGCCACCTTCTTCGTCGCCTTCGCGGGCGACTTCCCCGCGGCCTTCGCGGGAGCCTTCGCCACCTTCCTCACGGCCTTGGCCGGCGCCTTCGCGTGCGCCTTCTTCGCGGCGACCTTCGCGCTCACCTTCGCCTTCGCCGCGCCCTTCACGGGCACCTTCGCCGTCCGCCGGGCCGCGGTCGCCGCCTTGGGCGCGGCCTGCTTCGTCGTGGTCCGGGCCGCGCGGGCGGGTGCCGCCGCCGTGCGCGCCGAGCCGGCTCTGCTTGGCGTAGCCGTGCGCGTTCCCTTGGCCATGAAACGATCCTTCCCTCGGCGCCCGCGGTGACCGGCTCCGCGTCCCGCCCGATCAGGGCGCCGGATTGTACTCATCACCGCGGGGCGATCGCGACCTCACCGACCGCGCGCGCGCCGCGACGGCCCGGCCCGCCGAGAGCTCGTCGCACCGCACCCGAGAGCCGGGCGGGCGCATCGGCCGTCAGTAGACCCAGACCGCGGTCCCGATCGGGATCGTGTTGCTCGCCCAGATCCAGTCGATCGCCGCGTTCGTCATCCGCACGCAGCCGTGGGACGCCGGATACGGCGGGATCGACGGCGATCCGTGGAAGGCGATGCCGGTTCTGGTGAAGAACTTCGGCCGCCACAGCTGCCCGAGCGGGGAGATGTCGTTCCCGTTGATCTGGCTGATCACCGTGAAGTGACCGTTGGGCGTCTGCGCCGTGTACCGGACGCCGTCGAGCGTGTAGGGGATGCCCGAACCGGTCGACGTGTTGATCACCCAGAGCGTGGCGCCGTCGCGCTCGATGAAGATGACCTGGTGTTCCTGGTCGACCTCGGCGACGTACCCCGCGGTCGAACGGGGGGCCGGGCGTCGGGCGGTCTCGAGTGCCTGACTCGTGCGGATGTCGACGATCCCGGTCCGCGGCAGGCCCTCCACCTTCTGGAAGGCGTAGACCGCCTGCTGCGTCGTCAGGCCGTAGTTGCCGTTCGCGGTGTCGAGCCAGTAGCCGAGCGCGAGCAGGTGCTGCTGCAGCGCGACCACCGCGGGACCGCTCGCGCCGGGTGAGAGCAGCGGCGTGTCGAACGGCAGGGGCAGGACGAGGAGCCGGTACCCGTACCCGGTGTGCACCGACGTGATCTGCACGACCTGGTCGATCGACGAGACGTGACCCGCACCGCTGCCTTCGAAGGGCGCGACGCCGAAGCTGAAGATGCCGCCGTCGCGGGCCGCGAGCCAGTAGCCGTGCCCGCTCGCCGTCGCCGCCATGCCGACGATCGGCGCGGCAAGGTGCAGCGAACCGGTCGAACCGTGGAACGTCGCGTCACCGAAGCTGAAGATGCCGCCGTCGCGTGCCACCAGCCAGTACCCATGACCGGACGCCGTCGAGGCCATCCCCACGATCGGTGCGTTCAGGTGCATCGAGCCCGTGGAACCGTGGAACGTCGCGTCACCGAAGCTGAAGACGCCGCCGTCGCGTGCCATCAGCCAGTAGCCGTGACCCGAAGGCGACGCCGTCATGCCGATGATCGGTGCGTTCAGGTGCATCGAGCCCGTCGAGCCGTAGAAGGCCGCGTCGCCGAAGGAGAAGACGCCGCCGTCGGAGCCGACCAGCCAGTAGCCCTTGCCGGCCGGAGTCGCGACGATCGCGATGATCGCCTGGTTGAGATGGATGCCGCCCGCGGATCCGTGGAAGGTCGCGTCGCCGAAGGAGAACACCCCACCGTCAGAGGCCGCGAGCCAGTAGCCCTTGCCCGACGGCGTGGACGCCATCCCGACGATGGGCGCCGAGAGGTGACGACCGTGGGTCGACCCGTAGAAGCCTGCGGCGCCGAAGGTGAGCACCGTGTCGTCGCCGTGTGGCGCCGGTGCGGCGGCCGATGCGGGGGCCGCGGTGACGAAGGGGACGAGCGCGCTGAAAAGGATGGCCGCGAGCGCCACGCTCCAGCGGCCGGGATGACGCGACTCGGCAGACAACGCAACGCTCCTTGCGAACGACGCAGCTGCGAGGCAGCTGTATGGCGGGGATGAGCGAGGCTACCGCGGGAAGCACGGTCGAAAGGAAGCGGGTCCGCGTACCCAGTGCGTTCTAACCTCCCTCGCATGTTCCGCCCGGTTGATCCGTCGTTCGACCTCGTCGCGCTCGAGCACGTCGTGCTCGAGCGGTGGCGACGCAACGACGTGTTCGCGCAGAGCCTCCGCCGACGCGAGAACGGTCCGGAATGGGTGTTCTACGAGGGACCACCGACCGCGAACGGCCGGCCCGGCATCCACCACGTATGGGCGCGGCTGTTCAAGGACATCTACCCGCGGTTCCACACGATGCGGGGCAAGTACGTCGCACGGAAGGGCGGCTGGGACTGCCACGGCCTTCCAGTCGAAGTCGAGATCGAACGCGAGCTCGGCTTCACGAGCAAGCACCAGATCGAGGACTACGGCATCGAGGCCTTCAACGAGCGCTGCCGCAACTCGGTCCACCGCTACGTCGAGGACTTCGGGACGCTCACGAGTCGCATCGGCATGTGGCTCGACACCGCCAATGCCTACTGGACGCTGTCGAACGAGTACATCGAGAGCGTCTGGTGGCTGTTCAGTCGCCTCTGGGAGCAGGGCGACGTCTACGAAGGCGACAAGGTCGTCCCGTATTGCGGGCGCTGCGGCACCGCGCTCTCGAGCCACGAGCTCGGTCAACCCGGTGCGTACGTCGACGTGACGGAGCCCTCGGTATACGTGCGGTTCCCGGTCGTCGGGGCCGACTTCGACCTCCTCGTGTGGACGACGACGCCGTGGACCCTCGTCTCCAACGTTGCCGCCGCGGTCGGACCCGATGTCGACTACGTGCGCGTCCGCGATCCACAGGGGGGTCGCGATCTCGTGCTCGCCGCGGCGCGGCTCACCGACGTGCTCGGCGACGCGGAGGTGGTCGCGCACCTCGGCGCCGCCGATCTCTCGGGCCGGCACTACGAGCGCCCGTTCACCGTCCTGGCGACCACCGACGACGCGAACCGCGTCGTGATCGCCGACTTCGTCACGATCGACGACGGGTCCGGCATCGTCCACCTCGCGCCCGCGTTCGGCGAGGTCGACCGCGAGGTCGGCGCCGCGGAGGCGCTCCCGCTGCTCAACCCCGTCGGTCCCGACGCACGATTCGACGCATCGGTTCCCGCGTACCGCGGGCAGTTCGTGAAGGACGCCGACCCCGCGATCATCGCCGACCTGCGCGACCGGGGGCTGCTGAACGCGTCCGTCGACTACAAGCACTCCTACCCTCACTGCTGGCGCTGCGGTACCCCGCTCATCTACTGGGCGAAGCCGACGTGGTTCGCGCGCACCGCGGCGCACAAGGCCGAGCTGCTGCGCGAGAACGAGACGATCGGCTGGCACCCAGAGCACATCAAACACGGGCGCTTCGGCGACTGGCTCGAGAACAACGTCGACTGGGCGCTCTCGCGTGACCGCTACTGGGGAACACCGATCCCCGTATGGCGCTGCAACGACTGCGGTCACGACACGTGCGTCGGCTCCATCGAGCGGCTGTCCGAGCTCGCAGGCAACGACCTCTCGGCGCTCGACCTGCACCGCCCGTACGTCGACGACGTCGTGATCTCGTGTCCCGACTGCGGCGGTCGCGCGCGCCGCGTGGAGCCCGTGCTCGACGCCTGGTTCGACTCCGGCGCGATGCCGGCAGCGCAGTTCCACTTCCCGTTCGAGAACACCGAGCTCTTCGAACGCCGCTTCCCCGCCGACTTCATCTGCGAGGCCATCGACCAGACGCGCGGCTGGTTCTACTCCCTCCTCGCCGTGAACACGCTCGTCTTCGGGCACACGCCATACCGCAACGTCGTGTGCCTCGCGCTCGTGGTCGACCAGGACGGCCAGAAGATGTCGAAGTCGCGCGGCAACGTCATCGATCCCCAGACCGTGCTCGAGACGCGTGGCGCGGACGCGCTCCGCTGGAACATGTTCTCCGCGGGATCGCCGTGGACCCCGAAGCGCGTCTTCGTCGAGAGCATCGACGAGTCGACCCGCCGGTTCCTGCTCACGCTCTGGAACACCTACTCGTTCTTCGTCACCTACGCGCGCCTCGACGGCTGGGAACCCGGCGGCGAAGCCGCACCGGCGCCGCACGTGCTCGACCGTTGGATCCTGTCGCGCCTCGAGGAGACGGTGACGGCAGTGACCGCCGCGCTCTGCGACTTCGACGCGCTCGGCGGTGCGCAGGCGCTCGAACGGTTCGTCGACGACTGCTCGAACTGGTACGTGCGCCGCTCGCGGCCACGCTTTTGGAAGTCGGCCGACCCGGCCGCGCACGCGACGCTGCATGAGTGCCTGGTCACCGTCACGCTCCTGCTCGCGCCGTACTGCCCGTTCGTGACCGACGAGATGTTCGCCAATCTCGCGGCGACCGACGACTCGGTGCACCTCTCCGACTGGCCGAAGGGTGATCCGTCACGGCGTGATCCCGCCCTCGATTCCGAGATGGCTCTCGCGCGCCAGATCACGTCGCTCGGCCGCGCCGCGCGCAGTGACGCGAAGCTCGGCGTGCGCCAGCCGCTACCGCGGGCGTTCGTGCTGCTGCCGGCAGGCGCCAGTCTGCGCCGAGAAGTCGTCGACGAGATCGCCACCGAGCTCAACGTGAAGCAGGTCGAGGTCGTGACGTCGCTCGAAGGGCTCCTCGACTACACCGTCGTCCCCAACTTCAAGGTGCTCGGGCCGCGGCTCGGCAAGCTGCTCCCGCGGGTCAAGGCCGCGCTCGAAACGATCGACGGAGCCGACGTCCGCCACGGGCTCGAGGAGGCCGGCGAGTTCGTGCTCGAGCTCGACGGGGAGCCGGTACGGCTCGGCGCCGCCGACGTGCAGATCCGCGCCCAGCAGCACGAGGAGCTGGCGCTCAGCCAGGACGGCGACCTCGCCGTCGCGCTCGATCTCACGCTCGACGACACCCTGCGGGCGGAGGGACGGGCGCGGGAGGTGGTACGGCTCGTGAACGACCGCCGCAAGGCCGCCGGCCTCGATCTCGCCGACCGCATCACCCTCGCGGTCTTCGCCGACGAAACGACGCGCGCTGCCGCGATCGCGCATCACGACTGGATCGCGGCAGAGGTGCTCGCGCTCGAGTTCACCGTCGCGCCACTCGGCGACGGGCCCGATACCGACGCGACCATCGACGGCGAGCCGGTCGGGATCGAGTTGGTGCGCGTCGAACTCGGTTAGCGGCGGCGCTTGAACGTCTCGCGGAACGACGGCGCGTCCTTGCTGTCCTGATCGAACAGCGCGCTGTCGTCACCGTCGCGCGGACCGAGCGGCGCGTCGTCGCGTACCGCGTCGCGCAGCGAGGCGAAGAAGGAATCGTCGTCGAGTGAGGACGTTGGCGCGGCAGCTTGCTCCGCACCGAAGAGATCGATCGTCCCGGACGCGGACGCGGACGCGGTGTCGGCGGTCGAGGCGTCGGTGTCGGTGTCGGTCGCGATCTTCGCTTCGACGGCTGATTCAGACGCGGGCGACCCGCTCGAACTGGCCGGCTCGGTCGACGCGGGTGAGCCTCCCGCCGGCCCGCCACCCGATCCGATGAGCGGGCGCGCCTTGTCGTCGAGGTAGGCGCGCACGTCGAGCTCGATCGTGCGCGGATCGACGTCGTCCGAACCGTTGCTCGGCGAGCTCGCGTCGCTCAACTCCGGACGCGGGCCGGGCGTCGACACGCCCCGGTCCTTGATCGCCTGCAGGTCCTTCTCGATCGCGCGGACGAGTCGCGACCGGTAGTCCGACTCGTAGTGCTCGAGGCCGTCGACGTCGTTGCGCAGGAGGTCGCGGCGCGTCTGGAGATCCTTGACCTCCTGCTCGAGTCGACGGTGCTCGGTCTCGCTCGTGCGCCGCGCTTCGATCGTCGCCTCCGCGATCATGCGGCGGCTACGTGCTTCGGCGTCGTCGACGAGCTCGCGAGCCTTCGACTGCGCTTCGGCGATCGCCTCGTCGGCGGCGCGCTGCGCGAGAAGCAGCGTGCGGTGCAGCATGTCTTCCGTGTCGCGACCGCGGCCGGTGTCGCCACCGCTCTGCTGCTGGGTGGTGAGGCGTTCGCCGAGGGCCCGGGCCCGATCGCTGAGGGCCTCGATGGTTGCCGCGGCGCGCTCGAGGAGGTCGTTGACCTCGTCACGGTTGTACCCGCGGAATGCCTCACGGATCTCGATGTCTCGAAGTTCTCGCGGAGTCACGTCCATGGGTGCATGGTAACGATTACAGCGCGCCAGGTGGTGGTTCCGCTCGCTGCGTGACCTTCTGCCCGGCCCGCTCGACGTGCCGATACGACCGCGTCACGCGCGAGGTCGCGAAGCGGCTACGGCCCGGTGAGCCCGTAGAGGATCAGCATGATGAAGAACAGCACCATGAAGGAAAGGTCGAACATTCCCGCAGGCGGAATGACCCGCCGCAGCGGCATGAGGAGCGGCTCGGTCGCGTCGCGGAGCACCTGCTGCAGCTGGGCGGAGGGGGTCCCGGAACGTGGGGGCGGGAACCAGGACGTGATCGCGCGCAGCGCGAGCACGACGAGGTACACCAAGATCAAGACGTGCAGGATGTGCACGGGTTCCCCTGGATCCGGGAGCGGTTCTGATCAGGACCGGTACAGGCCGCGGGCCTGCAATCGGTCCTTCTCTTCCTGCGACACTTCGACGTCGGACGGAGTGAGCAGGAACACGTGCTCGGCCGCCTTCGCCATGGTCCCGCCGAGCGCGTAGCAGAGGCCACTCGCGAAGTCGATGAGCCGGCGCTGTAGATCGCGGTCGACGCCCTGGAGGTTGAGGATCACCGGCTGGCCGGACTTCAGGCGGTCGCCGACTTCCTGTGCGTCGTTGAAGCCCTCAGGGTCCATGACGTGGACCTTCGCGGCCCCGAGCGTGCGCACGACCGCCGGGCGGCTCATCGGTGCGGGCTCGACCGGCGTCGACTCCCGGGGGATCGGGCGTACGACGGTCACGGGTCCGATCGGTTCGGGCGCGTGCGCCGGTACGTGAACCTGCTGGGCCCGCGAGCGCGCCCCGACGGGGGCCGGCTCCTCGTCGACGTAGCCGTCGTCCTCGTCGTAGTACTCGTCGGCGTACTCGTCGTCGGCGTCGACGAGCCCGAGGTACTCCAGAGCCTTGCGGAATGACGCCATGCGACCCTCCTTGCGCCAGCCTATCGTCGCAGACCCGGCGCCTCCGGGCGCGGACCGAACACCGCGGAACCGATCCGCACGATGGTCGCGCCCTCGGCGATGGCGGCCTCGAAATCGCCCGTCATTCCCATCGAGAGCCGGGGCAGGCCGAGGCGTGCCGCCAGCTCGCGCAGCGCGGCGAACGCCGGGCGCGGGTCGTCGGCGAGGGCGGGCACGGTCATCAGCCCCTCGACGGCGAGCCCGGATCCCGCGAGCCGATCCACGAGGGCGGCGGTGGCCGCCGGCGCGCAGCCACCCTTCTGCGCTTCGCCCGACACGTTCACCTCCACGAGCACACGTGCGCCCGGAGCGTGACGAGCGAGCGGTTCGCAGAGCTCCTCGCGATCGATCGAGTGCCACAGCGAGACGCGCGGCGCGAGCATCCGCACCTTGTTGCGCTGGAGCCGGCCGATGAAGTGCCAGCGCGGCGGTGGGACGACGTCGTCGAGCTCGCTCGCCTTTCCGACGAGCTCCTGCGCGCGGTTCTCGCCGAGATCCGTGACGCCGGCTGCGAGCGCGTCGCGGACGCGTTCGGAGGCAACCGTCTTCGAGACGACGACGAGCTCGACCGACGCCGGATCGCGGCTCGCGTCGCGGGCCGCTCGCTCGATCCGCGCGCGAACGTCGGCGAGCCGCTCGGCGACCGAATCGTTCATGTCGCGCGTGTTCCACGCGGCGACATGAACGCGCGGCGCGCGGATCGCGTCAGCGCAGGAACTCCGGCACGTCGAAGTCGTCGTCGCCGAGGCTGAGCTCGGGTCCGACCAACGTCTCGTCGTCGCGCAGCCCGAGCTCGCTCGTCGAACGGCTGGGACGGTGCTCACCCTCGAAGCGATCGAAGCCGGCGGCGATCACCGTGATGCGCACTTCGTCGCCGAGCGAGTCGTCGATGACCGCACCGAAGATGATGTTCGCGTCGGGGTGCGCCGACTGGGCGACGATCTCGGCGGCCTCGTTCAGCTCGAAGAGGCCGAGGTCGGAGGGACCGCTCACGTTGAGCAGGATGCCCCGCGCGCCGTCGATGCTGGCCTCGAGCAGCGGGCTCGAGATCGCGCTCCGAGCCGCGGCCACCGCGCGGCCGTCGCCCGACGCGTAGCCGACGCCCATGAGCGCAGATCCCGCGTTGGTGAGGATCATCTTCACGTCGGCGAAGTCGGTGTTGATGAGACCGGGCGTCGTGATGAGGTCCGTGATGCCCTGCACACCTTGCAGGAGGATCTCGTCGGCCATCTTGAACGCGTTCAGCATCGACGTCTTCTCGTCGGACACCTGGAGCAGGCGCTCGTTCGGGATGACGATGATCGTGTCGACCTTCTCGCGCAGCTTCTGGATGCCCGACTCCGCCTGGACCGAGCGCCGCCGGCCCTCGAACCCGAAGGGACGGGTGACGACACCGATCGTGAGCGCGCCGAGGTTCTTCGCGATCTCGGCCACGACGGGGGCGCCGCCGGTCCCGGTACCGCCGCCCTTGCCGGCGGTGATGAAGACCATGTCGGAACCCTTGAGCACCTCTTCGATCTCGTCGCGGTGCTCGTCGGCGGCCTGTTGGCCGACCTCGGGGTCGGAGCCCGCACCGAGACCGCGCGTGAGTTGGCGGCCGATGTCGAGCTTCACGTCGGCGTCCGACAGGAGCAACGACTGGGCATCGGTGTTCACCGCGATGAACTCGACGCCCTTCAACCCGGCGTCGATCATGCGGTTGACCGCGTTGCAGCCACCGCCCCCGACTCCCACCACCTTGATCACCGCGAGGTAGTTCTGCGGATTCCCGAGCATGGCGACCCTTCCGGTCTCAGGCGAGCGGGCGACCCTCGACCTTGACTTCAGGTTGAGACTTATGTCAACCTGTTCTGCGGGTCGAGACTCTACCGGAGCGCGGCAGCCGGGTCAACGCGATCTCATTGGTCGCACTCGCGGCGGTGGCGGATACCGCCACCGCAAACGCTCGCCGCTCCACACGCGGGATGGGAACGCACGCGCACCTGTGGCTCACACACCTGCCGGTCGCACTCGCGGCGGTGGCGGATACCGCCACCGCAAACGCTCGCCGCTCCACACGCGGGATGGGAACGCACGCGCACCTGTGGCTCACACACCTGCCCGTCGCACTCGCGGCGGTGGCGGATACCGCCACCGCAAACGCTCGCCGCCGGCGGTCCCGGCTACGACGACGCGCAGCCGGGACCGGGTTTGGCAACGGGTGCCGAGCGGGCCTCGACATCGATGTAGGCCCACTGGCAACCGGGCGGGAAGCTCTCGATGACTGCTTCGGCCGCGGCGCCCTTGTCGTGGACGTCCTCGAGGTCGCCGAGCCGCACCTCGCCGGCGCCGACGAGATAGAGCCGAACGTGGCCGGCCGTCGCGACGTTGATCGCGCCGACGCGCGCGCGCAACGCGGGCGGCAACTCCTCCATCACCTCGGCGACGCCGGCCGGGCCGACGTGACGGCCGACCACCGGATGCCGCCCCGCGCCGATCAACTCCGGCACACCCACCGGCGGAGTGTCCGCGTGTCCGGTCACGCGACCGTCGTGGCTGACCAGCGCGACACCAGCCGTCGTGCGCACGTACAACGCGACACCCTGCTCGTGCACGGCGATACGAACCGTGCCCGGGAACTGCCGGGTCACGACGACCGATCCGATCCCCGGGACCCCGTGCTCGATCCGGCGGGCGACCGAACCGCTCGACACGAACAGGATCGGATCGTGCCGGTGCACACCGCTCGCGGCGGCGACGGCCGCGACCCTCCCCGACGGCACACCGGTGACCACGACGCGGTCGACATCGAGCAACGGCGACTGCACGAGCAGCCACAGGGAACCGAGCACGACGAATGCGCCGAGGGCCAGGACGAGAAGCCGCAGACGCTGGCGCCCCTGCTCCTGCTCCACTGCGATCCGGCGCGCCTCGATCCGCGGGTCGACTGGAGGAGCCGCGGACCGGACCTCCGACGCGGCGCGTTCGAGAGCGGCGCGTTCGAGAGCGGCGCGTTCGAGAGCGCCGCGTTCGAGAGCGCCGAGATCGATATCGACCTCGACATCCGGCGCGGTCGCCACCCGCGCGCCGGCGTCGTCGGTCTCGCGTTCGGGGTCGACCACCTCGACGGTGGTGCCGCGACGGGGATCGTCAGGGGGGCACATCACGCACCTCCGGAATCGGCGAACGCGGTCTCGTCGAAACCGACGAGCCGGACTTCGGGTTGGAGCACGACGCCGGTCGTGTCGGCGACGCGACGGCGGACCGCATCGAGCAGGGTCCGGACGTCGGCGGCGGTCGCGGACACATCCGCCACGATGAAGTTGGCGTGCTTCTCGCTGACCGTGGCGCCACCGACGCGTAGGCCCTTCAGGCCGGCGGCGTCGATCAGCCGGCCCGCGCTGTCGCCCACAGGGTTCGAGAAGACCGATCCCGCGTTGGCGCCTCCGGGCTGGTGCTCGCGACGCCAGCGCACGATCTCTTCGATCCGCGCGCCGCACACCTCGGGATCGTCGGGTACGCCGGCGAAGCGCGCCGCGGTCACGACGGTCGTCTCGGTCACGTTCGAGCGCCGGTAGGCGAAGTCGAACGCGTCGGCCGCTCGCGTCTCGCGGGTTCCGGACCGGAGGTCGTACAGGTCGGCATCGACGAGCGCATCCTTCGTCTCGCGGCCGTGACCCCCGGCATTCATCCGCACGCCGCCGCCGACCGTGCCCGGGATGCCGACGTAGAACTCGAGACCGCCGACGCCGGCCGCCGCGGCCTGACGCGCGAGGACCGGCAAGGCTGCCACTCCCCCGGCCCGCACGATGGCGCCCGGAGCGTCGACGGCAATCGCCTCGAAGCCGCGGCCGAGCACGAGCGCGACGCCTGCGAAGCCGGCATCGGCAACGAGCAGATTCGAACCGCGCCCGAGCACGAGCACCGGGACCGTCGCGCGTCCGAGCACCGAGGCCGTCGCGTCGAGCGCGGCATCGTCGGCGGCGTGCACGAGCACCGCGAACGGACCACCGACGCGGTAGGTCGTGTAGCGACCGCTCGCGACCGCGCGCTCGACGCGCCCGGGCAGGCGCTCGGCGAGCTCGGTTGCCACGGAGTCGAGGGCGTCGCTCATGCGGCCGCCTCCCTGCGCCCGGCCTCGGCGATCCAGTCGTCGTGCACGCGCGTGATGTCGCCACAGCCGAGCGTGACGACCACGTCGCCGGGGCGAGCGAAACGCCACGGAATGTCGCGCAACGCGTCCCACTCGGGGAGGTACACGACCGGCGTTGCCGGATGGCGGTCGAGGATCGCGTGGACGACGAGACGCCCCGACACCCCAGGGATCGGATCTTCCGATGCACCGTCGAGCCCGGTGACGATGACGACGTCGGCGTCTCCGAACGCGTCTCCGAACTCGCGGTGATGCCGCGCGATGCGCGTGTAACGGTGCGGTTGGTACACCGCGACCACGCGGCGCCATCCGCCTTCGCGAGCCAACGCGAGCGTGGCGACGACCTCGCTGGCCGTGTGCGCGTAGTCGTCGTAGCAGTCGGCGCCGTTGCACGTACTGCGGTACTGGAAGCGCCGGGCCATGCCGCGGAACTCGGCGAGGCCGGCGATGACGTCGACGACCGGCACGCCGAGCTCGAGTGCGAGCGCCGCCGCCCCGGCCGCGTTGAGTGCGTTGTGCCGGCCGCGGACGCGCAGGTCGACGACACCGAGTGTGTCGCCGGCGCGCGCGAGATCGAACGCGCATCCGGTCGTCGTCGGGCGGTAGTTGCTCGCACGAACACTCGCTTCGGGATCGAAGCCGTAGGTGATCGCGCCGGCGGACGCCGCGAGCCTCGCCGCGGCGGCGTTGTCGGCACAGACGACGCGCGGGCCGGGCGCGGCGGCGACGAACTCCTCGAACCCGGCGATGAGCGCCGGGAAGGTTCCCCACCGGTCGAGATGGTCGGATTCGATGTTGGTCACGAGGACGGCGTCACGGGGCAGGCGGAGGAACGTCCCGTCGCTCTCGTCGGCCTCCACGACCATCCACTCGCCCGTGTCGCGCGCCGCGTTCGTTCCGAGGTCCTGCACCACACCGCCGGCGATGAAGCTCGGATGCCATCCCGCGGTCCGCAGCACGGTGCTGACCATGCCCGTCGTGGTCGTCTTGCCGTGCGTGCCCGAGACGGCGATCGCGCGGGGAGAGGTGGCGACGAGCAAGCGCAGCATGTCGGCACGCGACAGCACCGGGATCCCTCGCCGGCGGGCCTCGACCACCTCGGGGTTCGTTTCGCGCACCGCGGTGGAGATGGCGACGGCGTCGCAGCCGGCAGGGATCTGCTGGGCGGCGTGGCCGACGAAGGTCGTGATCCCTTCGGCGGCGAGTTGGTGCAACAGCTTCGAGTCGCGCTGGTCGGAGCCCGACACTTCGTGCCCGAGCCCGACGAGATAGCGGGCGATCGCGCTCATGCCGGCGCCGCCGACGGCGACGACGTGCACGACGCGACGCGCCGAGAGGTCGAAGGGCTCGCGTGCATCAGCCACTCGCCCGCTCCTCGACGAGATCGGCGAGACGCGCGGCGGCGTCGGGCCTCGCCATCGCTCGGCCGGCGGCGCTCATCTCGTCGAGTCGCGCGCGATCGGCCAGCAGAGAACGGAGCATGGGATCGAGGCTTCTTGCGTTGCAATCGGCGTCGGCGACGACGATGGCCGCGCCGTGTCGTTCGAGCGTGCGCGCGTTGCGCATCTGGTGATCGCTGGGCGCGCCCGGAAGCGGCACGAGCACGGCCGGCACACCGATCGCCGTGAGCTCCGCCACTGCGCCCGAACCCGAACGGCAGAGGGCCAGCGCGCAGCGGGCGTAAAGCTCGTCGATGTGATCTTCGTACGCGTGGAGTGTGTACGAGAGGCGGTCGTCGGGCCGGCGGATCTCCTTCAGACGCCGTTCGCACTCGTCGAAATTGCGCACTCCGGCGACGTGGTGCACCGCGACATCGTCACGGTCGCGCCAGCAGGCCGCGAGCTCGAGCCCGACGGCATTGAGCGAGCCGGCACCGAGCGAACCACCGACGATCGCGAGCAACGGCGGAGACTCCGGTGCACGCGCCGCTCTCGCGATCTCGGGCCGGACGGGATTGCCCACCAGGCGCGCGCCGCGCAGGGGCGTGTCGGGCAGGGACACGGCCGCCGCGGCGCCGAGACGCACCGACAGGCGGTTGGCGAGACCGGGCGCCGCGTCCTGCTCGTGGATCACGGTCGGGAGACGCGCCAGGCGAGCGGCGACGACCGTCGGCAGCGACGGGTACCCGCCGAACCCGACGACGACTCGAGGGCGATACCGGCGCACGAGTCGCCACGCGTGCCAGCCGGCCCGTGCCGCGTCCGCGAGCACCTTGGCGTTGGCGAGCGTGAAGCGTCGCTGCAGGCCGTGACCGATCGGCAGCAGGTCGATCGCGAAGCCGGCGGCGGGGACGACTCGCGCTTCGAGGCCGCGATTGCCGCCGACGAATCGGATCGACTTCGGCGCGTGCCCGCGCGCGACGAGCTCCCGGGCGAGCGCCAACGCCGGGTAGGTGTGGCCTCCGGTGCCGCCCGCACCGATCAGCGCGAACACCGGCGCTCCGTCGCCGGTGCCCGCGGTCACGTCGTTCGAGCCGGGCTGCGCCGCTCACAGCGGCCGGCGACGTTGACGAGGATGCCGGTCGCGACCATGAGGATCACGAGCGAGGAGCCTCCGGCCGAGAGGAACGGCAGCGGCACTCCCGAGACGGGGAGCACCGACGTGACCATGCCGATGTTGAGCGCGGCCGCACCGACCACCCACGTCGTGACTCCGGCCGCGAGCAACGAGCCGAAGCGGTCGGGCGCGCGCATCGCGACGCGGTACCCGACCACCGCGAACACCGCGAAGAGCCCGACGATCATGAGCGTGCCGAAGAGCCCGAGCTCCTCACCGATGATGGCGAAGATGAAGTCGGTGTGCGCGGCCGGCAGGAACTGCCACTTCGCCCGGCCGTTGCCGAGGCCCACGCCACTGACTCCACCGCTGCCGAGCGCGATGAGCGACTGCGAGATCTGGTAGCCGGTGTTACTGGTGTCGTGCCATGGATTCAAGAACGTCAGCATCCGCTGGCGCCGGTACGGCTCCGCCCACGCGAGGACGAGCGTGATCAGCGCAGCACCGCCGAACACCCGTCCGAGGACGCGCCGCGGCACGCCGGCGACGATCAACACCGAGATCACGATGAACCCGAGCTCGATGCTCGTCGCGAGGTCGGGCTCCTTCATCACGAGCGTGGCGAACACCGCGAGCACGCCGATGACGGGAACGACCGTCGCGCGCGCGTCGTCGATCCGGGTGACGCGCCGCGTGCAGACGTCGGCGGCGAAGATCAGCAACGCCACCTTGGCGAACTCGCTGGGCTGGAAGCCGATCGCGCTACCGACTCCGACCCAACGGCGGGCACCGTCGACCTCGAGGCCGATCCCGGGAACGAGGACCACCGCGAGACCGACGAACGCAAGCGCGAGGAGCAGTCGTGAGTGGCGCTGCCAGACGCGGTAGTCGACGCGCGCGGAGACGAGGAACGCGGCCGCGCCGATCAAGGCCCAGATGAACTGCCGCTCGAACACGTACCACGCGGATCCGTAGCTGTTGAGCGCTTCGACCGATGACGCCGACAGGATCATCACGAGACCCACGAGGTTCAGCACCACGACGAGCGCGATGATCACCCACGACAGAGTCGTGGTGCTCGCCACGAATCGCCCGCGAATTGCCGCGAGCAAGTCGCGACCGCGTTGCTGCGGAATGGCCTCGGCAACGACCGCCATCAGCGCGTTCCCCTCGTGTCGGTTCCGGCCGGTGCGGGCTCGGTAAGAGAGTCCTCGATCAAACGGGTGACCTCCGCTCGAAAGTCGTTGCCTCGCGCTTCGTAGCCACCCTCGTACCAATCCCATGACGCGCAGCCCGGAGACAGCAGCACGACGTCGCCGCGCCTCGCCTCGCGAGCGCCGGCGCGCACCGCATCGCGCATCGACGCCGCGCGCACGACCGGCCGCTTCCCGACGAACGCGGCTTCGACCTCCGCCGCGGCTTCACCGAACGCGACGACCGCACGGATACGGTCCGATTCGATCGCGAGCGCGCCGAGATCGAGATCCTTGTTGCGGCCACCGGCAAGAAGCACGACGGAATCGAAACCGCGGATCGTGTGCTGCGCCGCGTGCGGGTTCGTGGCCTTGGAATCGTCGTAGAACCGCACCCCTCTAGCTTCGCCGACCAGAGCCACTCGGTGGGGGAGGGTACGGAACGACACGAGCGCGTGCCGCACTCCCTCGGGCGTGGCGCCGGCAGCGCGCGCCGCGCACGCCGCGGCGAGCGAGTTCGAGAGATCGTGCGGAAGCGCGCGCGGGAGCGAGTCGACGCTGGCGATCACCTCGCCGGTGTCGTCGACGAGCTCACAGTCGATGACCCGCGCCGCGCCCTCCATGGCTGGATCGAGACTCACGCGGATCCGGCGCGATTGCGCTGCCGACGCGAGCGACGACGCGATCGTGTTGTCGGCGTCGTAGACAAGGACGTCGTCGGCGCCCTGCGATGCGAAGACGCGCGCCTTCGCGCGCGCGTATGCGTCGAAGCTTCCGTGCCAGTCGAGGTGGTCGTCGGCGACTGCGAGCAGCACCGCAACGCGCGGGTGGAACGATTCGGTGAATTCCAGCTGGAACGACGAGACCTCGGCGACCACGACGTCGACGCCGTCGTCGCGTCCGGAACCGGCGTAGGCGATCAGGGGCGTGCCGATGTTTCCGGCGGCGATCGCGCGCCGGCCTGAGGCCTCGAGCATCGCCGCGATGAGCGAGGTGACCGTCGTCTTGCCGTTCGTGCCCGTGACCGCGACGATCGGCGCGACGATCCGAGCCGCCGCGAGTTCGATCTCGCTGCGCACCGGGACCCCGTGCGCGGCGGCCGCCCGCAGCGCCGCGTGCACCGGCGCGACGCCCGGACTCGGCACCACGAGCGAGTGTCCTGCGACGAAGGTCTCCCACCCTTCCGGGGGAACACCTTCGACGACCACCGCCCCCGCCGCGCGCACGACCGCGGCTCGCGTCGCGTACTCGGTTCCGCCGGGGTGCTCTTCGACGACGGTCACGGGCATGCCTTCGGCGGCGAGCGCGAGCGCGGTGTGCTCCCCCGTCTTCGCCAACCCGATCACGAGCACCGGCGCCCCGGTCATTCATGAACTCCCAGGCGCAGGAAGTCGGCGTAGAAGAGCCCGAGCCCGACGGCCGCGCAGAGCCCGGCGAACAGCCAGAACCGCACGGTCACCGTGAACTCCGGCCACCCTCCGACCTCGAAGTGGTGGTGGATCGGCGACATCCGCAGGACCCGCTTTCCGAAGCCCCGGAACGAGATGACCTGCGCGATCACCGACAACGTCTCGATCACGTAGAGGCCGCCCAGGATCGGCAGCAGCAGCTGGGTGCGCGTCAACAACGCGAGGCCGCCGACGGCGGCGCCGATCGCCATCGAACCCGTGTCTCCCATGATGATCTGCGCGGGCGCGGCGTTCCACCACAGGAAGCCGGCGCACGCGCCGAGCATCGCAGCCGCGACCGTCGCGAGGTCGAGCGCCTGCGGCGTCGGCACGTGGTAGATCGACAGGTGGCGGAACTGCCAGAACGTGATGATCGTGAAGACCGCGAAGACGAACATCGACGCGCCGGCCGCGAGGCCGTCGAGCCCGTCGGTGAGATTCACCCCGTTCGTGATGCTCAAGATGATGAACACCGACCACACGAACCAGCCGGGGGAACCGAGATCGAAGTGGGTGTCGCGCGCGAACGAGAGGTGGGTCGACACGTGGACCCAGTTCAGCGCGAGGAGCGCGAACCCACTCGCGACGACGACCTGACCGCCGAGCTTGCCCCGTTTGCGCAGCCCGAGATTTCGCTGCTTGCGAATGCCGAGGTAGTCGTCGACGAAGCCGACGATACCCAGTCCGACGATCGCGGCGAGCAGCGCGATCCCAGACCGTGCGTAGGCGATGCTGCCGGTGCGGATGTGCGCGATGAAGTACCCGAACACCGCGCCACCGATGATCGTGAGCCCACCCATCGTCGGCGTGCCCACCTTCGCGACGTGGGGGTGCGGGATCGGGCCGTCGTCGCGGATCTGCTGACCGATGTGACGGGCGCGCAGCACCCGGATGAGCACCGGCGTCGCGGCGACGGTCGCGACGAACGCGGCGGCAACGGCGAGGAACAACGCGATCACACGACACTCCCGATCTCGCCCGACAACCCTTCGGCGACGACCTCGAGCCCGACCGCACGGCTCGCCTTCACGAGCACCGCATCGGCCGGACGGACGAGATCGCGGACGAGCGCGAGCGCACCCGCGGCGTCGGCGACGGTGTGGCGTTCCGGCACTCCGGTCGCCGCACCGGCCATCGTCGCTCCGCCCTCCCCCACTCCGACCAGCACGTCGACTCCGAGCGCGCCCGCCAGCACGCCGACCGCCCGGTGGGCTTCCACGGCATGGGCACCGAGCTCACGCATCTCGCCGAGCACCGCAACCCGACGACCGCCGACCCGCAGCGCGGCGAGCGCCCGCAGAGCTGCCTCCATCGACGTCGGGTTGGCGTTGTAGACGTCGTTCAGGATCGTCACTCCCTGCACCGACCGTTCGAGCTCCAACCGCCACCGCGATCCCGTCGCGGCGGCGAGGCCCGCCGCGATCAGGTCGCCCGGGACCCCGAGCCAGCCCGCGACCGCGACCGCGAACAACGCGTTCGTCGCCTGATGCTCGCCGCGTACGCCGAGGCGGGCCGCGATCGGGCCCCATGGCGTCTCGACCCGGATCGCGGCATGAAGCTGGTCGTCGAGCTCGCACGCGCCGAGTCGCACGTCGGCGGCCGGACCGCGCCCGACCCGCAAGACCGGTGCCGAAGTCTTCGCCGCGAGGCGCTCCGACGCAGGGTCGTCGGCGTCGACGATCGCAACTCCCGATTCCGGCAGCGCCTCGAACAGTTCGCCTTTCACCGCGATCACGCCATCGGGTCCTCCGAGATGCTCGGCGTGCGCGAGACCGATGTTCGTGATCACGCCGACACTCGGGCGCGCGATCTGGCACAGATCGGCGATGTTGCCCGCAAACCGCGCGCCCATCTCGGTGACGAGAACCTGAGTGCGCTCGTCGGCACCGAGAACGGTCAGCGGGAGGCCGATCTCGTTGTTGAACGACTCGGGATTCGCATGCACGACGAGACCCGCACCGAGCGCGGCGGCGGTGAGGTCCTTCGTCGACGTCTTGCCCGTCGAGCCGGTGATCGCGACCACGCGCAGATCGCCGAGCCGAGCGCGCGCCGCGGCAGCGAGTACGCCGAGCGCGCCGGCAGGGTCGTCGACCTGCACCAGCGCGCGTCCCTCGGCGTGGACGAGCCCCGACGGCACCGTGCGCACGATCGCGCCCGCCGCGCCGGCCGCGAGTGCGCTGTCGAGGAAGTCGTGGCCGTCGCGGCGATCGTGCAGCGCGATGAAGCAGCCGCCCGGTTCGAGCGCGCGCGAGTCGTTCGAGAACGAATCGAACACTGCATTCGGATCGCCGGCGACGACGGCGCCCCCGGTCGCGCGCGCGACCTCTCTCGCGGTCATGCGCATCGCAGCGCCTCGAGCTCTTCGCGCGCCACGGCGCGGTCGTCGAACGGAACGGTCACGCCCGCCGCGCTCTGGCCCTGCTCGTGACCCTTCCCGGCGATCAACACGACATCGCCCGCACGCGCGACCGCGAGCGCGTCACGGATCGCGGCGCGACGGTCGAGCTGCACGACGATGCGCCGCTCGGGCACACCCGCGAGCACGTCGTCGGCGATCGCGGCCGCGTCCTCCGACCGCGGATTGTCGGATGTGAGGACGGCGAGGTCGGCCGCCTGCGTCGCCGCACCCATCTGCGGGCGCTTCTCGCGGTCACGGTCGCCACCGCATCCGAAAACGACGATGACGCGGCCGTCGCGGCCGGCCATCGAACGCGCGGCCTCGAGCGCTTGCGTGAGCGCGGCGGGAGTGTGCGCGTAGTCGACGATGATCTCGAGCCCGCGGTCGTTGTCGATCCGCTCCATGCGGCCCGGCACGACGAGCGGAACCGCAAGGCCCGCCACGACGGCGTCGAGGCCGAGACCGAGGACGCGCGCCGTCGCCGCCGCCGCGACCGCGTTCTCGACGTTGAAGCGGCCGGGCAGTGCGATTTCGATCGGGACCTCGGAGCGCGTCGCGCCGTCGTACAAGACGAACCGACCGCCGTGCGGGCCGAGATCGAGACGGGACGCGCGCACGTCGGCGGTCAGCGACGTATCGGGACCGTCGACCGCGAACGTCGCGACGTTCAGGCCGGCGGCGCGCGCGGCCGCGGCGACCTCCCGCCCGGCGCCGTCGCCCACGTTGACGACCGCGTGCCGGGTGAACGCCGGCGTGAAGAGACGGGCCTTCGCAGCGCGGTACTCGTCGAGGGTCCCGTGGTAGTCGAGATGGTCCTGCGAGAGGTTGAGGAAGCACGCGACCGCGAAGCGGGTTCCGTCGACGCGGTGCTGATCGAGCGTGTGCGACGACACTTCCATCGCGACGATGTCGACCCCGGCGTCGCGCATGCGGCCGAGCAGGGCTTGCAGCTCCGGCGCCTCCGGCGTCGTGTGCCGGAACCGCTCCGTCGTACGCGCGTAACGCGTTTCCACCGTGCCGATGAGTCCCGCGTGACGGCCCGCCGCCACGGCGATCGCCTCGAGCAGATACGTCGTCGTCGTCTTGCCGTTGGTGCCGGTCACGCCGACGACCTCGATCACCTGCGACGGGTAGCCCGCGAGGCGCGCGGAGATCGGGCCGATGGCCTCCCGTACCGACGGGACGCGCACCTGCGTCACGTCGACGGCGACGACGCGTTCGACGAGAAGGGCGACCGCCCCGGACCGCGCCGCGGCGAGCGCGTACTCGTGGCCGTCGCTCACGTGGCCCGGTATGCAGCAGAACAAAGCACCCTCGTCGACCTGGCGGCTGTCGTACGCGACGGCCCGAACCTCGACGGCTGGATCCCCGCGGAGCTCGACCACGTCGATGCCGTCGAGGAGGTCGTGCAGCTGCACGGGGCCCCCTAACCGTTCGGAGCGGTGGTCGTCGTGGTCACGTTACCCGTCCCCGGCGGCCGCGCTCCGGTCGTCGTGGTCGTCTTCGGGGCCGTGGTGGTGGCCGCCCGGGGCGCCGTCGTGCTGGTGGTCGACGCCGCGGAATGGCTGGCGGACTTCGCCGTCGTGGACGTGGTCGCGGCCTTGCCGTGGCTCTTGCCGTGACCGGCCGTCGTGGTGGTGGTGGTGGTGGGATGGGCCCGATCCTTGGCGCGTTGCGCCGCCGCGGCCCGCTCCGCCGCGAGCCGGGTCGCCAGCGCCGCGCCGTGCGGCACCTGGCAGTTCGTGCGCTGCGCCTGGGCGCTCTGCGCGGCGACGACCCACTGCGGCGGGTTGCTTCCCGGCGTCGGCGGCGTGACGCGCTCGGCCCGCAGACCGGCCCGCATGATCTCGGAGAAGACCGGTGCCGCCGCCCGCCCGCCGTACACGTCGTCGGGGCTGTCGAGAACGACGATCGCCGCGAGCCGCGGCGCCTCGGCAGGCGTGTACCCGACGAAGGAGGCCATGTGCTGGCTCGACGAGTAGCCACCCGCGACCGGCTTGCGCGAGGTCCCGGTCTTGCCGGCGACGGAGAACCCGGTGACCGCGCCGCACACACCGGTGCCGTCGCGCACGACCCCCTCGAGCATGCGCGTCACCGTCGTCGCGGTCGTGGCCGAGACGACGCGGTGACCGGTCGACGGCGTGAGGTTCTCACGATGACCGTTCGATGCGATCGTCGCGTCGATCAGGCGCGGCGGCACGGTCACGCCTCCGTTCGCGAGTGTCGCGTACACATCGAGCATCTGCAGCGGCGTGACCGCGAGGCCGTAACCGATCGGCACCGAGCCCATACCCGTGTCGTGATATTGCGAGACGGGGAGCAGGAGTCCGGCCGACTGGCCCGGGAAGGTCGCGGTCGTGAGCTGGCCGAGACCGAAGCGCCGCAACGCGGCGTCGAGCTTCTCGGGCCCGAGCTTCGACGCGATCTTGATCGTCCCGACGTTCGACGACTGCGTGAGGATCTGCGCCGCGCTCATCACCTGGGTCGGGTGGTACTCGTCGTCGGCAAACACGTGACCGCCCATCTCGATCTGGTGCGGCACGGTGAACTGCGAGTCGGGAGTGATCAGGCCGTCCTGGACGGCCGTCGCGATCGTGATCGCCTTGTTCGTCGAGCCCGGCTCGAGCACGTCGGTCATCGCCCGGTTGTGCTCGAGCGGTCCCGCCGGGGTCGCAGCTGAACGCCTTGCCGTCGACCGTGGCCATCGCGAGCACGTCACCGGTTCGTACGTCGGTGACGATCGCGATCCCTCCCGTCGTGTGTTGCGCGGCGACCTGGTCCGCGAGCGAGCTCTCGACCTGGTACTGCAGGTTCTCGTCGATCGAGAGAACGAGGTCGTTCCCCCGGCTCGCCGGCTCGCTCTTGCGTACGGTGCGGGGGATCTCGTGGCCGTCTTGGTCGACCTCCACGGTGATCTCGCCCTCGTGTCCCGACAGCAGCCCGTTGTACTGCGACTCGAGCCCCGAAAGGCCGGTGCCGTCGGTGCCGACCAAGCCGAGCACCGGCGCGGCGAGCAGGTTCGAGGGATACACGCGCTTCGACTCGGGCACGAAGGCCACGCCCGCGAGATGGTCGTCGTCGACGAGCTTCTTCACGGCTGCGGCGACGTTGTCGTCGACGGTCTTTGCGATCACGACGTACCGGCTGCCCGAGCTCTGACCGTCGAGCAGCGCGTGGTACAGCTTCTGCTCGTCGACGCCGGCGACGGGCGCGATCTTCGCGGCGTACATACCGGGATCGCTCACGAACACGGGGTCGGCGTAGATCGTGTTACGCGTCACCGAGATCGCGAGGTCACTGCCGTTGCGGTCGAAGATGCTGCCGCGCTCGGCCGAAAGGGGGATCCTCCGCAGCCGTTGCGCGATCGCGAGCGCGCGGAGATGCGGCGCCGACAGCGTCTGGAGCTGCACGAGCCGCAACGAGATCCCGCTGAACGCGAGCAACGACACGAGGAGGAGACCGCGCACCCGCGTGCGCGTGCGGCGCGCGAGACGGCGCGTCGCGAGCCGCTTGCGCGCCTCACGCGCGAGCGGGCGCAAGGGCGCGAGCGCGTGCACCGCGGCGAGGTGACGCACGCGCGCCGCGCGCTCCGGGTTGGGCGTGCGCACGGACGCGGGGCGAGCGGGCACATCCTTGTTCACACGAGCACGGCGCGACCGCGGTGCAGCAGGCGGTGCAGGACGCGGCGCCGCCTGCGGCTTCGGCGCGCGCGGAACGCGCCCGTTCGGCGCGCGGCCCGACGCCGGCCCGGGCCGGCGCCGCCTCGGAGGCTGGTCGTCTCCCGGACGGCGACCGTTACCCGTTGGGCTCAAGGCTGCCTCCGGTCTTGGCCGTGACCTCTGCCTGCGTCGCCGCCGCGCCGGTCGGGTCCTGCGGTGCCGGCTTCACCTCGGCGAACAGCGGCGTCGGGGAGGTCTCGACCAGACCGAGCCTCTGCGCCATCGGGATGATCTGATCGGGGGACGATCGCTGCGCGACCTCGAGGCGGAGGTCGTAGTAGCGGCGCTGCTCGTGCTGGAGCTTGTCCTGGAGCGTCTGCAACTCGATCTGGTTCTGGGCGAGCTCGACGTTGAAACCGACGACGGCGAAGAGCGTCGCCGAGATCGTGACGGTCGCGACGGCGGCGGCGATGCGAACGCGCCGCCGGCGCCGGTAGCTGTCGGGTGCGACGTGCAGGTGCCGGCGGGTTTCGCCGCCCACTGCGGGTTCCGGCTCCGCCTCCTCGATCGGCTCGGGAGCAACCGCCGCGGCGGCGCCGGCACCGCCCCCCGCGTCGACCACGACCGGGTCGACGGCCGCGTCGACGGCAAGGTCGACGGCCGTGTCGACGAGGAGCGCCTCGACCGGGATCGCCTCGACGGGGGCGGCGGCCGCGCGGGTCGGGGCCGCGGTGTCGACGACGAGCGCGTCGATCGCGGCGGCGTCGTCGATCGTCGCGGTCACCGGGGCTCCTCGCCGCGCTCGATCACCCGGAGGCGGGCACTCTCCGCTCGGGGATTCGTGTGGACCTCCTCCGGCGACGGTCGGCGCGCACCGCGGGTCACGAGCCGGAACGGCGCGGCCGGGCCCGTGTCGCGCACCGGCAACCGGCGGGGCAGCTCCGGCTGCGAGCTGAGCGCGCGGAAGCGTTGCTTCACCATGCGGTCCTCGAGCGAGTGGTACGCGAGGACCTCGATGCGGCCGCCGGGCCCGACGAGGTGGACCGCGTCGTCGAGACCCGAGGCGAGATCGGGAAGCTCCTGGTTGACCTCCATGCGGATGGCCTGGAACGTGCGGCGGGCGGGGTGCGGCCCGCGGCGGCGCGTCGCCGCGGGAATCGCCCGCTTCACGATGTCGGCCAGCTCCCGCGTCGAGTGCACCGGACGCGACGCCACGATCGCCGCGGCGATCCGCGTCGCGAAGCGTTCCTCACCGAAACGGGCGATCACCGAGGCCAGCCGGGCCGGCTCGTAGTCGTTGACGACGTCTGCGGCCGTCAGCGTCTGCGTGGCGTCCATCCGCATGTCGAGCGGCGCGTCGAAGCGGTAGGAGAAGCCCCGTTCCGGTCGGTCGAGCTGCGCGCTGCTGACACCCAAGTCGAAGAGCACCCCGATCACGTTCCCCTCGTCGTGCTCCGGGATGAGCTCCCGAAGCGCCCCGAACCGTCCCTGGACGACCTCGACGCGGTCACCGAAGTGGCCGAGTCGACCTCGGGCGGCGGCAACGGCGTCGGCGTCACGATCGACGCCGAGGAGCCGGATGTCGGGGCGCGCCTCGAGCAGCAGTGCGGCATGGCCACCGCCGCCCACCGTCGCGTCCACGATCGTCCCGGTGGGGACGGGAAGGAACAATTCGACCACCTCCCGCCCCATCACCGGGACATGGTCGAACTGGCCCTCCACGTCGATCCCCTCGCCGCCGTGTCGCCGGCCCCGTCGCGCCGGACCCTTCTCCAGCCCCCCGAGCGGCAAACGCCAGCCGGGATGTCTCCCCCGGTCGTGGCTACGGCTGAAAGCGGGCGGAGTAGGGGCCAACAACCGCGCCGGCCGAGGGGCTGGAGACGGATCCGGATCGATGAACCGTCGTGTTGTCAAGTACGTGCCGGCGCCGGAGGCTCCACGAAGCCGCGTCGCCGTTCGAGGCCTACAGCCCGAAGTCGTCGACTGCGCCCGAGGAGAGCGCGTCGGCTCCAGCGCCCTCGACCTCGCGGAACCGGTCCGCGTCCCAGATCTCGATGTAGTCGTAAACTCCGCTCACGACGACGCCCTTTTCGAGGTGGGCGTAGGCGCGGAGAGAAGGTGGGATGGCGATGCGGCCCTGCCCATCGGGAGCGACGGGCGTCGCGCCGGCGAAGAACGCGCGCGCCATGCCCCGCTCGGTGGCACCCCGCTTCATGAGCTCGCGCTGGCCGGCCGCGATCAACTCCCACTCCTCGCGCCGGTGCAACGACAGGCATCCGTCCTTGCCGCGAGAGAGCACGGCGTCGGATCCGAGGAGCTCGCGAAAGCGCGCGGGCAGCGTGATGCGCCCCTTGGCATCCAGGTTGTGCTGGTGCTCGCCCAGGAACATTCGCGCCGCTCCACCCGATCCCTCCGTCGCCGGGAAACCCGCCGGCCCCGTCCACCGGCGGAGGAAAACCACTTTCCCCCACCAGCCGCCACCCTAACCCACCATCCACCCCTGGTCAACACTTTCGGCCCCGCCCGAGGGTGCGTCGCGCGGCCGGGTCCCCACTTCGCCCGCAACCCGTTCGGGCCCGCGGGACGCTCCCGTTCGTGAGGGGTCGCGGAGACGGGCCACCCCGTCGAGCCCGCACGGATCGCGTCATCCGGACGATCGCGCTGCACGGGAGCGGCGAGACACCGACCGCGTCTCGCGCTCAGACACGGCTCGTCGACACGGGCGGGGACGCCTGGACGTTCGACACCCGCGGCGAGCTCGTCTCCCAACCCGTCCGACTCAACGGTCTTGCGTTCGCGGCGGCTGCCGGCGACGCGAGCGCGAGCGCGGACGGCGCAGCGTGGATCGTCGACGGCCTCGGCCGCCTCCTCTCCGTCACGGCGCGCGGTTGTGAGCTACGCGCTGACGGCTTCGTCCTCGGAGATGGGGCCGAGGTACGCGTGCCAGGACGGGTCGACGCTGCCGACCGCGGCGACGAGCCATACCGTCGCGTGCGGCATCACGGGCGCGCGCCGCAACACGAGATCCGACTCGGAAAGGAGGCGGTCTTCCTTGCGCGCGTTGCACGCCCGGCACGACGCGACGACGTTCTCCCAGATGTGCTCGCCGCCGCGCGATCGCGGCAGCACGTGGTCGAGGTTCTCGGCCGGACGTCCGCAGTACTGGCAGCGATGGCTGTCGCGGGCGAAGACCGCCCGGCGCGACAGCGGAACGGCACTGCGATAGGGAACGCGCACGTAGTGGCGTAACCGGATCACCGTCGGTACCGGAACGGCCATGCGTTCGGCCCGGAACTCCGCACCGTTGCGGTGGACGATCTCGGCCTTGTCCTTGAGGACGAGGACGACCGCCCGCCGAGCCGACACGACACAGAGAGGCTCGAAGCTGGCGTTGAGCATCAGCGCTCTTCCCAACCAAGACCTCCCGCGGCGACCGTGGCAGCTTACCGGCCGCGCTCCTTGCACCACCGCAGATAGGCGACGAGGTCGTCGCGACCGGGCCGCGCGCCCGGACCGTATGCCGTTTCGGTCCGAAAGCGGACGTACGCGCGCTCGGGACGGGGCACGAACGGCGCCCGTCGCCACCATCCCGGAACGCTCGTGGCCACGAGCTGGCGCCACGCGGTACCCCACAGCTCCGGGTGCGCCGCGACGCGCACCGCGGCGGGGACGAACGCGCGGAGACGCACGGGACGCGAGGACGGTGACATCGCCGGGCAAGGTAGCGTGTGGCGTGGGGCGCCCACGGGGTCGCCGCAAAGGAGACGACGGTGGCCCAGGCGGCACCCAGTGCCGAAGACAGCTTCCGCGACCTGTTCGACGCACTCGTCGCCCAGGTCGAACGAGTGCTGCGAGGCAAGCGGCGCGCGGTGCACCTCTCGCTCGTCTGCCTCTTCGCCGAGGGCCATCTCCTCATCGAAGACGTTCCCGGCGTGGGCAAGACGTCGCTGGCGAAGGCGCTGGCGCGCGCGACCGGTGGGAGCTGGCAACGCATCCAGTTCACGCCGGATCTGCTCCCGAGCGACGTCACCGGTGCGTCGGTGTGGAACCGGACGGCGAGCGATTTCGAGTTCCGGCCCGGCGCCGTGTTCGCGAACGTCGTCCTCGCCGACGAGATCAACCGGGCGTCGCCGAAGACGCAGTCCGCGCTGCTCGAGGCGATGGAGGAACGCCAGGTCACCATCGACGCGCACACGCATCGGCTCACCTCGCCGTTCATGGTGATCGCGACCCAGAACCCGATCGAGCTCGAGGGCACTTATCCCCTTCCCGAGGCGCAGCTCGACCGGTTCCTCATGCGCCTGCGCATCGGTTACCCCGACCGCGAGGCAGAGCTGTCGTTGCTCGGCTCGCAAGGTGAGTCCGACGTCTTGCCCGAAGCCCTCGACCAGGTCACCGACGCGGCGACGATCACGGCGTGGGCGAGGAAGGTCGCGCGATTGCACGTCGCGCCCGAAGTCCGCCGCTACATCGTCGACATCGCGGACGCGACCCGCCACCACCGCGACCTCCTGCTCGGCGCGAGCCCGCGCGGCGCGCTCGCGGTGCAGCGCTGCGCCCGCGCGCTGGCTGCGAGCATCGGGCGCAGCTACGTGACCCCTGACGACGTCAAGACGCTCGTCCCGATCGTGCTCGAGCACCGGCTCGTGCTCTCGCCGGAGGCGCAGATGCGCGGCGTCGAGGTATCGGAGGTCGTGGCCGGCGTCCTGGAATCGGTTCCGATCCCAGGCACGCGGGCGATCTGACGTGCGGAGCGACCCGAGCTCGTGCTGACGCACCGCGGCTGGTCGTTGCTCGGCGGCACGATCGGTCTGCTCGCCGGCGGCCGCCTGCTCGGGCTTCCCCAGCTCTGGGTTCTCGCCACTGCGGCGATCCTCGTCCTCGCGGGCGCAGTCGTCTGGACGTCGACCCGCGCCGCCGAGCTGCACGTGACGCGCCACGTCGTGCGGCGGCTGCAGGTCGGCGTCGACGGGCGCGTCGACCTCACGGTGGTCACCGAGGGGACTCGCCCCACTCCGATGCTGACGCTCACCGACGCCTTCGACGGCGGCCGGCGCCACGCGCGATTCCTGCTGCCGTCGCTCGCACCGGGGACGACGGCACGTGCCGCGTACCGCGTCCCGACCGATCGCCGAGGCCGCTACGAGATCGGTCCGTTGCGCGCGTCCATCGGTGACCCGTTCGGATTGGCGAACCGCACGTGGCGCGCGGCCGAGCTCGACGAGGTCGTGGTGCAACCGCGTGTCCACGACGTGTTGGCGCTGCCCGAGACCGGCGGCGACGACCTCGACTCCGAGGACCGCCGCGTCGTGGGCCAGCTCGACGTCTCCGGAGAGTTCCTCATGCTGCGCGAGTACGCGCCCGGCGACGACCTCCGGCGAGTGCACTGGAAGTCGACCGCACGCCAGCAGCGCCTGATGATCCGCGAGAACGAGAGCCGCAGGCGCGCGCCGGTGCTCGTGCTCCTCGACGTCCGCGCGTCGACCCACGACCGGACCTCGTTCGAGATCGCGGTCGAAGCGGTCGCGTCGCTCGCGACGAGCCTGGAACACGAGCAGCGTCACGTCGAGGTCCGCACGTCGAGCGGCGAACGGCTCGGTCAGCCGGGACGCCGTCACCTCGCGTCGTTGATGGACGAGCTGTCGGTGATCGAACCCACACAGGCGGCGCGGCTCGCGCCCGGCAGCGCGCGACCGACCGCCGTCGTGGCCGTGCTCGGGCGGCCCCGCGACGGCGACGTCCTCGTGCTCGAGCGCCTCACGGGGCGCAACGCGATGCTCGCGGTCGTCGTCACCCGTCCCGAGCCCGAGCGAGCGAGCGCGCTCGCGACCCGCCGCACGGTCCCGATGACCGTGACGGTGACGCCCACGCGGCCGTTCCCCGATGCCTGGAACGAAGCGGTGATCCGTTGGCAACGCAGCAGCAAGCACGCTCGACTCTGGTCGCCGTCGGCGCCCTGAGCGCCGCGAGCACGCTCTGCCTCGCCCGCGTCTTCAGCGGGTGGGGTTGGTTCGCGCCGGTCGTCGCGGCCTCGATCCTGCCGATCGTGATCGGCGCCGCCGGCGATCGCTGGATCCGGCGGACCCCGGCGACCGCGCTGCTCGCCGTCGTCCTCGGCGTCGTCTTCGCGATCGACGTGAGCGAGCCGGGAACGACCGCGGCAGGGTTCCCGACGTTCGCGAGCGTGCACGCCTTCCGCCACGACTTCTCGCAGATCCCCCACGTGATGCACACGTCCGCGGTTCCGGTACCTGCGGTCTCGACCGCGTTGCTGCTCGCCGTCCTGGCCGCGTGGGCGACGAGCACCGTGTCGTACGCGGCGGCGACGCGCTTTCCGGCGAACCTCGCGCCGATCGTCGCACCGCTCACGGTCTTCGTGACCGTCTCGGCACTCGGCACCGGCCGGTACTGGCCGACGACCGCCGCGTTCGCAATCGGGATCGCGTGGTTCCTCGTCGCGCAGCAGCGCGCGTCGGTCACCGACCGGCGCGCGCGCTTCCATGCGTCTTCCACCCGCTCGGCAACCCCGATCGCCTGGGCCGCGGCCGCGGTCGTGGTCGCCGTGGGTGTCGCCCTCCTGGCGGGACCGACGCTGCCCGGCGCGCGGAGCAAGGCGCTCCTCGACTACCGCCGCCTCGGCGGCGCGAACGGTGAGGGCAGTCACCTCGTGGTGGTCACCCCACTCGTCGACATCCGCGACCGCCTCACCGACCAGTCGAACGAAGAGCTCTTCACCGTCTCCACGAATCAGCCGACGTACTGGCGCATTGCCGGCCTCGACACCTTCGACGGCAACGTCTGGGGCATCGCCGAGACCCAGAGCCAACCGATCGCCGCGCTCGACGCGGTCGCGCCGTCGAGCGGCAACACGCTCGGCGTGAACGCCCGGATCGCGACCAGCGCGCTCGCCGGGCCGTGGGTCCCCGTTCCCTACCGACCGATCTCGGTGAGCCTCGCCGGCGCGCGCGTGCTGCCGTCGTCGTCGACCGTCATCGTGCGGCGCGAGACCGCGATCGGTTCGACGTACACCGTGATCGCCCAGGAACCCGCGCCGACAATCCCGCAGCTCGATTCCGCGTCGGTCGCGCGCAGTCCGGCGACGCAGTCCGACCTCGAGCTGCCCTCGAACTTCCCCGACAAGATCACGCGCCTCGCGGCGAGCATCACCGAGTCGAGCCCGACGTCGTACCAGAAGGCGCGCGCCCTGCAGGACTATCTCCGGAACAACTTCAAGTACAGCACGTCGGTGCCGGCCGGCCACTCCGACTCTGCGCTCTCCGACTTCCTGTTCGTGTCGAAGACCGGCTTCTGCGAGCAGTTCGCGGGCGCGTTCGCGGCAATGGCACGCGCGATCGGGCTTCCGACGCGCGTCGCAGTCGGCTTCACCACCGGAACCCAGGAAGTCGACGGCCTCTTCCACGTGAAGGCACACAACGCGCACGCGTGGCCCGAGGTCGACTTCAGCGGCATCGGTTGGGTGCGCTTCGAGCCCACGCCCGGCCGGTTCGACCCGACTCCCGGCGACTACACCGGTACCGGTGCGGAGAAGCCGGTCGACACACCCTCGACGACCACGCCCGGAGCCACCAGCACGCCGCCGACGAGTGCGAGCGGCGTGACCACTCCGGGCAACCTCGGAACCCTGCCGAAGGAGATCGACACCGGGACGGGCACCTCGAGGGCCGGCCACTCCCATCTCTACACGGCCGTCCGCTTCCTGATCCTGACGCTGGGGTCCCTCGCGGGCCTCGCCCTGCTGCTCGTCGCCGGCGTGCTCGCGCTCAAGTCCGCGCGCCGCGCGCGGCGCCGGCGCGCCGCCGATGGGCGCGCGCAGATCGGCGGCGCATGGGACGAAGCACTCGAGCGGCTCGCGGAAGCCGGCGTGCACCGGCGACCGTCGACGACACCGGTCGAGTTCGCAATGCGCGAGGCGCCGGCTCTGGGTGCGGGTGCCGCGGGCCCTCCCCTGCTCGCGCTCGCACGCTTGGCGACGACCGCGCGCTACGCGCCCGACGAACCGGACGCCGAAGCCGTCGGCGAAGCGTGGACCGCGGAGCGCGAGCTCACCCGTGCCTTGCGGACGCACGTCGCGCTGCGCGCGCGGGTTCGCCGCCGACTCGATCCGCGGGTACTGCGCCGGACGCTACCGCCGGCTGCGGATACCGGAGACGACGGCGACGCCGACGACGCCCTCACCGTCGTCTCGGTCTGACGCGGCGCTCGTCGCGATCGCGTCGCGAACGTCGATGCCCGCGTCGTTGCCGTGCAGATGATCGACGAATGCGTCCCGTTCGGCCGTGAAGGCACGCACATCCGCATCGAGCGCCGCCGCGAAACGATCGATCGCGACGAACAGGGCGAGCTGACCGTTGCGGAGCGCGTCGAGGATCTGACCGTCGTCGTGACACGCGAAGACACTCACGCCGTCGGTGACGATCCGCAACCCCGCGAGGTCGTCGCCGGACGCGGAGAGCACGCGCAAGGCGGTGCGGACCCGGATCATCGGGACGCCGGCAGCGAGGAGCGACACGACGACTCGCAGGGCGACGAGATCGCGGAAGGAGTACGTCCCGGCGGGTCCGTTCGGGACCACCACGCCGCCCTGCCGCCAATGCGTGAGTTGGGAACGGCTGCAGCCCGCCAGCCGAGCCGCCTGCGCGGCCGGAAAGCCGGACACGTCAGTGATCGTCGCGGCGGAAACGGGTGCGCAGGTTGCGGGAGGTCTGTCCGAAGAAGCTCCCGATGCCGCCTTCGCCCCGCCAGCCCGTGAGGCTCTGCAAGCCGGCCTTGCCGAGCTTGCGGGCGTTGCGCTCGATCACGAAGAGCGAGCCGAGCATCACGAGGAAGCCGACGAACGCGGCGAGCAGGCTCGTCGCGAAGGTTGAGACGATGAGCACCAGACCGAGCACGAAGCAGAGCGCAGCCCACTTGATGTACCGGCCGGCGTGCCGGTAGACGGTGTTGCGGGTGACCTGTTCGACGAGCGCGGGATCGCTGGCGCTCAGCTGCGCCTCGATCTCCCGCAGGATCTTCTGCTCTTCATCGGAGAGCGGCATCCGCGATCCTCTGGTCGTCCCTCTGGTGCGTGCCGCAGCCACGTGCGTGGTGTTGCCGACCCGTGCCCGCGTGCCGGGTCATTCTCGCGCACCCCGACACCCCCAACAACGCGGAGCCCCGGCGCGTGGCCCGTGGGGCGGGCGAGGTCGGCTCAAGCCGCCGCGACGGGCACACCACCGGCCGCCGCCGAGCGATAGGCCGCGTCGACGATGCGGTGGGCGGCGAGCGCCTCCGCCGCGCCGGGGAAGCCCCGAGCCGCGGCACCGTCGGCGGCCAGCCGGTCGAGGAAGTGCTTGCCCTGGCTCGCGTAATGGGCGACGGCCTTCTCGAAGACCTCCGGGACGTGCAGCGCGCTCGCCCACTCCGGGGCGCTCCCCTCGACCGTCTCGGTTCCGCTGCTCGTCTCGACGTACAGGGGACCGAGGTAGTCGTCCTCCGTCCAGAGGTACGCGTCCTCGCAGAAGATCTCGAGCCGGCGGCTCGATCCGCGCGAGAGCACCTGGTGCCACACGCTCACCAACTGCGCGGTCGAACCTCCGCCGTACGCCAGCGTCACCGACGCGAGGTCTTCGATGCCGTCGTACCCGAACGCGCAGGCCGTGCGCGCCGAGACCGAATCAGGATCGCCGAGGATCCATCGCAACACGTCGACGTCGTGGATCGAGTGCTCGATGAGCGTCCCGCCGCCGGCGGCCTCGCGGTCCTTGCGCCATGTCGATCCGTACATCCCTTGGATCGGGAAGTACTGGTCGTCGCGCAGGATCGTGGTGAGCGGACGACCGTACTGGCCGGCGCCGACGCGCGCGGCGGCGGTTGCGAACACGGGCGCGAACCGCAGTACGAGCCCGACCTGATGGGGCACCCGTTCGAGCGCCGCGCTCACCGCCTCGCAGGCCGGGAGGTTCGGGGCGAGCGGCTTCTCGCAGAAGATCGGCAGGCCCCGCTCCGACGCGGCCTCCACTGCCGCACGGTGGGCGGCCGTCCACGTGCAGATCCACACGACGTCGACCGCGTCGAGCAACGCCTCGAGCGACGCGACCGGCTCCCCGCCGAGGTTCTTCGTCAAGCGTTCGGCACGATCGGGATCCGCGTCGTACGCGGCGACGACCGACGCGTCGACGAGCCCGGCTTCGGCCAGCTGCTTCAAGGCGTAGGTGTGAACCGTTCCGATGTGCCCGCACCCGACGACGCCGATCCTCACCGCGCACCGCCCCGGCGGGCGAGCGCGGCCGCGCCGAGCGCGGCGGGACCGAACCGCGCCCGCACAGAATCGACCGCGGCCTCCAGCGCTCCCCGCCGCTCACGATCGTCGGCGCGATCGTCGGTGAGATCGAGGACGCCCTGTCGCGGCGCGGGGACCACGAGCTGCGATCCCGAGACGCCGAGCAGCCGGACACCGGGTTCGAGACCGATCGGTGCGAGCAGCTCGCGCGCGTTCGCGCGGATGGCTGAAGCGAGCGCGGTCGGCTCCGGCAGGGTACGCGAGCGCGTGATGGTGCGGAAGTCACCGAAGCGCAGCTTCAGCGTGATCGTGCGAGCCTCGTAACCCGCGTGGCGCAGCCGGCTCCCGACGCGATCGGCGAGACGCACGAGCTCGCGCTCGAGCTCGGCCCGTTCGTGGACGTCGGCCGCGAAGGTCTCCTCGTTGCCGATCGACTTGGCGACGCGTTCGGCGACGACGGCGCGATCGTCGACGTTGCGTGCGAGCTGCGCGAGATGCAGGCCGTGAGCCTCGCCCAGCGCGGCCACGAGCGCCGCTTCGGGGAGTCGAGCGATCTCCCCGACCGTGCGCACGCCGAGCGCGTCGAGCCGCGTGCGGGTCGCGGGACCGACGCCCCAGAGCCGGCCCACCGGGAGCGGGTGCAGGAACTCGGCCTCCGCGCCCGGTTCGACGACGAGCAGCCCGTCGGGCTTCGAGCAGTCGCTGGCGATCTTCGCGAGGAACTTCGTCGTCGCGACGCCGACCGACGCGACGAGACCGGTCTCCGCGCGGATGCGGCTCCGGATCAGGCTCGCGATCGTGGGCCCGTCGCCGAGTCGGCGGCGCGCGCCGGCGACGTCGAGGAAGGCTTCGTCGAGCGAGAGCGGCTCGACGAGGGGTGTGATCGACCGCATGATCTCCATCACCTGCGCGCTGAACCGTTCGTACTCGGCGAAACGCGGCGACAGGAACACGGCCTGCGGGCACGCACGACGTGCCCGCGCCATCGGCATCGCCGAGTGCACCCCGAACTCGCGCGCCTCGTAGCTCGCCGCCGACACGACACCACGGTTGCCCAGGCCGCCGACGATGACGGGCCGGCCGCGGAGGCCGGGATCGAGGAGTTGTTCCACCGACGCGTAGAAGGCGTCGAGGTCGACGTGCAGGATCGAGGCGGACGCACGCACCGCTCGTCAGTGCCTCGTGACCTGGAGCGCGTCGCGCACCGTGCCGCGCACCTCGTAGTGGAACTGTCGCACGGGTGTCATCGGCTCCCAGCGTTCGGCGAGCCAGGTGGCAAGGGGCTCGCGCACCCAGGGCGCGCACGTGGCGAGGCGGTCGTCGAGGAGGCCCGGCGCGACGAACTCGGCCTCGACCACGATGCCGTCGGGGTCGTCGACCGCGATGACGCCTTCGTAGGCCGCGACGCGGTACACCTCGCACCGCATGTGCCAGCCCATGTCGGGCGCGACCGCGTTCACCTCGTACACCGGCCCGTCCCAGGCGGTGACGCGCAGGCCCGTCTCCTCGAGCACCTCGCGCTCCAACGCGGCGAGCAACGATGCGTCCTCCGCGTCGACGACACCGCCGGGCGTGCTCCAGTCCTCGACGCCGCCCCTTCGGACGTTGCGGACCAGCAGGAGCCCTTCGTCGGTCTCGAGCAGCGCGCCGGCGACGGTCCATTCCCGCCACGATGCGCTCATCGGCGCCAGTCTCTCACCCCGCGACCGGGCGGGGCCGGCTCACCGGCCGGAGCGGGGACCGCGGCAGACCCGACGGTACGATCGCCGCGATGGAACCGCCGGCCGACGAGCCCGTTCCCGAGCCCGACGACGACGAGATCTCGCATCCGAACGTCCCCCGGCGCGGCCCGCTCGCCGCCGCGTTCGCGGTCGTCGTCGTGTGCGGCAGCCTGGGTGCGCTGATCGGCTACGGCCTCGTCAACACGAGCTGCCAGGAGCAGCCGTCGCTGCTCGAGCGCCTGCTCGAATCGGTCCGCGGCTATCACCCCGCGTCGCACGACTGCGCGGTGCAGCGCGCCGGCGGATCGATCGTGGGCGCGGTCATCGCCGCGGCCGGCGCCGCGGTCGTCGCGGTCCTGCTGCTCCGCGCGATGGCCGAGTGGCGCGTGCACCGTCCCGAGTGAGCGAGCGGTCCGAGATGCGCGTTCGTGGAGGCGATCGGCCAGACTGGTCGCCGTGGCGGACCTCCATCCCGATGTCACCGCACTCGGCGTCCTGCTCGGCACCTGGACCGGTCACGGCCGCGGCGAGTACCCCACGATCGAACCGTTCGAGTACGACGAGACCGTGACCTTCAGCCACATCGGCAAGCCGTTCGTCGCGTACGCGCAACGCACCCGTCACGCCACCGACGGCCGCCCGCTCCACGCGGAGACCGGCTTCCTGCGCGTCGCCGCCGCCGGGCGCGTCGAGCTGGTGCTCGCGCACCCGAACGGGCTGGTCGAGATCGACGAAGGCACCTTCGACGGCACCGCGATGCGGCTGCGCTCGCAGCTCGTCGGTCGCACTTCGACGGCGAAGGACGTGTCGGTCGTCGAACGCGACTTCGACGTCGTCGACGGGACGTTGCGCTACGCGCTGCGGATGGCGGCCGTGGGCCAACCACTCATCCACCACCTCGCGGCCGAGCTCGCTCGCGAGGACGCCTGAAGCCGGGCGCGACGCTGCGCCCGCGACTCAGTGCGACGGAATCCGCACCGGAATCGGTGCGCGGGCCGCGCACCTGGCCCGCCGACCACGTGACCGCCGCCGGGTCCGTCAGCTCGAAATCGGGGTAGCGCGCCATCCACGCCTCGAGCGCGACCCGCAACTCCATGCGCGCGAGGTTCGAACCGAGGCAACGGTGGATGCCGAGCCCGAACGCCGAGTGGCGGTTCTCGACCCGGTCGAGCAACACCCGATCGGCGTCGGGGAAGGCCTCCGGGTCGCGGTTCGCCGACGGGAAGGGCAGGAGCAGCCAGTCGCCCTCGTTCATCGGGCAGCCCTCGAACTCGAAATCCTTCGCGACCATCCGCGCCATCGTCACCGGCGCGTACGCGCGCAGGAACTCCTCGACCGCGGTGTCCATCAAGTCGGGCTGCGAGGCGAGACGGCGACGATCCTCGGGGTGCTGCGCCAGGTGCCAGAGTGACGCACCGATCGCCGACCACGTCGTGTCGATGCCCGCGACCATCAGGAGCACCATCGTGCCGAAGACGTGCCCGGGTTCCAGCTTGTTGCCGTCGAGCTCGGCTTCGAGCAGGAACGTCGTGAGGTCGTCCTGGGGATCGTCGAGGTGCTTTTGGATCTGGCCCTCGATGTAGTCGTCGAGCTCACCGGTCTGCGCTTGGGCCAGACGCTCGTCGGCGGGGAGGTCGACGTCCTCGATGATCATGTGGATGAAGCGGCGGAAGATGTCGGCGTCTTCTTGGGGGAAGCCGAGCATGCGCACGATCACGCGTACGGGAATGTGCTGCGCGTACTCCACTGCGGCGTCGAAGTCGGTCTTGCCCGCGAGGCCGTCGAGCAGCTCGTCGCACAGCGCGCGCGTGAACGGCTCCAGTGCGGCGATCTTCTTGGGCGAGAACGCGGGCAGGAGCAGTCGCCGGGCCAGCGCGTGGAAGGGCGGGTCGGAGGTGATCGGCGGCGCGATGCCGATGGGCGCGGGGAGGTCTTCGGGACCGGGGCGCACCTCGCTCACGATCACCGAGCGCGACGTGAAGTGGTCGGTGTCGTACGCGACGGCCGCGATGTCGTCGTGGCGGACGGGCAACCACGTCCCGCCGTAGCGGTCGCTGTGCGCGACCGGGCAGGTGCGCCGCAGGTCGTCCCAGATCGGATACGGGTCCGCCACCCACTGCGGATCGGTGTGGTCGAAGTCCGTCGCCCAGTCGGTGACCGGCGGGTGGTGCGGCACGAGTCAGCCCTCCGTGATCTCGATCGCGAACTCCGGGCAGTTCGCGGCCGCGCTGCGGGCCTTGTCCTGGAGCCCTTCGGGCACGACACCGTCGTTCAACTCCGTCGCGTAGCCGAGATCGTCGACGTCGAAGAGCTCGGGCGCGATCGCGTAGCAGCGATTGTGGCCCTGGCACTTCTCGGAATCGACGTGCACCCGCATCGGCGCGACCTCCTCGCTCGCAACGCTAGACGCCCCTGTGGAGCGTCCTCGATCGTGACATGCGTCACCAGGTGAGGCCGAGCGTCTCCCGCATCGTCGCCTCGAACGCGGCGTCGTCCATCTGGGCGCGCACGGTCGTGACGAGCTCGGCGTCAGCACCGACGGGATGACGGAGTTTGTGCTCGGGCGCTTCGATCGCATCCGCGATCGCGCTCGCCACCGCCTCGGGACCGGGCGCGTCGCCCTCGGCGCCGCCGGGCAGGTTGCCGCGCGCGGCCTCCCACTGCCGCACCAGCTCGTCATACGGCGGCTCGTCGTACCCGTGGTTCTGGGCGTTCGCGCCGAAGTTGGTCTCGAACACGCCTGGCTCGATCATCACGACCCGGATGCCGAAGTGACCGACCTCGTAGTGCAGTGCCTCCGTGAAGCCCTCGACCGCGAACTTCGACGCCGAGTAGAACGCGTCGAGCGGCGGCGCGACCCGTCCCGCGAGCGACGTGATGTTCACGATCGCTCCCGACTCGCGCTCGCGCATCTGTGGGAGCACCGCCTGCACCATCCGGATGACGCCGAACACGTTTGTCTCGAACATTCGCTTGACTTCGGAGAGCGGCACCCGCTCGGCCGGACCGGTGACCCCGAACCCCGCGTTGTTCACCAGCACGTCGACGTCACCGGCGGCGGCAACCGCGCCGGCAACCGAAGCGTCGGAGTCGACGTCGAGCGCGAGCGTCGCGGCGACGTCGAGATCGGCGAGCATCTCGGGCCGGCGCGCGGTCGCGACGACATCGAAGCCCCGCTTCGTGAGCTCGACCGCAGTCGCGCGACCGATTCCCGTGGAGCAACCGGTGATGAGGGCGCGGGACATTGGTACCTCCGGGTTCAGAGCCGCGCGATCGCGCGGCAGGCTCGGTCGATGGCGTCGTCGCCGACATCCTTGTGCGTGACGAACCGTACGGTCGAGGGATCGATCGTACCGGCGCGGATCCCGGCCGTCGCGAGGCGCGCGAGCGCGTCGTCGGGAAGGGTCGCGCGCGCCGCGCACACGACGTTGGTGCGCACCGCCGCCGGGTCGAGCGCATCCGGGAATCGCGTCGCGATCGCGTCGGCGAGGCGCCGGGCCCGCACGTGGTCGTCGGTGAGGCGGTCGACCATCGTCTCGAGGGCGACGATCCCGGCCGCCGCGATCACGCCGGCCTGGCGCATCCCGCCGCCGAGCCGCTGGCGCTCCACGCGCGCCCGGGCGATCAGGTCGCGACGCCCGCAGAGCACGGAGCCGACGGGTGCCGCGAGCGCCTTCGACAGGCAGAACATCGCGGTGTCGCACCCGGCGACGAGCTCCGCGGGCGCGACGCCGAGCGCGACCGCGGCGTTCCAGATCCGCGCGCCGTCGCAATGAACGGCGATCCCGTGTGACCGCGCGACCGCGACGATCGCGCCGACCTCGTCCGCGTCCCATGGTCGCCCGCTGGCGGGCATGTGCGTGTTCTCGATCCACGCGAGCGACACCTCGGGCAGGTGGTGGGCGCGCCCGGCGACCGCGTCCTCGATCTGCTCGGGCGAGACGAGACCGCCCGGATCCGCGAGCGCACGCAGCTGAACGCCCGAGTTGCGCGGCGCGGCCGCCGCTTCGTAGCGGTAGACGTGCGCCCCCTCGGGGACGACGACCTCGGTTCCGGGACGCGTGAGCACCCGCACCGCGAGCTGGTTCGCCATCGTTCCCGACGGGACATACAGACCCGCATCCATCCCGAGCAGCGCGGCGGCCAGCGTCTCGAGGCGGTTGACCGTGGGGTCCTCGCCGTACGCGTCGTCGCCGACCTCTGCGCTCGCCATCGCGTCACGCATCTCCGGCGTCGGGCGGGTCACGGTGTCACTGCGGAGATCGACGATCGCATCCGTCATCGCGTGATTGCCTACTTCTGACCGGCGTGCCGCGAACCGAGCGGGCGTAGCAACCCCTCTTGGATGACCGTGACGGAGAGCCGACCGTCACGCGTGAAGATGAATCCCTCCGCCAGCCCACGCGCACCGTGCGCAGAAGGGCTCGTCTGGTGGTACAGCAACCACTCGTCGGCCCGGAACGGCCGGTGGAACCACATCGCATGATCGAGGCTCGCGATCATGAAGTCCTCGTCCTCGTAGTTGATCTGGTGCGGCATCACTGCGGTGTCGAGCAACGTGAGGTCGGAGGCGTATGCGACGACGCACTGGTGCAGCAACGGGTCGTCGGGAAGCCGGCCGTTGGCACGGATCCACACGTCTTGGGCCTCACGCGGCGTCGGGTCGATCCAGCGCGGCGCGTGCACGGAACGCGAGTCGATGGGCCGCTCGCGTTCGAGCCACAGTGAGAACTCCGCGCTGAAGCGCTCTTTGTGCGGCGCGAGCCGCTCGCGCATCGTCGGCAGCTCCTCCGGCGGCGGCACCTCGGGCATCGGGTACTGGTGCTCGGGTCCGGGCTCGTCGATGTGGAACGAGGCCGCGAGGTTGAAGATCGCGCGCCCGTGCTGGATGGCGACGACTCTGCGGGTCGTGAAGGAGTTGCCGTCACGGATGCGGTCGACGTCGTAGATGATCGGCACCTGCGGGTCACCGGGGCGCAGGAAATACGCGTGAAGTGAATGAACGGTGCCCCGTTCGACGGTGCGGCCCGCGGCGATCAGCGCCTGACCCGCGACCTGTCCTCCGAAGACGCGCTGGCGCTCCTCATCGGGGCTGACACCACGGAAGAGATTGAGCTCGAGCGGCTCGAGCTCGAGCAGTTCGATCAGATCGTCGAGCGCGGTCCTCTCCGTCATCCGAAGAAGACCGCGGCGGCCGCGAACAGCTCGGGGTCGACGGTCTTGCTCTCTGCGACGCCGAGCTCGATCGGGACGCGCACGATGTCGACTCCCTGCAAGGCGACCATCGTGCCGAACGCGCGCTCGTGCACGGCGTCGATCGCCGCGAGGCCGAACCGAGTCGCGAGAACACGGTCGTACGCCGTCGGTGTCCCGCCCCTCAGTACGTGTCCGAGCACCGTGACGCGCGTCTCGTACCCGGTACGGCTCTCGATCTCGGTCTGCAAGAGGTAGCCGATGCCGCCGAGCCGTACGTGGCCGAACTCGTCGGTTCCGCCGGCCTGGGTCGTCATCGTGCCTTCCAGCGGGGTCGCGCCCTCGGCGACCACGACGATCGAGTACGACGCGCCGTGCGAGTGCCGGTGCCGGAGGCGGGCGCACACCTCGTCGATGTCGAACGGCTCCTCCGGTACGAGGATCAGATCCGCCGACCCCGCCATCCCGGCGTACGTGGCGATCCAGCCCGCGTGGCGGCCCATCACCTCCGCGATCATCACGCGGTCGTGACTCTCGGCCGTGGTGTGGAGCCGGTCGATCGCGTCGGTCGCGACCTGTACCGCGGTGTGGAAGCCGAACGTGACGTCGGTCGCGGAAAGATCGTTGTCGATCGTCTTCGGTACCCCGACCGCGTTCACACCATCGACACCCAGCTTCTGCGCGACCGACAGCGTGTCGTCGCCGCCGATGGCGATGAGCGCGTCGATGTTGTCGCGCTCGAGCATCGCTCTCACCTGCGCGGCGCCGTCGGGGCTCTTGTACGGATTCGTGCGCGACGTTCCGAGGATCGTGCCGCCGCGCGCGAGCAGATCACGCGTCGATTCGATCGACAGCGGGATCGATTCGCCCTCCATCACCCCCCGCCATCCATGGCGGTAGCCGACGAGCGTGTGCCCGTAGTCCCCCACACCGCGCCGCACCGCGGCGCGAATGACCGCGTTGAGACCCGGGCAGTCACCTCCACCCGTCAGCATGCCGATTCGCATGAGCCCTCCCCTGCCGCGCCGATGGCGTGCCCTATCCTGCCGCGCATCCGAGCCGTCACGGGGGTGACATGTCACGCGAGGCCACCGAGGCGCGGCTGCAGGCCAACTCGTCGACCCGATTCGAGGCCGACGAGACCATCGTGGCCTGGTGCCGGGCGTGGGTGTCGAAGCCGCAGCCCTTCCAGCGCTTGGCGGGTCGGTGGCGCGACATCGTCGTCGTCACCGACCGCCGGCTCCTGCTCTTCGCCGTCGGGCACTTCACCCGCCGGCCCCGGCGCCGCGTCCTCGCCGACCGCCTCGACGAGCTCACGATCGTCGACATCGGCGCGCACCCGGGGCGCACGCTGCGCTGCGAGCAGGCCGGACGACCGCCCATGCTGCTCGAGCTCGGAACCGACGCATGGAGCCGCAAGACGCTGCAGGAGCTCCAGGCGCGCGCGGCGAGATCGCTGACGAGCACACGCGCGACACCCGCACCGCTGATGCCTGCGGGCGGCCCAACGCCGAATTCCTGATGGCCGTCGTCCTCGCGATCGACGCGGGTACGACCGGTGTCCGCACGCTCGCGATCGACGCGAGCGGCGCCGTCCGTACCTCGTCGTATCGCGAGTTCCCGCAACACTTCCCTCGCCCGGGCTGGGTCGAGCACGACGCCGACGACATCTGGGCCGTCACCGTGGAGACGCTCACCGACGTGGCGCGCTGGGCCGAGACGACCGGCGAGGCCGTCGCCGCGATCGGCATCACGAACCAGCGGGAGACGGTCGTGGTGTGGGATCGCCGTACCGATCGCCCGCGGCACCGCGCGATCGTGTGGCAGGACCGTCGCACCGCGGCGCGCTGCGACGCGATGAAGGCCGAGGGCGCCGAACCCGAGATCCGCGCGCGCACGGGCCTCGTGCTCGACCCGTACTTCTCCGCGACGAAGCTCGAGTGGCTGCTCACCGAAGGCGGCGTCGCAGCCGACGCCGACCTCGCCTTCGGAACCGTGGATTCCTGGTTGCTGTGGCGCCTCACGGGCGGGCGCGACGGCGGCGTCCACGCGACCGATCCGTCGAACGCAAGTCGCACGATGCTGTTCGACATCAACCGGCTCGCGTGGTCGAACGAGCTCTGCACGCGCTTCGGCGTGCCGCGCTCGTGCCTGCCGGAAGTCGGGCCGAGCAGCGGGCGGCTCGGGATCACCGACCCGCACGCCGCGGCCGGGCTCGCGGTGCCGGTCAGCGGCATCGCGGGCGACCAGCAGGCCGCGCTGTTCGGGCAGGCCTGCTTCACGCCGGGTATGACGAAGAACACGTACGGGACCGGCTCGTTCGTGCTCGTGAATCTCGGTGCCACGGTGCCCGCCCCGGCCGAGGGACTGCTCACCACCGTCGCCTGGGACCTCGACGGCACCGTCTCCTACGCGATGGAAGGCGCGATCTTCGCGACCGGCGCTGCGATCCAGTGGTTGCGCGACGGTCTCGGCATCATCGCGGCTGCCGCGGACACGGGACCGCTCGCGGCGAGCGTCGCCGACACCGGCGGCGTGCACGTCGTACCCGCCTTCACCGGCCTCGGTTCGCCGTGGTGGGACCCGTACGCGCGGGGAACCATCGTCGGCATCACGCGCGGGACGACGCGCGCGCACCTCGCGCGCGCCGTCGTGGAGTCGATGGCGTTCCAGACCGTCGACGTCATGGACGCGATCACGGCCGCGAGCGGCACCGCTCCGGCCGAGATGCGCGTCGACGGCGGTGCGTCGGTGATGAACCTGCTGTGCACGTTCCAGGCCGACCTCCTCGGCGTGCCGGTGCGGCGCGCCGCGATGCAGGAGACGACCGCGCTCGGTGCCGCATACCTCGCGGGCATCGCCGAGGGCGTCTGGAGCTCGGCGGACGAAGCGGCGGCGGCCTGGACCGCGGACGCCTCGTTCCTCCCGACGATGCCGGCCGAGGAGCGCGCGTCACGCCTCGCAACCTGGCACCGCGCGCTCGAGCGGTCGCGCGGCTGGGAACCGGCGGGCTGACGCCGCGGCTCGTTCACTACGACGCGTAGCGCTGCGCCTCTTCGAGCGTCGCGATGCGCGCGATCTCGACGGGGACATCTTCGGCCTGCTTGGTCGCGTACGCGTCGACGTACTCGTAGGCGGAGAGTTGGCCGATCTCGAACATCACTTCGTCGGCGACGTCGCGCAGCGCGAGCCGGTCGTTGTGCCGGCCCTCGTAGCGACTCAGGTCGAGGGGTTCGCCGAAACGGATCTGCACCGTCTTGAAGAGCCGTGGCAACTTGGCGTCGACGGGCTGGATCTCGTCGCTGCCGATGATGCCAACCGGAACGATGGGTGCGCCGCTGCGCAGCGCGAGCCGCGCGACGCCGGTGTGACCGCGGTGCAGGAACCCGTCACGCGTCCGGGTGCCTTCGGGATAGATGCCGAAGATGCCTCCCGCCTGAAGGACCTCCATCGCGCTCTCGAGCGCGCGCTCGCTCGCGCTGCCGCCTTCTCGCCGGATCGGGATCTGGCCGACCCCACGGAAGAACCAGGCCGAACGCGGGTTGTCGAAGTACTCGGCCTTGGCGACGAAGGTGACGCGCCGAGAGACGACGAGCGGGATGAACACCGAGTCGAGGAAGGAACGGTGGTTCGAGGCCAGGATGACCGGCCCGTGGCGGGGGACGTTCGGGCGACCGTCGACGCGGATCCGGAAACAGACCCGCAAGGTCGGCGTCAGCACGACCTTGATCACCCAGTAGAGCACCGCCGCAGCGTAGGTGCTCTCCCCTGCCGTCGAGAAGTGCTCCCGGTACCGGACGGCGGGCCCAGGCCGGCGAGCTCACGCGCTGCGGGCCCTTCGCGCAAGGCCCTCGCCCGCCGTCGGGGGGTGGCGGCGGGCGAGAGCCTCAACGCGAGCCAGGGCGACTCGGGTCGCCTCGACCTCTCGCCGGGTGTTGTCGATGGCTCGACCTCGGCCGAGCTCGTACCTCACCCGACTGCGTACGTTGTCGAGCATCGCGGGCATGGGGAACCTCCCGGGAAGGCTCTTCGTCGTCGGGCTCCAGCATCGAGCATCGACGTTGCCGGCCGGCGACCGCTCTGTGAGCACACGGCGACGAGCAGGTGACCCTCTTCTGAACGACCGCGACCTGCGGCGACGCGCAAACCCGACCCTTCCGGGCGTTTCGAGCCGGCGGGATATGTGAAAGATGAGAACGATCGGCACGCGTCGCGGGGACGGACCGGAGACGGGAGGGACGCCGGCGTGAGCAGCGTCGCGGTGATCGCACACAAGAAGAAGACGTTCGGTGGCGGGCTCGACGAGTTGCGGTCCCGGCTCGCCGACGCCGGCGTGACCGATCTGATCTGGCGAGAGGTGCCGAAGAGCAAGCGCGCGCCCGGCGCGATTCGCGAGGCGCTCGACGCGGGCGCCGACCTCGTCTTCGTGTGGGGCGGCGACGGCACGGTGCAGCGGTGCGCCGACACGCTGGCGGGCTCGGGCGTTGCGATGGCGATCCTCCCCGCCGGTACCGCCAACCTGTTCGCGACGAACCTCGGCATCCCGCGCGATCTCGAGCGCGCGGTCCACGTCGGGCTGCACGGCCGGCGCCGGTGCCTCGACGCCGGGCGCTTGAACGGCGAGCGCTTCGTGGTGATGGCCGGCGCGGGATTCGACGCACGCATGATCCGCGACGCGGACGGCACGCTGAAGGACCGCGCGGGCCGGCTCGCCTACGTGTGGACCGGCGCGCGCAACCTCGACGGACCACGCACGCGCACGACGATCACCGTTGACGGTCGGCCCTGGTTCCGGGGAAAGACCAGCTGCGTCCTGGTCGGCAACGTCAGCCACGTCGTCGGCGGACTCCAGGTGTTCGATGGCGCGCGCCCCGACGACGGCCGCCTCGAACTCGGTGTCGTCACCGCCCGGACGTCCGTGCAGTGGGCGCGCGTCTTCCTGCGCATCGTCGCAAGGCGCCCGCAGCGCTCGCGTTTCGTGCGGGTCACGAGCGGCACGAAGATCGACGTCAGGTTCGCCGACAAGACGCCGTACGAGCTCGACGGTGGCGCTCGCGGCCGGACCCGACACATGAAGATACGGGTCGACGCACGCGTGATCGACGTCTGCGTGCCCGAGGACGGGTCGTGAGCACCGCGCAGCTCGTTCCGGAGACGTGGGAGCTGACCGGCGACGACGCGCGGGCGACGCTGCGCCGCGTGGGCCGCGGGCAACTGCTGAAGGACGCGTTCATGCGCATGCGCGTCGCCGACGGCTTCAGCCATGCTCGCTCACTCGCGTTCCTCACCGCGCTCGTGTGCGTGCAGGGAACGATCGCGGTGGTCGGTGCCGCCGCGTTGATCGGGCGGGGCTGGGTCAGCGAAGTGATTGTCCGGGGCGTCACCTCCGCGGTGCCGGGTCCGGCCGGGCTCACGCTCACCGAGGCGGTGCACCAGGCCCGCGCGGTCGGTGAGTCGCACCAGGTCTCGGCACTCGTGTTCGGCCTGCTCGGTGCACTCGTGACGCAGACCACTGCGCTCGGCCAGCTCGAACGCGGCCTCAACCGCATGTACGGCATCGAACAGGACCGGCCAACCGTGCAGAAATACGGGCTCGCTGCGTTGCTCGCACTCTTCGTCGTGCTTCTCGGCGGCCTCGCGGTCGCGATCCTGGCGTTTGGCACCTCGATCGGGCGCCAGCTCGACAACCGCGCGCTGTCCGACACATGGAACGTGGGCCGCTGGCCAGCTGGCCTCGCGCTGTTCGTCGCGCTCGGCGCGCTCCTCTTCGGCCGGTGCCCGCGCCGGCGACAGCCGGCGTGGTCGTGGCTGGCATTCGGTTCCGCGGTTTCCGCAGTCGTGTGCGCCGCCGCGACCGGGTTGCTCGCGCTCTTCTTCCGGATTACCTCGTCGTTCGGTCACACCTACGGGCCATTGGCGGGCGTCGTCGCGCTGATGCTGTGGAGCCTGCTGTTCGCGATCGGAATCCTGTTCGGCGGAGCCACCGCCGCTCAGCTCGAAGCAGTACGCGCGGGCGTGGCGCGACCGCAGGATCAGGAGAAGGTGTGCGAATCGGAGCCCGACGCCGCGGCGGGCAGCGATTCGTCGCTGCCTGTTGGAGCGACCTGAGCGGCGCGCTGCGCGGTCGCAATCGGGGCACCGAAGCGCAGCATGCGGCCGCCGAACGCGACCGAGCAGAGTGCGAACCAGCCCCAGCCGGTCAGGAGGCCGGCGAGCACATCGGTGAACCAGTGCACCCCGAGGAGCACACGCGTCGCTGCGACCGCGACCGCGATGCCCACTGCCGCCGAGCCGAGGGCGACCTTCAACCGGCGGCTCCGCGCGCGGCTCAACAACAGCGCGAAGACGGCGAAGCTCGCCGCCGCCGCGGTCGCGTGGCCCGACGGGAACGAGCTGCCCGAAAAGCCGGTGAGGCGCTCGAGGTCGGGACGGGGGCGGTTCACGAGCGACTTCACGGTGTTCGCGACGAGGAACTGCCCGCCCACGGTCACGAGCAGGAACGCGAGCACGGAAGCGGCCCGGAATCGCCAGTAGTCGACGGCCGCGACGACGACTGCGAGCACCGTCAGCAGCTCCGCGCCGCCGAGCATCGAGAACTTCCGCAGCGTTGTGACCGCCCACGGCGATGCATGCCGCACGCCGAAGCGGGCGAAGGCGAGGTCGTAGCGCGCGAGCCCCGTATCGGAGCGCACCATGCGCAGCAACACGCCGACGCCGACCAGCGCGAGCACGATCACCACGACGGCGATCGTGAGCGACAGACCGGTGATCGCCTCTGCGTCGAGCCGCCGGCGCATCACCCTGCGAAGGCGCGCGTGGCGGGCGACCTCCTTGCGTACGACGGCTCGTGCCACCTGCGGTGCGCCGACCGTTGGGCGCGGCCAGAGCCGGAGCAGCACGGCCGTGAGCGCGCCCGCGACGACACCTACGGCGGCCACGAGCACAACGTCCACGTTCCCGTCCTTCCCGATTGCGCAGGGCATGACGCATCGGATGGTTCCCGCCCGGCGGAATCGGGCACAACCATCGCATGTCGGACTGCAACCGGGGCACGTCGCAGGCCCGAACCAGCACCCGGCGCATCGCCGCCACCATGCTCCTCGACGCTGTCGGCGGTTACGTCGTCGTGTCGCTCGTCATGCTTGGTCTCGGCACCTTGCTCACCCACGTCCTGCTGCACGGAGGGCTCGGACGCTGGGACGACCATGTCAGCCGCTGGTTCTCCGCGCACCGCATCCGAGCCGTGGACGACGTCACCGCGGCCCTGACTCGCCTGGCCAACACGTCCGGAATCGTCGTCGTCGCCGCCATCACGGAGGTCGTGCTGTTCGTCCGCAGGCGTGTACGAGAAGCGTTCCTGCTGCTCGTCGGACTTCCGATCGAGCTCGCGAGCTTCCTCACCGTCAACTACCTCGTCGACCGCCCGCGCCCGGCAGTCCCGCGCCTCGGCTCGCTCCCCTCGACCTCGAGCTTCCCCTCGGGACACGTCGCCGCGACGCTCGCCTTGTACACACTCATCGCGGTCTGCATCTCACGGCTCACCCGCACCGCCGCACTGCACGGCCTTGCGTGGAGCCTCGCCGTCGCACTCCCGGTGCTCGTCGCGTTCGCGCGCGTGTACCGCGGGATGCACCACGTGACCGACGTCGTCGGCGGCGCGCTCCTCGGTATCGGCGCCACGATCACCGCCCGCGTCGCGGTCGCGTTGCCTCCGGTCGAAGCCGAGGGTGTCGAGTCGACTGCGACGCGAACGCCTCCGGCCACGCGGGCGACGACGCGCGAGCGCATGGCTGCGGAAGGCGCCTGAGCCGGCCGTGCCGCTCGACGACTGGTTCCTCCGCGCGACCGAACGCGGCAACCCCGCCGCCGAGATCGACCGTGGCCGCGGCGACAGCGCGTGGACCGAGGGCAATCAGGTCGAGGTCGTCGTCGACGGCGCCACCTACTTCGCACGGGTGCGCTCGGTGCTCGAAGGCCTCCGGGACGGTGACCTCGTGCTGCTCGCCGGCTGGCAGGGCGACGCCGACGAACGGCTCGGCGGCGCGGGGACGGAGGTCGGCCCCATGCTGGCCCGCCTCGCGGGGCGCGGTGTCGACGTGCGCGGGCTCCTGTGGCGCTCGCACCCGCGCCAGGCGCACTTCTCGGAGCAGGGAAACCTCGGTCTCGCGAGGCTCGCCAACGCCACCGGAGCGGAGCTTCTCCTCGACGAGCGGGTGCGGCGCGCGGGCAGCCACCACCAGAAGATCCTGGTGATACAGCGCGCGTGCGGTCACGACGGCGTCGCCTTCGTCGGCGGGATCGACCTGTGTCACGGGCGCCACGACGACAGCCGGCATCTCGGCGACCCGCAGGCGATCGCGCTCGACCCTCGTTACGGTGCGCGCCCACCATGGCACGACGCGGCCGCGGTGGTCCGCGGCCCCGCGGTCGGCGACATCGGGTGCACGATTCGCGAGCGCTGGTCGGATCCGACACCGCTCGACCACCGCAATCCGCTGCGCCTGTTGCTCCGGCACGTCGCGCGCGAACCGCGGCGGCCGCGACCGCTTCCACCGCCACCACCGGGGCAGGTCGAGGCGAGGCGCGGACCACACGCCGTGCAGGTGCTGCGCACCTATCCCGCGAAACACCCGGCGTTCCCATTCGCTCCGCGCGGCGAACGCAGCATCGCCCGTGCGTACCTCAAGGCGTTCGCGCGGGCGCAGCGACTCGTGTACGTCGAGGACCAGTACCTCTGGTCCTGCGCGGCCGCCGAGGCGCTGGCCGCCGCGCTGCACTCGCACCCCGATCTCGAGGTCGTGGTCACGGTCCCGCGCCATCCCGATCGGGCCGGGCGGCTCTCGGGCGCCGCGAGCCGCATGCGGCGCGAACCCGTGCTCGAGCTGCTCAAGGACGCAGGCAAGACGCGCATCGCCGTGTACGACCTCGAGAACGAGCAGGGCACACCGATCTACGTACACGCCAAGGTGTGCATCGTCGATGACGTGTGGATCACGATCGGGTCCGACAACCTCAACCGGCGGTCGTGGACGCACGACTCGGAGATCTGCTGCGCGATCGTCGACACGACACTCGACGAGCGCGAACCGCGCGACCCGGGCGGTCTCGGCGACGGGGCGCGGAAGCTCGCGCGCGATACGCGCGTCCGGCTCTGGCGCGAGCACCTCGGCCGGGATCCCAATGCCGCCGGCGGCGACGACGATCTCGTCGACCCGGCACTCGGCTTCGCGACGCTCGCGCGCGCCGCGGTCGCCCTCGATCGGTGGTACCTCGGAGGCTGTCGGGGACCCCGCCCGCCGGGACGGTTGCGACCCCACCGCCCCGACCGGGTCGAAGGGTGGATCCGCGCGCTCGCCGATCCCCTCTCGCGCGCCCTGCTCGATCCCGACGGGGGTCCGCGCACCATCGGAGGCCGCGGCACCGACCACTAACCTCGTGCCGCATGCGAAAGCTCACCCCACGCGGTCAGGAGCGCCGAGCCCAGCTCATGGCCCACGCGACGGCGCTGTTCGCCGACCGCGGGTACCACCCGACCTCGGTGGCCGACATCGTCGGCAGCCTCGGGGTCGGCAAGGGCGTCTTCTACTGGTACTTCTCCTCCAAGGAGGAGCTGCTCGCCGAGATCCTGAGCGACTCCCACCTGCAGCTCCGCCGGCGCCAGCAGGCCGCGATCGCGTCGGAGCCCGATCCGGTGCGCCGCATCGAGCTCGGCATCCAGGCGTCACTCGCCTGGTTCCGTGAGCACCGCGAGTACTTCGCGATCACGCAGTTCGCCGCCACCGACGAGACGTTCGCGCCGGTGCTGCGGCGCAGCCGCGAGGTCGCGGTCGCCGACATGGTGCGCCACCTCAAGGAGGCGATCGTCGACGGGACGATCGCCGACGTCGAGCCGGAGCTGCTCGCCCACGCGATCCTCGGGGTGATCGACCAGTTGACGCGCCGCTACCTGATCGAACGCGACGAGCCGGTCGATCGCATCGCGGCGGCGGCGACCGCGTTCTGCGTGCACGGCCTCGCCGGTTGAGCGCCCTCGCCGGCGCGCGCCTCAGCCGAGCTTCGTGAGCGCGCGGCGCAGGCCGCGGACGGCCTGGGTGATCCGCTGCTCGTTCTCGACGAGCGCGAACCGCACGAAGCCTTCGCCGCCGGGACCGAAGCCGCTGCCCGGCGACACCGCCACCTTCGCCTCCTGCACGAGCAGCGTCGCGAACTCCTGGCTCGTGAGCTCGGAGTACGGCTCGGGGATCGGCGCCCACACGAACATCGTCCCCTTGGGCTTCTCGATCGACCAGCCGATCCGCTCGAGCCCGTCGATCAACGCGTCGCGGCGGCTGCGGTAGATCTCGTTCACGTGCACGGGGAAGTCGGGAGCTTCGTTCATCGCGACGGTCGCAGCGATCTGCACCGGCTGGAAGGTCCCGTAGTCGAGATACGACTTCAGGCGCGCGAGCGCGGCGACGACTTCCGCGTTTCCGACGAGGAAGCCCATGCGCCACCCGGCCATCGAGAACGACTTCGTGAGCGTGTAGAGCTCCACGGCGACGTCCTTCGCGCCCGGCACCTGCAGGATCGACGGCGGCTCGTGCCCGTCGAAGCCGAGGTCGGCGTATGCGAAGTCGTGGACGACGAGCATGTCGCGCTCGCGCGCGAACGCGACGAGGTTCGTCATGAACTCGAGGTCGACGCACATGGTCGTCGGGTTGTGCGGGAACGACGCGACGATGACACGCGGTCGGGGCCAGGCCTGCTCCCATGCGGCGTGCAGGTTGGCGAAGAAGTCCTGCGACGGGCCGAGGCGCACGTAGTGGATTCCCGCGCCCGCGAGGATCGGGCCCCAGATGTGGATCGGATACGACGGGCTCGGCACCAGCGCGGTGTCGCCCGGTCCGAGCAGGGTGAACATCAGGTGCGAGAAGCCCTCCTTCGCACCGATCGTGCTGCAGACCTCCGTCTCGAAGTCGAGGGTGACGTCGAACTTGCGCGCGTACAGATGGCTGAGCGCCTCCCGCAGCTTCGGGATCCCGTTGCTCAGCGAGTAGCGGTGGTTGCGCGGATTGCGCGCCGCCTCGACGAGCTTGTCGACGGCGATGTCGGGCGAGGGCAGGTCGGGATTGCCGAAACCGAGGTCGATGACGTCTTCGCCTGCCCGGCGCAGCTGCATCTTCAACGCGTTCACGTGCGCGAACGCGTAGGGCGGCAGGGCGTCGATTCGGCGGAACTCCACGGAGCAAGGTTAGGTCACGAGGTCTTCGAACCATGGATGATTCTCACGAACCCGCTCGGAGCGCTCCCACGGGTGTTCCCGGTACATTCGCCGGCATGCCCGCGATCGACGCCGTGCTCCTCGACGTCGGGGGGATCTTCCATCTCCCGAGCCACGAACGGATCCTCGCGGCCTGCGGCCGCGCGGAGTTCGACGCCGATCCCGCCGCCCTCGACCGCGCGCACTACCGGGGCACGACCGCGTTCCCGGTGACCTACACGGGCACCGACGTCTGGGCGCAGTTCTGGGACGACTACCTCGAGCGCTACGCCACCGAGCTCGCCGTCCCCGAGGATCGCCGCGCCGGTGTGCTCGAACATCTCCACGCGGAGTTCGCCGTCGCGGCGATGTGGACACGCGTGGTCCCCGGCTCGGTCGACGATCTGCGCACGCTTCAGGCGAGCGGCGTGCGTCTCGGGATCGTGTCGAACGCCGACGGCTCGGTCGCGGCCCGCTTGCGGGAGCAGGAGGTGCTGCAGGTCGGCCCCGGTCTCGGCGTCGCCGTGGAGTGCGTCATCGACTCGGGCGAGGTCGGCGTGACGAAGCCCGATCCCCGCATCTTCGCCATCGCACTCGACGCGATGGGTCTCGCGCCCGCGCAGGCCTGGTACGTGGGTGACATGCCCGCGATCGACGTCGTCGGCGCGCGCGCCGCGGGGATCCGCCCGTTCGTCATCGATCCGTTCCGCTTCCACGCTGACGAAGACTTCGAGACGGTCGGATCGTTGCGCGACGTTGCGGCTCTCGCGACGAACGGCGTGCGCCGTGGCTGAATGGCGCAACGACGCGACCGCCGACAACTACCGAACGTCCGACAACTTCCGCGCCCGCACCGCCCTCCACCACTACCTCGTCGAGGCGCCGGATCCGCCCCCGCCGCTCGGCTGGTTCGACTGGCCGCCGGGCGCACGCGTCCTCGATGTCGGCTGCGGCACCGGGATCTGGTTGCGAGCCGCCCACGCGCACGGCGCGCGCGTCGTCGGCCTCGACCTCTCCGACGCGATGCTCGCCGCGAGCCGCGAGGCAGTACCGGACGCTTCGTTCGTGCACGCCTCGGCCACATCGCTCCCTTTCGCGTGCGGTTCGTTCGCCGCGGTCCTCGCGCTGTGGATGCTGTACCACGTCGAAGACAAGCCGGCCGCGCTCCGCGGGTTCCGGGAGGTACTCGCGCCCGGTGGCCACGTCATCGCGGGCACGAACGCCGACGACACCGGCGGCAACCACCTCGACGAGCTCGCGTGCGACGCGATCGGCGATGTGGTGGGCGCGCGCCCGCAGCGATGGTTCCCCGTCCTCGATTTCAACGCCGAGAACGGCGCCGACATCCTCGGCGAGGTGTTCGACCACGTCGAGACGAACCGGTATCAGAGCCGGTTCGAGGTCACCGATGCCGACGCCGTGACCGGTTACGTCGCCAGCATGACGACGGTGCTCACCGACCGCTACGACGGCATCGACGTCGACGCGGTACTGGCCGCGGTGCAGCGGCGCGCGGCCGAGGAGATCGAGCAACGCGGCCACATCGAGATCGTCTCGGCACGCGCCTGCTTCCGCACGTCGTAAGCCGATCTTCAGCAGAACTTGAGCGACCGGGCGCATGGTGCGCCCGTGACCGACCGAACCCCACCGACCGCTCCGAGCAGGCGCCGCCTACGTGAACCGCGCGGTGACCGGCCCGAGATCGAGCGCGAGGTCCGGCGAGATCCGGATGCTCTTCCCCGGGTACACCGTGTGGGTCTCGCCGGTCGCCAGGCGCGCCTCCCACGGATCCTGCGATCGGTTCTGCAGACCGAGCACGTCGGCGCGACTCGGATGGGGCACGACCTCGCCGATCACGGTCCGGTAGTCGTAGTTGCGCCGCAGGTGGTGCGCGGTGATGCGCGCCCCCGACCAATGGTGATCGTGGACCCCTCGATCGTGCAGGTCGCCTCGCTGCGCAGCGAGGTGCTGCACGCCCAGCACCGGTTGACCGAGTCGAGCGCGACGAAGTTCTGCCGCCCGCAGTTCGAGCACTCGATGATGCAGTCGTGGAGCCGCGCGAGCACGACGCGCCACACGCTCTCGCGCACGCGGCCGTTCTTCGGATCGACCAGACCGCGCGTGAACGCGTTCGTGAACTGCTCGCGCACGAAGGTGGGATACAGCTCCCAGTAGCGCATCACCGACGCGTGCAGCTCGGGTACCGGGCGGTTCGTCTCGTCGTCGGGGTCGAAGATGAAGTGCGCGTCCTTGCCGAAAAGGACGCTCTCGGCGTGGTCGTCCCAGCACTCGAACTCGAGCTCCCTGCGCCCGAGCAGCGGATGGCCCATCATCAGCACGTAGAAGAGAAGCACCGCGAGCGAGTACAGGTCGGTGTTCGTCGACGGCAGCGCCTCGTGGCGCACGATCTCCGGTGCCATGAACCGGCGGGTGCCCAGCACTGCGACCGGGCTCGCGCCGTCGACACCGACGTTGTCGTTGTCGCAGATCAGGGGAGTCCCGTCGGCCGGGTCGAAGAACACGTTGCCGAAGCTGATGTCGCGATAGCAGAGCCCCTCTGCGTGCAGCTGCAGGAAGCTGTGCGCGAGCTCGAGGCACAGCGAGCACACCGAGCGGAACGGCATGTCGACCTGCCCGACGAGCAGATCGCTCAGGCTCGCGTGCTGCGGCGGGCGCAGCGGCATCATGTATCCGAAACCGTCGACACCGCGTGCCGCGACGAGGTCCGTCGGCCAGAGGAACTGCCGGCTCGGTGCACCGCGCTCGACGAGCAACGCGATCGCCTGCCGCTGCTGCGCGGTTGCCGTGTGCGCGTAGTACCACTTCACCGCGACGGCCTCGCCATCATGGGCGCGTGCCTCGAACACGACACCCTGGCTGCCTTCGCCGAGCGCGCGCAGCACGAGAAGGTCGGTCCCCGAGCCCGCCGCCGTGACGCGGCACCCGATCTCGATCACGGTTCCGTTCTCCCCCGCCCCGCCGGCGTCGACCGAAACGCTAACGCGGGCCGGCCCGCCACTGGGAAGGCCGGCGCCCGGTCGTCGCCGCACCGTGAGCAGGTTCGTTATGCTCTTGCATTCGGGCGTGGGCTGGGGGTAGGCGGGGTGACCATGCGGCCGGGGGCGCTGACCGGGCGTCGCCCTCTGCACTTCTTCTTACTGGTCGACTGCTCGGGCTCGATGGCGGCCGACGGCAAGATGCAGGCCCTCAACACGGCCGTGCGCGAGATGCTGCCGCACCTCGAATCGGTTTCGACGCAGAACCCGCACGGCGAGGTGCTGATGCGGGCGATCGCGTTCTCCACCGGCGCCCGCTGGCACGTCGGCGAGCCGACGGCGCCCGCCGCCCTGCGCTGGGATGACCTGACCGCCGGCGGCTACACGGATCTCGGTGCCGCCCTCCGCCTCGTCGTCCCCGAGCTGGCGGTCCCGCCGATGCCTCGGCGGGCGCTGCCCCCCGTCGTGCTGCTCGTCTCCGACGGGCTGCCCACCGACGACGCCGACGTCGCCCTCGACGAGTTGCTCGCGACGCCGTGGGGCGCGCACGCCGTGCGGGCCGCGGTGGCGATCGGGCGCGACGCCGACCCGGCATCGCTCCAGCGGTTCATGGGCTCCACCGACGCGGAGCCGCTGACGGCGAGCAACCCCGAGGAGCTCGTTCGCTGCCTCCGCTGGGCTTCGGTCCATGCCGGCCTCGCGGCATCGACGCTGGCGACCGGGGCCGTCCCCTCCCGAGAGCCGCCGTCGGCCTCGAGCGAGTTGATCTGGTGACGCCATGCTGACGTGGACGGCACTCGAAGGCTCGGCGCGCGGCGCGGCACACGAGCAGACGCAGCTCCCGAACCAGGACGCGGTCGCGACGCGGACCCTGCGCCACGGGCGGCTCGTCGTCGCCGCGCTCGCCGACGGTCACGGCGGCGCCCGTTACGTGCGCAGCGACACGGGGTCGCGCATGGCCGTCGACATCGCGTGCACGCTGCTCGTCGACCGGGCCGGCGAGCTCACGCGAGGCCCGATCACCGACCAGCGCGCCGAACGGCTGTTGCAACGGCTCCGCACCGAGATCGTGCCCACGATCGTGTCGCGGTGGCGCGAGCGCGTCGCGGCCGACGTTGCGGCCCGACCGTTCACCGACGACGAGCGCGCCCGCGCCGGCTCTCCCCTCGACGACGAGCCCGTCCTCGCCTACGGGGCCACCTTGCTCGTCGCCGTCACGACCGAGCAGCTGGTGGCGCTCGCGCAGCTCGGCGACGGCGACATCCTCGTCGTGCGGCGGGGTGAGGTGCTGCTGCCGGTCGAGCGCGACGAACGACTCGTTGCGAGCCAGACGACGAGCCTGTGCCTCGATTCCGCCACCGACGACTTCCGCTGCGTGCTGCTCACCGACGTCGACGGCATGGAGCTCGTCCTGATGAGCACCGACGGGTACGCGAACTCCTTCGCCGACGACGACTGGGAACACATCGTCGGGCGCGACCTCGTGGCGCGCCGGGAGGAGCTCGGCACCGACGGCATCGAGGAGCACCTCCCCGAATGGCTGGCGGCGTCGGCCGCGGCGAGTGGCGACGACACGTCGATCGCGCTGCTCCTCGCCGAAACCGGCACCGACGACGCCCCGGCCGGTCCCGGCTCCGGTGGCGGTCCCGGTTCGGAGGCGGAACCCGAGCCCGCCGCGGCGATCGACCTACGGCGCGCGCTCGTCTTCGGCGCCGTTGCGCTCGCGCTCGGACTCGTCGCGGGGTGGCTGCTCGGCAACGCGACCGCGAGCCCGTCGGGCGGCCGCTCCCGACCGCCGGCCACGACCACCGGCGGCGGATCCGCGGTCGGTGGTCCCGCGGTCGGTCGGGTCACGATCGTCGCGGGACTCGGGGTCGCGGTCTCGTTCCGCCCCGACCCGTTGCACCCCGCACCGCAGCGCGTTGCCACGTCGTCGGCCACCGCAGTTACGAGATTGCGCCTCGACACGACGGTCTGGTCGGTCAGCGACGACGGCACGCTGACGGTCACCACACCGCCGGGCGGACCGGTCGCGATCCCGACCGGGATCAAGGTCGCGGCGATCACGGTCTCGGGCGCGTCGGTGTGGGCGGTCGACGCGCGCGGCTCCGTCCTGGAGCCGATCGATCTCGCAACCCACAAGGCCGGTGCGCCGGTCGCGGTCACCAACCCGAACGTCGTCTCACCGACGACCGCCAACCAGAACGCTCAGGGGGACTGACGATGTCGGACATCACGATCGAGACGGCGGCCGGGCCGCGGCAGTTCAGCGGCGACGGCCCGATCCGCATCGGGCGCGATCCCAGCTGCGAGGTCGTGCTCGACAACCCCAACGTGTCGCGCAATCACGCCGAGCTGCGGCGCGCGGGCGACGCGTGGGTGATCGTCGACACGAACAGCACCCAGGGCGTCTTCGTCGACGGCAAGCAGGTGACCGAGCGCGCGCTCGAAGGGCGCACGACGGTCACGCTCGGCCGCACGGGCGGGGCGGCGCAGCTGACCATCGACGTCGGCGCGGCGCCGGCATCCGACGCGCGGACGCAGCTGCCGCCGGCGGGCACCGTCATCGTCGACGAGTCCGCGCCCCCCGAGCCGGCCGAGCTGCAGCGCCCCGGTGGTGCACTGCGCGAAGGCGACCTCGCGGCCGGAACCGTCGTGACCGGCCAGACCCTCAACGTGCAGTGCGGCGGGCGCACGTACTCCTTCGAGCCCGGCCGGACGGTCGCCATCGGGCGCGACGACACGTGCGACATCGTCGCCGACAACCCGACCGTCTCCCGCCGCCACGCCCTGCTGCGCCACGAAGGCGGCGCCTGGCACCTCGTCGACCTCGACTCGAGTCGGGGCACGTTCGTCGACGGCGAGCGCGTGAAAGACCTCGCGCTCTCCGGATCGGTCGCGGTCTGGCTCGGCGACGAGGACGCGGGAGAGCGCATCGTGCTCGTCACGAGCGGCGAGCACACGCCGAGCAAGCGCTCGCGCCGCGCCCTCGCGGCGCGTAACGGCAAGATCCTCACCGCGGTCGCGGGCGTGGCCGTCATCGGGGTGATCGTCGCCGTCGTCGCGCTCGTGACGCGCGGTGGGAGCGGCAGCGGGGAGAGCGGCAACAACCGCCTCGCGAAGGCGACCGTCCAGATCGCGGCCCCGGACTACACGGGTTCCGGCGTCGTCATCGACGCGAAGAAGGGGCTCATCATCACCAACGCGCACGTCGGCGACCAGAAGGCGCCCGGCCTCGCGGTGCAGTACCCCGACGAGTTCCTCGACTTCGGCAAGAGCCCGGCCGAGCTCACCGTGCTGGTGTCGCCAGGTGTCGACCAGGCGGCCGAGCCGAAGTACCGCGCGAAGGTCGTCGCCATCGACGGCTACCTCGACGTCGCGGTGCTGAAGATCACCAAGACCGCGGCCGGGGCGTTCATCTCCAAGGGCGACCTGAAGGGGCTCACCGACATCCCCGTCGGCGACTCCGGGAAGATCCAATCGGGCGACCACATCCGCGTCGTCGGCTACCCGGGCGTCTCGCAGTCGCTCGACCCCACCCTGACGGCGGGCGTCGTCGCCTCGTCCGTGCAGGACGACCGGCTCGGAACGAACCGCGCGTGGTTCAACGTGACCGCCGACGCGTCGCCCGGCAGCTCGGGCGGTGCGGTCGTCGACAGCCACAACCGGCTGGTCGGCGTGTTCGCCGCGACCGTCAGCACGTCGTCGGCCACGGCGAAGCGCGGCCGGCCCGTCAACCTGGCGAAGCCGATCATCGACGCGGCGGAGCACGGTCGCACCTACGTGAGCCCGTATATCAACCCGCTGCCGAAGAAGGCGGCCATCGTCGCCGCGCAGGTGATCGCGCCCGACCACAACTCCGCCGGATACGACGACGGCTGCAGCGGGACGACGGCCGCCGTCGCGGCCGACAGCCCCGGCGTCGGCGTGCAGGTGCAGTACAAGGAGTTCAAGGACGGCGTACACCAGGACATGATCATCCTGATCGAGGACGCGACGCAGAGCGCGCTGGTCGGCCGGCGAGACACGAACTCGCAGTGGCCCTTCAAGTTCCGCGCGGCCGGCTGCCTCACCGCCACGGTCGCGACACCGAACGGCATCGACGCGTCGCATCAGTACAAGGCGCTGATCTTCTTCGGGCCGTCCTACGACCACGTGGTCAGCATCGACTTCACCGCAGGATCGAACGACAACAACAACAACAACAACAACGTCAACCCGCCGCCGAGCGCGAACGGATGACGAGGGGGCGACACCCGTGACTGCTCAACAGCAACTCAGCGACGCGCTCGCTCGCGCGGTCACCGACTTCGGATTGCGAGGGGCGTCAGACCCGGCCCGCTTGCGGGCCGCGCTGGGCGATCTGCTCGGCGCCGACGCGTGGACCCTGCGCCAGGAGATCGACGCCGTCGTCGAAGCCTGCAACGCGGGCGTCCCGGACGCGCTGCGTGCCGAGCCCGCGCCGGCCGGTTTCGAGCTCGTCGGGCTGGTGACGGCGCGCGGCGTGAGCGCGGAGCTCGCGAGCCTTGCGGTCACCGCGTGGGCGGCCGCACTCGCGCCGTTCCTGCGCGGGACCGTGAACGTCAGCGAGCCGGCGGTCCCGCTCACGATCGTGCCGCCCCCCGACGGGACGATCGTGCCGCCGTCCGAGGGAACGATCGTCCCGCTGCCGATGCCACCAGGTGACGTCGTCGCACTGTCCACCGTGCTGCCCGACGACGCCGCCAAGCCCGCGGCCGGGCGCCGTCGACGGAGCGCGTTCGTCGCGGCGGTGGCGAGCGTCGCGGTCATCGTCACCGCGGTGTCGGTGTGGGCCGCGTCGTCAGGCGGCGGATCGCACCTCGCGACCAAGAACACGACGTCGACGACCGCGTCGTCGGCGAACGGTGACGACACGACGACCACGGCCACGCATCCGACCACCACCACGACGACGACCAAGCCGAAGCCGGCACCGGCGCCGAAGCCCACCCCGAAACCGGCCCCGACACCGGCGCCGAAGCCCGCGCCGACGCCCAAGCCGGTCCCGGTCCCCACTCCGGTCCCGACGCCGGTCCCGGTCCCCACTCCGGTCCCGTCGCCCGCACCGAAGCCGGCGCCGAAGCCCGCGCCCGCGCCGACGCCCAAACCGCAACCGGCGCCGCTGCCCTCGCCGAACGGCAACCAGCCGGTCGCCAGCGACATCTACGTCTCGATCACGTCGTGCTGGGACGGTGCGAAATGGGTCTCGCACTACCTCGGGATGACGTCGCACCTGCCGGCCGGCTGGACCTACGTGACCACCCCGGCGGTCAGCCAGCCGACGAACTACGGAAAGCTCGGGTTCTCGAACTCCGACTACTGGTACCAGCCCGACTCCCGCTACAGCGGCAACTACGGCGACGCGTTCTGGTACGCGTACAAGAACAGCGCGGGCGTCTGGTCGAACTGGGCGATCACCCACATCTCGATCTACACGAACACGGTCTGCTGAGGCGGTCATGGCGATCATCGAAGCCCCCGTCGACGCGCCGGCTCCGGCGGAAGCGATCCTGCGAGCTCCGACCGTGTCCCGGCCCGTCGAGCAACCCGTTCCCGCGGACGCGCCCGCCCCTGTGGTCGTGAAGCTGCCGGCGGAGCCGGTCGCGGCGACGGTCGCGCCCACCGCGGCGCCGTCGGCGTACCTCGTCGACCCCCGCCTCGACACCTGGCTCGTCGGCGGGCTCAGCCTCGTCGTGCTCGTGATCGTCGCCGCGCTGTGGCCACTCTCCAACGTGGTGCCGAGCGTCGGCCAGCAGCTGCGCGATCTCGCCCTGATCGCGCCGACGCTGTCGCTCTTCGTCAACTACCCGCACTTCCTCGCGTCGTACCGCCTGGCGTACTGGCGACGCGACGCACCCATGCGGCATCCCTTCTCGCTGCTCTTCGTCCCGACCACGATCGTGGTCGCCACCGTCCTCGCGTTCGCGACGTTCGATTCGACCGTGACGATCGGTTCCCACCACATCGACGGCTTCGGCAGCCGCCTGGCGGGCTGGCTCATCGGCCTGATGTTCCTCACCGTCGGCTGGCACTACGTGAAGCAGTCGTACGGCTGCATGCGGATCGGTGCCCGCCTGCGCGGCTACACCGTGCCGTTCGCGGAGTCGAAGGTGCTCTGCTACGCCCTGTTCCCGCTGTGGATCTCCGTCTGGGCGCGCGCGAACGCAACGCGCGGCGGGTTCGACTACAGCGGCATCCGGTACGGATCGCTCGAGCTGCCGCGCTGGGTCGTCCCCGCGACGAACCTCGCCATCGTGGCGGGCGTCGCCGCGGTGGTCGCGGTGCTCGCGCGCCTGTGGCGCGGGAGCGGCCGCATCCCCCCGCTGCTGATGGTCGTGCCGCTGGCCGCGATGTTCGCGTGGTGGATCCCCGCCACGTACAACCCGACCTTCTTCCTGCTGGTGCCGATGTTCCATTCGCTGCAGTACCTGCCGTTCGCGTCGAAGGTCGAGCGGGGTCGCGTGCGCGCGCGCGTCGCCGACCGGGACCGGGCGCGGCGCCGGCTGGTGCTGACCGCCGCGGCCGTCGCGATCGCCGGCTGGATCGCGTTCGAGATCGGGCCGAACGTCGCCGACTCCCTCGCGCACAGCGACCGGCGGGTCGGGCTGGCGTTCTTCACCGCCATGATCCCGGCGCTGATCAACATCCACCACTACTTCATCGATCACGTGATCTGGCGCGCCGGCGAGCCGGAGGTGTTCGGCCACCTCACCCGCGCGCTCCCCTGAAGCCCTCTGAGCTGGGCAAACGCGCCTTCAGCGCACCTGAAGGGCACCTTGAGCGCCCTCCCCGACCATGAACCTCGACGGCGGATGTCGCCGGGGGCGAGCGGATCACCGATCCGCTCTCGAACAGGGGAGACGCAATGTTCTCGATCCGCAAGCTCACCGCCACGGTTGCCATCGGGGCCTGTGCCGCCGCCGGCGCCACCCAGTTGCCGCGTGCGGCCGGACACGACAGTGCCGCCCGGTTGCGCAACCCGGCGTCGGTGCGGACCGCGCATGCAGCGACGGTCGATGCCGTGACCCACACCGCGCTCGAGCACACCGGCGCCACGACCACCACCCACGCGATGGGGTTGCGGGTCAGCTCCGACTTCGTCTCGGCGCAGCGCTTCGGCGCCACCCGCAACGTCGGCCTGCCCACGAGCGTCGACCTCCGCCAGTACTCGGTGGCCATCGGCGACCAGGGCCAGCACAGCTCCTGTGTCACCTGGGCGATCAGCTACGGCCTGATCGGCTGGTACAGCCGCCACGACGGGCTGAGCGGGGCGCCGTTCGCGCCGATGTTCACCTACACCCAGATCAACGGGGGCGTCGACCAGGGAAGCTTCCCGCAGGACGCGCTGAACATCGCGAAGACGCAGGGCGACGACACCCACGCCGACTACACCCAGGGCGACTACGACTGGCAGACGCCGCCGACCGCGGCCGAGCGCGCGAACGCGGCCCACTACAAGATCAGCGGCTACGAGCAGCTCTTCAACGGCGAGACCGGACAGGGCCAGGCCGGCGTCAACGCCATCGCCAACCAGCTCGCCGCCGGCAAGCCGGTCGCGATCGGCACCGCGGTGCGCAACGGCTTCATGCACCTCTCGGGCACCTCGGTCGACACCGACACGAGCAGCTCGATCTCGGGCTACCACGAGATCCTGGCCGTCGGCTACGACCAGCAGGGTCTGCTGATCCAGAACTCGTGGGGCCCGGGCTGGGCCGACCACGGCTTCGGCCGCATGGGTTGGAACGTGGTCGGCAGCGACGTCATCACCGCCTTCACGATCGACGGGCTCGCCTTCGACGGGCAGAACAACAACAACAACAACAAAATGACAACAACACGAACCAGCCCGTGACGATGGGTGCGGTCACCGCCGCCGTCGCTCCCGGCTACCACGTCGGCACCACCGTGCCCGTGTCGTTCACCTGGAGCGCGACCGGCTCGGTCACCAAGTACGCGGTCTGGATCACGAGCGACAACGGCATCCACTGGAACGACGCGACGTCCCGCCTGGCGAGCCCGACGGCGAAGAGCGTTGCCTTCGGCCTCACCCCCGGCACCGGCTACCGCCTCGGTGTGGCGGCCTACGACGCCCAGGGCAAGCGCAGCGACTACGTCTACTCGAACATCGTCACACCCCGGGTCTTCGACGACTCGAGCGCCTCGACCTCGAATGGCTGGATGCGCTACGCGTGGACCGACGCTTACGGGGGCCAGGGCCTGACGTCGAGCACGGCCGGCGCCGCGGTCCAGTTCCGCTTCACCGGCAGCGCAGTCGCCCTGGTGGCGCCGAAGTTCTCCGGCGCCGGTTCCGCCGAGGCGTTCGTCGACGGCACGTCGGTCGGCACGGTCAACCTGCAGGCGGCCAACCGCGACCCCCGCGCCGTGGTGTTCAGCCGCTTCTGGAACACGAGCGGCACCCACACCGTGACGTTCAAGCTCGTCGGTTCCGCCCGCTTCGACGTCGACGCCTTCGCCGTCCTCGCCTGAGCGCAACGACGCGCCAGCAACGGGTTGGGCCGGTCCCTCGGGACCGGCCCAACTCGCGGGCGGCATCGGGTTCAGTCGCCGAGTCGCTCGAAGCGCAGACGGTGCGCGCCGATCTGGATCTCGTCGCCCGACCGCAGCTCGCGCTCGCCCACCGCCTCTCCGTTCACGCGGGTGCCGTTGGTCGACTGCAGGTCGAGCACCACGAAGCGACCGGCGTCGGACCGGACCTCGGCATGGGCCCGGCTGGCTTGCGGGTCGTCGAGCACGACGTCGTTCCCCTCACGGCGGCCGATCGTCGTGACCGGCCGGGTCAGCACGATCGTCCTCGGTTCGTCGCCGGCGACGACGAGCACGGCCGCGGGGACGAGCACGCTCGTGCGCAGGACGGTGCGGCTGTCGCCGCGCGGGGGGCCCGGCGGCCGGACCGCGCCCGTCGCCACCCCACCGCGCGCAGGCGGTGCGGCGAGGGCCGGATCCTGCTCGAGCATCCGGCCCTCGAGCTCGCGCAGCTCCGGCGAAGGGTCGACTCCGAGCTCCTCGACGAGGGTTCGCCGGGCCTCCTGATATGCCGCGAGGGCATCGGCCTGCCGTCCGCCGCGGTACAGCGCCAGCATGTGCAGCGCGCGCAGATGCTCGTCGAGCGGCGCGGCCTCCACGGCCGCCGCGAGCTCGCCGAGCACCTCACGATGGTGGCCGAGCGCGAGCTCGGTTTCGAAGCGCGCCGAGCGAGCGTGCTCGACCTGCTGTTGGAGATGGGTCGCGATCGGCGCCACGTAGGCGTCGTCGGAGAGATCACCGAGTGGCTCGCCGCGCACGAGCGCAAGGGCCGACGCGAAGCTCTGCGCCGCCGCGTCGAGATCACTGCGGCCGACCTGAAGCTGCCCTGCCGCCACCAGGTCGCGGAACTCGACGAGATCGAGCGCCGCGCCGTCGATCGTGACGAGATACCCGGGGCGGCGGGTCACGACGAGCTCCTCGACGCCGAGCGCGCTCGCGGCGGGTGCGAGCGCCTTGCGCAGGTTCGAGACGTGGACCTGCAACGTGCTCGGCGCCCGCTCGCCGGCATCGTCTCCCCACAGCGCGGTGATGATCCGGCCCGTCGACACGACGCGGTTCGCGTCGATGAGCAACAGTGCGAGCACGGCACGCGGCTTGACGCCTCCGAGCGGCAACGCCTGGCCGTCGACCCGGACCTCGAGCGGCCCGAGGACTCCGAACCGCACCCGCGCGCCGCCGCCCAACGCATCCCCGCTCATGGTGGGTCCGAGCGTGGCACACGGGCACCGCGCGCGTCACGCACGGGCCCGGAGGTCAGCGATCGCCGATGTGCTCGACGACCTCGCTCACCTGCTGCGCGACGTGGTCGGCCACGGGCGCGACGGTGTCGGCAACCGTCTTGGCGGCCTGCGCCCGGAAGCGGCGCGCCTTCGCCTTGCCCTCCTTCATCCGCGCGGCCCGCTTCGCCGCCTTCCGCTCCGCGCGCTTGTTCGACTTCTTCTCGGCCCTCGCCAACCGTTTCGCGGCGCGGGACGTGTCGTGGCGCGCCGCCTTCACCCGGGCTTCGCTCGCGGCGATGCGGTGCTCGAGCTTCTCGCGTTCCGTGCGCTCACGCTCCAACAGCTTCTCGGCCTCGCGCCGCGAGCGATCGGCCCGTTCGAGCCGCTCCTTCTTGCTGCGGAACGAGACGAGCCCGAGCGTCGAGACCGACAGCGTCTTGCGAACCATTCCCATGCGTTTCCCCCTGAGATCCTGACGAACCGTACCCAGGAAGCGCCCGGATCACCCGCGCGCCGACCGTCAGCCCGCGGCGACCTCGTAGGGCTCCGCGTAGAACTGCGAGTACCACTTGCGGAACTTGAGGATCGGTCCGTCGGTGTCGGCGAGCGCGGGCACCGGGAGGAAGGCCTTGTGCTCCCAGATCGGGCGGTCCTCCTGCACCTGCTTGTTGATCTCGTTCACGAAGGCATCGGCGACCGTCGACGTCATCCGCTCGTCGTCGAACTTGCGGACCGTGAAGTTGAACCGGACCTGCGTCGTCTCCGCGTCGATGGGCGTCGTCGTCGCGACGTTGAGCGCGTCGACGATCCCCGAGAACCACACCGCGGAGAATCCCGGGCCGTGGTTGTAGACGTCGATGCGGCCCAGGGTGGTGCCGCGCGGGGTGACGTAGGACTGCTTCGACAGCATCGTCGAGCGCGGGCCGTCGATCTCGTAGCTCTCGATCTCCGCGACCGTCTCGGTGCCGTGCACGTAGCGGAAGTGCGCGGGGTCGGCGCCGTTCTCCGACATCTCCTGCGGAATGGTGCGGATCACGTAGCTCGACCGGTAGTAGTCGCTGAACGCCCGGTCCTCGTACTCGGGCAGTGCAGGGATGTCCCACTGCGGCGTTTCGTCGTCGGGGTGGTACCACGCCATGACGAACCCGTTGCGGACGACGACCGGGTAACTGCGCAGCTTCGCCTTCCGGTTCGTGCGCTGGCTGTAGGGGATGTTGCGTGCAGGCGCCCTCGCCGTCGAATCGCCACCCGTGGAAGGGGCAGACGAGCTCGCCGGCGTCGACCGTGCCGCCGTGGCCGATGTGCGCGCCGAGATGCGGGCAGAACGCGTCCTGGAGGTGGAAGTCGCCGGCCACGTCGCGCCACAGCACGAGCTCACGCCCGAAGTAGTGCAGCGGTGTGACGTCGCCCGGTTCGAGGTCTTCGGGATACGCGACCTGGAACCAGCCGAACGGGATCGGGAACGGGAACCGGCGACCCACGCGGACTCCTCGGGCTCGGCGACGAAATGAGAACGCGTTCTCATTCTAGCGGCTACGGCCGGCGACGCGGCCGGCTCACTCGCAGCGGCACTCGACGGTCTGGTCGAGCACCTGCCAGCGGAACTGCACCGGTTCGGAGGATTCCCCGCAGCCGGTGCAGCTGATGCGCCAGCCGGACCCGACGCGCGCGATCTCGAGCGGCGCCTGTCCGGTCGAGAAGCGCTTGGGTTCGACGCGGGGGCGGGCGATCGGGGGCAGGTGCACGAGCTCGAGCCCGAGGTACGGCGGCGGGAGGATCTCCGTCGCGGCCATCGCGACGCGCAGCGAGTCGCCGACTCGTTCGGGGTCGGGCACGACCACGGGACCGGGCTGCGCGAGGAACTCGCCGAGCGCACCGAAGTCGTCGCCGTCGAAGACACCCGACGCATCCGCGATGCGTTCGATCTCGTCGAGGAAGCCGTCGCGCTCGACCGTCGCCGTCGGGTCCTCGAGCGTGTCCTTGGCGAACATGATCACGAGCCGGGCCGCGATCCCCGGCTGCTTGCGGCGCAGGATGCGGCCCATGCGCTGGATCATCTGGCGCCGCGTGCGGCTCGCGCTCATGACGATCCCGAGGTTCGCGTCGGGAACGTCGATGCCTTCGTCGAGGACGCGCGGCGCGGCGACGGCCGCGAGCCGCCGGGCCCGCAGGCCGTCGAGGATCTCCCGGCGGTGGCCGCGCGCGGTGGAACCGGTCATCAGGTCGATCGCGACGTGCGGATCGAGGCGGTTGATCGCGTGGTTCGCGGCGCGCACCGTCTCGGTGAACACGAGCGCGCCGTCGGCACCCTTGATCGCGGGCGCCAGGCGGCCGAGGAGGTCGTACTTGCCGCTCGTCTGGGCCACGATCTGGCGCCGCTTGGAGAACGAGTCGAGGTACTCGCGCGCGGCGCGCCCGTCGGCGCCGGCGTCGCGCTCGGCGAGATGCGCGACCGCCGCGAGGAAGTCGCCGAACGGTTCGAGCGGCATTCCCGGAATGCGGCGCAGATGGTGACGCGCGCTCACCAGGCTCTGCTCCGTCGCGAGGTATTCCGATCGTTCGTCGGGAGTGAGCGCGACACCGACGAACGCGACGCGCGGGGGCGCGCAGACGCCGTCGGCGATGGCCTGTTCGAAGCCGTAACGGAAGCAGATGCCGCCGAAGTACGGCAGCAGGAGCTCGGCGACGGCGTTGTCGCCGCGTTCGAGGGTGGCGGTGAGACCGAGGCGCTCCTCGTACTGGGGCAGCAGCGCTCGGCGGAGGGTTCCGCCGCCGAGCCCGTGGCACTCGTCCGCGATCAGCAGGCCGCCCTCGGCGCCCGGAGGAGCCGGCTTGGCCGCCGCCGCGGAGTGCCGCGTCGCGACGAGCACGTCGCAGGTTGCAGGCGTGTCCCGACCGTTGTCGCCCAGCCTCCCGATGCGGGCGTCGGGCATCGCGTCGGCGAGCCGCGCGCACCACTGCTCCATGAGCACGCGCGTCGGGACGAGGATGAGCACGAAGCGACCGCGGCTGCGCGCCTCGGCGGCCGCCGCGATCGCGACGTCGGTCTTGCCCGAGCCGGTGACGGCCTCGACCACGCCGCGGCGCCCGCACTGGCGCCACGCGACGAGCGCGTCGACCTGCCAGCGGTAGAGCTCGCGCGACCCGAACCCGAGACCGGTGACCGCCATTCAGGTGCCGGGTGTGATCGCCATGGGACCGACCAGGCTACCGGGCGACCCGCGGCCCTCAGGACGGCTTGCCGCTCCCGACGACCCACATGCTGAAGAATTGGGAGCCGCCGCCGTACGCGTGCCCGAGCGCGCGACCGTTCTTCAACTCGACCTGGTAATCCCCGGCACGCCCGCGCACCTGCTGGGCGACCTCGCCGAAGCGGATCATCCCCGAGGCCCCGATCGGGTTCGACGACAGCACGCCGCCCGACGGGTTCCAGGGGATGTCGCCGTCCGGCGCGGTCGCGCCCGCTTCGGTGAGCTTCCAGCCGTCGCCTTCCGCGCAGAAACCGAGGTTCTCGAGCCACATCGGCTCGAACCACGAGAACGGCACGTACACCTCGGCGCAGTCGAGTTCGCGCGCGGATCGGTGATCCCGGCCTGGCTGTAGAGATCGGCCGCGCAGTCCTTGCCGGCCTGCGGGTTCACCTGATCGCGCCGGGCGAACATCGTCGGCTCGCTGCGCATCGCCATGCCGTGGATCCACGCGGCCGCGTCCGCGGCGTCCGCGGTCTGCTCGTCGCCGATCACCATCGCCATCGCGCCGTCGGACGACGGGCAGGTGTCGAGGTAGCGGATCGGCTCCCACAGCATGAACGACTCCTCGACCATCTTCAGGTCGATGTCGGGGATGTGCAGGTGCGCCTTCGGGTTCCGCAGCGCGGCGCGGCGGTCCTTGACCGCGACGAGGTGGCCGATGTGGCTCGGCGCGCCCGAGCGGTAGATGTACGCGCGGATGAGCGGCGCGAAGAACCCGCCCGCCCCGGCGACGAGCGGGGCCTGGAAGGGCATCGCGACCGACAGGCCCCACGTCGCGTTGCTCTCGCTCTGCTTCTCGTACGCGACGGTGAGGACGCGCCGATGCACACCCGACGTCACGAGCTTCGACGCGACGATCGCGGTCGAGCCGCCCACGCTACCGGCGGTGTGCACGCGCATCATCGGCTTGCCGACCGCGCCGAGTGCGTCGGCGAGGTACAGCTCGGGCATCGCGACGCCCTCGAACATGTCGGGGGCCTTGCCGATCACGACCGCGTCGATGTCGCTCCAGGTCATGCCCGCGTCCTCGAGCGCCTCCATCGCGGCCTCACGCACGAGCCCGGCCATCGAGACGTCCTTGCGAGAAGAACGATGATGGGTCTGGCCGACCCCGACGACCGCAGCGAGATTCTCGCCCATCGTTATTCACCCTCCATGACGCAGACGAGGTTCTGCTGCAGGCACGGGCCGGACGTCGCGTGCGCGACACCGCGCGTCGCTTCGCCGAACATGATGCGGGTCGCGACCTCGCCGATGCGCGACAGGCCCGCGGCCATGATCACGTTGGCGGCGAGTGGACCACCCGACGGGTTCACCGTCGTGCCTTCGCCGAGACCGAGCGCGTCGCGCAGGATCAGCTCCTCGTGCGAGAACTGCGTGTGCAGCTCGGCGACGTCGATCGGCTTGTCGCTCACTCCGGCCGCGGCGCCGGCGGCGCGAGTCGACCCCGACCTCGCAAGATCGCGCACGCCGAGCGAGTGGGCCTCGATGCGGTGCTCGATGCCTCGGATCCACGCCGGCCGCGCGCACACGTCGCGCGCGAGATCGTCGGCCGCGATCACCACCGCGGTCGCGCCGTCGCTCACCGGGAACACGTCGCTCTCGCGGAGCGGGTCGTAGCGCAGCGGCTCCTTCAACAACGCGTCGGCCGTGACGTCGCCTTTGCGCACCGCGTGCGGGTTGTCGCGCGCATCGCGCTGCGAACGGGCGGCGATCTCCGCGAGGTCGCGCTCGGTGTGGCCCGATTGCTCGAGGTACGCCCGCGCCTGCAGCGCGGCCATGTCGATCATCGAGGGCCAGAGCGGAACCGTGTAGTACGGGTCGGTCTGGAGCGTCATCACCTCGGCGGGGTCGCCGAGGCTGCCCTTCGAGAACCCGTAGATGAGCGCGGAGTCGACCTCACCGGTCTGGATCGCGATCCACGCCTCGTAGAGCGCCCAGGCCGCGTCCATCTCGACGTGGCTCTCCCGAATCGGCGGCCACGCGCCCACGGCGTCGACGCCCTGCACGAACGCGAACGGACCGCCGAAGAGGTAGTCGAGGCTGCCGGAGCAGACGAACCCGATCTCCTTGCGCCCGATCCCCGACTCCTCGATCGCCTTCGAGAGCACCGGCACGATGATCTCGACCTCGTTGCGACGCTGTTCCTTCGCAACCGCGGAAGCGGCGTAGCTCACGACCGCGATGTCTCTCACAAGTACTCCCGGTACGTCTCGTAGTCGGCGTCGGGTTCGCCGGTCGGCTCCCACCACTTGATCGAGCGGTGGTCGGGCTTCAGCTCGTCGGCCCAGACCGCCTTCACGCGCATGCCCATGCGCACCTGGTCGGCTTCGACACCGCGGATCAACCCGAAGAACATGTTGTTGGCGCCGTCGAGCACGATCTGCGCGGACACGTACGGCACCGGCGGCGCGAGATCGGAGAGGCCGGGGATGTTGACGACGCAGAACGTCGTGATGGTCCCGCGATCCGCGACCTCGACCTCGATGCTCGTGGGATCGCCGGTCTTCGGGTCGGTGCCGCGCGAGGCGGCGTAGACCTCGTCGGACGACGGTGCGCGCCCGCCGATGATCTTTCCCTGGCTGAGCCCGACGAGATACCGGGTGAGCGCTTCGCCCGCGGTGACGTCGTACTCGAGCCGGATCGGCGAGATCATCCCGGTGACGGGACCTTCCTCGTCGGCGACCTCGGTGCGCGGCGGCGCGGGTTGCGGCTGGTCGCCGTCGGCCAGCGGTACCCAGGCCTCGATGTCGCGCACGCTGCCGACGCGGTCCGCACGCCAGCGGGGCGCGACGCGCATGCCGGTGCGCATGGCGTCCTTGCTGCCCGCGTCGACGGCATGGAGCATCCCGGTGTCGGCACCGTCGGGGCGGATGAGCGCGAACGCGAACGGGTGCTCCAGCGGTTGCTTGCCGGATCGGGGTTCCTCGACCCACGTCCACGTCTGCACGGTGCCGGCCGGGCCGACCTCCACGAAGTCGCCGACCGGGTCGCTCGTGACCGGGTCGTACTCCGTCGGCGGGACGAGCACGCGCCCGTCGGCAATGCGCACGCCCTCGATGCGCCCGTCGCGCAGCGAGGTGAGGAAGCGGCCCACCACCGGCCCGACCGAGCGGGTGTAACCGCCCGGATACTCGAGCACGTGATGGGAGACGAACGTCTCGGTCACGATGCCTCTCCTGTGTGGTTCCGTGTCGCGTCGCGACACGCGGCGGGATCAGCGCACGAGCAGCCCACGATCAGATCGCGCGCTCGCGGCCTTCCCAGTACGGGTCGCGCAGCTTGCGCTTCAAGAGCTTGCCGGTCGGCTCGCGCGGCAGCTCGTCGACGAAGTCGACCGAGCGCGGCCACTTGAACTTCGCGAGCCGGCCTGCGAGGTGGTCCATGATCGTCTTGCGCAGGGTCTCGTCTCCCGCGACCCCCGCGGCCGGTTCGACGATCGCCTTGATCTGCTCGCCCATGTCGTCGTCGGGGATGCCGAAGACGGCGACGTCGCCGACACCGGGGCACGCGAGGATCTCGCCCTCGATCTCGGCCGGGTAGATGTTGACACCGCCCGCGATGATCATGTCGGACTTGCGGTCGCAGAGGAACAGGTAGCCGTCCTCGTTGAGGTAGCCGACGTCGCCGACGGTGAAGAAGCCCTCGGCGTCGTGCGAGTCGCCGGTCTTCTTCTTGTCGCCCTTGTACTCGAAATCGCCCGAGCCCATCCGCATCCAGACGGTGCCGGGAACGCCGGTCTCGCACCGCTCGCCGTCGTCGCCGACGATCTTGAGCTCGGAGTTGGGCCACACGCGCCCGACGGTGCCCGGGTACTGCAACCACTCCTCCGGCGGGCACACGGTGCCGCCGCCTTCGGTCGCCGCGTAGTACTCCCAGATGCACATGCCCCACCAGTCGAGCATCTTGCGCTTGACCTCGATGGGGCACGGCGCCGCGGCGTGGATCGCCCACTTCATCGACGACACGTCGTACTTCGACTTCACGTCGTCGGGGAGCTGGAGCATGCGGTGGAACTGCGTCGGCACCATGTGCGTGTGCGTGCACCGGTACTTGTCGATGAGGCGCAGCGTCTCCTGCGGGTCCCACTTGTCCATGAACACAACCGTGTGGCCGGCGTGCAGCGCGTTCCCCGCGAACGTCGTGACCGCGGTGTGGTAGTTCGGCGACGTCGACAGGTGCACGTTGCCGTCGCGCTGGGGGATCCCGAAGATCAGGAAGAAGAACGTGAACAGCTCGGCGCTCGTGTCGGGATCGATCTCGGGGAGCGGGCGGCGCACGCCCTTCGGCTGCCCCGTCGTGCCCGACGTGTAGTGCATCGACGCGCCGGTGGCGCGGTCTTCGGGCAGCGTCGTCGGCTGCGCGTCGACGAGCTCGGCGTAGGAGCGGAAGCCCGGCACGTCTCCGTGCGCGAGCCGCGCCTGCGCCGGGATGCCGGCCTCCTCGGCCGCGGGCGCGGCGACCGACGCAAAACGCTCGTGACTCACGAACGCCTTCGCCTCGCTGTCGGTGAGGATGTATGCGATCTCGGGCGGGCTCAGCCGGTAGTTGATCGGGACGTAGCGCCAGCCCGCCTGCAGGGCCGCGAGGTACACGTGCATCGGGTTCGAGCCGTTCGGCAGCACCGCGGCGACGGTGTCGCCCTTCTGCAACCCGACCGCGCGCAGCGCGTGGACGACCTGGTTGGCCCGGGCCAGGATCGTGCCGGCCGAGTGCTCGGTCCCGTCGGGATCGACGATGGCGAGATGGTCGGGGTCGGCCTGTGCGTACTTCCAGAATCCCGACATCAGACTCCCTCGGGACGACGGGCGGGTCGGCGCGGTAGTAGAACACGTTCTCGCTTTGTGTGGCAAACGCCAGGAGACGACCATGCCCGTCCTCGACCACCTCACGACGAAGCACTGCACCGTCGAACGCGACGGCCACGTCGTGACCCTCACGATGAACCGGCCCGAGAAGAAGAACGCGCTGACCGGCGACATGCTCGCGGGGCTCGTGCTCGGCTACGAGTACATCGATTCCGAACCGGAGGTGCGCTGCGCGATCCTCACCGGCGCGGGCGGCAACTTCTGCTCGGGCATGGACCTCGTGGCCGTCGGCCAGCAGTCCGACGACCCGAAGGTGCAGGAGGTGATGGCGCGCGGCGACAACCCCCACTGGAAGGCGCTGCTGCGCGACTACAAGCTGTCGAAGCCGCTCATTGCCGCGGTCGAGGGATACGCGGTCGCGGGCGGCACCGAGATCCTCCAGGGCACCGACATCCGCGTCGCGGCCGAAGGCGCGATCTTCGGCGTGTGGGAGGCGAAGCGCGGGCTGTTCCCGCTCGGCGGTTCCGCGTGCCGGTTGCCTCGCCAGATCCCCTACACGATCGCGATGGACATCCTGCTGTCGTGCAAACCGGTCAGCGCGCTCGAGGCCAAGGAGATCGGCCTCATCGGGCGCGTCGTCCCCGACGGCCAGGCGCTCAACGCGGCGCGCGCCGTCGCCGAGCAGGTCGCCGCGAACGCGCCGCTGTCGACGAAGGCGATCCTGCGGGCATGGCGCGAGACCGAGCACATGAGCGACGCGGAGGCGATGCAGTACCAGGACCCGATCGGGTGGGAGGTCTTCGCGTCGGAGGACGCGCAGGAAGGCCCCAAGGCGTTCGCCGAGAAGCGCGCGCCGCAGTACAAGGGCCGTTGAGCCGCACATGAGCGAAGCCGCGCCCGGCTATCCCGACTCCGAATCGTTCGCCACGCCCGAGCGCGTGCGGCTCGCCGACTCGCTGCGACGCGCGATCGACGCGGTGATGACCATGGAGGACGTCGGAGCCGATCGGCTCGTCGCCGCGGCCGACGCGATCGACGCCGCGACGGTCGCGCTCGCCGGCGCGGTGCGCGCCGTCGCGCCGGTCGGCACCCACCGATCGGGGCGCGAGAAGAGCCACGCCGATTACCTTCCTCGCTCCCCCATCGTCGGCGAGTCGAGCCCGCTCGCGCCGCCGTTGCAGTGGGAATGGCACCCGCCGAAGGTGACCGGGCGCGTGGTGTTCGGCGCCGCGTACGAAGGACCGCCGACGTTCGTGCACGGCGGTGTGATCGCGCTCGCCTTCGACGAGATGCTCGGCATCGCGAACATCCAGTCGGGCCATCCGGGCATGACCGGCACCCTCACCGTTCGCTACCGCCGGCCAACGCCGCTCTATCGCGAGGTGCGACTCGAGTCGTGGGTGACGAAGGTCGAGGGCCGCCGCATCATGACCGCCGGCACGCTCTCCGACGGCGACACGTTGTGTGCCGAGTGCGAAGGGCTGTTCGTGCAGCCGCGTCCGGAGCTCGCCGAGGAGTACTTCGGGCCGCGACCGGCGGAGTAGCCGTCACCGGTCCATGTGCCGGAGCTGCCAGGTGCGCCCGCCATCAGAGCTCGCGTCAAGGGAGACAACCTCGCCGATCGGCTGGCTGCGCGGCGCGGCGACCGGCGCAGCACGTTCAGCGCGATCAACGCCCCCAGGACCCGGGGATGCTCCTGCCGGTACCAGGCGTCGAACCCCACGGCCTCCATCCGGTGTCAAGTCTCGTCGGGCCGGGAATCTTCAGTCCGCGATCGCCACGAATCGGGCGTTCCGCCCGGCCAGCCGCTCAGGACCGCGGCCGGCGGGCCGATCGGGAAAGAAGAGCCTGCTCCGGGGGTGAGCCGGCCCGGGAGCGGAATCCGTGCGCCAGTGCCCGACGTGTGAGTGCTTCGTCCCGGCGGCGGCGACCCGCTGTCCCCGGTGCGAGGCCGCACTCGAACCGATCCGCAAGCCGATCGCCGGCGCCGAGGCGCCGGTGCTCGTCGCGGTGGGAGCCGGGTCCGAGGCGTTCGGCCCGACCGTCTGGGGGATGCCGGCGGCGGCCGACGCCGAGCGACCGGCGCCGACCTCCGACGACCCGCACGCGCTCGGCCGTTACCTCGGCATCCCACGACGCGCCGATCGCGCCGATCACGCCCTCGACGACGAGCCGGCGCGCGAAAACCCGCCGATTGCGTCGACTGCATCTGCAACCAATCGCGCGCCCAAAACGGTCGGCTCCGACGCGACCCTTGCAGCTGCAAACAACGCGGCGCCCGAAGCGGCGGCCGACCCGGTCGCGAAGCTTGCCGATGCAATCAACGCGAACGAGGCATCGCGCGCGGGGCTGGCCGCAAGCGACGCGAACGCGTCGATCGCCGACGAGTTGCCGTTCGCCCTCCCCCGCGACACCTTCTCGGCCCTCCTCGGCGCGCCCGCCGACGCGGATCGGCCATCGGCGCCGTCAGGCCGTGCCGCACCGCCGATCCCGAGGTTGCCGGTCATCCCGCGCCGCCCCGCACCTCCCGCGGCGGGCAACGGTGCGACCGTGCGCGCGGTGCCCCCGAGCGCGCCGGTGCCTGCGCCCGACGCGCCCTCGGCGCCCGACCCGGAACCCAACGGCCTGCGGATCGAGCCGATCGCGGCCGCGAAGCCGCCCCGCACCAAGCGCTTCAAGGCCCGGGCACCACGCGCGACGACGAGGTTCCGCGGGCACGATCCCTTCGCACGCCCGAGCTCGACGCGCGAGCGCGTGCTGCGGCGGATCTGCGTCACCCTCGTGGTCGCGCTGCTCGCGACCGTCGCCGTCCTGCGCCTTCCGATCGGCGCCCGTCCCGAGCTCGGAGCGTCGGCACCGGCGCCGGCGCCCGTCGTGAGCGCACCTGCAAACGGCGCCGCGGAGCGCGCCGACGAAGCCCTCCGGATCCAGGCGCTCGCCGACGTCACCGCGGCGCTCGACTCCGCGAACGCCGTCTTCCGCCTGTGGAACAGCTATCTCCCGGCGACGGCGACCGTGCTGCACCACGCGGCGCCGCTGTTCGCGTTCACCACCGCGACGACCACGTCGAAGCGACTCGGACTGCTCTCCCTCCAGCGCACGCCGGCAGCCGTCGTGCTCGCCGAGTACGCGGGTCCGGGTCGGTGCGTGTTCGGGCGCGCCGAAGGCGGCCACACGGGTTCCACCGTGGTGACGACGAGCGAATCCGACGCGACGCGGGCGCCCTGCCGCGCGAGCGCCGCACCCGCTCATGGATGGATCCCCGCCGACCCCTCGGACTGATCCGCGTCTCCCCTCGTAGCATCCTGGCCGTGACGCTTCCCCCGCACGGCCGGCCGTTCGACGAGATCGTCGCTCAGATGCGCGATCGCAAGACCAGCGACGCGCGCTGGCGCGACGGGCGCACGTTCGGTCTCGTCTACGACGGCGGACCCGACGTCGAGGCGATCGGGGCGGCAGCCACGGAGCTCTACCTGCACGACAACGCGTTGAACACGATCGCGTTCCCGAGCCTCGCGTCGATGCAGACGGAGGTCGTGCGCGCGACAGCCGACCTCGTGCACGGCGACGAGCAGGTCGCCGGCTTCATGACCTCCGGCGGAACCGAGAGCATCCTCATGGCAGTACTCGCGGCGCGCGAGCGCGGGCGGGCGGAGCGCGGCATCACCGAACCCGAGATCGTCGTCGCGAACAGCGCGCACGCGGCCTTCCACAAGGCCGCGCACTCCTTCGGCCTGCGGGTCCACTCCGTTCCCGTCGCGCCCGACTGGCGCGCCGACGTCGACGCGATGGCCGCGGCGATCACCGCCAACACCGTGCTCGTCGTCGGATCCGCACCGCAGTACCCGCAGGGCGTCATCGATCCGATCCCCGACCTCGCGGCCCTCGCGGCCGACGCGGGCGCGAACTTCCACACCGACGCGTGCATGGGCGGGTTCGTGCTGCCGTTCATGGAGACGCTCGGGTACGCGATCCCACCGTGGGACTTCCGCGTCGACGGCGTGACGTCGATCTCCGCCGACCTGCACAAGCTCGGCTACACGCCCAAGGGTGCGTCGGTGATCCTGCACCGCACGAAGGCGCTGCGCCGCTACCAGACGTTCGTGTTCGACGACTGGCTTGGCGGCTTCTACGCGTCGCCGAACATGATGGGAACCCGGCCCGGCGCGCCGATCGCGGCCGCGTGGGCGGTCCTGCAGCGGCTCGGCGAGGACGGCTACCTCGATCTCACCGGGCGCATGCTCGGCGCGCGCGACGCGATGGTTGCCGCGGTACGCGCGATTCCCGATCTCACCGTGCTCGCCGTGCCGGACGCGCAGATCGTGTGCACCACCGCGGCGCACGACACGACGGAAGATCCGATCGACGTCTTCGCGGTCGGCGACGCGCTCGCCGCGATCGGCGGCTGGTACCTCGACCGCCAGGCGCGTCCCGACTCACTGCATGCGACGGTCTGCGCCGCGAACGCGCCGGTGATGGACGCGTTCGCCGCCGACCTGCGGCGTGCCGTCGACACGGCGCGCGGCCGCCACGTCGCCGACCGCTCCACCGACTACGCCACGCTCGAGTGACCCGGCTCGAGGCGCGAGAGCGACCCTGCAACACGTTCTAGGTCCGGGGTAGGGTGCCGCCATGGGGGCCATGCCCGTCCCGCCGGGGCCGCAGGGATCGCGCCGCAACGGCGGGACGCGTGCCGCGGAGACCGCGGCTCGCCGGCAGCGCTGCATCCAGGCCGCAGTCGGCCTCGCGGCGGAGGGCGGCTACGACGCAGTGCAGATGCGCGACGTCGCCGCGCGCGCCGAGGTCGCGCTCGGCACCCTCTACCGCCACTACTCGTCCAAGGACCAGCTCTTGCTGGCGGCGCTCGCGGCGCAGGCCGACACGCTGCGCAACCGGCTCCAGCAGCGACCGGCACGAGGAGAGACCCCCGCGGAACGCGTCGCCGACGGCCTGCGGCGCGCGTGCCGCGCCCTCGAACGCGAGCCCGCGGTCACCGCGGCGATGGTGACGGCAATGTCGTCGCCCGACGGCGACGCCGCGCCGGTGAAGCAGTCGGTGCAGGAGTCGTTTCGCCGCATCATCTCCGAGTCGATCGGCGACACGCCTGTCGACGACTTCGACGCGGTCGTCAAGGTGCTCGGGTACGTGTGGTTCGCGGCGCTCGCCTTCTGGGTCGGCGGGGTCACCGAGACCGGCACGATGGCAACCGATCTCGAACGCGCCGCGCGGCTGCTGCTCGGCTGACCGCGCCGAGGCGCGCCTCGCAACGACTCATCGCAACAGCGGTGCGACCCGCTCGGCGAGGATCGCCGCGTTCTCGACCGCGGAGGAGTCGACCGGCCCCGCGATCAACCAGTCGGCTCCGGCCGCGACGAACGCGCGCAGCTGCTCGGCCACGCGCTCGGGACCACCGACGATCGCGGTCGGAGGCGGATCGAGACGGTCGCACTTCGCGCGCGCCGCGCTCTCGCTCTCGGCCAGCACGACGAGGCCGGCCCACGACACGACGACCGGCCGCCCCGTACGCCGAATCTCCTCGACTCCCTCGGCGAGCTGGCGGGGTTCGCCACCCCAGCGGTTCCATCCACCGGCGTTGACGGCCATCTCCCGCGCCGCGCGGGAGGTCCCGCCGACCCACACCGGATAACCACGACCCGACAGCTCGCTCACGGCGGCCGAGAGCTCGGCGAGACGGTCGACGCGCGAGCTGAAGGGCAACCCGAAGGTCTCGTTCTCCACGCGGCTCTCCGCGTCGCCGGTCCCGACCCCGACGATGAGCCGCCCGTGGCTGATGCGTTGGAGCGTCTCGCAGCAGTGCGCGAGGGTCGCCGGCGGCCGCAGGCTCGCCCGCGCGACGAGCGGACCGAGGGCGACCCGTTCGGTCTCCGCGGCGACCGCACCGAGCAGCGTGAAGCCTTCGATCGCGGGACGTTGCCGCCCGGCGCGATCGAAACGCGCGAGGTGATCGAACGCGAACACGGCGTCGAGCCCGCAAGCATCCGCCGCGCGCGCCACGGCGACCGCCGGCTCCGCGGTGTCGCGGAACGACGGCAGCGTGAGCGCGAGGCGGACCACCGCTCAGTCCGGGCCGGGCGCGTCCGCGGCGATGGCGGCGGCTCCGATCGCGCCGGCGCGCTCGCCCAGGGTCGCGGGCACGATCGGCACCTCGGGGCGGTGCTCGGGCGCTTCGATGTGCGCGGTGAACGCGCGCCGGAGCGGTACGAACAACAGCTCGCCCAGCTCCACGAGCCCACCCGAGATCACGATCGTCGCGGGGTCGAGCACGTTGGAAAGCCCCGCGAGCCCGAGCGCGACGTTGTCGGCGTACTGCTCGAGGAGTGCGAGCGCATCGGCGTCGCCGCGCGCGGCCGCGGCGCCGACGTGATGACCGTTGACCGCGTCGACGTCGCCGCCGGCGCGGGCGAGGATCGCGTCGCCCTTACCGGCCTCGACCAGCTCGCGCGCCAGCCGCCCGAGCGCGGAGCCCGACGCGATCGCTTCCCAGTGGCCGCGCTCGCCGCACGAGCACAGCGGTCCGCCCCGCTCGACGGTGAAGTGGCCGATCTCGGCCGCGAACCCGTGCGCGCCGCGCAGAACCCTCCCGTCGAGCACGATGGCACCACCGATCCCGGTGCCGAGCGTCACGAGCAGCGCGTCGCGCGCGCCGGCCGCGGCGCCGAAGCGCACCTCGCCCCAACCCGCCGCGTTCGCGTCGTTGTCGACGACGACGGGCAGTCCCGTGCGTTTCGCGAGCTCGGTACGGATCGGCGCGTCGACGATGCCGGGCAGGTTCGGGCCGAAGCGCAACACACCGTCGCCGTCGACCAGGCCCGCGATGCCGACGCCGACCGCGCGCGCCACGTCGTCGACCCGCGACTGCAAGGTCGCGGTCAGCTCCGCGAGCGCGTCGAGCAGGTCCTTCACGCCCCGCGGGCTCTCGACGCGTTCCTCCGTGACGACGGCGCCGGTCGCGTCGCACGCGACACCGAGGATCTTCGTCCCGCCGACGTCGAGCCCGATGGTGAGGTCGGCCACGTCAGTCGAGGTCGATTCGGCGCACGCGAGGTTCGGGGCGCGACGTGTTCGCGCGCGCCTCGCGCTGGCGATCGACCACGGCCTCGGCCGCGTCGATCGCGCTGCGAGCCGCCTGCAACAGCTCGGAGGCCGCGGCCAGCAGGTGTTCCATCATGTCGGGGGACGCCGTGTCGAGCGACATGAAGAGCGAGCCGACGGGGCACGCGTAGCACTCGTCGTGATACCGGCGCTCGGGTTCGTCGTCGTGACCGGCGGGCGCGTCACGTTCGGGTTGCGGCGCGGTGCTCATAGGGTCGCGAACTCCACTTCGAGGCGGTCGCCGTCGAGGCGGGCGCCGACGACCTCGCGCCGCGCGAGCGCGTCGGGGAGCACGACGGCGCGGCGGTGCGGCCCGACCGCGAGGATCAGCTCGTCGCGGTGGCGACCGAGCTCGATGTCGCTCTTCGCGGTGAACGGGAGATGCAGCGACAGCACGAGCGCGCCGTCGATCTCGTCGACACGGAGTGGATCGAGCGAGCACAGCACCGCGGCGGGGTCGACGCAGCCGTAGAGATGCGCGGCCAGCTCACCGAGCCGCTCGACCCCGACGAGCTCCTCCGCGGCCAGCTCCGCCGCCAGGATCGGCACCGGCGCGAAGGCGTCCGCGATCGTTTCGAGGTGAGCCGCCTGGATGCCCTTCCAGCCGTCGAACCAAGGGTCCTGCAACGACGCCGGCAACATCCGGTTCGCGACGACCGCGTCGACGTGGTAGCCGAACAAGGAGAGATAGGTGTAGGTGCGCCGCGCCTCGGCGACGACGAGCCGCTCGGGATTCACGACGAGCCGCGCGCTCGTGACGGCACCGTCGGTGAGCAGCTCACGCACGCCGTCGAGGCGGTCGTAGAAGCGGCGCACCCCCGCGAACACCGAATCGCGGGCGATCGGCATGTTCGTCATGCGGCTCATCATCGGACGGGCCAGCTTCGTGAGCCGCCGCTGCGACTCGAACACGCGGTCCATGTACCACGCGAGCACGTCGGGCAACGACAAGAGCCGCAGCGTCTCCGCGGTCGGCGCGCAGTCGACGACGATGACGTCGTAGCTGCCGCTCGCGGCGCGCTCTCGCAGCTCCGACAGCGCGAAGACCTCGTCGAGCCCGGGAACGACGGCCAGCTCCTCGGCCTCGAGCGCGCCGGCGCCCGCCCAGTCGAGGACGTCGACGACGTAGTCGCGCACGTCGTTCCACGCCTCTTCGAAGCGCGCCCGCGTGTCGATCTCGCCGCCCCACAAGCGCGGTGCGATGGGAGTCGGTTGGTCACCCAGCGCGACGTCGAACGCGTCGGCGAGCGAATGGGCCGGGTCGGTGGAGAGCACGAGCGTGCGCAACCCGGCCGCGGCGGTCGAGACCGCGGTGGCGGCCGCGACCGTCGTCTTGCCGACTCCACCCTTGCCGGTGAAGAGAAGGATGCGCATCCCTCGCAATCTATGCGAGACCCGGGCCGATGACCCCATGCGCGGCGCGGCGCTAGGCGACGCGATCCACTTGTGCCTTCAGCTCTTTGAGGGCGTTGCCCATGATGAGGCTCGCCGCGCGGCGCTTGATGAGCCCGGGGAGCGGCACGCCGACCTCGACGGTGAGCTCGTAGTGGACGCGCGTCGAACCGTCGGCCTCGGGCTCGAAGCGGTAGGTGCCGTCGAGTCGGCGCAGCATGTCGCCCTCGACGAAATGCCACGAGAACGCCTCGGGTGCCTCCGTGTAGTCGTAGTCGAGGACGTAACGGATGCTCCGCCCGAGCGCGGCGGCTCGGAACTCGACCCGCGTCCCGCGCCCCTCGTCGTCGAACGCGAGGACGCTCGCGTGCTTCACGTCCTTCGCCCACTCGGGGTACGACTCGAAGTCGACGGCGACGTCGAAGCAGCGGTCGGGGGGCGCGTCGATGCGGATGCGCTCACTTGCCTGATCGGCCATCTGTCCTCCTCGACGCCGGCGGCTTCGCCGGACGGGTTGGCGCACGCGCGGCCACGGACGGCAGGCGGCGCGCCGGATAGGTGCCGTGGCGCGCGGCCCACAGCCCGGCGAGCCCGAGCGGGAGCATCGGCTCGAGCGCGCTGAAGGGGTTCGCCTTCACGGTGCCGACCGCGATCGCGATCGCGACGGCCAGAGCCGAGAAGAGGTGCACGCGCACGCGACGCGGAGCGGAGCCGGAGAGGAAGAAGAGCGCCGGCACCGTGACGTCGTCGCCCTGCGTGCTACGCAGGAGCGCCCGCACGAACGCGTACACCCACACGCCCAGCGACACCGCGAAGAACCCGAGACTCACCCCGAGGGCGACGCCTTCGAGCGCGGACGCGCCCAGTGCGACCGGGATCGCCACCAAGGCGAAGATCGCCGTCGTCGCCCACGACCACGTGATGATGCGCGATCCCGGCTCGGCGGGTGCCCGGGACTCGGAGGACTCGGAGGACTCGGAGGACTCGGAGGACTCGGGCGGCACGGGACGCGAGGCTAGCGAGGCGCCGAGCCGGGATCGCCGGGGCCGCCCGCGCCGGCGAAGCCGCGGAGATCTCCACGCGTGAGCGGCAGCAGCCGCCGCGCGAGCACCGCGTACGACAGCTCGCGCGCCGCGCGGTCGCGCGCGGCCCGACCGAGGCGAGCTCGCAGCTCACCGTCGGCCAGCAGGCGGCCGAGCGCGGCGCGCACCGCTTCGACGTCGCGGGGCGGAACGACCAGCCCGGTCTCTCCGTCGACGACGGCCTCGTGCGAACCGCCACTGCGGCCCGCGACCGAAGGGACGCCGCACGCGGCCGCCTCCACGAACACGATGCCGAACCCCTCCGCCTCGAGACCGAGCCAGCGGTCGCGACACAGCATCGAGAACACGTCGGCCGACGCGTAGAGGTCGGCGAGCTCCGCGTCGGGGACCCGCCCGAGGAACCGCACCCGCCCCTGAACCTGATGCGACACCGCGAGATCCATGAGCCGGCGCTCGTCGCGCCCGCTCCCTCCGATCGCGAGCTGCACGGAGTCGTCGAGCCCCGCGATCGCCTCGATGAGCACGTCGAACCCCTTGCGCGGCACGAGCCGGCTCAACCCGAGCACCAGCGGGCGGTCGGGGTCGATCCGGTAGCGGCGCCGCACCTCGGCGCGGCGCGCGGCGTCGATCGGCCGGAAGCGTTCGGGATCGACCCCGGGCGGGATCACGACGTGCGGAACCGCGCGGCCCGCGGCCCGCTCGCATTGGCGCGCCGGGTAGTCGCCCGCCGCGACGACTCCGGCCGCGTGGCGCACGACGCGCCGCGCGAGCGCCCGGCTCAGCGGCAGACGCGCGGGGACGGTGATCTCGGCGCCGTGCGCGATCACGAGGTACGGAGCGGCGGAGAGGCGCGGGCCGATCAGGCCGAGGGGCAGCATCGGGTCGACGAAGATCACGTCGGCACCCACCTCACGCGCCAGCGCATCCGCACGCGTCGCGACGCCACGCGTCGGCAGGAGCACCTTCTGCTTCACCCGTTCGACCCGGAACGCGAGCCCGGCGTCGTACTCGGCCGCGTCGGGATGCGGGGTCGTCAGCACCGTCGTCTCCGCGGGCGGCAGCCGCGACCACAGCTCCGCCAGGTACGACTGGATCCCGCCGACCTTGGGCGGGAAGTCGTTGGTGACGAGCAGCGACGGCATGGGCGCGCCTAGGCCGCGGCCGGATCGGGAAGGGCGCGCGGCGCGTCGGAGGCCGGCTTGCGGAACCGCAGCACGAGCAGCCCTGCGAACGCGAGCACCGCGCCCACCGCGAACGCGCCGCGGTAACCGGTGAGCGACACCGCGATGCCGCACACGAGCGCGCCGAGCCCCTGCGAGAGGTCGAAGAAGCTCGAGAACGTCCCGACGACCGAGCCCCGCTCGTTCGGGGGGACGCCCTCGAGCGCCATCACGAGCAGCGCCGGATAGAGGAGCGACATGCCGAACGCGAAGACCGCGGTCGCGACGAACAGACCCACGATCGACGGGATCACCGTCATGATCACGAGCCCCGCGGTTCCGCCGGCGAGCGCGAGGCTCCCGGCGCGCGCCGCACCCAGCCGGTCGGGAAGGCGCGCGCCGATGACGCGCACCGCGAGGATGCAGACGCCGTACACGAGGAACACCACGCCCGCGTCGCCGTGGCCGAGCTTCTTCACGTAGAGCGGCACGAACGCGGTGAAGCCCGCAAGCCCGACGAGGCCGAGGAACAACACGATGCCGGGTCGTATCGCGGCCGGGTGCAGCAGCGGCTGTTCCGATGCCGCGCGCGGCGGTGCCGCGCCCGCGGCACGCGGCGCGCGCGCGGGATCGGTCTCCTCGACGGCGAGCCCGACCATGGCCGCGAGCAACGCGAGTCCGGCCGCGACGATCCACGTTGCGGTGTAGCGGTGCCCACCGAGCACGACCTCACCGAGCGCGGGTCCGAACGCGAGCCCGCCGTACACCGCGATCGACCAGTACGACACCGCCTCGCCACGCCGTTCCTCGGGCGCGAGGTCGGTGATCATCGTCGCCGCACCCACGAAGAACGCGGCCTCGCCGAACCCGGTGACGGTACGGGCCAGCACGAGCCAGAGCAGCGAGCGCACCAGCCCGTATCCGAGGATCGAGACGGAGACCACGGCCGCACCGCCGATCACGAGCGGGCGCCGACCGAACCGGTCGCCGACCCGCCCCGCGTACGGCCGCAGCAGCACCGCACCAACGGCGAACGCACCGACCCCGATCCCCACCTGCACCCCGCCGCCCGACAGCGGCCCTTTCACGTACAACGGCAGCACGGGTGTGAGCATCGCGAGGGCGAAGAAGTACGCCGTGCCCGCGGCGACGATGAGCACGAAACGCGGGGTGACGACGCGATGCGCCGGCGCGTGCGGCACCGCTCAGCCCTCGGTGGCGTGCGCGACCGCGGCGGCGAACGGCTGTCGCTCGGCGATCATGCGCCGATACTGCATCACCTGGCGCGGGCGGCTGAAGCCGAGCGCGCCGACGATCCGGTCGTTGCGGCCGAACAGCGCGACGAAACGGCGCTCGGCGAGCGATCCGTGCCCGACGTGCAGCTCGTCGTTTGCGTCGAAGCGACCCACGCTCTGGATCTTCACGTCGTACTGGTCCGACCACACGAACGGCACCGGCGCGAACGGCACCGCGTCACCGGCTTCGGCCAGCAGGCGCTGCGCGGCCGCCACACCTTGTTCCGTCGCGTTCGTCCAGTGCTCCAGGCGCATCGACTCACCGTCGAACAGCGGGTTGGGCCACCGCGCGACGTCGCCGGCCGCCACGACGCCGGGCGCGGCGAGGCAGGTCTCGTCGCACACCACCCCGTCGGAGATTGTGAGCCCGCTCCCCTCCAACCAGTCGGTGACCGGACGCACCCCGATCCCCACCACGAGGAGGTCGACCTCGATGGTCTCGCCGTCGGCGAGCCGGACCCGCTCGACGCGCCCGTCGCCTTCGACCGCGGTCACCGACACACCGAGGCGCAGGTCGACACCGTGATCGCGGTGCAGGGCCGCGCAGACCGCACCGATGTCGGGGCCGAGGCCGCGCACCATCGGCTGCGGCAACGCTTCGAGGACGGTGACGTCGAGGCCGCGGCCGCGGCACGTCGCGGCGACCTCGGCACCGATGAAACCGGCGCCGATGACGACGACACGCGGTGCGCCGTCGAGCCGGCCGCGGATCGCGAGCGCGTCGTCGATGGTGCGCAACACGAACACGCCGTCGAGCTCGGCGAGACCGGGCAGCACTCGGGGTGTCGAACCGGTCGCGACGACGAGGCCGTCGAACGCGATGCGGTCGCCGTCGTCGAGATCGACGGCGCGCGCCGCGAGATCGAGCCCGGTCGCGCGGCGACCGAACCGCAGGTCGAGGTCGAGGTCGTCGACGCCCTGCTTGCGCAGCACGGTCTGCTCGGGCTCCCACTTGCCTGCGAGCAGCTCCTTCGAGAGCGGCGGGCGGTCGTAGGGAAGGTGCGGTTCCGCGCCGATGGCGGTGAGCCTTCCCTCGAAGCCGTCACGGCGCAGCGTCTCCGCGGCCCGCAGGCCCGCGAGCGACATCCCCACGATCGCGATCGACTGCAGGCGCGATCCCATGCCGGCGCCCCTCCGCTCCGGCCCGGATCAGCCGTCGAACGAGGCGGCCCGAGCGTTGCGCCTGTACTCGTCGAAGTCGACCACGACCCGCATCGGCCCTCCCGTCGTCCGGCGCCCGACACTACCCGGCACCGACGCTCGTCTCGCCCCGAATGTGACGGTCGCGTCATACTGGCGGGCCCTTCGATCGCCGCCGCCCGGAGCCGCCGCATGCCCAGTACGAACGACCTCCCCCGCGACGCCTCCGGCCGGCCGCTCACGTTGCGCGACGTCGATCTCGACGTGTTCCTGCACCCGAAGTCGGTCGCCGTCGTCGGCGCGTCCGACGCCTCGCGCAAGCCCAACACGCTGATGACCGCGCGCATCAAGGCGTTCGCCGACGCGAACAGCGCGACGTTCTACCCCGTCACTCCGTCGTACCCCGAGGTGCAGGGCGTCGCGACGTTCGCGTCGATCGCCGACGTGCCCGGCGACGTCGACCTCGCCGTGCTGCTCACCGGCGCGGAGCGCGTCGTCGACAACTTCGAGGAAGCCGTCGCGAAGAAGGCGCGCTTCGCGGTGATCTTCTCGGCCGGTTTCTCCGAGATCGGCCCCGCCGGCGAGGCGCTCGAGGCCCGCCTCGCCCGCCTCGCCCGCGAAGGCGACACGCGGTTGCTCGGCCCCAACACGAACCTCAACGCCTTCTCCGACTTCGCCGCGCTCGACGGCCCCGCGATCGCGCTCGTGACGCAGAGCGGCCACCAGGGCCGGCCGATCTTCCAGGGCCAGGAGATCGGCATCCGCCTCTCGCACTGGGCGCCCACCGGCAACGAGGTCGACCTCGAGTTTGCCGACTGGGCGCGCTATTTCACCGACCAGCCCGAGGTCGGCGTCGTCGCCGCGTACATCGAGGGCTTCAAGGACGGGCGGTCGTTGATGCTCGCCGCCGACCATGCCGCCAAGTTGAAGAAGCCGCTGGTGATCGTGAAGGTCGGCAAGACCGACGCCGGCGCGTCGATGGCGCAGTCGCACACCGGCCATCTCACCGGCTCCGACGCGGTCACGTCCGCCGTGTTCCGCCAGTTCGGCGTCACGCGTGTCGACGGTCTCGACGAGCTGCTCGACGTGTCGGCCGCGTTCGCGCGCACGAAGAAGCCCAAGGGCGACGGCGTCTGCATCTACGCGATCTCCGGAGGCACCGGCGCGCACATGGCCGACATGGCGTCGGCCGCGGGTCTGCGCCTCCCCGATCTCACCAAGAAGACGCAGCGCGCGCTGCACGACGGGCTCATCCCGTCGTACCTGCGCGTGTCGAACCCGGTCGACTGCGGGGGACCTCCGGTGATGACGTCCGCGGGGCGCAAGATCCTCGACGTGATCCTCGCCGACCCCAACGTCGACATGCTCATCGTGCCGATCACCGGCGCACTCGAATCGATGAGCGCGCCGATGGTGCGCGATCTCGTCGCGGTCGCCGACACCACCGACAAACCGATCTTCGTGGTGTGGGGTTCGCCGGTCGGAAACGAGCCCGCGTACGTCGACGGCCTGCTGAAGAGCAAGCTCCCCGTGTTTCGCACCTTTGCGAACTGCGTCACCGCGGTGCGCGCCTACCTCGACTACTGGAGCTTCGTCGACCGCTACGACTCGCCCTTCGACGACGCGCCCACCAAGGCACTGCCCGCGGCGAAGAAGGCCCGCGCCCTGCTCGCCGACGCGGCGCCCGGTACTGCGCTCAGCGAGTGGACGAGCAAGCAGGTGCTGCGCGCATACGGCATCAAGACGTCGAAGGACGTGCTGTGCGACTCGGCCGCCGCCGCGGTGAAGGCCGCGAAGGCGATCGGGTTCCCGGTCGTGATGAAGGTCTCCTCCCCCGACCTCCTGCACAAGAGCGACGCGGGGGTGGTGAAGGTGGGTGTCGCCTCACCGAAGGAGGTGCGCGCCGTCTACGACGAGTTGCTCGCGAAGGCGAAGAAGGCCGACCGCAAGGCCCGCATCGAAGGCGTCCTCGTGAGCGAGATGGTGAGCGGCGGCGTCGAGACCCTCATCGGCGTCTCGCAGGACCCGCTCTTCGGCCCGGTCGTCACGGTCGGGCTCGGCGGCATCTTCGTGGAGGTGCTCCACGACGTGTCGTTCCGCGTCCCGCCCTTCCATCGCGACGAGGCGCAACGGATGGTCGACGAGCTGAAGGGCGCGGCCGTCTTACGCGGTGTGCGCGGCGCGAGACCGGTCGACGAGGGTGCCCTCGTCGACACGATCATGAAGGTGCAGCGCCTCGCCCTCGACCTCGCCGGCGACGTGTCGGAGCTCGACGTGAACCCGCTCGTGGTCCGGGCCCGCGGCGCCGTCGCCCTCGACGCCCTGGTGGTGCGGGCATGACATTCGTTCCGCTTCCCGCTCCCGAGGGTGTCGACGTCGAGCAGGAGCTGCTCTCGGATCTGACCGACGGCGTGCTGACGCTCACGATCAACCGGGCCGATGCGGGGAACGCGGTCCCGTACTACGTGCGCGACCGGCTGACCCAGCACTTCATGGAGGCGCACGCGAACCTCGCGGTGCGCGCCATCGTCCTCACCGCCGCGGGCGAGCGTCACTTCTGCACCGGCGCGGAGCTGCGCGTCCGCCCGCCCGCGAAGCCCAAGCCCGAGGGCGCGCCCGACATGGTCGCCGGCGACGCCGTCAACATGATGCGCACGGGCTTCCAGCGCCTCATGGAGTCGATCCAGGATTGCCAGAAGCCGGTACTGTGCGCGCTGAACGGCACCGCGGCCGGCGGCGGCGTGATGCTCGCGCTCGCCTCCGACCTCGTCGTCGCGACCGAGACCGCGCGCCTCATCCACGTGTTCGTGCGCCGCGGGCTCATCCCCGACGGCGGCGTCGCGTACCTGCTGCCGCGACTGATCGGGATGCACAAGGCGAAGGAGCTCGTGTTCTTCGGCGACGACCTCAGTGCCGCCGACGCCGAGCGTCTCGGCCTCGTCAACAAGGTCGTGCCCGCGGCGGAGTTCCGCCCGACCGTGCACGAGTGGGCGACGCGTCTCGCGCACGGCCCGACGAAGGCGATCGGCTGGGCGAAGCAGTTGCTGCACGACGCCACCGAGGTCGACCGCAAGAGCCTGCTCGTCACCGAGGCGATGCTCGTCGAGATGAACGCGCACGTCCTCGACTCCAAAGAAGGTGTCGCCAGCTTCATGGAGAAGCGCCCGACCCACTTCCAGGGCTGGTGACGTTCTGAGCCACCTCACTCGTCCCGTGACGCACCCTCTCCTCAAGGACGCGACCGCGGTCGTCGGGATCGGACAGACGGCGTTCGGCAAGGGCCTGCCCGACACCGAGTTGTCGCTCGCGTGCCAGGCGATCTCGATGGCGCTCGACGACGCGGGTATCGCGCCGGGCGAGGTCGACGGGCTCGCGTCGTACACGATGGAGCTCAACCGGGAAGTCGACGTCGCGCGCAACGTCGGGCTCGGCGACGTCACCTGGTTCTCGCAGGTCGGCTACGGCGGCGGCGCGGGCTGCGGAGTGGTCGGGCAGGCCGCGATGGCGATCGCGACGGGCCAGTGCCAGGTCGCCGTCGCGTGGCGGGCGCGCAAGCGGGCCGACCCGTCGAGCCGGCCGTGGGCCCAGGCCAACGCGCGGCTCGCCGACAGCAACCAATGGAGCCGTCCGTGGGGACTGCTGCGGCCGGTCGACGAGATCGCGATGCTCACGCGCCGCTACATGCACGAGTACGGCGCGACGCGCGACCACCTCGCGAACGTCGCACTCGCGTTCCGCAAGCACGCGGCTCGCAACCCGAACTCGATGATGGGTCGCAAGCCGATGACCCGCGAGTCGTACATGAACGAGCCGTGGATCTCCGAGCCACTGTGCCGGCCCGACAACTGCCTCGAGACCGACGGCGCGCTCGCGGTCGTGATCACGTCGGCCGAACGCGCGCGCGACCTTCCCCACCCGCCCGCGTACATCCACGCGTTCGCGCAGGGCTTGCCGCCGCAGCACCAGACGATGACGAACTACTTCTGCGACGATCCACTGCGCGGCCCGGCGTGGACCGCGGCGCGCTTGCTCTGGGAACGCGCCGACATGGGCCCGGCCGACGTGAAGGTCGCGCAGCTCTACGACGCGTTCAGCCCGCTGATCCCGCTGTCGCTCGAGGGGTACGGCTTCTGCGCACGCGGCGAGGGCGGACCCTTCACCGACGACGGCGGGCTCGAGTGGCCGAACGGACGACTGCCCACCAACACGGCGGGCGGCGGGATGTCGGAGGCGTACGTGCACGGGTTCAACCTCGTGCTCGAAGGCGTCCGCCAGATCCGCGGCACCTCGACCAGCCAGGTCGAGGGGGCCGACATCTCGCTCGTCACGAGCGGCGAGGGCGTCCCCACGAGCGCGATCGTCTTCACCGGTGAACGGAGCTCCTGATGGAGACCGGCTTCCTGCTCCCCGACCTCTCCGATCCGACGACGGCCGGGTTCTGGGAAGGCACCGCCCGCGGCGAGCTGCTCGTGCAGGCGTGCGCCGCCTGCGGGCACCGGCGGATGCCGCCGCGCCCGATGTGCCCCGTCTGCCGATCGATCGACGTGCGGTGGGAACCGACGTCGGGACGGGGCACGATCTGGTCGTTCGTCGTGCCCCACCCGCCGCTGCTTCCCGCGTACTCGGCGCTCGCGCCCTACAACGTGATCGTCGTCGCGCTCGAGGAGGACCCGGCGATCCGCTTCGTCGGCAACCTGTTGGAGACGCCCGACGGGCCCATCAACGCCATCGACCCGGCCACCATCCGCATCGGCGAACGTGTCCGGGTCGTGTTCCAGCAGGTGGAGGACGTTTCGCTCCCCCGCTGGCTGCGGGTCTGAACCGGTCGGGAGATCCCGGCCGCGACCGAGCGAGCTGGGCGGCTAGGCGGCCTGGCGGGCCGCCCGAGCCTCGGCGCGGGCCTCGGCCCGCTGCGAGCGGAACCGCTCCTTGTCGGGGCGGGTCTGGGAGCGCAGCTCGACCAGGCGCTGCTCCCATGCCAGTTGTGATGCGAGCCAGTTGATCGCGGTCATCGCCGCACCCTCCGTGCTACCTTGCTGTGAGTTCTGACTCCTTGATTTTCGTCTCTACGAGCCGAAACTAAAGGACAGAATGCTCGTGATGTTCTGACCCTGAGAGTAAACACTCTCAGTCTGGTCGCTGTCAAGTCATCCCCGGGGGGACCATGGGCGACGACTGCTGGCGAATCGACGACCTGGCGCGCGAGGCCGGGTTCACGGTCGACACGATCCGGTACTACGCGCGGGAGCGGCTGCTCCCCGCGCCGACGCCGTCGGGCCGGCACAAGCTCTACGGGCCCCGCCACCTCGAGCGGCTCCGGCGCATCAAGGAGCTCCAGGACCGGCGCTTCTCCCTCGCCGCGATCCGGGCCATCGTCGAGACGAACCGCCCCGGCATCGACGAGCTCTTCGCCGGGACCGGCAACACCTACACGCTCGAGGAGATCGTCTCCCGCGCGGGCCTCGACGCCGAGCTCGTCGACCAGCTCCGCAAGGTCGCCCTGCTCCCCGACCCGGCCGAGTTCGGGCGCGACTCCTACGACGAGACCGACCTCCACCTGCTCGAGGCGATCGCGGAGCTCCAAGACATCGGGATGCCACCCGAGCTGCTCGTCGATCTCGGTGCGATCTACGTGCGCAACTTCGACCGCATCCAGCAGGAGGTCATCGACCTCTTCCGCGGCACCTCCCATCCGGAGTGGCCCGTCGACCGGCTCCAGACGATCCAGGACCTCAGCGCGCAGACGAACCGGCTCGTCCCCGCGGTCGACCGCGTCCTCAACTATGTGCACCAGCGCACGCTGCAGCGCTTCACCCTCGACGCGATCGAAGCCGCGGGTGGGGCGCGGATGGGGCCGCGAAAGCCGGGAAGCCTTAGCCGCTACAACCTCCAGATGCGCGCGGCGTTCCCGCCGACGATCTTCGCCTGCTCCTCGGCCGGGACGTTCGCCATCGTTTCCTCGATGACCTTGCGCGAGTACGGCCAGTCGTTGCCGTGGTGCGGGTAGTCCGACGACCACATCATGTTGTCGACGCCGACGCGGTGGCGCAGGTCGATCCCGGAACGGTCGGTGATGAACGTCGCCGCGTTGTTGGCAAACCAGTAGTACGACGGTGGTTCCTCGATCGGGAGTTGCCCCCACGAGCGATTGCGCCAGTAGCGGTCGTCGAGGCACTCGATGAAGTGAGGCAACCAGCCGACACCGGTCTCGATCCAGCACACCTGGAGCTCGGGGAAGCGGTCGAAGACCCCGGTGAAGAGCATCGCGGTGATGTTGCCGGCGGCCATCGAGAACACGTGGCTCATGCCGCCGATCGCCTTCGCGCGCGTCGCCTCGCTGCGCATGTCGTAGAGCGAGTTGCCCGACGCCGCGGCCGCCTTGCGGCCCCGCGCGCGCTGGGTCCTGGAGATGATGTTGATGTGGATCGACACGGGAAGGCCCTCGTCGACGGCCGCGGCCCAGAACGGGTCGTCGTCGCGCGAGAGGCTCTCGCCGCCCGCCGGCCAGTTCGAGATGAGCACGCCCTTCGCGCCGCGCGCCTTCGCCTTGCGCAGCGAGTCGACGGCGACGTCGATGCCCAGCGACGGGATCTGCGCGAGCCCGACGAGCCGGGCCGGGTCGGGCGCGCAGAACTCCTCGAAGAGGAAGTCGTTGTAGGCCTCGACGCCCGCGAGCACGAAGTCGTCGTCGTCGTCGCCGAGGAAATGGCTCATCGTGCGCTGCGGCGGGAACAGCACCTCGGCGTCGACGCCGTCGATGTCCATGTCCTTCAGGCGCTCGGCCCCGTTGTAGCAACCGGCGCGCGCTTCTTCGTAGGTGACGCCGAACCAGCGGAACTTGTCGAACGGCATCCCCGGGGTCGCGACGAGGCCGATCGGGTCGGGGTCGCCGCCGACCGCGGTGAGCCAGGCGTCGCCACCGGCGCCGTCCTTCACCAACTTCGGCGCCTTGTCCTGCCACTTCGACGCGAGGTGGTTCGTCCAGATGTCGGGGGGTTCGAGGATGTGGCAGTCGGCATCGACGATGCGGTGGACCGTCATTGCGGTGCTCCTGTTCCCCGGCTCCCCAATTCGCTGCGAATCCTAGACTGACGCCCACGTCATATTCGAGGGCCGACGGGGGGAACGGATGCCGGAAGCGCTGCTGGCGGGCGTGATGGTCGTGGAGTGCGGGCTCGAACCGGTCGCGCGTGCCGGGCGCGTGCTGGCCGATCTCGGGGCGACGGTCCGGCGGCTCGTCGATGCCGCGGGCGATCCGCTCGCGGGCCGCCCGAACGCGTCGCGCGCGTGGAACGCGGGCAAGCAGCTCGTCGCCGGCGCGACCGCGGCCGAGGTGCGCGCGCTCGTCGCGGCCGCCGACGTCGTGCTCGTCGAACCCGGCGCCGCGGGCGTTCCCGAACCCGAGCGCGAGAGCACCGTTCCGGCGTGGGTGATCGTCACGCCGTTCGGTGCGAGCGGGCCGCGCGCCGGATGGCGGGCGAGCGATCTCGGGGTCATGGCGGCCAGCGCCAACATGTACTGCACCGGCGACCCCGACCGCGCGCCCGTTCGTCCCGCGGAGCCGGCCGCGTACGCACACTCCGGGGCCGAGATCGCGTTCGCGGCGCTGAGCGCGCTCGCGTCGGGGCGGCCACAAGTGGTCGACGTCTCGATGCAGGAGGTCGTGTTCGTCGCGAACATGACAACGCCCGCGGCCTTCCCGAAGACCGGCTTCCGCGGCCAGCGCCGGGGCGCCAGCATCGGGCGCACGCGCGAGATCTGGCCCACGCTCGACGGGTTCGTCTCCTACGGGCTGCGAGGCGGCAAGGCGCGCGTCCCGAGCCTGCAGACGCTCACCAAGCTCGTCGAGGGCGACGGCCTCGCCACTCCCGGGCTCACCGAACGCGACTGGTCGGAGTTCAGCCCCAACACCGCGACCGACGAAGAGCTCGCGGAGATCGAGCAGTGCGTCGCCGCGTACTTCGCGCGTCACACGATGCAGGAGCTCTACGAGATCGCGTGCGAGACGAACCTCATGCTCGCCCCTGCGAACTCGCCGCGCGAGGTCTACGCGAGCGCGCAACTCGCGGCGCGCGACTTCTTCGGGCCGGTTGGCGACGTCGCGCGGTTCCCGCGCTCGTTCGTCGTGGTGCGCAGCGCCGACGGCGAGGCCCTCCCGGCCCGCCCAGCGGGACCGCCGGTCACCGCACCGGCAACTGCGCCACCGGGCGCCGTCCCGCGATCGCCGGCTTCGGGCGCGGGAGGAGCGTGGGCGGGCGTCAACATCCTCGAGTTCGGCTCGGGCGCGGCCGGGCCGATCGCGAGCCGCTACTTCGCCGAGCACGGCGCGACCGTCCTGCGCGTCGAATCGAAGAGTCGTCCCGACTTCCTGCGCGTCTACGCGCTCGGACCGAAGAACCCGCACGGGCTCGAGGGCGCGCCGATGTACGACGGCCTCAACGTCGGCAAACGCAACGTCACGCTGAACCTCAAGCACCCCGACGCCGTCGCACTCGTGAAGCGGCTCGTGGTGGAGTGGGCGGACGCGGTCGCGGAGAACTTCGCGCCACGCGCGATGAAGGGCTTCGGACTCGACTACGACGCGCTCGCCGCGGTGAAGCCCGGTCTCGTGATGGTGAGCGTGTGCCTCAACGGCCAGACCGGGCCGCACAAGGACTACCCGGGCTTCGGCGGGCAGGGCTCCGCGCTGTCGGGCTGGAACTGGCTCACCGGCTGGCCCGATCGCGAACCGGTCGGGCCGTCGGGGACGATCACCGATTCGCTCGCACCCCGCTACGTCGCGTCCGCGCTCGCCGCGGGCCTGCTGTACCGGCGGCGCACCGGAAGAGGCGTGTACCTCGACGTCTCGCAGGTGGAGAGCGCGTTGTGGAGCCTGTCGCCGTGGCTCCTCGACTTCGAGACCGACGGCGTCGTGGGGATGCGTTCGGGCAACCGCCACGCCGACGCGGTGCCGCACGGCGCATTTCCCTGCGCCGACGAAGACGGTGTCGGCGACCGTTGGGTCGCGATCGCGGCCTGGTCCGACGCCGAGTGGGCGCGGCTCGCCGAGGCCGCCGGCATCGCTGATCCCGCGTTCGCGACGCTCGCCGGCCGGCTCGCGCGTGTCGACGACGTCGAGGCCGAGATCGGTGCGTGGACGAGCACGCTCCGCCGCCTCGAGATCGCGGAGGCGTTGCAGGCGCTCGGCATCGAAGCCGTTCCGGTCAACGACTACGGCGACGTGCACGCCGATCCGCAAGTCGCGGCGCGTGCGCACTTCGTCGCGCTGACGCATCCGGTGATGGGGCCCGGGCTGTACGAGCGCAACGGCTTCCGGCTCTCCGACGCCCCGAGCGGCTACACGCGCTCAGGGCCGACCCTGGGTTGCGACAACGACTGGGTGCTGGGCGAGTTGCTCGGGCTGAGTGCCGGCGACATCGCCGCGCTCACCGATTCGGGGGCGGTCGAGTAGGCGCACGCGGCTCCGTTCGGGCGCGCGGCGTCGGCGTGTGATGCACTGGGACCGTGATCGCGCGCCGCGTCATCGAGGACGACCGCCCGTGGATCGCGGACACCCTGGCCGGTGAGTTCGCGTCGACGCGCATCGTGTCGCGCGGCCGCGTGTACGACGACGCGCAGCTCCTCGACGGCTTCGTGGTCGAACAAGACGGTCGGCCGATCGGCTTTCTGCTGTGGTCGGAGCACGAGGGCGACACCGAGGTCGTCGCGATCGTGACCACCTATCGCGGCGCGGGTGCCGGCAGCACGCTGCTCGACGCCGCGGTTGCGCACGCTCGGGCCGAAGGGTGGAAGCGGCTCTGGCTGATCACCACCAACGACAACACCGACGCGCTGCGCATCTACCAGCGGGCGGGGTGGCGCTGGGTCGGCTGGCACGAGCACGCGGTCACGAAGTCGCGAGCGCTGAAGCCGGAGCTGCCACCGATCGGCCGCCACGGCATCCCGATCGACCACGAGATCGAGCTCGAATACCCGCTCTGACGCGCCCCGGCGTCAGCTCGCGAGGCGCTGCTCGAGGGCGTCGAGGCGGCGCAGGATCTCGCCGAGCATCTCGGTGCTCGGCGCAGGTACCGACGTCTCGGGCGGCGAGAGCGTGTCGCGCGCCTGCATGAAGCCCGAGAGCAGCGTCGTCACCGTCTTGCGGGTCGAGCGCAGGTCGAGACCCATGCGCGTGAGCACCTGGCTCGCGAGCCCGCCGTCGGTCGCGACGAGGCCGAGCAGGATGTGCTCGCAGCCGATGTAGTTGTGCGCGAACCCGAGCGCTTCGCGCTTCGCATTGGCGAGCGCCATCTTGGCGAGCGGCGTGAAGGGGATCCGGTCGGGTCCGGGCTCGGTCGCCGGACCCATCGACCCCTCGAGCTCCGCGCGCAGGTCGGCGACGTCCACGTCCATCGCCTCGAACACCTTCAGCGCCAGGTTGCCCTCGACCTCGAGCACGCCGAGAAGGAGGTGCTCCGTGCCGATGTACATGTGCGGGATGTCGTGCGCGACCTGGCGAGCGAGCACGATCGACTGGCGGGCTCGAGGCGTGAAGCGCTGGAACAAGCGACCGCCCGCCTGGGTCGCGGCGTCGGCCTCGGCCATCGCGTCGGCGACGATCGCGGGCAGGCCGTCGGCCGAGTGGAGCGCGTTGACCTCGCGCACCGCGCGCTCGAGCGCGGCCTGGCAGATCGCGGAGACCGGCAGCTTCGCGTCGCGGACGGCCGCGGCCAGGTCGTCGGGCAGGTAGACGTTGATCTTGGGCACGGCCAGGCTCCCGACGGTCGGGGGTATGACGGGGTTAGTGCTTGGGGTTATACGCCCGCAGCCCGCCCCTGTCAACCGCTCCGGCCGAATCGCTCAGCCCGCGCCGAACATCGAGTACATCGGGCGCAGCCAGTCGTCGTCGGAGGCGACGGATCGCCAGCCGGTGAGCATGCCCTCGCTCATGTCGTCGCAGCCGTACCGCAGCGGGCCGTCGTCGTCGAGGATCGCGTCGACGATGCGGCGGGCCGCTTCGTCGGCGGGCGTGTACTGCCCGGTGATCGTCTGGCGGCTCTCCCACATGCGCTGCGCCTGGTCGTGGTAGTGCGGATCGTCGATCGCGCCCGACGGCTGCTCCGACGTCGCGAGCATGTCGGTGACGATCGGGCCCGGCATGATCTCGACCACCCGGATGGCGAACTGCCCGACCTCGGCCTGCAACGACTCGTTGAGCGAGCTCACCGCGGCCTTGCTCGCCCGGTAGGCACCGAGGTACGGAACCGGTGCGAGCAACGACGACGACGTCACGTTGCAGATCACCCCGCCCCCGCCGTCGCGCATCCGAGGGATCGCGGCGCGCGTCACCGCGACGAGACCGACCACGTTCGTCTCCAGCAGCGTGCGCCACGAGTCGAGCGGCATCAGCTCGATCGGGAGGTTCGGCGTCTCGACGCCGGCGTTGTTGACGACGACGCGCAATCCCTCGGGCAGGTCGAGGGTCTCCGCGTCGTTCACGTCGAGCCGCTCGACCCGGAGCTTGCCCTGCGCCTCGCTCGGCAGCATCGCACCGGCCGCCGGATCGCGCATCGTGGCGATCGTGTCGAAACCCCTGGCCGCCAGCTCGAGCGCGACCGCGCGCCCGATGCCGCGACTCGCTCCGGTGACGAGCGCGATTCCTTCGGCGTCCAACGTTCCCCCTCGTTCGCAGCCGTTCCGTCGACGGCGCGGCGGAGCCTACCGAGCAGCGAACGCCGAGCCGCCGGACGCTAGGTTCGTGGCGCCGCCCACCCGGAGCCGTCTCCTTTGGATCTCCACTTCGACGCCGAGCACGAGGCCTTCCGCGCCGACGCGCGCGCCTGGCTCACGAAGCGGCTCGACGGCCCGTTCGCGGCGGTGCGCGGCCGCGGCGGCCCGGGCGACGAAGACGCGTGCGTCGAGGAACGGCGAGCGTGGGAGCGCGAGCTGGGCGCGGGCGGCTGGATCGGGCTCTCGTGGCCGAAGGAGTACGGCGGACGCGCCGCGACACTGCTCGAGCAGGTGATCTTCTACGAGGAGTACGCGCGCGCCGGCGGTCCCGGACGCGTCGGCATCGTCGGCGAAGGGCTGCTCGGCCCGACGATCGTGCATTTCGGCACCGACGAGCAGAAGCGTCGCTTCCTTCCCGGGATCCTCTCGGGCACCGAGATGTGGTGCCAGGGCTACTCCGAGCCGAACGCGGGCTCCGATCTCGCGAACGTGCAGACGCGCGCGGAGCTCGACGGCAACGAGTGGGTGATCAGCGGCCAGAAGGTGTGGACGTCGCTCGCACAGTGGGCGCAATGGTGTTTCGTCGTGTGCCGCACGAACCGGGACGCGCCGCGCCACCGCGGTTTGTCGTACCTGCTCGTGCCGATGGACCAACCCGGCATCGAGATCCGCCCGATCCGCCAGCTCACCGGCACCGCGGAGTTCAACGAGGTGTTCTTCTCCGAGGCCCGTACCGCGGCCGACAACGTCGTGGGCGCGGTCGACGACGGCTGGCGCGTCGCGATGGGGACGCTCGCGTTCGAGCGCGGGGCGTCGACGCTGGGCCAGCAGCTCGCGTTCGAGAACGAGCTGCGTGCGGTGCTCGACGTCGCGCGCGCGCACGAACGGCTCACCGACGCCACGTTCCGCCAGCGCGTCGCGCAGACGTGGATCGCGCTGCGGATCATGCGGTACCACGCACTCCGCACGCTCACCGCGATGGAACACGGCACGATCTCGCGCGAGAGCGCGATCCACAAGCTCTACTGGGCCGGCGTGCACCAGCGGCTCGGCGAGCTCGCCGTCGACGCGCTCGGGCCGGATGCCCTCGCGGCAGACACGACACCTGGCGCGCTCCCCGACGACAGCGCTGCCCTCGCGATGGCACGGCTGTTCCTCTGGACGCGCGCCGACACGATCTACGGCGGTTCCGACCAGATCCAGCGCAACGTGATCGGCGAGCGGGCGCTGGGCCTGCCGCCCGAACCGAAGGTGACATGAGCCCCGACCCCGCGCTCCCCGACTACCCGACCGGCCACCGCCTGCTCGAGGGCAAGACGGTGCTCGTGACTGCGGCCGCGGGAACCGGCATCGGCTTCGCGACCGCGAAGCGCTGCGCCGAGGAGGGCGCGCGCGTCGCGATCGCCGACGTGCACGAGCGCCGGCTCGGTGAGGCCGCCGACACGCTTGCGGAGCTCACCGGCGAACGGCCGCCCGCGGTCGTCGGCGACGTGCGCGACGAGGAGCACGTCGCGCGGATGATCGGCGCGGCGGCCGACGCCTTCGGCCGGCTCGACGTGCTGGTGAACAACGCCGGTCTCGGCGGCACCGCGAACCTCGTCGACATGACCGACGAGCAGTGGTTCAGCGTGCTCGACGTCACCCTCACGGGCACGATGCGCATGACGCGCGCCGCGTTGCGGCTCATGACTGCGGCCGGTGCCGGCGCGATCGTCAACAACGCATCGGTGGTCGGGTGGCGCGCGCAGGCGGGGCAGGCGCACTATGCGGCCGCGAAGGCGGGCGTGATGGCGTTGACGCGGTGCACGGCGATCGAGGCTGCACCGTTCGGCGTACGCGTGAACGCGGTGGCGCCGAGCCTCGCGATGCATCCGTTCCTCGCCAAGGTGAGCTCCGACGATTTCCTCGCCGAGCTCGCGACGCGCGAAGCGTTCGGCCGGGGCGCGGAACCGTGGGAGGTCGCGAACGTGATCGTGTTCCTCGCGAGCGACTACGCGTCCTACATGACCGGCGAGGTCGTCTCGGTTTCCAGCCAGCACCCGTAGGCGCGCGCGTCACGACGTCGGCATGCGCCCGTAGGTCGGCCGCACGGCTTCCGCGATCGCGCGCGCGACCTCGGGTGCCTGCCGCGCCGGGAGCGCGGCGATCGTGACCCGGATCGCCGGCGGCGCCGCGATCCGAAAGCGCGCCCCGCTCGCGACCGCGTAGCCCGAGTCGAGCAGGGCCTGCACGGCGGTGGCCTCGTCGGGGACGGGGATCCAGACGTTGAGCCCCGATGATGCGATCACGGTGATGCCGTGCACGGCGAGCGCGGCGACGAGTGTGTCGCGGCGCTCGCGGTAGGTCGCCGTCGCGCGTGCGAGCACCGCGTCGATGCCACCGTCGTTCCAGAGCGAGCTCACTGCTCGCTGCAGGATGTGGCTCACCCAGCCGGGCCCCAGCCGTAGCCGGCCCTCGACCCGCTCCAACGTGGTGCGATCGCCGGTGAGCAGCGCGACCCGCAGGTCGGGCCCGAACGACTTCGCCACCGACCGCACCGCGGCCCAGTTCGGTTGGCGCGCGTGCACGAGCGAGTGCAGTGGCGCGCCGGACACAGGGCCGGCGTGGTCGTCTTCGATCACGAGCACCTCGGGGTGGTCGCGGAGTGCGCCTCGCAACGCGCGAGCGCGGGACGCGTCGATCGCGGCACCCGTCGGATTCTGGGCCCGTGGCGTGACGACGAGCGCGCTCACGCCGTGTTCGAGCGCCGCGGCGAGCGCGCCGGGTCGAGGCCCGCGCTCGTCGATCGCGACAGGCACGACCTCGAGCCCGAGCGCGGCGACCAGATCGAAGACGCGCGGGAAACCCGGGTCTTCCACCGCGACGCGGTCGCCCGGCCGCAGCCGCGCCATCAGCACCCGCTCGACGCCGTCGAGCGCGCCGCTCACCGCGAGCACCCGCTCCGCGGGAACGCGCTCCGCGCGGAATGCCTCGCGCGCCGCCGTCTCGAGCTCGGGCAGGGTCGCGGTCTCGCCGTAGCGGCGCGTCTCGGCGCCCTGCGCACGGAGATGCGGACGCAGCGCGGGCAGGAGCGCGGGGTCGGGATTGCCGCGGGCGAGGTCGGCCACGCCCGGGGGCGGCGGCCGTTCGGCCGCGAGCGGTAACGGCGGCAGGGCGGCGACGAGGGTGCCCCGGCGGCCGGCTCCGCGCACGAGTCCGCGGCCCCCCAGCGAGCGGTAGGCGGCGGCGACGGTCGTCGGCGACAACCCGAGCGCGGCGGCCAGGTCGCGTACGGGCGGAAGCCGGTCGCCCACCGCGAGCCGGCCGGCGCCGATGAGGCGGGCGACGGCGGCGGTCAATTCGGCCGCAGTCGCGACCTTCACTTGGTACAGTGGCGATACAGACATTGTTTTGTAGTGTAACAAACTTGATCCTGGAGTGCGACCGTGACGATCGACCCGATCATCAGGACCGAGCAAACCCGCATCAAGCGCCTGCCCGAGCGCGATGCAACGGATTGGGAGACGGTGACTGCGATCCTCGACGAGGGCTTCGTGTGCCACGTCGGATTCACCGGGGCCGACGGCCGCCCGTACGTGATCCCGACCGCGTACGGCCGCATCGACGACGTGCTCGTGCTGCACGGCTCCCCCGCGTCGCGGATGTTGCGCACGCTGGCGGGCGGCGTCGACGTTTGCGTCACCGTGACACTTCTCGACGGGCTCGTGCTCGCGCGCTCGACGGTGCACCACTCGATCAACTACCGATCGGTCGTGGTCCTCGGCCGCGCGACGGAGGTGACCGACCCCGCGGAGAAGGCCGCCGCGCTCGAAGCGTTCGTCGAGCACGTCGTCCCCGGTCGCACCGCCGAGGCGCGCGCCGCGAACGACGGCGACCTGAAGCGCACGAAGGTGCTGCGCCTGCCGTTGCGCGAGGTGTCGGCGAAGACGCGCACCGGACCCTCCAAGGAGGAACCCGAAGACCTCGACCTCCCGGTGTGGGCCGGCGTCGTCCCACTATCGCTGCGGGCGGGCCGGGCCGAGGCCGACGGCGCGGGGGTTGGGGGGCTCGCCCGCCCGCCGTACGTCGTGTCGGACGCGCCGGCCCGGGCGCGCGTGTGCTGAGATGGGCGCCATGGTCACCGCGATCGTCCTCATCTGGGCCGAGGCGAACCGCATCGTCGAGCTCGGCGAGCGGCTCGCCGGAACCGACGGCGTGGCCGAGGTCTACTCGGTCGCCGGCGAAGAGGATCTCGTCGCGATCCTCCGGGTGCCGCACGCCGACGATGTCGCGACGCTCGTCACCGAGCACATCGCGACCCTGACCGGCATCACCCACACGCGCACCCTCGTCGCGTTCCGCGCCTATTCCGAGGGCGACATCGCGCTCTGAGTCGTCTCTCCGGCCGCGACGATCGGCCATACGCTCACGGGCATGTCGCGACTCAAGGCCGTTTGCATCGACTGCGCGGATCCATGGATGCTGGCTCACTGGTGGGCCGACACGCTGGGGTATGCCGTACGAGCCCATTCGGAGCCCGACCGCTCCGCGCTGCGAGACCGCGGAATCTTCCGGGTCGAAGACGATCCGGAGCTTGCCGTCGACCCGATCGACGAGCCGGGTCCGACGCTGTGGTTCAACCGCGTGTCGGAGTCGAACGCGCGAAGAACCGCGTGCATCTCGACGTTCGGGGGGACGCCGACGCGCTTGCGGCTCGCGGTGCCGCCGTGATCGCCCACCTTCCGCGGTGGACGGTGATGCGCGATCCGGAGGGAAACGAGTTCTGCGTATTCCCGGGTTGACGTTCGCCCCCGCAGGAGGCATCGCTCCGGCGGTTCCTCGGAACCGGTACGGCGCAATCCGAATGGTGACGTACCCGTCGACCCGCGGTGAGCCGGAGGCGGTGCGCCCGCCCGGTCAGATCGCGCTGGTCGCGACCTTCTCCCACACCGAGACGTGGCTGCGGCTCTCGCTCGTGAAGGGCGCGCGGCTCCAGTCGCTCCATCGCTCGCGCAGCTGCATTCCCGCGAGGCGCGCCATGAGGTCGAGCTCGGCGGGCCACACGTAGCGAAACGGCGCGGAGAAGAACTCGGCGCGGCCGTCGGCGATCCAGTAGTGGTGCGAGTACGCGATCTGGGTCGCGATGTCGTACTCCTCGAAGGCGAGATGCGTCGGCGTCACCGCGAACGGATGCACGGTCTCGCCGGGAGGCAGCCGTTGCAGCTCCGGCACGTACAGCTCGATCACGAAGTGCCCGCCCACTTCGAGGTGCGCGGCCGCGTTGGCGAAGCAGTCGACCTGCTCGGCCTGCGACGTGAGGTTCGCGATCGTGTTGCGCACGAGGTAGACCACCGTGAACCGGCCGGGCGCGGTCGCGGTCGCGAAGTCGCCGATCGTCACGCCGATCGCGTCGGCTCCCGGCCTGGTGCGCAGCTCCGCGACCATGTCGGGCGACAGCTCGATGCCGTGTACCGGCACGCCGCGCGCGCGGAGCGGGAACGCGAGCCGGCCGGTGCCGATGCCGAACTCCAGCGCGGCGCCGGCGCCCGCGAGATCGGTCAGGAAGTCGACGGCCGGCTCGATGACCGCGGGCTCGAACAGCTCCGGCCACTTCGCCTCGTAGCTCGTCGCGATCCGCGCGTCGAAACGGTTCTCGGGCACGAGTCGCAATGCTCGCGGACTCGCCCGCGCGCGGGCGGCGAATTTCGCCCGTGGTCCTCGACGATTCATCACGCGGCCCCGGAGGGGAACGACGTCCACCGGTTACGGTCACCGCATGAAGCTGTCGCCGCGCTACGACGGGCCGCCGCTGATCTCGATCGACGGACCGCCCGACGACCAGCGCGAGGCCGTGGTCCGTCAACGGACGCGGTTCGCGGCGCTGATCGCTCAGCTGAGCCCCGATGACTGGCGGGTAGCCAGCCGTTGCGAAGGCTGGACGGTGCAAGACGTGGTCGCGCACCTCGTCGGCGTCAACCACTTCTGGGCCGCCTCGGTGACGGCCGGGCTCTCCGGAACTCCAACACGAATCCTCGACGGCTTCGATCCCGCGGCGACGCCGCCGCTGATGGTCGAGCCGATGCGCACGCTGGAGCCGGCCCAGGTGCTCGACCAGTTCGTCGCCTCGAACGACGCGTTCCTCGCCACGATCGCCGAGCTCGACTTCGCCGAATGGGCCGTGCTCGCCGAGTCGCCGCCGGGCCACGTGCCGATCCGCCTGCTCGCGAGCCACGCACTCTGGGACTCGTGGGTGCACGAGCGCGACGTCGCGCTCCCGCTCGGATCGCCGCCCGCGATCGAAGCCGACGAGGTGTGCGCCGCCCTGCGCTACGCGGCTGCGCTGAGCCCGGCGTTGGCAGTCAATGTGGGAAGCGGCACCGCCGGAACCTTCGCCGTCGAGACTCGCGATCCCGACCTGCGCTTCACGCTGGAGGTCGGCGACTCGGTCGCGGTGCACGACAGCTCGGACACGGGAACCGCGCCCTGCCTGCGCGGCGACGCGGTCGAGCTGCTCGAAGCCCTGAGCCTCCGCGCGCCGCTCCCCGCCTCGGCGCCACCCGAGTGGCGCGCGCTCCTCACCGGCCTCGCCACCGCGTTCGATTCGGAGCTGGACGGCGCGTAGCGGCAGGCGGGTCAGACCGCTGCGCCGGGCGCGACCAGGCGGCGGCCGGCGGAGAGGCCGCCGTCGACCACGAGCGCGTGGCCGGTGACGAACGACGCGTCGTCGGAGGCGAGGAAGAGCGCGGCCGCGGCGATCTCATCGGGACGGCCGGTGCGGTTGAGCATGTGCTGCGCGATGAAGCGGTCGCGGATCTCGGCGACGGCCGGATCGAAGAGCATCTCCGTCATCGGCGTGCGGACGAGCCCGGGGCAGATGCAGTTGACGCGCACGCCGTCGGCACCGAAGTCGATCGCGAGGTTCTGCGTCAGCAGCACGACGCCCGCCTTCGACGCCGCGTACGCGGGCTGGCCCTGGAGCGCCTCGAGTCCCTCGACGCTCGACAGGTTGATGATGCTGCCGGCGCGTTGCGCGGTCATCACCGGCACGACCTGCTTGCACACGACGAAGGTTCCGGTGAGGTTCACCGAGATGATGCGTTCCCACTCGGCGCGGTCGATGTCGAGGACGGTGCCGTAGCCCTCGACGCCGGCCGCGTTCACGAGCACGTCGAGGCGCTCGTACTCCGAGACGATTGACGACACGAGCGCCCGTACCGCGTTCTCGTCGCGGACGTCGATCGCCGCGAACCGCTCGGCGCCCCGCTCGTCCCATTCGGGTTCCGGGACCGACGTGACGTCGGCACCGACGACCACCGCGCCCTCGTCGGCGAAACGGCGCACGCACGCGGCGCCGATGCCCGATGCCGCGCCCGTCACCAGGGCGACCCGCCCGTCGATCCGACCGCTCATGCCGGCCCTCCACTCGCGTTCGCGGCATCCATGTACGCCGGCAGCTCGCCGCCGCCGTGCACGACGACGTTGGCCCCCGACACGTAGCGCGCGAGCGGCGACGCGAGGAACACGCACACGTCGGCGATGTCGACAGGCTCGGCCATGCGCCCGAGCGGAACCGTTGCACCGACCGCGGCGATGCCGTCGTCGTCGCCGTAGAACAGGTGCGACTGCTCGGTGACGACGAGCCCGGCCGTGACCGCGTTCACGCGCACCTTGGGGGCGAACTCGACCGCCAGCGTCTGCGTGAGATTGAGCAGACCGGCCTTCGCGGCCCCGTAGGCCGCGGTGTTCGGCGACGGGCGCATGCCGCTCACGCTCGAGATGTTGACGATCGATCCGCCCTCGGGCTGCTCGCGCATCACCGCGAACGCACGCTGCGAGAAGACGATCGGCGCGACGAGGTTCAGGGCGATGATCGCCTCGGTGAACCGGGGCGACGCGGTCGCGGTGTCGGACGGCGGTGCCCCGCCCGCGTTGTTGACGAGCACGTCGAAGCGGCCATGACGTTCAAGCGTCGCGGCGACGACCGCGTCGATCGCGTCGGGTTCACGCACGTCGGCGGCGACGAACGACCCGGTCCGTTCGCCGGCCGCGGGCAGCGATCCGGGCTCGTGGCGCGCGCACACGACGACCTCCGAGCCCGCCTCGAGGAACCGCTCCGCGATGCCGCGCCCGATGCCGCGGGCCCCGCCGGTGACGACCACCACTCGACCGGGGAGCGGCACCGGCGCCCCGATCGCTCCCCCGTTCGGTTCCGCCATCATCCCCCTCGATCGCTGCAGCAAGTGGCGTTCAACGGCCGCGGCAGCCTACGTTGAGCCGGCTTCTGACGCACCGTCAGATCCGCGACCGGCTCGACGCGCGAAGGCATGGTGACGATCTCCGTGACTCCCGACAAACGCGTGACGATCGACGAGATCGTCGGTGAGCTCCGCGACGGGATGACGATCGGTATCGGCGGCTGGGGCTCGCGCCGCAAGCCGATGGCGCTCGTACGCGCGATCCTGCGCTCACCGCTTCGCGACCTCACGATCGTCTCCTACGGCGGTCCCGACGTCGGGCTGCTCTGCCGGGCCGGCAAGGTGCGCAAGGTCGTCTACTCGTTCGTCTCGCTCGACTCCATCCCGCTCGAACCGCACTTCCGCGCCGCGCGCCAGTCGGGTGCCGTCACCACGATGGAGCTCGACGAGGGCATGTTCCTCCTCGGCCTGCAGGCCGCCGCGTGGCGGCTCCCGTTCCTGCCGACGCGTGCCGGTCTCGGCTCCGACATCATGCGGCTCGGCTCCGACATCCGCACCGTGCGCTCCCCCTACGACGACGGCGAGGAGCTCGTCGCGATGCCCGCGCTCGAGCTCGACGTCGCGCTGGTGCACATGAACCGCGCGGATCGCGGCGGCAGCGCCCAGTTCCTCGGCATCGATCCGTACTTCGACGACCTCTACTGCCTCGCCGCGAAGCGCCGCTTCGTCTCGACCGAACGGATCGTCGAGACCGAAGACCTGCTCGCCGAAGGACCGGTGCAGTCGCTGCGCATCAACCGGCTGATGGTCGACGGGGTGGTCGAGACTCCGGGAGGCGCGCACTTCACGTCGTGCGTCCCCGACTACGACCGCGACGAGGCGTTCCAGCGCGAGTACGCGGCAACCGCGAAGTCGGAGGAGGCGTGGGACGCGTTCCGCGCCACCTACCTCGACGTGAGCGAGGCCGACTACCAGCGGGCGGTGCGGTCGTGAGCGCGGTTCCGACGAGAGACGGCCCCGACGGTGCCGAGGTGTGCGCGCGTGGGCGGCGTGCGGACGGAGCGGAGGGACGCACGTCCCGCAGCGGAGGGAGCCATGAGCATCCGCAGCGGCCCACCGACGCGTGCCGAGGTGTGCGCGGTGTGCGGCGTGCGGACGGAGCGGAGGGACGCACGTCCCGCAGCGGAGGGAGCCATGAGCATCCGCAGCGGCCCACCGACGCGTGCCGAGGTGTGCGCGGTCGCGTGTGCAGAGGCCTGGCGGGGCGACGGCGAGATCCTCGCCAACCCGATCGGTACCGTCCCGATGATCGGCGGCCGGCTCGCGAAGGCGACGTTCGAACCGCTCCTCGTGATGACCGACGGCGAGGCGGTGCTCGTGGAGAACATCGTGCCCGTCGGGGTCGAAGACGCACCCAAGGTGATCTCGGGCTGGAACCCGTACCGCAACATGTTCGACGTCGTGTTCAACGGCCCGCGCCACATCATGATGGGCGCGACCCAGGTCGACCGCTTCGGCAACCAGAACATCGCGTTCATCGGCCCCGCCGACCGCCCCAAGACGCAGCTGCTCGGCTTTCGCGGCGCGCCGGGCAACACGATCAACAACCACACGAGCTACTGGGTGTCGAACCATTCGCCGAAGTCGTTCGTCGAGCGCGTCGACGTCGTCTCCGGCATCGGGTACGACCGCGCCGCGGAGCTCGGCCCGGTCGCGGCCCGCTTCCATCGGATCCCGCGCGTCGTGAGCAACCTCGGCGTCTTCGACTTCGACACCCCCGACCACTCGATGCGCCTCGCGTCGGTGCACCCGGGTGTGACCGTCGACGACGTCGTCGCCGCAACCGGCTTCGCGCTGGTGATCCCCCCCACGGTCGCGACGACGCGGCAGCCCACCGACGACGAGGTACGGCTGATCCGCGAGGAGATCGACCCGCTCGGTCTCGGCGAACGGGAAGTGCCTTCGTAGTGCACCCCGCGCTCTCGACCCGCGCGACCGCGCTGTTCGGCGTCGAGTTCCCGATCGTGCAGACCGGCATGGGATGGGTGGCCGGGGCCCGGCTCACGGCCGCGACCGCGGAGGCGGGCGGGCTCGGCATCCTCGCATCGGCCACGATGACGATGCCCGAGCTGCGCCGGGCAATCCACTCCGTGAAGGAACGCACCGGCAAGCCGTTCGGCGTCAACCTCCGCGCCGACGCGGCCGACGCGAACGAACGCTGCGATCTGCTCATCACCGAGGGTGTGAAGGTCGCGTCGTTCGCGCAGGCGCCGTCGCGCGACCTCATCACCAAGCTGAAGGACGCCGGCCTCGTCGTCGTGCCGTCGATCGGCGCGCGCCGACACGCCGAGAAGGTCGCGGAATGGGGCGTCGACGCGGTGATCGTGCAGGGCGGCGAGGGCGGCGGCCACACCGGCCCGGTGCCGACGACGCTGGTGCTCCCGCAGGTGGTCGACGCGGTCGACATCCCCGTGATCGCGGCGGGCGGCTTCTTCGACGGTCGGGGTCTCGTCGCCGCGCTCGCTTACGGCGCGAGCGGCATCGCGATGGGGACCCGCTTCCTCCTCACGCGCGAGAGCACCGTGCCCGACGTGGTGAAACAGGCATACCTCGACCGCAGCGTCACCGACACGATCGTCACGAAGCAGGTCGACGGCGTGCCGCACCGCGTGCTGCGCACCGAGCTCGTCGAAGAGCTGGAGCGCCGCGGCCGCGTCTCGAGCCTCGCGCTCGCGGCGCGCAACGCGTTCGCGTTCAAGCGCGTCAGCGGAACGTCGTGGCGCGCGCTCATGACCGAAGGCCTCGCGATGCGCAAGAACCAGGACCTCACCTGGAGCCAGGTGGTGATGGCCGCGAACACGCCGATGCTGCTGAAGGCGGCCATGGTCGACGGTCGCCCCGACCTCGGCGTGATGTCGAGCGGCCAGGTGGTCGGCGTGATCGACGACCTCCCGAGCGTCGCCGACGTGATCACGCGGGTGATCGCCGAAGCCGACGCCGTTCTCGGCCGCCTCGCAGATGGAGCAAGATGACGGTGATGGGCAAGACGAGGGTGCCGGCCGTCGAGGGCTGGTTCACGATGGACGAGGCCGCGCCGCACCTCCTCGGCGCGCGCGGCGTCGAGAGCGGCAGCTACTTCTTCCCGAAGGCGGTCGCGGTGTCGGCGAACCCGAGCGCACCGTTCGAGGCGCGCGAAGGCGTCGAGCTGTCGCGCCGGGGCCGGGTGTGGTCGTACACGACGAACCACTACGAACCGCCGGCGCCGTACGTATCGCCGGATCCGTTCGTTCCGTACACGGTCGTCGCGGTGGAACTCGAGGCCGAGCGGATGGTCGTGCTCGGCCCGCTCGCGACCGGCGCCGACCCCGACGTGTTGCGCGTCGGCATGGAGGTCGAGCTGGTACTCGGTCCGCTCTACGAAGACGACGAGCACGAATACGTCGTCTGGCAATGGGCCCCGGTACAACCGTGAGCATTCGGAGCGATCTCACTCCCACGCGGCGAACGCAACGAGCGGAGCGAGTGCAGTGAGCTCGCCAGCGAGCGCCGGAGACGGAGCGAGCCGGAGGCGAAGCTCCGGCGAACCAGCGAGCGAGAAAGCATGACCGAGATCGCGATCCTTGGTGTGGGGATGCACCCGTGGGGGAAGTGGGGGCGCAACTTCGTCGAGTACGGGTTGGTCGCCGCGGGCGCCGCGCTCGAAGACGCGGGCGTCGCGTGGAGCGACATCCAGTTCGTCTCGGGCGCCGACACGATGCGCAACGGCTATCCCGGTTACGTCGCGGGCGCGACGTTCGCGCAGGCGCTCGGTTGGCAGGGCGCGCAGGTGGCGTCGTCGTACGCGGCGTGCGCGTCGGGTGTCACCGCGCTCTCCACCGCCCGGGCGCAGATCCTCGCGGGCTTCTGCGACGTCGCGCTCGTCGTCGGGGCCGACACGACCCCGAAGGGTTTCCTCGCGCCCAACGCGGGCGAGCGCGGCGACGACCCCGACTGGTTGCGGTTCCGCCTGCTCGGTGCGACGAACCCCACGTACTTCGGGCTCTACGCGCGCCGCCGCGTCGATCTCTACGGCGCGACGCCCGACGACTTCGCCGCGGTGAAGGTGAAGAACAGCCGTCACGGTCTCGCGAACCCGAACGCGCGCTACCGGCGCGAGGTGTCGATCGAAGACGTGCGGACGTCGCCGATCGTCGCCGACCCCCTGCGCCTCCTCGACATCTGCGCGACGAGCGACGGCGCCGCCGCAATCGTGGTCTCCAGCCTCGACTACGCGCGATCGTGCGGCATCGACAAGCCAGTGCGGATCGCCGGAGTCTCGACCGCGACCCCGAGCTACCCGAACCCGGTCATCGAGCTCCCCAACTTCGCGACCGACTCCGGCGCCGGTTCCGGCCCGCAACCGACGCTCGGCTTCAAGGACGCCATCGCGCCGCGCGCGTACGAGGAAGCCGGCGTCGGCCCGGCGGATCTCGACCTCGCGGAGGTGTACGACCTCTCCACCGCGCTCGAGCTCGACTGGTACGAGCACATCGGGCTGTGCGAGCGCGGCGAGGCGGAGAAGCTGCTGCGCGCCGGCGACACGACGATCGGCGGTCGCATCCCCGTCAACCCGAGCGGTGGCCTCGCGTGCTTCGGCGAAGCCGTACCCGCGCAGGCGATCGCGCAGGTGTGCGAGCTCGTCTGGCAGGTGCAGGGCCGCGCCGGCGACCGTCAGGTCGAGGGCGCCCGCGTCGGCCTCTCCGTCAACCAGGGCCTCTTCGGCCACGGCTCGGCGGTTGTCGTCACTTCGTGACGACAACCGCTCTCACATTGGTCGCGCTCGCTGCGAGGCGGGATACCCACCTCGCGGACGCTCGCCGCTCGGGCACATTGGTCGCGCTCGCTGCGAGGCGGGATACCCACCTCGCGGACGCTCGCCGCTTCGCACGCGGGATGGGCGTGAGCGGGTACTTGTGTCTCAGGTTGTGGCGGCTTGGCGTTTGGCGAGGACGGCGGTGACGAGGTCGTGCACTGCGGCCGGGGCCTTGGCCACGGAACCGGCGTCGAACGGCGGCTGCGGGTCGTACTCGATCGAGAGTTGAATGGCCTGCGCGACCTCGGGCCCGGCGACGCGACCCGCGAGGGTGAGCGCCATGTCGATGCCAGCCGACACCCCGGCCGCGGTCACGTACTTGCCGCTCTCGACGACCCGCTCGGGTGTGAGGATCGCGCCGTACTCGGCGAGGCGGTCGAGCTGGGCCCAGTGCGTCGTCGCGGGCCGGCCGTCGAGCAGCCCGGCCGCCGCGAGCAGCATCGAACCGGTGCACACCGAGGTCGTCCACGTCGAGGTGGTGTCCATCGCGCGCAGCCATTCGAGCAGCGCGCCGTCGTGCTCGAGCGTCCGGGTCACGAAACCGCCCGGCACGACGAGGATGTCGGTGCGATCGACCTCCGACAAGGCGCGGTCGGCGACGATGCCGAGGATCTGGTTGTCGGTGCGCACGGGGCCGCGCTCGGGTGCGACGAACGTCGTCTCCGCACCGGGCAGGCGCGCGAGCACCTCGTAGGGCCCGACGATGTCGAGCGCGGTGAGGCCCTCGAACACGACACAGGTGATGTCCACGGTGGTCCTTTCAGGCCGTGCGAACCGGACGGAACCGGTCGCGGTATTCGGTCGGTGCGGCACCGACCCGACGGGCGAACGCGCGCCGCAGCGTCTCGGCGGTGCCGAAGCCCGCGGCGCGCGCGATGTCGTCGACCGGCAGACCCGTCGTCTCGAGCAGCCGGCGCGCGATCTCGACGCGCGCCCGCTCGACGTAGACGGCCGGAGAGCAGCCGATTTCAGCACGGAAGACCCGCGCGAAGTGGCGCGGGCTCATCGCGACGCGCGCCGCAAGCCGTTCGACTCGGTAGTCGCCGTCGGGGTGCTCGGCGATCTGCTGCTGGAGCTCGCGCAGCGGATCGCGCTCGGCGAGCTGGGCGCCGAGTTGCGCGCTGAACTGCGTCTGGCCCCCCGATCGCTGCACGAACAGCACGAGCTGCCGCGCGGTGAGGAGCGCGACCTCGCGACCGAGGTCGGCTTCCACGAGCGCGAGCGCGAGGTCCATGCCGGCGGTCACTCCAGCCGAGGTCCACAGCTCGTCGTCGTGCACGAAGATCGGGTCGGGGTCGACGGTGACGAGCGGGTACTCGCGTGCGAGGCGGTTGCACGCGTCCCAGTGCGTCGTCGCGCGGCGGCCGTCGAGCAGTCCGGCCGCGGCGAGCACGAACGCGCCCGAGCACACCGACGCGACGCGACGGCTGCGCGGGGCCGCGCGGCGGACCCAGTCGACCAGAGCACGATCGTCTGCCGCCGCGTACGCGCCTTCGCCGCCGACGACGACGAGCGTGTCGATCGCGCCCCGCACCGAGCCGAGCGCGCGATCGGCCAGGAAGGTCGGGCCGCGCGAGCTGCGAACCGGGCCCGCGCGCCGCGCCGCGACCGTGACCGCGTAGGCGTCGGGATCGGCACCCGTGTGGCGCGCGACCTGGGCCGCGGCGGTGAAGACCTCGTGCGGGCCGACGAGGTCGAGCGCGGTGACGCGCGGGTAGGTCACGAAGACGATGCGACGGGGCACCCGCTCAGTGTGCGGGATCGAGCCGGTGGCAGCAATGACGCTGATCGGACGATTCCTGCCACGCTACGCTCCCGGCGCTCATGGACCTGACCTTCACGCCTGCCGAGCAGGCCTTCCGCGCCGAGTGCCGGGCCTGGCTCGAGGCCCACGTGCCCCGTCCCGCGCTGCCGTCGGGCGACACCGCGACCGGCTTCGCCCTCCACCGCGACTGGGAACGGAAGCTCTTCGACGCGCGCTGGGCCGTCGTGTCGTGGCCGCGCGAGTACGGCGGCCGCGAGGCCAGCCTCGTCGAATGGTTGATCTTCGAGGAGGAGTACTACCGGGCGGGCGCACCGCAGCGCGTCACCCAGAACGGCATCTTCCTGCTCGCGCCCACCGTCTTCGAGTTCGGCACCGAGGAGCAGCAGCAGCGCATCCTCGTCAAGATGGCGTCGGGCGACGAGGCGTGGTGCCAAGGCTGGTCGGAGCCGAACGCGGGGAGCGACCTCGCCGGCATTCAGTCGCGTGCCGTGCGCGACGACGCCGCGGGTGGCTGGCGGCTCCGGGGCCAGAAGACGTGGACGACGCGCGGCGCGTTCTGCGACCGGCTGTTCGGCCTGTTCCGCACCGACCCCGATGCCGAGCGCCACCGCGGGCTGACCTACCTCCTCGTCGACCTGCGCGCCGAAGGCGTCACCGTGCGACCGGTCGAGCGGCTCGACGGCGACGAGGGCTTCGCCGAGGTGTTCTTCGACGACGCGTTCGTGCCCGACGCCGACGTCCTCGGCGAGGTCGGGCGGGGCTGGAACGTCGCGATGGCGACGACCGGGTCCGAACGCGGGCTCACGCTGCGCTCGCCCGGCCGGTTCCTCGCGACCGCCGACCGCGTCCTCGAGCTGATCGACGCGATCGACGCTGCCGGCCGCGGGCCCGTCGACGCGCCGCTGCGCGACCGGGCGACGCAGGCGTGGATGGACGCGCAGGCCTACCGCTGGCAGACATACCTCACCGTCGCCGCCCTCGGGCGCGGGGTTGCCCCGGGCGCGGAGTCGAGCCTGGTGAAGCTGTTCTGGTCGGAGCTCGACGTGCGACTACACGAGATCGCCCTCGCGCTCATCGGGCCGGCCGCGGAGCTCGTCGAGGGCGATCTCGCGGCCTGGCTCAAGGGCTACCAGTTCTCGCTGTCGGGCCCGATCTACGCGGGGACGAACGAGATCCAGCGCAACGTCGTCGGCGAGCGTGTGCTCGGCCTACCGCGCGCGTAACGGCCATGGACTTCTCCTTCTCCGACGACCAGCTCGCGTTCCGCGATGCGGTCGTCGACCTGCTTGCGAAGGAATGCCCCGCATCGGTGGTGCGGGACGCGTGGGATCCCGCGTCGAGCGGGCGCGCGCCGAAGGCATGGCACGCGCTCACCGAGATGGGCGTGCTCGGCGTCCTCGCGCCGGAAGCCGCAGGCGGCCTCGGGCTCGACGACATCGACCTCGTGCTCCTCCTCGAAGCGACGGGTTACGCGTGCCTGCCGGAGCCGATCGTCGAGACCGCGGCGGTCGCGGTCCCGCTGCTCGCGGCGCGGGGCGACGAACGCGCGGCCGCCCTCGTCGGCGGGGCGAGCGCGGCGTTGGTGCATCCGCTCGCTCCCCGCGCGGTGTGGGCCGACAGTGCGCGGGTGGTGGTGTTCGCGAGTGCCGACGGTGTCGGGGTCGCGGAGCACGACCGCGACCGCGACCCGCTCGATCTCGTCGCCGTCACCTCGGTCGACGGCGCCCGGCGTCTCTTCGAGGTCGCGCCGGCGCCGGACGCGGAAGCCGACTCCGACTCGGACGCCGCCGCCCGGGCCTTCGACCGCGCCGCGAACGGCACTGCCGCGCAGCTCTGCGGGCTCGCGCAACGGATGATCGACATGAGCGTCGCGTACGCGAAAGAGCGGCGGCAGTTCGGCGTGCCGATCGGCTCGTTCCAGGCCGTCAAGCACCACCTCGCGAACGCGCGCCTCGCGCTCGAGTTCGCGCGCCCCATCGTGTACCGCGCCGCGTGGACGATCGCGACCGCGGCTCCCGACTGCGGTGTCGCGGTGTCGCTGGCGAAGGCGTCGGCTTCCGACGCCGCGTCGTTGGCCGCCCGCGTCGCACTCCAGTGCCACGGGGCGATCGGCTACACAACCGAGTACGACCTGCACCTGTTCATGAAGCGCACCTGGGCGCTCGCCGCGACGTGGGGCGATGCCGCCTGGCACCGAGGTCGCGTCCAGCGCGCGATCCTGTCTCCCGGCTCCGAGAGAGGAAATCTCACATGAGCGAGGCATTCATCGTCGACGCGGTCCGGACGCCGGTCGGGCGGCGCGGAGGCGGGCTGGCCGGCGTGCACCCGGCCGATCTCGGTGCACACGCGATCAACGCGCTCATGGAGCGCACCGGCGTCGACCCCGCCGCGGTCGAAGACGTCGTGTTCGGCTGCGTCGACACGATCGGCCCGCAGGCCGGCGACATCGCGGCACCTGCTGGCTCGCGGCCGGCCTCCCCGACGAAGTCCCGGGCACGACCGTCGACCGCCAGTGCGGGTCGAGTCAGCAGGCTGTGCACTTCGCCGCGCAGGCCGTGATGAGCGGCACGGCCGATCTGATCGTGGCGGGTGGTGTGCAGAACATGAGCATGATCCCGATCAGCTCGGCGATGACGGCCGCGGAGCCGCTCGGATTCGAGGACCCGTTCCTGGGATCGCGCGGCTGGGTGGCGCGCTACGGCACGCAGGAGGTCTCGCAGTTCCGCTCGGCGGAGATGATCGCCGAGAAATGGAACGTGACGCGCGACGCGATGGAGCAGTTCGCGCTGGAGAGCCACCGGCGCGCGGCGCGAGCGCAGGACGAAGGCCGCTTCGAACGCGAGATCGCACCCCTCGAGGGCGTGACGGCAGACGAAGGTATCCGGCGCGACACCAGCCTGGAGCGCATGGCGAAGCTGCCGACGCTCGTGGATGGCGGGCGGCTCACCGCGGCGGTGTCGAGCCAGATCTCCGACGCGGCCGCCGCGGTCCTGATCGCGTCGGAGGATGCGGTGCGCACGCACGGCCTTCGGCCGCGCGCGCGAATCCACCACCTGTCGGTGCGAGGCGCCGACCCGGTCTGGATGCTGACCGCGCCGATCCCCGCCACTGCGTACGCGCTGAAGCGGTCGGGGATGGCGCTCGACGACATCGACCTCGTCGAGATCAACGAGGCGTTCGCGTCGGTGGTGCTCGCCTGGCAGCAGGAGGTCGGCTACGACCTCGCGAAGACGAACGTCAACGGCGGCGCGATCGCGCTCGGGCACCCGCTCGGCGCGACCGGCGCCCGACTGATGACCACATTGTTGAACGAGCTCGAGCGCACCGGCGGGCGCTACGGCATGCAGACGATGTGCGAGGGCGGCGGCCAGGCCAACGTCACGATCATCGAGCGGTTGTAGCCCTCAGTCCTTGAGCGCGACCGCGTTCGGGGTGACGTTCATCTTCGGCACGTACTCCGCGGCCTCGACGTCACGGGCGACGCCCTCGTACTTCGCGTGCAGCTCCTGCGCGCAGGCTGCACACGGACCGCGGAAGCGCAGGCGGGCGGGCGCGCCACAGCGCAGGCAGGTCGTGTCCATCGGTTCGTAGTCGTCGACCTGCAGCGCCACGCCAGTCCCTCTCGCTCGTCTCCCCTTCGGCCCCCGAGCATGCCTCACGCGCCCGCGTGCCCGGCGGACCGCCCGCCCTCACTCGCGCTTCTGATGGTCTGAACGGACCGATACGGTCCTCCCACCCCATCAGAACGGGCAGGTCAGCGCCCGACGAGCTCCGCGTAGCGGTCGAGGGTGACGAGGATGCGGTCGAGCCCGACCGAGGGCAGGCGCAGCACCACCTCGGTGATGCCGATCGATTCGTAGTACTCGAGCTTGCCGGGGTCGGGGACGGTGCCGAACGGCACGATCTGCAACTGCGACGGGTCGCGTCCCGCGCCTTCGCACGCGCGCTGGAGCTCGGGCAGCGCCGCGCGCACTCCCCCGCCGCCGATCGGGATCCAGCCGTCGGCGTACTCGGCGACGTGCGCGAAGAGCTTCGGTCCCGCGGCGCCCCCGATCAGCACTGGGGGTCCACCCGCGCGCACCGGCTTCGGCCACGACCACGTCGGCGGCACGTGCACGTACTCGCCCGAAAAGCTCGCGACGTCGTCGCGCCAGAGCGCGCGCATCGCGAGCACGCGCTCGCGCGCGACGGCGCGCCGCTCGGCCATCGTGACGCCGTGATCCTCGAGCTCGTCCGCGTTCCACCCGAACCCGATGCCGAGCACGAAGCGTCCGCCCGACAAGTGATCGAGCGTCGCGATCGCCTTCGCGGTGACGATCGGATCGCGCTGTGCGACGAGCATGATGCCGGTGCCGACCTCGAGCCGTTCGGTGACGGCGGCCGCGCTCATCAGCGCGACGAGCGGGTCGAGTGTCCGCTTGTACTCCTCGGCGAGCTGCTCGTCGCCGGTCGGTGGCGGAGTACGCCGGCTCGTGGGGATGTGCGTGTGCTCCGGCACGTAGAGCGACGAGAAGCCTCGCTCCTCTGCGGCCCGGGCGACCGCCGCCGGCGTCGCGGACTGGTCGGTGAGGAAGCAGGTGACGCCGTAACGCACGCGCGGGCCTTCGATCGCCGTCGGGGAGCGGGCGTTAGGGTAACTGACCGGTCGGCGGGCACGAGGGGAACGGCGTTGAGCGGGATCTGCGAGGGTCGGGTCGTGGTCGTGACGGGCGCGGGGCGTGGCATCGGCCGCGAACACGCGCTCGAGTTCGCGCGCCAGGGAGCGCGCGTCGTCGTCAACGATCTCGGCGTCGCGCGCGACGGTTCGGAACCAAGCTCGGGCCCGGCCGACGACGTCGTCGCCGAGATCCGGCAACGCGGCGGTGAGGCCGTCGCCAACGGTGACGACATCGCCGACTGGGCCGGCGCGGAACGGCTGATCGCGATGGCCGTCGAGACGTTCGGCCGGCTCGACGTGCTCGTGAACAATGCGGGCTTCCTGCGCGACCGCATGATCGCGACGACGTCGGAAGCCGAGTGGGACGCCGTGATCCGCGTGCATCTCAAAGGTCACTTCGCGCCGACGCGCCACGTGTGCGAGCACTGGCGAGCGCGCGCGAAGGCGGGCGAGACCCTCGACGCGCGGATCGTCAACACGTCGTCGGGTGCGGGCATCCTCGGAAGCGTGGGCCAAGGCACCTATTCCGCGGCCAAGGCGGGAATCGCCGCGCTGACGCTCGTGGAAGCGGCGGAGCTCGGTCGTTACGGCGTCACCGCGAACGCGATCGCGCCCGCGGCCCGCACGCGCATGACCGAAGATGTGTTCGCCGATCGCATGGGCGCGCCCACCGACGGCTTCGACGTGAACGATCCCGCCAACATCTCGCCGCTCGTCGTGTGGCTCGGCAGTACCGACTCCGCCGGCGTGACCGGCCGCCTCTTCGAGGTCGAGGGCGGCATCGTGTCGGTCGCGTCGGGATGGCGCCACGGTCCGAGCCGCGACAAGGGCTCCCGCTGGGAGCCGGCGGAGCTCGGACCGGTCGTGCGCGAGCTGATCGCGCAGGCACCGGAGCCCGAGCCGGTCTACGGCGCGTCGTGAACGCGCGGCGCCCGGCCGACGTCCGCCTGCCGGTGCCCGACTCCGTCCGAGAGGTGTGGTGGCGCGCGGGTGCATGGACCGGCGAGACGCTGCTCGACCGCCTCGACACGCGGGCGGCCGAAGACGCGAACCGCGAGCTGATCGTCGACGGCGAGGTTCGTCTCACCGGTTCAGAGGTGCGCGCCCAGGCGCAGCGCGTCGCGGCGGCATTGCGCGCCGAGGGCGTGAGCGCCGGCGACGTCGTCGTCTACCAGCTGCCCAACTGGTGGGAGTCGGTGGCGCTCGCGTGGGGAATCCTGATGACGGGCGCGGTTGCGAGCCCGATCACACCGACGTTGCGGCACGCCGAGGTCGGCTTCGTGTTCACGCAGACGGCCGCGCGCCTCGCGATCGTGCCGCGTGAGTTCCGGGGCTTCGACTACGGCGAGATGCTGCGCGACGTCGGCTTCATCGGCACCACGTGGCGCACGCGCGACGGGGAGCTCGACGACATCCTCCGCGACCCACGCGCGCCGGCGATCGATCGTGCGCCGGCGCTCGTCGATGACGCCGCGCTCCTGTTGTGGACGTCGGGCACCACGTCGCAACCCAAGGGCGTCGTGCACACGCAGCAGAGCCTGCGGTGCGAGGCCGACGGTCTCGGCGGCGCGCACGCCATCACGACCGATGACCGCCAGCTGCTTCCGATGCCGATGACGCACGTGGCGGGCTTCACCTACGGCGTCGTGATGCCGCTCGCGCTCGGTGTCCCGGCCGTCCTGATGGACGTCTGGGATCCCGGCGTGGCGCTGCAGACCGTCGCGCGCGAGCGCATCTCGGTGATGATCAGCACACCGGTGTTCGTACGATCGATGATCGACCATCCCGACTTTGCGACGGCCGACACGACGAGCGTGCGGCTGCTGTCGCTCGGGGGCGCGGGCGTCGCGCCGTCGACGGTGCGGGAAGGCGCGGCCCGCTTCGGTGGACCCGATGGGTGCTGGTGCAAGCGCACCTACGGCTCGACCGAGTACCCGACCCTCACGACCGGACGCTTCGGCGACGGCACCGAACAACAGGCGACGAACGACGGCGTCGTCATCGGCCCGGCCGAGATCCGCATCGTCGACGCGGCGACCGGCGTCGACGTCGCGGAAGGCGGGGTCGGCGAGCTCTGGGCCCGCGGTCCGGAGATGTTCAGCGGCTATCTCGATCCGCAACTCGACGCGGAGGCGTTCGCCGCCGGCGGCTGGTTCCGTACCGGCGACCTCGCCACGTACGCGGGCGGCTACCTCACGATCGTCGACCGGTTGAAAGACATCGTGATCCGCGGCGGCGAGAACATCTCCGCCGCGGAGGTCGAGCACGCACTGCTCACCCATCCGGCCGTCGCCGACTGCGCGGTCGTCGCGATGCCGGACCCGACGATGGGTGAGCGTGCGTGCGCATTCGTGATCCCCCGCGGCGGCGAGCCACCCACGCTGACCGCGCTCGCCGCGCATGTCGCGGCCGCGGGGCTCGCGCCCTTCAAGCGCCCCGAACGACTGGAACTCCGCGACGCGCTCCCCCGCACGCCCAGCGGCAAGGTCCAGAAGGGCCCCCTGCGCGCCGAGATCGCCCGCCTGCTCGACGACGCGGAAGCCGCGCCCCCGGAGGCCGCGCCCCCGGAGGCCGCGCCCCCGGAGGCCGGGCCGAAGGCCGCGTTCTGATGGGCTTGCAGGACCGTATCGGTCCGCTCAGACCATCAGAACGGGAAGCCGGGTCCGGAGCCGTGAGCGAAGCGGCGTTCCGGGCGGAGGTGCGGGCGGCGCTGGCGGTGCGGCTCGCACCGCGTACCGGCGCGGAACCCCCGGGAACGGTGCTCGGCGCAGGGAGCGACGACCTCGAAGCCGGGCGCGCGTACCTGCGTGCCCTCGCCGACGGCGGCTGGGCGGTCCCGACCTGGCCGCTGGAGCACGGCGGGATGGGACTCGACGGCGCGCGGGTCGCGGCCGTCACCCAGGAGCTCGGCCGCTTCGCGGTCCCCGACCTCTACCCCTTCCTGGTCGGCCTCGCGCTCGTCGGCCCGACCCTCCTCGAGCACGGCACCGCCGAACAGTGCGCGCGCTGGCTCCCGGGCATCCGCACCGGCACCGAGATCTGGTGCCAGCTCTTCTCCGAGCCCGACGCGGGCTCCGACCTCGCGGGCCTCTCGACGCGCGCGACGCGCGACGGCGACGAGTGGGTCGTCGACGGCCAGAAGGTCTGGACGAGCCGCGGCCACTACGCGCAATGGGGGCTCCTTCTCGCGCGCAGCGATCCCGACGTACCCAAGCACGCAGGGATCACCGCGTTCGGGCTCGATCTGCGCACTCCCGGCGTCGACGTCCGCCCGCTGCGCCAGATGAACGGCGATCGGCACTTCACCGAGGTGTTCCTCGACGGCGTGCGCGTCCCCGACCGCGATCGCATCGGCGCGCCCGGCGGCGGTTGGGGTGTCGCGCTCACGACGCTCGCGCACGAACGCAGCGGCGTCGCGCAACCCGCGGGCGCGTGGCTCGACGAACGCCGGCTCGTCGCGCTCGCGCAACGGCTCGGTACTCGCCGGCGATCCCCTCGTGCGCCAGCAGCTCGCGCGCGTGATCGTGGAGCTGCGGGTCGCGAGCCTCACGATGCGACGAGCGCGCGACCGCGCGAAGGCCGGGCGCCCCGGTCCGGAGGGCTCGGGCCTCAAGCTGCGCTCCGCGAAGGTGTTCCGCGAGTTCACGAACGCGGCGATGGCGGCGCTCGGTCCGGCCGCGGTCGCCGGTCCCGGTGCGCGCGACGGCGAATGGCAGACGCTGTTCCTCACCGCGCCGTCGCTCTCGATCCGGGGCGGCACCGACGAGATCCAGCGCAACATCGTCGGCGAGCGAGTGCTCGGCTTGCCGTCCGAGCCGCGGGTCGACCGCGACCTGCCGTTCTCGGCGCTCTCCCGCCGGCCCCGCTGACGCGCCGCGCTCCCGGCGCGCCACACTCGCGGGGTGACCCCGGGTCATTCCGATGCGGGCCGCGGCCGCGCCGGCTCCGAACCTCCCGAGCTCGAGCACCTCGACGTCGTCGAGCTCGAACCGGCACCGTCCGCGCCACCACGCGCACCGCGCGCCCGCCGCGCCCGTCCCGCGGCGCGCCGTGCCGCCCGGCGCCATCGGCTCCCGGTCGTCCTCGCGATCGCGGTGGTGACCGCGCTCGCGACGTCACTGATCGTCGACGCGACCCGCAACGGCGGCCATCACCGCGACGCGTCGTCGGAGACGACGGTCCCGCCCGGCCGCGTCGATCTCGGCACCTCGGCGACCGGCGCCGGCGCGCTCTTCACCATACGGGCGGGCGCGACGGCCGTCACCGGCGGCGCCGACGGGCTGCGGATCGTCGACACCGACACCGGCGCGGTCACGAGGCCACGCGTCAGCGGTCTCCCGACCGGCGCAGTCCGGCTCGTCGCGCACTCCGGTTCGACCTTCGCGGTCGAGACCCAGGGCCGGCTGGCCTGGTTCGCGCTCTCCGATCCGGACCCGGCGGCGCACTTCGTCGATGCGGACGCCGTGTTCGCCGGTGCCGTCGACGACGAGCTGTGGCTCGCCTCGGCCACCCGTTCCGTCGCCGTCGGTGCGGCTGCGACGCCACGGCCGGTCGCGACCGACGGCGTCGCGTTCGCGGCGACGAACGCCGGCCTGCTCGTGCACGCGCCCACCGGAGTGGAGGTGCAGCCGCTCGACGCGCAGCCGTCGCGCGCGCTCCTGCCGCGCGGCGCGACGGTGATCGGCGTCCACCCCGACCGCGTCGCGTGGGTCACGGGCGAGTGCGGCGCGCTGCGGTGCCCGGTGAACATCACCGAGATCGGCACCCGCACGACGACGACGTGGCTGCAACTGCCCGGCCACCCGACACGCGGCGCGATCCTCACGGCGGTCGGAGTCTTCTCGCCTGACGGCAGCCGCCTCGCGGTCGTCGTCCCCGACCCGTCGATCACGGCGCCCGCCGTGGTGCTGCTCGCGGATCTGACCACCCGCGCGACGTCGTCGATCACCGCCGGTGGGCGCCTGGAGATCCCGTCGCGGCCCGGTCACGTCGACGGCGCCGGGCTCACCGTGTCCTGGACGCTCGACGGGCGCAACGTGCTGTTCGGCCAGATCCGCGCCACCGCGCCACCGCACCTCGGGCTCATCGAACCGAGCACTCCCCTCATGTGGACGAGCCGTCCGCTCCCCGCGGCCGCGGCAACCGTCGCGGTGAACGGCGTGTCGCAGGTCGGCGCCCTCGACCTTCCCCGCCGGGGGCCGCTCGGACCGCCCGCCGGCGACGGCCCCGGCCTGCCGCCGGTCCCGGGCCTCCGGCTCCTCGCGGCGGACGCGACGCAGGTCGACATCTTCGATCCCGCGCGCGACGAGATCCGCAGCTGGCTGCTCCGCGGCCCCGCCGGTCAGGGAGCGCCCGGCCGCGTGGCGCGCATCGCGGGAGGGTGGCTCGTGGAGCGCGCTTCCACGATCGTCCGGATCGACGACACCTTCACACCACCTTCGGCACTCGCGGTCACCGACGGCGATCGGGTGTTCGCGTCGGCGAGGGGAACCAAGGCGTGGATCGCGACGCAACTCGGAGGACCGGTATGGAGCGCGCGCGGCTACGACCCCGCGACGGGCGCGCTCGGTACACCCGTCGTCATCCCGGAGCCGGTCGGTGCGGTCGACGACGGCTTGATCGTGCCGCTGCCGACGGACGCCGGAACGGAGCTGCAACTCCTCGGCCTGACCGGCGGCGCGCAACCCGGGGTGGTCATCGGATCTCGCGTGGTCGACGTCCTCGCCGCCGCGGGCAGCACGGTCGCATTCAACACCTCGCGCGGCCTGTCGACCCTTGACGTGAGAACCGGTGCGATGTCGCTCGTGACCGAGCGGGGTGTCGCGATCGCCGCGCTCTCACCCGACGGCCGCAACCTCGCGTGGATCGAGAGCGACCTGCGCGGGCCGTTGACCCACCGGCTGTTGGTGTCACGCGTCGGCAGCTCCGATCGTCACCAGCTCGGCATCTCGGCGGATCGCGTGGTCGTGGGAGACGACGGCACCGTCGTGTTCACCAGTGGGACCGACGTCCGCTGGGGTCGCGTCGACGATTCGGTGTCGAATCCCGTGTTCGGGCTCGCGCCCGACGTCGGGATCACCCTCGCGCTCGGCGAGGGCGCCGCCGCGTCGTGAGCTGCCGCTAGGCCGGCATCGCGAGTCCGCCGTCGACGACCAGCGTCTGACCGGTGACGAACTTGGCGTCGTCGCTCGCGAAGAACACGCACGCGCCGGCGAGGTCTTCGGGCTCGAGCGTGCTCTTCATCGCCGTCATCGCGGTCATGCCGTCGATGAACATGTCGGGAACGATCTTCTTCGTCGCTTCCGTCATCGTGACGCCGGGTGCGATGCAGTTCACGGTGACGTTGTACTGGCCCAGCTGCGCGGCGAGGAACTTCGTGAGCCCGACGATGCCCCACTTCGTGATGCTGTAGCTGTAGTTGCCGAGGCCCGGGAAGTCGTCGCCGGCGGGCGGGAACATGTACGCGTACGCGGCACCCGACGACTGGTTGATGATCCGGCCGTAGTGCTGCTTCGCCATCACGGGCGACGCGGCGCGCGCCATGAGCCAGGTGCCGTGCTGGTTCACGCTGAACACCTTGAGCAGGTACTCGTAGCTCGGGTCGAAGTTGTCGATGTCGTAGTAGAGCGCGGCGTTGTTCACCAGGATGTGCACCGTCCCGAACCGCGCGACGGTCTCGTCGACGCAGTGCTGCGCGGAATCGGGGTCGGAGATGTCGGTCCGCACGAACGTGGCGTCACCCTTGCCTTCGAGCGCCTGCATCGCGCCCGCCGCCCGCTCTTCGTTCACCTCCGCGACGACGACCTTCGCTCCCTCCTCGAGGAACCGCTGCGCGTACGCGAGCCCGATGCCCTGACCGGAACCGGTGATGATCGCGACCTTGTCCTGCAACCGACCCACGTGGGGATCCCCTCCCGAACGGACTGCGACTACTTCTTCAACCGGGCAATGAGGTTGAACCGCTCGGTGACGACGGGCGCGCCGGTCGCCGCGTCGGTCCAGCGGGTCTCCATCACCACGAAGGTCATCGTCGCGGCGGCGGTGTCCTTCTCGTAGATGTCGGTGATCGACTGCTCGCCGTCGAGCACGTCGCCGCTGACGATCGGCCGGTGGTACTCGAACTCCTGCTCGCCGTGCAGGACGAGCGCGCCCTTCGCGTACAGGTCGCCCATGATGGTGTGCATCGGGTTCCTGCCACCCGACGGGTCGGGAGGCTGCTCGTCGGCGTACGCGCCCCAGTGCGCCATCACGAACGAGTACGTCGGGGGCGCGGGCGTTCCCGCGAACCCCGCCGCCGCGGCGGCCGACGGCTGCGTCGAGACCGCGCTGGTGTCGTGGAGCGCCGTCGCGAAGTTGACGATCGGCGCGCGCTCGACGGTGACGCGCCAAGCTCCCGTCTTCGCCCCGATGACGCTCCTGTCGACGCCCATCGTCTCTCGCAATCCCCCCGGTTCGCGGCGCTCACGCGCCGGCTCGCGCGCCGGCGGCGGTGAGCTTGGCAGCGTCGCGAGCGTGCCGATACCCTGACACCACTGTCACATTTCCTGCAACCCTGGGGGCGCGCGCTCATGGGCATTCTCGACGGCAAGGTGGCGATCGTCACCGGCGCCGGCAACGGCGTCGGCCGCGGCGAGGCGATCCTGCTCGCCGATCACGGCGCGAAGGTCGTCGTCAACGACCTCGGTGGTTCGGTGACGGGTGAGGGCGCCGACAAGACGGCCGCCGAGACCGTCGTCGACGTGATCAAGAGCCGCGGCGGCGAGGCGGTCGCGAACTACGACGACGTCTCGAACCACGCGGCCGCGAAGAACATCATCGACACCGCGGTCGAGGCTTTCGGGCGCCTCGACATCCTCGTCAACAACGCCGGCATCCTGCGCGACCGCATGATGTTCTCGATGAGCGAAGCCGACTTCGACGCCGTGATCGGGGTGCACCTCAAGGGCACCTGGAACACCATGAACCACGCGTCGGCGTACTGGCGCAACGAGTCGAAGGAAGGGCGCCAGCCGCGCGCCGCGATCGTCAACACGGTGTCGAGTGCCGGCCTCCAGGGCCAGGCGAGCCAGATCAACTACGGCGCCGCGAAGGCGGGCATCGCGGCGATGACGATCATCGCGAGCCTCGAGCTCGGCCGCTACGGCGTGCGCGCAAACTGCATCGGTCCCGGCGGCTTCACGCGCATGGTCGGCCAGGCGATGAAGGACATCGAGGTCAAGAACCCCGAGGACTACACCGAGTTCGACCCGATGAACCCGGGCAACTCGGCGCCCGGCGTGGTGTACCTCGCGTCCGACCTCGCGTTGCACGTCACCGGGCAGGTGCTGCGCGTCGTCGGCAACAACCTCTGCGTCTACAAGCCGTGGGAGATGGGCGAGCAGTTCCTCGCGACCGACAAGGACGGTTCCCCCAAGCAGTGGGACCCGGTCGACATCAGCCGCATCCTCAACCGCTACCACTTCCGCAGCGAGAACCCGGGCATCGACGCGCAGCGGCGCGGCTGAACCCATCGGCACGAGCCGGTTCAGAAGAGCCGGGGAACGGAGGCATCGCGTGGGTCGCCGGGTTGCGATCGTCGGCGCGGCACTGTCCGACATCGGGCGGGTCGACACGAAGTCGCCCTTCGAGCTGCACTACCAAGCCGCGAGCCGCGCGATTGCGGACGCCGGCCTCACCAAGGACGACATCGACGGCTTCGGCTCCAGCGGCATGGGCCTGCTCGCACCCGTGGAGGTCGCCGAGTACCTCGGCCTGCGCCCGACGTGGGCCGACGGCACCGGCGTCGGCGGCAGCACGTGGGAGTTCATGGTCGAGCATGCGACCGCGGCAATCGCGGAGGGCCACGCAGAGGTCGTCGTGCTCGTCTACGGCTCGACCGCGCGCGCCGACCTCAAGGCGCGGCGGCGCAGCGCCAACCTCTCCTTCGGCGCGCGCGGACCGGTGCAGTTCGACGTGCCGTACGGGCACACGCTGATCTCGAAGTACGCGATGGCAGCGCGCCGGCACATGCACGAGTACGGCACCAAGATCGAGCAGCTCGCGGAGATCGCGGTTTCCACCCGCTACAACGCGTCGTTGAACCCCGAAGCCTTCTACCGCGACCTGATCACGATCGACGACGTGCAGAGCGAGCGGATGATGGCCGACCCGCTCACGAAGCTGCACTGCTGCATTCGCAGCGACGGCGGCGGCGCGGTCGTCCTCACCTCGGAGGAACGCGCCCGCGACCTGCCGAAGGCTCCGGTGTGGGTGCTCGGCACGGGCGAGACGACGAGCCACACCACGATGAGCGACTGGGAGGACTTCACCGTCTCCCCCGCCGTGCGTTCCGGCCGGCTCGCGTTCGAGCGGGCCGGCGTCACCCCTGCCGACATCGACTTCTGCGAGCTCTACGACGCGTTCACGCCGATGGTGCTGCTCACCTTCGAGGCGCTCGGCTTCTGCGGGCGTGGCGAGGGCGGCCCGTTCGTCGAAGACGCCAAGATGCGGGTCGGCGGCACGTTGCCCACCAACACCGACGGCGGCGGGCTCTCCCACTGCCACCCCGGCATGCGCGGCATGTTCCTGCTCGTGGAGGCCGTCCGCCAGCTACGGGGCGAGGCGGTCGGGCGCCAGGTCGAGGGCGCGCGCCTCGCGTGCGTCAACGGCACCGGCGGCTGGTTCTCCTCCGCCAGCACCGCGATCCTGGGTGTCGACTGAGCGGTCCCGCCGGGTCGTGTCGCGTGCGCTCGACCGGTGCGCGAGGTTGATCAGGGGGCGCTCGAGGAGCAGGAAGCTCACGACCGCGATCGCGACGCTGATCACGTACGCGAGCCCGAGCCAGAAGACCGCGTTCACGCCGCCGCCGTGCTGCGCGTGCGGCGCGGCGATGTTGTCGACGATCGACCGGTGCCAGAGATAGAGCCCGTACGAGACGATCCCCACCATCACCACGACGCGCGCTCGCAGCACCCGGCGGATCACACCGCCGCCGTCGGGCACCAGCACGATCGGCGCCACGAGCAGCGGCGCGATGAACGACTGGTAAAGATCGCGCCGCCACTGCAGCCCCGGGTGGAACGCGACGGTGACGACGCTCGGCTTCGTCATCACCCAGAACAACACCGCCGCGGCGATCCACCACCAGCCCGCACGCGTCGCGGCACGGATGGCGTCACGCGCGACCGGAGGACCGTGCTCGACCCCGACCGACAGCACCGCGAGCACCATCCCCGCGCCCAGGGCCGGCAACGCGGGCGGAAGGACACGGAGCAACGGCTGGAGATGCGCGCGATCGACGTCGTAGCGCCAGAGCGCCGGATAGCCGACGGCGACGAGCGCGAGCGCGCCGAGCAGCTCGGCCCGCCACGCACCGACGACGCGACCGGCGGCGCGCATCCCCGCCGCCCAGAACGGCAGGAACGCATAGAAGGTCACCTCGACGACGAGCGTCCACGACACCGCGAGGCCCCGGCTCTGCTCGTAGTCGAAGTACTCGTGCACGAGGAAGAAGTGCCGCCAGAAGTCGGCCGGGCCGAGCGTGCGAACGGAATGGGTGAGCGTGAGGACGACGAACGCGGCCCAGTAAGCCGGATAGATCCGCAGCACGCGGCGGGTGAAGTACGAACGGAGACCCGGGGGCGGTCCGCCGGTGAGGTGCGCGACGACGAAGGGTCGGAACACGAGGTACCCCGAGATCACGAAGAACATCTCGACGCCGAGATCCAGGTTGATGAACTGCCGACCGACCGGGTTCAACAGCGCCGGGAACACGCCGTGCGCGAGGAACACGCCGGTCGCGGCGAGCGCGCGCAGGCCGTCGACCGCGGTCAGCCGGGCCGGCGCGCGTCGCACGGCCCGCGCTCAGCCGGCGACGAGCACCGGCGCCGCGAAGAAGCCGCGGTGCAGCACGTTCGTGAGCGTGTCGAGCATCTCGTCGTTGTCGAGCTCGATGCGGCGCGACACGAGGAAGTACGCGAACCGTTCGAGCAATGCCATCAGCGCGCCGATCGCGGCGTCGCCGCCGGGTGCTCCGGCCGCTCGCATGCGCTGCCCGAGCGTCGTCGCGATCGTCGTGAACGCGCCGACGCCCACGCGGTTCACCTCGCGATCGTCGACGTGGTCCTCCATCCACGCCCGAATTACAGGGCCGTATTCGCGGTACGTGGAGAGGAAGCCGTCGAGGAACCGGCGCAACTCCTGCCAACCCTCGGCGTCGGGCCCGACCGCGCCGAGCGTCGTCGCCAGGGCCTCCATCTGCTGGGAGCACTGCACCGCGAGCGCGCGCAGCAGGTCTTCCTTGCTGGAGAAGTACAGGTAGAAGGTTCCGTGCGACGCGCGAGCAGCGCGCACGATGTCGTCGACGCGTGCGGCGTGGAACCCGCGCTCCGCGAAGACGCGCATGCTCGCGTCGAGCAGCTTGGCCATCGTCTTGCGACCCTGGGCGCGCAGCTCGCGCCCTTGCGCGGCGGTTCCGGTCGCGGCGGGCCGGCGCGCGGTCGACGCTCGCGAGGCGTTCCCCGCCGACTTGTACGCTTCCGCCACCGGCAGTCCGCTCCCCCGACCCCACCATGAAAGGCGTCTGATGCTCCCGGCGACCACCGCCGAAGCCGCCTCACGATTCGGTGATGGTATCGCCTACGTGAGCGAGGCCGGCTGGTCCCTCACGTACGCAGATCTCCATCGCATCTCCGACGAGATCGCCGTCGGCCTCGCCCGGCGCGGCGTCGGACTCGGAGCGGTCGTCGCGCTCGTCCTGCCCCCCGGCCCCGAGTACCTGCTCGCGTACCTCGCGGCGGCGAAACTCGGCGCGATCACCGCGGGCGTGAACGACCGGCTCTCCGAACGCGAGCGCGACGCGGTGCTCGAGCGCGCGGCGCCCGCGCTCGTCCTCGCCGCACCCGGCTTCGCACCCACCGGCTACGACACCATCGAGGTCGCGCCCGCGGAATCCGCCATGGCCGTGCACACGGCACTGCGCGTCGCGGGTGAGGCACCGGCACCGATCCCCGACGACCCCGATCGGCCGGTCGCGATCGTCTTCACGTCGGGAACGACCGGCACGCCCAAGGGCGCACTCTACGGAAACCGCCAGCTCGCGTTCATCACCCACACCGACGTCGGCGACGCGTGGGGCGCGGGCGGGCGCTCGTTCAGCGGCACGTCGTTCGCGCACCTCGGCTTCATGACGAAGCTGCCCGGTGCGCTGCGCCGCGGCGGTACGACGTTCATCATGACGCGCTGGCGCGCCGACGCCTCGCTCGCGCTCTTGAGCCGCGAGCACATGACCACGGTCGCGGGCGTGCCCGCGCAACTCGCGCTCATGCTGCGTCGGCCCGACTTCGACTCCTACGACCTCGACAGCGTGCGCTTCATCATCGTCGGCGGTGGCCCGGTCACGCCGGGCCTCGCGGAAGAAGCCCGCGCGCGTTTCCACGCGCAGCTCGCGACGCGCTACTCCTGCACCGAAGCGGGCATCGGGCTCGGCACCGCGTTCGACGATCCCGAGGAAGACGCGATCGTGAGCGTGGGCCGGCCGCACCCGAGCGTCGACCTCGCGGTGCTCGACCCCGACGACCGTCCCGTCGCCACCGGGGAGATCGGCGAGGTGTGCCTGCGTTCCGACGCGGTCATGTCGGGCTACTGGCGCGACCCCGACGCGACGCGCGCCGCGTTCACCGCCGACGGTTTCGTGCGCACCGGTGACCTCGGGTGGGTCGACGACCGTGGTCGCCTCCGACTCGTCGGGCGCAGCAAGGAGATGTACGTGCGCGGCGGGTACAACGTCTATCCCGTCGAGGTCGAGGGCGTGCTGTCGAGTCATCCCGAGGTGGCCGCGATCGCGATCGTTCCCCGACCCGACCCGGTGATGGGCGAGGTCGGCGTCGCCGTCGTCGTCCCCCGCGACGCGACCGCGCCACCGTCGCTCGCGTCGCTGCGGGACCACGCGGGCACGCAGCTCGCGGGCTACAAGCTCCCCGAGGCCGTGGTCGTGCGCGACGCGTTGCCGCTCACGGCCGGAGAGAAGCTCGACCGACGGGCCCTCGCGGCCGAGATGACCGCTCCGGAGCTCCGGCAGTAACCTGACGCCCCCGTCAGCCGGAGCGAAGGGCCTGCGTGGAGCTCGAGTTCAGCAGCGACCAGGAAGACCTGCGCGACAGCATCCGCGCCGTCCTCGCCAAGGAGAGTCCCGTCTCGCTCGCCCGTGCGGTCGTGGAGACGGGCGCCTCACCCGGCGCACTCTGGACGACCGTCACCGGGCTCGGCTGGCCCGCACTCACCGTGCCCGAGGAGTGCGGCGGCATCGGCCTCGGTGCGATCGAGGCCGGGATCCTCGCCGAGGAGTTGGGTCGCGTGATCGCCCCGGGTGCGTTGCTTCCCACCGTCACCCAGTTCGTCCCGATGGTGCGTGAAGCCGGGAACGCGCAACAGCAACAACGTTTCCTCGGCGCAGTCGCGAGCGGCGAGATCGCGGGCACGCTCGCCATCACCGCAGCCGACGGCGACGACGATCCCTCGGGCGTGACCACGACGGCGACCCTCGACGGCGACGGCGTCGTGCTCACCGGGACGAAGCGCTTCGTGATGGAAGCCGCGGCCGCCGACGAGATCGCGATCGTCGCCCGCCTGGAGGGAACAACGGGCGACGACGGCGTGCTCGTCGCGGTCGTGCCGCGCGCCGACGTCGCGCTCGAACCGGTGCAGTCGTTCGACGCCAGCCGAACGGTCGCCGACGTCGTCCTCGACGGCACCCGGGTCGCATCCGACCGCGTCCTCGGCGCGCCGGGTGCGCGCCTCGCGCACGCGGTGCGGCGCGCAATGGAGGAGGCCACGGTCTCGCTCGCGCTCGAGACGGTCGGCACCTGCCAGTCGATCTTCGACATCACCCTCGAGTACGTGAAGCAGCGCCAGCAGTTCGGCGTGCCGATCGGCTCGTTCCAGGCGATCAAGCACAAGTTCGCCGACATGCTCGTCGTGCTCGAACGAGCCCGCGCGACCGGCTACTACGCCGCGCTCACGATCGCCGAGGACGACCCCGGCCGCACGCTGGCCGCCGCGGTCGCGAAGGCCGCGGCGGGCGACTGCCAACGGTTGCTCGGCAAGGAAGGCATCCAGATTCACGGCGGCATCGGCTACACGTGGGAGCACGACATGCACCTCTACGTGAAGCGGGCCAAGGCGAACGACGCCTTCTTCGGCAACACGGCCGTGCAGCGGTCGCGCATCGCGACGCTGCTCGGCATCTGACCCGGCGCCCCCGAACGCTACGCGTGGAAGAAGATCTCGAAGAAGAGGTAGAAGAACACCATCATCCCGACCGCGGTGTAGATCGCGTTCTGGTGGGTGTCGTACATCAGCCGCAGCCCACCGGGCGCGGTGCCGCCGATCTTGCCGAGCGCGTTGGCCTCGAAGCCGACCGCGACCACGAGCATGACGATGTAGTAGAGCACGCGCACGCCGGCGCCGGGCTGCTCCTTGAAGTGGCTGAAATCACCGAAGAAGTGCGAGGTGCCGACCATGAACAGGAACACGCTGAAGGAGAAGATCGTGTTCTGCCGGGACGCGAGCGCCGCCTCACGCGCCTTGCCCGCGGCGGCCGGGTCGGCCTCCTTGCCGGCGAGCACGTTGCGGGCGTTCGCGATGACCACCTGCTGGTTCGGCCAGATGATCATCCACACGTTGTAGAGCATGATGACCGCGAAGAGGATCGCCGTCGCCAGGCCCATGCCGGACGGCGACTTCCAGAAGTCGCTCGGGTAGGCGTCGGTGCGACCGAAGCCACCGATGAGCAGGACGAGCAACCCGCTGGCGACCGTGCCCATCGCCGACCAGCGGAACCACCACAGCGTGCGCCAGGTGAGCTTGTCCATCGCGGAGTTGCGCGCCGCGGGTTCCATCTCCGCGTACGCGGGCGTCTGGATGAAGTTGAAGAACCAGAGCAGCCCCATCCACGCGACCGCGAACATCACGTGGGCGATGCGGAAGCCGCCCCAGAGCCCGTACCTGTGAAAGATCTCCATCTGGTCCCCCCGAACTCCCGGAACGGCGGGAACCTAGCAAAGCAGGGCGATCCCGTCAGGGACCATCGCCATGACCCGAATCGACCGGACCGGCCTCGGCCGCCCACCATGCGTACAGCGAACGCAGGTCGGTGTCGCCCCGTTCGGCCTCGGCGACCACCGCGAGCCGATCGCTGCTCCACACGAGGCGGGCGTGGCCGGCCCCGATCGTGCACCGATAGCGGCCCTCCACGGTCGCCGGCCTCGCCGGCCATGACCACGAGCGCTCCTCGGCTCGTCCCTGCGCGCACGCGGGCGCACCGTCGGCGCCGCCGCGGGGCGCGAGCGCGCCGTACGCGGCGCGCATCGCGGTGACGTTCGGAAGGGCGCGGTAGTGCAGCGTCACGATTCCCCGCCCCGGCGTGCATTCGACGTGCACCACACGATCGGCACGCCATGCCCCACACGTCGCCGCGAACGCGCTTGGGATCCAGCTCGGGACGGCAACGACCGCGCGGGCCGGCGCGGCGCTCGTCGTGGTCGAGGACGCGGGATCGGCGCCCGACCGTGACGTGATCGAGGATCCCGCGGCGTTCCGCGGCGGAGTCGGCACCGGCTCGGGCGACGCGGGCCCGCCGCGCGTGACCGTCAGCCCGATCGCGAGCACGAGCACCAGGCTCACCCCCAGGCCGAGCCGCAACCGGGTCTTCGACACGCCCGCCCAGCGACGGCGCACGCTCGCCTCCAGACGCGCGCGGCGCGGCTCGGCGAGCCCCGGCCGCGCCACCGGGCGGGGCACGGCGGCGGCGCCCGGCCGCAGTGGTGCTCCCCCGCCACCGCCGAGGGGGTCGGGCCGCTCGTCCGCTTCCGTCATCGTTCCTCCGCGATCGATCACATCGTCGTTCGTCACATTTTGATCCATCTTGTCACATAGAGACAGGATCACATAAGGTCAGACGATGTCGCGCAACCGTTCCCGCCTCTTGCTGGTCGCGCTCGCGGCCGGCGAGATCGCCGCCGTGCTCCTGCTCGCCCGGAATCCGGCGCTACGCCGGTTCGGCCCTCCCGTGCACGGCACGCTCGCATGGGCCCGGACGGCATCGAGCGAAGACCTCTACGGCGGTGCCGCCCGCGCGCTCGCCGCCGCCCTGTCCGCCTGGCTCGTCGTGGCCACGTTGCTCTCGGGCTGCCGGCGCGCGGTTCCCGCGCTGCGCACCCGGCGGGGACTCGACGCGCTGACGCCGGCCGCCCTGCGCCGGCTCCTCGACCGCGCCGTCGTCGTCGGGCTCGGAGCGTCGATGAGCGTCGCGACGATCCGGCCCGCCGCGGCCGTGTCGCGGGTGGATCGGCCGGTCGTGCGCGGGCCGGTCCCGGCGCTCACCGCGCCGGCGCGCAGCACGGCGCGCAGCTCGGGACGCGCACCGGACGCCGCTACCCGGCCGGACACTCCCGTCGTGCGCGGCGGCCGCGCCGCGCCGCCCGCTCCCGGGGCTCCGAGCGACCCGGCAGTTCCGGCCCCTCCGGTGACGAACCCGGCCTCGGTCGTGGTCCGGCCCGGCGACAACCTCTGGGTCATCGCTCGTCGCGCCCTGCTGGCCCGGGAGCCCGCCGCGACCGACCTCGCCGTGGCGCGCTACTGGCGCACCGTCGTCGCCGCGAACGCGGCGAGCCTCCGCTCGGGCGATCCGAACCTGATCTTCCCGGGCGAGCACATCGTGCTCCCCGCGCCGATCGGTTGACCTGACGCGCGTGTCAGGGCGAGACTCGCCCCTTCGGTCGCGCCCTCTGCGGCGCGACGCGGGAGCGCGCATGGGGATCCTCGACGGAAAGGTCGCGATCGTGACGGGCGCGGGCCGCGGCATCGGCCGCGGGCACGCGCGGCTGCTCGCCGCCGAGGGCGCACGCGTCGTCGTCAACGACCGGGGCACCGCGATGGAGGGCGGCGGTGTCGACCCCGCGCTCGCGCAGGCGGTCGTCGACGAGATCATCGCGGCGGGCGGCGAGGCCGTCGCCAACGGCAACGATGTCGCAACCTGGGACGGCGCCGCCGCGCTCGTCGCGCAGGCCGTCGCGCAGTACGGGCAACTGGACATCCTCGTCAACAACGCCGGGATCATCCGCGACGCGATGAGCTTCAACATCGACGAGGAGACCTTCGACTCCGTCGTGACCGTGCACCTCAAGGGGCACGCAGCGATGTGCCGGTTCGCGGCCGAGCACTGGCGCACTCGCGCGAAGGCCGGCGAGGCGGTCACGGGGCGGATCATCAACACCGTGAGCGAATCGGGGCTGCACGGCCAACCCGGTCAGCTCAACTACTCCGCCGCGAAGGGCGCGATCCTCTCGCTCACGCTCGTCCTCGCGCGCGAGCTGCGGAAGTACGGCGTCACCGCGAACTGCATCGCGCCACGGGCGCGCACGCGCATGACCGCGAGCTTCGCGGGCGTCGAGGAGTACATGTCGGGTCCGGAGTTCGATCCCGACAACATTGCGCCGATGGTGGTGTTCCTCGCGAGCGAAGCCGCGGCCGACGTATCGGGTCAGGTGTTCGTGGTGTTCGGGCCGAACGTCTTTCTCATGGAGGGCTGGCAGATGGTCTCCGAGATCCACACCGAGGGACGCTGGACCCCGGAGGAGCTCATCGCCGCCAAGGAAACGCTCTTCGCCGGGCGACGCAGCAAGGTGCCGCCCATGGGATTCGGGAAGTAGCGCATGCCACCGAAGGGTCCCCTGCTCGTCGACCAGCTGCGGTTCATGGCCGAGGCCCACGCCGACGACAACGCGTACGAGGACCTCGACCGGGGCGAGACGATCACGTTCCGGCAGTGGGACGAACGTTCGAACCGTCTCGCCCGCTGGCTCACCGCGCGCGGCGTCGAGAAGGGCGACCGGGTCTCCATCTACATGCCGAGCGACAACTGCCTCGAGTGGATCGTTGCCTACGCCGCGGTCCACAAGGCCGGCGCGGTGTGCGTGCCCACGAACACGCGGCTGTCGGAGCGGGAGCTCGCCGCGATCATCGGGCACGCGGAGATCTCGGCGATGGTCACCAGCGCGTCGATGCTGCCGCTCGTGGAGACCGTGCGCGCCGGAGTGCCGTCGTTGCACGCGATCCTGAGCCCCGACGGCGCCGGTGACGGTGTCGAACCGTGGTCGGTGCTCGACGACTTCGACGCGGGCGAGATCCAGGTTCCCCTCGCGCGGGACGACCTCGCCGACATCATGTACACGTCGGGAACGACCGGCCTCCCGAAGGGCGTCGTCGTACGGCACCGCGACGTCGCGATGATGCCGAACGGCGATCCGAACTGGCTCGGCACGGGCTGGCTGCACGGTGCACCGCTGTTCACGTTCGCGGGCATGTCGTTCATCTTCAACCCGATGAAGATGGGGCTCTGCGCGCTCTACATGCCGAAGTTCGACGTCGATCACTGGTTCGACGTCGTCGAGCAGCGCAAGCCGATGATGGTGTTCATGGTTCCCGCGATGGCGGAGCTGGTGACCGCGAGCGTGCGCTTCGAGACCGCCGACCTCTCGGGACCGTTCGCGGTGTCGATCGGCTCCGCGCCGCTCGCCCCCGCGACCCTACTGAAGCTCCAGGACAAGATGCCGCAGGCGAGCGTGAGCAACTCCTACGGCCTCACCGAGGCCGGTCCCGCGTACATCGTGATGCCGAAGGAGGAGATCCGCACGCGCATCGGTTCGGTCGGCAAGCCGATGCCGCCGATGGAAGTGAAGATCGTCGACCCCGAGACCGACGAGGAGCGCCCGCCCGGTGTCGTCGGCGAGCTGCTGTGCAAGCTGCCGGGCAAGCAGCGCGAGTACTACAAGGACGACGCCGCGACGCTGCGCACGTGGACCTCCGACGGCTGGCTGCGCAGCGGCGACCTCGCCTACACCGACGGCGACGGATTCATATACATCTCCGGCCGGATGAAGGACATGATCATCCGCGGCGGCAACAACATCTACGCCGTCGACGTGGAAGCCGTGATCCTCGAGCACGAGGACGTGCAGGAGACCGCCGTCATCGGTGTGCCGCACACGGTGCTCGGCGAGGACGTCGGCGCCTACGTCGTGCTGCGCCCGGATTCCACGCTCACCGAGGACGACCTCAAGGCCTTCTGCGCGGAACGCCTCGCCGACTACAAGCGCCCGCGCGTCGTCCGCTTCGTCGACGAGCTGCCACGCAACGCGACCGGCAAGGTGATGAAGCACAAGCTGCGCGAGGCGCACGAGACCGCGGCGACCTGACGCCCTGCCGGCTCGGTCCGCGGCGCGGTACGCAGCGGATCGATCCCGTACCATCGCGTGGCGACGCCGCGAGACGGGCGGGGATGGTGGCGAAGGGGAGCATGCCGGCAGCTGCGGAGCAGGAATTCGAGATCCTCGCTCCCTTCCTGCCCCGCCTCGTGCACGAATGGCTCGCGCAGGACCCCGGGCGGCGCTGGCGCCAGCTCGACGCGACGATGGTGTTCGTCGACGTCTCCGGCTTCACGCGGCTCTCCGAACGCCTCGCCCGCCGCGGTCGCGTCGGCGCCGAGGAGCTCACCGACGTCATCGGCTCCTGCTTCGCGGAGCTGCTCGCCGTCGCGTACGCGGAAGGCGGTGGGCTCCTCAAGTTCGGCGGCGACGCGCTGCTGATCCTCTTCGCCGGCGCGGAGCACGCCGCGCGCGGCTGCCGGGCCGCGGTCGGGATGCGCACCCGCCTGCGCGCGATCGGGCGGGTCGAGACACCCGGTGGCGGCGTGCGCCTGCGGATGTCGGTCGGCGTGCACAGCGGCGCGTTCCTCGCGTTCCTCGTCGGCGGCGAACACGAGCACGGGCACCGCGAGCTCGTCATCGCCGGGCCGGCCGCGAGCGCGACGGTGACGATGGAAGGAACGGCCGACGCGGGCGAGATCGTTGTGAGCCCCGACACCGCGGCACTCCTCCCGCCCGCGGCGCTCGGCGCACCCAAGGGACCGGGGGTACTCCTGCGCCAGGCACCCGGCGCGCCGATGAACGAGGAACCGCACACCGTCGACCCGACGAGCGCGCACCTCACCATGGGTCTGCCGGTCGGACTGCGCGACTACCTGCTCGCCGGAGGCGACGATCCCGAGCACCGGGTCGCGACCGTCGCGTTCGTGCACGTCGACGGGGTCGACGAGCTCACGGAGAACGAAGGGCCCGGCGCGCTCGCCGCTGCGCTCAACGAGCTCCTCGACGACGCCGAGCGCGCGGCCGCGGAGTTCGACGTCACCTTCCTCGCCACCGACATCGATCGCGACGGTGCCAAGATCATCCTCGCGGCCGGCGTACCCCGCGCGACGGGCCAGGACGAAGAACGGATGCTGCGCGCCGTTCGGCGCATCGTCGAAGGCGACCGCCGGCTGCCGGTGCGCATCGGCGTGAATCGCGGCCACGTCTTCGCCGGCGAGATCGGACCGCCCTACCGCCGCACCTACACCGTGATGGGCGACACCGTGAACCTCGCGGCCCGGCTGATGGCGGCCGCCGAACCGGGGAAGATCCTCGCGACGGCCGGAGTCCTCGAAGCGGCGCGGAGCCCGTTCGCAACGGAGGCGTTGGCGCCCTTCATGGTCAAGGGCAAGTCGCGGCCGGTGCAGGCCTTCGCCGTCGGCGCGCCACGTGCGGAGGCACGCGGCCCGGCGCACCAGACGTTCGCGTTGGTCGGGCGAACCGACGAGCGCGCGACGCTCGGGACGGCCGTCGACGCCGCGCACGCCGGGCACGGATGCGTCGTCGAGATCCGCGGCGACTCCGGTCTCGGCAAGTCTCGGCTCGTCCGCGCGTTGCTCGACGACGCCCCCGACCTCCACGTGGTCCGTGTCGCGTGCGTCCCGTACGAATCGGCCAACCCCTACTGGGCGTTCCGAGAGCTGCTCCACCGGATCCTCGACGTCCCTGACGGCGAAGCGCCGGCGACGATCGAAGCGCGCCTGCGCGAGGCGATCGCCGCGCACGCGCCCGCCCTCGAACCGTCGTTGCCGTTGCTCGCGACGCCGCTGCGGCTCTCGATATCCGACACGGCGGAGATCCGCCAGCTCGAACCCCGATTCCGCAAGCAGCGCGTGGAGGAGGCCGGCGCCGCGTTTCTCGCGTCGGTGCTGCGCGACCCGACCGTCATCGTCATCGAGGACGCGCACTGGATGGACGAGGCTTCCACCGACGTGCTGCGACTGGTGGAGAAGAACGTCGGCGACGGTCCGTGGCTCGTGTGCGTCACCCGCAACGACGACCCGTCCGGGTACCACGCGTCGGGCACGCATTCGCGGGTACTCACACTCACGCCCCTCTCCGACGAGGACGCTCGCGAGCTCGTTCTCCACGCGACGGAGCAGCAGCCGTTGCGACCGCACGAGGTCGAGCTGCTCGTGACGCGCGCCGGCGGCAACCCCCGCTTCCTCACCGAGCTCGCGCGGGAAGCGGTCGCGGCCGGAGGGGTCAGCGGGCTCCCTGACTCGATCGACTCGCTCGTGTCCGCGCAGATCGACCGGCTCTCGAGCGCGACCCGCCGGCATCTGCGTCACGCCGCGGTGCTCGGGCACGCGTTCGACGCCGCGTTGCTCGCCGCCATCATCGAGCCCGATCTCGACGGGACATCGGACATCCACAGCCTCGAGGGGCTCCTCGTCGCCGATGGTCCCGGCCGGCTCCGGTTCCGGCACGCACTCCTGCGCGACGTCGCGTACGAGGGGCTCGCGTACCGCACGCGACTCGAACTGCACCGCCGCGCCGCAACGGCACTCGAGGCGTCGACCGCCCGGCCCGAGGAGCAGGCCGCGCTGCTCTCGCTGCACTTCTTCCATGGCGATCGGTACGCCGACGCGTGGCGGTACGCCCGCGTCGCGGCCGAGCGCGCCCGCTCCGAATACGCGAACGTCGAAGCCGAGGAGCTCCTGGAACGCGCGCTGAGCGCCGGACGGCGGATCGACGATCTCGACCCGGTCGAGATGGCCACGGTCGCGGAGTCGCTCGGCGACGTCCGCGACCAGATCGGTGTGTACGACCGCGCACGTGACGCGTACCGCATCGCGCGCCGCCTGCGCGCCGACGATCCCGTCTACGAGGCCAAGATCAGCCTGAAGGAAGCCTGGATCGCGGAACGCCTCGGCCGGTACTCGCAGGCCGTCCGCTGGATCCGCCGGGGACTGCGCCGACTCGACGAGCTCGACGACGTCGATCTCACCGCCGGGCCGCGGGCCCAGCTCGCGGCCTGGTTCGGCGCCGTGCGCCAGGCCCAGGGCCATCACCACGAGGCGATCCAGTGGTGCGAGACGGCGATCGAGCTCGCCCGCTCGGCGCACGACCTCGACGCGCTCGCGCATGCGGAGTTCCTGCTCGACTGGGCCTACATCGGCCTCGGCCGGCTCGACCTCGCGACCAACTCCGTCGAGGCCCTTTCCCTCTACGAAACGCTCGGCGACCTCTCCGGCCAGGCCGCGGTCGCGAACAACCTGGGCCAGATCGCGTACTACGGCGGGCGCTGGGACGAAGCCCTGGAACTGCTCGAGCGGGCGCGCGACGCGCGGCTGCGGACCGGCGACGTCGTGTTGGCCGCGCTCGCCACCGCGAACTGCGCGGAGATCCTGCTCGAGCGCGGGCACTACGCCGAGGCCGAGGAGCTTTTGCACCACGCGCATCGCGTGTATCGCGCCGCGCAGTACCGCGGCGGGCTCGCGCTCGCGACCGCCTTCCTCGGGCGGGTCGCGGCGCGTACCGACCGCCCCGAGGAGGCCCGTGCGCTACTCGAAGAAGCGCGCGAGGGGTTCCTCGCGATCGACGGCGGGTTCGAGGTGCGGCAGGTCGAGACGTTCATGGGCGAGGCGATGGTGCTCGCCGGCGACGCGCGCGGCGCCCGAGAGCTGCTCGAGGGCACGATCGCGGCGGCCCGCTCGGGCGGCGAGATCGGCCTGCTCGGACCGCCCCTGTGCCGCAACCTCGGGTATGCGCGCGCGCAGATCGGCGACTTCGACGGCGCTCGCGAGGCGCTCGAGGAGAGCCTCGCGCTCGGACGCGAGCAGGCGCAGAGCTACGAGGTCGCCCTGACCCTCGTCGCTCTGCGCCGTCTCGACGCATGGTCAAGCGCGAAGCACGAGCCCACGAGCGACCCCGAGGCCGTCTCGATCCTCGACGGCCTCGGTGTGGAGATCGTGCCCGATGTTCCCTTCGCGCCAGTGGCCGTGTGACGGCCGGCTCCTACCGCCGGGCCCATCCTCCGTCGTCGGAGAGGTACAGGATCGTGAACGTCACGACGTAATCGTTCCCCGAAACCCGCTCGATGGTTCGGGCGTCGACGCACGGCGCCGGATTGGCGATGCCGCTCAGCGTCCCGATGCGGAACTTGCGCCGGAACTTCGCCGCGGCCTTCTGCGCTCTGTTCCAGGTCGGATCGTCCTTGCAGTCGGGAATCGCAACGCCGACCGTCTCGTTGTCGCGCACCTTGTAGATCGTCGACGTGAAGTAGTCGATCAACGTGGGAAACACGCCGTGGTCGCGGAACGCCAGCTTCAGCGCGATCGGGTGGTGCGAGTCGCTGTAACCGGGGAAGTCGGAGATGAACGATGCCGTGCCGTTGCACGGACCGTTGCAGAAGGTGTTCCCGCTCGGGATCTGCGTGATCGTGACCGGCGCGCCCGTCCCCGTGTTCGGCAGCGCGACGTTGGCGGGATCGGTCCCGCCGGTGTCGATGTTGCCGCCCGGCGGCACGTAACCCGACGCTGTCCCCGGAGTCGGGTCCACGACCGCGGTGTCCTCGGACGCGACGTTGTTCGAACCCGGGGTGGCAGTCGCCGTGATCGTGATGTGGCCGCTGCCGGGTGCCGGGCTCGGGCTCTGCACGAGCAGTTGCACGCTGCCGTCGCCGCCGGCCGCGATCGTGCCGATCGTGCAATCGATCGGAGCGGTGAGCGTGCACGATCCCGACGGTGTCGACGACACCGCGCTCGTCCCGCTCGGGAGGGTCACCTGCACGTGCACGCCGGTCGCACTCGAGGCGTCGCCGTTGTGGACCGAAAGCGTGTACTGCACGTCGAGGCCGGCCGTCACCGGGTCGGGCGTGTCGGTGATCGAAGTCACCAGCGGTGCCGCGAAGTAGATGGGCACGATCATCACGTCGTCGGCGTCCACTGGCGGGTACGACTTCACGGTGCAGCCGAGCGGGTCACCGCAGTCGGCGACGTTGACGTCGGCCGAGAGGACCCCACTCGACTGGATGGTGCCCGTGCCGAGCGTTGTGCAGTTCAGTGCGTCGTGGTCGCACTCCTGCAACGCGGCGGTGTAAGCGTTCGCCGCCGCGTCGAACGTCGCGGCGACCGTCACCGCCTGCTCGACGCGGTTCAGATCCGTGTCGGGTTGCACCGACCCGCCCGTAGGCGGGTGCGCCGGGTCGTCGGTCGACGTGCCGGTGTAGGTGTTTCCCGACCAGTACGGACCGGTCGGAACCGACGCGCCGACTGCACTGGTTCCCACCCCGATCGCCGCCGGCACCAACATCGCGACGATTGCGCCGAACGCGGCGGCGCGTTGCATCCTGCGAAACATGCCCTACCCCCTGCCCGGAACGAGAACCCCGCTCATTCGGGCGGAAACCTAGTCTCTTCTCGACCCGACGGCATCCCCGGCGTTGCCGGACCAGCGCCGTGTGAGCGGCGACTGCGGCTGCAACCCCATGTGGCGGAAGGGGCCGCGGTCGGACGAGGACAGCCGGGCGTCACTCCGACGCCACGACACTGACGGGCACGCACCGCCGAGAAGGGCGCCGCGGCCGATCCCGTACGATCCCCCCGTGCCGCCGTCGCTCGCCGCTCCCGTCGCCGTCGCCGACGTCACGCCCGCATGGTTGGCGGAGGTGCTCGGCGTCGAGGTCGCCGCCGTCGCGGTACTCGACCAGCACTCCGGCACCACCGGCCGGGCCCGCATCGCGGTCACGTACGGCGCCGGCGACGCGGGGCCGCCGAGCATCTTCGTGAAGCTTCCGCCCTTTGGTGAGGATCAACGCCGCTTCGTCGCGCGGACCGGCCTCGGCACCGCGGAGGCGCGCTTCTACCGCGACGTCGCCGGCGCGGTGCCGGTTCGGGTGCCACGCGTGCTGCACGCGGCGGTCGACGACACCGACGGCTACGTGATGGTGCTCGAAGACCTCGAAGCGACGGGCTGCCGGTTTCCGCGCCCGGCCGACGACAACGTGGTCGCGGTGGTCGACTCGATCGTCGACGAGCTCGCCGACCTCCACGCGCAGTACTGGGAGCATCCTGCACTTGACGGCGAGCTCGCCTGGGTCTCCGAGGGCATGCGGATCGCGTTCGGCAGCGGCGGACGGTTCATGCGGATGGCCCTCGACCAGTTCGCCGCCGACATGCCGCCCGTGTTCGCCGCGCTCGGCGAGCACTACGTGCGCGACTCACCCGGGATCGCGGAGCTGTGGGCCGCGCCGCCACGCACGCTCGCGCACGGCGATCCGCACATGGGCAACCTGTTCGTGGACGGCACGCGCGCCGGGTTCTTCGACTGGGGCATGGTGATGGCGAAGGCAGGGATGTGGGACGTCGCCTACGTGCTGTGCAACTCCGTTCCCACCGCCGTCCGGCGCGCGCACGAACACGGATGGCTCACGCGGTACCGCACCCGGCTCGATGCACACGGCATACACATCGACGCGACCAGGCAGTGGGAGCAATACCGGCTCTACGCGATCTACGCCTGGAACTCCGCCGTGTCGACCGCGGCGATGGGGAGCCGCTGGCAACCCGAGGCGCGCGCCCACGCCGCGATGGTGCGCACGACGACCGCCGTCGCCGACCTCGACTCGCTCGGCCTGATCCAGGAGGCGCTGACATGAAGCTCGACGTCATGTCGGGCGGGCTGCCCGTGCGCCGCATCCACGACCTCGCGATCGAAGTGCGCGACGCGGGCTTCTCCGGCCTCTGGATCACCGAGGGCGGACGCTCCGCGTACACCGCGTGCACCGCGGCCGCGCTCGCCGCCGAGGGCCTCGACCTCGGCACCGCGATCGCGGTCGCGTTCCCTCGCAGCCCGATGGTCACCGCGCAGATCGCGTGGGAGCTGCAGGAGGCAACGCACGGTCGCTTCGTCCTCGGGCTCGGCACTCAGGTGAAGGCGCACATCGAGCGCCGCTACGGATCGGCGTTCGAGCATCCCGGGCCGCGGATGCGCGAATACGTGGCGGCGCTCAAGGCGATCTTTCGCGCCTTCCGCGGGCGCGAGCAGCTCCAGTTCGCAGGCGACTTCTACTCGCTCTCGCTGCTCCCCGACATGTGGTCGCCCGGCGCGATCGCGTTCGACGACCCGCCCGTGTACGTCGCGGCCGTCAACCCGTGGATGTGCACGATGATCGGTGAGGTGGCCGACGGCGTCCACGTGCACCCGCTGCACTCGATCCGGTATCTCGACGAGGTCGTGCGCGCCAACATCGCGCTGGGAGCCGCGAAGGCCGGCCGCGATCCCGCCGACATCGCGACGGTGTGCCCCGTGCTCACGATCGTGGGCGACACCGACGAGGAGCGCGCGAAGTGGCGCGAGCGGGCGCGCCTGCAGCTCGCGTTCTACGGATCGACGCGCACCTACTCGCGCGTCTTCGAGCGGCACGGCTGGGAAGGAGTCTCGGCCCGCCTGCACGAGCAGCAGGCCCGCGGTGACGTCGCGGGCATGGCGGCGACGTTCACCGACGAGATGCTCGCCGAGTTCTCCCTCGAGTCGACCTGGGACGGGCTCGCCGACGCCATCATCGACCGGTACTCGGGGCGGGCCGACCGGGTCGTCTGCTATTTCGCCGCCGCCTCCTGGGTGGGGAAGCCGGAGGTGCGCGACCGCTGGGCCGAGGTCGCCCAGGCGGTGACCGGAGCCCGCTGACGGCTCCAGAAGGGACGTTCGGCCGTTTGCCTTATACCCCTAGGGGGTATAGTGCGGCCATGCAACCCACCCCCACGCCCGGTTACGCCGACTCCAAGGCCGCGTACCGCAAGCGCCTGCGTCGCATCGAAGGCCAGGTCCGCGGGCTACAGGCGATGATCGACGACGACCGATACTGCATCGACGTCCTCACCCAGATCTCCGCCGTCACCCGCTCGCTGCAGTCGGTCGCGGTCGAGCTCCTCGGCGACCACCTCTCGCACTGCGTGCGCGACGCGGCCGACGTCGGCGGGCCGGAGATGGACACGAAGCTCGCGGAGGCGACGGCCGCGATCGAGCGGCTGGTGCGCTCGTGATCGCCGTCGCGCTGCTGACCGACGTCGGTCACAGCCTGCGCGAGGCGTTCTTCATGTTCTGGGACACGCTCTGGGCCCTCGTGCTCGGCTTCGGGCTCTCCGGCGCGGTGCAGGCGTTCGTGCCCAAGGAGCAGATGGAACGGGTGATGGGCGACCACGGCCCGGCATCGGTCGCCCGCGCGAGCTTCCTCGGCATGGTGTCGTCGAGCTGCTCGTACGCCGCGACCGCGATGTCGAAGTCGCTGTTCCAGAAGGGCGCCGACTTCGTCACCGCGATGATCTTCATGTTCGCGTCGACGAACCTGGTGCTCGAGCTCGGGATCGTGCTGCTCATCCTGATGGGCTGGCAGTTCACGCTCGCGGAGTTCATCGGCGGCCCGATCATGATCGCGTTGCTCGCGATCACCGGCGGCTGGCTCCTCAACCGGCGGCTCACCAATCCCGCGCGCGAGGTGCTCCGATCCGGCCACACCGCCGGCGGCCACGACCACCAGGCGATGACGGGCGTGAGCGACGAACGCCAGGCCGAGCTCGAGGAGACGGCTTGGGGCGAGAAGCTGCGCTCCAAGGGCGCGTGGTCGGACGCGGCGTCGTACACCATGGCCGACATCACGATGCTGCGCCGCGAGCTCGCCATCGGTTACGTGATCGCGGGGTTCCTCGCGGTGCTCGTGTCGCCGCACGTGTGGAGCGACGTCTTCCTGCGCGGGCACGGCGTGTGGACCTCGATCGAGAACGTGCTGGTCGGCCCGATCATCGCGATCGCGAGCTTCGTGTGCTCGGTCGGCAACGTGCCGCTCGCCGCCGCGCTCTGGAAGGGTGGCATCAGCTTCGGCGGCGTCGTCAGCTTCATCTTCGCCGACCTCATCACGCTCCCGCTGCTGCTCATCTACCGCAAGTACTACGGCACGAAGCTCGCGCTGCGGATCCTCGTGCAGTTCTTCGCGGTGATGGCGATCGCGGGTCTCGCGGTCGAAGGCCTGTTCGCGCTGCTCCACATCGTCCCGACGCATCGCGCCGAGACGATCGTGCACACCGGCTTCGAGTGGAACTACACGACCTTTTTGAACATCGCGTTCCTCGCGCTGTTCGCCACACTGTTCTGGCTCGCGCGCAACCAGGAGCGCTTCGGCGGTGGACGGGGATACGCGATCGACCCGGTGTGCAAGATGCAGGTGCGCACCGCCGACGCGCCGGCAACCGCATTGCACGGCGGGCGCCGGTTCTTCTTCTGCTCCGACGGCTGCCGCGAGCACTTCGAGACCGATCCGGGCCGCTTCGCCGCCGATGCGCCGGCAAACGTGCCCGATCGCTGCGACCGGCACTAGCCTGCCCGCGTTCCTGACGTCTGCGTCATGCGGAGGAGACGGCGTGGCACTCGACGAGCTGAAGGGCCGGAAACTCGGTACCCAGAGGGTCGCCATCGAGCGGGGCCCGGTGCGGGTCTTCGCGCAGGCGCTCCTGGACGACGACCCCGTCGTACACGGAGGGCGACGCGGCCCCGGTGCCGCCGACGTTCCCGTTCGTGATGCCGTACTGGGGCTCGCTCGGGCAGGGCGGCGCGGCGGGGCTGCCGATCGAGAACCTGCGCGGCAAGGGCCGGGCGATCCTGCACGGCGAGCAGGAGTTCGAGTTCCACGACGGGCGCTGGCCACACGTCGGCGACGTGCTCGTCGGCGACGGCGTGATCTCCGACGTCTACGAGAAGGCGCGCTCCGACGGCGGGAAGCTCGAGTTCTACGTCACCGAGACGACGTGGCGCGACGAGAAGTCGGGCGAGCCGGTCGTGACGACGAAGTTCACCCTCGCCATCAACTGCAAGCCCGACGCCGCCCCTCCCAAACCCCTCGCGTGAGTCCCGATCGGCAAGCGATCCAAGATTTGCTCGTGAAGTACGCGTGGGCGATCGACGACAAGGACTGGGACGCGCTCGACGACGTGTTCACGCCCGACGCCAGCATCGACTACACGCGCACGGGCGGGATCAAGGGCACGCCGGCGGAGATCAAGCCCTGGCTCGCGAAGTCGCTCGCCGCGTTCCCGGCGACGCAGCACCTGCTGGCGAACTCGCAGGTGACGATCGACGGCGACGAGGCGACCGCGCGCACGGCCGTCTACAACCCGATGGGCGCGGCGACGCGCGAGGGCCCGCTGCACTTCTTCTTCATGGGCGGCTACTACGCCGACCGCCTCGTGCGGACCCCCGAGGGCTGGCGCATCCGCGAGCGGGTCGAGCATCTCGTGTGGATGGACGGCACACTCCCCCGCGAGCTCTACGTCCCCGAGGGCTGAGGCGCGCCGACGTCTCGATCGGTGTCGGCCGCGCGCGTGATGAGGTCGGCGACGGAACCCGGCTGGACGACGGTGCGGAAGTCGCGCACTGAGTACGACGTCACCGCCGCCGCGCCGCGGGCACGCGCCGTCGCGGCGCGCTGCAGCCCGAAGAGCGGCGCGAGCTCGCCGAAAGAGTCGGCGGGGCCGCGGTCCGGCGCCCCAGCCCCGCCGCTCGCCGCGCTAGGTGCGCAAGGGGTGGGCGACGAAGAACCGCCACATCACGGCATTGGCCGAGATGGTCGTCGTCGTCTTCCCGACCGTGCCCTCGATCAGCTGCGAGAACGTGCTCCCGGGCCAGCTGTGACCGCCGCCGGTGACCCGGTAGAGCTCCGTCTCGGCGCCCGCCGGGCACGACCACGCCAGCTCGGTGACGTCGGAGGTCACCCGCTTCGCGGCCGGCGCGCCCGGCGCGCACCCGTTGCGCTTCGCCCAGTCGGCCGTGATCTCGGGAATCGACGGACCCGGCGCCTGCGTCACGCCCGACTGCCCGAGCGTCTTGCCCGAGCCGTCGGGCGCCGGGAGGTCCAGCGCCTTCGGACCGAGGCCGCCGTTGTACGCGACGAACGGATCGGCGGTGCCGTGAAACGTGACGACGGGAACCGGCCTCGAGAACCGGCACCCGTCGATGTCGCGGATGCCCGCCACCGGTGCGACGGCCGCGATGCGGTCGGAGTACGCGCACGCGACGGCCGACGTCATGAAGGCGCCGTTCGAGAGCCCGGTCGCGTAGACGCGGGCTTCGTCGATGCAGAGCGTGCGCTCCGCCTCGTCGAGCAGGTCGCCGACGAACGTCACATCGGCGGAGTGCAGGTCGGTGTTCCACATCGCCACCGCCGCGCCACTCCCCTGTGGTGTCAGCGTGATGAAACCGTGGGTCTCGCCGAACGGTCCGAGCGCCGACATCTTCGTGTGAATCGTCGCTCCCTCCGAATAGCCGTGGAGGTCGATCACCAGCGGCATGGGTGTCGGCGTCGCGTACGACTTCGGCACGTACCGCACGTACCAGCGCGCGGTCGTACCGGAGGTCGTGTTCACCTTCGTCTCGCCGGGCGCGACCGCCGGCACCGCGCCGCACCCGGGCGACGGGCGCGCCGCAACCTGCGCGGCGGGCAACGTCGTGCTCGTCGTGGGTGCGGCGGTCGTACCCGCGCTCGTCGTCGGGGTCGAACGGGCCGCACCGCTCGAGCATGCGCCGCCCAGTACCACGAGCGCGCCGGCGATGAGGAGTGCGCGCGTCAGCATGCCGACATGCTTGCACGCCGCCGGGCCGGGCGCGGATCAGATCAACGCGGGGTGGCCCAGTGGCGGTGTCGCGGCGCGCATGTAGATCGCGATCACGGCGGCGGAAACCGCGGCGTAGGCGCACCACAGCGACGCGAACCCGTCGATGGTCAGCCAGGCGAGGAACGCGACCGCGATGAGGTTGGCGACACCGAAGATCGCGATCGGCCGGTAGCCGGAGAACAGCAACGGACCGCAAACGGCAATGACATAGAGGACGATGACGACGCCACCGTGATCGAGCTGCAAGGAGTACGCGAGGTGATACGGCTTCTCCGTCGCGTCAACCGGCGCGCGGATCATGGCGACGAGCAGGATGGCCGCGACCACGGAACCGAGCGCGATGAAGGGCGCCACCTGCTGCCGGCGGCGCCGCGCCGGTTCGAGGAGCACGACGGAAGTGGGCACGAGCACCGGGAGCAACACGAACGCGATCAGCAGGTACACCCAGAGCGCGAGCCGCCCGATGGCGTGCGCAACGTGGCCCTCGAGACCCCACCAGACGAACGCCTCGACGATCTGATGACCGCCCAGGACGATGGGCAGCGTCGCGAGCAGGAGATGGCTCCGGCGACCCCGCAGGTTGCGGCAGGCGTCGATGCCGACCGCGCTGACGACGATCCCGCCGACGACGTCGGCTTGCGGAGCGAAGCACATGGGGCACGGTACTGCACCGGCCCGGGATCGCCGCCCGCCGACTCGATCGCGGCGCGCGGCGACCGTCAGCGCGCGTCGCGGCCGAGGAGCAGGGCCGCGTTGGCGCCGAAGAGTCCGGGAGCGTCGACGGGGCGGACACCGAAGCGCCCGGGCGCGGCGTAGTCGCCGAGCGGGTCGGCGGTCCCCTCCGAGTGCGGGTAGTCGCTGCAGCACATCAGGAGGTCGCTCCCCCCGAGCTGCTTGGTGATGTTCACCGGCAGCTCGTACGCGAACGACGAGACGCGCACCTGCCGCCGGAAGTACTCACTCGGCGGCAGGTCCAGATCGAACGGCGCGCGCCCGTTGAGCCGCCGGACGAAGTTGCAGCCGCCGTCGAGCATCATCAGGTACATCGGAACCCAGACCGCGGAGAGCTCGACGATGCCGATGTGCAGATCCGGATGGCGCGCGAGCACGCCGTTGACGATGAGGTCGGTGCACGACAGCGCGGCCGCGATGTAGAGGAACACCGACTCGAGCACCGGTACGCCGCGCTCGGTGCCGTCGGTGTACCAGGCGTCGTCGAACGGGCGCGGCTGGTCGGCTACGTGGAACACCGGGGTCACGCCGTGCGCGACGAAGGCGCTCCACGCGCGGTCGAGGTCGGGGTGCGAGAGGGGACGGCCGTCGACGAGCGCGGGGGCGATCATCGCGAGCCGCACGCCGCCGGCTTCGAGCGCGGTGAGCTGGCGATCGAGCCAGTCGAGGTCGCGCAGGCTGAGATGCGCGACCGGATGAAGTTGCCCGCGGCCTTCGGCGGCGACGGTCGCGCACCACCGGTTCCACGCGCCCATGTTCGCGAGGAGGGCGGGAAGCGACTGGTTGAGCGTTCGCTCCCACACCAGGCCGTAGTTGGGGAAGAGCACCGCCTCGTCGAGCCCGAGCTCGGCGAGGCGGGCGACGCGCGCGGTCGGGTCCCAGTAGTCGCGGGGCAGGGCGTCGTCGTAACGGGTGAGCGGCGGAAGCCCTTCGCGCTCGCGGCGGCGGCGCTCACCGATCGCGTCGGTCTCGCCGGGCAGCTGCACGTCGGCCGTCACGAGCTCGTGCTCGCGCCAGCGCACCGACACGTTGCCGAGCGCGTCGTCGACGAAGCGGATCGCCTCGTCGCGCGCGCTCGGGTCGATGTGCTCCTCCCACAGACCGCGGTACTCGAACAGATGCTGATCGGAATCGATCACGGCCATCGCACACCCCCTGCACCGGTCCGGCGGCGCGGACCTGACGCTTTCGTCAGTCTCGCGCGAGGATGCCGCCGTGGTCGACGAGCTGCATTCCACCGGACTCGGCGACCTCCTGCGCGAGCACCGGCGCTCGTGGCCGCAGCAACCGGCGGTGGTCGACGGCGCCGTCCGGCTGACGTACACGGAGCTCGACGAGCGGGTGAACCGCGTCGCGCAGGCGCTGCGCGGCGAGGGCCTCGGCGCCGGTGACCGGATCCTCTGGTGCGGTCAGAACTCGTTCCGGATCGTGGAGCTGCTGTTCGCGGCGGCCAAGCTCGGCGCCATCCTCTGCGTCGCGAACTGGCGCCAGAGCGCCGCCGAGCTCGAGTTCGTGCTGCGCGACCTCGAACCGCTCGTGGTCGTGTGGCAGGAGCAGGAGATCGGCGACACCGTGCGCGCAGCTCGCAAAGCATGGGGACCCGGCCGCGCGCGCTGGCTGCAACACGACGGTGACGGCGACGACTGCTACGAGACCTTCGCCGCCTACGGCGCCGCGATCGACCCGCTGGAGGTGGTCGATCCCGCGGCGCCCGTGCTGCTCCTCTACACCGCGGCCTTCGCCGGGCGGCCGGCCGGCGCGTTGTTGAGCCACACCGCGCTCATCGGGCAGGGCTTGGTGATCGGCCGCCTCGCGGAGATCGACTCGACGTACGTGTACCTGAACTGCGGGCCGATGTTCCACGTCGCGACGCTCTTCTCGACGCTCGCGACGCTGGTGCACGCGGGCACCAACGTCTTCACACCGCGCGTCGACGCCGAGGAGCTGTGCCGCATCATCGAAGCCGAACGCTGCACGGGCGCGTTCCTCGTGGGGCCGACGATCCGCCAAATCCGCGACGTCAACCGAGAGCACCGTTTCGACATCTCGAGCCTGCGCGCGCACGGCGGCCGTCCCGAGTGGAACGCGATGATCACGGTCGACGACAGCCCGTGGGCCCGGTATCCCGGCGGCTACGGGCAGACCGAGGTCGTCGGGATGTTGAGCTTCGCGGCGTTCGGTCGCGGGGCGCTCGGTGGGCACGGGCGCACGTCGCCGCTCCTCCAGGTGCGCATCGTCGACCCCGACGACCGCGAGGTCGCGGCGGGCGAGACCGGCGAGATCACGTGCCGCGGTCCGCTCGTGATGAACGGCTACTGGAACCGGCCGGAGGAGACCGCGGCCCGCTTCCGCAACGGCTGGCACCACACCAACGATCTCGGGCGCCGGGAAGCCGACGGCTCGCTCACGTTCGTCGGACCCAAGACCCGGCTCATCAAGTCGGCCGCGGAGAACATCTACCCCGCGGAGGTGGAAGGCGCGCTGCGCGCGCACCCGGCCGTCGCCGACTGCGCGGTGATCGGCGTCCCCGACCGGCAGTGGACCCAGTCGGTCACGGCAATCGTGATGCGGCGCGAAGGTGAGGCGGTGAGCGCCGAGGAACTGATCGAGCACTGCCGCGACCGCATCGCGTCGTACAAGAAGCCTCGCCACGTCGAGTTCGTCGACGCGATCCCGCGCCACGGCATGGCGATCGACTACGACGCGCTCGACGCGCGCTTCGGTGGCGGCGGCTATCCGGGTACCGGTGCGTGAGGCCGCGATGAGCTCGGTGTCCGCATTCGATCCGCCCCTCGACGTCGGTGCCGAGGTGTACCGGCGCCGCATCGTCGTGCGGCGCATCGCACCCGACGCAATCAGCGGCGACCTCGAAGACGACTTCCATCACTTCCGGGTGACGATCCGCCACGACGGCGTCACCGTCCTCGCGGTCGACGTGGAGTCGATCCGCTGGCCGTGGTCGACGTGCCCGGGCGCGGCGGAATCCCTGCGCGCGATCGTCGGCGCGCCGATCACCGACCGCTGGACGCACCTCGCGCGCCACGCCGACCCCGCCCTCAACTGCACCCACCAGTTCGACGCCGCCGCGCACGCGGTGACGCACGCCGCGCGTGGCCGCGACGTCCGCCAGTACGACGTCGAGGTCGGCGCCAACCTCGAGCGGCCCGAGATCGCCGGCCGCAACCGCCTGTGGGTCGACGGCCGCCTGACGTTGCAGTGGCACCAGCAGCCCGGCCGCGAACCGGTCGACCTTCCTCCGCAGTTCGCGGGCGCACCCTGGCGCGGTGGCTTCCTCCGGTGGGCCGACGAGCACCTCGAACCCGAGCCCGCCGAGCAGGCGTGCGTGCTGCGGCGCGCGAGCGACATCGGGATGGGGCGCGGCATGGCCCTCGACGACATCCCCGTCGCGTCCGACCTCCTCGGGCAGATGAGCGGCGTCTGCCACACGATGCAACCCGAGATCGCGCGCATCGGCCTGCGCAACCGAGGTTCGATCCGCGACTTCTCGTCGCACCCCGAGCGACTCACCGCCGAGTAGCCCCGCGTCGCGCGGATCAGTACCCGAGGCCGAATCGCGACGCGAACTGCTCGAGGCCCTCGAGTGCATCGGGCGAACGGCGCCAGGGCGACACGAGCAGGCGGGTGACACCGAGCGCTTCCCAGCGCGCGACGTCGGTGTCGGATTCGATCGGACCGCCGAGGCACACCTGGAAGCCGTCGAGATCGCGGTCGTTCGCGTCGAGCTCGCGCCGCAACCGGTCGATCTGCGAAGCCGCACTGTCGAACGTGTGCCCCATCCCGATCCAGCCGTCGCCGAGTCGCGCCGCGCGCCGCAGGGCGGCGGCCGACTCGCCGCCGACCAGGATCGGCGGCGAGGGTCGCTGCACCGGCTTCGGCTCGAACACCACGCCGTCGAAGTCGAAGTGCTCGCCGTGGAACGAGATCTCGGCCTCGGTCCAGAGCCGGCGGCAGATCGCGACGGCCTCGTCGACGCGCCGCCCGCGCGTCGCGAAGTCGAGCTGCGCGGCGACCCACTCTTCTTCGAGCCAGCTCGCGCCGATCCCGAACTCGACCCGCCCTCCGGAGACGATGTCGAGCGTCTGCACCGCGCGCGTGGCCACGAAGGGGTGACGCAGCCCGATGTTGTAGACGTGGGTCCCGAGCCGCACCCGTTCGGTGCGCGCGGCGAGGAACGCAAGGTACGCGAACGCGTCGAAGATCGGTGTCTCCGGCGGCACCGGCGGGTGCGTCTCCCCCGGATGCGGCGAGCGGCTCATCGCGGTCGTGAAAACAAGGTGCTCGGGCAGCCACACCGACTCGTACCCGAGCCGATCGGCCGCGACGGTCGCGTCGACGAAGAACGCCGGATTCAGGCGCCCGAGGGCGACACCGAACTTCACCGCGAGGTCATCGGGGCTCGGCTCCCGTCGCGTAGGTGCCGTCGGCGCGCCGGATCCACCCCGCCGCCGCGAGGTTCCCGCCGTCGACGTGGATCGTGGTGCCGGTGACGAAGCGCGCGGCATCGCTCGCGAGGTAGACGGCCGCCGCCGCGACGTCGTCGACGTGGCCGGCGACCGGCAGCGGCGTGTGCACACCGACCTCGCCGATCCCGGGCGTGGGGATGACGTCGGGTGCGATGCAGTTGACGCGGATGAGCCGCGGACCCAACTCGAGGGCGAGCGACTTGGTCAGGCTGAAGACGGCCGCCTTCATCGCCGAGTACACCGCGAAGTTCGGTCCGGCGCGGTGCGCCTCGATCGACGTGATGTTGACGATCGCCCCGCCGTGGGTCATCTGCGGCGCGCAGCTGCGGACGAAGTTGGTGACGCTCGTGAAGTTCTCGCGGACGAGTGCGTCCTGGCCCTTGTCGTTCACGTCGAGGAACGCGGCCGCGAACCCGCCGCCCGCGTTGTTCACGAGTGTGTCGATCGGACCCAGCTCCCGCACGACGTCGTCGACGTGGGCCTGCACCGCGGCCGGGTCCCGCACGTCGAGAACTCCCGAGACGACCCGGCGACCCCCCGCCGCGCAACTCGGTCGCGCAGGTGTCGAGGTTGGCTTCGTCGCGGTCGCAGATCGCGAGATCGGCACCGAAGCGCGCGAACGCCAGGGCCGTCGCGCGCCCGATGCCCGCGGCAGCACCGGTGACGACGGCAACGCGCCCCGCGAGCGAGAAGTGCCCGGGACCGAGCGGGTTGCGAGGAGAGGGTTCGGAAGCCGTCATGGCCCGGGCAGGCTACTTTGAGACTGACGCAGACGTCAGGAATGTACCCACCCGCCGGTGGTGCGGGCGACCGATCGGGGGACGCGGATGAGCTACTCGCTCGAGGGCAAGCACGTGTTCGTGACGGGAGGGTCGTCGGGGATCGGCGCCACGCTCGCGGAGGGCTTCGCGCGCCGGGGTGCGACGGTCGGCATCTGCGCGCGGCGCGCGGACCGGCTCGCCGAGGTGCTCGCCCGGCTCCAGGAGCACGCACCCGCTTCACGCGCGTGGACGGTCGACCTCTCCGACCTCGACGGGCTCGAGGCCTTCGCGCGCCAGGTCGAAGCGGACCTCAACGGCGTCGACGTGCTCGTGAACAACGCCGGGATCCCGAAGCGCCGCCGCGTCGTCGACCTCACCCCCGACGTCGTCGAGCGGGTGATGCGCATCAACTACTTCTCGCCCGTCCGCCTCACCCTCGCCCTACTGCGCGGTATCGACGCTCGCGGCGGCCGCATCGTGAACATCTCCTCGGTCGCGGCACGCCTCGGACCGCCGGCCGAAGCCGCGTACGCCGCATCGAAGGCCGCGCTCACCGCATGGTCGGAGTCGATGATGGTCGACCTCGGCATCGCCGGCTCCGACGTCAAGGTGCACGTCGTGAACCCCGGGGTGTTCGACACCGAGCTGTTCCAGCTCCCCGACAACGACGACTTCACCGCTGCGGTCGAGATGCTCCCCGTGACCGAGATCGTCGAGCCGGTGATGCACCTCATCGAGAACGACGTCTTCGAGGGCTACGTGCCGGAGTGGTTCGCCGACATCGCGGCCGGCAAGGCCAAGGACACCGGAGCGTTCCTGGCCGGCTCGATCGCGTGGGTCCGCCAGCAGAACGCGGCGGCCGGCACCTGATCCCGGCGAGCGAATTCCCACCGCCGCGTCACGCGGCAGGAAGAGGTGTGCACCGATGGCGATGAACGTGCAGCCGATCGCAACCATGTCGGAGCGGATCAACGAGATCCGCGGGCTCACGGCCGAGATCGTGAACAAGGAGATCCTCCCGAACGAGAACCTCCTGTGGGCGTCGCGCACCAACCCGAGCGTCACCGCGAGCGACCTCGCCCTTGCGAAGGACGTGCGCGCCGACATCCGCACCAAGGTGAAGCAGGCGGGTCTGTGGGCGCCGCACCTTCCCTGCGAGTACGGCGGCGCCGGGCTCGACTTCCTCGAGCTCGCCTACATGAACGAGGTCCTCGCCTACGCGGTCGGCGGCGCCGCGCTCTTCGGTGTCGTCGCCCCGAACTCCGGCAACCAGACCCTGCTCGTGAAATACGGGACCGAAGAACAGAAGCGCAAGTGGCTCGTCCCGCTCATCGAAGGGAAGCTCGAGTCCGGCTTCTCGATGACGGAACCAGACGCCGCCGGATCCGATCCCCGTTCGCTGCGCACCACCGCGCGGCGCGACGGCGACGAGTGGGTGATCAACGGCCACAAGTGGTTCACGTCGAACGGCAAGCGGGCCGACTTCTTCATCGTGATGTGCCGCACGGAAGACTCCGACGGCCCGGCCGAGGGCAACGGCGCCATGACGCAGATCATCGTGCCCCGCGACGCGGCGGGCGTGAACATCCTGCGCGGTATCAACGTGTGGGGTGTCGAGAGCGACCACTGCGAGATCGTCTACGAAGACGTGCGCGTGCCGCTCGAGAACCAGCTCGGCAGCCGCGGCAGCGGCCACCAAGCCGCGCAGGACCGCCTCGGCGCGGGCCGCGTCTACCACTGCATGAACTCGGTCGGGCAGATGTGGCGCGCCTTCGACCTGATGGTGGAGCGCACGCGCGTCCGCGAGGTGCACGGCGGGCTCCTGCAGACGAAGCAGTTCATCCAGGGCTTCATCGCCGACTCGTACATGGACATCCAGGCCGCGCGGCTCATGACGATCCACTGCGCGGAGAAGATGGCGAACGACATGGACGCGCGCACCGACATCTCCGCGATCAAGGTGTTCGTGCCGTCGGCCTACAGCCGTGTCGTCGACCGCGCGATCCAGGTTTGGGGCGCGGCCGGCGTGTCGGGCGACCTGCCGCTGTACGCGATGTACCAAGGTGCGCGCACGCTACGGCTCGCCGACGGCCCCGACGAGGTGCACCGCATCCTCATCGCCAAGAACGTGCTCGCGCAGTTCAGCCACGGCATCGGCTGGGACTTCGGCAACTGAGCCGCGGCGGCCCGTTCGTCAGGCGGGAAGGCCGATCGACTTCGTCTCGAGGTACTCCTCGAAGCCCTGGACACCGTGCTCGCGACCGGACCCGCTCTCCTTGTAGCCGCCGAACGGCGTGTCGGGCCCGAACCACTGCCCGCCGTTGACCGAGAGGGTGCCGGTGCGGATCCGGCGCGCCATCGCGAGCGCTCGGTCGAGTGACCCGCTCGTGATCGAGCCCGAGAGGCCGTAGCGCGAATTGTTCGCGATGCGCACCGCGTCGTCGTCGTCGTCGAAGGGAATCACCGACAGCACCGGGCCGAAGATCTCCTCCTGCGCGATCGTCGAGTCGGGGTCGACGTCGACGAAGAGCGTCGGCTGCACGAAGTATCCCTTCTCGAACTGCGTCGCGGGGCCGCCGCCGACGAGGCAGCGCGCCCCCTCGGCCTTACCCTTCTCGATGTACGCGAGCACGCGCTCACGCTGGCGCGCGTTCACGAGCGGGCCGGCCATGTTGGCGAAGTCGGTGGGATCGCCGTAGGGGAAGCTCTCGAACGCGGCCTTCACGATCTCGACGCCTTCCTCGTAGCGGCTGCGCGGTAGCAACAGCCGCGTCGTGATCGCGCACCCTTGCCCGGAATGGATGCACACCATGCCCGCGGCGCCGAGCGCGGAGGCGAAGTCGGCGTCGTCGAGCACGATGTTCGCCGACTTCCCACCGAGCTCCAGGAACACGCGCTTGAGGTTTCCCGCGCTCTGCCGGGTGATGTGCTTGCCGACCGCGGTGGAGCCGGTGAAGGAGATCATGTCGACGCGGTCGTCGCCGGTGAGCACGTCGCCGACCGCGGCAGGGTCCTTCGAGGTGACGACGTTGAACACGCCCGCGGGGATGTCGGTGTACTCCTTCACGAGCTTGCCGATGAAGGTCGCGCTGTACGGCGTGTCGGGCGCCGGCTTGAGGATCACGGTGCAGCCGGCAGCGAGCGCCGGCGCGATCTTCGACAGGTTGAGCATGAACGGGAAGTTCCACGGCGTGATCGCGCCGACGACGCCGATGGGTTCGTGCACGACGAGCCGGTTCGACGTGATGCCGAAGAACTCGTGTTCGCCGAGCTCGTACTCCCACGGGTAGCGGTCGATGAGCTCGATGTCCCAGAGCATGTCGTCGATGCAGGTGTCTTGCTGGATCGCGAACGTCAGCCCGATCGGCGTACCGGTCTCGGCGACGACCTGGGGTCGCAGCGTCTCCTTCTCCTTGACCAGCGCCTGCTGGAGCTGGGTGAGGCAGCGCTTGCGCAGCTCCCGATCGGTCGCCCACGACGTCTCGTCGAACGCGCGCCGGGCCGCGACGATTGCACGTTCCATGTCGGCGGGAGCCGCGTCGGCCACCGCACCGATCACGGTTTCGGTGGCCGGGTTCACGTTGTCGTAGGTCGCACCGCCGGTCGCCTCGACCAGCTCGCCGTCGATCAGCATCCGGGGCTCGAACGTGAAGTCGGCCATCGCCGCATCCTCCTGGAAGGCATTGTCGTCTGCCGTCCGGAATCTACCCGTCCCCCCGTTCCTTCCAGAGCGGCGAGCGCAGCGCGCGCGCCGGGTACGGTCAGCCGGTATGCGGATCGGCGCCCTCGACCTCGGTTCGAACTCGTTCCACCTGCTCGTCGCCGATGTGCACCCCGACGGCAGCTTCGAGTCGATCACCCGCGAGAAGGACATGCTGCGCCTCGGCGACGAGGTCGGCCGCGACGGGCGCATCTCCGAGCTGTCGATCGGCCGGGCCGTCGAGTCGGTGCGCCACATGAAGCAACTGGCCGACGCGTCGGGCGCGACCGAGGTGCTCGCCAAGGCGACGAGCGCGATCCGCAGCGCCGCGAACGGCAGCGAGGTCGTCGACCGCATCGAGGAGGCGACCGACATCAACGTCGAGGTGATCAGCGGCCAGGAGGAGGCGCGCCTGATCTTCGCCGCGATCCGGGCGAGCGTCGTGATCGATCCCGCGCCCGCGCTCTGCATCGACCTCGGCGGCGGCAGCGTCGAGTTGATGGTCGGCGACGCGACGCGGCTGCTCTGGGCGACGAGTCTCAACCTCGGTGTCGGACGCCTCACCGAACGATTCATCCACTCGGACCCGCCCGCGAAGACCGAGCGGCGCGCTCTCGAAGAGCACCTCCGCGACGCGTTGTCGGCGGTAGCCCCCGAAATCGACGGGTTCGCGCCGAGGATGGCGGTCGGCAGCAGCGGCACGCTGAGTGATCTCGCCGCGATGGTGTTCGCGCAGCGCGGGGGCGACGAGCCCCGCTCGCGCAATCAGCTCACCGTCGCGCGCGACGACTTCCTCGCCCTGCACGAGCAGATCATCCGGACCAAGTCGTCGGACCGCCGGCGCATGACCGGGCTCGAGGAGAAGCGCGCCGAGCTCGTGGTCGCGGGCTCGCTGTTCCTCGCGGTCGCGATGGATGTTCTCGCCTTCGACTCGTTGACGATCAGTGAATGGGCGCTGCGCGAGGGAATCGTCCTCGACGCCGTCGGCCACCACGACCCCGACGACTGGTCCGACGATCCGCACGCGTTGCGGCGCGCCGCCGTGGCCTCTCTCGCGCGCCGGTGCCAGTCGGATCCCGAGCACACGCGCCACGTCGTGCGGATCGCGCTCGAGCTGTTCGACGAGACGCACCGGCTGCACCGTCTCGGGCCCGCCGATCGCGAGCTGCTCGAGTACGCGGTGATGTTGCACGACATCGGTCAGCACGTCTCGCGTCAGGGCCACCATCGTCACGCGGCCTACCTCGTGGAGCACGCCCAGCTCCGCGGTTTCTCCCCCGACGAGATCACGTTCCTCGCCGCCCTGGTACGTCACCACCGCCGCGGCGACATCAAGACGAGCGAGCCGCTCTTCGGCTCGCTGTCGGGAGCCGACCGCGAGCGCGTCCGCCGGCTCGCCGCGCTGTTGCGCCTCGCCGACGGTCTCGACCGCGGCCGCCGCGGTGTCGTCACCCAGGTGCGCGCGCAGATCACCGACAACATCGTGCTGCTGCGCCTGCGGGCCGGCGGCGACGCCGAGCTCGAGCTCTGGGCGACCCGCCGCAAGCGCGAGCTCTTCGAGAAGGTCTTCGACCGCGAGCTCGAGGTCGTCGTCGAGGCGTCCGAGCAGGTCTCGGACCCCGAGACGTGAGCTCGGCCGCGCTCGTCGCGGCGCTTCGCTAGGAACCGGCGACGGTCTGGCAGATGATGCGGGCCGTCGTCTCCACGAGATCCGCGCGCGAGATGCCGAGAGGTTCGAGGTCGAGATGGAACGCGGCCATGCGTTCCAAGAGCGCGACGAGAGCTGCGGCCGCGGCGGCGGGCGAGAGCTCCGGCGCGACGTGCCCGACGCGCTGGGCGTCCCGCACATGTTCGGCGAAGCCTTCGGTGAACGGGTTCAGCGCGCGGTTGCGAACCTCGCGGAAGCGAAGATCGCCCTCCTGCGCGGCGAGGTTACGTGTGCGCAGCACGGCGCGGTTCACGTCCCAGAACTCGACGAAACCTTCCACGAGCGCGCGCGCCGCGGCGAGCCCGCGTTCGCCTTCCCACGGGCCGGCGAGCGAGGCGAGCAGGGGCGCAGTCGACTCCCCCACCTCGCTCGCGAGCGCGAGGACGGCGTCTTCGACGTCGCGGAAGTACTGGTAGAAGGTCGCCGGCGACGTACCGACGGCACGTGCGATGTCGACGACGCGCAGGTCGCGAATCCCGTGTGTGCGCAGGAGATCCGCGGTGGCGTCGAGCAGGCGGCGGCGCGTACGGGTCCCGCGGCTTCCGAGCGCGCGACCGTCGATCGCGACGGGGAGACGCTCGGTCATCAGGCCCTCCCGCGCTGCTCTACGCCTCGGCGAAGTCGACGAAACCGACGTCGTCGGACGCCGGCCTGAAGGCCGCGCGCACACGCATTCCGACCTGCGCCTCGTCCGGCGCGACGTCGGGCATCGCGGCGAGCACACGCGCGCCGGCTTCGTCGAGGTCGACGGCCGCGACCACGAACGGAACCCGCTCGTTGAACGGCAGGACGCCGTTCTGGCGAATGACCGTGAACGAGTACACGGTCCCGAGTCCGCTCGCAGTCACCCACTCGAGCGTTGTCGCGCCGCAGTGCGAGCAGAGGAAGCGCGCGTAGTGCTGGTGCAACCCGCACGTGGTGCAGCGCTGGATCCGCAACTCGCCACGCCGCGCGCCACGCCAGAACTCCCCGTCCTCCTCGTTGGGTCGGGGCACGAGGTACTTGGGCACCTCCTCAGTCCAGCTCACGAGCCCTCCGTTCCGAGCACGACCGTGCCCTGGGTGGAGAGCCAGCCGCCGCTGCCACTGCACACCGCGATCTCCGCGCCCTCGACCTGACTCTCGCCCGCTTCGCCGCGCAGCTGGCGGGTCCCTTCGCACAGCAGGTAGAGGCCACGCATGCCCGGATGCGTCGACGACAGACCGCCGCCGTCGGTGTTGGTCGGGAGGCGCCCACCGAGGCGCAGGTTGCCGTCGGCGACGAACGCGCCGCCCTCGCCCTTCGGCGCGAAACCGAGGTCTTCCAGCACCACCAGCACCGTGTAGGTGAAGGAGTCGTACATCTGGAACACGTCGACGTCACTCGGCGCGATGCCGGCCTCGGCGAATGCCTTCGGGCCCGCGACCGCGGCGGCCGTCGACGTCATGTCGGCCATCGCCTGGATGGAGTGGTGCGTCGTGCCACCGGCCGCACCGCGCACGTACACCGGCCGATGCGACCGGTCGCGCGCCCGCTCCTCGGTCGTGAGGATGATGCAGCAGCCACCGTCGGAGATGACGCAGCAGTCGAGCTTGTGCAGGGGGTCGGCGACCAGTTTCGAGCCGAGAACGTCGTCGACGGTGATCGGGTCGCGGTACATCGCGTTCGGGTTGCGGCCCGCGTGCTCGCGAACCTGCACCGCGATCGACGCGAGCTGCTCCGGCGTGGTGCTGTACTCGTGCATGTGGCGCTGCGCGGCCATCGCGTACGCGCCGACGAGCGTGAGGCCGGTGGGAAACTCGTAACGCATCGGACCCGGCATCACGCCGCGTCCGCCGCCACCGCCACCGCCACCGGTGCCGAGGGTGCGCCCGCTCGCCGAGAGCTGGTTGTTGCCGTAGCAGATCGCAACCGTGTCGACGTCGCCGGCCGCGATCGCGCGGAAGGCATGGTGCGTGTGGAACTCGAACGACGAACCGCCGACCGACGTCGAGTCGAGCCAGTGCGGGGTGATGCCGAAGTACTCGGCGAGCGCGACCTCGTGCATCCCTCCGTAGCCGGCCGAGGCGAGTCCACCGATGTCGGCCTTCTCGAGCCCCGCGTCGTCGAGTGCACGGCGGAACGCCTGCGCGGTGAGCATCGTCGGCGACATCCCCGGAGCGACCGGGCCGTCCGAGAGCCCGACACCGACGACGCAGACCCGACGATCCATGCCCCTCCCCCGCGACGCTCCGACCACGAAACCCGCCGGTGCGACGCCACGCCGTTCCGGCCGGCGGACACTACCGGGAGCCTCCGCGCGAGGGCCAGATCGGTCGAGCCCGCCGAACGCGCCCCGCGACGCGTACCGATCGCGTCCGTTCCCCGACCCGTGAGCGAGCGAGGTCTGCGATGCAGATCGACGACATGATCCTGGTGAGCGTCGACGACCACGTCGTCGAGCCACCCGACCTCTTCGAGCGTCATCTTCCGGCGAAGTACCGCGACCTGGCACCTCACGTCGTGCGCACCGACGAAGGCACCGACGTCTGGAAGTTTCTCGACTTCGAGATCCCCAACGTCGGGCTGAACGCGGTCGCGGGGCGCCCGCGCGACGAGTACGGCATCGACCCGACCTCCTTCGACGAGTTGCGGCCCGGCTGCTTCGACGTCTCGGCGCGCGTGCTCGACATGAACGCCAACGGCCTGCTCGGCTCGCTCAACTTCCCGTCGCTCCCGGGCTTCGCGGGCCGCCTGTTCGCAGCCGTCCCCGACAAGGACGCCGCGCTCGCGCTCGACCGCGCCTACAACGACTGGCACATCGAGGAATGGTGCGGCGCCGCACCCGAACGGTTCATCCCGCTCGCGGTCCCACCGATCTGGGATCCCGACGCGGTCGCCGCGGAGGTGCGCCGCGTCGCGAAGAAGGGCTGCCACGCGATCACGTTCCCGGAGAACCCCGTGCCGCTCGGGCTCCCGAGCCTCCACGCCGACCACTGGGACCCGGTGTGGCGAGCGTGCGAAGAGGAGCAGACGGTCGTTTGCATGCACATCGGCTCGTCTTCGAAGCTCGTCGTCACCGCCGAGGACGCGCCGATCGACGTGATGATCACGCTGCAGCCGATGAACATCGTGCAGGCTGCGGCCGACCTCATTCACTCGCCGGTGTTCAAGAAGTACCCGAACGTCACCGTCGCGCTCTCCGAAGGCGGCATCGGCTGGATCCCGTATTTCCTCGAGCGGCTCGACCACGCGTACGTGACGCACCGGGAATGGACGGGAGCCGACTTCGGCTCGCAGCTGCCGAGCCAGGTGTTCATGGAGCACGTGATCCTGTGCTTCATCGAAGACGAGTTCGGCGCGCGCCACGCACGCGAGATCGGAGTCGACCGTATCTGCATCGAGACCGACTACCCGCACTCCGACGCCATCTGGCCCGACGCGCCGGAGGTTCTCGACAAGCACTTCTCGCGCACCGACCTCACCGGCGCCGAGATCGACCGCATGACGCACCTGAACGCGATGGAGTTCTTCCGGTACGACCCCTTCGCGATCCGCCCCCGCGAGCGCTGCACGGTCGGTGCGCTGCGCGCCGAGGCGGCCGGTCACGACGTGTCGGTGCAGAGCAAGGGCCACCGCCACGAACACCGCGGGCCCGTGATCATCTCCGAGCTCGAACCCACAGCCTGAACGTGCTCGACGCCGCGCTCGAGTTCGACCCGTACTCGTACGAGATCCATGAGGATCCGTACCCGGTCTACCGGCGTCTGCGCGACGAGGCTCCTGCGTACTTCAACCCTCGCCGTTCGTTCTGGGCCCTGTCGCGCTACGACGACGTCCGCAACGCACTCAACGACTGGCGCACCTACACGTCGACGCAGGGCATCACCATCGAGCCGCTGCGCAAGGGGATCGAACCCCACATCATCGAGATGGACCCACCCCGGCACACGCAACTGCGCGCGCTCGTGAGTCGGGCGTTCACTCCCAATCGCATCGCGCGACTCGAGGTGCCAGTACGCGAACGGGCACGCGCGCTCATCGCGCCGTTCGCGGCGCGTGGCGAAGCCGACCTCATCGCCGACTTCGCGGCGATCCTGCCGATGGCGGTGATCAGCGCCATGCTCGGCGTCCCCGACGCCGACCAGGACACGCTGCGCCACGCCGCCGACGCGCTGCTGCACCGGGAGCCCGACTCCGACGAGGTCACGCCCGCCGGCATCGCGGGGGCCACGACGTTGTACACGTACTTCGACCGCCTCATCCGAAACCGGCGCGGGGGATCCGGCGACGATCTGCTGAGCGTGCTCATCACCGCCGAGGACGAGGGCCAGCACCTCACCCACTCCGAGCTCCTCGGGTTCTGCTTCCTGCTGATCATCGCGGGAAACGAGACGACGACGAAGCTCCTCGGCAACGCGCTCTACTGGCTCGAACGCCATCCCGACCAGCGCGCGCTCCTCGCGGCGCATCCGTCACAGATCGGCGGCGCCGTCGAGGAAACCCTCCGCTACGACGGATCGACCCAGGCGATGGCGCGCTGTCTCACCCGCGATGTCGAGCTGCACGGCCAACAGCTGCGCGCCGGGACCAAGGTGCTCCTCCTCTTCGGCGCGGCGAACCGCGACGAGCGGCACTGGCACGAGCCGGAGCGATTCGACATCGGGCGCGACACCACGGGGCACCTGGCCTTCGGGCACGGCATCCACCACTGCCTCGGCGCCGCGCTCGCCCGCCTCGAGACTCGCGTCGCGCTCGAAGAGCTGTTGCCCGTGCTCGGCGACTACGAGGTCGACACCGCGAGCGCGCGGCGCGTGCACTCGGGCAACGTGCGCGGCTTCGCGTCGCTGCCACTGCGCTGGGCGCGCTGAGTGGATGGCGCGGGCGCGCGCGACGAGCTACGCGGCGCGGCGTTCGGACAGCAGCACCGCGTCCGGCTGGCGCGGCGGCAACATGGGCGACGCCTCGACCCGTTGCGGCCGCTCGCCGAAGAACGAGTCGACCACGAACAGCACGACGAACGGCAGTGCGAAGACGATGCAGATCACGATCGAGAGCACGGCGTACGCGGCCCACCACAACGTCACGCCCGCGAGCCCGGCGAGCATTCCACACCGGCGCATCGAACCTCCCCGCGATGTCCGCGTAGCAACTGCCGGGTTCCGAGCGTAGCGCCGCGCCTGCCCGGATCGAAGCACCTCGCGCGATGAGTGACGACGAACGTCACAACCGTCGGTTCTGGGACACCGACGCGGACGCGTATCAGAACGCGCACGGCGAGCGCCTGCGTACCCACGCGCTCGCGTGGGGCGTGTGGCGCGTGCCCGAAGCTGAGTTGCACGTGCTGGGTGAAGTTGCCGGTGCCGACGTGCTCGAGCTCGGCTGTGGCGCCGGACAGTGGTCGGTCGCGCTCGCTCGGTCAGGTGCGCGCGCGCTCGCACTCGACCAATCGCACGCACAACTCGCCCACGCGCAGCGCGCGATCGACGAGGCCGATGTGCGCGTCGCGCTGCTCGCCGCGAGTGCGACGGCGATCCCGGTTGCCGACGCGTCGTTCGACATCGTCTTCTGCGATCACGGCGCGATGAGCTTCTGCGACCCCGTGGCGTCGGTTCCCGAAGTCGCGCGCGTGCTCCGACCGGGCGGGCTGCTCGCGTTCTGCAGCGCGACGCCGCTGCTCTACGCGACGTTCGACGCGCCGCGCGATCGTGTGACGCGCCGGCTGCGTCACCGTTCCTTCGGCCGGCGCCGCTTCGTGTACCCCGACGGCACGGTCGACTACTGCGTCTCGACCGGCGAATGGCTACGGCGGTTCCGAGCCGCCGGGCTCGTCGCGGAAGACCTCGTCGAGCTGCGGGCGCCGAAGGGCGCGACCACCACCTTCACGAGCTACGTGCCGTACCGCTGGGCCCGCCGCTGGCCTGCCGAGCAGATCTGGAAGGTGCGCAAGCTCGGGTGAGGCCGACTCGCCGGGCTCACACCACGCAGCTCAGGCCCGGGGGCGCTCCGCAGACCTGCGGCGACGAGGCGGGACCCCACGCACCGGAACTGTCGATCGCGACGACGCGGTAGTACGCGATCGTGCCCACGACGTCGACGAAGGGACGCGTCGAGATCGCGTTCGCGTCGGCACTCGACACGCTGCCGACCGGAACCTGCACACCGGTAGGCGTCTTCGCACGGAGCACGACGTACTTCACGACGTCGGGCTCGGCGTTCGGAAGGAACTTCACCGCGACCTCACCGCTTCCACCTGCCGGTCCGGCCGCTACGCCGTGAACTTGCAGGGGACGTACGTTCGGCGTCTTGGCCGCCATCGCGACGATCGGCGCCGCGAGGTGGTGTCCACCCATCGAGCCGAGGAACGGCGCGCCGCCGAACGCGAACACGCCGCCGTCGGAAGCCACGAGCCAGTAGCCCGGGCCGCCGAGGTTGTGCGCCATGCCGACGACCGGCGCAACGAGCTGCTTCCCGCCCATCGAACCCGCGAAAGCCGCGTCGCCGAAGGCGAACACGCCACCGTCGGACGCGACGAGCCAGTAGCCGTTCCCGGATCCCGTCACCGCGACGCCGACGATCGGCGCACGCAGGTGCAGCGCGCCTGCGGAGCCCAACGGCCGGGCGTCTCCGAACGCGAACACGCCGCCGTCGGAGTGCACCTCCCAGTAGCCCTTTCCGTCTTTGGTCGCGGCCAGAGCCACGGGCTCACCGTTGAAGCCGCGGCCCGTCGCGCGCGCCAGCGTCGTGGTGTCACCGTGATTCGTCGCGTCTCCGTAGCCCACAACCGTTCCGGTTCCGCTGAGCGGCGCTTCCAGCACCCAGTAGCCGTTCCCGGTGGGAGTCGAGACGATCGCGACCATGTTCGGCACGAACTCGCGCGGTGTCGTCGCGAAGTCGTGAGCCGGGTCGCCGTGGAACGCGGCGTCACCGTACGCGTCGACCGCACCGGTGTCGCGGTTCAGGATCCAGTAGCCCGCGCCGTCGGGCGTCGCCGCAATGGCCCCGCACGTGCCGGCGGGCAGGTTTCGGTCCGTCTCGTTGGGCGGGCAGCGCGCCGGGTCGGACGCCGGCGAGCCGGCGAAGAGCGCGTGGAACGCGAACACTCCGCCGTCGCGGCCGAGCAACCAGTACCCGGTGGTCCCGCCGGGCGGCAACGACACCACGGTGGCGGACGCCGAGCTCGCGGGCGCGGGCGCGGGCGCCGGGCTCGCCGCGGCCGCCGTACCTGCGAATGCCGTCGTCGCGATCGTGGCGACGGCAGCCACGCGCAGCAATCGGAACGACTGCATCGCACACCTCGCTTCGCGGCGGCCCCGGCGTCGAACCCACGCCCGGTTCGTACGCTAAGAGCACTCGGAATGCGGCGACAGAGGCGGAGGTCCCGGGTGCGCCTCGCCGCTGAGTTCGCCTGCGATTCCTGGCTGGATCGCTTGCCGAACGAACGTATGTTCGTGTACGATTCGAGCATGCTCAGGGAGGAGCTCGGGTCGATCGTCGAGGAGATCGAGGAGATCGTCGGCGTCGACCTCACGATGCTGGGCGACGCCGCGGTACGCGAGTCGCTGCTCGCGGTGCGGCGCGAGATCGACCGGCTCGAGGCGTTCGCGGCACAGTTGGCCGCGACGGTGCACCGGCGCGGGATCGCGGCATCCGACGGCGCCGCGTCGACTCCCGCGTGGTTGCAGTGGCAGGCCGGGCAACGATGGAGCGATGCGAAGACGTCACTCGAACTGGGGCTCGCGTGCGACGCGTTGCCGTTGACCGCGAAGGCGTGGGCACAGGGCGAGATCTCCACGAGCGCGGCGCGCACGATCGTTCGGGGACGGCGCGACAGCCACGACGCGGTGTACGTGTCGGTCGAGGAGCAGCTCGTCGAGTTCGCCGCGGAGCACGACTTCCGCTCGGTCGACCGAGTGATTCGCCACTTCCACACCTGTGCCGACGCGATCGACGACCGCGAACCGGTCGATCGCAACCATCTCCACGTGTCGCGCAGCGCGAACCGCTGGGTGATCAGCGGCGACCTCGACGAGATCTCGGGGAGCGCCCTCGACGAAGCGATCCGCGCCGCGAGCGACGGCCCCAGCCTCTGCGACGACCGCAACGCGGCGCGCCGGCGCGCCGACGCGCTCACGCGCGTCGCCCGGTTCTTCCTCGGCTACGCCGAGCTCCCGGCGGAGGGTGGCGAGGCGCCGAACGTGAACGTCGTGATCGATTGGGAGCAGCTGTGCGCCGGTGCCGGCGATCCGGCCGCGGCATCGACCGACCTTGCGGTCAGCCCCGCCGCCGTTCGCCAGTTGCTGTGCGACGCCAACGTCGCCCGCATCGTTGTCGGCACCGACTCGGTGCCGCTCGACCTCGCCCGGTCCCGCCGGACCGCGCCACGGTGGATCCGCCGCGCGATCACCGTGCGCGATCAGGGCTGTCGGTTCCCGGGCTGCGACCGAAGACCGGGCTGGTGCGAGGCCCATCACGTGTGGGCCTGGGAAGCCGGCGGACCGACGGCGGTGACCAACCTGGTGCTGCTCTGCCCCTTCCACCATCACGTCGTCCACCGGCTCGGATGGCGCGCGGCCTTCGACGGCGTCACGTTCCGAGTCACCGATCCCGCCGGCCGAGTCGTCGGTTCGACGCGCAACGCGGCGAGGACGCGAGCCGGTCCGTCGCACGCATCCGGGTGACGCGCGGGTGATGCGCCCGGGCTGCCATCATCGGGTCATCGGCGCGACGCGCTCCGCGGCCGCCGTCCCCGAGCAAGGAGAACCGCCGTGAAGTTCATGGTCGAAGCCACGTTTCCCCACGAACCGTTCAACTCGTATGTCCGCGACGGGAGCATCGGAGCCAAGATCGGCGCGACCCTGGAGGCGGTCCACCCCGAGGTGGTCTACTTCACCGACGGCGGTGTCGGCCGCGGCGCCGTGATGATCGTCGACCTCGCCGACGCGTCGCAGGCCCCGCACGTGACCGAGCCGTTCATGCTCACGTTCAACGCGTCGGTCCACTACCGCGTGCTCATGGCTCCCGAAGAGCTCGCGTCGGCCGGGCTCGAGAAGTACGCGTCGCTCTGAGCCGCGGGCCTCACCGCCGCTCCGTCACGCCTTCGATCGCCATCTCGATCGTCGACGAAGCGCACACAAGAGCGTCGCGATCCGATGGCCACTAATCTCGCGGGCGGCTCGTCCGGAGGGAGGCCTCACCTCGACCGGACGAGGGCCCGGCGTGGGGAGGGGTTGAGGTGGTTCGGGCGCGTCTCGGAGAGCAGGCGATCGCAGACCTCTCGTCAGACGAGCGATCGCTCTTGCTCGCACATCTTGCTGCAGCTGCGTACAGAGACGAAGTCGTGCCGGAACTCGACAGCTGGGGCTTTCAGACGCACGCCACGGTCGATCCGGACCCCGAGTTCTTGACTCGCGCGGTAGTCGCGACGAACGACCTCCAGACCGTCGTGGCCATCAGAGGAACGGCGCGCTTTGAACTCGAGAGCGGCCCGGAGAAGTGGACGGACTTCTTCAGGGGTTGGACGCTCAACCTGTCGTCGCTGTGGGGCACCGGCGACGCACGCGCCCTCTCACCGTCCTACAACGGTCTCGTCCATCAGGGTTTCGCTCGAATTGCGACTTCCATCCAGGCCGACATCGTCGATGCCTTGGACGACCTTCCGCGCGATAGACCGGTGTACCTCTGCGGGCATAGCCAGGGCGGAGCAGTTGCGACGCTCCTCGGACAACCGCTGAACGACGCGGGTATCGCGATACGAGCAACGTATACGTTCGGTGCGCCGAGGGCGGGAGACGAACTCTTCGCAGATAGCTATCCCGGTACCGTCTTGCGCCATGAAAACGCGGACGATCTCGTATGTCTCGTTCCTCCGGGTTGGTTGAGTAAGGCTCTGATCGAGCAAGTGCTCGCCCTGATGGAGATCGGCTGGCGATTTCCAGACGCCAGCTACAAGCACGCCGGACGTCTTCGCTTCTTCCACTGGGATGGTCCTGACCGCGACCGCGGCCGATTGCCTGCTCTTCAGCGCGCTCGCCGCATGCTCTCGGTCGGAAACGAGCGTTGGAGGCGGCGGAAGCTGCTTGGCGACCACCGAGTTCCGTGCTACCTCTCGGCTCTCCTGTCACGCCATGCCGCGCACGTTCAAGGACACTCGCACGATCCGGACTCGCCGAAGCTCGACCAGCTTGCGGCACGCATCACGAGTGAGAGCGACAACCTGCAACAACTTCTCGACGCCATGGAAGAAGTGGCGATCGAGGGTGAGGCAAACGACCGCGTGTATGCGAGCCTCGAGAGTGTGGCGCTGCGCGATACGAGCGCGTTGTCGGGGCAACTGAAGGATGATTGGGACTATCTTCGCCAAGCAGCAATATGGACGGCAGGGATGCTCTCCTCGCGCGACGCTCGCGTTACGCCCGTTTGGTCGCTGCCGGGGATACGTCTCGTCTCACGCGTGCTCTGGAACGACGCCTCGTTTCCAGAGAGCGTCGTGATAGCCGCCATTCAAGCGCTGCAGGTGATCAAAGCAATTGACGACCCGACACGCCGATATCTCCTCGAAGGCGCGATCGGATCAGTACACGAGGAGGGTCGGGAGTTGGCGCGTCGCGCGCTGGCGAACGAAGTGATCGACGTTCCGATCCCGGCCGAAGAGGGCGACGAACCGCGCTGACGACAGCCTGACCGGCACGCGCGCGTCACCGCCGCTCGAATGTCACGCCCGCCTGCTCCCGGTCCCAGGTTGCCGGCGTCACGCCGTCGGCGCGCAGCTCGTACTTCAACACCCGCCCGACCGGGTTGCGCGGCAGATCGTCGCGGAACTCGATGTAGCGCGGAATCGCGAAGTACGGAACGCGCTCGGCGGCCCAGCGGCAGAGGTCTTCCTCGGTGATGCTCGCGCCGGGTTGGAGCACGCACGTGACCTTCACGTCGTCCTCGCCGATGTCGCTCGGCGCGGCGTGCACCGCGACGTCCTTGATGTCGGGATGGCCGTAGAAGGTCTTCTCCATCTCGAAACTCGAGATGTTCTCCCCGCGGCGGCGCAGCGAATCCTTCTTGCGGTCGACGAAGTAGAGGAACCGGTCGTCGTCGAAGCGGGCGAGGTCGCCGGTGTGGAACCAGAGATCGCGGAAGACGGCGAGGGTGTCGGCCGGGCGGTTCCAGTAGCCCGCGAACATCACGTCGGGGAAACGGGGGCGGCAACAGATCTCGCCCTCCTCGCCGGTGGCGACGGGGAGATCGTCGTCGGCGAGGAGGGCGACCTCGAACTCGACGTCGTTGGCCTGCCCGGCGGCGCCGGGCCGGTTCTCGACTCCGGGCGGGAGCGCGGCGATGAGCGAGGCCTCCGTGAGACCGAAACCGCCGCTGAACGTGACGCAGCGGAACCGTTCGTGCCAGATGCGATCGGTGTCGGGGGGCATCGGCGCCGCCGCGCACAGCCGCAGCTCGTGGCCCGCCATGTCGGGATGATCCTCCGCGTTCGCGACGAGGATCGCGAGCGACCCGAGCATCGACGCGATCGTCGCGCCGCTGCGCTGGATCTCGGGCCAGAAACCCGAGACCGAGAAGCGCCGCGCGATGCTCGCCGACCCGCCGATCGAGAGGGTGCCGACGACGGCGATCGAGATCGCGTTCAGGTGGAAGAGCGGCAGCGGCGTCCACACGACGTCGTCGGCGGTGCGCTGCCACGCCCGCCCGATCTGAGCCGCCATGCAGACCACGTAGTTGTGGCTGAGCATGCAGCCCTTCGACGGCCCGGTCGTCCCGGCGGTGTAGATGAGGCACGCGAGATCCGACGGCGCGACGTCGACGGGCGCGACCGAGGCGCGCGTCGCGCTCACGAGTTGCGCGTAGTCGTGCGCCGGGATCGCGGTGATCGCGACGTCGGTTTCGCCGACGACGATCGCGACGAGCTCGGCCAGCGCCGGCGCGACTTCGGCGATACGTCCGGCGAAGTCGCCCTGCACGACCACGACGGACGCGCCGGAATCGGCGAGCTGGTGGCGCAGGAACTCTCCCTTGTACGCAGTGTTCACCGGCACCGCGATCGCGCCGAGCCGCAGCGTGGCGAAGAAGGTGAGCACCTGCTCGGCGCCGTTCTCGATCAGGCTGGCGACGCGATCGCCGGGCCCGACGCCGAGACCCGCGAGCGCGGCCGCGAGCCGGGCGGCGCCTTCGTCGATGCGGCGCGCACTGTACGCGTCGCCCATGAAATCGAGGTAGGGACCGTCGGGGTCGGACGCGAGACGCGCGGCCAGCGCAGCGTTGATGGTGGTGCGCTCGGGACCGTTCATGTCACCTGACACTAGCGTCAGGTCACTGCGATCCGGTCATGCCGGCCGCCCCGCCGCCAGCATCGGGAAGAGCGCGCTCGACGCGGCGTCGACACTGCCGAAGTGCGTGTCGAGAACCCACGCGCGCTTGAGGTAGAGGTGCACGTCGACCTCCCACGTGTACCCCATCCCGCCGTACACCTGCGTCGCCGACTTGCCGTTGACGATCGCGGCGTCGCCGGCGAGCACCTTCGCACCCGCGACGGCCCGCTCGAGCCCCGGCCGGTCGCGGTCGTCGAGGTGCGCGCCCGCCGCGTACACCGCGGCACGCGCGACCTCGGTTCGCACGACCATGTCGGCGAGCAGATGCTTGATCGCCTGGAACGAACCGATCGGCCGGTCGAACTGCTCGCGCGTCTTGGCGTAGTCGACCGCGAGATCGGTGGTGCGTTGCGCGAGTCCGAGCGCGAACGCGGCCGTGAGCAGCGCGCCCTCGTTCCACCACGCGCGCGCGACGTCGGGGCCCGCGAGCTGCTCACCGGCAGGGAGCGCGCGGACCCTGCTCACCGGCGTGAGCGGGTCGAGCGGCCAGGTGGAGTCCTCCCCCGCGACCAGGCGCGCCTCGACCTGCCAGAGACCGGCGCGATCGAGCACGACGAGCCGGTCGAGGGTGTGCAGGTGCTCGACCCACGCGTCCTCGGCGACGGCGGGCCGGTCGACCCCGCCGACGATCCCGGCGACCAGGCCGTCGGCGAGGCAGCCGGCTACGAGCGGCCCGGGGACACACGCCATCCCGAGCTGCTCGAACACGACGGCGCGGTCGGCCCAGCCGAAGCCGTCGGATCCGAGCGAGAACACCCCCGCGGCCGCGAGCTCGTCCCACAGCGCGCGGTCGAAGCCGCCCCGGATGCGCCCGGAATCGAAGCGGCCCGCGAGCAGTGCCGCGATGCCGTCGCGCAGCGCGACCTGGTCGTCGGAGAGCTCGAGATCCATCGCTACCGCGGCTCCTTCGGCAGGCCGAGCACCCGTTCGCCGATGATGTTGCGTTGGATCTGCGACGCGCCCGCCGCGATCGTGAGCGCGAGCGTGCGCAACCGCTCCTCGACGAGCTCGTTCCCCTCGATCACGAGCGCCCGTTGCTCGAGCACGCGCAGGCACAGCTCGCCGAAACGTTGCCGCGCCTCGGTGTACGCGAGCTTCGTGACCATCGCGGCCGTGCCGGGGGCGCCGTGACGCGCGGCCTGCGAGACGCTGCGCTTCGTGAGCGCCCACAGGCCGTCGAGCTCGGCCGCGCACCGGCCGAGCTCGCGCTGGTGGCCGGGATCGGTCACGAGCGGTGCGAGGTCGTCGATGAGCCGCAGCGTGTCGACCAGCTCGCTCACGAACGCGGTCCCGCGCTCGAACGAGAGCGTGACGTTCGTGACGCGCCAGCCGTCGTTCTCCGCGCCGACGCGGTTCGCGACCGGCACCCGCACGTCGGTGAGGAACACCTCGGAGAACTCCGACGACCCGAGGACCGTCCGCAGCGGTCGCACCTCGATGCCGGGCGTGTCCATCGGCAGGATCAGCCAGGAGATGCCGCGGTGCTTCGCGGCGGACGGGTCGGTGCGCACGAGGAACTCGCCGAAGTCGCCGATGTGCGCGAACGAGCACCAGATCTTCTGCCCGTTGAGCACGTAGTCGTCGCCGTCGCGTTCGGCCCGCGTCCGCAGCGAGGCAAGATCGGATCCCGCACCCGGTTCGGAGAACCCCTGGCACCACACCTCGTCACCGCGCAGGATGCGCGGCAGGTGGGCGGCCTTCTGTTCGGGGGACCCCTCCGCCACGAGCGTCGGACCGGCGTGCAGCGTGCCCACGAAGTTGACGCCGACGTAGGGGGCGAGGGCACGCGTCGTCTCCTCGAGGAACACGAGCTGCTCCGTCGGCGACGCGCCGCGCCCGCCGTACTCGACCGGCCATGCCAGGCCCGCGTAGCCGGCGTCGAAGAGGCGGCGCTGCCAGTCGGTGTCCCACTTGCGGCGCTGGTCCCAGGCGTCGCGCGCCGGCTCGGGCGGGAGGATGGGCAGCGTGACGTCGAGCCACGCGCGCAACCTTGCGCGGAACTCCTCCTCGGCTTCGGAGTACCGCAGCTCCATCGCGGCGACGCTAGCAAGGACCCCGATCACCACGACAAACCACGGTTGGCGCGGGCGCCGCCGAGCGGCGACCATCGCGCCCGATGCAACAGCAGGAGATCGCGACCGTTTCGGCTCCGTTCTGGCGTCGCTGGACGTTCTGGCTCGTGGCGGTCGTGATCGTCGGGCTCGCCGGCGCGTGGGCGTTTGCGTTCTGGTACGACGCCAACCGGCCGCCACCCGAACCGCTCGACGCCACCTCGGTGCGCGCCGCGGCGGCCGTCTGCCACGACGCCCGCATCCGCCTCCGCGCGCTCCCTCAGGTCGACCCGAAGGCACCGGCGGCCACCGAACGCATCACCCGCATTCGTCGCGAGGACGCGATCCTCACCACGGTCGTCGACCGGCTGGAAGCGATCCACCCATCCGACAGTGAGGGCGCCGCGGCGTTGCACGGGTTCGCGACCGACTGGAAGAACCTCGTCACGGCACGCGAGCGCTACGCCGACGAGCTCGAGGCCGGTGGCCGCCCGAAGCTCGTGATCCCCGTCGATCCGAGCTCGGCGCCGATCTCGATCCGCATGACCGACTATGCGCAGATCCACCGGCTGAACGACTGCACGACCGACAGCCTCCAGGGCGAGGTCGTCGAGGGACAGAGGAGCTACGGCTGATGGGAAGGCTCGACGGCAAGGTCGCGCTCATCACCGGCGGCGCGAGCGGCATGGGCCGCGTCGCGTGCGAGTTGTTCGCGAGCGAGGGCGCCGCGGTCGTCGTGGTCGACGTCACCGAAGGCGGCGCCGCGGTCGCGGACGCGATCACCGCGGGCGGCGGGCGGGCCGCGTTCGCGCGTGCCGACGTCGCGAACGCGGCCGACTGCACGGCGATGGTCGACGTCGCGCGGCGTGAGTTCGGCGGGCTGCACGTGCTCTACAACAACGCGGGCGTCTTCCCCGCCGACGACGGCGGCACCCTCGAGACTCCCGAAGCGACGTGGGACCGCGTGATGGAGATCAACCTCAAGGGGGTCTGGCTCGGGTGCCGCGCCGGGATCCCCGCGTTGCTCGAGTCGGGCGGCGGGTCGATCATCAACGTCGCGTCGTTCGTCGCGCTGATGGGTGCCGCGACTGCGCAGATCGCCTACACGTCGAGCAAGGGGGGCGTGCTCGCGATGACGCGCGAGATGGCCGTCGAGTACGGGCGCCAGGGCATCCGCGCGAACTCGCTGTGCCCGGGGCCGATCGAGACGCCGTTGCTCTCCGAGCTGCTCTCCGATCCGGTGCGCCGGGCCCGCCGCCTCGTGCACATCCCCATGGGTCGGCTGGGCCGCGCCGAGGAACTCGCGAAGGCCGCGCTGTTCCTCGCTTCCGACGACTCGTCGTTCATGACCGGCTCCGCGCTCGTCGTCGACGGCGGGATCACCGCGGCGTACGTCACACCCGAGTAGCACGCGGTCGCGGCGACGCCGGCCCGGCGTCTCCTAACGTAAGGGCTTCGACGGCCCGGGGACGACGACATGACGCAACCGAGAGGGATGCTCGAGCGCGGCCGAGCTCGAAGACCGCACGCGTTCGGGCGAGGTCGACACCGTGCTCGTCGTCTTCCCCGACCTGCAGGGCCGGCTCGTGGGCAAGCGGGTCACCGGCCACTTCTGGGCCGAGCAGATGAAGGCCGGCAAGGGCGAGATCCACGCGTGCAACTACCTCCTCGCCGTCGACTCCGAGATGACCGTGCTCCCCGGCTACCGCTTCGCCAACTGGGAGCAGGGCTACGGCGACGTCGCGCTGAAGCCCGACCTCGACACGATCCGGGCGATCCCGTGGCTCGAGCGCACCGCGCTCGTGATGTGCGACCTCCTCGACGAGCAGACCGGCGCGCCGGTAGAGGTGTCGCCCCGGCGCATCCTGCAGCGGCAGGTCGAGCGGGCCCGCGCGCTCGGGTACTCGGTGATGTTCGGATCCGAGCTCGAGTTCTTCCTCTTCCGCGAGTCGCACGACGAAGCCGCCGCCAAGGGCTACGCGAACCTCACGCCGCACTCGAACGTGATCGAGGACTACCACATCCTCCAGACGACCCGCGACGAGTACCTCATCCGCGCGATCCGCAACGGCGTCGACGGCGCGGGCGTGCCCGTCGAGTTCTCGAAGGGCGAGGCGGGCAAGGGCCAGCACGAGATCAACCTCGAATACGCCGACGCGGTCACGATGGCCGATCGCCACGTGATCTACAAGAACGCCGCGAAGGAGATCGCGTCGCAGCACGGGCGCTCCGTCACGTTCATGGCGAAGTACGCGATGGACGAGGTCGGCTCCTCGTGTCACATCCATTCGAGCGTGTGGGACGCGGGTGCGTCGCGCTCGCTCATGTGGAGCGACGACGGCCCGCACCACTTCTCCCCCGTGTTCGCAGGCTGGCTCGCCGGTCTCATCGCGACCGGCCGCGAGCTCGCGTGGATGTACGCGCCGACCGTCAACTCCTACAAGCGCTACCAGCCGGAGTCGTGGGCGCCGACCGCGCTCGCGTGGGGCCACGACAACCGCACGTGCGGCTACCGCGCGGTCGGACACGGACCGTCGTACCGCATCGAGTCGCGCATCCCCGGCGCCGACGCGAACGTGTACTTCGCCTTCGCCGCCACGATCGCGGCGGGCCTGCACGGCATCGAGCACGGCCTCGAACCGCCTCCGCGCTTCGACGGCAACGCGTACGTCGCCCCCGACGTCGAGCGAGTGCCGTGGAACATCGTGGAGGCGATCGACGCCTTCCGCACCAGCACGGTCGCGATCGACGCGTTCGGGGCCGACGTCCACGACCACCTGCTCAACACCGCCGTGCAGGAGTGGGCGCAGTTCAACCGGGCCGTCACCGATTGGGAACGCCGGAGGAACTTCGACCAGTGGTGAGCCGCCGCCCCCTCATCGGCATCGCGGGCCGCCCGATCGCGGCCGGAAGGATCGGGTCGTCGGCCGCGGTCGGCGTCGGTGTGCTCTACCTCGAGGCGCTCGCGCGCGCGGGCGCCGCACCGGTCGTGCTCGTGCCCCGCCCGATCGACGCGAGCGCGGCGCGCGACGAGCTCGCCGGGCTCGACGGGCTGCTTCTCCTCGGCGGTCCCGACGTCGACCCGTCGGTGTACGAAGGCGCGCCGCACCCGACGATCACGGGCACCGACGCGAGCGACGACCGCTTCGAGATGGAGCTGACCCGCGCCGCCCTCACCGGCGCCGTCCCGCTCCTCGCGATCTGCCGCGGCATCCAGGTGCTGAACGTCGCCCTCGACGGCACGCTCGTGGCGAACCTCCCCGACGTCGCGGGCACCGGCCCGCACGGCCGCCCGGGCCGGCCCGGTGGCGCGCACGAGCACGCGGTCACGCTCACCGACGGCTCGTTGCTCGCGACGACGATGGGCGCGACCACCGTCGTGTGCTCCTGCCACCACCACCAGGCCCTCGATCGCCTCGGCCGGGGCGTCACCGTGACCGCGCGTGCGGCCGACGGCGTGGTCGAAGGGGTCGAGGTCGAGGGCGCGTGGGCGCTCGCGGTGCAGTGGCACCCGGAGGACACGGCCGTGGGTGATCCCGCGCAGCAGGCCCTGTTCGACGCGCTCGCGGCGCGCGCCACTTCTCGCGTCTGAACGGCGGGGCGGACGCGACCGTCCGCGTCAACCACTCGCGGGGGCGGGCGCGAACCTCCGTCCGAGCCCGAACACCCAGAGCAGGATCACGGCGCTGCCGGCCAGCACGACGGCCGGTACTGCACCGGGGCCGAACGCGGAGAACAGCTGGCCGACGAGCCAGGGAATCGCGATCCCGCCGATCGCGGACGCGGCCATGAACCACGACGTCGCCAACCCGGTGACGGGAACGAACTCACCGGCGAACGCGAGCATCGTCGCGAACTGGGGAGCGAGCCCGAGCGCGAACACGACCGTCGCCGGCCACACGACCGCGCCGGCCCCGTTTCCGGCGACGAGCGCGAACGCCGCCGTGGTGCTCACGATGCAGGAGCCGAGGAGCAGCGGGAACGGACGACTGCGGGCGCCGAGCGCGACCGCCCCGAGCCGGCCGGCGGTGAACGAACCCCAGAAGAGCGCGGTCAGCAGCGCGCCGGTACCCGCGCCACCGATCCCGACCGCGTCGGAGTAGGTGGCGATCCAACCGGCGAACGCGACCTCGGTGCCCACGTAGAGCCCGAAGAACACCGCGACCGCGAACAGCACGCGCGGCGGCGCGGCCTCGCCGCGAGCATGCTCGGCGACATCGACGGGTCGCGGTGCCGAACGCGACAAGACGAACAGTGCGGCCGCGACCGCGACGCCCGCGCCGATCTCGTACGCGAGCCGAACCTGGCCACTGATCGACAGCGACCGGTTCACGAGCAACGGTGCGAGCAGCGCGCCGACGCCGAAGAAGAGATGCAGCGCGTTGATCGACGCCGTGTTCTCCGCACGGCGCGCCCACAGCAGCAGCGTGTTGCCACCGACGTCGACGAGGGCGCTCGCGATCCCCAGCAACAGGAACGCGGCGCAGAGCACGGCGATGTTCCCCGCGCCTGCGACGACGAGCATCGACACGGCTATGCCGCCGAGCGCACCGGCGAGCAGCCGGTGGCCGAACCCGCGGTCGAAGCCGCGCCCGCCCAGGAGTGCGCCCACGAAGTAGCCCGCCGACTGGGCCACGAAGACGAAGCTGATCGCACGCAGCCCCGCGCCGACCTGCGTCCGCAGGCCCGGCAGGGTCGGACCCATGAGCCCGGTGGCGACACCGAGCGCCACGAAGCTCGCCAGGTAGGTGGCAAACGGATCGCGCGTTCGGCGCACTACGACGCGAACGCGCGGCCGAGGTCGTCGAGGAAGCGCGCGAGGCCGGCGGCGTCGGCGAGATTGCGACCGAGGCCGACGCTCGCCATCGCGATCCCCCGCTGCGCGAGGGGTTCCGCCGCCGCGACGGTCGCGGGGCCGTCGAGACGGCCGTCGGAACCGAACACCGGGCGCAACGTCTCGCGTACGTGCAGCTCGCCCTCGGCGCGTCCCGCGGCGCGGTACGCGGCGCGCAACTGCGTGAGCCCGTCGAGCAGTTCGGTGGGTGTCGTGGTGTGGATCGGCAGCCAACCCGCGCCGAGCTCGGCCATGAGCGCGATCATCTCCGGCGTCGCCGCGGTACCGAAGGAGAGCGGGATCCCATTCGGGTTCCACGGGCGCGGCTCGCACCAGATGTCGGTGAAGGTGACCGTCGACGACGAGAACGAGACCGGTCCCGGCTGCGTCCAGAGCGCGATGCACGCGCGCAGCTGGTCTTCGAAGCGCTGCCGCTTCGTGGCGAACGGATACCCGACCGCGTCGTACTCCTCGCGCTGCCACCCGAGCCCGACACCGAGGTCGAGGCGCCCGTGCGCGACCTGGTCGAGGGTGGCCGCAGTCTTCGCGAGCACGACGGCCGGTCGCAACGGCGAGATGAGGATCCCGGTGCCGAGCCGCACCCGCTCGGTCGCGCCCGCGATCGCGGCGAGCAGGATGAGCGGTTCGGGCCACGGTTCTTCGGGACCGTACGGGAAGGTGCCGAACGGGTAACGGTCGGTGCGCGTCCCCATCACGACGTGGTCGGGGACGACGATCTGGTGCACCCCCGCGGCGTCGGCGACCCGCACCGCGTCCACCACGGCGCGCAGGTCGTTGCGGAACAGCCGCGTGAAGCCGGAGAGCGTGACGCTGACCTGCACGGTGCGCGCCGCGCTCAGGCCGGTCCGAGCAGGCGGGCCCGGATCTCGTGTTTGGGCACCTTGCCGCTCGGGTTGCGCGGCATCGCGTCGAGGATCTCGAGCCGCTCCGGGATCTTCTGCGTCATCAGACCCTCGGCTTTGCAGTAGTCGAACAGCTCCTTCAAGGTGGGCGGGTCGGCCGGGTCGGCCGGCACCACGCACGCGCACACCATCTCGCCCCGCTCGGCGTCGGCGAGCCCGAGCACCGCGACGTCGGCGACCTTCGGGTGCGCGAAGAGCATGTCTTCCACTTCCTTCGCGCTCACGTTCTCGCCCTTGCGGATGATGATGTCCTTCAGCCGGCCGGTGATCACGACCGCGCCGTGCGGGTCGAAGCGCGCGAGGTCGCCGGTGCGGAAGAAGCCGTCGGGCGTGAACGCGGCGGCGTCGAGCGACGCGTCGACGTAGCCGCGCATCAGCGACGGACCGCGCGCGATCAGCTCACCGGTCGAGCCCTCGGCGACGTCGCGGAGGTCGGTGTCGACGAGGCGGATCTCCACGCCTTCGTTGGGCGTGCCCTCGCCGTCACGCTTCGACTCGTCGGGCGCGTCGATGTCGGTCTGGGAGAGGATCGGCATCTCAGTGAGCCCGTAGCCCGAGGTGATGCCCGCGCCGCCGAGCACGTCGAGGACGTCGAAGTGCAGCTGCGGCGGCTTCGTCGACCCGCCGCTCGGGAACGCACGGATCGTGCGGTACGCGTCGGGATTGGCGCGCGCCTCGGCGAGCAACGCGGCGTGGATCGCGGGCGCTCCGTTGCCGAGCGTGATGCCGTGGCGCGCGATCAGCTCGGTCGACGCCGTAGCCGTCCACGCTTCCATCAGCACCGCGGCCGATCCGGTGAGCAGCGGCGTGAAGACGCCGATCACGATCCCGCCGACGTGCGTGAAGGGGAACGCGACGAGCGCGATGTCGTCCTCGACCACGTGGGTCTTCTTCGCGTAGCCGATCGCGGCGGCCATCACCGTGCGGTCGGTGTGGCGCGCGCCCTTCGGCGCCGATGTCGTGCCCGACGTGTAGAAGATCCAACGGACCGGGTCTTGCGCCGCGTCGTCGGTGTACGCGGTCGGCGGCGGCAGCGTCGCGGGATCGCCCGTCGGGTTGTGGTGATCGGCGACGAGCGTGCGCATCCCGGGCCGCTCGCCGGCAACCTGCTGCGCGAGCGCGGCGTAGTCGAAGCGATTCCACTCCGACGGCGTGACGAGCAGCGCGCATTGCGTCTGCTCGGCGATGAAGCGCACCTCGCGGTACCGGTAGATCGGCAGCATCGGGTTCTGCACCGCGCCGAGCCGGCACAGCGCGCCCACGAGCACCGCGGATTCCGTCCAGGTGGGCAGCTGCCACGACACCGCGGTGCCTTCACCGACGCCGAGATCGTGGTACCCGGCCGCGGCGGCGAGGACGAGATCGCGGTACTGCACGAACGTCGTCGTACGATCGCCGTCGATCAACATCACCCGATCCGGCGTTGCCTCCGCCCGCGCCTCGATCAGCTCCCACACCGACTTCGCGTCGTCCATCATGCCGTCAAACCTCCATCGACGGAGACGACCGACCCGGTCATGTAGCGGCAGTCGTCGGAGGCGACGAACGCGACGATGTTCGCGATCTCGTCAGGAGTGCTGTTGCCGAGCGGGGTCATGATCGCGCGCAGGTCTTTGTAGGTGACGCCCTCGGGCATCTCCATGAACGCGTTCTGCAACGGCGTCTCGATCCCGCCGGGCGCGATGCAGTTCACGCGCACGTTGCGCTTGAGGTATTCGACCGCGAGCGCCTTCGTGAGGTTCACGACGCCCGCCTTCGACGAGCAGTACGCGGCGCTGAAGGGCTGACCCATCAGCCCTGCGTTCGACGCGATCGTCACGATGTTCCCGCCGCCCTCGAGCAGGTGCGGCAGCACGGCCCGCGCGGTGAAGAACGTGCCGGTGAGGTTGACGCCGATGATGCGCTCCCACGCGGCGGGGGGCATCTCGTGGCTGTGGAAGAACCGTCCGATCCCCGCGCAGGTGACCGCGAGCGACGGCCGGCCGAGCGCGGCCGCGGTCGCGTCGACCGCGGCACCGACCGAACCCGCATCGGAGACGTCGACGGTGTGGGCCTGCGCGGTTCCGCCGGCCGCCTCGATCGCGGCGACGGTCTCCGCGACGCCGTCGGCGGCGATGTCGAGGCAGGCGACTGCGGCGCCGTCGGCGGCGAGCCGGCTCGCCGTGGCCCGGCCCAGACCGGATCCGGCGCCCGTCACAACTGCGACCCGTCCGTCGAAGCGGCCCATCATGGCCCCGATCTGCTGTGGCGCCACCGGTTGGGCGCACCGGGCGGCGAATCTAACGCACCGTCAGAAACGCTCACGGGACGCGTCACGCCGCTCGCGAAGCGATCGACGAGCGCGCTCGGGCAGCGAGCACGGCGGGAGGTCGGCCGACGGGCCGAGGCGACCTGAGCACGACGGCCTGCCGGGGGGTGAGGGCCTCCCGGCGAGACCGTCTTCACTCCCGGCCCGGTTGGGGGGGTGGGCCGAGGGCGTGCTGCTGCCTCATCGGCGCGGGTCCGCGCGATATGAGGCGGCTCCGGCCGCGGCTGTGCCCGGCCCGAACCGTCGTCGGTAGCATCCCGGAGCCGCCCCCGATTTCCGGTCCTGACTGCCGGAATCCGACCCGAATCGCACGCCACACGCGATGCACCCGACGCACCCGATGGAGGAACAGCCGCATGGCCCAGCAGGAACTCGGCAGTGGCGACACCCGGCGCAAGCCGATCGCGCTCGGTGGCGCCCTCGTCACCATGGTCGAGCCGCACCGCGGGCACGAGGTCGCGTACAACCGGTGGTACGAGCGCGACCACTTCTACGCCGGCTGCCTGATCGGCGCGTGGACAATCGCCGGCGCGCGCTACGTCGCGACGCGCGATCTCAAGTCGCTGCGCTATCCCGCCGACTCGCCGGTGTGCCCCGATCCGACGAGCGGCTCGTACGTGTCGATCTACTGGATCCTCGCGGGCAAGTTCGGCGAGTGGATGAAGTGGGGCACCGACCAGGTGAACTGGCTGCATGCGAACGACCGCATGTTCGAGCATCGCGATCACATCCACACGGTGATGTACAAGTTCCGCGGTGAGCTCGCCGGCCACGACGACGCGGTGCCCGTGGAGCTCGCGCTCGACCATCGCTCGCCCTACCTCGTGCTCGTCGTCGCCGAACCCGCCGACGGCGTCTCGCTCGACGATGTCGACGCGTGGTTCCGCGCGCGGCCGCTCGGCGCAGAAGTGATGGCCGAGTTCACACCGGTACCGCTACAGGGCGACGCACCGAAGGACGTGCCACGCGACGCGGGCGTCAACCGCTTCACGCAGCTCTACTTCGTCGACGACGACCTGCCCGCGGTGTGGGACGAGCGCTTCGCCAACCTCGGGCGCGACCTCGAAGCCGACGGCATCGGTCGGGCCGTGTTCGTGTCGCCGTTCCGGGCGACCGTGCCGGGCACCGATCGCTACACCGACGAGCTCTGGTGAGCGTACGCATCCTGGTCGTCGGCTCCGGCGGGGTCGGCGGCGCGATCGCGGTTGCCGCGCAGCGGCGCGAATTCTTCGACCACTTCGTGACGACCGACATCGACGCGTCGCGAGCGCAGGCCGTCGTCGACCGCCTCCCCGACGACACGCGGTTCGCCGCCGCCCCCCTCGACGCATCCGACCGCGCCGCGATCGTCGCGTGCGCCCGGGAGATGGGCGCGACGGCGATCGTGAACGTGTGCGACCCGCGGTTCAACCCCCCGATCTTCGACGCCGCGTTCGAAGCCGGCTGCACCTACCTCGACATGGCCGCGCACCTGTCGTCGCCGCATCCGGAACGGCCCTACGAGCTGCCGGGCGTGAAGCTCGGCGACGCGCAGTTCGCGCGCGACGCGGAGTGGAAGGAGCGGGGGCTCCTCGCGATCGTCGGGATCGGGACCGAGCCGGGGTTCTCCGATGTCGCGGCGCGTTTCGCCGCCGACCACCTCTTCTCGCAGATCGACGAGATCGGCGTGCGCGACGGCGCCAACCTGGTGATCGAGGGCTACGACTTCGCGCCGACGTTCTCGATCTGGACGACGATCGAGGAGTGCCTGAACCCGCCGGTCGTGTGGGAATCCGATCGGGGCTGGTTCACGACGCGACCGTTCTCGGAACCCGAGACGTTCACGTTCCCGGCCGGCATCGGGCCGATCGAGTGCGTGAACGTCGAGCACGAAGAGGTGCTGCTCGTCCCCCGCGTCATCGACTGCAAGCGGGTCACGTTCAAGTACGGCCTCGGCGACGAGTTCATCGAGGTGCTCCGGGTGCTCCACAAGACCGGCCTCGACTCGACCACTCCCGTCAGCGTGCGGGGTCAACAGGTCGCGCCGCGCGACGTGGTCGCGGCCGCGCTCCCCGATCCCGCGACGCTCGGCGACCGCATGCGCGGCCGCACGTGCGCGGGGACGTGGGTGCGCGGCACCGGGCCCGACGGGAAGCCGCGCGAGGTGTACCTGTACCACGTCTCCGACGCAGAGGAGACGATGGCGAAGCACGGCGTGCAGCCGGTGGTGTGGCAGACGGGCATCAACCCGGTCTTCGCGCTCGAGCTGCTGGAGTCGGGCGCGTGGTCGGGAACCGGCGTCGTCGGCCCCGAGGCCTTCGACGCGGTGCCGTTCCTCGACCTCATGCGCGCGTGCGACGAACCCTGGCACCTCGACGAGCGGGCGCCCGCGCTTCGTTAGCCGCTACGCCGGGGGTCCGAACGCGCCCGCGTCGCGCAGCGCCGCGATGCGGGCGTCGTCGAAGCCGAGCACGTCGTGGAGCACCGACTCGGTGTGCTGGCCGAGCTCGGGCGCCTTGGTGGGGGTGGCGAGCTCGCCGTCGACGACCTTGATCGGCAACGGCAGTTCCTCGGCTCCGAGCCGGGCGGCCGGGATGAACCCGAGCCGGTCGGCGAACTGCGGATCATTCGCAATCGACGCCGAGTCGTTCACCGGCGCGAGCGGGAAGTTCGCCTCGCCCGACAGCGCGATCCACTCGGCGCTCGTGCGGGTCTTGAAGGTGTCGCGCAGCTCGGCGCGCAGCTCGAGGTTGCCGCGCGCGTGGTCGGCGTACTTCGAGCCCGGCCAGCGTTCGAAGAGATCCGGCCGGCCCGCGGCCTCGCAGAAGTTCTTCCAGAACGCCTGCTCCGAGCACATCAGCATCACGTAGCCGTCGGCGCTCTCGTAGATCTGGTAACGCACGCCGCCGGCCATACCCGCGGTGCCCGGTGCGCGCCGCTCGTAGTCGTCCGCCTTGTTGCCGGTCACTTCGGCCTCGGGGCGCTCGTAGGCCTTCACCGTCTCGATGCGGTACCAGTCGACGGCCGCCGCCGCGTCCGACTGCGCGATCTCGAGGAACGATCCCTCACCGGTGGCGCGCGCCGCGACCACCCCCGCGAGGATCGCGATCGACCCGTAGAGCGGGCCGGCGTTGATGCCGATCGACACGTGCTCGGGGATCGACGGGAAGCCCTCGGGCGTGTATTCGGGCTTGAAGACGCCGGCCCACGAGTCGTACGCGATGCCGTGGCTGGGCAGATCGCGGTACGGGCCGGTCATGCCGTAGCCCGAGATCGTCACCATCACGATGCGCGGGTTCACCTCGCGCAGCTTGTCGAACCCGAGGCCGCGGCGCGCGAGCCCGCCCGGTCGCATCGCCTCGACCACCACGTCGGACTCGGCCACGAGCGCGAGGAACGTCTCGATGCCGGCCTCGGTGCGGAGGTCGAGCACGAGGCTGCGCTTCCCGCGGTTGAGGTGCAGGTGCATGAGCGAGACGCCCTCGACGATCGGCCACGTCATCTCGCGCACGTAGTCGCCCGACGGCGGCTCGATCTTGATCACGTCCGCGCCGAGGTCGGCGAGCGCGGTCGAGATGCCGGCGGGGCCGAGCATCGAGCACTCGACGATGCGGACACCTTCGAGGAGCTTCTTCGGTTGCGACATCCGCATCCTCCGTCGTGGGCCGGGCGCAGAACGTAGTCGCGACCGCGCGCGGGCTCGGGAAGGGCCCGCACCAGACGCCGACCGAGCGCGAAAAGGAAGTTCGCCCCTACTCCGCACGGGCCCGAGGCTGCGAGGCTGGAACCGACCGGGGGCCGGTGGGGAGGCGATGTGAGCGACCTCATCGTTGCGGCCGGAGCCGTGCGCAAGACCTATGACACCGGGACCGTGAAAGTCGACGCCCTGCAGTCCATCGACCTCGACGTCCGCCGGGGTGAGATGGTCGCGATCATGGGTCCGAGCGGTTGCGGCAAGACGACGCTGCTGAACTGCCTCTCGGGCCTCGACGCGATCGACGACGGCGACGTCGAGATCGAAGGCCGGTCGCTGGGCTCGATGACCGACCACGAGCGCACCGACTATCGCGCGCGGCGCATGGGCTTCGTGTTCCAGTTCTACAACCTGATGCCCGTGCTGTCTTCGGTGGAGAACGTCGAGCTGCCGCTGCTCGTCGCGCGCGTACCGATGAAGCAGGCACGCCGGCGCGCGCTCGAAGCACTCGCACTGGTCGGGCTCGAGCGGCGCGCCGCGCACGTCCCCGACGAGCTGTCGGGCGGCGAGCGCCAGCGCGTCACGATCGCGCGGGCCCTCGTGAACGATCCGGCCATCGTGTGGGCCGACGAGCCGACGGGCGACCTCGACAGCGAGATGGCCGACGAGATCGTCACGCTCATGCGACGGCTCAACGAGGAGCGTGGGCTCACCTTCGTGGTCGTCACGCACGACATCAACGTCGGGCGCCGTACCGACCGCATCGTGCGCATGCTCGACGGCCGGGTCGTCGACGAGGAGTGGATGGAGGAACGCGATGTACGCACGGGTGACGCTGCTTGAGATCGACACGATGCGCGAGAGCGTCGAGCACGCGCTGGAGCAGTTCCGCGCCCACACGCTCCCGCGATTGCACGAGCAGCCGGGCTACTGCGGCATCAATGTCCTGACCACGCCCGACGGCAAGGCGATGCTCGTGTCGTTCTGGGACACCGAGGCGCAGGCCGAAGCCCAGGGCGATCACACCTTCTACGCGCAGGAGCTCGGCCGCTACGCGACCTTGTTCCGCGCGCCTCCCGGCCGCGACCGGTACGAGGTCGCCGTGATGGAGGAACCCGCACCGACGAGGTGATGCACCGTGCAGCGATTGTTCGGGATGCCGGTGGCGACCCTGGCCGTCGTCCTCTCGCTCGTTCTCGGCGTCGCGCTGGCGCTGATCGCAACCCTGGCGATCCGCAACCGCGTCTTCTTCCGCCTGGGCATCCGCAACGTGCGCCGCCGCCCCGGCCGCAGCGGCCTCATCGTCGTCGGGCTGATGCTCGCCACCGCGATCATCGCCGCGGCGCTCGGCACCGGCGACACGATGGGCCGCACGGTGCGTTCGAGCACGCTGCAGACGCTCGGCAATTCCGACGAGTGGATCACCTTGAAGGGCGCGAAGCCCGACCTCGCGGGAACGGTCGCGGGCAGCAGCGGGATGGAGCCGTTCAGCGCGAGCGTCGCCGGCAAGGTGGATGCCGCGGTGCGCGGCACCGACCTGGTCGACGGCGTGATGCCCGCGATCGTGCGCACCGTCGCGGTGCAGGACACGACCTCGCGCCAGACCGAGCCGCGCGTCACGATCTTCGCTCCCGATCCGTCACGCATGGCCGGCTTCGGCACCATCACCGGGAGCGACGGGAAGCGGATCGACCTCGGCGCGATCCCGCCGCACTCGGTGCTGTTCAACAAGGACGCCGCCGCCGCGCTCGGTGCGCATCCGGGCGACGCCATCGGCGTGCTCGCCGGGACGCGTGTCGTGACCTTCACCGTCGTCGACGTCGTCGACTACCGCGGCGCGGGAACCGCGGATTCGGCGATGATCGTGCCGCTCACCGAAGCCCAGCGCGTGCTGGGACTCCCCGACCGCGTCGACGAGATCCTCGTGTCGAACCGCGGGAACGAGACGGGCGGCGTGGCCCTGACGGACGAGGTGGTCGCGAAATTGCGCCCCGTCCTCGATCCGCTCGGCCTCGAGGCTCAGGACCTGAAGCGGAGCGGGTTGGAGGCCGCGGACGACGCGGGCGCCGCCTTCCTCCAGATGTTCAGCACGTTCGGCAGCTTCTCGATCGCCGCCGGCATCCTGCTCATCTTCCTCATCTTCGTGATGCTCGCGGCCGAGCGCCGAACCGAGATGGGCGTCGCGCGCGCGATCGGCACGCAGCGCGGGCACCTCGTGCAGACCTTCCTGTTCGAGGGCGCGGCGTACGACCTGATCGCCGCGATCTTCGGCTCGATCCTCGGCATCGCGGTGTCGTTCGCCATGATCGCGGGCATCTCGAGCGCCTTCGCCTCCCAGGGGTCGTTCGACGTCGTCTACACGCTGAAGTGGCCGAGCATCGTCGTCGCCTACACGCTCGGCGTTCTGCTCACGTTCGTCGTGGTCGCGTTCTCCGCGTGGCGGGTGAGCGTGCTCAACATCGTCACTGCGGTGCGCAACCTCCCCGATCCGTACCGCCGGCCGCACCACCGGCGCGGGATCGTCTCCGCGGTGATCCTCGTGGCGCTCGGCGTGCTTCTCTTCACGAGCGGCCGCAGCTCGGCGCAGGCGATGCCCGTGCTGCTCGGCGCCTCGATCGTCGCGGTCGGTCTGATCCCGTTGCTGCGCGCGCTCCACGTCCCTGACCGCGTGTCGTTCTCGGGCGCCGGACTCGCGATCGTGGTGATCTGGCTGCTGCCGTTCCGCGTCGTCGAGAAGGTGGTTCCGGGGGCGCAGATGGACTTCTCCATCTGGGTGGTCGGCGGGCTGCTCATCGTGCTCGGCTCGACATGGACCGTGATCTGGAACGCCGATCTCCTCGTGGGCGCGACGACCGCGTTGCTCGGGCGGATCCGCTCGCTCACCGCGGTGCTGAAGATCTCGATGGCCTACCCGCTGCGCACGCGCCTGCGCACCGGCATGACCCTTGCGATGTTCACGCTCGTGGTGTTCACCCTCGTCGTCGGGATCACGACACCGAACTCCTTCATCGCGTCGTCGACCAAGGTCGAGACCTACGGCGGCGGCTACGACGTACGCGCGATGACCACCACCGCGAGCCCGGTCACCGACATGACGGCCGCGCTCGCCACGGCCAAGGGCATCGACCCGGCGTCGGTGCGCAGCGTCGGGGCATCTCGAACGTGCCGGTTCAGGCGCGCCAGGCCGGCGCGGCCGGGCACGCCGGCCGACTACTTCGTGCACGGGCTCGACGCGTCGTTCCTCGCACACAACCGGTACGCGCTCGGGAGCCGCGCCGTCCGGCTACACCTCCGACCGCCAGGTGTGGGACCAGCTCGCCACGGGCGGCAACTACGCGGTCGTCGACCCGTGGATCGTCGCGCACCGCCGCAACTGGTCGTTCGGCTTCATCACCGACCTCCACCTCAAGGGCTTCTATGCCGAGGACCCGACCTTCACGCCGGTCGGGCTCGACGTCCGCGACCCGGCGACCGGGCGCACGACGCGCTTCACGGTGATCGGCGTGCTGCGCGACTCGATGCCGCTGGAGATGGCCGGGATCGACACGTCGCAGCATGCGCTTGGCGTCGTACGGAGATCGGGCCCGGGCGACGATGCACCTCGTCGCGCTGGCGCCGGGCGTCGATCCCGGACATTTCGCGACGCAGCTCGAGTCGGTGTTCCTCGCGAACGGATTGCAGGCAGACAGCTTCGAGAAGCTGGTGCACGACAACCTCGCGGGCTCGATGGTGTTCCTGCGCCTCATCGAGGGCTTCATGGGGCTCGGTCTCGTCGTCGGCGTCGCCGCGCTCGGCGTGATCGCGGCCCGATCGGTCGTCGAGCGGCGCCAGCAGATCGGCGTGCTGCGCGCGATCGGCTTCCAGCGCGCAACGGTGCGGCTCGGCTTCCTGCTCGAGTCGGGATTCCTCGCGTTCACGTCGATCGTGGTCGGCTCGGGCCTCGGCCTCTTGATGAGCTACAACGTCGTCGACGACGCGCGCCGCCAGGCGACCTGGCCGGAGGTCGCGCTGTCGATCCCGTGGCTGAACCTGATCGTCGTGTTCACGATCGTCATGCTCGTCGCCCTGGGCACGACCTACCTGCCGGCACGCCGCGCGTGTCGAAGATCTACGCGGCCCAGGCCCTGCGCTACGAGTAGCGGCAGTCAGCTCGCGAGAACCGGCTTGCTCGGAGAGAACTCGACCGGCAGGCGCTTGATGCCGTTGATGAAGTTCGAGCGCAGGCGGTCGGGCCCGCCGGCGTACGCGAGGTCGGGCATGCGGTCGAGCAGCTCGTTGTAGATCGCGCTCATCTCCATCTTCGCCAGGTTGGAACCGAGGCAGAAGTGCGGGCCGCGCCCGCCGAAACCGAGGTGGTCGTTGGGCGTGCGGCCGACGTCGAAGCTGAACGGGTCCGTGAAGACGTCTTCGTCGCGGTTCGCCGAGGGGTACCAGATCGTCATCTTGTCGCCCTCTTTGATCTTTTGCCCGCGCAGCTCCGTGTCGCGGGTGACCGAGCGACGGAAGTAGATGACGGGGCTCGCCCACCGAACGACCTCGTCGACCGCGGTCGACATCAGGGACCGGTCGTCGCGGAGCCGCACCCACTGGTCGGGGTGCTCGAAGAAGGTGAGCATCCCGTGACTGATCGCGTTGCGGGTCGTCTCGTTGCCGGCGACGGTGAGCAGCATGAAGAAGAGGTCGAACTCGAGCTCGTCGAGACGCTCGCCGTCGACCTCGGCGTTGAGGATCGCGGTGACGATGTCGTCGGTGGGCTTGGCGCGCTTCTCACCTGCGAGCGTGTTCGCGTAGGTGAACATCTCGATCTGCGCACCCTGGACCTCGGCCTCGTCGACGATGTACTCCGGGTCGGTGCTGCCGACCATCGCGTTCGTCCAATCGAAGAGCATCTTGCGGTCGGTCTGGGGTACGCCGAGGATCTCGGCGATCGCCTGCAGCGGCAGCTCCGCGGCGATGTCGTTGACGAAGTCGCACGAGCCCCGCTCGCACACGGCATCGACGATCTCGGTGGCGCGACGCTTGATCGTGGCTTCGAAGAGCTTCAGCACGCGCGGGGTGAACGCCGACATCACGATCTTGCGGTACCGCGTGTGCTTCGGCGGGTCCATCATCAGCATCATGTTGCCGACGCCGAACTCGGGCGACGCGTCGTTGATCATGATGCCGCCGCCCTCGCGCGACGGCGACTTCTCCGACGAGTAGGTCTGCCAGTCGCGCGACACCGAGACGACGTCGTCGTACTTCGTGACCACCCAGAACCCGTCGCCGTCGACGTCGTTGCCGGTGGGTCCGTGCCACCACACCGGCGCCTCCCGCCGGAGCAGCGTGAACCACTCGTGCGGGAACGCGTCCTGGAACCGGTCCATGTCGGTGAGATCGATGTCGCTCAGGCTGAGCTCGCTCGCGGCCACCGTGCCTCCTCGGCTGTCGGGGGGTCACTCTAGAGTAGAACCTGTTCTCGCACCGGCCCGACGACGGCCCGGTTCGTTCAGCCGGCCAGACGCGGCTGCACCTCCGCCGCGAAGAGCTCGAGGCTCTCCCACGCGAGCGCGGGCGGCAGGCCTCCTGCCAAGGGGTTGAACGTGAGCGCGCCGGTAGGTGGCACCAGCGCGGCGGCCGCGACGACGTCGTCGGGGGTGGCCACGAGGATCTGCTTCGACGCCTTCAGGTCGTCGACGGTGTCGGCGTCGATCTTCGGCGTGGAGTGCTGGCCCGGCGTCTGGTACGACGCGTACGTCTTCGCCTCGTACAGGAGGTAGTCGCCGATCTGGGCCCACGTGCGCTCGGGATCGTGGGTCACGTGCACGAACGTCGGCCCGACCGGCTGCATCACGAAGCCGCCGGTGAAGCCCACGCGTTCCGACTCCTTGCGGTAGGCCTCCCGAACGATCTCGTCGGTGTTCATCGGCATCATCGGCAGCCGCAGCCGCGCCGCGCGGCGCGCCGCGGCGGGGGTACCGCCACCGACGAGGATCATCGGGTGCGGCTGCGTGACCGGGCAGGGCATCACGGTGATGGTGCGACCCTGCCATTCGAACGGCTCGCCCGTGAGCGCGCGCACGACGACCCCGACGTACTCCTCGAGCACCGCGCCGCGGCGGTCGTGATCGACGCCCGCCATCTCGAACTCTTCGCGCTTGTAGCCCGCGCCGAACACGGTCATCAACCGCCCGGGCGCGGCGTTGTCGAGCACGGCGAGCTGCTCGGCGATCCGTACCGGGTCGTGCAGCGGCAGGATCGACGCGGAGATGAACAGCGGGATGCGCGGCGTCGTGCCGAGCACGATCCCGGCCATCGTGAGCGGGGCGGGCATCCAACCGTCGTCGATGCCGTGGTGCTCCGAGAGCACCGCCATGGTGAAGCCGTGCGCGTCGGCCCACCGGAACTGCTCGAGCGCGGCCGCGTAGATCTCCGCGCTCGTCGCGGGCCCGAACGCCGGCGCCCGGAAGTCGTGCCGCATGGCGAGCAGGGTCATGAGGCCTCCAGGTGCGGGCCGATGTCGGAGCCCCAGGCGGCGATCTGGTCGCAGAGCTCGTCGATGCTGCGCGCGCGCAGGCGGACCTGGAGGTGGTTGACGCCGAGCTCGCCCAGCGCGGCGAACTTGTCGATGATGCGCTGGTTCGAGCCGGTGACGGTGTAGTCGGGGAACTCCCACGTCGCGTCGCCGACGTACGCGTACTCACCGATGAAGCCGAGATCGAGCTCGGCGCCGGGGCGCACGCTGTCGCGGTGCTCGCTGATGTACGCGAGGTCGGCGACCATCTGCTTGCGCGGTGTGCCCTGCGGGATCCAGCCGTCGCCCCGCTCGGCGACGCGCCGCAGCGCCGGGCGGCCGGAGCCGCCGATCCAGATCGGCGGGCGCGGTTGCTGCACGGGGCGCGGTCGCTGCCCGACGTCCTTGGCCGGCCAGCGCGGGCCCGCGAGGACGGGGAACTCGTCGGTCCACGCGGCGACGATGCCGTCGATCGCCTCGTCGAGGAGCGCGCCTCGCCCCTCGAACGGCACACCGAGCGCTTCGAACTCACCCTGGAGGTGGCCGGCGCCGACGCCGAGGATCACGCGCCCGCCCGACAACGCGTCGAGCGTCGCGAACGACTTCGCGACCTGGAGCGGGTGGCGGTAGGCCGGCACGAGCACGTTCGTCATCAACCGCGTGCGCGTCGTCGACGCCGCGAGGTACGCGAGCGTCGCGATCGGGTCGTACCACTGCGTGGTCATCATCTCGGACGGCTCGCGCGGCACGGCGATGTGATCGCACACGGCAACGTAGAAGAAGCCCGCGTCGTCGCATGCCTGCGCCGCGCGGACGAGGTCTTCGGGCGTGGCGTCGCGCTCCCAGGGTGCGGCGATGCGGACGCTGAGCGCCTGCACGGGGAGCTGCATCCCGTAGACCATGCGCCCCTCGGGCACGACGGTCACGGATCCGTGACCCGTCATCCGGGCCACACCATGCTCTGCAGCTCGCTGTAGGCCTGGAGACCGTACGAACCACCGTCGCGCCCGACCCCGCTGTACTTCGTGCCCCCGAACGGCGTCTCGTGGTTGCGCTGCACGGTGTTGATCCCGATGTTGCCGGCCCGCAACCGGCGCCCGACGCGCATCGCGCGGGCCGAGTCGCCACTGAACACGTAGTCGTAGAGCCCGAAGTCGGTGTCGTTCGCGATCGCGATGCCTTCGTCGTCGTCGTCGAAGGGGACGACGACGATCACGGGACCGAAGATCTCCTCGCGCACGACGCGCATGTCGGGCCGGCAGCCCGCGATGAGGGTCGGCTCGAGGTAGAAGCCGTGGTCGAGACCACTCGGCCGGCCACCACCGGCGACGACCTCGCCCCCCTCGTCGCGGCCCGCTGCGATGTAGCCCTCGACTCGGTCGCGGTGCGCGCGCGTGATCAGCGGGCCGATGACGGTGGCCGGCTCGAGCGGGTCGCCGACCTTCAACACGGTCGCCATCTTGCTCAGGCCCTCGACGACGGCGTCGTACTTCGAGCGATGCACGATCGCGCGCGTCGGCGCGGTGCAGATCTGGCCGGCGTGGAAGGTCCACACCGAGCCGATCATCCCGACGACGGTCTTCACGTCGGCGTCGTCGAGGACGAGACCCGCGCCCTTGCCGCCGAGCTCGAGCAGGAGCCGCTTCATCGTGCGGCCGCCGGCCTCGGCGATACGCAACCCGACGCCGGTGGAGCCGGTGAAGGAGATCATGTCGACGTCGGTGGAGTCGACGAGCGCCTCGCCCGACGCGGGCGTCGAGCCCGTGACGCAGTTGATGACGCCGGGCGGGAACCCGACGTCGGCGAGGATCCCGCAGAGGTCGATGACCGCGAGCGGGTCCTGCGACGCGGGCCGCACGACGACGGTGTTGCCCATCGCGAGCGCGGGCCCGAGCTTGCCGGCCATGTTGACGATCGGGAAGTTGTACGGCGTGATGCAGCCGACGACGCCGACCGGGATGCGGCGCGCGATCGCGCCCATGATCCCGCCGGGGGCGAGCGCGGTCGTGGGCATCTCGGTGGGCGGCAAGGGCGTGACCGTCGGCTCCATCGCGCCCGCGGCGTAGCGGTCGAAGCGCACGGCAGCCTGCGGAACCTGCATCGACTTGCCGAGCGCGGCCGTGCATCCGGTCTCGGAGATCACGAGCGGCACGAGACCCTCCGCGTGGGCACGGATCGCGGCCGCGCCGGCGCGCAGCAGCTCGGCGCGCGCCTCCGGCTTCGTGCGCGACCACGACGGGAAGGCTTCGCGCGCCGCGCGGGCCGCGTCGCGGACCTGCTCGACCGAGGCCTCGGGAGCGAGCCCGACGACCTCCTCGGTCGCCGGGTTCACGACCTCGTACGCGCCGTCGGCGCCGTCGACCCACTCGCCCCCGATGAGCAGCCTGCGATCCTGCGCCACGTCCAACTCCCTCCGGCCCGCGAACCCACAAAGTGTAACGCGTTCTATTCTCGCGCCGAGGGGATCTGATCGATCCAGGCGACAGTCCGTGTCACCCTTCTCGATCAGATGGTGCCAACGGCACGTTCGGTGGACCGCGCGCCCTTAGGCTGCGTCCGTGACACCGGGGGAAGTGCGGTGGTCGGAGATCCTCGACCTGGTCGACGACGCCGCGAAGCTCGTCGGCCTCGACCCCGACATCCACGGGATGTTGCGCGCGCCGCAGCGCACGCTCGAGGTGAGCGTGCCGATCCGGCGCGACAACGGCCACGTCGACGTCTTCACCGGTTGGCGCGTGCACCACGACACGACGCGCGGTCCGGCGAAGGGCGGGATCCGCTTCCATCCCTCGCTCGACCGGTGGGAGGTCACCGCGCTCGCCGCGGGCATGACCTTCAAGACCGCGCTCCTCAACCTCCCGTTCGGCGGGGCGCAGGGTGGCGTGCGCTGCGACCCCGCGACGCTCTCGGTGAGCGAGCTCGAGCGGGTGACTCGCCGCTACACGTGGGAGATCCTCCCGCTGCTCGGACCCGAGCGCGACGTGCCCGCCCCCGACGTCAACACCGACGAGCGGGTCATGGGCTGGCTGATGGACACGGTGTCGATCGGCTACGGCCAGCAGCTCGCGGCGTCGGTGACGGGCAAGCCGCTGGCGATCGGTGGAACCGAGCAGCACGCCGGCGCGACCGCGGCCGGAGTCCTCATGACCGTGCGCAACGCGTTCCACCAGATGGGCATGCCGGTCGCGGGATCACGCGTCGTGCTGCAGGGGTACGGCAAGGTCGGTTCCGCACTCGCGTTCCTGCTGCACTCGGCGGGCATGCGCGTCGTGGCCGCCTGCGATCGCGGCGGCGCGGTGCACAACGGCGTCGGGCTCGACGTTCCGGCGCTGTCGCAGCATGTCGCGACGACGGGCAGCGTCGCCGGTTTCCCGCTCGCGGACGCGATCGAGACCGAGGCGTTCTGGTCGGTACCGGCCGAGCTCGCGATCCCCGCGGCGCTCGCGCAGGCGATCGACGACCAGGTCGCGTCGCGGCTCTCGGCGCGCGTCGTCGTCGAGGCCGCGAACGGACCGACGACCGCGCGCGCCGACGAAGTGCTCGCGGAGCGCGGCATCGTCGTGATCCCCGACATCCTCGCCAACGGCGGCGGGGTCACCGTCTCGTACTTCGAGTGGGCCCAGAACCGGCAAGGGTTCGCGTGGGAGCAGGGCGTCGCGTCGGAACGTTTCCACCGCTTCCTCGAAGACGCGTTTCTCGCGATGTGGGCGCGTTCCGAAGCGCTCGGCGTGTCGCTGCGGCGCGCGGCCTACGCGGTCGCGGTCGAGCGAGTGGGCGCGGGCATCGCGGCGAGGGGCCTCTGGCCCTGAGAGCGCGGGCTACGGCTCGAAGTCGAGTTGCAGCATGCGGATCGCGTTGCCGCGCACGATCTTGCGGGTCGTGTCGTCGTCGAGATCGGCGAAGAGCCGCTTCGCGACGTCGAGCGTGTCGGGCCACGTGGAGTCGCTGTGCGGGTAGTCGGTCTCGAAGGTGACGTTGTCGACGCCGACGCTGTCGAGCGACTGCAGACCGTGCGGGTCGTCGAAGAAGCAGCCGTAGACGTGCTCCTTGTAGTACTCCGACGGCGGGCGCAGCACCTTGTCGGCGACGCCACCCCATCCGCGATTGTCCGCCCAGACCTTGTCGGCCCGCTCGAGCACGTAGGGGATCCAACCGATCTGGCCCTCGGAGTACGCGACCGTGAGCGACGGGAAGCGCTCGAACAGCCCCGACATCAGGAAGTCGGTGAGCGACATCGCCGCGTTCATGTACGTGAGCGTCGAGCCGACGGCGGCCGGCGCATCGGGCGACGTCGACGGCATCTTCGACGACGAGCCGATGTGCATGCACACGACCGTGCCGGTCTCCGCGCACGCGCCGAAGAACGGGTCCCAGTAGCCCTCGGCATCGTGCACCGACGGGAGGCCGAGGAAGGGCGGGATCTCGCTGAAGCACACCGCGTGCCCGCCGCGCGCCGCGTTGCGGCGCACCTCGGCGGCGGCGAGGTTCGCGTCCCACAGTTGGATGATCGGCAGTGGGATGAGTCGGCCGCCCGATCCCGCGCACCACTCGTCGAACATCCAGTCGTTGTAGGCCTTCACGCAGAGATCGGCGAGCTCCTTGTCGCGGCGCTCGAGGAAGGTCTGGCCGCAGAAGCGCGGGAAGCTCGGGAACGACAGCGACGCCTCGACGTGGCCGGTGTCCATGTCAACGAGTCGCGGTCCCTGCTGCCAGCAGCCGGGGCGCATGTCGTCCATCGTGATCGGGCTGACGGTGACCTCGTCGCGCGGATAGCCCGCGGCGGCCGAAAGGCGCGTCAGCGGCGAGCGCAGGTCTTCGCACAGCCACCAATCGCACCAGGTGCCGTCTTCGTCGGGGCCGGCCTCCTCGTAGGAGAAGACGCCGCCGACGAAGTTCATCGACTTGATCTTGTTGCGCACGAGGCGCGGGCCGACGTCGAGGAACTTGGCGGGCAGTCGGTCCTGCCAGACACCGGCCGGTTCGATGACGTGGTCGTCGACGGAGATGATCCGCGGGATCGTCGGCATCGCATGCTCCTTCGCGCCGGGGGCCCGGCGGTCGAGCATAACCTGACGCTCCGTCAGGTCGGCCAGGCGGAGGCCTTCCACACCTCGACGATCGGCGCCGTCGCCGCGAACGTCGCCAGCAACGCGAGCGAGTTCTCCATCACGGCCGCGGCGTACTCGGGCGGCACCCCGGCGACCGCGTCGGTGACGAGCACCATCTGGTAGCCGCGGTTGACGGCGTCCAGCGTGAGGTTCGTCATCCCGATGTTCACCGAGACGCCGACGCCGACGATCGTCGTCACCGCGAGATTGCGCAGCATGGAATCGAGCTGCGTGCCCGTCATCGGGCCGAGGCCGTGGTAGCGCGGCAGGACGACGTCGCCGGGCTCGACTCCGATCGCTTCGGGAACCTGCACCGCGTCGCTGCCGGGCGAGAGCTTCACCGGCGACTTCGCGACGCCGGCGAAGAGGCGCGCGTTGCGATTGGCGCCGACGCCGTCGTCGCGCGTCTCGGCCGTGCAGTGGAACACGGGAACGCCGACGGCACGCGCGGCACGCGCGAGTTGCGCGCAGTTGCCGATCAGATCGACGGCCGCGGCCGCCGCCGCCAGCGCGGGCAGTGCAGAACGTTCGCCGACGACGCCGTTCTGCACCTCTTGGAGCACGAGCGCGGTGTGCGCGGGCGCGATCAACTCGGCGAGTACGGGCGGCATCGGCCTACTCCTCCACGAAGCCCGTCGCGGTGCCGGCGCGCAGCGGTTCCTTCGTGATCTTCCCCGACGCGTTGCGCGGCAGCGGCTCGGTGCGGATCTCCCACTGCGTCGGCACCTTGTAGTACGAGATCGCCGCCGCGGTGAACGCGCGCAGGTCTTCGGGATCGAGGGTCACTCCGGCGCGCGGGACGACGACGGCCTTCACTGCCTGCCCGTACTCGGCGTCGTCGACACCGAACACCGCGCACTCCTCGACGCCCTCGTGGTCCTCGATGCACTTCTCCACCTCGACGGGGTAGACGTTCTCCCCGCCCCGCAGGATCAGGTCGCGCTTGCGCGACGCGAGGTACAGGCGGCCGTCTCCGAGGCGGCCGATGTCGCCGGTGTGCAGCCAGCGGCCGGGCCGGATCGCGTCGTCGGTCGCCTTCGGATTCCGCCAGTAACCGAGCATCACGCCGGGCGAGCGGATGCACACCTCGCCTTCCTCCCCTTCGGGCAATGCCTTGTCGGTGAGCGGGTCGCGGATCTCGAGCTGCACGGTGGGCAGCGGGCGCCCGCACGAGAGCGGATGGTCGATGAGCTCCTGCCCGGAGCACACGGTCGCGAGCGCGGTGCACTCGGTGAGCCCGTAGCCGAGCCCCATCGCGCCGGCCGCGTTCGGGAACACCTCGCGCGTACGGCGCTGCAGACTCGGCGACACCGGTGAACCGCCGCCGCCGATCTGACGGATCGAGGAGAGGTCGAACGTCGCGACGTCGGGATGGTTCACCATGCGGTGCAGCACCGTCTCGGTGATGCTCCAGCCCGTGCACCGTTCGGCTTCGATGACGCGCGCCGCGACGACCGGGTCGAAGCGGCCGACGAGCCACACCGAGCGTGTGCCCGTCGCGAGGAAGGCGACCGCGCCGGTGTGCAGCCCCGACACGTGGAACAGCGGGCTCGTCATGAGCTGGCAGGTCGGCAGCGCGTCGGGAGGCGGCGGTCGCATCATGAAGCCCCGCGCGCCGTGGAAGAAGCTCATCGCGAGGAGCGCGCCGACGTTGCCGTGCGAGTGCACCGCGCCCTTCGGCCGCCCGGTCGTGCCCGACGTGTAGAGGATGAGCGCGGGGTCGTCTTCCGCGACGTCGGTGTCGGGGAGCTCGGCGTCGGGACGCGCATGCCAGAGGGCGTCGAAGCCGGTCTCCATCTCGACGACCGGCACTCCCGGGTCTTCGCCGCCGAGGCGCGCGATGCGGCGGGCGTCGGCGACGAGCAGCTTCGGATCGCTATCGCCCACGCCGTAGCGGATCTCCGGACCGGTCGACCACCCGTTGAGGCCCACCGCGATCGCGCCGAGGCTGATCGTCGCCCAGAACGTGACGATCCACTCCGGCGAGTTCGCGCCCAGGACGGCGACGCGGTCGCCGCGCGCGACGCCGTAGGTGTCGCGCAGCACCGCCGCGGTCGACGCGACCAGGCGTTCGTGTGCGGCGAAGGTGAACCGCCGCCACGAGTCGCCGTCGGTGAACGCGAGGTATTCGGCGTCGCCGAAGTTGCGGGCGTTGACGAGCAGGTCGCGCAGCGAGCGAGTGCGGTTCTTGAACACCTGCATCGTCTCGCCGTGCACGTCGGCCGTCTCCAGCTCGAACGGCGCGCCCGGCGCGAGAAGCTGCGCGGTGATCTCGTTGCTGTCCAAGGCGGCCAAACGTAACGCGCGCCGGCAAGTCCCGGGATCGCTCACTCCCACGCGGCGGGCGGAGCAGCCGGAGGGTGCGCAGCGAGCTCGCCAGTGAGCGGGCGCGCGCGTTCGGGTCCTAGGCGATGGTGATCGACTCGTCGAGGTAGACGTCCTGAATCGCGTTGAGGAGCGCGACACCTTCCGCCATCGGCCGCTGAAATGCCTTGCGCCCTGAGATCAGACCCGTACCGCCGGCGCGCTTGTTGATCACCGCGGTGCGGACGGCTTCGGCAAGGTCGGACTCACCCGACGACGCACCACCACTGTTGATCAGACCGACGCGGCCCATGTAGCAGTTCGCCACCTGCCAGCGCGCGAGGTCGATCGGGTGGTCGGTGGTGAGCGTGTCGTAGACGAGCTTCGACGTCTTGCCGTAGCCCTTCAGCGCGTTGTAGCCGCCGTTGTTCTCCGGCAGCTTCTGCTTGATGATGTCGGCCTCGATCGTGACGCCGATGTGGTTCGCCTGGCCGGTCAGGTCGGCGGCGGCGTGGTAGTCGGTGTCGCCCTGCTTGAACCCCGGGTTGCGCAGGTAGCACCACAGCACCGTGAACATCCCGAGGCGGTGGGCCTGCGCGAACGCGACCGACACCTCCTGGATCTGGCGGGTCGACTCCTCGGAACCGAAGTAGATCGTCGCACCGACGCCCGCGGCACCGAGGTCGCGGGCTTCCTCGACGGTGCCGAACATGATCTGGTCGAACTTGTTCGGCAGCGTCAACAGCTCGTTGTGGTTCATCTTGACGATGAACGGGATCTTGTGCGCGTACTTGCGCGCCATCGTTCCGAGCACGCCGTACGTCGTTGCGACCGCGTTGCAGCCGCCCTCGATCGCGAGCTCGATGATGTTCGCGGGATCGAAGTACTTCGGGTTCGGCGCGAACGACGCGGCTGCGGAGTGCTCGATGCCCTGGTCGACGGGAAGGATCGACACGTAGCCGCTCCCCCCGAGGCGGCCGTGGCCGTGGAGCTGCTGGAGGTTCCGCAGCACTTGGACCGGCCGGTCGCTGCCGGCCCAGACCCGGTCGACGAAGTCGGGGCCGGGGAGATGGAGGTCTTCCTTGGGGATGCCCTTCGACACGTGGGTCAGAAGGGAGTCCGCGTCGTCGCCGAGCAGCGAGGTGATGTCCATGCGGGAAGGCTACGCGACCAACCCCCCGTGCCTGTCAAGCGGGGCCGGCGGGCGCCAGGCGCGGCGCCAATTGGTGGATGAGCTCTTGGATCTCGCGGGCGGTCTCGTGGAAGACGTCGACGTCGCCGCCGGCCGGGTCGATCACGTCTTCCCTGGGCTCGAGGTCGACGGTCTCCAGCCGGAGCGACGCGATCCGGTCGGCGAGCGGGCTGTCACCGCCCGGCAGGTCGCGGGCGAGCCGCTTCAGGGTCGCGGTGCGGGGCGCGGCGTTCGGGTGGACGCGACGCATCCACATCACGTGCTCGCGCGCGAGCGCGATCACGAGGTCGGCGCGGTCCATCTCCTGCGCCGTCGCCTGCCGGCTGCGATGCATCGGCACCTCGAGCCCGAGCCCGAGGATCGCGTCGCGCGTCCGCCAGCTCATCGGCATGCCCTCGATCACGTGCGTTCCCGATGTGGTCACGGTGAGGCCGGGAACGTGCTCTTCGAGAAGTACACCGGCCATCACGGATCTCGCCGCGTTTCCGGTACACAAGCTCACGACATGCAGCTCGGCCATCGGCGGAAGCTACCGCCCGACCCAACCGTCTCCCGAGGCCCAGCGGCGTTCGGGGAGAATGCGGTTGCATCGCCCGCCGTTTGCTATCATAATGCAAGCATGCCGAACATTCTGGTGAGAGACTTGCCCGACGACATCCACGCGGGCCTGCAGCGCCGCGCCCAGGCGGCCGGGCAGTCGCTGCAGCAGTACCTCGCCACCGAGCTGGCGCGCCTCGCTACGACACCGTCGATGTCGGAGATGATCGACCGAATCGGTAAGCACAAAGGCGGTCGAGTGGGATTCGTCGCCGCGGTCGACGACCTGGGCGACGAACGTTCACGACGATGATCGTGATCGACGCCTCGATCCTCGCCAACGTGGTCGGTGACGACGGCGAGGACGGCGACGCGGCCCGTCATCGGCTTACCGACGCGGGCGATGCGTCGGCTCCAGACCTCGTCGACGTCGAAACGGTCGCCGTGCTCAGAAAGCGTTGGCTGGCCGAAGACATCACTGCTCGCAGATTTCGCGCCGCCGTCGATGATCTCTTGATGCTGCCAATCGCGCGATTTCCCGTGGTGGCGCTGATGATCCGGGCATACGAACTACGCGCCAACGTCACCGCGTACGACGCGAGCTACATCGCGCTGGCAGAGGGGCTCAACTGCACGCTCGTGACCGCGGACGCGCGACTCGCACGCGCTCCCGGTATCCACTGCGCCGTCGAGGTCCTCGGCGTCTGACGACGCAGCGCAAAACTAACCCGGGCCTATCGGCATACCGTCAGACTGGTACGTGCGTTCCGCTGGTCACGATCTGTGCGCCGGGAACGTGCTCTTCGAGTAGCGCGCCCGCCATGACCGACCGCGCGGCATTCGGGTCCCAACAGCCAACATCCTGGTCGATCGCGCTCCTCAATGACGAAGGCGACGTCCTCGCGCAGCTGCCGCGAGAGGCGCTCGGCAACGACGTGGTCAACCAGCCGTGGAACGCATCGGTTGTGGCAAACAACAACGCGGTGTCTCTCGACCACGCGCGATTGGACGAGAGCGGAGATGTGCCGCCCGGCTGCACGATCACCGTCCCTACGCCCGTGCGCGTTGCGTTGTGCGGCATCCGCTCGGGTGATCAGCTCCTCGGTACCCGCATCATGCTCAACTCTCCAACGGGCTGGTCGACGCTGATCGGCTTTCCGCGCACGGTTGGCGGCCGACAGCCAGGCGGACACTGGTCATGGGCCATACCGTCACCCGATGGCCGCTGGGTGCTCGCCCAATGGTCCGGTGAATGCGAACGCCAGACCGGCTTGCTCATCTCCGTCGCCGACGGCTCGGTTCACGCGGTCAGCGGAGAAGCGGGAACCGAGTGGGCCAATGCACCGGCGTCCGAGATGCTGGGCTGGACCGCGAACGGAAAGGCGATATTTCAACTCGCGGCGTCGTGCGACGAGCCCGCGCGGTCTCCGGGGATCTACGCGGTCGTGCCTGCGAACGGGCAGAGGCAATTGCTGCGTGCACTCTCGCCGACCGCAATTGTTTTGCGGTGGACCGCCCTGTCAGATCTGCGAACTACGGAAAAGGGTGGGCATCCAAATTATGTTCGCGAGCCGGGCTGCGCGAACAGTCAACCGGTAAGTGTCGTGCTCCAACTTCCCAGCATCCCCGCGGGCGACGTGCAGATCGAGGTCGTCAATCGCGCCGCCGGGAGGGAGACGACGATCTACTGGGAACGCACGGCGATCGAAGACTCGACGAGACGCGGCTTACAGGAGAACTTCGACGTGCCGGGGACGACCTGCGCCGGCAACTCCCAGACGATGACGATCTGGGTCGACCGGGCGTCAGGAAGCGATCTCCGCGCCACGATCCCGCTCGTGTTCCCCGCGCCCGGCCCGAACGGCGTCTCCAAGCTCGTGCTGACTCCCGCGTTGACCTGACAGGCGGCTTGCGCGATCAGCCAGTCCTGCGGCTCCGAGTCTTCGGCATACTTTGAATCTGGTACGTGCGTTCCCGATGTGGTCACGGTGAGGCCGGGAACGTGCTCTTCGAGAAGTACACCGGCCATCACGGATCTCGCCGCGTTTCCGGTGCACAAGCTCACGACATGCAGCTCGGCCATCGGCGGAAGCTACCGCCGCGTCCCCCGGAAGGGCGCGGCACGAGGGTTCCGCGCGGGCAACCTGGTTGTGCGCGCGAGGCGCGCGGTCAGCCGGATCCGTCGAGCGGGTCGCTCGCCGCGAAGCCGTACTCCCGGAATCGCATCGCGAGCATCATGGCGAGGGCGAGGGTCTCGGCGGCCGTGGCCCCCGGGGCGTTCTCGATCACGAGCTGGATCGTGGCGTCCACGATGCACGCGACCGCCGCCTCCTCGGGGACCACGCCGCGGCGGACGATCGCGGCGGTCTCGAAGTTCGGCGGCGGCTCCGTGTCGTTCAGGTCGGCGATCATCTGGACGAACCGCTCGGTGAATTGCGGCGGAACGCCGAGCCGCTCGGAGGCGGTCTTCGCGCCGGCGCGCAGGAAGTCGGCCGGTCCCCATTGCGCGGTTTCCGCCTGCGCCCGCCGGGACCGTCTCGCCACGACCGCAGTGTACGGCCGGCGCCCGCCCCGCACTCCTGAAGCGTGAGGCTCGCGGAGTACGTTCTTCTTCCGTGGAGCACGAGGTGATCATCGAGATCCCGCAGGGCTCGCGCAACAAGTACGAGATGGACCACGACTCGGGCGCGATCTGGCTCGACCGCATGCTGTTCACCGCGACCCGCTACCCCACCGACTACGGGTTCTTCCCCGGCACGCTCGGCGACGACGGCGACCCGCTCGACGCGCTGGTCCTGCTCGACGAGCCGACCTTCCCCGGCTGCCACATCCTCGTGCGCGCGGTCGGCGTGTTCGCGATGGTCGACGAGGCGGGGAAGGACGAGAAGGTGCTGTGCGTCCCCGCCCACGATCCTCGCTGGGCCACCGTCCACGACGTCGCCGACCTGCCCGAGCACCTGCTCTCGGAGATCGCGCACTTCTTCGACGTCTACAAGATGCTCGAGCCCGGCAAGGGCGCGCAGACGGGCGGCTGGCAGGGCGCGCCGGCGGCCGAAGCCACGATCGCGGCGGCGCGCGTCGCCGCGGACTCCCCGGGAGGGCACGGCAGGTGACGTCGACGCTGGTGCTGCTGCGCCACGGGCAGAGTGAATGGAACCTCCAGAACCTCTTCACGGGTTGGGTCGACGTCGACCTGACCGCGCAGGGCCGCGACGAGGCGACGAGCGGCGGGACGCAGATGCGCGCCGCGGGCATCGAACCGACGGTGCTGCACACGTCGGTTCAACTGCGCGCGATCCGCACTGCCGAGCTCGCGCTGGAGGCGATGGGACGCAAGTGGCTTCCGGTGCGGCGGTCGTGGCGGCTCAACGAACGGCACTACGGCGCGCTCCAGGGCAGGAACAAGAAGGAGACCACAGAGCAGTTCGGCGCCGACCAGGTGAAGGTCTGGCGCCGCAGCTACGACGTCCCGCCGCCGCCCCTGTCGATCGACGACCCCGACTCCGGCATCGACGCGCGCTACGCCGATCTCGCGCCCGACGTCCTGCCGCAAGCGGAGTGCCTCAAGGACGTCGTCGCGCGCATGCTCCCGTACTGGTACGACGCGATCGTCCCCGACCTGCGCGCCGGCCACAGCGTGCTCGTCGCCGCGCACGGCAACAGCCTGCGCGCGCTCCTGAAGCACCTCGACGGCATGAGCGACGCCGCGGTCGTCGAGCTCAACATCCCCACGGGCATGCCCCTCGTCTACGAGCTCGACGCCGACCTCGCACCGGTGCACGCGGCCGACGAACTCGGCGTGAAGGGCCGCTACCTCGACCCGGCAGCGGCCGCCGCGGCCGCGAGCGCGGTGGCCAAGCAGGCCGGCTAGCCGGGCGCCGCCGCTACGCTCCGCCGTGCGGCGGAGGTGAGGAGAGCGCGCCACGGTGTTACTCGAAGTGGAGGACGTGAGCCATCGATACGGCCCCGTCGACGTCCTCCATCGGATCGATCTCACGGTCGAGGCGGGCGAGTGCCTCGCGATCGTGGGTGCGAACGGCGCCGGGAAGTCGACGCTGCTGCGCCTGGTGACCGGACGCGAACGACCGAGCGAGGGGCTCGTGACGTTCGACGGCGCCGAGGTGAGCGAGGACGACCTCGCGGTCCGGCTCGGCGTCGCCGCGGTGCTCGGCGATCCGGCGTTCTATCCCGATCTCACCGCACGCGAGCACCTCGAGCTCGTGGCCGCCGCGTTCGGTCTCGGCCGCGACGCGCAGACTCTCGCCGACGAGGAGTTGCGCAACTGCGGGCTGGCGACCCGCGGCGAAGAGCTCCCCGCGACCTTCTCGGCCGGTCAGAAACAGGCGCTGTTCCTCGCGGCCGCGCTGATCAGGCCACGGCGTCTCCTCGTGCTCGACGAACCCGAACAGCACCTCGACCCGGACGCGCGCCGCGCCCTCGGCGAGCGGTTCCGGGCGCTCGCCGGCGCCGGCGTCGCGGTCGTCTTCTCGACGCACCAGACCGAGCTCGCCCGCGCGGCGGCCGATCGCGCACTCGTGCTGCGCAACGGCCGTACCTACGGGCTCGGCGCGGCGCGCGACGTGCTCGACCGACTCGCGTGAGAACCGCGAACGCGCCGACGCGCGAGGTCCTCGCGTGGCTGCGCCAGCACCGCGAGGTGCGGCGCACCCGGGCCCGGCGCATCGCGTACGGCGTCTACGTCGTCGTGTTGCTCGTGGCGATCTACGGCTGGCCGGTCCTGCATTGGATCGCACGCTCGCTCGGAACCCGACATCTGCAGGCTGCTGCGGGCGACGCGCTGATCCGCGCGCTCCCGACCGGCTTCGCGGCGCTCTTCGTGCTCACCGTGGTCGGCGCCGGCCGCAACGCGCTCTGGCGCGGACCCGTCGTGATCTCCGAGGCCGACGTCGAGTGGCTGCTCCCGACGCCCCTGGCGCGCGGTCGCATCCTCCGACCCCATGCCGCGGCGGTGCTCGGTGGCGCCGTCTCCGTCGGCGCGGTCGCGGGGGCACTCGCGGCGTATCTCGTGGATTCCGTGCATCCCCACGTCGGCGCGCGACTGGTGGTGGGAACGATCGCGTTCGGCGCCGCGACCGCGACGATCGCCGTCGGCGCGTCCACCCTCGTCGAGAGCTCGGATCGCGCGGCCCGACTGTTGCGGCGCGTGTGGCCGGCGGCCCTCGCGCTCACGGTCGTGCTCGGCGCGTGCAGCGCGACCCGCGCGGTCGGCGGCTCGTGGGGTTGGGCCGAGCGCGTCCTCCTGTGGTCGGGGCCGTGGGGATGGGCGGCACAGCTCGCGTCGTCGAACGATCCGCTGTCGAAGCGGGCGATCGGGATCGCGAGCGTCCTCCTCGGGCTCATCGCCGTCGCCTTCGTCGGCGCGGCGTTGCGCGACGTCGTGCACATCCGCGCCGCGTCGCTGCGGAGCCGGGCTCGCTTGAATCGCCGGGTCGCGACCGATCTTCGGGTCGGCGACGCGCGTACGGCGCGGATGCAGATGCGCGCGGCGTGCCCGGCGCAGCTCCGCACCGGGGCGCGCCTCCGTCGTTCCCCGCAGGCCGGGACTCGTCATTGCGTGGCGCGACCTCACGGCGCTCCTGCGCGCGCCGGGGCGGGCGGCATGGTCGGCCTTCTTCGCGGGCGCGTCGACGCTGATCATCGCGGTCGGCGTGGCCGCGTCGCCGCAACACGACCCCGCGCCCGGCATCGTCGTGCTCGCGGGTCTCGCGGCCTACGCAGCCGCGGCCGGCCTCCTCGAGGTCGCGCGGATCGACAATGACAACCCCGATGTCACGTCGCAGCTCCCCTTTCGTTTCTCCGCCGTCGCCCGCCGCCACGTGCTCACCCCGGCCGTGTACCTCGCAGTCTGCGGTGCGATCGCCGCCGCAATCGCGGCTCCGTTGCTCGGCGCGTCGGTACCCGCATGCGTGATCTCCGCGATCGCCGTCGCGCCGGTCGTCGCGGCGGCGGCCGCGGTCAACGTGTATCGCAGCGCGGTCCCGGTCGAGTGGATTCTCGCCGACCCCTACGGCATCGGGGCCGCGAACCTCGTGCTCTGGCTTCTCGTCGGGCCGGCCGTCGCGATCACGGTCGTCACGATCGCGGCGGTACACGTCTTCTCCACGCTGCGCGCCGGCCAACCGGTCGTCGGGGCGGAGGTCAGCTTCGTCGTCACATGCGCCTCCGTCACCGCGCTGGAACTGGCCCTCGTGAGCCGCCGGGCCGATTCCCGCACACGCGCCTCGCGCGGGCTGACGCGCGTCGTCGATGTCGCGCGGCTGAGGCGCACGCGCCTTCGACGCTTCAGGAACGGGAACGACTGGGATCGAGGCGATACAGCGGCACCGGATCGGCGATCCCTTTCATGTAGACGGGGCCGAGCTCGTGCGCGTGGAGCTCGCCCAGATCTCCCGCCGCGGCGAGCAACGCCTGCGACACGAGCACCTCGTCGGCACCGGCGAGGTCGACGATGCGCGCCGCGAGGTTCACGACGTTGCCGACGAGATCGTCGCCCCGGCGGCGCGGCGACCCCCAGTGCGCGCCGACGCGCACGGCGGCCGGGTCACCGGCGACCGCGCCACCTGCGACGCGCGCCCCGACGCCGAGACAGACGTCGAGCGCGACCCGCGCCTCGGGGATCCAGAGCATGAGCCCGTCGCCGAGCTCCTTCACGACCCGCGCGCCCGCGGGCAGCAACGCATGCACCACCGAGCTCTGATGGTCGAGGAGCGCGAGTGCGGCGTCGTCGCCCCACTCCGCGTTGTAGCGCGTGAAGTCGACGATGTCGGTGAAGACGACGGCGCCGGGTCCGTCGCCTACGTCCATCGCACCTTGATGCCCCCGCTCACGGTGTGCACCGAGATCACGCAGTCGTCGCCATGGACGACGTCGCTGCGCACGCGCCCCGACACCGTGGAGGCTCGGACGTCGGGGCGGACGTCGCGTGGGACGTCGATCTCGACGGTGCTCGAGATGGCCCGCACCTCGAGATCGGCGGCGCGGTCGAGGCCGACGCGAACCCTCCCCGACGTCGTGTGCAGCCTCCCCCCGGCAATGGCCCCCGCTGTGATGCTGCCCGACACGCCCGTCGCGTCGACGGGACCGGCGCGGTCGATACGGATGCGCCCGCTCACCACGACCACGTGACACGCCTCGTCGCACGTACCGATCTCGACGCCGCCCGATCGGACCCGCACGTCGAGGGTGCGCGCGTGCTCGACGTGCACCGACCCCGAACTGCCGGTGATGCGGACGTCGCCGAAGCGACCTTCCAGCTCGACGCGCCCCGACGCCGTCCCGAGGATGAGGTCGCTGCCCTCCGGGCACTCGACGCGCACACGATCCGCGTTTCCCTCGACGACGAACGCGCCGTCGCCGTCGCGCTGCACCCGTGCGCCCGTCGCTTCGACCGGGCTGCTCGCGGACGCGCGCACCACGATCGACCCGCTGCGCGACCGGACCGTGATCCGGGTCGGCTCGGTGCGTTTCCCCGGCTCCATCGGCGGCCAGTCTACGAAGTGTGCTCAGGTTCGAAGCCATTGCACTCGGTGTGAAGAAACCCTAGGGTCACGGCCCGTGCCGTCCCCCTCACCGGTCGGTCAATCGACAAAGCAATACGTCGGTCAGCGGTACCAAAACCATTCGCCGAGGGTGCGGGCCAACATCGATGATCGCGTAGCGGCCCCTCGCCAGGCCGGCTGCTTCGCGACCGCGCAAGAGGCCGCTGACGCGGCCAATACGCTTTCGGCGAAGGCAACCGCCACTTCCGGCGGCTGCAACTGATTGCCGGTCAGGACGAGCGCCGCGGCGACGATCGTTCCGCCGATCGGGATCGCGTACATGAGGAGGACGGCGAGGAAGCTGGTCGCGGCCAAGCCCGGCAGAACATGCCATGGCTAAGGTCGTCGTGACCACGACGGCCATGGTGATGCTGGCGGTGCGACTTTTGTGGTGCCGATTCCGCTTGGCCGAGGAAGACCAGCGGCATCACGGCGAAAAGAAGCGCATACAGCGGCGAGGTCAGCCGATTATGCAGCTCCGCGCTGAATTTGCCGGGGCCTGTCGGAAATAACGGTCCTGCGGATCCGGATTGAGAAGGTAGGAGGTTGGTCGTTCCCGCCGGCCGCAACTGTGGCGTGATGTGGTGCCGCTGCTGGTGAACGACGAAAGATCGAAGGCGTAGGAGCAGAACGTCATCATCGAGATCGATCCGTCCTGCTTGTTGCGCTGCTGGATGGTGCCCCCGCTTGATGATCAGGAAGACCCCGATCGGATTGTCGAGGACAGCGCCCTCGTTCCGCCAGCCGCGTCGACCACTGATCGGGATCGCGATCGTCGGAGACCAAGATGCTGCGCAACGTTCCGTCCGGATCGCGGCTGCGGATATGAATGGTGAGGTCGCGTTCCGGCTGCACTAACTGGCCGGGTTGCAGGATGCTGGGGAGGGATGTCGCCGCGCACATTGGTGATCAGCACCTGCCAGGTGCGCAGCGACGCGGGCGCGAAATAGAGCGACATGGAGGCGACCAGCAGCGTGACGATCACGCCGACGAGGAGCACCGGACGCAGCACGATCGCCTGAGACGCGCCGCTGGAGTTCGACCACAACCAATTCGGAGTTGTTGTTGAGGTTGGTGAACGCGTAGATCACCGCGATCAGCAGCGCCACCGGCAGCACGATGGTGACCAGCGCCGGAACCAGCAGGGCCGAGACGTAGAGAAACGTCCACACCGTCTGCCCGTTGGCGGTCACCAGATCGAATTCACGCAGCGCCTGGGAGAGCCAGACCATGGTCCCCAGCGCCACGAAGGTGAGCGTCGTGGCGCCGGCAATCTTGCGGAAAACTGTAACGCTCGATGAGCCCATGCGCCCCCTTGCGGGCCGGGTACCGCCGCCTGCGCGATTATGGTGGGATTGCTGCACGCGCAACAGCCCGAATGGGCGCAGGCGAGAATATCTGGCCGCACTCGCCTGGTCTGCTATCGTGGGCCTCGCAAACCCGCCATTTCAGCCCCATCCGGACGCCGCCATGACCGATTTTGCCCGAATCTCGTTCGCCAAGCCCGCCCGCAAATTCACCGGAACCGTTGTCGCACTGGTCGGCGAGGACCTTGTTCTCGGTCCGCAGGCACGCGCCCTCGGCCTCGACGCCCTGATCGCACGGGCCGCCGGTACGGCGGATTTCAAGGGCAAGCCGAAGAGCACACTCGACCTGCTTGCTCCCGCTGGCGCGGATTTCGACCGGCTGCTTCTCGTCGGCACCGGCAAGCCGGCCGACATCGCCGAAAAGGACTGGGTCGATCTCGGTGGCGCGGCAATGGGGGCGCTCCGCAAGGCAAAGGCGGCGACGGTTCTCTTCGAGCGGCCGGATGGCCGGCGCACCGGCAGGTCGTCGGCGGCCGACTTTGCGCTCGGCATGAAGCTGCGCGCCTATGCGTTCGACAAGTACAAGACCGACGGCGAAGAGAATGCCAACGAAAACGGCGCCCGCAAGCAACCGATCGAGGTGACCATCGCCACGGTCGACGCCGTGGGCGCGCGGTCGGCCTGGAGCGCACGTTCGGCCATCGCGGATGGCGTGCTGATGGCCCGCGATCTCGTCAACGAGCCGCCCAACGCGCTCGGTCCGGTCGAGTTCGCCGAGCGGGCGAAGACGCTGAAGAAGCTCGGCGTCGAGGTCGAGGTGCTCACCGAGACGGAAATGAAGAAGCTCGGCATGCGCGCGCTGCTCGGCGTGGCGCAGGGGTCGGGCCGCCCGCCGCGTCTGGTGGTCATGCGCTGGAACGGCGGCCGTGCCAAGGACCAGCCGGTCGCCTTCGTCGGCAAGGGCGTCGTCTTCGACACCGGCGGCATCTCGATCAAGCCGGCCGGCGGCATGGAAGACATGAAGGGCGACATGGCCGGCGCCGCCGCCGTGACCGGATTGATGCACGCGCTCGCCGCGCGCAAGGCCAGGGTCAACGCCGTCGGCGTCATCGGCGTCGTCGAGAACATGCCCGACGGCAACGCCCAGCGTCCGGGCGACATCGTCGCCGCCATGACCGGCCCGCACCATCGAGATCATCAACACCGACGCCGAGGGCCGCCTCGTGCTCGCCGACGCGGTGGCCTACACCGAGGACCGCTTCAAGCCGCGCTTCATCGTCGATCTCGCGACCCTGACCGGCGCCATCATCGTTGCCCTTGGCCACCACTATGCCGGCATGTACGCAACCGAGGACGGGCTTGCCACGGCGCTTTCGGCCGCCGGCGAAGCGACCGGCGAGCGCGTCTGGCGCATGCCGCTCGCCAGGGAATACGACAAGCAGATCGATTCCCGGTTCGCCAACGTCAAGAACACCGGCGGCCGCGACGCCGGCTCGATTACCGCCGCCCATTTCATCAAGCGCTTCGTCAAGGACACGCCCTGGGTCCACCTCGACATCGCCGGCACCGGCTTCGGCTCGCCGCAGACCGAGGTCAACCGCTCGTGGGCCTCGGGCTGGGGCGTGCGCCTGCTCGACCGGCTGGTGGCCGACAAATACGAGCGGTGATGACGGGTAATCACGCGGTTCACGCAGGAGGCCGAATTTGACCAGTGCTGCGAGCTTGCTGCCAGTCGTATTCGGCGTACTTGGTCGTGACAGTTTCGCCCGGTCCGGCGAATATCGCGACGGCGACGATCGCCATGCGCTTCGGGCGCGGCAGGAGCCTGTTATTCGGTGCGGGGCTCGGCTGCGGGCTGGCGGTCTTGGGTGGCGTGGCAGCAACCGGCTTGGGGGCGATCCTGCAGGGATCGGTCTACCTCCTGGTGGCGCTGAAGCTTCTTGGCGGCGCTTACCTCCTATGGTTGGCATTCCAATCCGGGCGGGCTGCCTTGCGAAGCTACGGGCCTGGGAAAGCAGCCGTTAGCGAAGGGCGCTGGTTCTGGCGGGGCGTGGTGCTCAACCTCTCAAATCCGAAAGCCGTGATCGCGTGGATGGCAGCGCTTTCGATGGGGCTGGAGGTTGGTGGCGACTTCAGCCATGTGATCGCGGCCACGGCGATTTGCATGGCGCTCGGTTTCGTTAACTATGCGCTTTATGCTATGGCTTTCTGCCGTGCCCGGTGTCATGGCGGGTTATCGCCGTTTCAATCGCTGGATTGAAGGTATTGTGGCCGGGCTTTTCGCGATCGCGGGTTTTGGTCTGATCCGATCGGCGCTGGCTCGCTCATGCGGCGGCACTGGCGCGGATCGAACCAATGACCGAAGTCCTCTTCTACCACCTGCAGAGCCAGCCGCTCGAGCGCGTGCTGCCCAGCCTGCTGGAGAAATGCCTCGAACGACAATGGCGCGCGGTGGTTCAGGTGGGTTCGGAAGAGCGCCGCGACGCCCTCGATGCGATCTGTGGACCTATCGCGACGACGGCTTCCTGCCGCACGGCACCGTCAAGGACGGCCACGCCACCGAGCAACCGGTGTGGCTGACTGCCGACGATGACAATCCCAATGATGCGCAGGTGCGCTTCCTCGCCGATGGCGCCGACATGCCCGATTACGCCGGCTATCAGCGGGTGGTGCTGCTCTTCGACGGCAACGACGCGGAAGCGGTCGAGCGGGCGCGCGAGTTGTGGAAGGCGGCGAAGGCGGCCGGCCACGACGCCACCTATTGGCAGCAATCCGAGCGCGGGCGGTGGGAGAAGAAAGCTTAGCCGGCGTTCAATCCGCGGCGACCATTGCGGCTTCCAGTTCGGCGGTGGCGTGGAGCCAGATCTCTTCCGTCTGGGCCAGCGAACGAACCGCCTCGGCGCGGGCCTTGGCGAGAGCAGCCGCTTCGCCTGGCCCCCGCTCATAGAGGCCGGAATCGCCGAGCCTTGCGTCCAGTTTCCGAATCTCTTTCTGAAGAGATTCGACCAAGGCCTCGGCATCCTTGATCTTCTTGCGCAGGGGAGCGGTCTGCTGGCGCCGCTCGGCCGCCTCGCGGCGGCGGTCCTGCGCTGTGGTTGAAGCCGGCTTGCGGCTGGCGTCCACGGTGGTCCCGGCGCCGCCGGCCCGGGCTCGAGCACATCGCGGCGGTAATCGTCGAGGTCGCCGGCATAAGGCGCGACCGTGCCGTCGGCCACCAGCCACAGCCGGTCGACCGATGCCTCGATCAGATGGCGGTCGTGGCTGATCAGGATGACGGCGCCGGGGTAGTCGGCAAGCGCCTGCACCAGGGCCTCGCGGCTGTCGATGTCGAGATGGTTGGTGGGCTCGTCGAGGATCATCAGGTTGGCGCCGCCGAATGTGGCGAGGCCGAGCAGCAGGCGCGCCTTTTCGCCGCCGGAAAGGTCGGCGGCCTTGGTGTCCATCTTGGTACGCACGAAGCCGAGCGCGCCGGTGCGGGCGCGCACCTGCGCTTCCGTTGCGTCGGGCATCAGGTCGCGCACGTGGTCGTAGGGCGACCACGCCGGGTTGAGCTCGTCGAGCTGGTGCTGGGCGAAATAGGCGACCTCCAGGCGGTGAGCCGGCGCAAGCGGCCGCCTGCGGCTCCAGCCGGCCGGCGACGAGCTTGGCCAACGTCGACTTGCCGTTGCCGTTGGCGCCGATGAGGCCGATGCGGTCGTCATCGTCATCCGCAGATTGAGCCGGCTCAGGATCGGCTTGCCGGGCTCGTAGCCGACGGCGACCCCCTCCATCGCGATGATCGGCGGCGCAGCGGTTTTGGCCGGCGGCGGAAAGTGGAACGGCTGGACCGTGTCGTCGATGACGGCCGGCGATCGGCTCCATCCTCTCCAGCATCTTCAGGCGCGATTGCGCCTGCCGCGCCTTCGAGGCCTTGTAGCGGAAGCGGTCGACGAAGGCCTGCATATGCTTGCGCTGGGTCGTCTGCTTGGCCTTCGCCTTCATCTGCATGCCTGCGCTCCGCCGCTGGCGCTCGAAGTGATCGTAGCCGCCGCGATAGAACGTCAGCTTCCTCTGCTCGAGATGGACGATGCTGTCGACGGCGTTGTTGAGCAGGTCGCGGTCGTGGCTGATGACCATCACGGTGTGCGGATAGCGCGCGAGATAGTCTCCAGCCAGAGCGTGCCTTCGAGATCGAGATAGTTGGTCGGCTCGTCGAGCAGCAGCAGGTCCGGCTCGGAGAACAGAACCGCGGCCAGCGCCACGCGCATGCGCCAGCCGCCGGAAAATCGCGACGCCGGGCGCTGCTGCGCCTCGTGTCGAAGCCGAGGCCGGCGAGGATCGCGGCGGCGCGCGCCTCGGCCGAATGGGCGTCGATGTCGGCGAGCCGCGTGTGGATCTCGGCGATGCGCGGATCGCGTCGCCGTCTCGGCCTCCTCCAGCAGGGCGGCGCGCTCGCGGTCGGCCGCCAGCACGACCTCGATCAGCGCCTCCGGCGCCGCGGGCGCCTCCTGCGCCACCTGCCGATGCGGGTGTTCCGGGGCATGCCGATCGCTCCGCTTTCGGCGCGATCTCGCCGGAGATCATGCGGAACAGCGTCGTCTTGCCGGCGCCGTTGCGCCCGACCAGCCCGGCCTTGGCGCCGTCCGGCAAGGCGCTGGCGTGGTCGATCAGCATGCGCCGGCCGATCCGGTAGGTGAGGTCGTTGACAGTCAGCATGGCGGCGGCGTTCATGCCGCGAAGCTGCACGCGGGGGGAGCCGTTGCCCGTTCCCATTGCGTGTCAGGCGCTGATCGCCGCCTCAGCCGCAAATGCCCAGACGCTTGCA
>CAVXFZ010000020.1:0-80326 GCA_963761175.1 uncultured Actinomycetes bacterium | reverse complement strand
CCGCGGCCGCCATCGAAACCCATGCTCAGAACGGGTCGGGGAACTGCAACTGCCGTCCGTCCCGCCTTGGCGCACGGTGGGGAACGACCGGGCCCGCCGGGGAAGCGGGAACTCCGGGCCGTTCGGCTCTGCCCGTCCCGGTACGGCCGGCGCACGATGGACGCGGAGCCGTCAGGAGGTTGCGATGGCGACGCGCGCTGCGCCCGGCACGGAGATCCGCGACGTTCGGAGCGTCGTCCTGCACGCGCGGCCGATCGAACCCGGCGACGCCGACGCGCTCGGGCGGCTCTACGAGGGGCTCACGCCCGACGACCGCTTGCACCGCTCTCTCTCCGCCTACCACCCCCGCGCCCGTTCCTAGAGCGCAGCGCGAGCGTCGGCGCCGAACGGGGTTTCGGACTGGTCGCCGTCGTCACCGACGCCGCCGGTGAATCTCAGCTCGTCGGCGAAGCGAGCTACAGCCTGCTCGCCAACGGCAACGGCGAGCTCGGCGTCACGGTTGCGGCGAGATGGCAGGGCTGGTTGGGCTTCTACCTGCTCGACGCGCTCGTCGAGGCGGCGTCGGCGCGCGGGGTGCCGTTCCTCGATGCCGACGTGATGAGCGAGAACCGCAAGATGGGCGCGCTCGTGCGTGAGCGTGGCTTTTGCGTGTTGGACCATCCGTACCCGGGTGTCACGCGCGTCGCGATGGCCGCGGCCCAGCCGCTCGACGCTCCGCCGCGGGCCGCGTGAACGACCGGATCAGGCGCGTCTCAGACCGCGGCGCAGATGATGTGATGCTGCAGGTGCTGAGCCGGCGGGCGGACGGAGAGGATCGACCAGCCCGTTCCCTCGACGAGTTTCCGCGCGTACTCGCGCGAATAGACGGCCCACCGCAGCGGGTCGGCCGGATTCATGTCGACGAAGTCGGGAACGTCACCGCGATCCAGGTCGGCCGGCGAGATCAGCTCGGGATGAGTGGCCGCCGCGTTCGAGAGCGAGTCGACGAGCCCGTGTCCGGTCTCGGTGACTTCGTTCAGGAAGAGCGTGTAGTAGAGGCGTGACGACGCACTCGCGAACCGGCGCAGGAGGCGCAGCATCGGCCGGTAGTCGTCAGGGCCCAGATGCGTGAAGACGGAGAAGAGGCAGAGCACGTCGAACGACTCGTGCGGAAGCGGGAGCACCGCCTCCTCCGCCATGGGGATGCCGTCGGGGTTGTACAGCGCGTTGCGCGCGTTGAGGTGCATGAACTCGAAGCGCGGATCGTGCACGTGTGATTGCAAGTACTCGATCACTTCGCGGTTCACGTCGACGCCGACATAGCGCTTGACGGGGATGTCCTTGTTGAGGAACGCCTGGGTGAACTTCACGCCGCAGCCGACGTCGAGGACGGCGGATTCCGACAGGTCGGCCAGTTCGAGGTCTTCACACATGTGGCGGATCAACCAGACCGCCTGGTCGATCGCAGCGTCCTGTCGGCGTTCGGCACCGCGAAGCAGCTCGTTCGGCACCCGCAACCGGTGCTGTTCCTGCTCTTGCTCCATGAGGACCCCTCGCGTGCCGTGGACGGGATACGACCGCGCGTTCCCTGCCTTCCCGCGAGCGTGACGCGCGGGAGGAAGGTACTCGGCCTGGGCCGCGTGAACGAACGGATCAGGCGTCGGCGGGACGCGGCGCTCAGACGTACGTCGCGAGGTTGTCGAGCACCGTTGCCTGCGAGGAGCTGACCCAGCCGTTCGTCGCCAGCACCGTCACGAGGTTCTCGTAGTAGCCGACGAGCGCGGTCTTCGTCTTCGGGCTGACCGCCGATCTGGCCGAACGGAGAGCACAGCAGCGAGACGATCCAGTTCGCGATCGCCTTGTCGAACGGCCGCACCGCCTGATTGGTCGCCGAGGTCTGCACGAACTGCAGCGTGAGCGCGCACAAGTAGCTTGGCGCGACGGGTGACCGTGAAGGTTGCGGGCCGATGCGGCGTTGCCGGCGTTGTCGGTCGCGTCCGCCGTTGCCGTGTGGCTGCCGACGCCGAAGTTTCCGCAGCGAACCGGCGTGAGTAAATGGGTGTCTCGGCGCTCAACTCACGCCAGTTCGAGGTTTGGGTGACGCGCCGGACGTCGCGACTCGCGTGCCCCTGCCGTATCGTCGCGATTCCGAACCCAACCGCAGGTCCGACCACGGAGGCAACGATGGAGACACCCGTCGGAGAACGGTTCGCTCGCGGGTGGCGGCGAAAGACGCGTCGGCCCTCCTCACCCTGCTCGCGCCGCAAGTCGACTTTCGGGCGATGACGCCCGGACGCTTCTGGGAGGCGAGCTCAGCCGACGAGTTGGTCAAGGACGTGATCCTCGGGCACTGGTTCGACGGGAGCGACCGGATCGACGCGATCGAGGGCATCGAAAGCGATACGGTCGTTGACCGCGAGCGTGTCGGCTACCGCTTCCGCGTGACGAACGACGACGGCGCGTTCATCGTCGAGCAACAGGCGTACCTCGGCGTCGAGAACGACACCGTCACCTGGCTCCGCATCATGTGCTCTGGCTTCCGCCCCCTGCACTCCCCCCGAGGGGCGTCATTTGTTGAGGATTGAGTCCCTCACAGAGGAATTGAATGCTCAACAACCCACTGCGGACGGCCAGATCAAGCGACGCGGTGGGACCCCGAGATGGCGCATCGCATAGCCGCGCACATCACGATCGTCCACGAGTCGGGAGACGATCACGTTCTTCGATCAGGCCTCGATCTCATTGGGGACAGTTCGCAACTCGAGGTTCGGCTGACCCACGCACAGCGCTGGGAAACCTCCGAAGGAGGCATCTATCTCGGCGTCGAGGACACGCGGGGCGATATCAGTCGGATCCGGCGGGCGCTCCATGCCGTCGAGCCAACCGGCGTTCGATACGTGCCACACCTGACGCTCGTGCACCCCCGGACCGCGACCGCACCGCGATCGCGAGAAGCCTGGGATCAACTCGCCGGTTGGGCGATGGACGAAACCGCGGTGCTCGACAGCATTTGTGTGATCGAACTCCGAGACTCGCAGTGGCAGGTTGTGAGACGCGTGTCTCTGACGAGCGAGTAGAGCCGCGCGCGAATCAGGCGACGGCCTTGTCCTTCGCCACCTCGTCCAGTTCGGAATACTCGTCGGAAGTGTCGGCCCAGTCTTCGAACTGGATGACGCCGACCTCGGTAAAGCGCTCGCGCAGCCAGCCACCCGACGCGTCGAGGAGTCCGAGCTTCTTGCAGTTCGGCACGATCTTCGAAAACAACATCTGCTGGAACATCTGCTGAACGGGCGGGTTGACCTCGTCCATCACGCGGTAGACGGCCGCGGGGTCGACGCCCATCCGCTCCCACATCTCGGTGTGCGCGAACCGTCGCTGCAGCCGCTTCGCGACGTCGAACGCGAACTCCTTGCGCTCGCGCAGCTCGGAGTCGCCGAGGTTCGCGTACAGCTCCTTCAGCGACAGCACCCCGAACGCGACGTGGCGCGCTTCGTCGCTCATCACGAAACGGAGCAGCTTCTTCAGCAACGGCTCGGTGGTGATCTGGTGCATGAGACCGAAGGCGGCGAGCGCGAGGCCCTCGACCATGATCTGCATGCCGAGGTAGACGATGTCCCAGCGGGTGTCGCTCAGGATGTCGTCGAGGATCGCCTTCAAGTTCTCGTTGATTCCGTACTGGCCGCCGAGCTTCTCGTCGAGATACCGGGCGAACACCTCGACGTGTCGGGCCTCGTCCATCACCTGCGTCGCCGCGTAGTACTTCGCGTCGATCCATGGCACCGTCTCGACGATGCGTGCGGTGCACAGCAGCGCGCCCTGCTCGCCGTGCATGAACTGCGAGAGCAGCGAGTTCTGCAGCTCGATCGAGACCTGGCCCCATTCCTTCTCGCCGAAGTTCTTCACCGGCGAGTTCTCGGCTTCACGCAACGCCTGGAAGCGCGCGGTGCCGCCGCCGAGCTCACGGCCGATCTTCTCGGCGTCGACGTCGATCGACCAGTCGAGATCGGTCGACACGTTCCACTGCGACGTCTTCGCCTTCTCGTAGAGCTTGATGAGCGCGGGCCGGCTGCGGTCGTAGTCCCAGGTGAAGATCGTCTCGAAGTCCGACGTGACCGCGTGGATGGTCTCGACGGCGTCGCTGTCGCTCATGAGGATTCTCCCGAAGGTGTGAGCGCGTCGAGCAGACGCGCGACGAGTGCGTGCCATTCCCCCGAGTCGGGTGATTCGAGTCCGATGCCGCGGAGCACGAGCGCGCCGGCGGCAAGCATCGTGCAGAAGCGCGTCATCGCCTCGGTGGAAATCTCGTCGGTGAGCTCGCCGGCCGCGCGTGCCTGCGCGACGACGCCGGCGAGGACCGTCTCGCGCCGTCCGAGCCGCTCGCGCAGCAACGCCGCGAGCTCCTCGTCGCGCCGTGCCGTCGCGATCGCGTCGAGCAGCAACGACGGGCTCGTGTCGCGCGGTTGCGGCAGCCGGTCACCGAGCTGCTCGAGCACCGCGCGCGGCACCCGCCTCGGGTAGCGCGTGCAGGAGCGTCTCCAGCTCGGCCGCGGCCCGCTCGCCGATCGCGTCGAACAGCAGCTCGCCCTTGCTCCGGTAGTTCGCGTAGACGGCACCGGTGGTGAGGCCGGCGGCGCGGGCGATGTCGTGCAGCCGCGCGCCCTCGTAGCCCTGCTCGACGAACACCTCGATCGCGGCGGCGACGAGGCGGTCGCGGGTCGTGCCCTCGGCGGCGACCATCGAGCCATGATAACGACCATTATCAGGAGCGCGACGTGGGGGCCCGCCCGGACGATCTCGGGCACCGCGCCAGAGTTCTGAGCGAACGATCAGATACTTGACCATTTCCTGATCGGTCGATAAGGTCACGGGCCATGCCCGCCGCCGCGACGAGCGTCCGCAGAGCATTGACCGAATCCTGATCGATCGATAAGGTCCCGGGCCGTGGCGGCGACCGCGGCGAGCACCCGCACCGGCAGTTCCGGCAGCACCGACACCCGGCGAGCAATCCTCGACGCCGCACTCGACCTGTTCTCCGCGCGCAGCTTCGAAGGTGCGTCGACCCGCCTGATCGCCGAGCGCGCGGGCGTCACCCAGCCGCTGCTGCACTACCACTTCGCGGCGAAGGAAGAGCTCTGGCGTGCCGCGGTCGACGACCTCTTCGATCGTTTCCGCGCGTCGACGCAGCAACGACTCTTGGGGCTGCGCGGTGTCGACGACGTCACCATCGCCAAGCTGATGGTGCGCCACTTCGTGGAGTTCTCCGCGGCGAACCCGCAGCTGCATCGCCTGATCATGCAAGAGAGCAAGCAACCCGGCCCGCGGCTCGACTGGCTCGTCGACACGCACGTGCGCCCGCTCTACGAGAACGCGGTCGCGCTGTTCGACTCGCTCGCCGCGCGCGGCGCGCTCGTACCGGTTGCGCCCGCGCACCTCTACTACTTGCTCACCGGTGCGGGCGCGACGGTGTTCGTGATGGCGCCGGAGTGCGAACGGCTCACGGGCATCGATCCGTTCACGGCCGACTTCGTCGCCGCGCACGCGGATCTCGTCGTCGACCTGCTCGTGCGGGCCGCGACGGGATCGGTGGGCGCGACGGTCGACGACGCGAAGGAGTGAGCGTGGATCCCGAGCAGCGGCGCGCGTTCGTGCACGAGCATCACACGGCCGTCTTCGGCTACGGCCGTGCGACCGAAGGGCCGGCGATGTCGGTGGTGCACTACGTGATCGACGACGACGAAACGATCCTCGTCTCGTCGTCGCGCGTTCGCGCGAAGACGAAAGCGGTGCGGCGCAACCCGAAGGTGTCGCTCTGCGTTCTCGACGAGCACTGGCCTCCGGTGTACCTGCAGGTCTACTGCGACGCCGAGGTCGACACCGACGAGGACCGCACCGTCGACGTCATGATGCGCATCGGCGGCATCATCTCGGGCGCGCCGCTCGACGAATCGGTGCGCCCGTTGGTGGCCGATGCCGCGCGCCGCGAGGGTCGCGTGGCGCTGCGATTGCACCCGTACGCGACGTTCGAGACCCCGCCGCGCACGGTGGAGGAGCACGCCCACGGCGATGCGGGCGGTGCCGGCAGCACGACCTTGCCGTGGCGCGCCGGTGCCGCCTCTTAGGAAGGTAGGACCCATGTTCCGACTCGTCACCGTCGCTTCTCGCGCCGCGCTCGAGCGCGACGGCGTGTGGTACGACGTCGCCTCGCTGTCGGGCGATCCCGCGCTTGCCGATCCACTCGTCGCGGTCGCGTGCCATCGTGAGTTGCACGCGTTCGCCGCGGACCTCGACCGCGCGACCGCGGGCGGGCGCGTCGACGGCACCACGCTCGACGCGCCGATCCCGCAGCCTCGTCAGGTCTTCGGCATCGGCCTCAACTACCGCGACCACGCGGGGGAGTCGGGCATCCCGCTGCCACCCGAGCCGCTCACCTTCACCAAGTTCCCGTCGTGCATCGCGGGCCCCACCGCCGCCATCCCGCTGTCGAGCACCCAGGTCGACTGGGAGGTCGAGATCGTCGCGGTGATCGGCGACCGGTGCTCCCGTGTCGGCGCCGCGGAGGCGTGGTCCGTCGTCGCGGGGCTCACGCTCGGTCAGGACGTCTCCGACCGCGGCCTACAGCTCACCGGCACACCGCCCCAGTTCTGCCTGGGCAAGAGCTTCGCCAACTTCGGACCGATCGGCCCGGCACTCGTCTCGGTCGACGCGCTCGCGAACCCTGACGACATCGAGCTCTGGTGCGACGTCGCCGGGGAGCGGATGCAGAAGGCGCGTACGAGCAACCTGATCTTCTCGATCCCGGTGCTCGTCGCGTACCTCTCGTCGATCTGCTCGCTGTATCCGGGCGATCTGATCTTCACGGGAACGCCGTCGGGGGTCGGGATGGCGCGCGGTCGCTACCTCGCGGCCGGCGACGTGGTGGTCTCGGGGGCCGAGGGCATCGGCGAGTTGCGCAACGTGTGTGTCGCCGGCGAGGGACGGTTCGCACCGTGAGCCTGCACCGACTGCTCGGGTTGCGCGTGGCCGTCGCCGACGCCGATGCGCTCGCGCGCTTCTACGCCGAGCTCGGCCTCGACCCGACCGCGGCGGGATACACCGGATCCGACGGCGGCGCGACGGTCGCGATCGACGAGGCGCCCTTCCGGCGCCTGATCTCCGTCGCGATCGGCTGCGACTCCGAACGTGACGTCGACGCGGTCGCGCAGCGCCTCGACGCGCACGGCGCTCCGCACCGGCGGACGCCCGAGACCATTGCGGTGGTCGACGGTGCATCGCGCGTCGAGTTCACGGTCAGGGTCGCGGAGCGCGAGCCGATGGCGACGGCACCGCCCCGGCTCGTGACGCCGAACGCGCCGGGCCGGGTCGCGCGCGTCAACGAGCGCGCGCCCGCAGTCTTCGGCGCGCCCCGCCCGCCGCGCCGGCTCGGCCACCTCGTGATCGGCACGCCGGACCTGCGCGCGACGCGCGATCTGCTCGTCGTGGGCCTGGGCCTGAAGGTGAGTGACGAGTTCGACGGGATCGTCCACTTCCTGCGCTGCTCGACCGATCACCACAACATCGGCCTCGTGCACTCGCCGGTTCCGATCCTCCAGCACTACGCGTGGGAGTGCGACGACCTCGACCATGTGGGCCACACCGCGACCGCGCTCTACCGCACCGATCCGAGCCGGCACGCATGGGGGATCGGGCGGCACTTCGCGGGCTCGAACTTCTACTGGTACCTCCGCGATCCGAGCGGCTCGTTCCTCGAGCTCTACTCCGATCTCGACCACATCGACGACGACGAGGAGTGGGAAGGGTGCGGGCGCACACCCCTGGGCATCGAGCAGGTCGCGAACGCGTGGGGCCCGAACCTGCCGACGGAGTTCGTCGTCCCCGACGACCTCGCGGCACTCGAAGACGCGTGGGCGCGGATCGGCTGATGAGCGCGGCCGATCTCCTCGTCGTCGGCTTCGGGCCGGTCGGCGCGACGCTCACCGGGCTCGCCGCGCGTCACGGTCTGGCGGTCGTCGTGGTCGACCGCAGCCTCGAGCTGTACCCGCTCCCGCGTGCCGCGCACTGCGACGACGAGATCCTGCGCATCCTTCAGGAGCTGGGGTGCGCCGAGGAGGTCGTCGCCGCGATGGTGGAGAACCCGGGGATGGATTTCCTCAGCGCGTCGCGCGAGGTGATGCTGAGCTTCCGGTCCGCGGCGACGACGCCGAGCGGCTGGCCCGCGTCGATCCTGTTCCACCAGCCCGGCTTCGAGCACGCGTTGCGCCGCGCGGTGCGCGCGACCGGCGCGGAGGTCGTGCTCGGCAACGGCGTCGCGTCGCTCGAGCAGCGTCACGATCGCGTCGTCGCGACACTCGATGACGGGCGCCGCATCGATGCCGCCTACGCGGTCGGTTGCGACGGCGCGCGCTCGCTCGTCCGCCGCACGATGGGCGCCTCCGTCGACGATCTCGCGTTCGAGGAGCCGTGGCTCGTCGTCGACCTCCTCCTGCGCGAACCGATCGCCGCGCTTCCGGATCGCGCGTTGCAGGTGTGCGATCCCGCGCGGCCCCACACCCTCGTGCCGATGCCGTGGCCGCGCTTCCGCTTCGAGTTCATGCTCCTGCCCGGCGAGGATCCCGAGGCGATCCAACGCCCCGACCGGGTCGCGGAGTTGCTCGCCGCGTGGATCGATCCGGCGCTCGTCGAGGTGGAGCGCGCGGCCGTCTACACCTTCCACGGGCTGATCGCGGAACAGTGGCGTAACGGCCGCGTCTTCATCGCCGGCGACGCGGCCCACCAGATGCCGCCGTTCCTCGGACAGGGCATGTGCTCGGGGATGCGCGACGCCGCGAACCTCGCGTGGAAGCTCGCGGTCGTCTTGAAGGACCAGGTGCCCGATGCGCTGCTCGACACGTACCAGCGCGAACGCGAGCCGCACGTGCGCGCCATCGTCGCGCTGGCGGTGTCGTTCGGGCGCATCATCTGCACGACCGACCCGTCCGTCGCGGCGGCTCGTGACGCGCAGCTCCTCGGCCGGGCGGTCGCGGCCGACGACGCGCCGCGCGCCGCGCCGCGACTGGGTCGGGATCGCGCGATCGGAGCGGGCGGCGGAGCGATCGCCGTGCAACCGTGGCTCGGCGGCTGGCACATGGACGACGTCGTCGGACCGCGCTTCGCGCTCGTGACCCGTACCGAACTCGCGGCCGACGATCCATCGCGCGCGTGGTGGGAGGTGCGCGCTGCGGTGCTCGACGCGCACGCGCATCCCGAGCTCGATGCGCTTCTCGCGGGGGCCGAGGCGGTGGTGATTCGGCCCGATCGCTACGTGTTCGCGGTCGGTGCGCTCGACGAGGTCACGCGCCAGGCGGCGACGATGTTCGACGTCTCGGCACCCGACGTGGCGGGCGTCGCGCTCAACTGAACCACGGTCGAGTGCCGGTCAGGATGCCGGAGGTGCAGTCTTGACCAGTCCGATGGGCATCTCGTCGATGCTCCACAGCCTCAGGCCGCCGAGGATGCCGCCGGTGTTGCCCACGATCGTGACGTCGGGTTCGACGACGAAGTCGATGTGCTTCGAGTTGCCGCCACCGACGTAGAGGTGGTCGAACAGGGTGAGCACGCGCAGCGTCTCGATCGCCTTCTCGACGCGCTGGTTCCACCGCTTGTTGCCGATGTCTTTGCGCGTCGCCTCGCCGAGTTGCTCGTCGTAGGTCTCGCCCTTGCGGAAGGGATGGTGCGCGAGCTCGAGGTGCGGGCCGAGATGGCCTTCCTGGAACACCGCGGTGCCGACGCCCGTGCCGAGCGTGACGACGACCTCGACGCCGTGACCGCTCACGGCCTCGAGTCCCTGCAGGTCGGCGTCGTTGATGATGCGGGCGGGCCGCTGCCAGGTCGTCTGGAACGCGCCCGCGAGATCGAAGCCCGTCCACGCGTTCACGAGCTTCGGGTCGACGCGCGAGCCCGGACCGGCGACGGTCACGAAGTGAGGCGCCGTGAGGGTCACGCCGTTGCGCACCACTCCGGGGAAGCCCGCGGAGATGCGGTCGAAGGCCGGCAGTGGCATGACCAGCTCGCGCAGCGCGCTCGACGAGACCGTCGGGTTCGAGCGGGTAGCTCGTGGGGACGCGGACCCGGTCGTGCAACATCGTGCCCTGCGGATCCAGCGCCGAGGCCTTGAGCCCCGTGCCACCGATGTCGATCGCGAGCGTCACCGGTCCGTCCATGGACAACGAGCCTACGACCGTGTCACGCCCACCGGTGACCCGGAGCTGACGGCCCCGGCGATCCCCGCTAGTGCAGCGCGGCGATCACCGCCTGCGCGACGGCGGCCGACTTCGTGAAGACGCCGGTTCCGGAGTCGGGATCTCCTCCGTGGACGTCGACGATCCAGCTCCCCGCCTGTGCGTCGAACTGGATTCCGGAGCCGGCCGCGCGATCACCGACCCCACCGACCGTGACCGGGGTCGATCCGCCGTCGATCTCGAGCGTCCGCAGCGCGTCCTGCCACGCGGCGTCGTCGGCGTTCGGCGTGATGATGATGAAGAGCCCGAACGACGCGTCCGTCGACGACCAGCTGCACATGTTCTTGGCCGGCGTCGGCGTCGTGTACGTGTGCCCGATGATGGTCTCCAACTGCGCAACGCTGATCAGCGAGCACACATCGACCGGCCCCGGCGAGCCCGAAGAGCCGGTCGAGCCGGTGTTCGATGCTGCCCCGACCGTCGTCTGGGCTCCGGCCCGGCTCGTGGTCGGCGACGATGTCGGCGACTTGCTCTTGCATCCGCCGAGCGCGAACGCGCCGATCACCACGGCAAGGAGCGCGGGCGTGGCGTGGCGGAGCAGCGATCGGCTCATGGCGAAGTGTCCTCTCTTCGGTCGGTCGGTCGGTCGGGACGCGGCGTGGTCCGCGTGTTAGATCTGCGAGTGCAGCTTCTCGATGAGTTGCTCGGCCTGGTCGACCGTCACCTGGCTGTAGCCGTCGACCTTGATGAAGGCGTCGTCGTAGAGCACCGCGAGGGCCGCGGTGACCCCGCCCGTGTACGCGCCCTTGCCGATGCCGGAGACCATCGTCGGGTGCTGGCCGGCGTCCTGGAGGGCCTGGAGATCGGCCTCGTAACCGATCTTCGGGTTCTGCTTCTCGACGTCGATCCGCACCTGGTTCAGCCCGCCCGTGTAATTGCACGCGAACAGCCCGTAGGAGGGTGTGTCGTCGGCCTCGCCCGACGTCACTGCGAGGCCGGTGACCTGCGCGACGGTCGCGGCCGGCAGGATCGCGCACACATCGACGGCCGCGTGGGCGGCCGCCGCGGTCGTCGGGCTGGAGGCGCCGGCGCTGCTCGTGGTTCCCGGCGGCGCGCTCGTGGGCGATCCCGCACTCGACGACTTACTCGTGCACCCGGTGAGCCCCGCGCCGGCGATGACGATCGCGACGAGGAACGGCAGGGTTCGGCGGGCGGCGGGGATGGTCATGACCACGGCGTCCTCTCGCGCGGTGTGGGTGGCGCGTCGACGGTACGAAACGCGCACCCCTCGACGAATCGGGGGAAACCCTCGATCAGGGCGGCGGGTCTGTTCGGCGAGGGCGCGTCGCCGTACCGTCGACCGATGGCCGACTTTCTGGTCGAGCGCTATTGGCCCGGAGTGACCGCGGCCGACGTCCGCCGGCTCGGCGACCAGCTCGGCGCGCTCGGCGGAGAGGTCAGCTACGTCGGCGCCGCGCTGGTGCCCGCGGACGAAGTTGCGTTCTTCGCGTTCCACGCGCCGGACAGTGCGCGTGTGCGCGAGGCAGTCGAAGCGGCCGGGCTGCGCTGCGACCGGGTGGTCGCTGCCGAGTTCCTCTAGCGGTCGCCCATTCGCGCGCCGAGCTCGGCACACGACCGGATCCCGAGCTTGCGGTAGGCGCGTGCGAGGTTCGCCTCGACGGTCTTGACCGCGAGGAAGCTGCGCGCCGCGACTTCCTTGTTCGTCAGGCCCGCGGCGGCGAGGAGGGCGACCTGGCGCTCGGTCTCGGTCAGTTCCGCGGACGCTCCCGGTCGCACGTTGACGCGAGCGAGCTCGTCGGCCGCCTGCGCGCTCCATGCCGGTGCGCCGAAGGCCTCGAACTCGCGCTGCGCCTCGAGCAACGCGTCGCGAGCGCGTGCCTTTGCCTTTGCCCGCCGGTGTACCTGGCCCAGGAGGAGCAGCGTGCGCGCGCGGTCGAAGCGCAGCGGTGACGTGTCGTACCACTCGACCGCTTCGGCGAGCATCTGCTGCGCCGTCGCGAGGTCGTCGCGGTTCGCGGCGACCAGTGCCGCACCGGTACGCGCGACGGCGGCCGCCGAAGCGCGGCCCGAGCGTACGGTCTGCACGCGCAGTTCGGCGACGAACTGGTCGGCCTCCTCGGTGCGGCCCGTCGCGACCAGTGCGCAGATGCGATCGAGGTGCGAGCGGCTGTACCCCGGTTCGCCGAAGTGCATCGAGTGCAGCATCGCCCACCACACGTCGAGATGTCCCGCCGCCGCGACCGGATCGCGCCGCGAGAGCGCGACGAATCCGAGGGCACCGTGAGCGCGATGCCGGTCCCACATGCCGGTGGACGGGTCGTCGCGTAGGTCGACGAGCAGCGCCTCCGCCTCGTCGAGGCGGCCCCGGTGGGCGAGTACGTGCGCGAGGTTGAAGCGGGCCTGCGAACCCTGGCTCGCCAGGCCTCCTTGTTCCGAGATCGCGAGGTGCTCGCGCGCGGTGCGTTCCGCGTCGGCGAGCCGGCCTTGCCAGAGGTCGACGTGCACGAGGTGGGCGAGCACGTATGCGATCGAGGTGAGATCGCCGACGGAGCGCGCCTCGTCGAGCAAGGGAGCAAGGTGCGCCTGCGCGCCGGCGAAGTCGTCGGCGTACTTGAGGAGCGCCGCATAGCTCGCGTCGGCGCGGTCGGAGAGACGGCGCGCCGGGTGGCGGCGCTCGATCTCGATGGCGCGCCGCGAACAGCTCGTGATCGAGACCGCGCCCGGATCGAAACTTCGCGCCGGCGGCCTGGCAGAGCGCGCCCGAGAGGATCTCGGGATCGGGCGCGTCGAGGGCTTCGAGCAACGCAACGGCGCGGCTCGCGCACTCGTCGGCCTTCGCGATGTCGTCGGTGACGGCCGCGAGCGTGAGCAGGACCTCCGCGGTGACGACCGGGTCGGCCTCGGCTTCGAGCACCGCCGCGTCGAGATCGGCCTCGGCCGCTGCCCACCCCGTGACCTCCGTTGCGATTTCGGCGAGTCGGATGCGGCGGCGGGCCCGCTCGGGGCCCGCCGGAGTCAGCTCGACCGCTTCGGTCTGGGTCGCGACCGCACCCGCGCTGTCGCCGGCGCGGATCATCGCGTCGGCGAGCCGGTCGAGGCGTCGCGGGCGGTGCGCGTCGTCGAGCGTGTGCGCGAGCGCGAGCTGCGCCAGCTCGACTGCGACGTCGGGGACGCCGGCGAGCAACGCCGCGGTCGTACCCGCATCGAGCGCGTTGCCAATGTCGGCGCGCGGTTCGGGCGCTGCGAGCGCGAGGTGACGGGACCGTTCGACGGGATCCGTGGCCCGCCGCGCGAGCCGCTCGTGCAACGCGCGGCGCCGGGCGGGGGTCAACCCGTTGTAGGCCGCCGCGCTGAGCAACGGGTGCGCGGCGCGGACGACCGCGTCGTCGACGAGCACCAACTGCGCGTCGACGGCCTGCGCGAGTGCGACCGGGTCCAGGCCGTCGGTCGTGAAGTGCCACGAGGCCGCGGTCCCTGCGACGACATCGCGCGCGTCGTCGGGGAGGTCATCGATGTGCGCGCGGACGAGGGCTTCCAGACCGACCGGGACCGGGAGCGGGACGCCCGGACGCGGGGTGATCTCGAGCCGCGCGAGGGCGCGGGCGAGCTCGAGCGCATATAGCGGGTTGCCGCCCCCCGTCTCGTGCACGCGCAGGAGCACGGGGCGGGTGAGGCGCAGGTCGAGCCGGGCGGCGAGCAGCTCGAACAGGCCGCCGACCGACATCCGCCCGATGCGGTGCACTTCGACACGATCGCGGGGAAGGTCGGCGACGGCGGGCGGCACGTCGCGCCCGCGCGCCGTCGCGACGAGTCGGATCCGATCGGTTGCCTGCCACCGCCGTGCCGCGAAGGCGAGCGCGCGGGTGCTGGCCGCGTCGAGATACGGGAGATCGTCGACCGCGACGAGCACCGGTGTCGTTTCGCCGAGGACGGCGACGCACGCGTGGAACGCAGTGGCGACGGCGCGCTCGTCTTCGGGTTCGTCGGTGCCGTCGGCCTCCAGGATCACGCGCTGCACGGCGCGGCGCTGAGGCGCGGGCAGGCGATCGAGCACCGACGGCGGCACCCCTCGAAGGAGGTCGGAGAGTCCGACCCACGGCAGGCGCGCTTCTGCCGCGGATGCTCGCGTGATGAGCACCGTGTCGCCGTTTGCGCGAGCGTCGTCGACGGCCCACTCCCACACCGCGGTCTTGCCGATCCCGGCGTCGCCGACGAGCAGGAGCACGCCCGGAGCCGCGAGCGCCCGCAGGGTCGCGCGTTCGGCATCGCGTCCTACGAGCTCGGTTGGCACGTCATGGTCCTCCGACCGCGGGCATGCTAGCGATGCGCTGGTAACCGCTCGTGGCCGATCCGCGAACCCCGATCCGCGAACCGCGCCGCCGAGCGTCGTGCGCCGCTAGCGTGGGCCGCGTTCTACACCGGGGGGTGGAGAGATGCGTCACGGGAGACTTGTCGTCGCGGCGGTCGCGGCGGTCGTGCTCGTCGGGGTCGTGCAGCCGGTCGCCGGCAGCGCGGTGTCGTCGACGACCGCGACATCGCAGCACCGCGCCGGGTTCGAAGCCGGCGCCGCGGTGCAGAACATCACCCCGCCGGCGTTCGGCAGTGTGCGCGACGATCCCGCGGACTGCGCGACCGAATCCGGGCCGCGACCGTTCGCGTTCGAGGAGCCGTACACCGACACGGCGCAGAGCGGGCGTTACGAGCTCGGCGATCCGTTCGTCGACTGCAACGGCAACGGACGCTGGGACGGCATCCTCCTCGGCGGCGGTGCCGACACGCCGCGGTTCGCGACGACGGTCGCCGACCGCATCACGGCGCGCGCCCTCGTCGTCTCGAACCACCACCAGACGATCGCGGTCGAGGTGCTCGACCAAGAGGGCTTGTTCAACATCTATCAGGAACGGATCCGCGCGAGGGTGCTCGCCGACGGGTACCACCTCGACGGCATCTTCATCTCGGCGACCCACGACGAGTCGGCACCCGACACGCTCGGCATCTCCGGGCCGAGCGAGACGACGTCGGGCGTCGACGCGTACTACGTCGACTTCCTCGTCGCGCAGTCGGCGAAGGCAATCGAGCACGCATACGACGCGCGCCGGCCGGCCCGGATCAAGTACGCGGAGGCGATCGAACCCGCGAACCTGCGCCAGTGCTTCTCGTCGTATCCGTTTGTCGACGATCAGCTCATGCCTTCGCTGCAAGCAGTCGCGACGAATGGGCGTGTGATCGCGACGCTGGGCGACGTCAGCCAGCACGCGGAGACGCTCGGCTTCAATCCTGATGCCGCGCAGCGCGATTGGATCAGCGCCGACTGGCCGCACTTCTTCCGTACCCAGCTCGAAGCCCGATTCGGTGGTGTCGCGATCGAGATGGCCGGTTCGGTCGGCAGCAACGAGACCCCGCAGATCTTCCCCCACGCGATCTCGCGCGTTCCCGAGCAGTTCGTCGACGCGTCGCATCCCGCAGGGTGCCGAACGCTGTTCGACGCCACCGGAACGGCCCGGCCGGTCGGCTATCACCAGGAGACGCGAGTGCTCGGCAAGGTGCTCGCGGGCGCGATCGGCGACGCGCTCGATCAGACGGGTCGGTGGTCGACCTCGGACACCATCTGGGGCGCACGCCAGTCGGTGTGCGTCGAGCTCACCAACCAGCTCTTCGTGTTCGGTGCCGCGCTGGGAGTCTTCGCGGAACGCCCGGGCTACTCCGACAACTGCACCGTCGAGCATCCACCCGCGGTGAACGGCGCGACGTCGGGAACCGAGCTCGTGTCGCAGGTCGCCGCGTTCCGCATCGGCGACGGTGAGTTCGTCTCGGTGCCTGGCGAGGTGTTCCCGTTCACTTACCTCGGGAGCTTCCTCGGACCGCAAGACCTTCCGAACCCGCAGTACTCCCTCCCGGCCTGGGTCACGACGCACATGCACGAGCGGTACCGGTTCGTCGACGGGCTCGCCGAAGACATGCTCGGGTACCTGTTCCCGCGTGGCAACGGCGTCGGGTTCCCGGGCGAACCAGGCTCGGTCGACGGACCCGACCGCTTCGGGTGCGGGCACTCCGACGACAGCGAGGCGACCTCTTCGCAGACCGCGGACGTCGTGGGGAACGCGCTCGTCGGCGTGCTCGACACGGCCGAGGGCGCACCCGAGCCGGTGAGCACCGGACGCTACGTGCTGCCCGACGGCACGCTGTCACGCAACCCGCTCGGACAGCCGGCGTCGATCAAGTGCACGATCGACACGACGTTCGACGCGGCCGGGCCCGCGGTCGCGGTGTGGCTGCCGGGTGGCGCGACCGGCCAGGTCGTCGTACCGGCCGCGTGGATGTCGCTCTCGGGCCGGCGCCAGCACGCACCCGACCGCAACACGCGGGGCTGGTTCGACGCGCGCGGCACCCGCCACTGGCTCGACGTCTTCCCCGACATCACGGGTGTGCCGGCGCGCGTCGCGACGACGTAGGGCGGATCGCCCCCGAGCGGGCCCGGGCGCGGGGCTCCGATGGTCGCTAGTCTGCGCTCCACTTTGCGCTCGAGGTGGGGGAAGCGGCGATGTCGACGTCGGTTCGGATGCGCACGCTGGGCCTCGCGGTCGTGATCGCCGTCGCGGCGGCCGTCGTTCCGGTACCCATCGGTGCGGCCGGCGCGTCGCCGGACGCGCACGCTGCCTCGTTGCCGGTGGGCTTCACCGACTCGCTCGTCGCCACCGTGAGCCGTCCGGTCGCGCTGGCCGCGACCCCCGACGGGCGGATCCTCGTGGTCGACCAGTCGGGGATCGTGCGCGTCGTGAAGAACGGCGCGCTCCTGACCAAACCCGCGCTCGACATCTCGTCGCGGGTCTGCGCGACGAACAGCGAGCGCGGCCTCCTCGGGATCGCCGTCGATCCCGAGTTCGCGACCAACGGCTACGTGTACCTCTTCTACACGTTCAAGAAGTACCAGAAGTGCAAGCGCGACATCGCGAAGGTTCCGGTCAATCGCGTCTCCCGCTTCAAGATGAAGGGTGACGTGATCAAGGCGAAGTCGGAGACGATCCTGCTCGACGAGATGATCTCGTACCACGGCAACCACAACGCCGGTGATCTCGGGTTCGGCAAGGACGGGATGCTCTACGTGAGCGTCGGCGACGGCGGCTGCGACTACACCGGCGCGAGCGGTTGCGAAGCCGACGACGCCATCTCGCAGACGCTGAACACGCTGCAGGGAAAGGTGCTGCGCATCACGCCGTCGGGTGGGATCCCGTCCGACAATCCGTTCACGGGCGCGGGTACCGCGCGCTGCGATCACGGGTTCGTCGCGGCGGGCCTGAAGTGCCAGGAGATCTACCTCTACGGGCTGCGCAACCCGTTCCGCTTCGCGTTCGATCCCAACTCGAGCCGCACGCGGCTGTTCGTCGACGACACCGGCCAGGACGCGTGGGAGGAGATCGACAAGGCCGTCAAGGGTGCGAACTACGGCTGGAACGGGCGGGAAGGCCCGTGCGCGACGGGATCGGTGACGGATTGCGGGCCGCCCCCCGCCGGCATGACGAACCCGCTCTACGCGTACTCCCACGTCGCGACCGGCTGCGAGGCGATCACCGGCGGCGCGTTCGTCCCGAACGGACTCTGGGCTGGCGCGTACGACAGCGGCTACCTGTTCTCCGACTACATCTGCAATCAGATCTTCGTCATGGTGCCCGACGGCGTCGGCGGTTGGACCGCGTCGGTGTTCGCGAGCGGGCTCGCGCCGGGCGGTCCGGTGACGTTGCTGTTCGCGCCCCATGCCGGGAAGACGGCGCTCTACTACACGACCTACGCGAACGGCGGCGAAGTCCACGTCATCGAGCAATGAACGCGCGGGCCGAGGACGCGTCCGCGTGGAGAGGGAGGACGTGCGGTGAGCAGACGACTGGTGTGGAACGCGGTGATGGCCGTCGTTCTCGTGGGCTCGACGTTCACGGCGGCGAGCGCCGGCACTGCGGCCGTCGCGTCGTCGCGCCCCGAGGTCGAGAGCCTCCCGGCCGGGTTCGGCGACTCGTTGGTCGCGGCCGTCGAGGATCCGATCGCCCTTGCGCCGACACCCGACGGGCGCATCCTGATCGCCGATCAGCAGGGTCGGGTGTGGGTGCTGAAGAACGGCAAGGTGTTGGCGAAGCCGGCGCTCGACATCTCGAAGAAGGTCTGCGCAGGCGACTCCGAGCGCGGGCTGCTCGGGATCGCCGTCGATCCGCAGTTCGCCACCAACCACCGCGTCTTCGTCTACTACTCGTACCGGAAGTACAAGGGCTGCAAGACGCTTACGCGGAAGGTTCCGGTGAACCGCGTGTCGAGCTTCACGATGCCGAAGAACAAGATCGTGCCGTCGACCGAGACGGTGCTGATCGACAACATGGTCTCCTACCACGCGAACCACGAAGGCGGTGATCTCGGGTTCGGCGACGACGGCATGCTCTACGTGAGCGTCGGCGACGGCGCCTGCGACTACACGCTCGTGAGCGGCTGCGACCCCGACAACACGATCGCGCATCGCGGCAACACGTTGCGCGGCAAGATCCTCCGGATCACCGCGACCGGCGGCATCCCCTCGAACAACCCCTTCACGGGCGCGGGAACCGCGCGCTGCAACCAAGGCGGCATCGCCGAAGGCCTCACGTGCCAGGAGATCTTCGCCAAGGGCTTCCGCAACCCGTTCCGCTTCGCGTTCGATCCGAACTCGACGCGCACCCGCCTGTTCGTGAACGACGTCGGGCAGTCGACGTGGGAGGAGATCGACAAGACGACGAAGGGCGCCGACTACGGCTGGAACACGCGCGAAGGTCACTGCGCCGAGGGCTCGCTCGTCGACTGTGGTGCGCCGCCGGCCGGGCTGACCAACCCGATCTTCGACTACCCGCACGACGCCGCGGGCTGCGACGCGATCACCGGCGGCGCGTTCGTCCCGGACGGGCTGTGGGGCTCCGCGTACGACACCGGCTATCTCTACGGCGACTACATCTGCAATCGCATGTTCCTGCTGCTGCCCGACGGTTCAGGAGGCTGGGTCTCCTCGTCGTTCGCGTCCGGCCTCGGCACCGGCGGCCCGATCGCGATGACCTTCGCGCCCTACGCCGGTCACACCGCGCTCTATTACACGACGTACGCCAACGGCGGCGAGGTCCACGTCATCGACCTGCATTCATAGTGGGGGAACCATGAAGTCACCGATTCGATTTGCATCAGTCGTCGTCGCTGTTACCGCCATCGCGTCGCCGCTTGCCCTGCCCGCCACGGCCGTAGCGTCTCGTGGCGGCGGCGCAGGCTCGTGCCCACCTGCAAGCGGGCATCCGTATCGCGCCGGCATCGTTCCGGCTCTCGATCGGCCGGCGGCGCGCCCGACGTGCGGCGCGGGTGCCGCGGCTTCGGATCTCCTCACTTTTCACGGTGGTGTCAGCGGGATCGGCGTCACGAGTGGTACACCCAAGGTGTACCTGATCTTCTGGGGTTCGCAGTGGGGCGCGAAGACGGTCGATGCCAACGGGAACTTCACGTTCTCGAAAGACAGCGTCGGCGCCGCGCCGTACGTGCAGCAGTTGATGAAGGGGCTGGGGACCGGCGGTGAGACCTGGTCAGGGACGATGACGCAGTACTGCGACGGGCCGCTCGTCGCCGGCGGTGCGACCGCATGTCCTGCCGGTGCCCCGCACGTCGGGTACCCGACCGGCGGGGCGCTCGCGGGGATCTGGTACGACCACTCGGCCGCCGAACCCACGAGCGCGTCGTATTCGCAGCTCGCGGCCGAGGCCGTGAAGGCAGCCGGGCACTTCGGCACCTCGACCGCGGCGAGCAATCGTTACGCCCAGTACGTCGTGTTCTCGGCTCCGGGCCTCGATCCCGACTACTACAAGACGAGCGGATTCTGCGCGTGGCATTCGTGGTCGTCGTCGTCGGCGGGCGACATCGCCTTCACGAACCTTCCGTACCTGTCGGATGTCGGCTACAGCTGCGGCCAGGGCTTCGTGAACTACCCCGGTACCGACGACGGCTACAGCATCGTCGAGGGCCACGAGTACGCGGAGACCATCACCGACCAACTCCCCGACGGTGGTTGGCTCGACAGCTCGTACGACGAGAACGGCGACAAGTGTGTCTGGATCGCGTATGGGCAGGGAGCGGCCGCGAACGTGACCATGGCGACAGGCGCGTTCCCCATGCAGTCGACGTTCTCGAACGACACCGATCGTTGTGACCTCTCACATCCGATCTTTGCCCAACCGCCGGCCGTCGAAATCCCGTCGACCGGCTTCGCGTTCCCGGGTTCGTTGGGGAGCACCGCGATGCCCGTCGTGGAGAAGTGGGACACCGCGTCGGACCCGAACGGGATCTGCAGATACGACCTGCGTGAGAGCGTCTCCGGAGGCCCCTTCAGCGAGGTGAGGCTGGGATCGCCCACCGCGACATCGGTTGCGCTGCTGCTCGATCCATCCACCTCGTATCGGTTCGAGCTGAACGTGACGAACTGCCTCGGTGAGAGCAGTGGTTGGGGAGTGCAGCCGTCGTTCGCTCCACTCGTGTGGCAGGAGTCGTCGAAGAAGGTGAAGTTCGGTGGCAGTTGGACGACGCAGTCGGCCGGCGATGCCTACGGCGGGGCCCTGAAGTACTCGACGGCGAAGCAGGCGAGTGCGACGGCGAAGTTCAAGGCGACCGGCGTGGCGTGGATTTCGGAAACGGGCCCCACGTTCGGTAAGGCGTCGGTCTATCTCGACGGCGTCCTGCAGAAGACGCTGGATCTGTACTCCTCGACGCACCAGCCGCGACAAATCGTGTGGAAGCAGGGATGGTCGACGCAGCAGGCTCATACCTTGAAGATCGTCGTCGCCGGCACTGCGAAGCGCGCGCGAGTCGACGTCGATGCCGTCCTCACGTTCCACCTCCAATAGACGCGAGCGCATCACGTCGCGGGTTTCGCCGGCTGAGCCGTATCATCCGGTCGTGCTCGACGTGCCGCTCGTGCCGGTTGCCGCCGCGCCCGCCGGGTCTTCGTACCGGCATCTGACCGTCGAGCCGCTGACGGCCGCGTGTGGCGCCGTCATCGGCGGTATCGATCTCGCGGGCGAGCTTTCCGACGCGGTCGTTGCCGAGATCCGGCGCGCGCTGCTCGACCACGGTGTCGTGTTCGCTCGCGGGCAATCGTTGACCCCTGCCCGGCAGGTCGCGTTCAGCCGCCGGTTCGGGCCGTTCAGCCCGGTGCCGTTCGTCGAGCCGATCACCGAGCATCCCGAGGTGATCGCGGTCGTGCGCGAAGCGTCGGAGCGGCAGGCCTTCACGTTCGGCGGGATCTGGCACTCCGATTTCTCGTTCCTGCCCGAGCCGCCGATGGGCTCGATCCTCCACGCGCTCGAGATCCCGCCCGTCGGCGGCGACACGCTATGGGCGAACCAGTACCTCGCGTTCGAGACGCTCTCGGCCGGGTTGCAGGAGACGCTGCGACGCCTGCGTGGCGTGCACAGCGCGCGCAATGCCTACGCACCGAGGATGCAGCTGGTGCACGACCAGTTCGTCGGCATGACCGTGCAGACGAGCGAGGAGGCGAACCGCTCGCAGCTCCATCCGGCGGTGCGCGTGCACGCCGAGACCGGCCGCGAGGCGCTGTTCCTGAACCAGCAGTACACCGTCGGCATCGACGGCTGGTTCGCGCACGAGGCGAAGCTGCTCCTCGATTTCCTCTTCGCGCACGCGACGCAGCCCGAGATCACCTGCCGGTGGCACTGGCAGGTCGGCGACGTCGCATTCTGGGACAACCGGTGTGTTCAGCACATGGTTGTGGCCGACTCGCAGGGTCACCGCCGGGCGCTGCACCGCACGACGGTCGCCGGTGAGCCGCCGATCGCGCCGAGCTGACGGCAACTCCGCGGCGACGCCGCGGTTGCGCGTTGCCTCAGCCGAGCACCTGGTAGTGGACCGTCACCTTGACTGCGCCGACGTCGTACTCGTCGACGCCGTCGACGTTCGTCACCACCACCGCGACGTGCGCGGTCTGACCGCTGACGCGGCCCGCCGACGTCACCGAGCCCAGGGCGCTCCACTCGTCGACGTTGTTGTGCGAGAGCGTCACGAAGCTCCCGAGCGTCCACGTCGACGACGAGTAGTTCCACCACGCGCCGTTGATGTGCTCGGGAGGCGAGACGGTGTTGCCGTACGAGCCGATCGCGATTCTCGTGTAACGCGTCGCGGCGGGAAGCCTGAAGGTGTAGTCGGCGAGGATCAGCTCGGGATCGGAGCAGTTGTTCTCGAGCCACACGCCGTACGTGAAGAACGACAGTGCGTAGCTGAAGCCGGTGCAGCTCGTGTCGGTGGTGCGGATCAACGCCGTGTTGCCGTTGCGCGAGATCGTCGCGGCCCTCGCGATCAGCCGCAGCCCCGAGACGCGCACGACGTAGTACGCGGTCACGTGGCGATTTCCGGCCAAATCCTGCGCCCAGATCCGGAAGCGCCAGGAACCGGCGGGCAGGATCGCGCCGCTACTGCTGCGACCGTTCCACGTCAGCGCGACCGTTCCCGCACCGCTGTGGTACACGGAGATGCGCCGCAGCACGGCGTTGTGGACGTTGTAGATCTCGAGCGAGACCGTCGCCGACTCACCGACCGTGATGTGCGCGGTCCACGTGTCGCCGTAGGTGTCGGGATACGGGTAGAAGGTGGCACGCGCGCCGGTGAGGCTCGCGAGCGACGGCGCGGTGTCGTCGACGCGCACGTCGCGCGTTGCGATGCCGCGCGCGAGATCGCCGCCGGTGAGGTGCCGGTACGTGTCGATCTCGATCGTGTAGCGCCCGTCGGGTACCCGCGCGCCGGAGTTGTTGTATCCGTTCCACACGAACGCATGCGCACCCGCTCCCGGGATGCCGAGGCGGAGCGGTCCGCGCACGACGAGACCCGACGACCTCGAGACGACGGAGTAGGAGACGGCCTGCGGTTGCGGGAGCGCGAAGGTGACCCGCGTCGTATCAAATCGTCCGTCGCCGTTGGGGCTGAAACCTGTCGGTGTGAGGAGGCTGATCGCCGGGTGCAGCACCTCGACGGTGAAGGAGGTCGCCTCGGAGGTCGGGCCGTCGCACGACGCGCCGCTCTCGTCGCAGCCCTGCACGGCGGCGGTGTGCGAGCCTTCGGCCAGGTCGGCGACCGCGAAGCTGAACGGCGCACTGCCGTCGAACTGCACCGGTGAGCCGTCGATGACGAACTCGACGCCACCCCCGGCCGCATCGCCCGTGAGCGTCGTCGCGGCGCCGACGGTCTCGCCCGCGGTCGGCGCGGTGAGCGTCGGCGCGTCGTTGTGCACGGTGACGCTGATGCTTGCTCCGGGCGCGGCGCAGGCGTCGTTGTCGCAGTCGGCGGCGGCGATCGTGTGGACGGCGTCGTTCGCGAGACCGAACGTCGGCCATGCCGTTGCCGCATCGCCGGACACGACGCTCACGGGCGTTCCGAGCTCGACGCCGTCGACGAAGAACTGGACGAAGGCCTCGGTGCTCGTCGCGGTCACGGCGACAGCACCGGCGACCGTGGCGCCGTCGGTCGGAGCCGTGAGCGTCGGCGTCGTCGACGGGACGGCAAAGGCCGGCGAGGAGAGTCCGATCGACGCGGCCGAGACGACCGCCAGCACGGACGCGAACGCGGCAATCCGGCCGAGTCGTGGTTTCACGCTTGCCCCACCTCCAGCACATCGACGCACTGGCGCGAAGAACGGTAGCAGCCGGTCGCGTCGCGGCCGCCGGCGGGTCAGATGGGGAGGGACTCGTTCGCGGCCGCAAGGACTTCCATGGAGTGGTCCCAGGCCTTCTGCTCGTCGTCGGTCATACGCGGCCAGAGGGGTTCACTCGGGCCGTCGGGTCCCAGCACGCACGGCAGGCTCGCGCAGACGCCGTCGGCGACGCGGGTCGACACGGGGATGAGCGCGCCGACTTCGTGGGCGAGCGCGTGCACGAGCCCACTCACCGTCAGCCCGATGCCCTGTGCGGTCGAGCCCTTGAGGTCGCGGATCCGGTACGCGGCGCGGCGCACCTCCTGCTCGATCTCCTCGAGCCGCGCCGGCGAGAGGTCGATGCCGCGCTGGGCGGCGAACTCCTGCAACGGCAGGGTGCCGACGACCGCGGACTCGAACAGGAACACGCATGAGTCGCCGTGCTCGCCGACGACCCACGCGTGCACGCTGCGCGGGTGCACGCCGCACTCGCGCGCGAGGGAGTCGGTGAGCCGCAGCGTCTCGAGGGCGGTACCCGAACCCATCACCGCGACCGGCCGGTCGTTCCAGCGGCGGGTGAGGTACTCGGTCATCACGTCGAGCGGGTTGGTCACGACGATCGCGACGCGGGGCAGCGCGCCCGCCTCCACCGCGGTCGCGACGTTGTCGATCACCCCGATGTTCTCCTGCAGCACGTCGAGTCGGGTCTCGCCCGGGGTCGTGTGGTGCCCGGCGGTGATGATCAGGATGTCTTCGCGGTCGATCTCGTCGAGGCCGTGCCCGCGCACCTCGATGTGCGTGAGCAACGGGCGCGCGTGCATGAAGTCGAGGGCGACGCCGAGCGCGGCGTTGCCGTCGCGTCCGTAGATCGTCACCCGCTCGGCGAGACCGCGCATGACGACCGCCGACGCCGTCGCGATTCCCACGCCCCCGGCACCGACCACGCCGACCGACAGTCCCGCCATCCCGATGCTCCCGCCGCCGTTGCTCGACCGGATCCCGGCCCGAGCCCGTACGAGCCCGGCCCGAGCCCGCAATGCTACGGACTCGCGCCCGTCGCGGGGCTCGCGCCAGGCCCACCGCAGGTCCTTCCACCCAGCCGGAGCTTGACAACACGCCCGTTTCCTCCTGTACTAAGGAGTCGGGCTACGTGGGGTGTGATCACGGATGATCTCTGGGCGGGCGGGTCGGAGAGGGCAGATCGGACGCGCGCGGCGCCGGGCGGCGCTGCTCGCCGGCCTGCTGTTGATCGGTGCGGTCGCGGTTTCCGCACGGGTACCGGGTGCGAGCGCGTCGAGCCACGCGGAGAACGTGTTCGCGTTCGGCGACGCCGGGTTCCACGGCTCCACGGGGTCGATGGCGCTGGCGCATCCCATCGTCGGCTTCGCCGCCACCGCGTCGGGGCGCGGGTACTGGCTGGTCGGGTCCGACGGCGGGATCTTCGCCTTCGGCGACGCGCACTTCTACGGCTCGACGGGCGGTCGGCACCTGAGCCGCCCGATCGTCGGGATCGCCGCCACGTCGTCGGGGCAGGGGTACTGGCTGGTCGCGTCCGACGGCGGGATCTTCGCCTTCGGCGACGCGCACTTCTACGGCTCGACGGGCGGTCGGCACCTCAACCGCCCGATCGTCGCGATGGCGTCGACCGCGTCGGGCCACGGCTACTGGCTCGTCGCGTCCGACGGCGGGATCTTCAGCTTCGGCGACGCGGCGTTTCACGGCTCGACCGGGGGCTTGCACCTGAATCGCCCGATCGTCGGGATGGCGCGAACCGCGTCGGGTCACGGCTACTGGCTCGTCGCGTCCGACGGCGGGATCTTCAGCTTCGGTGACGCACGCTTCCACGGCTCGACCGGTGCAATCCGGCTCGCGCAACCGATTGCGGGCCTCGCGCCGACCCGCTCGGGTCACGGCTACTGGCTCGTCGCGCGCGACGGCGGGATCTTCAGCTTCGGCGACGCGCACTTCTACGGGTCGCTGGCGAGCACCGCTTCGGCGACGCCGTCGGTCGTCGGCATCGCCGCGAGCCACACCGGCCACGGTTACTGGGTCGTGTCGCAGCACGCGATTGCGCAGACGACGACGCTCACGGTTCCGTCGTCGTCGTCGACCTCGACGTCCTCGACGACAACGACGACGCACCCGAGCTGCGATCCTGCCTATCCCGACGTGTGCATTCCGGCCCCGCCTCCGGTCCTGCACTGTTCCGACATCCCGTACCGCAACTTCCGGGTGCTGGCGCCCGATCCGCAGGGCTTCGACCCGGATCACAACGGCATCGGCTGTCCCGACCGGCACCGACTGGGCGACCTACGGATTCGACGCGCGCAACACCGGCGAGAACACCGTCGAGACCGCGATCGGTGTGGGCAACGCGGACAAGCTGCACAAGCTCTGGTCGACGCATCTCGGTGGCGTGATCGTCGGCCAGCCGATGGTCGCGGCCGGTGTGGTGATCGGCGGCGACACCTTCGACGTCGTCTACGTGGGTGACGAGAAGGGCCACTTCGCCGCGATCGACGAGCACACCGGCACGATCCTCTGGCAGCACACGCTGCCGACCGTGACGATCGACGGTTGCACCGACATCCAGGACGGCGTGTTCGGCATCGGCGGCGGGGGTCTGATCGACAGGAAGAGCAACACCGTCTACATCGCCGCGTCCGACGGCGCCGTGCACGCGTACGACCTCGCGACCGGCAAGGAGAAGGCGGGTTGGCCCGTCACTCGTGTCTTCGACCCGAACGAGACGACGTCGTACGGAGGCATCACCACCGATTCCACCGGCGCCGCGCTGTACGTGCAGGCGGCGAGCCACTGCGATTACCGCCCGTACCACGGCTCGCTCACGAAGATCGACGTCGCGTCGCACTCCATCTCGAAGGTGTTCACGCCGGCCGGGCGCTTCGACGGCGGCGGAATGTGGGGTCCGGGTGGCGCGTCGTACGACCCGGTGAGCCACCACGTCTTCGTCGCGACGGGGAACGCGTTCACGACGCCCGAGTCGTACGGCTATTCCGATCAGGTCGTCGAGCTCGACGGCAACCTCAACGTCGTGGGTGCGAACTACCCGGGGCTCACCGGCTTCGACGTCGACTTCGGTGCGACGCCGATCGTGTACCAGGCGCCGGGTTGCCCCGTCCAGGTCGCGGCGGAGAACAAGTCGGGTGTGCTCGTCGTGTACAGCCAGGGACATGTCGGCGACGGCCCGACGCAGCGGATCCAGGTCGCCGACGTGAACGACGAGACGTTCGTGGGGATCCCCGCGTACTCGGCGTCGCTGCGCACGCTGTTCGTCGCGAACTCGTCCGACAGCGCGCCGTACACACGCGGGATGGTCGCGTTCAAGGTCGCCGCGAACTGCCAGCTGACGAAGACGTGGAACGCGACGATCGGTCCGAACAACACGCCGGAGTCGCCACCGACGATCGCGAACGGTGTCGTGTACTTCGGTGACGGCTACGGCGCGACCGAGTACGCGCTCGACGCGGCGACGGGCCGGCAGCTCTGGAACAGCGGGAATCAGCTCGACGACTCCGTCTACGCCGGCCCGACCGTCGTCAACGGCGAGCTCCTCGTGGGGACGTGGAGCGGGACGCTCTACGCGTACGGCCCGTGAACCCGATGCGTCCGGATTGCTAGGTTCGGCGCGACACAACGCCGCCGGAGTGGGCGGCTCCGCCGCCGCGGGGCCCACGGAGAGGAGGGTTGCGTGGCTCGAGGAACGAGCGGGCGTCGGATCGCACTCGTCTCGGTGATCGCGTTGCTCGGAGGTGCCGCCGCAACGGCGACGACCGCCGCGGGCGCGGCACCTGCGCCCCGGGCGGACGGCGCGCACACGTTCTACGTCGACTGCCGCGCCACCACCGACGGCAACGGCTCGCGTTGGCGGCCGTTCAATGCGATCGCCGACGTGAACGCGGTCGTGCTCGCGCCGGGCGACCAGGTGCGGTTCCACCGCGCGACCACCTGCACCGGCGCGCTGGCGCCGCAGGGCGCGGGATCCGAGCACGCGCCGATCGTCATCGGCGCCTACGGCTTCGGATCGTTGCCCCGTATCGTCGGCAGCGGCGAGGACGGGGTGCTGTTGCGCAACGTGGACCACGTCGTGCTCGAGTCCCTCGACGTGAGCAACCCGGGCGCGACGGCGCAACGCCGTCGAGGCGTCCATCTCGTGGCCGACGGGATCGAGGTCTCCGACGTCGTGGTGCGCGGGTTGTCGATCCACGACGTCGCCGGCGATCTGAGCAAGGACTTCGGTGGCAGCGGTGGAATCCAGGTCGACGCCGCCGCCGGTGGTCGCTTCGACGGTGTCGAGATCGTGGCGAATCACATCGCGAACGTGAGCCGCAGCGGCATCTTCATCGCGGGCGCGTCCGGTGGCAGCCGACCGCGCGGGCGAGCCGTGGCCGCAGGGGTCGACGCGGGTCCACGTGCGCGGCAACCGGCTCGAGCACCTCGCCGGCGACGGCATCGTCGCAACGGGGACGAACGGCGCGGTGCTCGAGCACAACGTCGTCGTCGACGGCAACCGCGCCGGTACGCCGTGGTACGGGCCGAACCCGGTGTGCAACGCGGGCATCTGGACCTTCGGCGCCAACTCGACACTCATCCAGTACAACGAAGTGTCGGGCATGCAGTTCAACGGCTGCGACGGCACCGGCTACGACATCGACTACAACCAGGACGGAACGGTCGTCCAGTACAACTACAGCCACGACAACGCCGGCGGCTTCATCCTCCTCTGCACCGACGGCGAACCGCGCGCCGCGGAGGTCAGGTACAACCTGAGCGTCGACGATGCGACGTCGTTCAACGACGCACCGTGCGACATCCAGAGCGGCAACATCGGCACGCTCGACGGACTGCGCTTCTACGACAACACCTTCGTCGCGCCGCAGCCGCTCGTAACGCTCGAGCTCATCCCGCAGTCGACGCTGTTCGCGCCGGGCGACTTCGTGTTCGCGAACAACCTCGTCGTCGCGACGAGCCCGCAGACCGATCCGCTGCCCTGCGGCGACCACTGCACGAACAACCTCTTCTCGGGGCTCCCGCCGTCGGGCACCAACGCGGTGGTGGGCGACCCGCACTTCGTCGATCCGAGCCGCCGGGGCGAGGGTCGCCTCCGGGTCGGGTCGGGCTTCCGGCTGCGCGGGGATTCGCCGGCGATCGGCGCGGGGACGCTGCTGCCCGGTGCGCCGGCACGCGACTACTTCGGGGTGCCGGTGCCGAACGATCGTGCTCCCACGATCGGCATGGCGCAGCGCGGGGGACCGATCCGGCGCGGACCACGAGCGTCGAGGTCGATGGAGTCCGTTGCTGCTGTCGACGCGAGCGCGGGAGAGTTAAGATCATGCGGCTGGTGATGTCCTTTGTGACCCTTGTGGCACGTTGACCGGTGACGCGCCGACTCTCTACGCTCCACTTCCTGCGACGCTGGGATGTGTGGCTGTGCGAGTGACCAGGGCGGGCGCCGGAGCAGGCGTTTCGACGACCATCGAGCTGCGCCGGCTGGATCGCGTCTCCGCCGCGGAACTCGCGGTCCGCACGATCTGCGGCACCGAGATCTACCGCTCCTCGACGCTCGGCGACGGCGTCTACCAGTTCACGCGTGTGTACCGGCCGAAGTGGGCGACCGTCACGGGCTGGGCACTCACCGTGGGGCTGCTCGGTGCCGGCTACTGGATCCTGCTCATCAAGCGCACCGAGGCGTGCACGATGCGCGTCAGCGAGGAACGCGCCAGCGTGCGCGTGATCCTCACCGGCAAGCTCCTGCGCGACGTCTACCTGAAGTTGCAGCGCAGCTTCGAGGAGCTCGAGGCCGCGCTCGTGCCGTCGTCGGAGCTGAACGAGACGGAGCGGGGCGGCGACGACGACTTCCTCCCGGTGCGGTCGTTGCGCCCCACGCTCGTCACCGAGCGCGACGGGCTCATCGACCTTGTCGCGCTGGAGCGCGCGGAGTCCGAGCGTGAGCCGACGCGCCGTCGCCGCCGGCGCGGTGCCGATCGCGTGCTCGAGCTGCCCGAGGTGCAGTTCGAGAACGGGGACCGTGTGCGCGTCATGGGTGTCGTGTTCGTGGGCCGCGATCCTGTACGGCGCGATGCCGACGGGCGCGCGGTCGAATGGTTCCGCGTCGACGGCGCCACCGGCGCCGTCTCCGAGACGCACTTCGCGCTGCGCGCCCATCTCGGTGAGATCATGGTCGAGGACCAGTACTCGGCCACGGGCACGCTGGTCGGCTCCGATCCGCAGACCGCGCGGCGGGTCCGACCGCTCGAACGGGTCATCGTGCCCGCGGGCGACAAGATCTTCTTCGGGGACCAGGTCGCGGTCGTGGTCACGGACGACGAGCGCGCCGGCCGAAGCGCCCACCCGCCCGGCGCTTCGGCGCGGGTGTGACGCTCGCGGCGACGGGCGGCCCGGCGTTCTCAGGCTCCGGAGTCTGAGTGGAACGCCGCCCACCCACCGACCGCATTCGCCGGTTCGTCGCGCTCGCCGTGGTCGTGGCGCTGCTCGCCGGGGCCGTCGCGCTCGCGATCCGTTCCGACAGCTACCACGTGACGAAGTACGAACTGCACGACAGCGGCATCTGGGGTACCCGCGAGAGCGTCGCCGGCTCGCCGATCGGGCGCCTCAACAACGAGATCCAGTCGGTCGACATGGCGCCCGCGGTCGATGCGAGCAAGCTCGCGACCCCCGACGTCGTGCAGGACGACGCGAACGTCGTCATCTACAGCAACGCGACGAACATGCTGGCGCAGGTTGCCGTCGCGCAGGCGAGCGTGCAGGCCGCGCAGCCGCTCCCCGCAGACGCGTACGTCGGGCTCGGCGGTGATCGCGGCGCGGTCTTCGCGCCGAGCTCGGGATCGCTGTGGGTCACCGACGCGTCGGCGCTCGGGTCCCAGAGCTACGCGGGTGCGACCGCGCCGAAGCCGTACCTCACGATCGGCCGCCAGAGCGCGGTCGTCGTCGGCGACGACGGCACGACCTTCGCCTACGACCCCGCCCACGGGCTGCTCGACACGATCTCGGGAAGCGGCCCGAACCCGCACCATACGCGGACCCGGCTGCGCGCGATCGGTGGTGACGCCGCTCCGCAGATCACCGCCGTCGGCCACGAAGCCGTGATCCTCGACGCCACCCGTCACGTGCTGCTGACCTCGAACGGCCGGACCTTCACCCTTCCCGACTACCTCACGTCGGCGACTGCGCTCCAGCAACCCAGCGGGCGCGGCAGCACCGTTCTCGTCGCGTCGTCGCAGGCGCTGGCGACGGTGTCGTTGCGCGACGGCCACGTCGGGCTGCTCCAGCGGGCCGCGGTGGCCGACGGCTCCTACGGCGCGCCCATCGCGCCCGTCGCGCTGTCGGGGTGCGTGTACGGCGCGTGGACGGAGCACGGTCGGTACGTGCAGATCTGCCCGGGCAAGAAGCCGGTTGCAGGCCAGATCGATCCGAACGCGACGACGCCGCTGCCGGTCACCTGGCGAGTCAACCGCGGCCGCGCCGCGCTGAACGACGAGCTCGACGGCACGTGGGTCGCGTTCGACCCGCCGGCGGTGCTCGGTCCGACCGCCTGGCAGACCGCGTTCGGCCAGACGACCAAGAGTGCATCGAGCGAATCGAACGGCACGCCGGCGACGGCCAACTGCCGCGACACACGCAGCCCGACCACGCGCCCGTTCGATGCCGGTGTGCGGGTCGGCGCTTCGGTGGTGATCCCGGTGATCCAGCACGTCGTCGACCCGAGCCGTTGCCGCGTCCTCGCGATCGTGGCCGCGAGCACCGACGCCGCGTCGGGGAGCTCCGTTGTGATCGCCGACGACGGCCGCGCCGTGCTCTTCACGCCCGCAGGGAACCAGACGGCCGCGCTCGTCAACTACACGGTGAGCGACGGCACGCGCGAGGTCTCGGGCACGGTCACGGTGCACGTCTACGGCGCGAACGACGAAGCTCCTCCGAAGCTCAACCCCGACCAGGCGACGGTGCAGCGGGGGCACAGCGTCACCTTCAACGTGCTCGCCAACGACACCGATCGGGAGGGCGACCCGATCCGTCTGCTGAGCGCGCACATCGACGGGTCGCCCGCGGCGGTGCAACCGACCGTGCGCGCGAACGGCGCGATCACGGTCACCGCGCCGGCCCACGCGAGCGTCGATCAGAAGATCCGGGTCGTGTACAGCGCGACCGACGAGCATCCCGGCGGCGAGTCGACCGACGGCCTGCTCGAGGTCACGGTGCAAGCCGGGGTCGTGCGACCGATCGCGGCGTCCGACTTCGGGACGACGTCGCTGAACGCGCGGACCGCGTCGGGGACGCGTGAGCTCGCCGTCGACGTGCTCGCGAACGACAGCGCGGGGAGCGGCAGCCTGCTCACGCTCGTGTCGGTCACGCCGATTCCGGGCCAGCGCTTCCGGTTCCTCCCGAACGGGCAGTTCCTGTTCACCCCCACGGTCGTCGGCGACTTCACTGCGACCTACTTGATGACCGACGGCGTGAGTGCGGCGGTGGGGCGGGTGCGGGTGCGGGTCACCAAGGGTGGGCCGAACCACCCACCGGTCGCGGTACCCGACACCGCCCAGCTCCGAAGCGACGGCAGCACGACCGTCGGGGTGCTGAACAACGACAGCGACGCAGATGACGACGTGCTCTTCGTCGATGGGATCGACAACGTTCCTGCCGGGCTGCGGGTCGCGGTCGTCGACCACGCGAAGCTCAGCATCAGCGCCACGACTCGGCTCACGGCGCCGGCGCACCTGGACTACTCCGTCACCGACGGGATCGCGACCGCCCAGGGATCGGTCACCGTGCTCCCGGCGTCGACCGTGAGCGACCAGCAACCGCCGGTCGTGCACGACGACCAGGTCACGGTGCGCGTGAACGGGGCCGCGGAGATCCCGGTCCTCGCGAACGACTTCGACCCCAACGGCGCCGCGCTGTCCCTCGACCCGACGGTGCCGTTCACGACGCTCGAAGGCGCCACGAAGCTCGACCCCACGCGTCAGGGCTTCCTGTACGCGCACGGCAACGCGCTGCGGTTCGTCGCGCCGGCCGTTCCTGGCCCCGTGAAGATCAACTACAACGCCACGAACGGGTTGGCGACGAGCACGGGCGAGCTCACGATCAACGTCGTCGCCGACACCGAAGAGAACCAGCCGCCGCAGCCACGGCCGCTCGTTGCACGCGTGTTCGCGGGCTCGTCGACCTCGGTGACGATCCCGTTGCTCGGCGTCGATCCCGAGAACGACCCGGTGACCCTCGTCGGGCTCGGCGCGCCCCCGAGTCGGGGTGTCATCACCGGCATCGAAGGCGCGACCGTCGCGTACCGCGCCGATCCGGCCGACCAAGGTCACGGCGGAACCGACATGTTCACGTACTGGCTGCGCGACGACCACGGCGCGCTCGGCCAGGGCACCGTGCTCATCGCGGTGTCCGCGCCGCCGCTGCTGAACACGCCGCCGATTCCCGAGAACGATGCGGTTCGGGCGCGGCCGGGGACGAAGATTCGCATCCCGGTCACGGCCAACGACGTCGACGCCGACGGCGACCCGGTATCGATCGCATCACGTCCCGACAAGCCCGAGAACGCTCCCCAGCCGACTGTCGTCGGGAAGGGGACGGTCGAGGTATCGGTGCCCGCCGGGATGGCCGACGGCACGCAGATCGCGTTCTTCTACGCGATCACCGACGGCATCAATGCGCCCTCGCCGTTCCTCGGGCAGGTGATCGTCACGGTCGACCACACGGCACTCGACGTCCCCGTGGCGGTCGACGACATCGTCCCCGGTGTGCGGTCTCCCGATCCGCAGGCGTCCGTGCGTGTCCCCGTGCTCGAGAACGACTCCGATCCCGCGTACGGCCGCGACCAGCTCACGATCCTGCCGTCGTTCAACCGGAACTACACCGTCGCCGGAGACTCGATCGTTGTCCCTGTGGGCACGCGGTCGCGGCTCGTGTCGTACTGCATCGAGAACCCTGAGCACAGTTCCTCGTGCGCGTTCGTGCAGATGGCGGTGGGGAACCCGAAGGACGCGCCGCCCGTGGCCGTCACCGACAACGCCACGACGAGCGTCGGGCACCCCGTCACCGTCGACGTCACCGCGAACGACACGCACGCGCCGGGCACGAGCCTGCGCGTCACGACGATCGTCGGGTCGCGCTGGGGCACCGCGCGGGTCGATTCCGGCCGGCGCGTCACGTTCACGCCGGCGGCGAACGCTCCCGGCTACGGCTCGGTCGTGTACCAGGTGACCGACGGGACCCAGTCGGCGGAGGGCATCTTCTTCGTGACGGTGAGCGGCAACCAGCCGCCGGTGCTCGAGGGCAGCGAGATCTCGGTGCTCCCGGGCCAGCACGTGTTGGTGTCGCTCCCCGCGCACCTCGTCGGGAACAAGGCGCCGACCGGTAAAGAGCGTTTCGAGCTCCTCGGCAAGCAGCTTCCGGCCGGCGTGACCGCAGCGCTGAGCGGGAACACCCTCGACGTCGGTGCCTCGTTCGACGCGTCGGGTCGCACTGGTTCGGTCGTGCTGCGCGCCACGAACGGCCGGCTCGTGTCGCGCGCCGCGCTCTTCCAGATCCGCGTCACGGAACCGCCGCTGCCGCAGGCAGCGAGCTTCACGGCCGGACCGTTCAAGCAGGGGTCGGGCGCGCACACCATCGACGTGCTCGCACACGTCACGGACCCGGCGCGCAAGGGGCTTCACATCGTCACCGCATCGGTGAGCCATTCGGCCGGCACTGTCACCTGGGACACGACTGTCGGCGGCCTGCTGCGCTTTGCGCCGAGCGGTTCCTTCACCGGGAGCACGCAGATCTTCGTCACGGTCGGCGACGCGACCGGCGAGACCGCGCGGCGGGTGGTCGCGACCGTCAGCGTGTCCGTCTACGGCTCGCCGACGCGGCCGACGGTCGCACCCAGCGTGAGCGCGCGTACCGATGCGTCGACGAACACGTCGTACTTCGCGCTCGACTGGTCGTCGGGCCCGGCGTTCCCGCGCGGTGCGGCGATCGACCACTACCAGGTGAACTGGTCGGGCGGTGATCGCGCCGACCGCACCTGCGCCGGCAGCGGACCGCGTTCCGCGTTCTCCGGGCTCTCGTTCGCGCAGGCCTACTCGTTCCGGGTCCGCGCGGTCGATGTCTTCGGGGAGCCCGGACCGTGGGGGCCGGCGTCGCGGTCGCAGCACTACGACGTCGCCCCGCCCGCCGTCGCGAGCGCGAGCGCGACCTTCGACCTCACCTCGCCCACGACGATCGATCTCTCCTGGACGCCGCCGATCCGCTACTCGGGGAGCGCGATCCGCTACTACGACATCTACGACGGTTCGCATCTCCGGGCGAGCGTGGCGGCACCGGCGGCGGGCACCCGGATCACCGGGCTCACGACGGGCGCGCCGTACGCGTTCACGATCAGGACGCGGAACGCGTCGAACGAACAGTCCGACGGGGTGACGACACCGGTGGCGCGGCCGCTCGGAGTTCCCACTTCGATTGCGACGCCGGTCGTGAGTGAGAGCCTCAACGTGAACGACTCGGTCGACGTGTCGTGGTCGACGCCCAGCTCGTCGGCCGACACCGCGGCGACGGGCGGTGACGACCCCGCGAACCTGCAGTACTTCGTGATGATCGACGGCGGCACGCCGCACCCGGCCGCGAATCCGGGCTTCTACAACTTCTCGAACCCGAGTCAGGGTCACACGTACCAGATCCGGATCGGGGTCGCGAACACGCTGGTCGCGCGCGCGTGTCACGGCGCGCTGTCGAGCTGCGCGAGGTACGTGAGCGCGACCGTGTCGTTCACCACGTACGGGCCGCCGTCGGCCGTCACCGGCCTCGCCGCGACGGCGAACGCCGCGCAGCAGCTCTCGCTCACCTTCACGCCCGGCAAGCTCGCCCCGGGGAGTCCGGCCGATCTGCAGTCGAAGGTGTTCCTCACCGCGGTGACCCCGGCAGTGCCCGGACTCGACGTCAGTGCTCCCATCGAGATCACGAGCGGCTGGTCGACGCCCGCGAGCCTCACTGTCGGGCAGAGCTACCAGTTCACGGTCGTCTCCTGTGCGGTACCGGCGAGCGTCCCGACCCGCCGGTTCTGCGAGACGAATTCGCAGTCGGTGTCGGCAACGCCGAACGGCGCGCCGGGTCAGGTGGCGAAGCCCACGGGTGTCGCCGACGGGCTCACGATCACGTGGAGTTGGGCGCCGCCGAGCGACGGCTGCGGCGGCTGCGGCATCCAGTACTACGTCGTCGCGCGCATCGGCAACGTCACCGCGACGACCGTGCAGGCTGACTACGCCGCGTACGACACGCTGTACTGCGTCACGGTGATCGCGGTCAACAACCTCGATGTCATGGGTCCGGAGTCGCAGCACGGCTGCGCGACGACCGGACCCGCACCGGTGACCTTCACGGTGGCGGCCGGTGCCGCGACGCCACCGACGGAGTGCGGGGGCGATCCCGCGTGCCGGTGGTGGAGCTTCAGCGAGACCGGGATCCCCGTCGGTTCGTACACGTTGCAGTGCTTCGATCGCACCAGCGGCGACTATGGCATCAACCAGCCGATCACCATCACCGGACCGTCATGGTCGTCCACCGGATACTGCGCGAACGCGGTGTCCGGCCGCACCGTCTACGCCGTGCTGAGCGGCAGCGCGGGCATGTATCAGTCGTCCGACTATGTCTGGCCATGACCGTCGGGCCGGGATCGGCCCGGCGGGTCTCATCCGTCTCGTAGGAGCTCGATGATCACCAACGAACAAGCGAGTTGGTTCGCCGAAGCGTTCGACAAGCTCGCCACCAATGTCGAGGGCGCGATCCTGGGGAAGCGCAACGCGGTGATGCTCGCGCTCACCTGCCTGCTCTCCGACGGTCACCTCCTCATCGAGGACGTGCCGGGTACCGGGAAGACGTCGCTGGCGAAGGCGATCGCCAACACCGTGAAGGGTTCGCACAGCCGGATCCAGTTCACCCCCGACCTGTTGCCGAGCGACGTCACCGGTGTGACGATCTACAACCAACGCTCCGGCGCGTTCGAGTTCCACAAGGGGCCGGTGTTCGCGACGATCGTGCTCGCGGACGAGATCAACCGCGCCTCGCCGAAGACGCAGTCGGCACTGCTCGAGGTGATGGAGGAGGGCGTTGTCACCGTCGACGGCGTCGGCTATCCGGTCGGCGAACCGTTCATGGTGATCGCGACGCAGAACCCGATCGAGCAGGCCGGCACCTACCGACTCCCGGAAGCGCAGATCGACCGGTTCCTGATGCGGATGAGCCTGGGCTATCCCGATCATCACACCGCGGTCACGCTGCTCGCCGACGCCTCGAACCGCGACCGCGCCTCCCACGTGACCGAGCTCATCGGTTCGCAGGCCGTCATCGACATGGCCCGGATCGCAACCGAGGTGAACGTCGACGCCGCGATTCTCGGGTACGTGAACCTGCTCGCGGAGGAGACCCGCCGCGCCTCCGACGTGAAGCTCGGCGTGAGCATGCGTGGGAGCCTCGCCCTCGTGCGGGGCGCGAAGACGTGGGCAGTCGCGCACGGTCGCACCTATGTCGTTCCCGACGACGTGAAAGAGCTCGCGCAGCCGGTGCTCGCGCACCGCCTCTTGCTCACGCCCGAGGCCGAGTTCGCACGCGTCACGCCCGAGCAGGTGATCGCGCGGACACTGATGGACGTCGCGCCGCCCCGCGCACGAGCCGAGTCGTAGGACTGCTCGTGGTTCCCGCGGTGGCCCTCCGCACGCGTCTCGCTCGCCGGTTGGCGCGCGTCGCCGAACAGCTTCGACGCGTCGGCGCGCTCACGACGCGCTTCGGTCGCATGGTCGCGGCGTTCGCCCTCGTCGCGTGGTTCGTCGCGTGGCGGCTGCACTGGGTCGAGTTCGGCGCGGTCGTCGCCGGTTGCGCGGTGGTCCTCGTGATCGCGTCGCTGTTCATGCTCGGCCGCGACCGGATCGCGGTGGCGATCGCCCTCGAGCCCGCGCGTGTCGTCGCCGGTCAGAGCGCCGAGGGGTCGATCGAGGCGACCAACGACACCGGCCGCCGGATCCTCCCGTTCCGGCTCGAGGCGCCGGTCGGCGGCGCCGTCGTGCGCGCCGACGTGCCCTCGCTCGCGATCGGCAGCGCACACCGCGAGGAGTTCGAGATCCCGACGACGCGGCGCGGCGTCGTCGCGGTCGGCCCCGTGAGCTCGGTGCGCGGCGACCCGCTCGGCCTGATGCGGCGCGAGGTGGCATGGACTCGCAGCGTCGAGCTCTTCGTGCACCCGCGCACCGTGGCGCTGGGCGGCATCGGTTCCGGCTGGATCCGCGACCTCGAGGGCCTGAGCACGAACGACATCTCCGCGAGCGACGTCGAGCTGCACACCCTGCGCGAGTACGAACCCGGCGACGATCGCCGGCACGTTCACTGGCGGACGTCGGTGCGCGTCGGGAAGCTGATGGTGCGCCAGTACATCGACACTCGCCGCTGGGAGCTGGCCGTCGTGATCGCGACCGCGCGTCACGAGTACGCCGGCGACGACGAGTTCGAGCTCGCCGTCTCGATCGCCGCCTCGCTCGGTGCACGGGGGCTGCGCGACCGCCAGTCAGTGTCGTGTATCGCCGGCCCCGACGAGGTCCCCGCCATCGACGCGTCGACGTTCCTCGACGGGCTCTGCCGCGTCGAGATGAGCTCCAGCGCCCGGAGCATCGCCGACACGGTGATGGAGAGCCGCGGACGCCTCCGCGCCGCGAGCGTGATCGTGCTCGTGACCGGATCGCGGGTCGACGTGCACGTGCTGCGGCTCGCGGCCGAGCAGTTCCCGCCGGGCACCCGCGTGGTGTCGATCCGCGCGCGAGGGCGACGTGTCGCAGTGCGCGCCGGTGGGCGTCACCACCGTGATCGACGCCGGCCGCCTCGACGAGCTCGAGCCGCTGCTGCGATCGGCGGGTGGATTGTGAGCACGGTGCTCGCGCCCGCGCGGCGCAACCAGGTCGATCGCGGCGACGTGTTTGCGGTCGTCGCCGCGAATCTCCTCGCGCTCACCGGCTTCCGCGCCGCGTTCTCCGGTACCGCGTTCTTCGTGGCGGGCGCGGGCGGGACCCTCCTCGCGACTGCCTACTGGGTCTGGGTCTCGTCGTTGCGGATCAACATCTGGGCGCGAGTCGCGGGTGCGGTGGTCGCGTTCGGGGTAGTCGGCCCGCTCGCGACGGTGCGCGGCGAGGGTGCGAGCAGTTTCGTGCCGACCCCCGAGCACGTCGGGTCCGTGTTCAGCGGGAGCGTGCACGGATGGCGGACGCTCGTCACGACGCTGCCGCCGGTCGGCAACATCGGCCACGTCCTCGCGGTTCCCTACGTGTGCGGTTTCCTCGGTGCGTCGGCGTCGATGTTGCTGTTGCGCGCGCCTCGCGTGTCGTTCCTGGCCGCGGTACCGCCGATCGCGCTGCTCGGTCTCGGTGTGCTCGTCGGCACCGATCACCCAGGCTCGTTGTACGTGGAGGCGGGGCTCCTCGTCGCCGGGTTGCTGTTGTGGGCCGGCGTCCTCTTCCGCCGGTCGCAGACCGTGCTCGGCCTCGTGCGGCGCGGCGGAACCCGACCTCGCGTGCTCGCGCGAGGACGAGGCGTCGGTGCGACCGTTGCGCTGCTCGCGGTCGTCACGGTCGGCGCCGGCGCGCTCGGTGGTCACGTCCCGTTCGTCGACGGCGGCCGGCGCTACGTGCTGCGTGATCGCGTCCAGTCGCCGTTCGACCCGACGCAGTATCCGAGCCCACTCGCGGGATTCCGCAAGTACCGCGCGACGGGCAAGCAGTCGACGCCGCTGTTGAAGGTCGACGGCGTGAGGGTACCGACGCGCCTGCGCATCGCGGTGATGGACGACTACGACGGTCTCGTGTGGCGCGTCGCCGACAACGGCGACCTCGACGCGTTCCGCCGCGCGGGTTCTCAACTACCGGGCGGGGGCGAGGGCACGGTCGAGAACCTGAAGGTGACGATCCAGGGATTGCAGGGCCCATGGCTGCCGACCGCCGGTCAGCCGCTCGGAATCGACTTCGCGGGGCCGAACGCGACTCGGCTCGCGTCGAACCTTCGTTACAACGTCGCGCAGGCGACCGCGGCGGTGCCGGGAGGACTGCAGCGCGGCGACTCCTTCACGCTCCGTACGACCGTCGATCCGAAGCGCCCGTCGGTCGACGGTCTCGAGATCGCACCGCAGCCCGCCATTGCCGAACCCGCGATCTTCACCGGTTTCGCCGACAAGGCCGGCGAGATCGTGAAGAGTGCGAGCAACGCGCAGGATCAGGCCGCCGCGATCGCGGCCGCGTTCCGCAAGGGCTATTACGACGACGGTCCGACCGACGACACGCCGCCCGGGCACTTCCTCGCGCGCATCAACGCGTTCCTGCGTGATCCACAGCCGGTGGGTGACGCGGAGCAGTACGCGGCGGCCGCAGCCATCCTGCTGCGTGCTCGCGCGATCCCGGCGCGCGTCGTGCTCGGGCTCACGCTCGAACCGAACCAAGCGCAGTACCGCTACGGCGACGTCGAAGCGTGGGTGGAGATTCCCGTCGCCGGTCAGGGCTGGGTCGCCTACGACGTCACCCCCGCCGCGTCCCGCCGTCCGCCGCCGCATCCGCTGCCGAAGCAGCGGGTCACGGGCCCGCAGCAACCGCCGCAGCCGCCGCACTCGGAGGTCGCCGCGAACAGTGGCGCGGTCGGATCGGCCGAGACGCGCACGCAGAACCCGACTCGCACGACGAAGCGCAAGCCGACGCCGGGCGGGCGGGATCTCGCCTACGTCTTCGCCGCCGCCGGTGCCGTCACTCTGCTGCTCCTGCTCTTCGCGGTGCCCGTCCTTCTCATCCTCGTGACGAAGCGCCGCCGGCGGGTGCGGCGCCGCCGGGCCGAGACGCCGGCGCTGCTGATCTCGGCCGGATGGGACGAGGTCGTCGACCATCTCCGCGACCTCGGTCGCCCCGTGCCACCGGACGCGACCCGGCGCGAGCTCGCGATCACCTGGATGAACGACGGCCTCGGCGACTTCGCGTCGCGCGTCGACGCGTCGGTGTTCGGCCCGGTGGAGCCGACGGTCGACGACGCACGCGAGCTGTGGAAGGAGTCGATGCTGACGTGCCGGCGCCTCTCTCACTCCGCCGGAACCGTCGACCGGGTCCGTGGCGCGCTCAGCGTCTCGTCCTTGCGCCCCGAGGAGTGACCGGCGCCTGAACCGCGGCCGCCTCTGACCGTGGGCGCGATTGCCGCGAGTGCCGCGTGTCCGTAGGCTTCCGGCCCGGTGGGTACCGCGCGACTCTCGGCCCTCGACGCAGCCTTGCTGTCGATCGAGACGCCGGAGCAACAACTCAACGTTCTCGCGGTCCTGATCATCGATCCGGATCCCGCGATCAAACCGGGCGAGCACTACCAGGTCGCGCGCGATCGCGTCGCGGAGCGGCTGCCGCTCGTCCCGCCGCTCTGCCGCCGACTCCGCATGCTCCCCGGCCTCGCGCTCCCCGTGTGGGAGGACGAGGCCGACCTCGCGGTCGACGCGCACATCCATCAGGTGATCCTCGATCCGCCCGCCGACCTGCAGGCGCTCGGCAAGGCCGCCGGTGCGATCGCCGGCCGCCCGATGCGGCGCGACCGGCCGCTCTGGGAGATGTGGTTCGTCGAGCACCTCGAAGGCGGCCGCACCGCGGTCATCTGCAAGGTGCATCACTCCGTCATCGACGGCACGTCGGGGTTCGGCACGCTGGCCGGGTTCTTCGATCTCGAGCCGCACGCCGCCCCGCTCGATCTGCCCCGCCACGTCCCGGAGCCGCCCCTCGACACCGCGGCTCGGGTCGAGGAGACGATCGTCGGCGGCGCGCGCTGGGCCGGTTCGTTCCTGCGGTCGGTGCCACAGATCGGCACCGTCGTCGCGCGCTCGTTGTCGTCGGTCGGACGGGCCGACCTCGCGTTGCCGCTCACCGCGCCGCGGCTCGCGTGGAACCGCCACCTGCCGTCGGCGCGGCGCGCCGTCGAGTTCACCTCGGTCGAGCTCTCGCGCCTCAAGCAGTTGCGACGCGCGTACGGCTCGACGCTCAACGACCTGTTCACCGCGGTGTGCACCGGTGTGCTGCGCCTCTATCTCGCCGATCGCGGCGAGTTGCCGAACCGCAGTCTCGTCGCGGCCGTCCCGGTGTCCGAACGCGAGCTCGACGACGCGCCGGGCGGCAACCGGTTCTCTTCGATGTTCTACGGGCTTCCCGTGCACATCGACGATCCGGTTGCGCGGGTCGAGGCGACGAAGCGGTCGGCCGAGGTCGCGAAGCAGTTCTACGAGCAGAACGGACGGCAGTTGCTCTCGACGCTCGCGGGTGCGGTTCCGCCGCGCGTCGCCGAGGCCGGCATGCAGCTCGTCTCCGGGTTGCGGTTGGCCGACTACGTACCGCCCGTCGCGAACGTGCTCATCTCCAACGTGCGCGGCACGGAGTTCCCGCTGTGGATCGCAGGTGGTCGCGTCACCGAGATGTTCCCGATGGGCCCGCTCATCGAGGGCGTCGGCCTGAACATCACCGTGGTCAGCTACCTCGACCAGGTCGGCTTCGGGTTCCTCAGTTGCCCCGATCTCGAACCCGACCTTCCGGCCCTCGTCGGCTACGTGAGTGCCGCGGTCGCGGAGCTCGAGAAGGCCGCGCCCGACCCCGACTGACACCGTCGTGGTACGAGCCGTTTCAGCCCGCGAGCCGCTCCTCGTACATCGCGCGAATCGCGGGGAGCGCGGCCGTCGCCGCGCGCGTGCCTCGCTCGACGATCTCCGGTGCCGCGAGGAAGTCGATCCAGGTGAAGTCGGCGAGGTCGACGTTCACCAAGACGTCGGCCGTGAGGGCCTTGAAGTTGCCGAGCTCGTACTGCGTCGCGGTCAGCGTGTTCATGAGCACGTCGATGATGTGCGGCGCGTTGACCGTTCCGTTCAGGTAGGCGAGCGGGTTGAGCCGGTTCAGGCGCCCGAACGCGTTCGACAGCGGCGTGCGGACCTCGGGGTCGAGCTGCGGGACGACGTTGACCGCGATGACGAGGTCGGCGCCCATCTCGCGCGCGACATCGGCCGGCACGGGATCGACCATGGCGCCGTCGACGAGCATCTGGCCGTCGCGCTCCGCCGGCGCGAAGAGCAACGGGATCGAGCTGCTCGCGCGAAAGGCGTCGTCGAGGCGGCCGGTCCCGATGCGGGTAGCGTGGCCGGTGCGCAGGTCGGTCGCGACCGCGAGGTACGGGAGCACCAGTTCCTCGAACGTGTCGATAGGCAGCAGCTTCGAGAACGTCTTCACCATGCGCCGCCCCGACATGAGCCCGAGTCCCGAGATCGACACATCGAGCGCGCCGAGCGCAGTCGGCAGGTTGCTCAGACGATTCGAGATCTCGTGCATGTCGGCGCCGAAGAGGCCGCCCGCGTAGCCGAGCCCGACGATCGATCCCATGCTCGTGCCCGCGATCAGGTCGACGGGGATCCCGGCGGCGTCGAGCGTCTCGAGCACCCCGACATGGGAGATGCCGAATGCCGCGCCGCCGCCCAGCGCGATGCCGACGGTCGAGTGCAAGACCTTGCGCGCCAGCCGGCTCAGGGTGCGCGTGGCCGGAAGGCGCGGGTTGGCGCGCAGCCGTTCCCCGAGCTCGTTGGGATGGGCCGTGCGCAGGACCGGTTCGTCGGGAACGACGAACGGCTCGCAATGGTTCAGCGGGAGCGGCCGCGAGCGCGAGTCCGCGCGGTTCACGACGCGCAGCACCCGCGAGTGGCGGGCGGCCTCGGATGCCGCGCCCCGGGTTGCGGTACGACACCGCGACCGCGTCGTCGCAGGCGGCGGCGACGAGCGCGCTCGTGGCGGCGGTGTGCAGCGCGAAGTCGAGAACGATGACGCGATGACCGCCGTCGAGGTGGCCGAGCAGCTCGGTGAGCTGCCGGCTCAGCTGGGCGGGGTCGGATCCTTCCGGAGTGGTGAGTGCGAGCCGGTCGACAACCCGTTCGGGGCGGCGCTCGATGAGCTCGCGAGTCGCCTCCGCCCCGCGTTGCAACGCCTCGTCGAGCGGCTTGCCGGTGTCGCCGATCGCCACCAACAGCGCGCGCCCACCGGTGAGATCCGCGGTGAGCTCCGCGAGCGCACGCGCGACGAGCGACGCACCCGCGGTGCGGTCTTCGGAGACGACGCCGACCGTCGTCGAAGCCCGCGCGGCGACGCGTGCACGCGTGGTTGCGACGACTCGCCGCGCGAGCAGCTGCGACACGTACTCGAGTGCGCGCGCATCGCTGCGCAGCAGCTCCTGGAACTTCGAGCCGGTGAGCACCAGGAGTCGGGCGCGGCGCGAGCAGCTCACTGTCGCGGAACGCGACGCGTCGAGCAGGAGCGCGATCTCGCCGAGACACTCGCCGGGTCCGATGCGGGCGACGACCTCGTCGTCGCCGCCCCGCCACACCGACAGCTCGCCCGACACCACGACGACGAACTCGTTCCCGGGATCACCCGCGTGCCAGAGGATGTCGCCCTTCTCGCACGACCGCTCGTCGCAGTGAGTGGCCACGGCTGCGGTCTCGTCGCGGTCGAACGCGGCGAAGAGCGGCAGCGCGGCCAGCACGGTCGTGCGTTCGGTGACGTCGATCATGGGAACTGCCTCCCGCCCCGTGAGCTCCCGATCGCGGGTGACGCTAATGGGCGGTCGTCGCAGTTGACCAGGGAGCAGCGATGGGAAATCATTGCGCCGCTCCCGGAAGGGGCGCGCGAGAGCGCTGGGAGCAACAGGGCGGGAGGATCATGGCGTACACCGCGTCGGGGGCGGCGGTGCTTGCTGAGCCGGACGCGTCGACCGCGACCGCGCGCGCCGGCGACGCTGCGTTGCGGGCGGTTGCCCGGTGAGTCGCAGCCGTGATCGGCGTGTCGGTCTCGTCACGGGCGCGTCGACGGGCATCGGAGTCGACTTCGCACGGTTGCTGGCCGAACGCGGCCACGATCTGATTCTCGTCGCGCGCGACGCCGAGCGGCTCGAGAAGGTCGGTGCGAGCTTGCGAGCCGATCACGGCATCGCGTACGACGTGCTCAGTGCCGACCTCACCGAGCCCGACGACCTCGCACGCGTCGAAGCCCGCTGCGCCGACCAGCGCGCGCCGATCGACATCCTGGTGAACAACGCGGGATTCGGCACCGGCGGCCGTTTCCATCAGCTCGACGTCGACTGGGAGGAACGCGAGGTCCGGCTCAACGTGCTCGCGGTCGTGCGGCTCACCCACGCCGCGGCGCGCACGATGGTGCAGCAGGGACGCGGCGCGATCCTGAACGTGTCGTCGATGGCGAGCTTCCAGCCCGGGCCCCGCATGGCGACGTACTGCGCCACGAAGGCGTTCGTCACGTCGTTCACGCAGGCGGTCCACGACGACCTCATCGGCACCGGCGTGCGCGCGACCGTGGTGTGCCCGGGGTTCATGCAGACGGAGTTCCAGACTCGCCTCGGGGTGCTCCCCGGTGGGCCGGCGTTCATGTGGCAGTCGACCGAGGGTGTCGCGCGGGCCGCGCTCGACGCCGTCGCGCGCAACCGTCCCGTCGAGATCCCCGGTGCGCTGCAACGGGTCGTCGCGACCGCGTCGGGCTTCCTGCCGACGGTGTTCACGCGCCAGGCGAGCAAGTTCGTGCTGCGGCAGTCGGCGAGGAGTTGATCGGGTGCCGGCACCTCCGCAGAGCGCCCGAGAGCTGAGCGCCACCGACACGCTCCTGCTGCGGCTCGAACGGTCGCCCGAGCTGCGTTCGACGATCCTCCAGGTCGCGCTGCTCTCGCATCCTCCGGATCGTGAGCGGTTCCGCCGCCGGGTGCTCGAGGGGATCGACCGGGTGCCGCGCTTTCGCGAAGTGCCGGTGTGGTCTCCGGTCGCGGGGGTGGCGCCCACGTGGAGGCCGGCGTCCGAGTTCGACGTCGACTACCACCTCCAGTTCGTGCGCCTCCCCGACGGTTCCGGCCTGCGGGAACTGCTCGACTACGCGGCCCGGCTCTCGCTGCACCCGTTCGACACGGCCCGCCCGTTGTGGGAGTCGCACATCGTCGAGGGCCTCGCCGACGGCCGGGCCGCCGCGATCCAGAAGATCCATCACTCACTCGGCGACGGCATCAGCCTGCTCGACGTCGTGCTCGTCTTCGTCGACATCGAGCCCGATCCGGCTCCGGCCGCGCCGGTCGCGGCCCCGCCGGTGCTCGCCGACGTCTCGACCCTGCAACGGCTCATCGGGTCCGCGCGCAACGACGCCGCCACGATTGCACGGTTCGCCCGCCGCGCTCCCGGCATGCTCGTCGACGCCTGCGCCCATCCGCTCGACACCACGGCGTCGGCGGTGAGCTTCGGCCGCTCGCTCGCGCGGGTCACGGCACCCGGCTCGGGCGCGCTGAGCCCGCTCATGCGGGATCGGTCGCTGGGCGCGCGCTTCGACGCGCTCGCGGTACCGATGCCCGAGATGAAGGCGGCCGCGCACCGCGTGAACGCGAAGCTCAACACCGCGTTCGTCGCGGGCATCGCGGGCGGCTTGGCCCGCTATCACGCGAGCCACGCGGTCGATGCTCCCGCGTTGCGGTTCGCGATGCCGGTGAGCACCCGCGAGGACACCGGGCTGGGGAACCAGTTCGCGCCGGCGCGCTTCGTCCTGCCGATCGACGCCGCCGATCCTCTCGTGCGCATGGAGATCGTGCGCGACGTGACCACCGCCCAACGTACCGAGCAGGCGCTGTCGTTCACGGGCTCGGCCGCGCGGCTCCTCAACGTCGTGCCGGCCGGTTGGTTGGCGCCGATGGTGTCGGCGGTCGGGCGCCGCGTCGACGTCGTCGCGAGCAGCGTGCCGGGCACGCCGATCCCGCTCTACGTCGCGGGATCGGCGTCGCTCCAGAACTTCGGGTTCTCGCCGCACGCCGGCGCGGCGCTGAACGTCACGATGATCTCGCACCTCGACGAGCTGCACCTGGCGATCAACTCCGACCCGGCCGCGATACCCGACGCCGATCTGTTGATCGCGTGCCTCCAGGACTCCTTCGACGAGCTGGTGAAGCTCGCCTGACGAGCCGGCAGCGGCCGCTCAGGTCGTGGCTTCGAACTCGCGGTCGAGGATCGCGATGGGCTCGTTCTCCCAGAGCCCGAAGCGGAGGTGCCACTGGCGGAGCCACTTCGGCGACCACCAGTTGACGCGCCCGGCCAGGCGCATGAACGCGGGGAGCAGCATCGTTCGGATCAGGAACGCGTCGACGATCACCGCGAGTGCGAGGCCGACACCGAAGATCTTCAACAGTTGCACGCCTGAGACTGCGATTCCGACGAACACGATCATCAGGAGCAGCGCGGCCGCGGTGACGAGCCGGCCGGTCTTCGCGAGCCCCTCGGCGACCGCGTGCTCGTTGTCGCGTTCGAGGTCGTACTCCTCCTTGATACGCGACAGCAGGAAGACCTCGTAGTCCATCGACGTGCCGAACGCGATGCAGAACATCAGGATCGGCGTGAAGACGTCGATCGTTCCCGACGGCGTGAAGTCGAGGAGGTGCGAGAGGTGGCCTTCCTGGAAGATCCACACCGTCGCGCCGAACGTCGCGGTGAGGCTCAATACGTTGAGGAACAACGCCTTCACGGGCACCACGAGGCTGCCGGTCATGAAGAACAGCAGCACGAACGTCGCGATCGCGATGATCCCCAACACGAGCGGCAACCGTGCGAAGACCGCATGGCGCGTGTCGACGAGCTCGGCGGAGGTGCCGGCGACGAGGAAGTGGAACGGTGCCGGGGTCGCGCGGATGTCGTCGACGAGTCGCACCCCCTCCTTCGAGTACGGCTCGACGTCGGGGACGACGGAGAGGAAGGTCGCATCCGTGGCGCTCGTCGACGTGAAGCGCGCCGCGAGCCCGGGTGCCGCGGCCGACGCCGGCACCGCGACGACCTTGCCGGCGGTCGGCAGGAAGTAGCCGCTCGCCCCGTCGACCCGCGCGACGCCCCGCGTGCCGGCGAGTGCACGGGCGAACCGGTCGATCGCGTCGCGGTCGGTGGTGGGGTTCACGCCTTCGATCAGCACCGAGAGCGCGTCGGCTTCGCGGCTGGCGAAGTTGTGGCGGATCGAGTCGGTGGCCTGGCGGCTCGACATCGACTTCGGCCCGACGCGATCGTCGGCGAGCCCGGGCGTGATGTGGAAGAACGGAATCGCGAGCGCGCAGAGCAACAACGTCACCGAGACCGCGTAGAGGATCGGCCGGTGCATCACCCGCACCGCCTGCCGGTGCCAGAAGCGGTTCTCCGGATCCGCGCGGGTCTTGAGGATCCGCCCCTTCTCGACGCGCGGCCCGAGGATCGCGAGCACCGCGGGTAGCACGATCACCGCCGCGATCCCGGCGAGCGCGACCACGGCGACGCCTGCGAACGCGAACGAGCGCAGGTAGGCCATCGGGAAGAGCGCGAGCACCGCGATCGACACCGCGACCGTGCCCGCGCTGAACGCGACGGTTCTTCCGGCCGTCTGCATCGAACGCCCGACCGCGACGTTCGTCGAGACGCCGTTGCGCAGCTCCTCGCGGTACCGCGTGACGATGAAGAGGCTGTAGTCGATCGACAGCCCGAGCCCCATGCCGGTCGTGAGGTTCAGCGCGAACACCGAGACGTCGGTGAACAGCGTGAGCAGCGTCAGCACGGCGAAGGTGCCGAGTACCGCGATGATGCCCACGGCGAGTGGGAGCCCGGCCGCGACCGCGCTGCCGAACACGATCACGAGCGCGATGAACGTGAGTGGCGCAGTGAGGAGCTCCGACTTCTGGAGGTCCTTTTGCGCTTCGTCGGCGAGCTGGCGGGTGACCTCGACGCGGCCCGTGACCGCGGTCGCGACCACCGTGCCGTCGGTACTGAACTGCGGCGAGAGGCGCGCCGCGGTCTTGAGACGTTCGTCGTCGTTGCCGCGCAACGAGGCGAAGATCAGCGCCTGGCGGCTGTCGCGGCTGCGCAACTGGGCCGGCTCGTCGAGGGTCCAGTACGACGCGGAGTCGAGGACGCCGGCGTCGTGCGCGAGCTTCGCCGTCAGCGCGGTACCGGCCGCCTTCACGGTGGCGTCGTTCACGGTTCCCGAACGCGCGGTCACGACGACGACGAAGTCGGATTGGCTCGCCTTGGGAAACAGCCGCGCGATCTCGGCGGCGGCGCGGCTCGATTCCGCGCCCGGATCGGTGAAGCCTCCCGTCGAGAGCTTGTCGTGGACCTTGCCGCCGTAGAGCGCGAACGCGGGGAGCGCGATCAGGACGCCGATCAGGACCAGCCACCGCCGCCGGATCACGAAGATGGCCAACCGCCGCACCCAGCCGCCCCCTGGCCGTCGCTCGACTCGGTGTGATCCCGAGTGCAAAGGTGTGCGGCAGCGTAACGGTGGTGGCTGCGCAGCGCACGGGACCGCGCACGGGACGGGGGAAGGGCCGATGGGGGCGAAGCGCGAGCTCGCGGAGCTGCTCGGCGACGTGACGCTGTTCTCCAAGTGCACCGCACGCCAGCTGCGCACCGTCGCGCGCCATGCGGAGATCGCGTCACTGCCCGCCGGTACCGACCTCATCCGCGAAGGCGAGTCGGGCGACGCGCTGTTCGTGATCCTCGACGGCGACGCGACCGTCCGTCACGGCGACCTCGAGATCAACCGGGTCGGACCGGGCGCCTACTTCGGCGAGCTCGCGGTGCTCGACGGCGAGCCGCGGAGCGCGACCGTCGCTGCCCTGACCGACGTGAAGGTCGCGGTGCTCGGCATCCGCATGTTCCGAACGCTGCTCCGCGAGATCCCCGACCTCGCGGAGCAGCTGCTCATCGGACTCGCGGGTGAGCTACGCGAAGCGCGCCGGATCGCCGAGGCGACCTGAGCGCGTTCACGCCCGCGGCGTGCGGCCTCACGGTCGCACCAGCGAAAGCCCGCTCACGTAGGGGCGAAGCCACCACCACGGGATCGTGTGCTTCACCGGGTCCTTCGAGAAGTCGCGCGGCCATCCGATGCACGGATCGGCCATCACGACGACGGTTTCGTCGCCGGTGTCGCCGATACCCCATGTGTGCGTCGCCGGGTACCACACGTCCATGAACGTCACCGACACGTCGGACGCGAAGAAGGTGTCCGCGAGCGAAGCCGGCAAGCCGTCCTCGTCCTCGACGACTGTCTTCATCTTGTCGAGCACCGCAGAGTTCACGGAGCTCCCGGCACCGTTGATGCCCGCGCGCAGGTCGTTGAGTACGTCGGTCGCGCTCTTGAACCACGACGTCGGCCAGTCGACGTTGATGTTCCACGACGCGAGCGTGAGGTCGAGGAACGCGCCGAGGTTGTTCGACGTGTCGGGGGTGAGCGCGACCCCGAACTGCAGGCTTACCTGGCCCTCCGAACCCTTGAACGACAGACCGCTCGGGTTCGCAGTGATCTGCGTGTTGCCGGGGAGTCCGGCGCCGCCGAGGACGCCGCTCACGTCGCCCGCGACGATGCCCTCGCTGACGGAGAGCGTGTCGGGGTAGAGGTAGATGTTGAGCTCGCGCTCGTCGGCCTCGCCGAGCTGGAACATCCCCGACCGGAAGAGCGGCCGCCCGTCGTGCGAGCACAGCAGGCTCACGAAGGCTTCCTCCGTGCCGCCGAAGATGTTCACGAGGTTCGCCGGCGGGTCCGCGAGCGAGAAGCGGCCCGCGCTGTCGGTCGTCGTGTAGAGGTTCTCGTAGTCGACGACGAAGAAGAGCAGCTTCCCGTAGAGGCTCGCGCCGACGTTGACGCCCGGCCACGGCTCGAAGCCGGTGGCGGGCGGCGTGCCGCCGAGCACGATCGGGGTGAAGAACGTTCGGGCATCGGTGATGCGATAGATGTGGCCTTCGATGGCCATGGCGTACCTCCGTGTCTGTGGGCATCTCGTCGCGGTTTGCAGCGCGCGCGGTCCGCGCGTCGGCGCGGGTCGAGCGCGCGGGCGCGAGATCGCGTTCGGAGCGCGGGCGCGCCGCGTGGGTGCTCGAGCGCGTCGCGGCGGCGAGCCGGCGCGGATCTCGGAAGCTGGGTGGTCGTGGATCGTTCGCACGTCGTCCCCCGAAGACGCCGTCGTGCAAGACCACGAACCCGACGACCCGCCCCGGTTGCCCCCCGGCGGTGTCGCGTTCTTCCCGTATCGATCGAATCGATGTCGAGCGCGAGCCTGATCCCGGTTCGGGGCGAAGTCAAGGGTCCGTGCCGGATCGTCGCGAGCGCACCGATTCGCTCTCATCACGGCTGCGTGACGGCAACGTGAGCGTCCGCCTTGAGTTGCCCGGGCGGGGCCAACTAACTTCGAGCGTCAATGTCCCGGGTGTCGGTGGTACCCGTCGCGTCCCGGCGCCGGTCTGCGCGTTTCGTGCTCGCGGCGATCAGCGCGTTGAGCCTCGCGTCGACGGTCGTCGTCGTCTCGTCCGGCACCGCGGTCGCCACCGTCGAATCCGACCGCGGGCAGATCACGAAGCTCGAGCAGCAGATCGCCGCGCAAGGCGTGCAGATCGAAACGCTCGTCGAGAAGGCGAACAAGGTGCAGGCGCAGGTGAGCGCGCTCGACGAGCAGATCGCGCACGATCGCTCTCGTCTTGGCGCCGACCAGAAGATCGAGGCGGCGTCGGCCGCGATCGCGCGACGGGTCGCAGTCGAGGCGTACATGAACGCCGGCCGGATGGGCACGTCGACGTTCGCGGTGTTCGGCAACGCCGACAGCGTGCGGCAGGCGTTCGAGCAGAACAGCTACCTGAGCGCCGCGAACAGCAAGATCGACGCGCAGCTCAACCAGCTGGCAAGCGATCGCGCGCGGACGCAGGGCGCCGAGCGCGCGTTGCGAGCCGCGCACGAGAAGGCCGCGGCCACGTTGCGCGATCTCCAGCGCGCGCAGCAGGCCGCGTCGCGAGCGATCGCCGCGAACGAGTCGACCCTGCGTCACGTCAAGGGGAACCTCAGTGCGCTCCTCGCGGCGGCGGCTGCGAAAGCACGCGCGGCCGAGCTCGCTCAAGAGCGCGCGCTCGCGGCGGCGCCGCCCGCCCCGCAGGCCCCACCGCCCCCGTCGCTCCCGCCGCCGCCGCCGGTGTCTCCGTCGCCGGGTACCTACGCGAACCCGCTGCGCGCGGTCGCCGGACTCAACCCCGAACGCATCGACCAGGGCGTCGACTTCAGCGGCTTCGGCCCGATCTACGCAATCGGCGACGGCGTGGTGCTCAGCACGTTCAACGGAGGCTGGCCGGGCGGGACCTTCATCGCGTACCGCCTCACGAACGGTCCCGCGCGAGGACTCGTCGTCTACTTCGCGGAAGACATCCAGCCTGCGGTGAGCGTCGGGCAGACGGTGAACGCGAACACGGTGCTCGGGCGCGTGTACGAGGGGCCGACGGGCATCGAGGTCGGGTGGGCCGACCCCTCTGCGAACGGCGACACGATGGCCCGCTCCTACGGGCAGTACCACGGCTCGAACTCCACCGCGTTCGGATACAACTTCTCGCGGCTGCTGCAGGCACTCGGCGCGCCCGGCGGTGTGCTACAGAACGATCCGCCGACCGGGTCGGTGCCCGGAGGCTGGCCGCAGTGGTGAGCGGCGGGGCCCGGCCCTCTTAGCGCCGAGGAGGGAAGCCTCTTAGAAGGCGTTCAGGTTCGTCGCCTTCACTACCCGCTGTGTTCTCCCTGTCCTACATCGGTCGCGAGCTCCGTCGGCGGCTGGGCCGGACGATCCTGACGGCGCTCGGGCTGGCCATGGGGGTCGGTCTCGTCATCGGGATCATCGGCGTCTCCGACGGCCTCTCCGACGCGCAGAACCACGTCCTCGCCCCACTGCAATCGGTCGGCACGGACATCCTCGTCACGAGGGTGATCGGGGCGCCGGCGGCGACGTCGGGCACGAGCACGACGACGGCGGCCACCACGACGACCAGCAGCCCGGGTGGCTTCGCGGGTCGCAACGGAGGCGGCGGTGCCGCGAACGCGTGCGGCGCGGGCGGCGCCGGCGGCTTCTTCAACATCGGCGGTGGCGGCGGCGGCGGCGGCGGCGTGGCAACGGCGGCAACGACGCGACCGCGCAGGCGAACCAGGCCGATTGCGACGCGCTGCTCAGCGAGAACAACAACGTCGTCACCGACCTCTCGAAGCTCGGCAAGGCCGGGACGAAGTTCACCCACGACTTCTTCCTCTCGGCCACCTACCTCAGCTTCCCGCAGAGCGCGGTGAGCGACGTCGCGAAGCTGCCGGGCGTCACGAGCGCGGTGCCCGGGCTGGTGCAACTCGTCGAGCACGAGACCGGCACGGTGCCGAACATCGTCGCGTCGATCAAGACCGGCGGTCAGACCTACACGCAGACCACGCGGCCGTCGCCGATGACCGACGCCGAGCGCCAGACGTTCACGTCGTGCCTCGCGTCGAAGGGTGTCACGATCGGCCGGCGGGGAGGCAACGACGCGGGCGGCGGCGGCACGACACCGGGAGGCAGTACGCCGCCAACGACGGGCGGCGGTGGGGGTGGCGGAGGTGGTGGTGGCCGCGGCGGCTTCGTCTTCGGCGGCGGCAATCCCGCGTTCGAAGACTGCCTGCCGGCTCGATTCCAGGAGTTCCAGGCCCAGTTCACCGTCCCGCTGCAGACGATCAACCAGGTGGTGAACCCGCCGTCGACCGACATCACGAACACCTCCTACACCGCGGCGGGTGTCGACCCCGCGAACCCGAACGAGGGGCTCGTCACCGCCGACCAGGTGACGCAGGGTCGTTGGTTCTCGAAGGGCGCGACCTCCGAGGTGCTCCTCAACGTCGCGTACGCGAGCTCGAAGCACCTTGCGGTGGGCGCGACGCTCTCGATCAACGGCACCAACTACAAGGTCGTCGGCCTCGTGAAGCCGACGCTCGCGGGCAACACCTTCGACGTGTACTTCCCGCTCGCGACGATTCAGAAGCTCGCGTCGAAGCAGAATCGCGTCACGCAGATTCTCGTGAGCGCGAGCAGTAGCGGGAAGGTCGACGCCGTCGCCGCGGAGATCCGCAAGGCGCTGCCCGGTGCGGAGGTCGTCACGTCGAAGAGCCTCGCCGACGCGGTCACCGGAAGCCTCGCCGACGCGAAGAGCCTCTCCGACCGGCTCGGTGGTGCGCTCGCGGTGATCGTGCTCATCGCCGCGTTCATCATTGCGGCGCTGCTGACGTTGTCGTCGATCGGCAAGCGGGTCCGGGAGATCGGGACGCTGCGCGCGATCGGATGGTCGAAGGGTCGGGTGGTGCGGCAGCTGCTCGGTGAGACGATCGGGATCGGCATCCTCGGCGGCGGGCTCGGGTTGCTCGCGGGCTACGGCGTCGCGAAAGCGGTCGACGCGTTCTCGCCGACGCTCAAGGCCACCGCGGCACCACCTCCGGGCCTGAGTGGTTCGAGCCTGTCGAGCTTCTTCGGTCAGGCGTCGAGCGCGGCGCAGACCACGACGGTCACCCTCACCGCGCCGATCCACGGCTCGACGCTCCTTCTGGGCCTCGCGTTCGCGATCGTCGGCGGTGTCGTCGCCGGCCTGGTGGGCGGATGGCGGGCGGCGCGGCTCGCGCCCGCGACGGCCCTGCGGGACCTCGGATGACGGCCGCCGACGTGAGCACCAACGGCGAAGCGGCCGCGCTCTACGAGCTCACGGCCGTGGAGCGGACGTACCGCACCGGTGGCGGGGTCGTGCGGGCGCTCGACAAGATCGATCTCTCGATCGCGCGTGCCGAGTTCGTCGCGGTCGAAGGTCCGAGCGGGTCGGGCAAGAGCACGTTGCTGCAACTGCTCGGCGCGCTCGACCGGCCGAGTGGCGGCTCGCTCGTGTTCGACGGCCGCGAGCTCTCCAACCTCAACGACCGCGCGCTCACGCGCGTGCGCTCGCGCGACATCGGCTTCGTGTTCCAGGCGTTCAACCTCATTCCCACGCTCAACGCGGCCGAGAACGTCGAGTCCGCGATGGTGCCGCTGCGGCGGAAGCGCCACGCGCGCCGCGCGCGTGCGACCGAGCTGCTCGAGGTCGTCGGGTTGAGCAACCGCGCCGCGCACCTTCCGTCGCGGCTCTCCGGCGGGGAGCAGCAGCGCGTCGCGATCGCGCGCGCCCTTGCGAACGAACCGCGTGTCATCCTCGCCGACGAGCCGACCGGCAACCTCGACAGCGCGACGTCGGAGGAGATCGTGCGGGTGTTGCGAGGCCTGTCGGCGGAGCACGGCGTGACCGTCATCGTCGTGACGCACGCCGAAGATGTCGCCCGCCTCGCGGCGCGGCGCATCCGGCTGCGCGATGGGCATGTGCTCGCCGACGGCGAGGTCGCACCGGTCGGCGCACCCGCGGCGGCTGCGCCGCCGCCCGCCGACCCACCGGTCACCGACCTCGACTGAGCGGGTCGCTGCACCTCCGCCACGACCCCTGCGGGCTGCGGTCAGTGCTTGGCGTCGATCTCGAAGAAGTCGCGTGTTCCGGTGACGAGATAGCGGTTCGGCGCGCGCACCATCGAGGGCAGCAGGTTCGCGGCCTGCACGCCACCGTGCCCGTCGGGCGCGTAGCCGGTGAACGACACCCACCACGTGTTGATGTCGAGCTCCATCGCACGCACGCAACCGGCGCGGTGCAGGAGCTCGGCGAGCGAGGCGACATTGAGACCGGGACCACCGACATAGATCAGGTTGCCGTGCGCGTCGATCCCAACGCCCGAACGCCACACGTAGATCGCGTTGCCGACCGTGCCACCCCACGCCTGAGTATTCGCGTTCGCGAGGCCGGGAACGAGGTTGCCGCCGTCGACGAGCAGCCGCAGGTTCTGGCGCACCGACACCACCGACGCGCTCATGTGGTCGTCCCGCCCCCACGCGCCGACGTCGACACGACCGTCGCGGTAGATCACGAGTGACGCCGCGCCGGACACGAGGGGTTGCAGCATGCGGTGGTCGTCGTAGTAGCCGCCGCGACTCGAGTCGAGCCGGAATCCGCTGTTGAACGCGGCGACCACGTACGGGTAGCGGCTCGGGTCGATGCGCGGAGGCTGCGTCCACGGGCCGTGGCCCGGTAGGTCGGTGCCGGCGTGCAGCGTCGCGGTGAGGCGCGTCATGTCGAGGCGCGCGACGCCCGCGACGAGGCTCGTGTGCGTCGCGTCGGGCCGCAGGTACGTGACCCACACCGCCGGCGTCCCGTCGACCGCTCTCCCGAACGGCCGCCACTTTCCCTCACCGGGCAACGGGTTCGCGACGAGCGGCGCGATCCGCGCCGGGGTGGTCGTGGTCGTCGGGGACGCCGCGGTCGTCGACGGTTCCGAACGGCTGAGCGCGAGCTGCGGCGGGCTCGGAATGCCGCCTTTCGGTGTGCCGCCGACCGGCGGCTGGTGATGTGAGTACCACTGCCGTTCGGCAAGGGTCACGATCCCGCCGAAGTGATGACTGCGTGCCCACTCGACGGCCCGCGCGCCCACCGGATCCGTGGAGTTCCTCGTGAGCGCGTGTCCCAGCGACCACGAGGGCGCGGCGAGCGCGAGCACGAAGATGCCGGCGGCCACCACGAGGCGTCGATGTGCTCTCACCGTTCGACCGTAGAGATCGAGGATGACGCCCGCATGAGGCGCGAAGAGAACGCTCAGCCGGCGTCCGGATCCTCGTCGTCCGCTCACGACGCGTCATTGCGTCGGCCTGTTGACCCTGTCGCGCGACGTGGGTCACGGCGCGCAGCGTCATCGTGAGCACGTAGCGCACCCGGCTCTCATCACTGTCTCATCGCGGGCGAGGTCGCGGCGCACGATTCGGGACCTTCAGCACTGGCCCGGACGCGTGCGCGTCGACAAAATGGGCCCCGCTTTCAGCCGGCCGGGGGGTCGCGATGTTCCGAGTTCGACTGGCGTGTGGTGCTTCGGCGATCGGTGCGCTCCTGCTCGTCGCCGGCTGCGCCGCGCCGACGAACTCCTCGACCTCCGACGGCGGTGTCGCCGTCACCGCGCCGGCCGCCGCCGGCAGTCACGTCGACATCGTCGTGAGTGACACTCGCGGGCTCGCCGGACCGATGAAGGTCGTGACGTTCGAGGATTCGGCCAAGGCCGGCGACGTGACCTTCACCGTCAAGAACCTCGGAACGATCGTGCACGAGCTCGTGGTGCTGAAGACGAGCACGCCGTACGACAAGCTGCCGATCACGTACGGAGGCGACCCGCCGGTACCGGTGAAGGCCGGCGCCGACAAGGTGAGCGAGGACGCCAACGTCGGCGAGACCGGCGATCCCGACCTCGAACCCGGGGGCACCCGCACGTTCGTGATCAAGAACATGGTGCCCGGCAACTACGTGCTCGTGTGCAACATCGCCAAGCACTACGGCCTCGGTATGCGGGCGCCGTTCACGGTGGTTCCGTGAGCTCCGTGGGCGACGCGTCCGGCGGAGTGCCGGCGGCCCCGAGATCCGCCGACGAGCCCGAGCACGAGATCAGCTGGCTGCGCGCGGTGCTCTCCGGCGTCGCGGTCCTCGTCGTCGGCATCGGCGCCGCCGTCGTCGGCGCGAATCGCATCCTGACCAAGGCGCTCGCCGTCACTCGGGGCGGCCGCGAGGCGCTGGCGACCGCACTGTTCCTCGTGGTGCTCGTCGCGTTGAGCTGGGCGTTGCGATGGATGCAGGGCCGAGGGTGGATCTGAGTGCCCCGACCGACCGTGCCTGACGCCCATTGGCTCTGGGAGAACGAACCATGCCGCGCCGCGTGCCCGGTGCACACCGACGCGGGCGCGTACGTCACCGCCATCGCCGAGGGCCGGTTCCGCGACGCCTACCTCACCGCGCGCGCCCCGAACCCGTTCGCGTCCATCTGCGGGCGAGTGTGCGCGGCGCCGTGCGAAGCCGCCTGCCGCCGCGGCACGGTCGACGCGCCGATCGCGATCCGTGCGCTGAAGCGATTCGTCACCGAGCAGTTCGGTGTCGAGAGCTTCGCGGCCAGCTCGATCTGGCACGAGGCGCACGGCGAGGTTCCGCCCGCGACGCTGAGCTCCGTCGGGATCGTCGGAGGCGGGCCCGCGGGCCTCGCCGCCGCGTACGAGCTCCGTCTCGCCGGCCACCCCGTCACGATCTACGAGGCCGCGGATCGGCTCGGCGGGATGATGGTGCTCGGGATCCCCGAGTACCGCTTGGCGCGCGAGCTCATCAACCGCGAGATCGCGGCGATCGTCGAGCTCGGGATCGACGTCACGTTCGGGTTTCGCGTCGGGCGCGACGCGACGATGACCGAGCTTCTCGACCGTCACGACGCGCTCTTCCTCGCCATCGGCACCGGTCGCGGGCGTGACCTCGAGCTTCCCGGTCGCGAGCTCGACGGCGTGCTGAGCGCAGTGGAGTTCCTGCTCAACGTGAACCTCGGCTTCCGCGCCGATCTCGGTCAGCGCGTCGTCGTCGTGGGTGGTGGCAATGTCGCGTTCGATGCCGCCCGTAGCGCGCTGCGTGCCGCGGCCGGCGGCAGTGCCGGCGGATCCGACGCGAACGCGCCGGAATCGGCCGGCACCGACGACGACGCCCGGCGCGGCATGGTGACGACACTCGACGTCGCGCGTGCCGCCGCGCGCGCGGGCGTCGCCGACGTCACGGTCATCGCGCTGGAGTCGCCCGAGGAGATCCCCGCCGACGCCGAGGAGATCGCCGAGGCCACCGGCGAAGGGATCACGATCCGCTACCGCAAGGGTCCGCATCGCTTCGTCGGCGCGGGCGGGCGGGTCACCGGACTCGAGACGATCGACGTCGCGTCGGTGTTCGACGCCGACCACCGCTTCGCCCCGACCTTCGTGCCCGGAACCGAAGCGGTCCTCGACGCCGACACCGTCATCCTCGCCGTGGGCCAGACCGCCGATCTCGACCTGCTCGGCGACGTCGAGCTGGAACGGGTGCGCGGGGGCGTGCAGGTCGATCCCGCGACGCTGCGGACGTCGCACCCGCGCATCTGGGCCGGCGGCGACGTCGCGCACGGGCCGCGCAACCTCATCGACGCGATCGCCGACGGCCAGCGTGCCGCGCGGTCGATCCACGACCCCGACGCGCCGGCGCGCCCACCGACGGAGATCCGCGTCGAGCTCGGTCCGCGGCGCGGCTTCCGGCGGCTCGCGACCGCCTACGACGCGATCGGGCGCCAACCGGTCCCCGCGACGCCGACGGAGCGCCGCATCGGGTTCGCGGAGGTCGAGGTCGGATACGACGCGCAGGGCGCCTGGCTCGAGTCGCTGCGCTGCCTGCGCTGCTTCGACAACGTGATGCTCGAACCCGAGCTCTGCATCTTGTGCGGGCTGTGCGTCGACGTGTGTCCGCCGAACTGCATCACGATCGCGCGGGCCGACCTGGTCGGAGCGGGAACCGAGGCGCAGAGCGTCCTCCTCCTCGACGAAGACCTGTGCATCCGCTGCGGTCTGTGCGTCAATCGATGCCCACCGGGTGCCCTGTCGATGGTCCACGCGCGGGAGGTCGCCGGTGCCTGACGTTCCTGTGACGACGAAAGACGGCGCGTCGGGCGAATCGCCCGCGGCCCGCGACGCGCTCGAGCCGAAGCTCGCGTATGCGCCCACGACCGGACTGCGCGGGCGGATCGCACGCTCGAACGCGTGGCGGTCGATGTTCCGGCACCCGAACCTCGACACGCCGCGCGGTCGCGCGCTGCAGTCGTTCTCGAACTTCTTCCTGCACCTGTACCCCGTGAAGATCCCGACACGCGTGCTGCGGATCCGCTACTCGTTCCGGCTCGGGTTCATCATCACCGTGTTGTTCGCCATCCTCACCCTCACGGGCGTGTACCTCATGTTCTTCTACACGCCGTCGGTGAACTCCGCGTACGGCGACATGCAGCACTTGCGGACGGGCGTCGGCTTCGGACAGCTCGTACGCAACGTGCACCGCTGGTCCGCGCACCTCATGGTGCTCGCCGTCTTCCTCCATCTCGTTCGTACCTTCTATGCAGGCGCGTACAAGAAGCCGCGCGAGTTCAACTGGGTGATCGGCGTGATGCTGATGCTGCTCACGCTCGGCTTGTCGTTCACCGGGTACTTGCTGCCGTGGGACCAGTTGAGCTACTGGGCCGTGACCGTCGGCACCAACCTCACGCAGTACGTACCGGTGTTCGGGAAGACCGTCCAGAACCTGTTGATCGGTGGTCCGCAGATCGGCCAGTCGACGCTGTTGCGTTTCTACGCGCTGCACGTCGCGGTGCTTCCGATCACGCTCGTGATGATGCTCGGCATCCACATCTGGAGGGTCCGCAAGGACGGCTTCGCGGTCGAACGCGTGTCGGTGGGCGCGTTCGAGGAAGGCGCGACGGCGCTCCCTGCGGCCGCCGTGCCCTCGACCGCCCCGGCGAGCCTGTACGGCGGGCGGACGCGGGTGCTCGGCGTCGTCGACCGCGAATCGGTGACCGCGGAGGAACGCGCCGTCGACGACACCGTGTTCACCTGGCCGCATCTGCTCGTTCGCCACGTCGTGGTCGCGCTCGGTGTCGCCGCCACCGTGCTCGCGCTCGGAGTCGCGTTCGCGGCGCCGCTGCGCGGCCTCGCCGACCCGAACCTCACGCCCGAGCCCGCGAAGGCACCGTGGTACTTCGCCGGTCTCCAGGAACTGCTGAGCCGCTTCGACCCGCTGATCGCCGGGATCCTCATCCCGACCGGAGCGGTCATCACGCTCGTGTTGCTCCCGTACCTCGACCGAAATCCCTCGACGGTCGCGCGGCACCGCAAGGTCGCGATCGTCATCTTCACCGGCTTGCTCGTGATTGCCGTCGCGCTCACGGTCGTCGGCACGTTCTTCCGCGGTCCCGGTTGGAAGTTCATTGCACCGTGGACTCACTCGTACATCGAGATGTAGGAGCCGCCATGCGAACCACACGACGCGACTTCCTGCGCGACGGTTGGAAGCTCGGCGGCACGCTGCTCGCGATCGCGGCGGGTTGGACGACGTACGAATCGCTGCGCCCGCTCGCGACGCCCGCGGCCGGCGCGAACATCCGTCTGGGCGCGGTCGACAGCTTTGCGGCCGACACGGCGACGTACGTGCCGGCCGGCCGCTTGTTCGTGGCCAACACCGGGGCTCGCGTCTTCGCGCTCTCGCAGAAGTGCCCGCATCTCGGCTGCCGTGTCCCGTTCTGCGAGTCGTCGGGCCACTTCGAGTGCCCCTGTCACGGCTCCAAGTACGACATCGGCGGAGAGTGGATCGAGGGCCCGGCGCCGCGCGGCCTGGATCGGTACCCGCTGAAGGTCGACGGCGACACGCTCGTCGTCGACACCTCGACGCTGATCAACGGACCCGACCGCGGCGCGAAGCGGTTCTTCAAGCCCGCCAAGGGCCCGTCGTGCACACCGAAGGGCTGAGCCGATGCCTGCGGAGCGACCGAGCCCGCCGCCGTTCGAGCCGGCGGATCTCGAACGCAGCCTGAACCGTTACCTCATGTGGGGTCTCGTGTTCATGGTCGTCCTCATCGTCGGTTTCATCGTGTATCGCGGCCGGGAGCCGCAGCTGCGCAGGGACGCGGCCGCGTCGCAGCAGGCGTCGTACCGCACGATCGGCCGGCAACTCTTCGCGACGAACTGCTCGGGTTGCCACGGCAAGAACGCGATCGGCGGCAGTGGTCCAGTGCTCAACTCGAAGGAGTTCCTGAAGGCCACGACGGACGACCAGATCCGCGGCCTCGTCGCGGGGGGCGTGCCGGGAACCGAGATGCCGGCGTGGAGCCTGTCGTTCGGCGGCACGCTCACCGACGAGCAGATCCTCGAGCTCACGACCTTCCTCCGGTCGCTCGAACCCCACGCGCCGAGCGTTCCCAACTGGCGGAGCGGCCGCTCCTGATCGAGGATGCACGCGCCCGAAACCGGGCGCGAACGACGGCCGAGGGGGATGCGACGATGGTCGGGACGGCGCTGCGGGTCGAGCGGCGCGGGCGGGTGGTGATCCTCGAGAACCAGGATCCGCCGCGGAACCGCATGACGTTCGAATACATGGACGAGCTCGAGGCGGCTGTCATCGCGCTCCGCGACGATCGTGAGGCGCGCGCGGTGGTCGTCACGGCCGCGGGCGACGAGCACTTCAGCGTGGGCATGGACCTGAAGCAGCTCGTTGCGGGCGCGCAGGACCGCGGCGGCTTCGAAGCCGTGCTCGATCAGCGGCTGCGGGTGCTCGCGATGATCGAACACCTCGACAAGCCCGTGATCGCGACGATGTTCGGCTACTGCCTCGGCGGCGGTCTCGAGCTGCCCCTCGCGTGTCACTTCCGTCTCGCCGCGAGCGAAGGCGCGCGCATCGGGCTGCCGGAGCTCGATCTCGGGACCGTGCCGGCGTGGGGTGGGAGCGTGCGGCTCACGCGCACCGTCGGGCGCGCGCACGCACTCGACATGATCCTGCGGGCGAAGAAGATCGACGGCCCGACCGCGCTGGCGATCGGGCTCGTGCACGAGTTGCATCCGGCTGCCGAGCTGAAGGCGAGAGCCGTCTCGCTCGCCGAGGAGCTCGCCGCGCAACCGCCGATCGCGGTCGCGGGGGTGTTGCGCGCCGTGCTCGGTGCCGACCACCTGCCGATGGAGGCCGCGCTGCGCCTCGAACGCGACGCGGTGCGTCGGTGCGCCACGTCGGCCGACCAGGTCGAGGGCATGCGCGCGTTCCTCGAGAAGCGCCGCCCGCAGTTCGAGGGCCGCTGAGCGCGTACCGGCCCGGAGCGCTCGCCGCGGGCCCGCTCGAGACAGTGGTGTCCCGACCGGGCCCGCGCCGCGTGATCGCCTAGCGCGCGTTCGCGGGCGCCTTCTGCAGGCTCTTCACGTACTCGGCGGTGATCGCGTTGCCGCCGATGCCCCAGTCGCCGCTCTCGACCTCTTCGATCGTCACCCAGGTGACGCCGCGCAGGGCCTCACCCTCGATGCCGACCATCGTGTCGGTGAGCTTGGAGATCATCTCCTGCTTCTGGCTGGAGTCGAACACGCCCTTGATGAGCTTGACCTGAACACACGGCATGGGGTTCCTCCTCGAATGCGCCGGGGTTGGCGTCGGATCCGAGTATCCGGGTCGGTCCTGCGGGCGGGCTGCCGGACCGCTGCGACCGGGGCGGCGGGGCCGCAAGCGTTCTGCAAGCGCGCTTGCAAGACTGGTGGGCGTGGAGCGCAGCCTCGGGATCCGGGTTCTCGGCAGCATCGAGGTGGTCCGGGGCGGCGAGCCGGTGCCGATCGGCGGCCCGAAGCCCCGGCTCGCGCTCGCGATCCTGGCCGCGCACCGTGGATCGGTCGTCTCCACCGACCGCCTGTGCGACGAGCTGTGGGGCGACGACCAGCCCGCCGACCCGGGCGCCGTCTTGCAGAGCCACCTGTCGCGGCTGCGCCGGATCCTGCGCCCGGAAGCCGAGATCGCGGCCCGGCCGCCGGGCTACGTGCTGCAGGTCGACGACGAGCGGATCGACGCCGGCCACTTCGAGCGCGCGTGCGCGCAGGTGCAGACCGCGACCGATCCGGCCGCGGTCGTTGCGTGGCTCGACGACGCGCTGCGGTGCTGGCGGGGTGGTGCGTTCGAGGAGTTCGCCGAGCGCGACTGGGCGCAGCGCGAAGCAGTGCGGCTCGACGAGCTGCGCGGCGAACGCGTCGGAAGACCTGCTGCAGGCGCGCCTCGATCTCGGTGAGCACGCGGCACTCGTCGGGGAGCTGGAAGCGCTCGTCGCGCAGCACCCGCTACGCGAACGCCTGTGGCACCAGTTGATCCTGGCGTTGTATCGCAGCGGCCGATCCGCCGAGGCGTTGCGGCGCGCCGACGCCTACCGCGCGTTGCTGCGCGACGAGCTCGGGCTCGACCCGTCGCCCGCGCTGCGCGAGCTCGAGACGCGCCTCCTCACCGACGACCCGACCCTTGCACCGGCGAGCCGCGCGCCGCGCCGCGCGCCACCGGTGCGGCGCCGGCCCGCAGAGCCGACCGGGCTCGTCGGGCGTACCGAGGAGCTCCTCACGCTCGTCGAGTTGGTGGGCGGGAACCGGCTGCTCACCCTCACCGGCGCGGGCGGGGTCGGCAAGACGCGGCTCGCGCTGCGGTTGGCCGCGGATCTGTGGGACGGCTTCGGCGGTGAGGTCTTCGTCACCGAGCTCGCGCCGGTGCGCGACCCGGCGTCGACGGTCGCCGCGATCGCGACCTCGGTCGACGTGCAGCAGCGCCAGCACCTGTCGGTCGAGGAGACGCTCGTCGAGTACCTGCGCGCCCGGCGCGCGCTGCTCGTGCTCGACAACTGCGAGCACCTGCGCGGCACGGTCGCGTCGCTGGCGCAGCGGCTGCTCAGCTGGTGCCCCGACGTCACGATCCTGGCCACGAGCCGCGAGGTGCTCGGGCTCCCGGGCGAGCAGGTGTGGCGGGTCGAACCGCTCGGGCTGCCGGCGGTCGGTGCGTCGGCGCCCGCAGCTTCCGAGTCGCCCGCGGTGCGGCTCTTCGCGGCGCGGGCGATCGCGGCGCGGCCCGGGTTCGCGATCGAGCCCGGCAACGTCACCGCCGTCGTCGAGGTCGTCCGCCATCTCGACGGCCTCCCGCTCGCGCTCGAGCTGGCCGCGGCGCGGATGCGCGCGATGAGCCCGGCCGCGCTCGCCGCCCGGCTCGACCAGGGCTTCGACCTGCTCGCGGGCGCGCAGCCGTCGATGGTCGCCCGGCACCGCACGCTGCAGGACCTCGTCGCCTGGTCGCACGACCTCCTCGGCCCCGACGAGCAGCTGCTCTTCGCGCGCCTGTCGGTGTTCGCGGGCAGCTTCGGGCTCGACGCCGCCGAGCACGTCGGGGTGAGCGACGACCTCGGCGCGACGCGTGTCGCGGCGCTGCTCGCGAACCTGGTCGACAAGTCGATGGTTCAGCTCGTCGACGAAGATCGGGGCCGCTACCGGCTCCTGGAGACGCTGCGCGAGTTCGGCCGCGACCAGCTCGGCGACGCCGACCGCGCCGACGCGCGCGCCCGGCACGCGCAGTGGTACCTCGCGGTCGTCGAGGACTGCGCCCGCGCGTTGAGCGGGCCCGGCGAGGCCGACGCGGTCGCGACCCTCGACGCCGACTTCGACAACCTGCGCGCCGCGCATCGCTGGTCGATCGAGCACGCCGACGTCGACGTCGCGCTCCGGCTCGTCGCGGGGCTGCGCGAGTACGCGTTCCGGTGCATGCACGCCGAGATCATCAGCTGGGCCGACGACGCGATCGCGCTGCCCGGCGCCGCCGAGCACGAGCGCTTTCCCGTGGTCGTCGGGGCCGCGGCGTACGCCCGGTTCGTGCGCGGCGATCTCGAAGGCGCGATCGAGCTCGGTGAGCGCGCCGTCGACGCGGCCGACCGGCTCGGTGTCGACGGCTCCGGCCTCGCCGAGCGCGCGCTCGGCAACGCGTGGTTCTACAAGGGTGAGGCCGAGCGCGGGGCCGGGTGGATGGAGCGGATGATCTGCTCGGCGCGCGACGGCTCCGCGGCCCGCCTCGCGCACGCGCTCTACATGCGGTCGGTCGCGTTCACCAGCGTCGGCGACAACGCGAGCGGCGCGCGCATGGCCGAGGATGCGATGGCCGCGGCGAAGGCGTCGGGCTCACCGACGGCCCGCGCGGAAGCGGCCTACGCCCGGGGCATCGCGCTCGAAGCCACCGACCCCGCCGGGGCGAGCGAGGAGCTGCAACGATCGGTCGACGTCGCCCGCGAGGCCGGGAACCGGTGGATCGAGGCGTTCGCCCGCACCGAGGTGCTCTGGCTCGAAGCCCGGCAGGGGCGGCCGCGCGAGGCGCTCGCGCAGTACGCCGACGTGATCGACTCGTGGTATCGCGGTGGCGACTGGGCCAACCAGTGGCTCTCGCTCCGGCACGTGTTCGGGATCCTCGTGCAGCTGCGCGCGCACCTCGCCGCGGCGACGTTGCACGGCGCGCTCACCGCGGCCGGTGCTGCGTACGCGCTGCCGTTCGAGGCCGCAGGCGCGCAACGCATCAACGACCTCGCCGACGGGCTCCGTCACCAGCTCGGCACCGCGCCCTTCGCCACCGCCGTCCGCCGCGGCGCCACGTTGAGCGACGGTGAGATCATCGACTTCGTCCGTGAGCAGATCCGCGCCCTGTCACATTCGTAGCGCCGCGCCCCACGACCGGCGCGGTCCGCCCGGTCAGCGGTGCTCGGCGAGCCAGCGGTCGTTCTCGGCGAACTCGGCGTCGAGGGTGCGGCGCACGTCGTTCTTCGCGGCCCAGTCGGCGATCTTGCCGCCGACGAGCGGCACCTTCACCTTCACGTCGATCGTCACGTCGTGGGTGGTCGTGTCGCCGTCGGGGCGCAGCGCCATCGTCCCCGAGATGTGCACCGGCGCACCGCTCACGTCGACGTCGAAGGTTCCGGTCCACGAACCGTCGGTCTGTGGCTGCCAGTCGTCGGTCTGGCGCATCGTGTTCGTGGGCTTCAGCACCCGCTTCGCGAAGCTCGGTAGGTCGACGGTGACGACGCGCGACGACACGATCCGCATCCCGCCGTCGTGCTCGCCGCATTCGAGCACCTCGACGCGCTGGTGGCCCTGGTGCTCGTACTTCGCCTTCGTCGCGTCGGGATCGCGCAGCATCGCGACGACCGTCGCGATGGGTACCGCATAGGTGTGCGAACCGGTGACGGCCATTCGGGGCCTCCTCGCTCGTTTGCCACCGCCATCATCCCGCCTGCGCGCCCCCGTGGCGAGGGTGAGTGCACCGGGTTCAGCGGTCTTCGCGGCGTTCGAGCTCGGTCTGGAGGCGACGCAGCATCGGGAGCGCGGCGCGGTCCTTCTCGCGACCGGCGGCCTCCTTCGAACGGATGATGTCGGCGAGGGATGCGACACGCGTCGCGACACCGAGGATGTCGATCGCGATCGCGCCGCGGCGGAGATCGTCGTAACCCCGTGTCCCGCTCGGCATCATCGCGAGGTCGAGGTCGCCCGCATCCGTCACGAGGTTCCACACGGTGCCGCGCGCGAGCGAGCGCGCGTCGTGCGCGAAGGGCAGGCCCTCCGGCTCGTCGTCGGTGCGGATGCGCGCGCCGAGCTCGTCGAGCGCGGCCGAGAGGCGGGCCAGGTTCGCGTCGCTCGCCGCGGGTGTGATGTCGAGGTCGCCGGTCACGAGATCGGAGCCGTGCACCGCAGCCGCGAGCCCTCCGATCATCACGTACTCCACGCCGTGCGCCGCGAGGACTTCGAGGATCCGCTCGGGACGGAAGTCGACCATCGGCTATTGATCTGATCGCGCACCGGCGAGCGCCGATCGTCCCGACGCGACGAAGCGGTGCAGTTGCACGACGCGGCGGACGCGGTCGTCGACGCTCAACGCGAGATTGCGGCGCAGCGCGGCCGTGTCGGAGTCGGCGGCGGCGGCGAGCCCCACTTGGAGCTCGAGCCCGCAGGCCGCGGTGAGCGACTGGAGCCGTTCCAACGTCGGGTGGGTCGCGCCTCGCTCCCACCGGGCGACGGCCGACTGCGTCGTGCCCGTCCGGGCGCCGAGCTCGGCCTGCGTCAGCCCGGCCCGCTTCCGGGCCTGCTGGATCAGGGTGGCGCTCGTCATGAACTGAGTATAGCAGTTCTGCACTATTCGCAGGCCCGCGCGCCGTTCGGGCGGCGACTCGCCTGGGTGGTCAGCCCCCGGCCATGGCCCCCACGACGATGAACGGCTCGGTGCCCCCGGCGACCGCGTCGGGGAGTGGCGCGTCGAGCGGTTCGTGGGAGAGGTCTTCCTCGAGTGCGAAGAAGCGCACGAACTTCCGGCGCTCCTGCGTCGTGTGGTCGCGGATCGTGCCCTTGAGCATCGGGTACTGCGCCTCGAGGGCGTCGAGCACCGATCGCTGCGTGACCGCGCCGTCGACCGTGAGCGTCACCTCGCGCCCCACATTTGCGAGCGTGCTCAGGTGACCCGGTAGCACGACGCGGATCACGGCAGAGTTTGCACTTCGACCGACAGCACGGCCGGCAGGTCGCGCACGATCGCCTTCCAGCTGTCACCAGCGTCGTTCGACGCGTACACCTGCCCGCCGGTCGTGCCGAAGTAGACGCCACACTCGTCGAGCGTGTCGACGGCCATCGCGTCGCGCAGCACGTCGACGTAGCAGTTGCGCTGCGGGAGGCCCTTGGCGAGCGGCTCCCACTCGTCGCCGCCGGTGCGGCTGCGATAGACGCGCAGCTTGCCGTCGGGCGGGTAGTGCAGCATGTCGCTCGTGATCGGCACGACGTAGATCGTCTCCGGCTCGTGCGCGTGGACGTCGATCGCGAAGCCGAAGTCGGTCGGGAGGTTGCCGCTCACCTCGCGCCAGTTGGCGCCGCGGTCGTCGCTGCGCATCACGTCCCAGTGCTTCTGCATGAAGAGCGTCTGCGGGTTCGAGGGGTGCATCGCGATGCGGTGCACGCAGTGGCCGACCTCGGCCTCGGCTTCGGGAATGCCCTCGGAGTGCAGGCCGTGGTTGCGCGGCTCCCACGACTTGCCGCCGTCGTCGCTGCCGAACACGCCCGCGGCCGAGATCGCGACGAGCAAACGATCGGTGTCGCTCGGGTCGAGGACGATCGTGTGCAGGCACATCCCACCCGCGCCCGGCTGCCAGAACGGGCCGGAGCCGTGCTCGCGTAGGCCCGGGAGCTCGTTCCACTGCAGCCCGCCGTCGTCGGAGCGGAAGAGGGCCGCGTCCTCGACGCCCGCGAACACCACGTCGGCTTCGGTCGGCGAGGGTTCGAGGTGCCAAACGCGGGCGAACTCCCACGGGTGCGGCGTGCCGTCGTACCACTGGTGGGTGCCGGGGACGCTCGCGTACACGAACTCGTTGCCGACCGGCGCCCACGTGTTGCCGCCGTCGTCGGAGCGCTGGATCACCTGGCCGTGCCAGCCGGTCGACTGCGACGCGTAGATCCGGTCCGGGTCAACCGCCGAGCCCTTGAGGTGGTACATCTCCCACCCGCCGAAGATCGGCCCGTTCACCTTCCAGCTCTTGCGCGCTGCATCCGAGCTCAGGATGAACGCGCCCTTGCGCGTCCCGACCAGCACCCGCACTCCGCTCATTCCCGACCTCCGTCGTCCGGCCGCGCCGCAGTATTGCCGCGCGTCGAAAGGTCCGACTCGCCGAACGCGCCGAAGTCATCGGTGCCCGGTACCCGTCGCCGGGCCGAATTGCCGCGAACCGGAGCGGTCGGAGCGGTCAGACGCGGTCGAGCTCGAGCATCCGGATCGCGTTGCCCCGCAGGATCTTGTAGGCCTGCGCCTCGGTGACGCCGGCGAGCACCTTCTCGCAGTACGCCTTCGAGTTCGGCCATGTCGTGTCGGTGTGCGGGTAGTCGGTCTCGAAGCAGATGTTGTTCTCACCGACCTCGTCGAGCGACCGGACGCCGTGGTGATCCCAGGTGAAGCAGCCGAAGACGCGGTCGTAGTAGTAGGTCGACGGCGGCTCGGGGCAGAGACGCTTGGAGTTCTGCCACGCGTTGTGCTCCTGCCACACCGTGTCGGCCCGCTCGAGCGCGTAGGGGATCCAGCCGATCTGGCCTTCGGAGTACGCGATCTTCAGCTTCGGGAACTGCACCATCTTCCCGCTGAAGAGGTAGTCGCCGAGCGACGCCATCGAGTTGTTGAACGCGACCATGCTGCCGACGCCCGCGGGCGCGTCACGCGACGACGCGGGATCCGACGACGACGACCCGACGTGCATGCACAGCGTCGTGCCGGTCGCGTCGCACGCGGCGAGCATCGGGTCCCAGTGGCCGGTGTGGATGCTCGGCAGGTCGAGGCGGGTCGGCAGCTCCGAGAAGCACACCGCGCGCACGCCGCGCGCCGCGTTGCGCTCGATCTCTGCGGCCGCGAGCTGCGGGTCCCAGAGCGGCATGATGCAGAGCGGGATGTTGATGCCGATCGAGGGGTCGCACCACTCCTCGACCATCCAGTCGTTGTAGGCGCGGACACACGCGAGCGCGAGCTCGCGGTCGTCGGCCTCGTAGAAGGTCTGGCCGCAGAAGCGGGGGAACGTGGGGAAGGGGAGCGAGCCGTCGACCCAGTTCAGCTCGAAGTCCTTCTTGCGCTCCTTCGCGTCCCAGCAGCCGGGGCGCATGTCGTCGTAGGTCGTGGCGGTCATCGTCATGACGGTCTTGTCGAACGTCGACGGGTCGTCGCCCTGCGTCGCCGACTTCGGGATCGCGACGAACTTCTTCTGCACGTAGATGACCTTGTCCTCGTAGATCCAGGCGTCGCCCCACTCGCCTTCGGGATCCTCGGTCATCTCGTACTTGGCGCCCTTCTTCAGGCGGAACTTGCCCCATCGCTTGCGTTCCACCCGGGGGCCCTTCTCCCGGTGCTTCTCGGGCAGCCACGTCTGCCACACGTGCGGCGGCTCGACCACGTGATCGTCGACGCTGATGATCTTGGGCAGTTCCATCCGTACCTCACTCGCCGGGCTGACGCTCGTGTCAGGTTCCTCAAGCTACCGCCTGCGGGAGCCGGCGTGCCGAGCCGGAGGCCGCGCGCTACTTGCCCTTCGTGTTCAAGGCCACGGCCTCACGGATGAGGCTCTTCAGCGCGCGGGCGTTGATCTTCTCGCCCTCTCGGATGTCGATGGCGCGCCGCACCTTGCCCTCGAGGCTGGAGTTGAACAGGCCCGACGGGTCATCCAGCGACGCGCCCTTGTGGAACGTCAGCTTCACCACGCTCTTGTAGGTCTCGCCGGTGCAGATGCCACCGGCGTGCTCCCAGACCGGGACCCCGGGGCTCGTCGCCTTCGCCCACTTCCACTCCTCGACGACGTCGGGGTCGGCGTCCTTGATGATCTTGCGCACGGCGGCGAGCGTCTCGCCGCGCCAGTCGCCGAGCTCGCGGATCTTGTCGTCGATCCGTTGGGATGCGTTCGTCTCGTCGATGGTCATGTCGATCTCCTGTGCGGCGGGCTGGTCGCGGATTACGAGGCGTCGCCGACGCCTCGACGGTGCATCGCCTCGCGTTGGGCCTGGAGCTCGCGTTCGCGCGCGTCGTCGACGACCCGCTCGAGCGACTGATCGAAGCGCCGCAGGAGCTCCGCGAACGTGCGGCGGTCCTCGGCGGGCCAATCTTGCGTGGTTTCGTAGAGGACGTCTCGCCACGCCTGCACGACGGAGGTCTGCGCCGCGATGCCGGCTGGGCTCGGTGCGACGAGATACGAGCGCTTGTCGACGAGATCCGGTTGCCTGACCACCAGGCCGGCGTCGACCAACTCCTGCACTTGACGGCTGACGGTCGACCGGTCGAGCGCCATGAGCGGTGCGAGGTCGGTCGTTCGTACCGGACCGGTCTCGCTGATCTTGGCGAAGAGCATGATGAGGTGCGGCTGGATGAAGACGCGTGAGGCCTTTCCCAGCATCGCGAAGACGCGCGGTGATCGAACGCGTCGCGCGGCCGCGGTGAGCGTCAGGTTGAGGTCGTCGAGAACCTTTGCGGTCTCGTCGTCCGCGCCCCCTCGAAGGGCTTCCGGGGCCGGAGGCTCGGCCTTTGTCTGCTCTTCGACCATGGCATGTTCTCTCGGCCGGACCCGTGCGTTCGCGGCGTCAGGTCAACGCGGGGTCGGCAATCCCGAAGACGTCCCGAGCATTGCCACCAAGAACGCGCCGCTTCGCATCCGCATCGATCTCGGACGACGCGCGTAACAGGTGGAGCGCGTAGGGGTAGTACTCGGTTTGTTGGGCCCCGTAATAGTTCGTACCCAAGAGGAGGCGTCCCGGGCCGTTCGCCGAGACGAATTGAGCAAGCAGGTTAGCGTTCGTCGACATCGCCGCGGTGTCGAAGACGACGTTGGAGTGCGTCCGGGCGATACGACTCATCCAGCATGCTTGGTCGTAGCTGGAGAACGCGTCGAGCGCCAAGAAGGTGATCTGCGGGAAGGCGTCGGCGAGGTTCTCCAGGCGCCAGGGCGCCTCGAACGTCGATTCTGCGAAGACGTGTATCGCGGCGACCTTGCCTCGCTCGGCAATGGTGTGGAGCACGGGGTTCATCCGCGGGTCGTCGATGTACGCGCCCTGGAGTCGGTGGTGCCAGGCGACACCGTCGAACCCGAGCTCGTCGAAGAGCCGCTGCGTCTCCCGCTCGATCGCCGCGGCGCCGAGCCAGAGGTCGATGGTGCCGAGGGCCGCCGGGAAGCGACGCCGATCCCGGCTCTGGAGGTCGGCGACCGCATCGTTCAACCGAGCGAGGTCGACGGTGCCCGAAGCTCGCTCGTACCCGCTCGCCGGCTGGAGGCAGGCCTGATCGATGCCGTGACGCGCCATCGCCTCGACTCGTCGCTCGCAGTCGGCGCGGGCTTCGGCCCGGCCCAAGCCTGCGCTCGCCGGCCAACCCGGCACCGGGCCGTAGTGCTGGTGGACGTCGAAGACCGCGCCACCGATCGCAGGCGTCGCGACGTCGCTGCCGGGTTCCATCAACAGAAGCTCCCACATTGTTGCGTGCTGCACGCAACTCTGTCATGCTCCGCTCAGGCTCGCAATGAACATCGTCGTCGGACAGAGCTGTCGCCGGTCTGGAGCCAAGGTTCCGCCGACGCCGTGATCAGCTGAAACGAGGGAAGACATGGTGTACGGGTCCATGGCTACGGTTGACCGACCGGCCACGCGTGGACGCAAGCTGGGAGTCGCCTGCGTCGCGGTCGTGCTGCTCGCGGCCGCGGCATGCAGCAGCAGCGGGAGCAGCGGGGCCAAGTCGACGGCGACGACGTCGTCGAAGCCCTACAAGGTCGAGATCGTGGTCGGCCTGAGTGGCCCGCTCCAGCCGTTCGGCGAGGCCAACGTGAGCGCGATGCGCGCCGCCGCCGACGTGATCAACCAGGCCGGTGGCATGAACGGTCGCCAGATCACGATCGAAGCGAAGGACGATCAAGGAAATTCGACGCAGGCCGTCAGCATCGTGCAGAGCGTGCTCGCGTCGAGCACGCCCCCCGATCTGCTGTACCTGGGCACCGGGAGCACCGAAGCGCTCGCGATGGTGCCGCTCACGACGTCGGCGAAGGTCCTCTCGATCGAGCAGGCTGCCGCCGCCGACCTCGCGAACCCGTCGAAGTTCCCGTACAACTTCAGCGTCAGCGCGAACACGGAATCCGGCTACGAGGCACTCGGCAGTGAGTTCCAATCGAAGGGATACAAGAAGGTCGCCATCCTCACCTCGGGCGACGCGTTCGGCGGCTCCGAGAACACCAACGCGGTGAACGAGTTCAAGAAGCTCGGGATCGACTACAAGTCGGTGACCTACGACCCGAAAGCCGTCGATCTCACACCTCAGCTCGAGCAGCTCCAGGCCTACAAGCCCGACGTCCTCTACTTCGTCGCGTACGGTCCGTCGGCGGGGCACATCATCGAGAACCTCCACACGCTCGGCTGGAACATCCCGACCATCGGCAGCCCGGCGGTCGCCTCGACCAACCTCACGTCGCTGGTTCCGGCCGCCGATCTCGCGGGCATCCAGGTCGAGGCCTTCCGGATCGAGCAGTACATCGCACCCGCACAGCGGCCCGCGAACCTGTCGGCGATGATCACCGCGCTCAAGAAGCAGGGAGCGATCAAGATCCCGCTCTACGTCTACGCGTTCACGTACGACGGTCTGCAGCTCGTCCACCTCGGGGTGCAACAAGCGAAGTCGACCGATGTGGCAGCGGTCACGCACGCGCTCGAGAACCTGACGCAGCCAACCGACAAGCCGTACGTCTCGTTCCCGACGGAGTCGTACAGCGCGACGCAGCATTCGCTCACCGCGACACCCGACGACTTCGTGTTTCTCCCCGAAGGACCGCTCGTCGACGGGATGCTCGGCGCGCCTGCCGGGACGAACCCGTGACGGCCACCGCATTCAGGAAGGAGTCGCGCTGAAGGTGACCGACTCGGCACGCCGAGAGCGACGCTAGATGACCGTCATCTGGTCGGGGCTCGCGCTCGGCGCTCTCTATGCGCTCGTCGCGGTCGAGTACAACATCGTCTTCGTCTCGACAGACGTGTTCAACTTCGCGCAGGCGCAGCTCGTCGTCACCGGCACGTTCCTCGCCTATTTCTTCGGAACCACCGCGCACCTTCCCGTGGTGCTCGTCGTCTTGGCGAGCGCGGCCGGATGCGCAGCGATCGCCGTGGTCGAGGAGTTCGTGGCGGTGCGTCCGCTTCAGGGAAGAGGTTCCCATGCCGAGCTCGTCACGACGCTCGGCGCCGCGGTCGCGCTCGAAGGCGCGGCCCTGCTGCTGTGGGGATCCAATCCACTCCGAGTCGAGTTCCCGGGATCCCGAGACCCGCTGACGCTGTTCGGAGGCCGCGTCCTTCCGGTGCAGCTCACCCTCATGGCGACCACGGTGGTGATCGTCGTCGCGCTCGGCGTGCTGATGAAGCGCACGAGGCTCGGGCTCGCGTGTCTCGCAACGGCAGAGAACCGGTCGGCGGCGATGCTGCGAGGCGTGAACGTCCGCATGATCTCGATCCTCTTCTTCGCGCTCGCCGGCGCGCTTGCCGGCGCGACCGGGTCCGTCGTCGGTGCGCTGACCTTCGCGGTGTACGACGGCGGTAACGCGTTGGCGCTGATGGGTTTCCTCGCGCTGGCGATGGGCGGCTTCGGGAGCCAGACCGGAGCCTTGGTCGGCGGACTCGTCACCGGCCTCGTGCAGGCCCTCGCGCTGCGCTACCTCGGGTACAACTACGCGAACATCGTTCTGTTCGGACTGCTCCTGACCGTGCTCTTCCTGCGCCCGCAGGGCCTCTTCGGGCGAAAGGCCGCGCGGACGATCTGACATGGCGAACGCAGCTCGCGCGGGCACCGCACTGCATCTCTACCGATGGCGCTGGGTGCCGGTTCTGCTCGGCGCCGCGTTGTGGGTGGGTGCGCCCTGGATCGGCATCGACACGTACTGGACGATCCAACTCGGCCACATCGCGGTGCTGACGTTGATCGTCAGTGGTCTGAACCTCAGCTACGGCTATGCGGGCGAGCTGTCGCTCGGCCAGGTCGCGATGTTCGCCGTCGGCGCCTACCTCGCCGGATACATGGCGCTGAACGGTGTCAACGACCTCGCCCTCTGCATCGTCTGCGCCGCGCTCGCCGCGTGCTTGATCGGCATCGCGTCGGGTGTCCCGGGTCTGCGCCTCGGAGGGTGGGCGTTGGCGATGGTGTCGTTCTTCCTCGTCCTGCTGGTGCCGAACGTCGTCGCGATCTTCTCGACCCAGACCGGCGGCTACACGGGGCTGTACGGGATCCCGGTTCCGAAGCTGTTCGGCATCGCGCTCTCCGCCCACGCGTTCCACGTCACGGTCGTCGTCGTCACGCTGGCGTGGCTGCTGTTCATGCGGAACTTCATGGTCTCGCGACACGGCAACGCATTTCGCGTGTTGCGCGAGAGCCCGTCGCTCGCGTCGTCGATCGGCATCTCCGTGTCGCGCGTCAAGCTGCTCGCGTACGCCGTGGGCGCGATCCCGGCCGGCATCGCCGGCGCGATCTTCGCGTACCAAGATCGCTTCGTCGGCCCCGAGTCGTTCAGCTTCAGCTTCAGCGTCGCGATCATCGGCGCATCGATCCTCGGTGGACCGGAGAGTGTGTACGGAGCCGTCGCCGGCGCCGCGCTCTTCCAGATCGGACCGCTGCAGGCAAACTCGTTTCAGAAGTACTCGCTCCTCGTCTACGGCCTCTTCCTGCTGGTGGCGGGCGTGCTCTTCCGCAACGGCATCGCCGGTCTCGGTCGGCGGCTCGCGGCGCGCGCGGGCGTCGCCGACGGCGCGCCCCGCACGCGCGATACCGACGGCGCGCCCGCGCCGCGATACCGACGGCGCGCCCCGCGCGCGATGCGGAACAGGAGCCGGCTTCGTCGTCTTCAGTTCCCGTCGCGCACGTGACGGCCGAGCCCGCGCTCGGTGCGCGCGTGCTCGTCGACAAGCTCGTGATGAAGTTCGGGGGCCTCACCGCGCTCGACGACGTCACCGTCACTGCCGAGCCCGGGCAGGTCACCGCGATCATCGGATCGAACGGATCGGGCAAGACGACGATGCTCAACCTCGTGTCCGGGTTCCTCCAGGCGACCGGCGGCACCATCATGCTCGGCGACCGGCGGATCAGCGGACTGCGACCGCACGAGATCGCGCGCGCCGGCGTGAGCCGGACCTTCCAGACGCCGCTCATCCCGCGATCGATGAGCACCCGCGACGTCGTCGCCGTCGCTCGTTACATGCGCCCACGAGTTGCAGTCCTCCCGACCGTCGCAAGGACGCCGGCGTTCCGGCGTGCACGGGCCGACGATCGGGACGAGGCCCGACGATTCCTGGCGCTGGTCGGCCTGGAGGATCTCGCAGACATCGAGGCGACGCAGCTCCCGCTCGCGAGTCGGCGTCTCGTCGAGATCGCGCGTGCGCTCGTGACGCGACCGACGGTCGTCCTGCTCGACGAACCGGCGTCAGGTCTCGAGCGCAGAGAGGTCGATCACCTCGGCGCCGTGCTCGAGGCCGTCGCGGACGCCGGAACGACGGTGATCCTCGTCGAGCACAATTTCCGGTTCGTGATGGACGTCGCCGACCAGGTCTACGTGCTCGATCGCGGCCGTCTCGTCGCGGCGGGCCCACCCGCACAGGTCGAGCGGGATCCGGCCGTCATCCAGAGCTACCTCGGCGCGCCGGTTGGCTTCGCCGGCCGCGACGCAGCCGCGGGGCGGGCCGATGCCGAGGTGGCGGAAGGGGGCGCTCGTGGCGACGAATGAGCTCGTGGTCAACGGCCTGAGCGCGGGCTACGGAGGCATCACCGCCGTCTGGGACCTCGACCTGAACGTACGCCCACGCACGATCACGGCGCTCCTCGGACGCAATGGTGCGGGCAAGACCACGACCTTGCACGCGATCGCGGGCCTGGTGCAGACGAGTCGCGGAAGCATCGAGCTCGGCGGGAACCGGCTCGACGGACTCCCCGCCTACCGGAGAGTCGGGCACGGCATCAGCCTGGTGCAGGAGGGCAAACAGATCTTCCGGCATCTCACCGTCGAAGAGAACCTCCTGCTCGGCTGCTACCCCTCGAAGCGATCGCGGCGCGCACTTCGAGCCGAGATCGAAGATCAACTGAGCAGATTCCCGATGCTGCGCGAGCGGATCGGCGAACGCGCCGGCTCCTTGAGTGGGGGCCAGCAACAGATGCTCGCCATCGCGCAGGCGCTCCTCGCGCGGCCGAAGATCCTGATGCTCGACGAGCCGTCCGCGGGCCTCGCACCGGGGATCGTGAGCGACGTCTTCGCGACGATTCGACGCCTCGCCGACGAAGGCATCGGCGTCCTGCTCGTCGAGCAGCTGGTCGAGCGGACGATGGAGATCGCCGACGTCGTCGTCGTGCTCGACGTCGGCCGCGCGATCCTGCGCCATGAGACGAGCATGGGGCGCGACCCCGCGGTCGTCGAAGCCGCGTACTTCGGGAGGTCGTGATTCGCCTCGGAGGTCAGACCTCGAGCGCGTGGCCGTGCATCTGCGCCCCGGTCACCGCGACGAAGGCTTCCATCTGTTCGATGCAGTGCTGCAAGGAGTTGTGGCGCAGGTAGAGGTTCAACACCGTCGCACCGAGCTCCCTTTGCCGCTCGACCGCGTCGAGCGTCTGCTGCGGTTCGTCGAGCGGGTTCAGGGCGGGCTCGGGCACGAGGACCACATCGAGCGGCACGCGTCGCTGCGACCACGCGTCGGTGTCGCGGGCGCGATCGAGGAGTGCCGCGAGCTCGGGTTCGGTCAACCGGAACGGGGCCCACCCATCGCCGAGATTCACCGCCCGCCGCAGCGATCTCCCGGTCCGACCTCCGATCCACAGCGGCACCGGCTGCTGGATCGACACCGGCTCCACGACGAAGCCGTCGAAGCGGTAGTACGCACCGTCGTGCGACGGCACCCGCCGCCCGAAGTTGTTGCGAATCGCCGCGATCGTGTCGTCGGCGCGGGGCCCACGATCGTCGAACGGCGCGTCGAGGACTTCGAACTCCTCGCGCAGGCTTCCGACTCCGATGCCCAGAACGAGTCGGCCGCCCGAGATGCGGTCGAGCGAGCTGTAGTGCTTCAGCACCGCCAGTGGATGGTGGAATCCGATCACGATCGTGTGAGTGACCAGCGTGACGCGACGGGTGATTGCCGCGAAGTAGCTCAACGTGACGAGTGGATCCCAGTAGCGACCGCCGCGTTCCGCCGCGACATCCACGGGAACTGCGACGTGCTCGGCTGCGGTCACGTGGTGATAACCGAGACGGTCGGCGCCGCGGACGATCGTCGCGGCGTCTTCGACGCTCGCGCTCTCCTCCCACTCGTTGTGGATTCGGGAGAGCGTGAGAACGGGCGTGATGAGACCAAATCGCATGCGAGGCAACCTACGGGATCGCCGCACCGTGACGCGACTACTGGATCGTCGCCGGATCGATGCCCACCCCGCCGGCCGCGTTGCTCGCGTACGCCGCGAGCGCGAATTGCAGCACGGCCACCGCCTCTTCGTCGCTCCAGAGCATCGGCCCGGTTCCGGTGTGGAGATAGCGCAGCCAGTGCCGGCCCGAATCGCGGAAGCTGCTCGCCCAGTCGTCGTCGAGGGCGTGGAACGCGTGCATCTCGCCTTCCGAGTACACCTCGAGGCTCGGCTGTTGGATCCCGCGCCCGGTGCAGCGGTTGACGCGCGCGTAGCCGCGGCTGCCGGTGACCTCCCAGCGCTCGTCGTTCGTGTAGTAGTCGGAGCGCAGGTACATGTCGGTCGCGGCGGTGATGTCCCACACGCCGCGGACGTCGTTCTCGTGCTGCCAGCAGATCGTGGTCGGCGCGTCGATGCTGAAGCCGGGCACCACCTCGGTCTCACCGATCCACGCGCGCACTTCGCGGATCGGTCCGAACAGCCAGAGCGCGGTCGCGAGCTTGTGCCAGCCGTCGTCGAACACGAGGATGCCGCGGCCGTGCTGCATCTGCTGCACCTGCCAGCGGTAGCTGCTCATCGGAACGTCCCAGCCGCCGCGGCCGGTGCCCACCATCTTCATGTGGAGGCCGCGCACCACACCGAGCGCGTCCGATTCCACGGTCTCCTTCAGCTTCCGCAGCGGTTCGTAGAAGAGGTAGTTCTCCATCACCCGCAGCAGCCGATCGTTCGCGCGCGCCGCGGCGATCATGCGTTGCGCGCTCGGAACGTCGTTGCACATCGGCTTCTGCAGGTTCACGTGCCAGCCGTGGTCGAGCAGCTCGATCACCCCGTCGACGTGCAACGGGATCGGCAGCAACGCCTCGACCGCGTCGACCTCGAGCCCGCTCGCCGCGAGCTCCGCGACCGACGTGAACGTCGCGGCGTGCGGCCAGTCGGCCTGCCGCTGCACGCGCCGTTCCTCGCTCGGGTCGACGAGCGCGACCACTTCCACGTCGGGGTTGTCGAGGTACGCGTGCACGTTGAGGTCGTAGATGCGGCCGAGGCCGACGAACGCGGCGCGCACCGGACGGTCGTAGGGGGTGAAGGTCATGTTCGGGTGCTGCCTCCCGGTCGTTGCGTCACCAACGCTGGCGTGCCTCTTCGGCGAAGCCCGGCACGCCGTGCACTTCGAGCGCGAGGCCGTCGTCGGTCACGAGGCGTCCCGACCACGTGCCGAACACCTGGTGCGTCTCGCTGCGCAGGTCGGGTCCGGCGTCGGCGAGCGAGTGCTTGTCGAAGCGCGGGGTGAGCACGATGTCGAGCTGGCCGCCCGGGTCGACGACGTGCCAGGGCGCCAGCGGCTCGTCCCAGTCGTAGTCCCATTGCAGCTCGCGACCGATCTTGTTGAGCGTGCCGTCGACGATCACGCCGTTCTCGGTGAAGCCGGTTCCCGCGGTCCACTTGGCCCCGATCTGGATGCCCACCACGTGGTCACCGGCGCGGCCGGCGCCGCCGCCCCAGTTCCAGTCGATCACCGCGGGCCAGCGGCCGCGGCCGACGTCGAGCACGCCCCACGCGTCGGTGCCGCCGGTGCCGTCCCGGCCGCCGCCGATCGCCCGGCGCCGGTCGCCGACGACGAGCTCGCCGGTCGCGGGCCGGGCCTGGTGCTTCGACGTGAAGTTGAACAGCTCGTCGCTCCACGGGATCACGACGTTGAGCGACTCGTGCCCGGGCGGCGCCGCGACCGTGACCGCGAGGTGCCCGGCGCGGCCGTCGCGCTCGGTCCACGCCGCGGTGATGTGGGTGCCGCGCGCGTCGTCGATCAGCGCGAGATCGAGACCGTCGTGGTCGATGCGCAACGGCGCGGTCCCGGGCCGCTCGGGCAGATCGACCGCGGCCGCGTCGACGACGATCGCGTGCCCGCCCTCCTCGCCGGTCACGAGGTCGGCCCACCACACGTCGGCCAGCCCGAACCGGTCGACGTCGGAGTAGAGGCACGAGACGGCGAAGTCGCCGGCGAGGATCGCCCAGTAGTCCCAGCGCTTGTTGAGCCCCTCGCGCCCGATCAGGTTGGCGCGGTGCAGGGGCTCGGCGCGACCAGCCGCGCGCGGCCGGGTTGAGGCGCGCGCCGTCGGCCGTGCAGAGATCGACCGGCGCGGTCAGCTCCCGCTCGTCGGTTGTCATCGCGCCTGTTTCTAGTGCGCGGCCGGC
>CAVXFZ010000019.1:0-339196 GCA_963761175.1 uncultured Actinomycetes bacterium | reverse complement strand
GAGCCTTGATCGGAACACCCGCGTCCATCAGGGACAGCGTCGAACCGCACACCGAAGCCATCGACGTCGAGCCATTCGACGCGAGCACGTCGCTCACGACGCGCAGCGTGTAGGGCCACTCGGCCGAGCTCGGCACGACGGGAACGAGCGCGCGCTCGGCGAGCGCACCGTGGCCGATCTCGCGGCGCTTCGGCGAACCGACGCGCCCGGTCTCGCCGGTGGAGAACGGCGGGAAGTTGTAGTGGTGCATGTAGCGCTTGCGTTCGTCGGTGGTGATCGTGTCGAGCATCTGCTCCATGCGCGGCATGCCGAGCGTCGTGACCGACAGCACCTGCGTCTCGCCCCGCTGGAACAGACCGGTGCCGTGGGCGGTCTCGATGAGCCCGACCTCGGCCGACAGCGGCCGGATGTCGGTGGTACCGCGGCCGTCGATGCGGAGGCCGTCGGTGACGATGCGGGTACGGACGACCTGCTTCTGCAGCGAGCGGAACGCCTTCTTCACCTGGCCGGCGCGGTCCGCGAACTGGCCGGGCTGATCGGCGCCACCGACGAGCTCCGCGATCACGACGTCCTCGATCTCGGCGAGGCGGGCGTTGCGGTCGTGCTTGTCGGCGATCGCCATCGCCTCGCCCACCGATTCGCGGCACTTGCCGGCGACCGCGTCCATCACCTCGGGGTCGTAGTCGACATGCTCGTTGTAAGCGATCATCTCGATCGGGCCGTGCGACTCCTGCACGCCGTGCACGAGCTGAAGCTGCAGGTCGATCGACGCGTTGATCCAGCGCTTCGCCTCTTCGAGCCCTTCCGCGATGACCTCTTCGGTCACCTTCGGTGCGCCCGCCTCGTAGAGCTCCCACGATTTCTCGGTGCCGCCGGCCTCGACCATCATCACCGCGACGTCGCCGTCGGCGAGGCGCCGGCCCGCGACGACGAGCTCGAAGGTGGAGTTGTCGCCCTGCTCGAAGGTCGGGTGCGCGATCCACGCGCCGTCGTGGTGCGCGAGGCGCACCGCGCCGATCGGGCCGTTGAACGGGATGCCCGACACCATCAGCGCCGCCGACGCGCCGTTGATCGACGCGACGTCGTGCGGGTTCTCGAGATCGGCGCCGAGGATCGTCGCGATCACCTGCACCTCGTTGCGGAACCCGGCCGGGAACGACGGTCGCAACGGGCGGTCGGTGAGACGGCAGGTGAGGATCGCCTGCTCGCCGGGCCGGCCCTCACGCCGGAAGAACGAGCCGGGGATCTTGCCCGCGGCGTACATGCGCTCCTCGACGTCGACCGTCAGCGGGAAGAAGTCGATGCCCTCACGGGGCTTGGAGGTGGCGACCGTCGAGAGCAGCACCGTGTTGCCGATGCGAACCAGGACGGCGCCGGCCGCGAGCTGGGCGAGATGCCCGGTCTCGAACGACATTTCGAGGCCCGCAGCATTGACGGGGCCGGAGACGCGAATGGCGGTACTCATTGCGCTACGACCTCCGCCGCTCGAGTGCCTGCGGCACGGTCGATGGAGACCGCGGCTGCGGTCTGCACGTGAATTGACATTGGGAATCCTCTTCTTGGTTTCGGGGAGAGGATCCGGTTCCCAGTTGTCAACGTCCGAGCGGGCGGGCCGCTCGGGCGGTGGCGACTGACAACCGATTCCCTCTCGTGGATTTCGGTCGTGACGCGAAACGAGGAGCGGACGATCCGCTCCTCGCGTGATCTAGCGGCGCAACCCGAGCTTGGCGATCAGGGCGCGGTAGCGCTCGACGTCGTTGCGTCGCAGGTAGTCGAGCAGCCGGCGCCGCCGGCCGACGAGCATGAGCAGGCCCCGGCGCGAGTGATGGTCCTTCTTGTGGACCTTCAGGTGCTCCGTGAGCTGGTTGATCCGGTCGGTGAGGAGGGCGATCTGCACCTCCGGCGAACCGGTATCGGTCTCGTGGACCCGGTGCTCGGCGATCGTGGCGGCCTTCGGCATTGCGCGCGCTCTGATTCCTTCGATTGCTGGTACTTGGCGGGAAACGCCATGTGCGCGGGCCGGACGGCGGACGCACGAACTGAGATGGTACCCCATCAGGGGCGATCAGCGCCGTTCGTCGTCGGTCTCGGCGGCCACGCCGGTGAAGCGGACGGCTCCCCGGGCGTCGGGCCGCCGGCGCGCCCGGCGCCGCGGGCGTCGGGTCGAGCCCGACGAGCACCGTCGGGAAGGGGTCGCGCACCGCGACGTTCGGCGCGATCGCGATCCGGACGTCGCGGTCGGTGGCCGCCGCGGTCGAGAGCGTGCCGCGGTAGACGCCGGCCGCAGGCACGCACAGCCGCGGATCGACGCCGAGCACGGTCTCGCGGTCGTGGGTGCCGCCTCCCGAGCGCACCTCGCCCCGCAGCTCGTGGGGCCTTCCGAGCACCGCCGCCGCGCCCGCGCAATCGCCCTCCGCGAGCAGCGCGCGAACGCGGGTCGACGAGTACGGGACCGAGCCCGCCTCGGGCGCGACGAGGCCGAGCCCGAGCACCTCGAAACCGAGCTCCGCCCCCATCTGGTCGAGCAGGGGCACGTTCCCACCCCGCCTGTGACCGAAGTGGAAGTCGGCACCCACGACGACGAGCCGCGCGTGCAGCAGCCCCGCGAGCACCTCGCGCACGAAGTCGGGCGCGGTCTCCCGACTGCGCGCCTCGTCGAACGTGAGCACGATGCACACGTCGAGGAGGCCGGTCGCGTCGAGGAGCTCCAACCGGTGCTCGAGCGTCGTCAGCAGCTTCGGAGCCGACTCCGGCCGCACGACCTCGGCCGGATGACGGTCGAAGGTGACCATGGCGGCGTGCAGACCGCGCGCGTCGGCGAGCTCGCGCACGAGCCGCAGCACGGCGCGGTGACCGAGGTGCACACCGTCGAACGCGCCGATCGTTACGACCGCGCCCGGGCCGGCGACGGTCGTTCCGGGCGCCGGATCGCGCACGATCCTCATGCGGGCTCGCACCCCGCGGCGGCGATGACGACGGCCGGGCGCAATGCGGCGCCGCGGCGTTCGTACACCGCGAGCAACGCGCCCCCGGCGTCGAGGACCGCGAACGGTCCGGGCGCGTCGCCGACGATGGGCAGGCCGCCGGCCGCGAACACCGCGCCGTGGCCGATCGCCCTCGCTTCCTCCTCGCCGACCGTGACCGGTTCGAGCCCGCGCATCGCCGCGGCTGGGCTCAGGACCGCGGTGAGAGGTTCGGCCTCGATGCGATCGAGCGGGCGGGCGTCGTCGAGCCCGAAGGCGCCGACGCGGGTGCGCCGGAGGTCGCGCAGGTGCGCACACCCACCGAGCGCGACACCCAGGTCGGCGGCGAGCGAACGCACGTATGTACCGCTGCTGCAGTCGACGACGACGGTTGCCTCCGGATAGGAGCCGTCGGTGAACGCCTCGACGGTGAGACGGTCGATGCGAACGCGGCGTGGCGCGCGCTCGACTTCCTCGCCTCGGCGCGCGAGCTCGTGGAGCCGCCGGCCGCCGACCTTGATCGCGGAGACCATCGGCGGAACCTGCTCGGTCTCGCCGACGAAATGGGCCGCGGCCGCCTCGACCTGCTCGCGCGTGAGCGGCATCTCGACCCGGTCGAGCACCGCACCCGAAGCGTCGAGCGTGTCGGTCGCCACGCCGAACACGACGGTCCCGCGATACGACTTCGTCGTCTCCTGCAAGAAGCGCAGCAGCCGCGTCGCGCGCCCGAGGCCGACGAGCAACACGCCCGTCGCGTCGGGGTCGAGGGTGCCGGCATGGCCGACGCGGCGCTGCCCGTAGATGCGTCGCATCCGGCCGACGACGTCGTGAGACGTGCAACCGGCCGGTTTGTCGACGACGACGAGCCCGTCGACCGTCACGCGCCCAGCGCGGCCTGGATGCGTCGCACGATCTCGGGCATCGGGTCGTCCGTGGAGAAGCCGGCGGCGAACCGGTGGCCGCCACCACCCATCGACTGCGCGATCGCGCAGACGTCGACCTTGCCGAGCGAGCGCAGGCTCACGCGCACGACACCGTCGGGGCCCTCCTTGAGCACCGCGGCCACCTCGGCCTCGCTCGTGCGTCGCACGACGTCGATGAGGCCTTCGACCTCCTCGAAGGTGACGCCGAAGCGCTCCAGATCTCCCTGCGTCACCGACGTCCACACGAACGAGAGCTCGGGCACCAGCTCCGCGCGCTCGAGCGCGACGGCGAGGAGCTTGAGATAGGCGAAGCGATGCTCGTCGAACAGCGCGCGCGACAGCTTCGCGACCGGCACGCCGTACGCCACGAGCTCACCGGCGAGCGCGAAGACGTCGGGGGTCGTCGTCTCGTACTGGAAGCGGCCGGTGTCGCACACGAGGCCGGTGTAGAGGCAGACCGCGGCATCACGCGTGAGTGGGAGTCCGAGGCAATCGATGATGCGGCGCACGACGACCGCGGTCGCGGCGGCGTCGGGCACGATCACGTTGACCGTTCCGTAGCGCTCATTGGAGACGTGATGGTCGAGCACGACGAGCTCGTGCGCGGCCTTCGCGGGCCGCTCGAGATCACCGAGACGGTGCAGCGCGCCGGAATCGAAGGTGACCATCACCTCGGGTTCGGCCGGGAACTCGCTCGGCGGGACCATCAGGTCGAGACCGGGCAGCTCGCGGTAGTGCGGTGCCACGGTGAACGGTTCCGAGAACGAGGCGATCGACTTCCGGCCCGCGGCGCGCAACACGTGATGCAGTCCCAACATCGAGCCGAGCGCGTCGCCGTCGGGGCTGATGTGGCACGCGAGCGCGACGGTGTCGGCGCTCGCGATGAGCTCCGCCGCACGCGTGAGCGCGGCGTCGACCCCCTCGGGGCCCGTGTCGGCGGCGCTCATGCGTCCTCCTCGTCGTGGGCGTGCAGCTCGCGCAGGATCTCCTCGATGCGCTGGCCGTGCGCGATCGACGGGTCGAGCTTGAAGTTGAGCGAGGGCACGTGCCGCCAGCGGACCTGCTTGCCGAGGTTGTTGCGCAGGTGCGGCGTCGCGGCGCGCAATGCCTTGAGCGTGGCCTTCGCGCGTTCTTCGTCCTGCGCGCCGCCCGCACCGTCGAGCGCGGAGTAGTACACGGTCGCAGTGCGCAGGTCGGTGGCGACGTCGGCGCCGGTGATCGTCACGAGCTCGAGACGCGGGTCGGAGAGCCGTTCGAGCTCCTCCGCGATCACCTCGACCACGACTTCGTTGACGCGCGCGGTGCGCGGATAGCGGTGCGTGGAATCGCGGGTCACGATCCGGCCTCCTCGAGATCGAGCCACGAGCGCTCGACGTCGAGCACTTCGATGCCGGGCGTCGAATGCACGAAGCGTTCCACGGAGTCGAGCACCGCTTCCAGTTGACCCACCGAGCCCGACACGACAGCGACGCCGATTCCGGCGCGCTGCCACTGGTCGAGATGGTCGACTTCCGCGACCGAGACGTGGAAACGGTGACGTAGGCCGTCGATCACGGGCCGGATCGCGGCCCGCTTCGTCTTCAGGCTGCGACTCTCCGGAACGTGAAGGTCGAAGCACACCGCGGCCGCATGCACGACATCACGTCCGGGCGATCTCGCGCTCTTCGAACGTCTCGATGAGATCGCCGGGCTTCAGATCCTGGAAGTTCTCGAGGCCGATCCCGCACTCGTAGCCGGACGCGACCTCGCGTACGTCGTCCTTGAAGCGCTTGAGCGACGCGATCGTGCCCTTCCAGATCACGGTGCCTTCACGCAGGAAGCGCACCTTCGAGCCGCGGGTGATCGTGCCGTGCTGGACGTAACAGCCGGCGATGCGCCCCACACGCGGCACGCTGAACACGTCGCGCACTTCGGCCTCGCCGGTGACGACCTCTTCGAACTCGGGCTTGAGCAGCCCGACGAGCGCGGCGTTGACGTCTTCGAGGACGCCGTAGATCACCTCATACAGGCGGAGCTCGACGTTCTCCTGCTGCGCGAGCTCGCGCGCCTTGCGATCCGGGCGCACGTTGAAGCCGATGACGGTCGCGTTGGAGACCATGGCCAGGCTCACGTCGCTCTCGGTGATCCCGCCGACCCCGCGCAGCACGAACGAGAGCCGCACTTCGTCGTGCTCCTGGTCGAGCTTGCGCAGTGCTTCGGTGACCGCTTCGAGCGAACCCTGCACGTCGGCCTTCAGGATGAGGTTCAGGGTGGCGACCTCGCCCCGCTGCACCATCGCGAAGATGTCTTCGAGACGGGCCCCGCCGCCGAGCGTCATCGGGTGGGCAAGGTTGGCGGCGCGGCGACGCCGGGCGCGGGCTTCGGCAACCGTACGCGCCACCTTGTCGGACGGCGCCACGCGGACCTCGTCGCCCGCGAGCGGCACGTCGTCGAGCCCGAGGACCTCGACGGGGACCGACGGTGCGGCCTCGGCGACGGACTCACCACGTTCGTCGAACATCGCGCGGACGCGGCCCCAAGCCGGGCCCGCGACGATCGTGTCGCCGACGTGCAGCGTGCCTTCCTCCACCAACGCGGTGACGACCGGCCCGCGGCCGGCGTCGAGGTGCGATTCGAGCACCGCCGCCCGCGCCGGGCGCTTCGGGTTGGCGACGAGGTCGTCGGCGATCTCGGCGTCGGCGACGAGCGTGATCGCGCCGAGCAGGTCGTCGACTCCGAGACCCACGGGCGCGGCGACGTCGACCACCATCGTGTCGCCACCCCACTCCTCGGGGACGAGACCCTGCTCCGCGAGCTGCTGGCGTACGCGCGTCGGGTCGGCGTCTTCGCGGTCGGACTTGGTCACCGCGGCGATGATCGGGACCTCGGCCGCGCGCGCGTGGCTGATCGCCTCGATGGTCTGCGGCATCACGCCGTCGTCGGCGGCCACCACGAGCACCGCGATGTCGGTGACCTGCGCGCCGCGCATCCGCATCGCGGTGAACGCCTCGTGGCCGGGCGTGTCGATGAAGGTGATCGGCCGCTCGTTGTAGACGACCTGGTACGCGCCGATGTGCTGGGTGATACCGCCGGCTTCGCCGCTGACCACATCGGCGTGGCGGATCGCGTCGAGCAGCGTCGTCTTGCCGTGGTCGACGTGGCCCATGACGGTGACGACCGGCGGGCGCGGCTCGAGCAACGCCTCGTCGTCCTCGTCGCCGTCGGAGAGCATCGCGAGCAGCTCGATCTCCTGCTCGGCACCCGGCTCGACGATGAGGACGTCGGCACCGAGGGTCTCGGCGATGAGCTCGATCATCTCGTCGGCGAGCGAGATGGTCGCCGTCACGATCTCGCCCGCGTCGAAGAGGAGGCGGACGAGGTCGGCGGTCGTGCGATTGAGGCGCGGCGCCAGCTCCTGAATCGTCGTGCCGCGCGGCACGACGATCTCGCCTTCGGGGACCGGCGCGTCGGCCGGCGTCAGCCGGGTCGCCTGCTGCGGCTCCAGCTCCGACGCGTCACGACGGCGCTTCTTGCGCCGCGGTCGCGCGCCGCCGGGGCGGCCGCGACCACCGGGGCCGCCGAAGCCGCCCGGACCACCGCGTCCGCCGCCCGGGCCACCGCGTCCACCACCGGGACCGCCGCCGCGGCCCGCGCCGCCACCACCACTGAAGCCGCCACCGCCGCCGCCACCGGACGCGCCGCGGTTGAAGCCACCACCGCCGCCACCACCACTGAAGCCGCCCGGGCGCGGACCACCCGAGGGACGGGGACCGCCGGGGCCACCTGTGCGCTGACCGGGACCGCGCGAGGGCGGCGGGATCTTGCGCAGGCCCGGAGGCGGCGGGATGGGCTTGCCCGTGATGCTGCGCAGCGGCGCGGGGGGAGGCGGGGGCGTCTTCGCGGCCGGCGCCTCGGTTGCCGCGGCGGCCGCCGCCGGGCGCTCGGCGGGCGCGACGGGGCGCGGGCCGGGCGCGGGAAGCGGCGCGGGAAGCGGCGCGCCGGCGCCGGGCGAGGAACGTACGACGCGGTGCGGACGCTCGATCGGCTCCTCGGCAACGACCGGTACCGGCTCGGGCGCGCCAATCGGTTCCGGCGCGGGCGCGACCGGCTCGACCGGCGCGACGGGCTCGGTCGCGGCGGGGCGCGCAGGTTCCGGAGCGGGTGGCGCCGGGACGGGCGCGGGCTCCGGCGCGGCGACAACCTCGGGAACGGGCTCCGGTTCGGGCTCGCGACGAAGGCCCCGGCTGTCGGCCAGGCGGCGGACGCGATCGGCCGAGGGATCGTCGATGCTCGAGGAGTGGCTCTTCACGCCGATCTTGAGCTCTTCGGCGAGCTCGATGACGACGTGGTTCTCGACTCCCAGTTCGCGAGCGAGCTCGTAGACCCTGATCTTCTTCGTGGCCAAGCTACGTTCCGTCTCCTGACGATGCCGATGAGCCGCGCGCCCGCGCGTGACGGGCCGCCGGGCTCCGGCGGTTCAGATTCCTAGTCTCGCACGAAGGACGGTGCAGTCGTCGGCCGATAGCCGGCGACGCAACGCCCGGTCGAGCCGACCCCTCGAAAGGGCGGGCCCGAAACACGTCGCGGAGCACAACCACGCGCCCCGTCCGGGTGCGGCCTTCCCGACGCCGACGGCGCCGTCGCGGGTGGCCGCGACCCGCGCCACCATGGCGTCGCGGGGAGCGGTGCGGCCGCAACCGACGCAGGTGCGGGTGGGCGCCTCCGGCGCGCCGGACCTCACGCGGTGGTCGTCCCCTCCGTCGTCGGCGCCACCGCGTCGAGCGGGGCCGGTTCGCCGGCGTGGCCGACCGGGGCGGGCTCGGTGCCGTCGACATCGGTACCGCCGGCCGGAGCCGGGTCAGCCGGGTCTACGGCGTCCGCCGCGGCGGCGGTTGCCGCGCCTTCGGAGCTCTCCGGCGTCGCACCCTCCGGCGTCGCACCCTCCGGCGTCGCACCCTCCGCCGCGAGGCCGGCGAGGTCGGCCGCGGTCGCGCCGGCGTAGCCGGCTTCGGCCGCGGAGATCGCGGTGCCACCACCGGCCGGCTGCCACAGCAACTCGCCGTCGGGGCCCTCGACCCACTCGCCCTCCGCGTACCCCTCGCCGGATTCCTCCTCGGCGAGCTGGGTCTCGCTCTTGATGTCGACCCTCCAGCCGGTGAGTCGCGCCGCGAGGCGCGCGTTCTGGCCTTCCTTGCCGATCGCGAGCGAGAGCTGGAAGTCGGGGACGATCACTTCGGCGATGCCGGTGTCTTCGTGGATGCGGACCTCGCGCACCCGCGCGGGCGCGAGGGCCTTCATCACGAGCTCGGAGGCGTCGTCGACGAAGGGCACGATGTCGACCTTCTCGCCGCGGAGCTCGTTGACGACCTGGCGCACCCGCAACCCGCGCGCGCCGACGCACGCGCCGACGGGATCGACGTTCTGGTCGTTCGACGCGACCGCGATCTTCGTGCGGTGCCCCGGCTCGCGCGCGACGGCCTTGAGCTCCACGACACCGTCCTGGAGCTCCGGCACCTCGAGCTCGAAGAGCCGCTTCACCAGGCCGGGGTGCGTGCGCGACACGACGATCTGCGGACCCTTCGCCGTCTTGCGCACCTCGACGATGTAGGCCTTGAGCCGGCTGCCGTGCTCGTAGCGCTCGTTCGGCACCTGCTCGGCCTGTGGGAGCAACGCCTCGACGCGACCCAGATCGAGCAGCGTGTAGCGCGCGTCGGTCTGCTGGATGATGCCGGTGACGATGTCGCCCTCGCGGCCGGCGTACTCCTCGTACTTGCGCTCGCGCTCGGCCTCGCGGATGCGCTGGAGGATGACCTGCTTGGCGGTCTGCGCGGCGATGCGACCGAAGTCCTTCGGCGTGTCGTCCCACTCGCGCACGACCTGGCCGTCCTCGTCGAGCTCCTGCGCGATCACCTTGATGTCGCCGGTCTCGACGTCGATCTCGACGAGTGCTTCCTCGGCTGCGTTCGGCAGGCGCTTGTACGCGGTGACGAGCGTGTTCGCGAGGGCTTCGAGCATGATCTCTTCGGAGATGCCCTTGTCGACCGCGATCGCGGTGAGGGCCTCCATCATCTCGTTGTTCCTGCTCATGACCGGCTGCTCTCCTTCGGGCGGCGCGCGCCGCCCTTACCCGGCTTCGAGCCCTTCCCAGGCTTCGAGCCCTTGCCGGGGCGCGGGGCCGGACCCCACTCGAAGACGGTGCGCGCCGAGACGATCTCGCCGAGGGCGAGGTGACGGATCGGCGCGTCGGTGGATTCGACGGCGAGCTCGATGCCGTCGGCGTCGGCGGCGACGAGGATCCCGCGCTCGCGGATCGTCTCGCCGTCGCGGTGGTACTTGACCGACACGGACGCGCCGACGGCGCCGCGGTAGTGCTCGGGCCGGCGGAGCGCGCGCTCGAGGCCGGGGCTGCTGACCTCGAGGACGTCGGTGTCTCGCACGGTGCCGGCCGCGCCGAGCATCGGCGCGAGCAGGCGGGTGGCGTCGGAGATCGTGTCGAGGTCGACGCCACCGTCGCGGTCGACGACGACCCGCACGGTGCGGGCGCGCCCGACGCCCGTGAGCTCGACGTCGTAGAGCTCCAGACCGAGCGAGGTGACGGTGGGCGCGACGAGATCCCGAATCGTCTCCAGATCCTGGGTCACGCTCAACACCTCCTCGCACGAAAAAACGTGGGCACGAAAGCCCACGCCCCCAGCCGTTCCGTCCCCCGCTCGCCGCCCCGACGAGGGACGACGCACGTCGAACGGACGGCCACCGATCGGACCGAACCGATCAAGGATACCAGACCACCGTCGCCGAACCCGGGGGCACGAACCCCACAAATCGCCCCGTCGCGACCGTGCCCGACCTCGTCCGGCGGTCGCGGCGCCCGTCTGCGCGGCGCCATCACGGCGCGATCCAACCGGATCACTCCGGGCCGGAACCGTCGGTTGCGGTCAGGCGCGGAAGACGGCTCTGAGTTCCTCGGGCGCAACCTGTTCGAGCTGGTCGTAACGGCACGACTGCGGGTCACGGTCGGTGCGCAGCCGACGGAAGCGCGCGTTGTGACGGAAGCGGCCGTTCATCAACCCCTCGTACGCGACCTCCGCGACGAGCTCGACGCGCAGGGGCTCCCACGAGAGGTCCTTCGTCGCGTTCCAGCGGCTCGTGCCGCCGGGCATCCGCTTGTCGGCGACCGCGTCACCGCTCGCGACCTCGGCCCAGTCGCGCCACGGATGCCCCTCGAGCGCGCCCTCGCGGTACGGCTGCACGAGGTCGAGCAGGCTCGCTCGTTCCCGGGCCGCCATGCTCGACGCGACACCGACGTGGTGCAGCGCGCCCTCGTCGTCGAAGAGCCCGAGGAGCAGCGACCCGACACCGTTGCCGTCCTTGTGCAAGCGGTACCCGCCGACCGCGCAGTCGGCGGTGCGCTCGTGCTTCACCTTCACCATCGTGCGCTGACCCGGCCGGTACGGATCGGCGAGGCGCTTCGCGACCACGCCGTCGAAACCGGCGCCCTCGAAGCGGCGGAACCAGTCGCCCGCGAGATCGCGGTCGCGCGTCGCGGGAGTGAGGTAGATCGGTGGCTGCGCCCTCGCGAGGAGGCTTTCGAGCGTCGCGCGCCGCTCGCCGAAGGGAGTCGCGAGCAGCGACTCGTCGCCGAGTGCGAGCAGGTCGAACGCGACGTACGACGCCGGGATCTCCTTCGCGAGCTTCTGCACGCGCGAGTCGGCCGGATGCTGGCGCAGCTGCAGCGCGTCGAAATCGAGACCCTGCGCGGTCGCGATCACGAGCTCGCCGTCGACGACGCACCGCTCGGGGAGCTGCGCCAGGAGCGGGGCGCGCAGCTCGGGGAAGTAACGCAGCAACGGGCGCGAGTTGCGGCTCTGGAGATCGAGGTCGTCGCCGTCGCGAAAGACGAGGCAGCGGAAGCCGTCCCATTTCGGCTCGAAGAGCACGGCACCGGCGGGCGGAAGCTCTCGTGCGAGCTTCGCGAGCATGGGCTCGACCGGCGCGCGGACCGGCAGCGTCACGCGCCCCTGACCACCTCGGCCGCGGCCTCCGCGAGCGCGATCTCGTCGCGTGCTCCCGCGCCGCGCGCCTTGCGCTCGACGACGCCTCGCGCCAGTCCCTTCGCACCGATCGTGAGCTGCACGGGCATGCCGAGCAGGTCGGCGTCGGCGAACTTCACGCCCGGGCTGGTATCGCGGTCGTCGACGAGCACCGCGAGGCCCGCGGCCTCGAGCTCGCCGACGAGTTTGTCGGCCGCGGTCGTGACCTCGCCGGCGGTGTCGCCGCGTCCGGGAATCACGACGACATGCACGTCGTAGGGAGCGAGTGCGGCCGGCCACGCGATGCCGTGCTCGTCGTGGTACTGCTCGACGACCGCGGCGAGCACGCGCGAGATCCCGATGCCGTAGCAACCCATCTGCATCGGGTGCGGCGCGCCGGCGTCGTCCGTGAAGACGGCATCGAACGTCTTGGAGTACTTCGTGCCGAGCTGGAACACGTGCCCGACCTCGATGCCACGGTCGATCGCGAGCGGTTCGCCGCACTTCGGGCATGGGTCACCGGGCTGCACGACGACGAGGTCGGTCCAGATGTCGACACGGAAATCACGGCCGAGCCGTGCGTCCCTGACGTGGTGGTCGACGTGGTTCGCGCCCGTCACCCATCCGTGCGCCACCCGCACCGACGGATCCGCGACCACGACCGCCGCATCGGGATGGTGCGGACCGATGTAGCCGCGGGGAAGCTGCGGATGCGCAGCAAAGTCGTCCTCGGTGTAGAGGCGCACGGAGCGGGGTCGCAGCGCACCCTGCAGGGCGAGCAGGTTGACCTCGCGGTCACCGGGAACGAGCGCGAGACCGAGCTCGCCGTCGACGGCGAACGCGATGCACTTCAGCATGTCGGCGGGCCGGACGCCCAGATGCTGCGCGACACCGTCGATTCCCGGCAGTCCGGGCGTCGAGACCTCGGTCATCGCGGGCGCGTCGGCCGGCACCGCCGGATCGGCGCTCCACTCGGGCGGCAACCGCCGCCGCGCCGCCTCGACGTTGGCCGAGTACTCGCACGCCTTGCACCACACGAAGTCGTCCTCGCCGACGGCCGCGACCGCCATGAACTCGCGGCTGACGTCGCCGCCGATCTCACCCGACTCCGCTTCGACCGCGCGGAACGTGAGCCCGCAACGCTCGAAGACGCGGTGGTACGCGGCGAACATCGCGCGGTACGAACGGTCGAGACCGTCGAGGTCGGTGTCGAAGGAGTAGGCGTCCTTCATCAGGAACTCGCGGGTACGCAGCAAGCCGAACCGGGGCCGCAGCTCGTCGCGGAACTTCCACTCGATCTGGTAGAGGTTGACGGGCAGGTCGCGGTAGCTCTCGTACTCGGCCGCGACGAGCGTCGTGATGACCTCCTCGGCCGTCGGCGCCAGGCAGAACACGGCGTCCTTGCGGTCGGTGGCCCGGAACATGAGCGGGCCGTACTGCGCGTCGCGGCCGCTGCGCTCCCACAGCTCCTGGGGCTGGGCGATCGGCAGCAGCAGCTCCTGCGCGCCGGCGGCGTCCATCTCGTCCCGGACGATGGCCTCGATCCGGCGCAGCACCCGCTGCCCGAGGGGCAGCCAGGCGTAGATCCCGGCCGCGACGCGGCGGATGTAGCCGGCCCGCACGAGCAGCCGGTGACTGTCGATCTCCGCGTCGGCGGGGTCGTCGCGCAAGGTGCGCAAGAAGAGCTGCGACATCCGCATCGCCGCAGGCTACCGGGGCCGTCGGGAAATCCCCGCCGTTCTGATCGAGTTGCGTGACGGCCAGTGTCAGCATTCTCGATCAGATCGGATCGCCTCCGGGGAGCCACGACAACGCGCCCACTCCCATCTCGCGACCACGAAAACCGACCCGCAAGGTCAGAAAAATTTCCGACCTGGCTACTGGTATTTCGGCTCGCATCTCGGTAGCGTGCCCGGCGTGATCCGGAGCCGCGGCGCCAACAGCATCTCGATGGGGCGCACGCCCCACGAGAGCTTCGACGAGCGCTGTCCCGGTTCCCCGCGCTGAGCCGGCCGGTTCCCCCGCCCTCGCGCGCGGCGCCCACCGCCGTCCCGATCTCCCCCGCCCGTCCCTCCGAACGCGGAGTGCGCCCATGGCCATCGACGTTTCCGACCTGCGAGAACGCACCCTCGAGCCCGACATCGAGAACGAGCTCGCCGTCTACGAACAGACCGTCGCGCAGTACCTCGCGGGCGAAGTCGAGGAAGACGTCTTCCGCGTCTTCCGCCTGAACAACGGCATCTACGGCCAGCGCCAGGGCGGCCACAACCAGATGGTGCGGGTGAAGGTGCCGTACGGCCGCCTCGAGCCCGACCAGCTCGAGGTCCTCGCATTCATCTCCGACAACTACTCCCGCGGCTGGGGCCACCTCACGACCCGCCAGAACGTCCAGTTCCACTTCGTGCCGCTGGAGCAGACGCCCGAAGTGATGCGGCTGCTCGCGGCGGCCGGGCTCACGTCGCGCGAGGCGTGCGGCGACACGGTGCGCAACGTGGCGGGCTGCCACCTCGCGGGCGCGTGCCCGTTCGAGGTCCTCGACATCACGCCGTGGGCCGAGGCGACGGCGCGCTACTTCCTCCGCAGCCCGTACGCCCAGCGGCTCCCGCGCAAGTTCAAGATCAACTTCTCGGGCTGCGCCACCGACTGCGGCCAGGCCATGTTCAACGACGTCGGAGTGATCGCGGTGAGCCGCCCGAAGGCCGACGGCAGCGTCGAGCCCGGCTTCCGCGTCGTGATCGCGGGAGGGCTCGGTGCGAACCCGCACCCGGCCCAGGCGCTCGAGGAGTTCACGAGCCGCGACGACCTGCTGCCGACCATCGAGGCGATCCTGCGGACGTTCGACCACTACGGCAACCGCGACAACAAGCTGCGGGCGCGTATGAAGTGGCTCGTCGACACGATGGGCATCGACGAGCTGCGCGAGCGGATCTTCAAGGAGCGCAAGCTGCTGCGCGCCGCGTGGGGCTGGCCCGGCGGGCTCCCCGACGTCGTGCGTGAGCGCGGCGACGCGCCGGCCGGAATGAGCACCGAGGGCGACCCGGGGGGCACGCCCGTCCGGCTGCTCTCGAGTGATCCGTACCAGCGCTGGCTCGAAGCCAACGTCGTGCGCGGTCGGGCCAACGGCACCGTGAGCGCCTACGCGTCGTGCACGCTCGGCGACATCACCTCCGATCAGTTCCGCGGCCTCGCCGACATCCAGCGCGACTTCGCGGTCGACGTCCGCGTCACGAACCGCCAGAACCTCGTGCTGCGTGATCTCACCGAAGCCGACCTGCGCGGGCTGTACGACCGGCTCGCGGAGATCGGCATGGCCCAGCCGGGCGCGGAACTGGCACGCGACGTCGTCGCCTGCCCGGGCGCCGACACGTGCAACCTCGCCGTCACCCAGAGCCGCGGGCTCGCCGACGACATCGCGCGTGCGCTCGAAGCGGCGGGCCTCTCCGACGTCGGTGGCGTGCGCGTCAACATCTCGGGCTGCACCAACTCGTGCGGCCAGCACCACATCTCCGACATCGGCTTCTTCGGCCTCGAACGGCGCGCGCACGGCCGCGCCGCGCCCGGTTACCAGATGCTCCTCGGCGGCCGGCTCGGCGCGATGGAGGTGGAGTTCGGCGCCAAGGCCGTGAAGCTCCCTGCGAAGCGCGCGGCCGAAGCCGTCGTGCGCGTGGTCGGCCGTTTCGCGGGCGAGCGCGACGCGGGCGAGACGTTCGGGCAATGGCTCGAGCGATCCGGGGGTGCGGGCGTCGTCGGCGAGCAGTTGCGCGATCTCGATGCCTTCGACTCGCCCGACGAATCACCCGACCTCTACGTCGATTTCGGCGAGACCGGTCCCTACGTCGCGGAAGTTGGTGCGAGCGAGTGCGCGACCTGACCACCATCGACGCGGGTTCGGCCCCGCTCGTCGACGTCGACCTCGCGGAGCTCGCCCGGGTCTCCCAGGATCTCGAGCACCAGCCGGCGACGGCGGCAATCGCGTGGGCCTGGGCGCGCTACGGCGCGCGCATGATCCTCGCGGCGTCGTTCCAGGACTGCGTACTGATCGACCTCGCGATGCAGGTCGCACCCGACATCGAGGTCGTGTTCCTCGACACGCAATACCACTTCGCCGAGACGCTGGAGTACGTCGAGGCGGTGAAGCGACGCTACGGCCTGAACCTCACCGTCATGGAACCGCTCGTCGAACCCGACGACCTCTGGCGCATCGACACCGGCGAGTGCTGCGCGATCCGCAAGGTCGAGCCGCTCGCGCGCGCGCTCGACGGGCGCGACGCGTGGATGACGGGCCTGCGGCGCGACGAGGCGTCGACCCGCGCGAAGGCGGCGATCATCGGCCTCGACGTCGGTCGCGGCATCGTGAAGGTCAACCCGCTCGCGCCGTGGACCCACTCCGACGTCGAGCGCTACGTCGCCGACCGCGGCCTGCCCGAGCATCCACTGCGACGCCGGGGCTATCCGTCGATCGGCTGCGAACCGTGCACGCAGGCCGTCGCGCCCGGCGACGATCCGCGATCCGGACGCTGGTCGGGAAGCGGCAAGCTCGAGTGCGGGCTCCACGGCTGGTAGGTCGACCGCCGGGACCGTTGCGTGCTCATGAGAGCCGAGGACGAGAACCTGCTCCTGCCCCACTAATATCTCCCGATCACACGCGCCAACTCGGCGCTCCGGAGTCGGCGAACAGGCCGGGCGCGACGGCGGGGCCCCGGCAGGAGACACCTTCGATGAATCAGGAGCCGATCGCCCCCCCGACGGTGCGCGACTACCTCCAGGTGCTCTTGCGCCGGTGGTGGGTCGTCGTGCTCGGAGTCGTCGGGTTCACCGCGCTGGGCGTCCTGTACTCGTTCCGGGGGCCGACCATCTACAAGTCGTCGGCCGAGGTGCGCTTCACGAGCGGCACCAGCAGCACGAACAGCGTCGCGGTCAACTCTTCGAGCCGGGCGAACTCCGGCACCGCGGATCGCGACGTGCTCACCGAGGTCGAGGTCATCAAGGCGCCGCGCTTCAAGCAGCAGATCCTCGACGACATGCACCTCGGACCGAAGGCGATCAAGCAGGTCAAGGTCAGCAACGTCCTCAACACGAACGTCATCAAGATCACGATCGGCACCGCGAAGAAGAGCCTGTCGGTCGACGTCGCGGACAAGTACGCGACCGTCTACGTGTCGCAAGTGCAGACGCAGCAGGCCGCGCTCACGAAGTCGCAGACCGACTCGACCCAGAAGGAAGTCGACAAGCTCGCCGGCCAGGTGAAGAGCCTCACCGACGCGATCCGCGCCGAGGCGACGCGCATCGACACCCAGGACGAGGCCCTCGTCAAGGCCGGCCAGACCCCGCTGCGGACGTCGTCGCTGCTCGTCTCGTTCCAGTCGCAACTCCAGACGCTGATGCCCGTCTACAACAGCGTGCTGACCCAGCAGTTCCAGCAGGAGCTCGCGAACGTCGCCGCGCAGCCGACCGTCAAGCAGATCTCCACCGCCGAGCCGGCCAAGCAACGGAGCCAGCCGCAGCCGGTGAAGGACGGGCTCGTCGGCTTCGTGCTCGGCATCGTGCTCGGCATCGTCGGTGCGTTCGTCTTCGAGCTGCTCACCGACAAGGCGCGCACCCGCCAAGACGTCGAGCGCTTCTCGCGCCTGCCGGTCTTGGCGATGATCCCCGGCCGGGCCGACGGCGGCGGTACCCGGCCGGTCGCGCTCGCGGACCCCACGTCCGCGAAGGCGGAGGCCTACCGCGCCGCGTGCGCGGGCGTGCAATTCCTGTCCATGCAGTCGCCGATGCGGCGCATCCTCCTCGCGGGCCTCACGCCGCGCGACTCCCAGGACGTCGCGGCCGCGAACCTCGCGATCACCCTGGCCGCGACCGGCGCGCGAGTGGTGCTCGTCGACACCGACCTCCGCAACGGCCGCGTGCACGAGCGCTTCGGGCTGAGCCGCGGCACGGGCCTCACCTCGGTGCTGCTCGGGGAGAGCCAACTCACGGAGGCGCTGCGCCCGATCGAAGTCCCCGGCGGAGCCCTGCGGGTCCTCGCGACCGGTCCGCTGCCCCCGAACCCGGCCGACCTCGTGGCGAGCGAGCCGCTCCACGCGCTCCTCGAACGTCTCGCCGACGGCGCCGACTTCGTCGTCGTCAGCGCGCCGCCGCTGCTGCCGTTCAACGACGCGCTCGCGCTTTCGCGCAACGTCGACGGCGTGGTGATGGTCGCGACCGCGCGCCACACGCGCCGGCGTCAGCTCGCCGACGGTGCCGCGAAGCTCCAGCGCGTCGGCGCGCCGGCCGTCGGCGTCATCGTCGATCGCAGCGGCAAGGGCTCGGACGCCTACGAGGCGACCGTCGGGCGGGTCCTGCCCGACAAGCGCGCCGCGAAGACCGCACCCTCGAGCTGAGCTGAGCCGCACGAGCGCGGCTCAGCGGCCGAGCCCGAGCTCCGCTTCGACGACCGCCTGGAGGCGCGCGACGAACCGCGCCTCGGAGAACGTCGCCGCGTGGGCGACGAGCGCCGCGCGATCCCACGAACGCCCGCGCAGCTGCTGCACCGCGGCCCCGATCGCAGCCGCGGTGGGCTCGTCGAAGAACACCCCGGTCTCGCCTTCGCGCACCGTGTCGAGGAAGCCGCCCCAGCGCAATGCCGCGACCGGGATCCCGAAGCCGGCGGCCTCGAGAGGCGTGATGCCGAAGTCTTCGTACGACGGCGCGACGAGTGCGACCGCGTTCGCGTACAACCAGACGAGCTCCTCGTCGGTGACGGCACCGACCATGCGGACGTTGGCCGTCGCGGTCGCCTGCAGCGCAGACCCTTCGGGGCCGGTGCCGACGACGACGAGGCGTTCAGCCGGGAGGTCGGCGAAGGCCTCGACGACCGCTCGAACGTTCTTGTACGGGAGCAGCCGGGCGACGCACAAGAAGAAGCCGGCCTCGACCCCGCCCGGCGCGCGTCGCGGGCCGTCGACCGCGAGCGAGAACGGAGGTGGGACGATCTCCGCGTCGATGCCGTACGCGCGCTGCACGCGTTCCCGGATCAACGAAGAGTTCACGAGGTAGCGGTCCGCCCGGTGCGCGGCGCGGACGTCCCAGCGCCGCAAGGGCCGCTCGAGTGCCGCGAGCGCCGCGCGCTTCGCGACGGAGCTGCCCGCCGGCAGGTACTGGTCCTTCACCCACAGCCAGCGCGCCGGCGAGTGGCAGTACACGACACTGCGGCCGCGCACGCGCGCCCCGTGCGCCCATCCCGTGGAAGAACACACCGCGACGTCGGCGTCGACCTTCAGGAGCGAGAACGCGGGCGCGAGCAACGGGAACGCGAGCCGGTGATGCTCACGCAAGATGCCGACACGGTTCATCGGCATCGTTCGCACGTCGCACGCCTCGAACTCCGGGAAGGTCGTCGCGGGTTCGTAGAACGACGTGTGGATCGGGGCGCCGGGAAACGCACGCGCGAGCGCGAGCACGACACGCTCGGCACCACCTCGCTGTGTCAGGTAGTCGTGGACGATCGCGACTGGCAGGCGTGCCCGGGTCATACGAGCGCGGGGACGGCCGCCACGTCGGGGATCGGCCTCGAGCGGCGCGGGACCGCCGAGCGGCTCGAACATCCGGTGGCTCGTGTCGAGCAGTGTGAGGCTGTAGCCACCGAGCAGAATCCAGATCGGCATCACGTTGTAGTCGTTCGCGGTCGCGTAGAAGGCCATGAAGATGAGCCACGCGAAGATCATGAACGCGACTCCCGTGCGCATCGCACGATTGCCGGGATCGTCGATCGCGCGTTTACGACGAGCCTCGTACAACATGCCGAGCCCGACCGCGAGGTACGACACCATCGTGAACACACCCTGCTCGGCCCAGTCCTGCACGTAGATGTTGTGGGACCGGATGTCGTTGCCCTGGGTGTTGCAGTTGGCGATGTCCTCGCGAAGCGCCATCGCGCTGTAGCCGACTCCGAACGCCCACCGATGCTCGGCGAGGCACACGCCGACCTTGGTTGCCGTGTCGCGGGTCTGCGCGGACGTCGAGACCTGGCTCGTGCTCAGTCGCGCAAAGAACGTTCCTGCGGCGAGGACGAACGTGATCGCGACGGCGACGACGAGCACGGAGAAGAACGAGATGAGCCGGGAGAGCCTGAGCTGCCGGCGGCGGATGAAGATCATCATCATCCAGGGCACGAGCAACAGCGACGAGCCCCACACACCGCGGGAGAAGGTCAGGGCGATGAGCACGCCCGAACCGAGCATCGCGAGCGTGACGAGACGCTTCTCGACCGTGCGGGTCACCGCCACGAACCAGATCACGACGTAGAGCAGGAACATCGCGAACACATCCGTGGAGAAGAACGTGCCCTGCACCCGCTTGAGGATGCCGCCGCCGCCCTTCCCGGAGTAGACCTGCGCGGACCGCACCTGGTGCTGGAAGAGGGTCGCGACCGCACCGACCGGGCGGCCGGTCGCGAACTGGACCGCGGAGACCAGCGCGAGCCCCACCATCACCCACGCGAGGGCGACCGCGAGTTGGTTCCGACCGATGATGCGCGGCATCCGGTAACGCGCGAACGCGTAGAGCCCGGTGAGCCACAACCACATGCATGCGTGCCGCCAGTCGGCGTGCGTCGCGATGACGCTGATCGTCGCGAACCCGACGAGCAAACACAGCGCCACGAGGACCGGGTCGGTACCGCGGCGGCGCTCGGGCGGCAGGTCGTTGGGCCGCGACATGTGGTCGACCGCCCAGGCCAGCATGAGCGGCAGCAACACGAGCGTGAACGGGAAGATGGTGAAGCCCCACGAGCTCGAGCCCGACCCGGGAGGTGGCTTCGGGGGACCGAACTGACCCGGCAGCGGCAGCGCCATCGAAAGGATCAGAACGTACGTGAGGATGCGTTGGAAGCGCACAGGATCCTTGCGGCGAACGGAGGCGTGGCCGAGGCGGAGCGAAGTCTATCGACCACCGATCCCCTAGCCTGATGCGGCCCCGCGGCATTGCGTCACTGCGACGCGGGACGGTACCTGTCCCCGTGAACGGCCTCACGAAAGGCGCCGATGCCCCAGCCGCTCGCCGTCCACATCGGCTACCACAAGACCGCGACCACATGGCTGCAGCACGCGGTGCTTCCCCACCACGCGCGCATCCGCATGTACGTCGACGGGCGGGTCTGGCACGACCCGTTCCTCCGGTGCATCGTCGCCGAATCCGACCGTACCTTCGACCCAGTCCGCGCCCGGGCCGAGTACGAGCGGGGCCTGACGCGCCTCGATCCCCTCGGCCATGACGACCTCGTCGTCGTCTCCGCCGAGCGGCTCTCCGGGCACGCGGCGAGCGGCGGATACGACGCCGTCCGTATCGCGTCGCGCCTGCACGCGGCCGTGCCGGAGGCCCGGGTCTTCATGGTCGTGCGGAGCCAGATCGACATGATCGAGTCGGAGTATCGCCAGCTCGTGGGCGAGGGATATCCCGGTCCCATCGCGTCGTTGTGGACCACCGACGCGTGGAAGTCGACCCACTTCGATCTCGGGCAGTACGAGTACGACGCACTGGTGCGCGAGTACCAGCGCCGCTTCGGTGCCGACTCGGTCGCGACCTTCACCTACGAGGGCCTCGTCGCTGATCGGACGCGCTTTCTCCAGCGCCTCGCCGCGTTCCTCGAGCTCGCTCCCTTCGCGCTCGACGACTCCGACGGCACCCGCACGGTGCATCCGGGAATTCCGAACCGCGGCGTCGGGATCCTCCGCGCGCTGAACCACGTCCGGCGCAGCGAGTTGAATCCCTATCCGCTCGTCAACATCGGCGCATGGTGGCGCGGTCCCCTCGCCGCGATGGCACGCCGACTCCCTTCCCGACGACACCTCATCCCGCGTGCGAAGCGCGCCGAGCTCGCCACGCGCTACGCGGAGTCGAATCGTCGGCTTCAAGCCCTCATCGACGACGGCGACTTCGCGCCGTTCGCCGCCGCGCTGCACCGATCAGTTTCGTAGTTTCAGGAACGTCCGCACCTTCGCGGGCGACAGCGTGGCGTGGGTCCAGATCCCCAGCCGCTTGCGCGCCATGGCGGTCAGCAAGGTGTTCTGCAACACCGTGCCGCCCGACGACGCCAGCGCGATCCCAGCCAGGCCCCAAAGATGCCCAGCGATGATCTCGCCACCGATCGTCGCAACGAGCGTGATCGCAGACACCACCGCGACCACGCGGTGGTGTCCCGTCATGATCAGCGCGAAGTTGCAGGATCCCGCGGCGACACCGAAGGCCACACCGAACGCGAGGATCGCGAGGATGTATCCGCCCCGCCCGTAGTTGGTGCCCCAGACGATGCGCATGATCGGACCGCCGGCCAGCGCGACGACCACGAAACCGAGCGCCGACGGGATCGCGGCAATGGCCGTCGCGCCGCGCAGCATCGTCTCGAGATCACGCTTGCGGCCCTTGGCCCAGAACTCTGCGATCATCGGCGCCACAACGCCGTTCATGATGAACAGCGGCAGCGACATCATGAGCACCAGCCGTCCGGCCGCACCGTAGAGCGCGACGTCTTTCGTGTTCCGCAACGCGCCGACGACCCACACGTCGCCCTGCGCGACCGCCTGGCCGGTGAGATCGGTGAGCGTGAGCGGCAACGCGATACCGAGGACGAGGGCGGGCGCGACGCGCCGGGAGCGTGCGCGCAGGGTGTGGGTCTTCGGCCACAGGAACGCGGCCGCGAGCGCTGCCGTCACGACACTGGCGACGAGCGAGACCGCGACCGCGGTCCGCACCGACGTGTGGTCGGTCGTGATGCGCAGCGCGACGAAGCCGAGTGCCATGAGCACGCTGCGGCACGGGTCGCCGAGGAGCGACGCGAGCCGGATGTCGTGGAAGCCCCGAAACGTCTCCGAGAACGTGAAGCGGATGCCTTCGGCCGCGGCCCAGGAGCCGACGAGCATCATCACCACTGCGAGCGGCTCGGAATGGAACAGGTGCCGCGCGAGGTACTGGCCGCCACCGAACGCGAGCAGCGCGCCCACAGCAAGCCCGCCGACCACGTTGAGCCACGTGACGGTGCGGATGGCACCACGCGCCCGCCCCGGTTCGTCGCGCGCGAGCGCTTCGGCGACGAGGCGCACGATCGTGCGCGGCAATCCGAAGTGGGCGATGATCGCACCCGTCGTGACGAGGCTGAACGCCAGCGTATAGACGCCGAAGTCGCTCAGCCCCTGGCCCGAGATCGCGCTGTGGAGGCCGCCGCCGTGCGCCTTCCCGCCGCCCGAGTGCAGCATGTGCGCGACGAGCACCTGCGCGAGGAATCCGCCGAGCATCCCCGCGATCCGTGTCGTGATCGTCCACGCGGATCCGCGGGCGATGCGTTTGGCGACACCGCCGACGGCGCGTGGCTCCGTCGCGACCGGCGGCTCGTCGGCCGTCACCGCCCGACCTCAGGACGACCGGGGCGCGACCGCGACGAACTCCGCGTACAGCGCCTCGGCCCGTTCGAGCAGGGGCCGGAGGGCCGGCTCGTGCAGTGCCTCGAGCAGCGCGCCCTTCTGATCGGCGCGTGCTGCCGACGGTCGCGGAACCTGGCGCTCCAACCGGTGCCCGCTCTTGCCGCGCGCGCGAGCGCCCGACTCGATCGAGTCGAAGACGGCCTGATCCGACTCGGAGCTGTTGTGATAGGGCACGAACGCGGTTCCGAATCGCCGGTTCACCTCGTCGATCACGACCGCGAAGTCGCTCGTGACCGTGCCGAACTCGGCGACCACGATGCGGTCGAGCACGGGACGCACCGTCCGGTAGAACGACTCCCACTCGATCATTCCCCTGCGCAGCCGCTTGCGGGGCTGGCGGATCACCTCCGAGATGACCGCGTCTGCCGGCGCGCGGATGACGACGACGACCGGCACCTCGTACTTCACGGCCAGCAGGATGTTCGCCGGCGCGTGCATGTGGTGCGACGCGTGGACGTCGGGATTAGCGAAGAGGAACGCGCGGGAGCTGAACGTGTTCGCCGAACGGGGGAACCCGTCGATGACGATCTCGTCGCCGGGCCGGGCCTCACGGTTCCGGCGGCGGCGCTGGAGCCGGACCATGACGGGAAACCAACGGGGCGACCGGGAGAGTGGGAGCCAGAGCCGCCTCGACATCTCGAATCGCAGGTCTGCGTCGGCCAACTCGATCGTCTCCGCCTTCCTCGAGTGCCGCGCTGCCTCGACCTGAGCCTCGCCGAATCGTGGGATCATAGTTGTCCCCGGTCGCCCGTCCCGAGTCTGTCGAGGAGCACGAGTTGAGCCCGCCGTCCGCGTTCGTCAGCTCGCTGCGACGTCGCGTCGGTCGGGCCCGATGGCCCCGCGGTGTCGCGGCGACCGTGCCGACGATCCCGAGTGGCTGGACCGTCGCGCCGCCAGATTTCGTGGGCGTGGGTGCGCAGAAGGCGGGGACGACGTGGTGGTACTCGCTCCTCCAGGCGCATCCGCGTGTCGGCGATGCGCCCGGTCGGCGCAAAGAGCTCCACTACTTCGACCGCTTCTGGGACGAACCGTTCACCGACGCCGACGCGCGCGCGTACCACGACTTCTTCCCACGCCCGGCGGGTGGCGTCGCGGGCGAGTGGACACCGCGCTACATGGTCGACTTCTGGACCCCACCTCTCCTGCGCCGCGCTGCCCCCGATGCGAAGTTCCTCGCGATCCTGCGCGACCCGTTCGAGCGCTTCTGTTCGGGCGTCACGCACGATCTCCAGCGCCGGGCTCCGCACCACGCCATCGTCACGGAGCTCGGCGTCGCGAAGAGCACCTACCACGACCAGCTCACGCGCCTGGTGCGCGAAGTGGGGCGCGATCGTCTGCTGGTGCTCCAGTACGAACGGTGCCGGAAGGACCCGCGCGCAGAGTTGCGCCGCACCCTCGAGTTCCTCGAGCTCGACGACTTCGACCCACCCGCGACCGTGCTCGAACAGAGCACGAACGTCACACGCGGCGAGCGCTACACGCCGCAGCCGATGGTGCGCGAGGCCTTCGTCGCGGCGATCGCCGACGACCTGCGGCGGCTCTTGGCCGACTTCCCCGACATCGACGCGTCGCTGTGGCCGTCGACCAGGGACCTCGCGTAGGGCCTGCGGGCGCCGGGGCCGGCTCACCGCTCGTCGCGATTCCGGTGGCGCGCGATCTCGACGAGATGCGCGGCGTGCACTCCGGCCGGCGCCCGGACGCCGAAGCGAAGGTTGTCGGCGGCGACGCGCACGACACCCCACTGGCGCCGGCTGATCGCGCGAGCCATGTCGTAGAGCGAGTGCGACGCGAGCGCGGCGCGCGCCTCGGCCCGATCGCGTTCGGTGAGCTCGGAGGTCACGGCGAAGCGGTCGTAGAGGCGCCGACGATCGCGCGCGACGGCACCGGTGCGAAGGTTGGTACGCGTCGTGCCCGCGACATGCCAGCGTCGGCGCAACCAGGCACGATTGAGGTAGACGGCTCGGCCGTGCGCGGACGCACGGAGGTTGAAGTCGACGTCGGCGGCGTGCTCGAAGGTCGCGTCGTATCCACCGACCGCGTCGAAGACGCACCGGCGGAACATCACCGCCGACGGTTCACCGAAGCCCTGACCGTTTCGCAGTGAGAGCCGCACGACCTCGGCGTGCTCGAGCACGTACCGGTCGTGGTGAACGAACACGTTGTGACGATGACCGACGTTCAGGCGACGTTCCATGGGCCGGCTGTCGGCGTCGACGAACTGCTCCGCGCCCGCAACGATCATCACCCGCGGGTCGGCGAACTCGGCCGTGTACGCGGCGAGCATTCCCGCACCGAGCTCGTCGTCCTGCGACATGCACATCACGAGCCGGCCGTGCCCGAGCCCGACCGCGCGGTTCCAGTTGCCGACCATCCCGAGGTTGTGCGCGTTGCGGCTCGCCGCGATCGGAAGCTTCTGCCGCAGCGGCGCGAGCAGCGCGTCGAACGAGTCGTCGTCGAGGCCTGGCGACGCGTCGTCGACCATCACGACCTCGAGGTCGGGGTAGGCCTGGGCGACGACCGATTCGACGAGGCGTTCGAGGTAGCGGGGGTCGGGGCGGTAGAGCGGAATGCAGAGGCTCACGCTCGGCGGGCCCGCGTCGGGCGGCACCGGCGTCAGCGCTGACGGCGCTGACGGCGCTTCGTCGGGTCCTTCATGCGGTTCGGGTTCACGCGGTGCGCGACGAACGCGATCGCACGCGAGCAGTACAGCAACGCGCGGTAGGCGCGGACGCGCAGCGCGGCGAGACCCGTGCGCTTGTCGTGCTGACGCCAGTAGGTCGTGGTGTCGCCGCTGTAGCGGTCGGACTCGGCGGCCGTGTAGTAGTAGAGCGCGATGGAGTTGCGGTAGCGCGGGCCCTTGACCGGGTCGGTGAAGCCGTGCACCGAGTCGAAGTCGGTCTGGAAGATCACGCAGGTGCCGAATGCGGGGACGACTGTTCGTGCGACGGTCGCCGCGTCCGCGTCGGCCCAGAGCTGCAGCGAGCCGCCGTCGGCCGCGGTCCAGTTGGGGTTCAGGTACAGCAACACGTTCAGCCGCCGGTACAGACCGAGCCGTTCGTAGTTGTGGAAGTCGGAGTGCGGCTTCAGCACACCGCCGGGACCGCTCGAATGCAACCCGCCACCGTTCAGATAGGGATCGGGGATGATCTTCGGGATCCCCGTGACGTGTTCGAGGAACGTCAGGAAGCTCGGGTCCGACATCTCGCGGATCAAGGCCTGGAACTCGCCGGGGATGCGCTCGATGTCGTCGCAGATCATCTTCTCGGGCTGGTACTCGCTGCCCTGGTAGCGCGTCCAGCCGTCCCAGGTCGGGGCAGGAAAGCGTTCCGCGTCCCGCCGGATCTCCGATCAGCAAGTCGTCGAAGACGACATGGGGAAATGGCGCGGCCGTCGAGAACGCGCGCGCGAGCTCGGCGACCTCCGACTCGGAGAAGTCACGGATCTTCATGCGCGTGCGACGGTAGCGCGCACCGTCACCCGAGTCCGACGACGGGAGCCGTGCCCGACACCCCTCCGAGCGAACCGAAGAAGGACGCGTCGCCATAGGTGAAGATGCCGCCGTCGTTCGCCACGAACGAGTAGCCCTTGCCGCTCGGCGAGGCGACCATCCCGACGATCGGCCGGTTCAGGTGGATCGAACCGGTCGAGCCGGAGAACTTCGCGTCACCGAAGCTGAAGATCCCACCGTCGGACGCCACCAACCAGTACCCGTGACCCGACGGCGTCGACGCCATCCCCACGATCGGCTTGTTCAAGTGGATCGAACCGGTCGAGCCGGAGAACTTCGCGTCACCGAAGCTGAAGATCCCACCGTCGGACGCCACCAACCAGTACCCGTGACCCGACGGCGTCGACGCCATCCCCACGATCGGCTTGTTCAAGTGGATCGAACCGGTCGAGCCGTAGAAGTTCGCGTCACCGAAGCTGAAGATCCCACCGTCGGTCCCGAGCAGCCAGTAGCCCTTGCCCGTTCCGGTCGCCGCCATCGCCTTGATCGGCTGGTTCAGGTGCGCGCTCGCCATCGAGCCGTAGCCGTGCGCGTCGCCGAAGCCGACGACCGAACCGTCGGCGCCGACAGCCAGTAGCCCTGTCGGTCGGGCGTCCCCGCGATCCCGACGATCGCCGCGTCGAGCTTGGTCGTCGACAGGTCTCCGTAATCAGCCAACCCGAACGCGTGCACTCCTCCCCCCGAGTCCGCGATCCAGTACCCCTTCGGCGCGGGAGGTGGCGGTGGTGGCGGCGGTGGTGGCGTGTTGGGATTCAGGAACGTCGCGTCGACCTTCATGTTCGAGCCCGCGACGGTGTAGGAGACGAAGTTCGTCTTCTTCGCGGCGCCGCCGTCGACCTGCCACTGCGCGAAGTCGTAGACGACACCCTTCGACGTGATCGAGCTCGGCGCCGACACCTCGCGCTCGCTGCCGACGATCGTCTTGAAGGAGAACGGTGTCGTCTCGGCGACGCCGTCGACCGCGACCGCCGCACCCGACGGGGTCGACGTCACCGTCACCTTCACCGTCTTCGGCGCCACGTCGACGACCGTTGTGCCGGTGAGGCCGAACGAGTTCGTCGCGCTCGTCGTGATCTCGTAGTACGCGTTCTGGAAGCCCTGATCGGCCGCGACGAACGAACCGACGAGACCGCTGAAGTCGGTCACCGGATACACGTGTCCGCCGGTCCAGTAGTCGATGCGGGTGCTCACGCTGTCGCCGCTCAACGGGCCGTCCTGCGGGTCGATCGCATTGACGGCGATGGAGACGGTGTCTCCGATCTTCCACTTCGTCGTCGCGGCCGGTTGCACGAACGTGACGACGGGCGGCGACACACCCACGACGATGTCGATCGACTCGGTGTCCGTCGCGCCATGGCTGTCGGTCACGGTGAGGGTCGCCCGAAAGGCACCTTCGCCGTAGGTGTGCGCGGGATCCGCGCCCGTGGCGAGCGCGCTGCCGTCGCCGAAGTTCCACGAGTACGAGATCGCGTCGCTGTCGGGGTCGTGCGACTGGTCGCCGGTGAAGTGGACGGTGAGCGACGACGCCGTAGTCGTCGTCACGTCCGCGGACGCGACCGCGACCGGTGGGTTGTTGGAGCCGTTGGCGACGATCTCGTCGAGCTCACCGTTGCCGAAGGCGAGGAACCAGACGTTGCCGTCGGGACCGATCTGCATGTCGACGGGATTGCTCCAACTTCCCGCGGTCCCGAAGTCGGTCGCGTCTCCGGTCGCGAGGTCGACCGTCTGGATCCGCGAGCGCGCGTAGTCGCCGACGAAGACCTTGCCGACGTACGCCGCGGGGTAGTTCGACGTGCCCAGGTAGCGCGGACCACCGACGATCGCGGAGCCGTAATCGCCGCCGGGATCACTGTGGAGGTACGCGTAGAGCGGCGGAAGCGCGCCCGGGCCGGTGCCACCCTGTGCCGGCGTGTAGATCGCCTTGCACTGCGCCGCGGTCTGCGGCGCCGTCGCGTAGTCGGGCTGCACGAGCGACACGCCGTCGCCACCCTCGTAGCACGGCCACCCGGCATCGCGGTCCTTGTCGGGGTTCGCGGTCGCCTGCGGGAAGACCTGGAACATCTCCCACGTGTTCCAGCCGACGTCGCCGACGTAGAGCGTCTGGGTCACCGGATCGATCGTGAACCGGAACGGATTCCGAAAGCCGCGCGCGAACACGCGCGAACGCACCGATCCTGGATGCGCCGCGTCGTAGTACGGGTTCGACGCCACGCCGTTGCCGGTGTCGGGGTCGATCCGCAGGATCTTGCCGTTCAGCTGGTCGAGGTCGACGGCCTTGATCGACGTGCCCGTGCCCACACCGTTGCCGTTGCCGTCACCGAGGCCGACGTAGAGCGTTCCGTCCGGGCCGAAACGCAGACCGGCGACGGAGTGCAACGTCGCCTGCGAGTCGAACCCGGTGACGAGCGTGACGCGGCTCGCGGGATCGGCGACATCGAGATTGCCCGCCTGGCTCGTGAGGCTGATGAGCTGACCGCCGGCCGGCTCGGGCGAATCCGGGTTCGCCGGATCGAGCTCCTGCGTGAAGAGCAGGAACACGCGGTGGTTCGTGAGGTAGTTCGGATCGAGCGCGAGGCCGATGAGCCCGCGCGACTGGTACGTGTTCACCTCCGACCGCAGGTCGACCCAGCGGTGCAGGACCCCGCCGTCGTACACGTCGAGGATGCCGGTCTTGCGCGCGATGAAGATCCGCCCGTCGGGCGCGTACTCGAACGCGGTCGGGTTCCCGCCCGCGTCCTGGGTGAGGTTGTCGAGGATCGTGTGGATCGAGAAGCCCGCGGGCGGCTCGATGCCGGCGCCGTCGGCCGGGGTTGCGCCGGCCGCGCCCGGCACCCGCGCCGCGATCGCGCTCCCGAGCAACGCGACGCCCAGCACGAGCGCGCCGAGGCGTCGCAGCCGTCGCTTCGGCGCGCGCCGGTTCAACCCCAGAGAACGCACGTCGCACGACCTCCCAGCCTGCCCGGTGCCCACATCCGCGCGGCCGCGGGGGCAGCCGAGCGAGCCCCGAGTATACGACCACTCTCCGTGCGCGACTAGGGCCCGGCCCCCGAATTCGACCACGAAGTGTGGTCGCAGGTGGCCGGGCCCGAGTCCCGGTGCTCGAGGTCAGCCGAGGCCGACGATCGGCGGCGACCCCGCGATCCCGCCCAGGGATCCGAAGTAGTGGGCGTCACCGAAGGTGAAGATCCCACCGTCGCGGGCCACGAACTCGTACCCGCGACCCGACGGGGTCGTCTCCATGCCGACGATCGGCTGGTTCAGGTGCAGCGCACCCGCCGAGCCGTAGAAGTGGGCGTCACCGAAGGCGAAGATCCCACCGTCGGAAGCAACCAACCAGTAGCCGTGACCCGACGGCGTCGCCGCCATCCCGACGATCGGCTTGCTGAGGTGGATCCCGCCGGTCGAGCCGTAGAACTTCGCGTCGCCGAAGGCGAAGATCCCGCCGTCGGAAGCCACCAACCAGTAGCCGTGGCCCGACGGCGTCGCCGCCATCCCGACGATCGGCTTGTTGAGGTGCTTGGCACCGGTCGAGCCGTAGAACTTCGCGTTGCCGAAGCTGAAGATCCCGCCGTCGGTAGCGACGAACCAGTACCCGCCGCCGTAGTACGGCGCGGCCATCGAAACGACCGGCTTGTTCAGCCGGAGGTTCCCGGTCGAGCCGTAGAACGGCGCGCCGCCGTAGCTGAACACGCCGCCGTCGCGACCGAGCAGCCAGTAGCCGCGCCGGTTCGGTGTGGGCGTGAGCCCGACGAGCGGAGCCGCGAGGTGCTTGCCGGTGAGGTCGCCGTAGGTCGAGAGACCGAATGCGTGCACGGTCCCGGCCGAGTCGACCGCCCAGTAGCCCTTCGTCGTCGGGCGCCGGACGGAGTAACGCACGATCGCGCTCTCCCCCTTCGGCGGAGCCGTGTAGGAGACGAAGTCGTTGTGGGCGACCTTGCCGCCGATCGAGATCGACGGTGACACCAGGTCGGCACCGGTCGACGTGTTGAACGACGGTGCCGCAATCTCCCGCTCGCTCCCGACGATCGTGGTGAACGAGTAAGGCATCTTGCGGTTGATGCCGTCGATCGCGACCACGACGTTCGGCACCGACGCGGTGACGGTGATCTTCGACAGCTGCGGATCGACATGGCGCGTGATCGTCGTGGTGAGCCCCAAGGAGTCGATGGCCGTCACGATGATCTGGTAGTAGGCGCTCACGAAGCCGTTGTCGGCGGCGACGAAGGACCCGGTGAGACCGGTGAGATCGTTCACCGGGAAGACGTGGCCGCCCGTCCAGTACTTGATCGAGATCGCGACGTCGTCACCGCCGAGCGGCCCGTCCTGCGGATCGTTCGCGTTGACGTCGATGTTGATCTTGTCGCCGATCTTGAACGTCGTCCCGAGCGTCGGTTTGTTGAACGAGACGACTGGCGGCTTCACGCCGACGACGATGCGTATCGACGCGGTGCTCGACGCACCGTGGTTGTCGCTCACCGTCAACGTCGCGGTGAACACGCCCTTGTGCGTGTAGTTGTGCGCCGGGTTCGCGGCGCTGTTGTGCGACGAGCCGTCGCCGAAGTCCCACACCGTGGTGATCGGGTTGCCGTCGGGGTCGCTCGAACCCTGGCTCGAGAAGTGAACCGTCAGCGAGCTTGCAGTCGTCGACGTCTTGTCGGCGTGCGCGACCGCCTCCGGCGGGCTGTTCGATCCGCTGTAGACGATCTCGAGCAGCTGCGCGGAGTAGATGCCGAGCACCGCGACGTTGCCGTCGGGCGCGATCTGGATGTCGACCGGGCTTCCCCACGTGCCGGCGGTGCCGAAGCTCGTCGGGTCGCCGGTCGAGAGGTCGAGCACCTGCATGCGGTCACGCGCGTAGTCGCCGATGAAGACCTTGCCGACGTACGACGACGGGTAGTTCGACGTACCGAGGTAGCGCGGACCGCCGACGATCGCCGAGCCGTTCTCGCCGCCCGGATCGCTGTGCTTGTAGCCGTAGAGCGGCACGAGCGCGCCCGGTCCCGTCCCGCCCTGCGCGGGCGTGTAGATCGTGTGACACGTCGGTCCCGTGATCGGCGACGACGCGTAGTCGGGCTGGATCGAGTGCGACGCCGTCGCCGCCCTCGTAGCACGGCCAGCCTCCGTCGCGGTCGCGATTGGGGTTCGACGTCGATGCGGGAATCACCTGGAACATCTCCCAGGTGTTCCAGCCGACGTCGCCGACGTAGAGGTTGCCGCTGTTCGGGTCGACCTCGAAGCGGAATGGGTTTCGGAACCCGCGCGCGTACACACGCGACTTGACCGATCCGGGATTCGAAGCGTCGTAGTACGGGTTCGAGGGCACGCCGTTGCCCGTCGTCTTGTTGATGCGCAGGATCTTGCCGTTGAGCTGCGTGAGGTCGACCGCCTTGATCGACGTGCCGTCGCCGACACCGTTGCCGTTGCCGTCACCGAGCCCGACGAAGAGGGAACCGTCGTTCGCGAAGCGCAGGTTCGCGACCGAGTGCAGCGTCGCGATCGAGGGGAACCCCGACATGAGGGTGATGCGGCTCGACGGATCCGACGCGTTCAGATCGTTCGACTTGCTCGCCAGGCTGATGAGCTTGCCGCCCGCGGGATCGGGCGAGTCGGGGTTCGAGGGCTCCAGCTCCTCGGTGTAGAGCAGGTACACGCGATGGTTCGACGAGTAGTCGGGATCGATCACCATGCCGATGAAGCCGCGCGACTGGTAGCTGTTCACCTCGGTCACGCAGGTCGGCCCACATGTACTGCTTGCCCTGGTACCAGACGTCGAGGACGCCGGCCTTGCGGGCCACGAAGATCCGCCCGTCGGGCGCGTAGGCGAACGCGGTCGGGTTGCCGCCCGGACCGGCGTGCAGGCCGTTGAGCACCGTCTTGGTGCTGAAACCAGCGGGCAGACCCGACACCGCCGGGGTCGCCGTGGCCGCGCCGGCCACCGAATCGGCGCTCGCCGTCACCGCCATGCCCAGCGGTTCGACGAGAACGATGGCGAGAACCACCACGAAGAGCGACCGGATCGACCACCCCACGCGGCGATGTGTGAATCGAGTCATCACGCTGCGTCACCTCCCATTTGACACAGAGCCCCCACGAGCCCGCCCAGATCACCGCCTGTTTCCAGCCCACTCAGACCGGTGACACGGAGCGTGACGCTATCACTACTTGTCAAGGGCTCCCTCTCGGCTCCGATCAGGACCAGGGCAACACCGTCCCCGTACGTTGCGCGAACGCCTTCGGTGTCGGCGCCGTAGTGGGCCCGCAACCGGGCTTCGGTCTCCGTCGAGAACGCCGACTCGGCGGAGTCATCGGGCGGGTCGTCGGCACGCACGTTCCAGTGATCGAAGCGAATGAAGAGCTTCGCCCTCCGGCCTTGCGGAAGCCGCCGCCACACCCATCCGACCGGGGATCGCCGCAACCGCCGTTGCAGGTTCGGGAAACGCCGGCGGGACCCGCCGACGTGGTAACGCTCGCCCAGGCCGTCGGGCAGCACCGCCGCGACACCCAGGAACTCGTGGATCGTCCGCAGGACCCGCGCGGGATCGCGCTCGAGATCGTCGGTGAAGGTCACGAGCAACTGCTCGCGGCCGAAGCGATCGAGGTATTCACCGAGCACACGCCCGTACTCGCCCCACGCGACGTAGGTCTCCGACAGCGCGCTCGACGCGCGCCCCGCCGCGAGCGCGTCGGGATTCGCGAGCATCTGCGCGATCGCGTCGTCGAAGGATCGCGACTCCTGCCCGCGCCGCACGGCCATGCGGTAGTGCGAGTACGCACGCGCGACCGGGTCGCGGAGGATCGCGACGAGCTTCGCGGACGGGAAGGCGCCGGCAAGGCGCTCGGCACAGCCCGCGATGCACATGTACTGCGGCGTCACTGTCCCGATCAACTTTCCGGCGGGGAGCGGTTTCGGAAAGTAGGTGGAGAACAGCGTCTCCACGCCGCGCTCGTAGAGCTCCGGCCGGTTGAAGAAGGGCGCTTCCTTGTCGGCTGGGAGCAGCAGGTCGGGATGGCGCCGCAAGTGCTCGAAGAGCGTCGTCGTCCCGCCCTTCTGCGCGCCGATCACGACGAAGTCGAGCACCGGAGTCATGGGCGGTACCGGGTCACGAAACGAGCCTGCATCGGACCGACGATGCTACCGGCGCCCTCGTGCGAGGCGCGCCGGGGTCGTGCGGGGTTGCGCGACGGCGTGCCTAGGATTGCGCGCCATGGCCGCCCCGATCGTGATCATCGGCATGTCCCGATCGGGAACGACGCTGGTGGCTCGCCTGCTCGACGAGCAACCGGGCGTGCACCTCGAGACCGAGCCCCACATGCTCTGGAAGGCCGGCAGCTTCCGGCACCTCGCCGACGACGAGGTCGAGGACGACGCCCGCGCCACGGCGTTCATCCGCGAGACGCTGGTCTCGGCCGCGGGCGACCGGACCCTCGTCGAGAAGTCGCCGGTGAACTGTCTGCGTCCGGAGCTCGTACACCGCGTGTTTCCGGACGCGAAGATCGTCTACGTCGAGCGCGACGCCGCCCGCTGCATCGCGTCGAACTACCGGCGCTCGCTCAACCAGGAGTCGCTGAAACCGTCGATCGTGTTGCGCAAGTACCTCGCGCCGCAGCGCGACGCGCACGACTTCGGTTCGCATCTCGACGCGACCGGCGGGCGTTCGCTGCTCCGGCAGCTCCGGCCGCGCGACTGGCTTCCGTTCGCGTCGTACACGAGCCGCATGCTCTGGCTGCGCCAGACCCGAGGACCGCTGCCCTTCGGTCCGAAGATGCGGGGCTTCGTGGAGATCGTCGAGCGCGACGGCCTGCTCGCCTACCACGTCGAGGTGTACCGGGTCGCGCGGGAACGCCGGCACGACTTCGCGGCGCGCTACGGCGACCGCTTCGCCGGCTTTCGGCTCGAGGCGCTGCAGTCCGACCCGCGCGAGCTGGCGCGGCTGTACTCGTTCTGCGGGTTCGGCGTCTCCGACGATCGGGTGACGTCGATCGTGCACGCCTTCGACCGCGACCTCGTCGCGCGCGCGTCGCAACCGGGCCCCCACGACGACGCCATCCTCGAGCTGATGACCGCCCGAGGAGTTGCGTGACCCTGCCCCTCGCGCCCGACGAGGCACTCGTCGTCGTCGGTGCGCTCGCAACGAAGCCGGCCGACCGCAGCCTCCAACGTCACCAGATCAGCCCCGTCCAGGTCTTCACCACCGACGGGATCCGGCCGGTGCCCGCCCTCGACTGCGGCGAGTTCGGCATGAGCGCGCTCGTGATCCGCGCCGACGACGGTGTCGTCTACGGCTCGTCGGGTGACGACCTCTTCCGTCTGGACCTCGATGGCGGTTCGATCACCGCGCTTCCCGGTCGCCGACCTCAAGGACGGCCACGAGATCACCGAGATCGACGGTCGCCTCTGGTTCGCGAACACCGGTCGCGACGAGGTCGTCGCGATCGACGCCGCGTCGGCGACCGTCGTGGAGCGTGTCGCGGTGCGGTCGATCCGCGGTGAGCCGGGGCCGGCGGCGGCGTCACTCACAGCCGGTGCCGGGAAGACGGTCGACAAGTTCCACGCCAACCAGGTCGTGCGCGCCCTCGACGGGAAGCTGTACGTGCTCGTCCACCACGTCGACGGCAAGCAGGTCGTCAAGTACGTCGCGCAGCGACTCGTGAAGATGCAGGGGAACGGCGGCGTCATCGAGATCGAGTCCGGGAGTCCCGTCGCGCTGTCGTTGAGCGGACCGCACAGCATCCAGCGCGTCGGCGAGCACGAGCAGTGGATCTGCGACAGCCGCGCCGGCCTGCTGCGCATCTACGACCGCGACTGGCGCGAGCTCGCGCAGGTTCCGTGCGCCGGATGGGGACGCGGCGTCGACGTCTCGCGCCACACCGGGCACGTGTACGTGGGCATCTCGGCGATCCGCAAGCGCTACCTCCAGGTGATCCCGTCGTCGCAGCACTCGCAGAACATGGTGCAGGCGTTCGACGCCGAGCGCCGGACGCTCCTCGGCGAGACGCTCGTCCCGAACCTCGAGACGATCAACAACGTCTACTGCGTGAGCCGCGCGACGGCCGATCGGCTCGTCGCGCTCCCCCGCCGCTGACGCGACCGGGCCCGGCCGTTCGGCCGGGCCCTCGATCGCATGCGCTCCGGGCGCGGTTCTCCGCGCGCCGAACGGGTCGCTACATCATCCCGATCATCGGTCGGAACAGGTGCACGCCCGACATGTCGCCGGCCTTCACCGCGTCGCCGAACGCGAACACCGTTCCGGCGGAGTCGGTCATGAAGTAGCCGTTGCCGCTCGCGGTCAGCCGCATCCCGACGATCGGGTTCGTGCGGACGGAGCCGCCGACCGATCCGTGGAACTTGGCGTCGCCGAAGGCGAAGATCCCGCCGTCCTTCGCGTACAGGTAGAAGCCGAGGCCACTGCGGGTCGCGACGACGCCGACGATCGGGCTCACGAGCTTCAGGCTGCCGAGCGAGCCCGCGATCTTCGCGTCGCCGAAGTTGAACACGCCGCCATCGGAGGCAACGAGCGAGTAGCCGAGCCCCGACGGGGTGACGGCCATCGAGACCATCGGCGCGTTCAGGTGCTTGCCGTGCATGCTGCCGTGGTTGCCCGCGTCGCCGAAGAAGTGCACGGTGCCGTCGGCGTTGAGCAGGTAGTAGCCCGCGCCGGTGGGCGTCCCCGCCATCGCGACGACCGGCGACGTCTGCGGGACACCGCCGAGCGAACCGCGGAAGGCCGCGTCGCCGTAGGCGAAGATCCCACCGTCGCGCGCGACGAACCAGTAGCCGGCGTTACCGCAGGTGTTGACCCCCGCGACGATCGGCTGGTTGAGGACCTTGCCACCGGTCGAGCCGTAGAACTGCTGCCCGCCGAAGTCGAAGACGCCCCCGTCGGCGGCGAGCAGCCGGTAGCCGTTCAGCGCGGATGCCGTGCTCGTGGTGGCGCGGGTGATGACGCGCACCTCATCGACGTTGTTCGACGTCTTGAACGACACCGAGACCGTGTGGTTGTTCACGATGCGCACGTAGTCGCCGTGGCCGTTGGCCGCGAGCTCCATTCCGGACGTGCCCGAGGTGTAGTGCGTGCCCGGCGTGTGCAGTTGCGTCGATTGCGCCTCGGTGAGGGTCGAGAGGAGCAGCTGCACGCCGATCACCTGCTGGGTGAAGCCGATCGTCGCCGCGCGGTGGATGTGCACCGTCGAGGAGCCCAGCGGATCGGAGTGCAGGAGGTAGCTGTTCACCTGGGTGCCCGACGAGACCAGCGGCGTCGGTGAGGGCAGCACCTGCGGCTTCGAGTACAGGCCGGGGTTCACCGCGTCGACCGGCACGCTGCCCGAGAGCACGAATCCGGCCGCCTCGGTGTACACGTGGATGAGCGAGCTCTCCGCCGCGCCCTCACGCAGGTCGGACGGCATGCTCCCCGGCAGCACCCCGCCACAGAGACCGTTGACGCCGATGCCGGCGGCGGGCGGCGCGGGCACCGCGGGTGCGGACGTGGCCGCGCCTCCAGGCGCGGTCCCGAGAGCGAAGCTCGCTCCTGTGGCGATTGCCACGGCCCCCACCAGGGCTGCGGCGCGTCGGATTCGAATCATCAAAGTAGGGACCCTTCCTCGGGGGAGACGTGCGGAGCAACCGGACTCATCGCACGGAACGTGCCAGCATCTGGAATTGCACGAGAGCGGCCTTCGGATCTCCGTCGGAATTGACGAGCCCGAAGAAGTCCTTCTTGTTGCTCGTGTCGTTGCCTTTGTCACGATAGTCGAACCAACACAGGGGTCCTGACCAGGAGTACGTGGACCAGAGCCGGTACGCGTCGGTCACCATCTGCGCCTGTTGAGCCTCGGTCACGGCCCCGCCACCACCGTTGGTCGGTGCGCCGTATTCGGTGATCCAGATCTTCATCGCACCGTCGCCGTTGGCCGCCATGATCCGGTGCGCATTCAGCATTCGGCTCCAGCCTCGGGACCCGCTGTCTTGCGACGCGAGCAGTGGGTACGTGTACGGGTGGTAGCTCACACCATCGAAATATCCCTTCGCGCCGTCCTTGTAGAGCTGCGCCAGGAAGGTGTCGCCCGCCAAATTGCCCTTCTTGTCGCGAGTCCCGCCCAGGCCGCCCGTCAGCACCGTCGCGTTCGGGTCGCTCGCCTTGATCGCGGGATAGGTCAGCTGGAGCAGGCGCGTATAGAGCTGCGGGTCGGCCGACGTCTTGACGTGGTTCGGCTCGTTGCCGAGCTCGTAGACGTGCACCCGACCCTCGTAGCGCGCCGCGAGCTTCGCCGCGAACGCCGCGTACGTGTGGAGATCCGACGGGAACTGCACGTTGGTGGACGCGCCCGCGCCGGCCGCCCACTGCGGCGTGCCGGTCACGTCGAAGATCAGATCGAGCCCGTGCGCCTGCGCGTCCGCGACGATGCGATCGGATTTGGTCCAGTCGTCGGTCGTTGCGTCGTCGGGCTCGACGAGGTCCCAGCGGACCGCCGTTCGGATCCAGTGGGCGCCGGCGGTCGCCATTGCGGCCATGTCGATGTCGATGCGATCCGGCGACTCGTTGAAGAGCGCGACCCCGGTGGAGATCCCGAAGCTCGCCGGCGTGAGCTTCCCCCCGGTCGAGGGCGCCGGCTCCGACGTCGCGGACGGGTTCCGAGCCGTGACATCACCGTGGCGCCCATGGTGGACGGTCGCCGCAACCACGATCGCGGCGACGCCCGCCAGCACGACGAGGAGAGCGGCGGCGAGGGCCCGGCTTCGGCGAGGCATCAGCGGTTCGGTCCCGGGTCGAGGCAACGGAGCGGAGGAACAGTAGGCCCGGCAGCACCCCGGGCGGGACTCACCCTCAGGGCCATGTCGCCCTTGCCCGGTCGCCGGTATCCTCGCGGCCGGCGAGTCGACGGCTTTCTCTGGCCACGGCCCGGTCGAGCGCGTATATTGATCACTCAACGTCAAGGGGCAGTGACGGTACGTGAAAACGCAGATCTCTCATCTCAGCGCGCTCGAGGCCGAGTCGATCCACATCTTCCGGGAGGTCGCCGCCGAGTTCGAGAAGCCGGTGCTCCTGTTCTCCGGCGGCAAGGACTCGATCGTGATGCTGCGGCTGGCCGAGAAGGCCTTCTGGCCGGCGCGCATCCCCTTCGCGGTCATGCACGTCGACACCGGGCACAACTTCGACGAGGTCCTCGAGTTCCGTGACCGTCGCGTCGCCGAACTCGGCCTGAATCTCGTCGTCGCGTCCGTGCAGGAGTCGATCGACTCCGGACGGGTCGTCGAGGAGCGCGGCCCTCGTGCGAGTCGCAATCGGCTGCAGACGACGACGCTGCTCGACGCGATCACCACGCACCAGTTCGACGCCGTCTTCGGCGGGGGCAGGCGCGACGAGGAGAAGGCCCGCGCCAAGGAGCGCGTGTACTCCTTCCGCGACGACTTCGGTCAGTGGGATCCGAAGAACCAGCGGCCCGAGCTGTGGAACCTCTACAACGGTCGCCACCGCAAGGGCGAGCACATCCGTGTGTTCCCGCTCTCGAACTGGACCGAGCTCGACATCTGGCAGTACATCGAGGTCGAGGAGATCGAGGTCCCCTCGATCTACTTCGCGCACCGGCGCGAAGTGTTCCGCCGCGACGGCATGTGGCTGGCGGTCTCCGATTTCGTCACCCTGCTCCCCGACGAGGAGCCGGAGGAACTGCTCGTGCGCTACCGCACCGTCGGCGACGCGAGCTGCACCGGAGCGGTCGAGTCGAGCGCGGCGACGATCGACGACATCATCCTCGAGGTGGCCGCCTCCCGGATCACCGAACGGGGCGCGACCCGCGCCGACGACCGCTTCACCGAAGCCGCGATGGAAGACCGAAAGCGAGAGGGTTACTTCTGATGGAGATGCTCCGGTTCGCCACCGCCGGCTCGGTCGACGACGGCAAGAGCACGCTCATCGGGCGGCTGCTGCTCGAGACCAAGCAGATTTTCGAGGACCAGCTCGAAGCCGTCGAGCGCACCAGCCGCGACCGCGGCTTCGACTACACGAACCTCGCGTTGCTCACCGACGGCCTGCGGGCCGAGCGCGAGCAGGGCATCACGATCGACGTCGCGTACCGCTACTTCGCCACGCCGCGACGCAAGTTCATCATCGCGGACACGCCCGGTCACGTGCAGTACACGCGCAACATGGTCACCGGTGCGTCGACCGCCGACCTCGCGCTCGTCCTCATCGACGCGCGCAAGGGCGTGCTCGAGCAGTCCCGGCGCCACTCGGTCATCGCGTCGCTCCTCCAGGTGAAGCACCTCGTGCTCTGCGTCAACAAGATGGACCTCGTCGACTACGACGAGGAGCGGTTCGAAGAGATCTGCTCCGAGTTCACCGACTTCGCCGGCAAGCTCGAGATCGACGATCTCACGTTCATCCCGATCTCCGCGCTCCACGGCGACAACGTCGTGACGCATTCGCCGAACACGCCCTGGTACGGCGGCGCGACGCTGCTCCACCATCTGGAGCACATCTACATCGGCTCCGACCGCAACCTCATCGACTCGCGCTTCCCGGTGCAGTTCGTCATCCGTCCGATGTCGCACGACCACCACGACTACCGCGGTTACGCGGGCCAGGTCGCGAGCGGGATCTTCCGCGCCGGCGACGAGGTCATGGTGCTGCCGACGGGTTTCACGACGACCGTCGCGGGCATCGACGAGTTCGGCGGCCCGATCGCCGAGGCGTACCCACCGATGTCGGTGAGCATCCGTCTCGCCGACGACCTCGACGTGAGCCGCGGCGACATGATCTGCCGGCCGCACAACACCCCGACCGCGACGCAGGACGTCGACGCGATGATGTGCTGGTTCCACGAGCGCCCCCTCCGTGAGGGCGCCCTCTACGCGATCAAGCACACGACCCGCGTCGCGCGCTGCCGCGTGCAGGAGCTGAAGTACCGCCTCGACGTGAACTCGTTGCACCGCGACGAGCAGCCGGGCGCGCTCGCGATGAACGACCTGGGTCGCGTGAGCCTCCGCAGCACGGTGCCGCTCTTCGTCGACGAGTACCGGCGCAACCGGGTCACCGGGAGCTTCATCCTCGTCGACGAGGGGACCAACGAGACCGTCGGCGCCGGCATGATCCTCGGCGAATCGTTCTAAGTGGACAAACGGGGGGTTACAGGACGAGGCAGGGGAGTCGGCGCCGAACGTTCATCGAACGGCAACGAGCGGGCAGACACCGCGCGAAATGCTGCCCGTCGCCACTGGTAGTGGCGACGGGAGCGCGGCAGAATGGACGACGGCAGCCTTCGCAGGCTGACAGGGGCAGGGAACGGGCGAGAACTTCTCGGACAGGTCGGAGACCCGGGCGGGTCGGCACACGCATGAGCCCACCGGTGGTTTCTGCGAGGCACAGGGGCGGCACGATCAGGATGACGCAAGGAACGGGCGGGCGGCCCGCACCCAGGATGGTGGAACCGCTCCGAGCGCGTCCAGGAGCACGTCTCGTCGCGTCCGAAATCGGACGGCCGCGGTGAGCACGTCGCCGATCGCCGAACCACGCGACCCGACGCGCCGGGCGACACTCCAGGTCGTCGGGGCGACCGGGCCGACCGGATCGCGCTGGTTGCGGCGCATGCTCCTCGTGCTCGACCTGGCGTCGGTCGCGATGGCGTGGGGCTTCGTGCTCGCGCTCCCCGGCCGATTCGGTGGCGCGTTCTCGGGGCGCCCGGGCGCGCTCGTCGTCGCGGAGGCGATGATCCTGCTCGCGTCGATCGCCGCGATCGCGTCGCAGCGCCTCTACCTCGCACGCGTCTCGGGGGTGCGATCCGTCGAGGTCGCGCGGCTCGCTCGCGCCGCGTTGCTCTCGGCGGTCGCCGCGTTCATCGTCGGTAATCTCATCGACGCGCCGATCTCGGGCTGGCGCGCCGCGGCCGGCGGGCTGCTGTCGTTCGTCCTGCTCGCGTGGTTCCGGGCGCTCTACACGACGTGGCTCAAGTGGGCCCGCGCGCAGGGCCGCTACTGCCGGCCGGTGCTCATCGTCGGCACCAACGAGCAGGCCCACGACCTCTACCGGCTCCTCGACAACCACCCCGAGATCGGGTTCCGGGTCATCGGAGTGCTCGGCCACGCTCCCGAGGTGGCGCACTGGCCCGAGGCCGCCCGCTTCCTCGGCACGATCGGCGACACGGGCGCCGCCGCGGCGACGTCGGGCGTCACGGGCGTGATGATCGCCGGCAGCGCGGTGCCGCGCGACGACCTCGACGGCCTGACCCGCGAGCTGCTCCGTTCGGGCCTGCACGTGCACCTGCACCTCTCGAGCGGGCTCGAAGGCATCTCGAGCCGCCGGCTCCGGCCGCTGCCGCTGGCGTACGAGCCGCTCTTCTACCTCGAACCCGTGCAGCTCTCGAACTGGCAACTCGGGTTGAAGCGAGCACTCGACGTCAGCCTCTCCGCGACGTTGCTCCTCGCGTCGGCGCCGGTGCTCGCCGCGGCCGCACTCCTCATCAAGCTGGAGGACCGCGGCCCGGTCTTCTTCCGCCAACAGCGTGTCGGCCGGCACGGCGAGACCTTCACCATGCTGAAGCTGCGCACGATGATCCCGAACGCCGAGCTGGCGCGCGAACCCTTGCTGCCGGCCAACGAGCGCAACGGCCCGCTCTTCAAGCTGGCCCACGATCCACGGCGCACCCGGATCGGGCGGCTCCTCGAGACGACGAGCATCGACGAGCTCCCGAACCTGCTCAACGTGATCCGCGGGGAGATGAGCCTCGTCGGCCCGCGCCCGGCACTGCCGTCGGAAGTCGCGGAGTTCGACGAAGACCTGCTCTCGCGGCAGTCGGTGCCGCCGGGCATCACCGGCCTGTGGCAGGTCGAAGCGCGCGACAACCCGTCGTTCTATGCGTACAAGCGGCTCGACATCTTCTACGTCGAGAACTGGTCACTGACCCTCGACGTCGCGATCATCGCCGCCACGATCAAGACGGTGATGTTGCGGGTCGTGAAGCGACGCATGATGGCGCGCGAGTCGGCGGATGCTCATCCGCAAGTTGCGAGCGCTCCGGCCCAGACCGCGACCGCGATCACCGACTGAGCGCGTCGGCGCCGCTCAGGCGCCGTCGGCCGCTCGGCGCACGCGCGCGATGCGCGTCGCGTCGTCGTTGGCGTCGCCGCCCTGTTCGGCGAGCAACTCCGCTCGGGTGGCCGCCGCGATCGTCTCCGCGTCGGCGTCGGCCGCCGCGATCCGCGCCTCGATGCCCTCGACCAGGATCCGCTCGGCTTCCTCGAGGAGCGCCGGGACCATCTCGGACTCCGGAACCACCCGGACCACGTGTCCACGCACGAACAGGTGCCCCTTGCCCCGACCGGCCGCGATGCCGAGGTCGGCGCCGCGCGCTTCGCCGGGCCCGTTGACCACGCAGCCCATGACCGCGACCTGGAGCGGGATGTTGCGTTCCTCGAGCGCGGCCTGCGCCTCCGATGCGACGCGGATGACGTCGACCTCGGCCCGCCCGCACGACGGGCACGCGATCAGATCGAGCCCCTTGCGCTCACGCAGGCCGAGCGCCTCGAGCAGCTGGCGGCCGGCCCGAGCCTCCTCGACGGGATCCGCCGTGAGCGAGTAGCGGATCGTGTCGCCGATGCCTTCCGAGAGGAGCGTGGCGATCCCCGCCGTCGACTTCACGAGACCCGCGGGCGGCGGGCCGGCCTCGGTGACCCCGAGGTGCAGGGGGTGATCGGTCGTGTCGGCGAGCAGACGGTACGCGTCGATCATGAGCGGCACGTTCGACGCCTTCACCGAGATCTTCACGTCGTCGAAGCCGACTTCTTCGAAGAGGGCGAGCTCGTGCATCGCCGACGCGACGAGCGCCTCGGCCGTGATCCCGCCGTGGGCCTCGGCCATCGCGGGATCGAGCGAGCCTGCGTTGACCCCGATGCGGATCGGCAGGCCGCGATCGCGCGCCTCGCGGGCGACGAGCTTGATGTGCTCGGCCTTGCGGATGTTGCCCGGATTGAGACGGAGCGCGTGGACCCCGGCCTCCATCGCGGCCAGGGCGAGCCGGTACTGGAAGTGGATGTCGGCGACGATCGGCACGGGCGAGCGAGGGACGATGCGCGCGAGCCCCTCCGCAGCCGGTTCCTCGTTGCAGGTGCAGCGGACGACGTCGGCGCCCGCACCCGCGAGCGTGTAGATCTGGGCGAGCGTGCCCTCGACGTCGGCAGTCTTCGTCGTGGTCATCGACTGCACGCTGATCGCGGCGCCGCCGCCGATCGCGACGTCACCCACCCGCACCTGTCGAGTCAGCCGTCGCTCGTGCACGGGAACCAGCCTACGACCGCCGGCCCCCGACCCCCGGCTCGGGCGGGGCCGGCCGCGATCAGAACGGGTTCGAGATGGGGTGGCTGAGATCGAGGAAGAGGCTCGAGAGGAAGATGAACCCGAGCACCGCGAGCACCGCGAGCGTGAGGGGCATGAGCTTGGCGACATCGACCTGAACACGGCGGTGCCGCAACTTCGACGCGATCCACTCGTACGTCGCGATCGCCGCGTGCCCACCGTCGAACGGGAGCAACGGCACCAGGTTGAACAACCCGATGAACACGTTGATGAGGATCAGCAGATCGACGGTGTCCACCCACCCGGCCCGCACGGCCTGGTTGGCGAGGCGGCCGAATCCGACGGGCGAGACGAAGCGGTCGTTCGCGTGCGTCGGTGTCTTGCTCGAGAGATTGTCGACGTAGTTGCGCACGCCCGTGGGAGAGAAGATGTGCCCGAGCGCGCCGATCGACTCGACGCCGATGCGGTACTCGCGCTGGGGCGCGAGGGCAGCCGACGCGAGGATCCCCGGATGCGGGACGTGGACCGTCGGCTGGATGCCGGCGTAGCCGAGCCGTGCCGTCTCGTCGGGTCGGTGCGCGGCGAGGTGGACGGTGAGCGTCACCTGCTCGCCCGTCCGCTCGACGACGACTGCGACCGCCTGGCCGGGTCGGTCCTGGATGAGCGCCACCGCGGTGTCCCAGTTCGGGACGGAGTGGCCGTCGATCGAGACGATGCGGTCGCCGGGATGGAGCAGCGCCTGACCGGCGGGACCGGTGACCGAGTCGACCGTGGTGGTCGCGGTCGCGTCCACGAAGTTCCCCGCGGCGAACAGCACGATGAAGATGAGGACGAGTGCGATGAGGAAGTGCATCACCGAGCCGGCGAGGATCACGCTCAACTTCGGCAGGAACCGCTTGGAGCGGTAGGCGCGTGGCTCGTCTTCCGGGTCGACCTCCTCGAGGTTCGTCATCCCGATGATCTTGCAGTAACCGCCGAGCGGGAACGCCTTCAGGCCGTATTCGGTCTCGCCCTTCGTGACCGACCAGATGCGTGGCCCGAACCCGACGAAGAACTCCGTGACCTTCATGCCCGCGCGCTTGGCCATCACGAAGTGACCGAACTCGTGCAGCATGATCATGACGAAGAACGCCAGGATCACGACGATCGTGCCGAAGAGGTTCGGGTTCGCGAACGCGAGGACGACGAGGGTCACGCCCGCCAGCACGACGTACGTGACGGCCCGGCGAACGTCGAGCGTCACCTGTTCCAGCGGATCTTTCACGCCGCGCTCCTTCGTGCGACCACGTGCCGGGCCCGCTCGCGGGCGCGCCGATCCGCGTCGAGAACGTCGTCGACCTCATCGGCGCCGCCGGTGCCGGCATCGAGGACTTCGGCGACGACCTCGTCGATTCCCGTCCAGGGCAGTGCGCCGGCGAGGAAGGCCTCGACGGCGATCTCGTTGGCCCCGCTCAGGATGGCCGGAGCGGAGCCGCCCGCCCGCCCGGCGGCGTACGCGAGGTCGAGGGCGCGGAAGGTGGCGCGATCGGGGACCTCGAAGTGCAGCGACCCGAGCGTCGCCCAGTCGATCGCGCCGAACGGCTGCGCCAGCCGGTGCGGCGCACCGAGCGCGAGCCCGATCGGCAGGCGCATGTCGGGCATCGAGAGCTGCGCGATCGTCGCGCCGTCGCAGAACTCGACCATGCTGTGCACCACCGACTCCGGGTGCACGACCACGTCGACGTGGTCGAAATCGATGCCGAACAGCTCGTGGGCCTCGATGACCTCGAGCCCCTTGTTCATGAGCGTCGAGCTGTCGATCGTGATCTTCGCTCCCATCGACCAGGTCGGGTGCGCGAGCGCCTGCTCGACGGTGACCTGCTCGAGATCGGCACGCGAGCGGCCACGGAACGGTCCGCCGCTCGCCGTGACGACCAGACGTTCGACCTCCGACGCGCGACCGGCACGCAGGCACTGGTAGAGCGCCGAGTGCTCGGAATCGACAGGGACGATCTCACCGCCGCCCTGGGCGCGCACCTTCGCGACCACCGGCCCGCCGGCGATGAGGCTCTCCTTGTTCGCGAGCGCGAGCCGCTTCCCGTGGCGCAGTGCGCTCAGCGTCGCCGGCAGCCCGGCGAAGCCGACGACGGCATTCAACACGACCTCCGCGTCGGCCCGCGCGGCGAGCTCTTCGAGCGGAGCCGGATCGTCGCCGCAGAGCCGGGCGGCATCAGGACCGAGACCGAACTCGGCGGCCTGCGCGGCGAGGGCCGGCGCGTTGCGGCCGGCCGCGAGCGCCACGACCCGGTAGTCGTCGGGGTGGCTGCGGATGACGTCGAGGGCCTGGGTGCCGATCGAGCCCGTGGAACCGAGGATCACAACGCCACGGGCCATGCCGAGAGCCTAGAGCCCGCCGGCGCCGGCCCTCGCAGCACCGGGGCCCCGGGCGGCCTCCGGGGCGCCGATTCCTCAGCTCGGCTTCAGGCGCCGCCGACGGTGGGCGGCGCCGTCCCCGCGCACTGCGTCAGCACCGCGGCGTCGAGCGCCTGCTGCGCGGTACGGGCCCGGGTCGCGACGGCACCGGTCGGCAGCGCGGCGCGGTACTGCGCGAGAGAGGTGGCGTTGCGCAGCGCGGTCTGGGCCTGCTGCACGTAGGTGAGCACGGCCAGCAGATCGCTTCGGACGGCGCCGCCGGAGAGGCCGGCCGCCGTCTGCACGGCCGCGACCTCGCGATCGGCGAGGCCGAGCAGCGCCACGCGGGTCCGCGCAAACCGCGTCGACAGCGTCGTCGACCGCAGCCGCGCCTCGCGCGCCGCCGTCGCGAAGGGTCCGAGGGCCTCGCAGACCGCGGGAGTGAGCACGAGCGCCGGCGCGGCAACGGTCGTCGACGACGTGGTCGCGGTCGTGGTCGTGGTCGCCGCCGCGGTCGTGGTCGCCGCCGGCAGCGAGGCACGCGGCGACGACGTGTCGTGTACGAGCGCGTACACACCGACGCCGCCGAGGACGAGCGCGACCACGACGACGAGTACCACGGCGAGATCGACGCGGCCGCGCGCCGAGCGCTCGGAGACGGACGCGTTCGGGCCTCGCGCCACGCTGCTCAGAAGAACTTGAGGTGCAGCGCGAGGTAGTAGGTGATCGGCAGGCAGAAGAGCAGCCCGTCGAAGCGATCGAGCACTCCGCCGTGGCCGGGCAGCAGCGAACCGAAGTCCTTGAGGTCGAGATCGCGTTTGATCATCGACTCGCAGAGGTCGCCGAGCACGGATCCGGCCCCGACGAGCAAGCCGAGCGCGAGGCCGCTCTTGTAGTTCCACGGATGGATGCGCGAAACGGCGACGACGCCCAGCACCACCGCGGCGGTGAAACCGACGAGCGTCCCCTCGACGGTCTTGTTCGGCGAGATGTCGGGAGCGATGCGCGCCCGGCCGAACTGCGATCCGAAGAAGTAGCCGATGACGTCGTAGGCGACGGTGCAGATCGCGGTCCCGAAGACGAGCGCGGTGCCGTCGGGCGACTGGAGCAACAACCCCGCAAAGCCGCCGAGCACACCGACGTAGCCGAACGTCAGCAGGGTGCTCGCGACGCCGCGCACCGGTCTGCCGGGGGTGACCTTCCAGAGGAACCAGAGCAGGGAGAACACGGTCGCGAGCGCGAAGAACACCGGATACGCGGCGGTGCCGTCGTGTTTCGCCGCGAGCACGAGCCCGACGGAGGCGAGGAACGCGATCAGCGTCGCGGGGTGGTGCCCGCGCGATCGGAGCCCGTTCGCGAGCTCGAGGCTGCAGAGCCCGACGACCGCGGCCGCGAGCAGCAAGGTCGTCGTACGCCCGTAGGCCCACGCGAGCAACGCGAGCACGACGATCGCCGCGGCCGTGAGCAGCGCGATCGGTAGGTCGCGACCCGACGGCGTCGCGACGACCTCGCGCTCCTCGGCGACCGCCGTCTCGCGCGGGCGCGGGCGCGATCCGCCCCGCCGGCGGCGCGCGGCGACCTGCGCGGCGAAAGCGGCATCGTCGTCGTCGGGCGGTGCCTCGGCGAGCGCGCCCACGCGGGTCTCGTCGCTACCCAGATCGCTCAGCTCGTCGAAGTCGCCGTCGGCCCAGTCGGACACGTCGGAGCGGAACCGGGTCTGGCCTCCGAACGTCGCCCAGGCCGAGAGGTCGTCCTCTCCGGCGTCGTCGTCGCCGGACGAGAAGACCGCGGGGAGCTGCCCGGTTGCGGGTTCCGTCCAGTGAGGTAGCACCGGTGCCTCGGCCGGCTCGACCGGTACCGCGCGCACGAGCTCCTCGGCGACGCCTTCGCCTGCCGGACCCGGGGGGGTCATCGGTCGCAGGGACGGCGGCTCCTCGGCCGCTTCCTCGGAGAGGTCGACGGCATCGGGAACCTCGCCCGCGTCGCTCGCCGACCACGTGGCCGCACCCGAGCGGCGCGGCAACAGCTCGTCGCGCTCGTCGGCGGGCGCACCGGGCTCGGGCGCGTCCTGACCCTGCTCGCCTCCGAGCACCGCCTGCGCCTCTTCGGCGCCGAGGATCCGGACGCCTTCGGGCTGATCTCGCTCGTCTCGGTCGGACATGTTCCTCCCCCGACTCCCCCCGCAGGACCAGGCTAACGGTCGCGTCCCCCGGACGTGCGGAAGCGCGCGCCGGTCTCGGGCGATCGGCGCGGCCCGAACGGCCCGCGACCAGAGCGCTCAGACCTCGAGCAGCTCCTGCTCCTTGTGGGTCAGCATCGAGTCGATCTCCGTGATCGCGTCGTGGGTGACCTTCTCGAGGTCCTTCTCGATGCGATCGAGCGCGTCGCGCGACAGCTCGCCGTTGTGCTCGAGGGTCTCGAGCTCCTGGCGGACGTGACGCCGGACGTTGCGCACCGCGACCCTGCTCTCCTCCGCCCGCTGCTTGACCACCTTCACGAGATCCTGGCGCCGTTCGCGGGTGAGCTCCGGAAAGGTGAGCCGGATCACGCTCCCGTCGTTCGACGGGTTGATGCCGAGGTCGCTGCTCTGGATCGCACGCTCGATGGCCTTCATCGCGCCCTTGTCGTACGGCGAGATCACGAGCACGCGCGGCTCGGGCACCGAGAACCCCGCGAGCTGCTGGAGCGGAACCTCCGTGCCGTAGTAATCGACCCGCAGCTTGTCGACGAGCGCAGGCGTCGCCCGCCCGGTGCGAATGCCCGAGAACTCCTCCTGCAAGTGAACGACCGCCTTGTGCATCCGGTCCTTGCACTCGTCGACCTTGGGATCCATCAACCCTCCTTCGAGCTGACGAGCGTGCCGATGGGATCGCCGAGGAGCGCGCGCCGGATGTTGCCGGGCTCCATCACGTCGAAGACGATGATCGGCAGCGAGTTGTCCATGCAGAACGTGATGGCGGTGGAGTCCATCACTTCGAGGCGCCGGTTGAGCACCTCGAAGTGGGTGACCTCGAGCAACTTGACCGCGTCGGGATCGCGGCGGGGATCGGCGCTGTAGACACCGTCGACACCCGAATGCGTGCCCTTCAACACGGCCTGCGCGCCGATCTCCGCGGCCCGCAGCGCCGCGGTGGTGTCGGTCGTGAAGTACGGGTTGCCGGTGCCCGCCGCGAAGATCACGAGGCGGCCCTTCTCGAGGTGGCGCACCGCGCGGAGCGGGATGTAGGGCTCGGCGACCTGCGCCATGGAGATGGCGGTCTGCACTCGCGTCGGTTGGCCGAGCCCTTCGAGCGCGTCCTGCAGCGCGAGCGCGTTGATCACCGTTGCGAGCATGCCCATGTAGTCGGCACGGGCACGGTCCATGCCCCACTTGGCACCCGAGAGGCCGCGGAAGATGTTGCCGCCGCCGACGACGATGGCGATCTCGACGCTGAGCTCCTCGCGTGCCTTGGCCACCTCGTCGGCAATGCGGCCCACGATCTCTGCGTCGATGCCGTACCCGATCGTCCGGTCGGAGAACGCCTCACCCGAGAGCTTGAGCACCACCCGCCGGTACGCGCTGGTCGTCATCCGCAGCCGCTCTCAGTCCTCGCCGATCTTCACGCGCACGAAGCGTCGCACAACGGCGCCGTCGCCGAGTGAACCGACGAGCGACGCGATCGTCGTCTTCGGCTCACGCACGAACGGCTGCTCCATGAGGACGACCTGCTTGAAGTAGCCGCCGAGCTTCCCCTCGACGATCTTGCCGATCGCCTGCTCCGGTTTGCCCTCTTCGCGGGTCTGCGCCTCGAGGATCGCGCGCTCGTGCTCGACCTCGCTCGCCGGGACGTCGGCGCGGCGCACGTAGCGGGGCGCGGCACTCGCGATGTGCAGGGCGAGGTCGTGCGCGACCTCGATCGCCTTGGCATTCGATCGGTCGACGCCACCGAGCTCGACGAGCACGCCGATGACGCCGCGCTCGTTCTGGATGTGCTTGTACGCGTCGAGGACGCCGTCGCTCGATTCGAACCGCGCGACGCGGCCGAGCTCGACCTTCTCGCCGATCGTGGCCGCGAGGCCGGTGATCTCCTCGCCCACGGTGGAACCGTCGAACTTCGCGTCCGCGAGCCCGGTGTCGCCCTCGCGCAGCACGAGCTGCACCAGGCGAACGACCAGGTCCTTGAACTGCGGGCCCTTGGCGACGAAGTCGGTCTCGCAGTTGAGCTCCACGAGCGCGGCGACGCCACCCTCGATCGCGACGTCGACCGCGCCCTGGTCGGCACTGCGACCGTCGCGCTTGGGCGCGCCCGCCTTGCCCTTCTCGCGCAACCAGTCCTTCGCCGCGTCCATGTCGCCGTCGCACTCGGCGAGCGCGGCCTTGCAGTCCATCATCCCGGCGCCGGTCTGCTTGCGCAGCGCGGCGACGTCCTTGGCGGAGATCTCAGCCATTGCTCGCGTCACCCGCCGTCTCGGTCGTCGCGGATGCCTCCGCCGGGACCGCCGCGTCGGCGCCGACCACCGTCTCGGTCGCGGGGGCCTCGACCGGTGCCGTCTCGGTCTCATCCGGCGCGGTCTCCGCAGCCACCGGCGCCGGCGCGGCGGCCCGCTCCTTCGCTTCCTTGGCGGCCGCGGCGGCGCGCGCCTCGATCTTCTTCTGCTGCTCGGCAGCGGCCGCCTTCGCGCGCTGCTGGCCCTCGGCCTTGCGCCGCGCCTCTTCGGGATCGATCGGCTTGCGGTCGGCGACGTCTTCGGCGCGGGTACCGGCACGGGCGTTGCGCTTGGTCGCGATGAAACGCCCCTCCTGGACCGCGTCCGCGATCACGCGCGACATCAGCGCCGCGGAGCGGATCGCGTCGTCGTTGCCGGGGATCACGTAGTCGATGACGTCGGGGTCGCAGTTCGTGTCGACGATCGCGACGACCGGGATTCCGAGCCGGTTCGCCTCGGTGACGGCGATGTGTTCCTTCTTCGTGTCGATCACGAAGATCACGTTCGGGACGCGCTCGAGCCGCTTGATGCCGCCGAGGTTGCGTTCGAGCTTCGCCGCCTCGCGCCGCACCTTCAGGCCTTCCTTCTTGATCATCTGATCGACTTCGCCGGAGTCGATCACCCGCTGCAGCTCGCGCAGCTTCGCGACGCGGGCATGCACGGTCTGGAAGTTCGTGAGCATCCCGCCGAGCCAGCGGAAGTTCACGTACGGCGAGCCGGAGCGGTCGGCCTGCGCCTTGATCGGCTCCTGGGCCTGACGCTTGGTGCCGACGAACAGCACGGTCCCGCCGTCGGCGACCGTGTCGCGTACAAAGCGGTACGCGACGTCGATGCGATCGAGGGTCTGGTGCAGATCGACGACGTAGATGCCGTTGCGCTCGCCGAAGATGAAGCGCTTCATCTTCGGGTTCCAGCGCCGGGTCTGGTGCCCGAAGTGGACACCCGCCTCGAGCAATTGCCGCATGGTCACGACGGGCACGGTCGCGCCTCCCTTGGTTGGTGTTCCCACCCGCGCGGACGCCGGTCCGGAACACTCCGGGGGCGCCACCTCGGGGTCGCAGGCGGGCATGGTCGGGGATGTTGGGGATGTCGGGGATGTCGGAGATGCTGAGCCGAAGCCGATCGAGCTCGACCGGATCCGGGCTGCGACCCGGAATCGGTTCCGGGCCGGAGGGCAGTGTAGTCGGCCCCTCCTGCGCCACTTCCGGCTCAGCGCGTCGCCGCCCCGGCAACCCGCGATCGGTGCCGGCGGCGGCGCGCCACCACGGCGCCGGACCCGCCGACGACGCCGGCCGTCGCGATGCCGACCAGGGCAGCAGCGCTCGTCGTGGTGGACACGGGCGCCGGGGTCGAGACGGCCGCCCGCGGCTCCCGCTCCGCGGCCGGCGCGTGCACCGCCACCGCGGCGGGCGCGTGCGCCGGCACGGCCGCTGATCTCGAGTGCGTCGGGCCCCGCCCACCACGACGGCACGCTCGCGCTGCCGCGGGCGCCGACGGTCAGGGCAGCCCCGAGCGCGGCCCGCTCCGCCGCCGGGCCATCGGGCTCGGCGCCCCATGCACCCGCGGCGCTCCCGCGGGACGGACCATCGTGGGGCTCGGCGAGGTGCACGACGGCCGCGAGATCCGCAGCGGCGAAGAGCACCATCGGGTCGATGTAGGTGGCGCCGAGACGGGCCGCGAAGTGCACGACACCGCCGTCGTGGCCCTCGCCGCGGCCTCCGCTCGTCCCGAGCGTCGTGCCCGCCTGCACCTGCTGGCCCTGCACGACGGCGACGGACGCGAGGAACGACGCGCTCGTGCGGATCCCGCCCGCGTGGCTGACGACGACGTGCAGCGAGCCCGCGACGGCGCCGGCAAAGGTGACGACGCCGGCCGCGGGGGCCCGCACCGGTGTTCCGGGCGCGGCGGCGAAGTCGACACCGAGATGGCCGGGGCCGTACGGCGTGGCGGGCGGCGCGAACGCGCGGACGACCGCGCCCTCGACCGGGCGCCGGAAGCCCGCGCCCGGCCCGGTCAGCGCCGACGACGCGGGCGCGCCGGTGAGCACGACGGCGCCACCGACCGCAACCACGAGCGCGACGAGCGCCGGGCCGCGACACGCGATGCGGCCCGCGATGCGGTCCGCGATGAGACGCGCACGCAAACAACGAAACCCGAGACCCACGATGTCCTCCCCGGACGCGACGAAACAGCGGCGGGGGAAGCACGCGGGGAAGCGAGGCGACGAAGGTACCGCGAGCCTCGGACGGTGTCGAGCGCCGACGGGTCGCGACGGGATCGACCCGGTGGAGGCGCCCGCTCAGCCGCGCGCCGTCAGGTGACGAGTCCGCGTTCGGGAGTCGGTTCGGAGAGCCGAGAACGCAGCTGGAAGATCGCCTTCGTGTGGATCTGGCAGACCCGACTCTCGGTGACGCCGAGCACGTTGCCGATCTCCGCGAGGGTGAGGCCCTCGTAGTAGTAGAGCGTGAGCACGAGTCGCTCACGATCGGGCATGCGGTTGATCGCGTCGGCGAGCACCTGACGCATCTCTTCGGTCTCGAACGCGGCGACGGGATCGTTCGCGGTGTCGGCGATCGTGTCGCCGAGCGTCGCGCCCGCCTGGCGATCGCTGCCCGCCGCGAGCAGCTCGTCGAGCGCGACGAGACCGACGAAGGAGATCTGCGACATCACCGCCGCGAGCTCGTCCTCCGACATGCCGAGCTCGCCGGCGACCTCACCGTCGTCGGGGGTACGCCGCAACTCGTTCTCGAGCTTCGAATACGCCCGCTCGATCGAACGCGCCTTGGCGCGCACCGAGCGCGGCACCCAGTCGATGGAACGCAGCTCGTCGATGATCGCGCCTTTGATACGCGAGATCGCGTAGGTCTCGAACTTGAAGCCGCGCGCCGGATCGAACTTGTCGATCGCGTCGATGAGCCCGAAGATGCCGTAGCTGACGAGGTCGGATTGCTCGATGTTCTGCGGGAGCCCGGCCGCGACGCGGCCCGCGACGAACTTGACGAGCGGCGAGTAGTTCAGGATCAGTCGCTCACGAGCGTCGGGCGCGCCGGTGGACTTGTACTCGGCCCAGAGCTCGGGGATGACATCGGACGCGTCTTCCACGATGTCCTTCACGCCCGGGGATGCGTGCGTCGGTACACGGTTCTCAGTCGGTCAGCGGTGACGTGAGTGTAGACCTGGGTGGTCGAGAGATCGGCGTGGCCGAGGAGCTCCTGAACCGCCCGCAGGTCGGCACCCCCTTCCAGCAGGTGCGTCGCATAGGCGTGCCGGAGGGCGTGGGGGTGCAGCACCCGGCCGTCGGCGAGGGGGAAACGTTCCAGGATCCGGCGCGCGTCGCGAGGGGTGAGAGCCCGACCCCGGCGGTTGAGGAACAACGCGTCGGGCGACGCGGGCGTCGCCAGCGCGGCCCGCCCGGAGTGCTCGTACTCGCGCACCGCCGTGATCGCGGGAGCGCCGAGGGGGACCCTCCGCACCTTGGCACCCTTGCCCAGCACGGTGACGGTGCGACGCTTCGCGTCGACGTCGCCGGGGCGCAGACCGCAGCACTCACTCACGCGCAGCCCCGCGCCGTAGAGCAGCTCGAGCACCGCGCGGTCGCGCGCCGCGACCTGCGCGCTCGACGCGCGCGGCACCGGCATCGGGTTCGCCGTCTGTGTCGCCGTCTGTGCGAACGGCCTCCGCGCGCGCGGCGCGATCGAGCATCTCCGACGTCTCGTCGGGACGCGGGACGTGCGGCAGCCGCGCACCTGCCTTCGGCGCGCGCAACGCGCGACCGGGATCGCTCGCGATGACGCCGTGACGGTTCAGGTAGCGCGCGTACGCGCGAACCGAAGCGGCCTTCGCGCGCGATGGTCGTGCGCGCCAAGCCACGTGTCGTGAGGTACGCGAGGTAGCGGCGCAACACGCGGTGATCGAGGCGCGCCGGATCGGGGCAGCCTCCGCGCTCGGCCCACGCGACGAACTCCTCGACATCGTGCTCGTACGCGCGGCGGGTGTGGGGGCTGGCCCGGGTGAGCGATCCTGCGAACGGCTCGACCGGCCACGACATGGACGACCACCGTACCGCCGCCACGACCCACCCCCGCGCGAGCGCAGCGGCGTGCGGATCTGAGCGGCGAGGGTGCTTGGGTGTCCGACCCTGCCGTTACCGTGCCCCTCGACGTTCGTGGCCGCGTCGCACAGGCCTCCCGGTGACATCCATCACGTTCTCGGGAGACCGTCATGCTCGCTTCGATCCGTAGTGCGACCCTGCTCGGCATCGCCGGCCAACCCGTCACCGTCGAGGTGCACGTGAGCAACGGCCTGCCCGGCTACTGCGTCGTCGGCCTCCCCGACGCCGCCGGGCGCGAGTCTCGCGAGCGCGTCCGCGCCGCGTTGCTGTCCTCCGAGCTCGGCTGGCCGCAGCGACGCATCACCGTCAACCTCGCGCCCGCCGCGGTCCGCAAGAGCGGCTCGGGCCTCGAGCTCGCCGTCGCCGTCGGGCTTCTCGTCGCGTCCGACGACCTCCCCGAAGCCGCGGTCGACGGCATCGGCGTGCTCGGCGAGCTCGGGCTCGACGGATCCGTCCGCTCGATCCCCGGCACGCTCGCGCTCGTCGACGCCCTGCACCGCGACGGCGTGCGCGAGGTCGTGGTCCCCTTCGCCGTCGCGGCCGAAGCCGCGCTCGTCGACGGCGTCACCGTACGGGCCGCGCGCGACCTCGCGGAGCTCCGCGCGTGCCTGAAAGGCGAACAACCCTGGCCCGACCCACCCGAACCACCCGTTCCCGCACCACCCGACGCCGACGCCCCCGACCTCGCCGAGGTGCGCGGCCTCGCCGGCGCGCGCCGCGCCCTCGCGGTTGCCGCGGCCGGCGCCCACCATCTCCTCCTCGTCGGCCCGCCCGGCATCGGCAAGACCATGCTCGCCCGCCGCCTCCCCACGATCCTCTCCGACCTCGAGCGCGAGCACGCGCTCGAGGTCACCCGCATCCATTCCGTCGCCGGCCTCGCCCCATCGGGGGTGCTCCTCCACGAACGCCCGTTCCGCGCACCACACCACAGCGCCTCCACCGCCGCGCTCGTCGGCGGCGGCAGCAATGGCCGCATCCGCCCCGGCGAGATCACCCTCGCCCACCGCGGCGTGCTCTTCCTCGACGAGCTCGCGGAGTTCAGCCCCGCGGTGCTCGAGGGCCTCCGCCAGCCCCTGGAGGAACGGGTCGTGCGCGTGAGCCGCCACGGAGCAAACCTCGAGCTGCCGGCGGAGTTGTTGCTCGTCGCGTGCTGCAATCCCTGCCCGTGCGGCCTGGCGCGCCGTCATTGCCGGTGCACCGACGCGCAGCGCCAGCGCTACCGGCGGCGGCTGTCCGAACCGCTGCTCGACCGCTTCGATCTCCGCCTCGCGATCGAAGCGCCCCGGCCCGACGATCCGGCCGGCGAGCCGAGCGCCGTCGTGCGCGGCCGCGTCGCGATCGCCGTGGCCCGCCAGGAACACCGCTACCGGGGACGACCGTGGCGGCGCAACGCGCACGTTCCCGCGGCCGCGCTCGAACGGTGCTCTCCGCTCGCGCGATCGGCGGTCGCGCTCGAGCGGGTCATCGCGACGGAACGCGACCTGAGTGCGCGCGGCATCGTGCGCCTCCGGCGCGTCGCTCGGACCCTCGCCGACCTCGACGACCGCGCCGAGCTCACCGACGCCGATCTGCTCGCCGCAGCCGAACTGCGCGAGGACGTCGTCTGATGCACGCTCCCAGGGTCGATACCGACCGCGACGAAACGGCAGCCGCCGTGACACTCGTCTCGCTGCCGCGGATGACACCGACTCGCCTGCGCGCGCTGATCGCGAACCGCTCGACCGCAGTCGCGGCGCTCGCCGTCGTGCGCGCCGGACAGGCGGCCGCGCTGCTCGACGACACCGACACCGCGCGGCACCAGCTCGGGCGCGGGTGGCGCGTCGACGCCGACGACACGCGCGCGGCGAAGATCGCGGCGCGGCGCGGCACCCGCGTGTACGTCGCGGGCCGACCCGATTTCCCGTTCGAGCCCGAGCTCCCGCACTCCCCCGCGGTCTTGCTCGCGGAGGGCGACCGGCCCGAGGTGCTCGACCGGCCGCGCGTCGCGATCGTCGGTACTCGCGCCGCGACCCCGACCGGGATGGCCGACGCCCACGCAATCGGCCGCCATCTCGCGGAGCAGGGAGTCACCGTCGTGAGCGGTCTCGCGATCGGCATCGACGGCGCCGCGCACGAGGGTGCGCTCGAAGCCGGTGGCGGCGTCGTCGGCGTCGTCGCGACGGGACTCGACGTCGTCTACCCGCGCCGCCACGACCTGCTGTTCCGGCGGGTGCGCGCGCACGGGCTCGTCATCGGCGAGAACCCGTTCGGCACTCCGCCGGCGCGGCGGCGCTTCCCGGTGCGCAATCGCATCATCGCCGCGCTGAGCGACGCGGTCGTCGTGGTCGAGGCCACTGCGTCCGGCGGGTCGACGATCACCGCCCAGTACGCGACCGACTACGGCCGTGAGGTCCTGGCCGTCCCGGGTGCGCGCCGCAATCCCGCGGCGACCGGCTGCAACGAGTTGATCCGCGACGGCGCGCACCCGCTGCTCGATCCGTCCGACGTGTTGTCGGTGATCAGCCGGCACGCGCCCGCGTCGGGCCGGGTGCTGCCCGGCGCGCCCGGCACCGGCGCGCCCGCCGGTTGGGGCCCCGGGCCGGCTCCGGTCGGCGCCGGCGCCCGGCTCGTGCTCGACACGATGGCCGGCGAGCCGGCGACCGTCGACGATCTCGTCGGCCGCTGCGGGCTGGACCTCGGCGAGGTTGCCGGGCTCGTCCGCGAACTGGAGCGCGCCGGGCGCGTCACCCGGGCCCGGGGCCTGTTGTGGCCGGCCTGAGCCACCGTTGGTCGGCTCGTCGGCGGCCGCCTGCACACGCGGTCAGGGGCCCGGACGGCCTCCGATCCGCCCGGTCCCGTCCGCTTCACGGTGGCCACGGGAGTCACCGCGGCCCCGGACCGCCACTTCAGTCACGGGCCCTGGTGCCGAAAAACCTTCCGTGGAGTTCACCCGGTGCCCGTACGACGCCTCGCCCATCGAGGCCGAGACCTACTCCGGCGGATCCGCGCTGCTCTCGTGCTCGACGTGCGGGGCGGCGTGGGAGTGGCACAACGCATGGCTGCGCCGGGTACGCGAACCCGATCGCGAAGCGGTGCGCCGGGCGCGAGCCGGCGAAGCACCGGTCCAGGACCGCACCCGCCGCTCCTAGCCTCACTCCCCCGTATAACGCGCCTCGCGCTTTTCGAGGAACGCGGTCACGGCTTCGACGGTGTCACGCGAGTGCATCATCGCGACCTGCGCGACGGCCTCGAACTCGACCGCCTGCGCGAACGACACCGCCGCCGACTGCTCGAGCAGTCGTTTCGAGAGCGCGATCGCGATCGGCGGCAACGCCGCGAGCCGTGCCGCCAGATCGGCGACGAAGGTGTCGAGCGCCTCGGGTTCGACAACGTGGTTCACCAGCCCGATGCGGTCCGCGGTCGCGGCGTCGATCACCTCGGCGAGGAAGACGAGCTCCTTCGCCCGATGCAAGCCGACGAGCTTGGGCAGCAGCCACGAGCCGCCGAAGTCGACGGTGAGGCCGCGCTTGGTGAAGATCTCCGAGAACGCCGCGCGCGTCGATGCGATGACGAGATCGCAACCGAGCGCGAGGTTGCAGCCCGCGCCCGCGGCGACACCGTTGACGGCGGCGATCGTCGGCTTGGGGAGCTCGTGCAGCGCCTGCGCGGTGCGGCCGACCGTGCGCATCCCTGCCAGCGCGCCACCGAGCCCGGCCGGCGCGGTGCCGTCGCCTCCGGTTCCGCTCAGGTCGGCGCCGGTGCAAAAGCCGGCACCCGCGCCGGTGATCACGAGGACGCGGTCTTCCGTGCGATCGCGCACTTCCGCGAAGACGGCGAGCAGCTCTTCCCACATCACGCCGTTGATCGCGTTCTTCTTCTCGGGCCGGTTGAGCACCAGCCGCACGACCCCGTCGGCGCGCTCGACGATCAGCGTCTCCACGTGGCTCCCCCCGGTCGGTTCGCTCGGCCGGGGCCGGGCCCCGCGAGCGGCGGCCGGTACCGTAGCGGCGTGGGCTACAACCCGTTCCGGCCCCGAGTCCAGCACCGCGGCGACGCCTGGATCGTGGCGGCCGCGCTGCTCGCGGTGGTGCTGCTCGTCCTCTGGGCCGCGAACGTCCTCTGACATGTCTTCCCAACCGGGCGACGACGTCGACGTGCGGCACGTGCAGCCGTACGAGGCGCGAAAGTCGTACCGCTGCCCCGGCTGCGACCACGAGATCCGTCCCGGCGAGGGCCACGAGGTCGTCGTCCCGCGCGATGCTCCCGATGAGCGCCGACACTGGCACACACCGTGTTGGCGCGCTGCGGCGACCCGCCGGCCGACGCGCCGCACGCGCCCGCGGCGCGTCTGACACGACGGGACGCGGTTCGCGCCGTCGGATGGCAGGTCAGAACGCGGCTTCGACGACGGCGACCGCCGGTTGCGCACCCGCCGGCATCACCGACGCGACGTCGAAACGAACTGCGCCGCGCGCACCGGGGTGCTCGGCGAGCCATCGCGCCGCGAGCACGCGCAGACGGCGCTGCTTCGTCGTCGTGACGGCTTCGACCGGCGCACCGAAGCGGTCGCTGCTGCGGGTCTTCACCTCGCAGAACACGATCGTGGAGCCCTGCCGCACCACGAGGTCGATCTCACCTTCGCGGACCCGCCAGTTGCGGTCGACGACGACATAGCCACGCGTTTCGTACCAGGTCGCGACGGCCGCTTCACCGAACGCGCCGAGCTCCCGGCGCCCGTCGCCGCGCGCGGCTCGGCGCGGCTCGCGAGCCATCAGAGCTCTTTGCCCGCGAGCTCCTCGATGTTGACGTCCTTGAACGTCACGACCCGCACGTTGGAGACGAACCGGGCCGGGCGGTACATGTCCCACACCCATGCGTCGTTCATCGTGATCTCGAAGTACACGCGCCCGTCTTCGTTCTTCGGTACGACGTCCACTTCGTTGGCGAGGTAGAAGCGGCGTTCCGTCTCGACGACGTACGCGAACATCGGTACGACGTCGCGGTACTCGCGATACAGCTGCAGCTCGATCTCGGTCTCGTATCGCTCGAGATCTTCGGTGCTCATCGAGAGCTCATCGTCCGGCCCGCCGTGTCGGTCATGGGCGCCAGTGTAGGCCCGGCGCCGACGCCTCCCGGCCGGCCGGACGAGGCCGTCAGGGACGCGAAAGCGCAGGTCAGGTGCGCTTTTCCTTGACCTTCGCGGCCTTCCCGATGCGGTCTCTCAGGTAGTAGAGCTTGGCCCGGCGGACGTCGCCCCTGGTCACGGGCTCGATGCGGGCGATCACCGGCGAATGGACCGGAAAGGTCCGCTCGACGCCGACCCCGAAGCTCACCTTCCGAACCGTGAAGGTCTCCCGGGCGCCGCTGCCCTGGCGCCGGATCACGACCCCCTGGAACACCTGGACCCGCTCCCGGTTGCCCTCCACCACGCGGACGTGGACCTTCAGCGTGTCGCCGGGAGCGAAGTCGGGGATGTCGTCGCGCAGGTGGGCGCGGTCGACGAGATCGGTGCGGTGCATGGCCAGGCTCCTGGGATCGGACGCGGGGCGACCCCGTCAGGGCGCCGCGGCGAGGCACCGATGGTACTCCGTCTTCCGACCGGCGGGCAGGTCGGACCTTGTGAGGGTACCGGTCGCGGGACGGCGCGACCGCTCATTCGTCGGTGAGCTCTTCGAGCAGGCGGGCGTCGGCGTCGGCGAGGGTCCGGCCCGCGAGCAGGTCGGGACGGAGGGCCCGGGTGCGGCGCAGCGCCTGCGCCCGCCGCCACCGAGCGATGCGGGCGTGGTCACCCGAGCGCAACACCTCGGGCACCGCCCAGCCCCGGAACTCGGCCGGGCGGGTGTACTGCGGGTATTCGAGCAGGCCCTCGACGTGCGACTCCTCGGCCCCGGACGCGTCGTTGCCCATCACTCCCGGCACGAGCCGGGTGACCGCCTCGATCACCACGAGCGCCGCGACCTCGCCACCCGCGGTGACGTAGTCGCCGATCGACAGCTCGCCGTCGCAGAGATGGTCGGCGACGCGCTGATCGACGCCTTCGTAGCGCCCGCACAGCAGCGAGAACCCCGGCGCGGCCGCGAGCCGCTGCGCGGCGGCCTGGTCGAAGCGGTCGCCCGCGGGCGACAGCAGCAGGAGGGGCCGCGGCGGTTCGACGGCCTCGACCGCGGCGAACAGGGGACCGGGCAGCATGACCATGCCCGCACCGCCGCCGAAGGGCGCGTCGTCGAGGCTGCGGTGCCGGTCGGTCGCGTGGTCACGCAGGTCGTGGACCCGCAGATCGAGGAGTCCGTGGTCGCGCGCCCGCCCGAGCAGCGATGCGCGCAGCGGCGTCTCGAAGTACTCGGGGAAGGCGCTGAAGACGTCGACGCGCACGACGGCCGTCATTGGTAGAGCTGCAGGAGGCCCTCCGGCAGCTCGACGACGACGCGACCGTCGGCGTGCTCCACGACGAAGACGATCGGGATGAGGATGCCGTCGCCGGTGACGAGGATGTCGTGCGCGGGGTTCGCGTCGACCGCCACGACATGGCCGAGCGAGCGGCCGTCGCGTTCGAAGATCTCCGAGCCGATCATCTCGTGCACCCAGACCTCGCCCTCGGGCAGATCGCCGAGCGGGTCCGCGGTGACCGGCGCGCCCCTCAACGCCTCGGCGGCGGTGCGATCGGTGATGCCCTCGAGGCCGACGAGCCACCGTCCCTGGTGGCGCCGCGCGCTCACGACCGGACGCGCGATTCCGTCGACGTAGAACATCGAGCCGGGAGCGAAGCGCTCGTCGCGGTTGGTGATCGCGTCGACGACGACTTCGCCTCGCAGTCCGTGCGCCCGCCCGACGCGCCCGATCTCGACGCGTTCGCTCGTCATGTCCGCCGGCCCCGGAACCACTCGGCAGCCACGGCGGCGGTCGTCAATCGGCGACGTCGACCGACGCGCGCACGCCTTCGGAGGCCGCGGCCGCGCGCGCGACCTGGCGGATCGCCTGCACCACGCGCCCACGCTTGCCGATCAGGCGGCCGACGTCGCCCGGGCCCGCGTGCACGACGATGTTGACGTCGCCGGAACGGCGCTCGTCGACCGCGACGTCGATCGCGTCGGGATCGTCGACGAGATGGCGGGCGATGTGCTCGACGACGGCGCGTGTGCGACCGCCGAGGATGCGATTGCCTTCGGCACCGACCTCGTCGTCGTCGAAATCGTCGTCGTCGTCGAAGTCGTCGTCGATCTCGTCGCTCACTCGGGCGCTCCCGACGCGACGGCGGCGGTGCGTGCCTTCGGCTGCGCGGCGGCGGAGCTGCCGTGCTTGGCGCGGTATTGCTCCCACACGCCCGAGATCTCGAAGAGCTTGGCGACCTGCTCGGTCGGCTGCGCGCCCTTCTCGATCCAGGCGAGCGCACGATCGCCGTCGATCTTGACCGACGACGGCTCGGTGCGGGGCGCGTACTGCCCGAGGATCTCGATGAAGCGACCGTCGCGCGGGCTGCGCGAGTCGGCGACGACGACCCGGTACGTCGGCTGCTTCTTCTTGCCGACGCGCATGAGTCGGATCTTCACTGCCACGATGCTGAACGGTCCTTCCGTGCCGGAGACCGGCCACCCGGCGGTGGCCACGAACGCACGAGTCTAGGCCCTCGACCTCGTCGGCTGCCCACCCGGTCGGACCGACCCCGGCCCCGTACGGGTTGCCGCGACGAGGTTCGCGTCAGAGGCCGGGCACGGCGGGGAGCCGGCCGCGCTTGGCCTTCTTGCCCTTCCGGCCGCCGCCCATGCCCATCGACCGCATCATCTGCTGCATCTGCTTGAACTGCTTGATGAGGTTGTTGACGTCGCCGGTGGTCGTGCCGCTCCCTTGCGCGATCCGCAGCCGCCGCGAGCCGTTCACGATCGTGGGGTTGCGGCGCTCGTGCGGGGTCATCGAGTGGATGATCGCCTCGACCTTCGCGACCTCCCGGTCTTCGATCTGCGCGTTGCGCACCTCTTTGGGAAGCCCCGGCATCATGGCCATGATCCCCTGCAGCGGGCCCATCTTCTTCACCTGCTGCAGTTGCTCGAGGAAGTCGTCGAGGGTGAACTGCCCCGCTTGCAGCGTCTCGGCGGCGCGCTGCGCCTGCTCGGTGTCGAAGGCGGCCTCGGCCTTCTCGATGAGCGTGAGCACGTCGCCCATGCCGAGGATGCGGCCGGCCATCCGGTCCGGGTGGAACGGCTCGAAGTCCTCGAGCTTCTCGCCGGTGCCGGCGAAGAGGATCGGCTTGCCGACGACCTCCTTCACCGACAACGCCGCGCCGCCGCGGGCGTCACCGTCGATCTTGGTGAGGATCACCCCGTCGAGGCCGACCGCCTCGTGGAATGCCGACGCGACGTTGACGGCCTCCTGCCCGGTCATCGCGTCGACGACGAGCAGCGTGTTGTGGGGTTGGACGACGCCACGGATCTCGCGCAGCTCGTCCATGAGCTCGGCGTCGATCTGCAGCCGGCCCGCGGTGTCGACGATCACGACGTTGCGCCCGAGCCGATCGGCTTCCTGCATGCCACCGCGCGCGACCGCAACAGGATCGGTGGGTGCGGAGTAGAAGGGCACGTCGACGCGTTGCGCGAGGACGCGCAACTGCTCGACCGCGGCGGGGCGCTGCAGGTCGGCGCCGACCAGAAGCGGTTGCATCCCCTGGCTCTTGAGAAGCCGCGCGAGCTTGGCCGCGGCCGTCGTCTTCCCGGATCCCTGGAGGCCGGCGAGCATCACGACGGTCGGCGGTTTCGGACTCGTGGCGAGCTTGCCCGTGGTGCCGCCCAGGGTCTCGACGAGCTCGTCGTGGACGATCTTGATGAACTGCTGCGCGGGCGAGAGGCTCTCGGAGAGCTGGGCTCCGACCGCCCGCTCCTTCACGCGGGCGATGAACCGCTTGACGACGGTGACGTTGACGTCGGCTTCGAGCAGCGCGATGCGGATCTCGCGCGCGACCGCGTCGATGTCGGCTTCGCTCAGCCGCCCCCGGCTACGGAGACGGTCGAAGATCCCTTCGAGCCGATCGGAGAGCGCGTCGAACACCAGAACTCCTCACGTGGATGACGCACGGAAGTCTAGGAGAGCCCGCCAGCGAGCGACGCAGCACCGCCATAGGAGACAGCACCGCGAGCTCGGTGGGATGCGGCGAGCGGAGCAGCCCGAAGGGTGCGCAGCGAGCTCGCCAGCGAGCGAACGAGCGATCGCGAGGCGGAGCCGAAGCGATCGCAAAGGAGCGAGCGAGAAGACACCGCGACTCAGAACAACGCCGACGCGAATTCCTCCGGGTCGAAGTCGATGAGGTCTTCGACGCCTTCGCCGACGCCGACGACCTTGACCGGCACGCCGAGGTCGGCCTGGATGGCCAGGACGATGCCGCCCTTGGCGGTGCCGTCGAGCTTGGTGAGCACGATGCCGGTGATCGCGACGGCGTCGGCGAACTGGCGGGCCTGGGTGAGGCCGTTCTGCCCGGTGGTCGCGTCGATGACGAGCAGCACCTCCTTCAGCGCGCCGTCGGTGCGTTCGACGATGCGGCGGAGCTTCTTCAACTCCTCCATGAGGTTGGTCTTGGTGTGGAGGCGGCCCGCGGTGTCGACGAGCACGAGGTCGGCGTGCCGGCTCGATGCCGCGCTCATCGCGTCGAACACGACCGAGCCGGGGTCCGCGCCTTCCTGCCCGCGTACGACTTCGGCACCGACGCGCTCGCCCCACAGGGTGAGCTGTTCCGCGGCGGCGGCGCGGAACGTATCGGCGGCCGCGAGCACGACGCGCTTGCCGCCGCCGGTCTCCTGCGCGGCGAGCTTGCCGATCGTCGTCGTCTTCCCGACGCCGTTGACCCCCACGAACATCCAGACGTTCGGTTCGCCGGCCGTCGTGGCGAGGGTGCGATCCGGCGTGGAGGCAAGGAGCTCGACCACGGCGGCTCGCACGAGCCCGCCGAGCACCTCGGGATCGGTGACGCCTTCGTCGCGCGCCCGGGCCTGAACCGTCTCGAGGATCCGCTGCGCGGTCGCGGTGCCGACGTCGGCGAGGATGAGCGCCTCTTCGAGGTCTTCCCAGACGTCGTCGTCGATCGCGCCGCGCCCGGTGAAGACGCGCGTGAAGGCGGCGCGGGTGCGCCCGAGCCGGTCGCGCAGGCGGGGCCTCTCGACGACCTCGGGTTCGGCCGCGGCTTCGACTGGCGGAGCCGGCGCTTCGACCGCCGGCGCGGCCGCCTCGGGGGCCGGGGCCGGCGGCTCCGGGACGGTGATCGGCGGCGGTACGGGCGCGCGCGGCTCCGCCGGCGCGACCGGCCGCGGCTCGAGGTCGCGCCGGCGGCGGCGGAGCGCGACGGTGGTCGCGGAGGTCGCGACCGCGAGCACGAGGATCGCAATGATGACGACGAGGACGAGCGGCATCGGACCGGCGATGCTACCGGGCTCAGTTCGCGGCGATCTCGAGGTCGGCGATGCGCTGGCTCACGACGCGGCTCGATCCGCCCGGTGGCAACGAGACGCCGTAGAGCGTGTCGGCGGCCTCCATCGTTCGCTTCTGGTGCGAAACGACGAGCAGTTGCGCTTCGTTGCGGAATTCGTGCAGGAGGTCGAGGAACCGGTGGAGGTTGACGTCGTCGAGCGCGGCCTCGACCTCGTCCATGAGGTAGAACGGCGACGGGCGCGCGCGGAACACCGAGAAGAGGTAGGCGAGCGCGGTGAGCGATCGCTCCCCGCCCGACAGCAGCGACAGGCGGCGCACGTTCTTCCCCGACGGCCGCGCTTCGATCTCGATGCCGGTGCCGAGCGGGTCGGCGGGGTCGGTGAGCGTGAGCCGCCCCGACCCGCCGGGGAACAACGTCGAGAAGAGCGCGGAGAAGTTCGCGGCGACGTCGGCGAACGCAGCTTCGAAGACCGACACGATCTCCGCGTCGACCGAGCGGATCACACGAGCCAACTCGCGCCGGCTGCTCTTCACGTCGTCGAGCTGCGCTTCGAGGAACTCGTGGCGTTCTTGGAGGGTCTCGTACTCGCTCAACGCGAGCGGGTTGACCGGTCCGAGGAGGCGCAGCTCGCGCTCGAGCTCGCGCGCGCGTCCGGCGGCGGTGATCCCCTCGGGGAGCTCGGGGACGGGCGCGGCGATCGCGGCCTCCGGCTCGCATTCAAATTCGCGGCGCAGGTTCTCGACGGCAGCTTCGAGGCGCATGCGCGTCTCGGCCTCCTCGATCTCGAGCCGATTCACCTGCTCGCGCAGCTCCGCCAGCGCGCGCTCGGCTTCGGCCCGTTCGTTGCGCAAGCCGTCGAGGCGCACACTCGCGGCGCGTGCGGCTTCTGATTCGCGTTCGCGCCGGCGCCGGAGGCGGTCCGCGAGCTCGTCGCCCGCGCGCAATCGCTCGCGGAGCCGGCCGCCGAGCTCGCCGACGGCCTGCACGCGATCCTGCAGCACCCCGCGCCGTCGCTGCGCGGCGGCCTCCTCGTCGGGGCGAGCGGCGAGCCGCTGCTCGACCTCGGCGAGCCGCCGGCCCAGCAGACCGCGCCGCTCGTCGATCCCGGCGGCGCGCACCTCGACGGCGTGACGGAGACGGTCGGCCTCGGCCCGTGCGGTCTCGTACGCGTCGGCGGCGACGCGCCGCGCCGCGCCGGCCTCACGCTCGACGACGAGCGCGGCGTCGAGCGCCTCGCGGGCGCGGCGGCGGTGTCCTTCGGTCTCCTCGACCAGCCGTTCCGCGTCGGAGGCGCGCGCCGGCAGGCCTTCGAGGCGGGGCTCGAGCTCGGCGAGCCGGCGCTCGAGCAGCGCCTGGCGCTCCGTGGCGCCCGCGACCTCGGTCTCGACGTCGCGGACGTGCGATTCGGCCGCCGCGAGCGCGCGTCGGGCGTCGGCGAGCTCCGCCTGGTGAACGCGTCGCGCGCCGGCTTCCGCGTCGCGTGCCGCGTCGAGGCGGCGCCGGGCCGACGCGAGCGCATTGCGCGCCGCGTGCGCGGCGCCTTCGGCGTCGTCGGCGTGGGCCCGCGCGTCGGCGAGCGTCGACGGCGTCACCGCGGAACGGCCGGCGGGCCCGGCGCGCCACGGCGTCACGCCACCGAACCGATCGCCGTCGCGCGTGACAACCAGCATCTCGGGGTGGTCGAGGGCGAGGTCGAGCGCCGCTTGCCAGCCCGCTTCGACGAGCACGACGCGGGCGAACAGCGCGCGCACGAGCCCGTCGAGCGCGTCGGTCCGGCTGCGTACGCACTCGAGTAACGGGCGGCCGACTGCTGGATGGCTCAGATCGGACGCCGAGGGGCGCGGGAACCGGTCGGCCACGAGCAACAACGCCGACGCGTCGCCGGCGTGGAGTCGGCTCACGGCGGCCCGAGCCGCCGCGTTTCCGTCGACGACGAGCGCGTGCATCCGATCGCCGAGCGCGGCGGCCACCGCGGCCTCGGTGCCCGGGACGACGTCGAGATGATCGAGCAGCGGACCGAGCACGCCGGGGACGTCGGCGACGAGTGCGCCGCCGGCCTCGGCCTGTTCCTCGGCGAGCGCCGACGCGATCGTGTCGGCGCGGGCCCGCCACCGGGCGGCGTCGGCCTCGGCGTCGCGCAATGCGGCGGTCGCCGCCTCGAGCGCGGCGTCGGCGGCGCGCCGCTCGTCGCCGAGCGGGCCGTGCTCGGGCTCGGCGCGGGCTTCGATCGCGCGGAACGCCTCCGCTGCCGTCGAGCGCGCGGCGTAGGCATCGTGACGCGCGGGTTCGAGGGTGACGAGCGCGGCGTTCGCCGCCGCGAGCTGGTCCCGGGCCGCGGGCGCGTCGTGCGTCACCGCATCGATGCGGGCGCGCAACGCGTCGCGCTGTGCCACGGCCTCTCGCCACGCTTCGGTCGCGCGTTCGAGCTCCTGCTCCGCGGTTCGGCGCGCGTCGGGTGGCGGACCGGCAGAGTCGTCGAGCGCGGCACGACACTCCTCGGCGCGCGCCTGCGCGACGCGCGCGGCGTCGAGCTCGGGCCGTAGCGCTTCGCGATCGAGCGTGGCGCCCTCCAGCTGCGCGCGCAGCACGGCCGCGTCGGCGACGAGTGTCTCCACCACTCCTTCGTCGGCCGCAGCCGCGAGCTCGCGTTCCAACCCGCGCGTGCGCTCCGCGACGAGAGCCTGGAGGCCCCGGCCCCGTTCGCGCGCCGACTCGACGCGCATCAGCAGGTCGGCGACGTCATCGTCGCCCGGCCGGCTCAGGTCGTGCTCCGCGCTCGCCACGTCGGCGTCGAGGACGCGCAACCGGGCACGGACGTTGGCCTCCTCGGCGCCGAGCTCACCACGCTGCGTGCGCCGGCGCGCGAGGCGGTTCGTGAGCGCGTCGATGTCGCGCCCGCTCAGGTGCAGGCGGATCTCGCGCAGCGACGTGTTGAGGCCGTCGTAACGGCGCGCGGCGTCGGCTTGGCGCTCGAGCGGGCGGAGCTGGCGGCGGACCTCGCGCAGCAGGTCGGTGAGCCGCAGCAGGTTCGCCTCGGTTGCCTCCAGGCGGCGCTGCGCCTTCTCCTTGCGCTTGCGGTACTTGAGGACGCCGGCGGCTTCTTCGATGATGGCGCGGCGGTCTTCGGCACGCGCGTTGAGGACGGTGTCGAGCTGGCCCTGACCGACGATGACGTGCTGCTGGCGACCGATCCCGGAGTCGGAGAGCAGTTCCTGGATGTCGAGCAGCCGGCACGGCGCGCCGTTGATCGCGTACTCGGATTCGCCGGTGCGGAACAGCGTGCGGGTGATCGTGACCTCGGAGAACTCGATCGGCAGCAGGTGCGACCCGTTGTCGATCGTCAGCGAGACCTCGGCCCGGCCGAGCGCGGGTCGATCAGCGGTACCGGCGAAGATGACGTCGTCCATCTTTCCGCCGCGCAGCGCGCGGGCACCCTGCGCCCCGAGCACCCAGGCGACCGCGTCGACAAGGTTCGACTTGCCCGATCCGTTCGGTCCGACGACGACCGCGACGCCGGGCTCGAACTCCAGCGTCGTCTTGTCGGCGAACGACTTGAACCCCTTCAGGGTCAGTGCTTTCAGGAACACGCGGCCCCTCCTCGACGCCGGATCGTAGGCGAGGTCGCCGGTGCTCCCCGCGGATGAGCGCTGACCTCGGCCCGAGCGTTCACGGGCCGCGCAACGCTCACCGGATGGTGAATCCGGAGGCGCCGGTCGGCCGCTCGCGGCGGATCTGGACGCCGGTCACGATCGCCCGGGGCGGACCGGCGCGGCACCACTCGATCGCGCGCGCGACCGCGCCGGGCGGGCCCTCGAACGCGGCCTCGACCCGACCGTCGGCGCAGTTGCGGACGAAGCCCGCGACGCCGAGCTCCCGCGCCATCGTGCGGCACTTGTCGCGAAACCACACGCCCTGCACGCGGCCGCTCACGAACACGTGGGCGCGCTCGACCTCCGGCGGGCTCGGTTCCGCGCGCGGTCGGCCCGCGTCGGTCAAACCTGGCAGGCCTCGCAGAAGAAGACCGCGCGGTTCGAGACGCGGGTCTTCACCAGCGGGCGGCGGCATCGGCGGCAGGCCTCACCCTCACGCTCGTAGACCTTGAGGTGATGCGGTTCGCCCGACGCGGAATGGTCGATGCCCTTGTCGTCGGCGCGCACGCCGGCGTACTTCACGGCCTCCTGCACGGTCTCGACGATCGCGCGGTAGAGGCGGCGCACCTCCTGGTCGGTGAGGGAGTCGCTCTCGCGGTCCCAGCGCAGCCCCGCCGCAAAGAGGATCTCGTCGCTGTACACGGGACCGATCCCCGTGATCACGGCGGAATCCATCAGCAGCGCCTTCAACTTCGCGTGCCGCGCGGCGATGATGCGACCGAAGTCGATCCACGAGATCGACGCTTCGAGCGGGTCGAGCCCCGCGGTGGCGAGATCGGTCACCTCGTCGGCCAGGCCTTCGAGCGGGGCGACGAACATCTCGCCTGTGGTCTTCGGGTCGGAGTAGCGCAGTTGCCCGCCCTGCGTGAAGGTGATGACGACGTGCGTCCCCTTGTTCGAGGCCGCACGCGCGGTCTTCGCGCGCGACGAGTGATCCGGTCGGCCCGAGGTCGACGAGCAACACGTCGGGACCGTCGAGGCGCAGCAGGAGATAGTGGCCCTTGCGCTCGACCCCCGTGATCTTGCGCCCGTCGAGGGCGCCGACGAACTGCTTCTTCGTACGGTGCCGACGGATCGGCTTCAGACCGTCGACTTCCACCGACTTGATCTTGCGACCGACGATGTCGCGCTCGAGATCTCGGCGGAGAACCTCGATCTCAGGTAGCTCCGGCACCTTCGCTCCCCTCTTGCAGCGTCGACCAGGCGACCCACGCGGCCGCCTGCTCGGCCTCCTTCTTCGAGTTCCCCTCACCCGCGCCCGACGGCTCGCCGTCGAGGAGGACGGTCGCGAAGAACCGCTTCGCGTGATCCGGTCCTTCGTCGCGCACGAGGTAACGCGGCCGGCCGAGCGAGCGGGCCGCCGCGAGCTCCTGGAGGCGCGTCTTGTAGTCGCGCCCACCAGGCCCGGTCGCGGCCTCCCCGATGCGATCGCCGAAGAGCTCGAGCACGAGGCGGCTCGCGGTGACGAGACCGCCGTCGATGTAGACGGCCGCGATGAGCGCCTCGAGCGCGTCGGCGAGGATCGACTGCTTCGTACGCCCGCCGCCGCCGTCCTCGCCCTTGCCGAGCAGCAGGCACGCACCGAGATCGAGCTCGGTGGCGACATCGGCGAGCGCTCGAGCGTTGACGACCCCGGCCCGCACTTCCGACAGCTGACCCTCCGGGAGGGACGGGAACCGCCGGAACACGTCGTCGGTGACCACGAGCCCGAGCACCGAATCGCCGAGGAATTCGAGCCGTTCGTTCGACTCGTGGCCGTCGTTCTCCGCGCACCACGAGCGGTGGGCGAGCGACCGGCGCAGCAGCGCCGGATCGCGGAACCGGTAACCAATCCGGTCTTCGAGGCCGCGCATCTCGTCACTCGGTGTCACCGCCGCCGCCGGCTCCGCGCCGAGATCGGCGCTCGGGGGCGCGTCGCGCGACCCGTCGATGCGGGCGAGCACACAGTCGATCGCGTCGGAGACGGTGTCGAGCTCCACGAGATCGTCGTCGTCGAGACGGAAGCCGACGGTGCGCTCACCGAGCTCGTCTTCCAACGACTCCGCCCACTCGATCAGCGCGAAGTCGTCGGCATGCAGGTCGGCGCGGAGCCGCGCGCGCGGCAGGATCGCATCTTCGGCAATCTCGAGGATCTCCGCGAGGCGCTCGCGCACGACGCGCGCGACTTCGTCGCGGTCGACGGGGCCGCGCCGGCTGTGGGTCTCAGCCGGCATGCGCCATCACCCCCCGCAATCGCGCGACGACATCCGTGCGCGCACACGTCGCCGCGACACGTACGGCGTTCACGATGGCGCGCGCCGACGACGAGCCGTGCGAGATCACGCAGACTCCTTGGACGCCGAGCAGGAGCGCGCCACCGGTCTCGTCGGGCAGCAGGTCGGCCGCGGCGTCGAGGAGACGGGCCTTGAGCCGGTCGGCCACGGGCGCGAACTCGGGCTCGTCGATCACGGAGAACACCAAGCCCGCGAACGCGCCGAGGGCGCCCTCGATGGTCTTGAGGGCGACGTTGCCGGTGAAGCCGTCGGTGACGATCACGTCGGCCACGAGTCGCGACAGCTCGCGGCCCTCGACGTTGCCGACGAAGCCGTCGGTGGCCTGGAGCAGCTCGAACGCCCGCTTGCGCAGGGCATCACCTTTGCCCGGCTCCTCGCCGTTGCAGAGCAGCGCAACCGTCGGCTCGTCGACCTCGAGGCGTACCCGCGCGTACTCGCGCGCGAGGGCTGCCCACTGCACGAGCCATTCGGGTTCGGGATCGGTCGTGGCGCCGCCGTCGACGAGCAGCAGGCGACGACCGGTGCCCGCGACCGGCAGCGGCACCGCGATCGCGGGGCGGGCGATGCCGGGCAGGCGACCGAACCGCAGCAGGGCCGCCGCCATCGTCGCGCCCGTGTTGCCGGCGCCGACCATGGCGTCGGCCCGACCGTCGCGCACCGCCTCCGCGCACCGCACCACCGATGCGTCGCGGCGGGCGCGCACCGCGCTTGCGGGCTCGTCCATCTCGACGACCTCGGTCGCCGCCAGGATCTCGACGCCGGGCGGCTCCGAACCGCCGGGCAGCAGCGATCGGATGCGATCGGGAGGCCCGGCGAGCAGCACGCCGACACCGAGGCTCGCGGCCGCGTCGAGCGCGCCGGCGACGATCGCTTCCGGAGCGCGGTCGCCGCCCATCGCATCGATCGCGACGGTGACGGGTGCCGACAACGGCTCGCTCACCGCCGCCGTCCCCACCGCCGTCCCGGCCCCCCGAACTGCTGCTTCACCCGATCACTCGACCTCGACGACCTGACGCCCGCGGTACCAGCCGCAGTTGGCACAGACCGTGTGGGGAAGTCGCGACGCTCCGCAGTTCGGGCACAGCGAGTGCGCAGCCGGCTCGATGCGGTAATTCGCCGAACGCCGGGACCGGGTGGCGGACCGGCTCATCTTGCGCTTCGGGACGGCCAACGGATGCTCCTTCGGATAGAGGGGGAACGGTTCAGAGCTCGAGCGAGCGCAAGGCCGCCCAGCGGGGATCGTCTTCGGCTTCGACGCACTCGCAGGTCACGTCGTTGCGGTCGACGCCGCACACGGGACACAGCCCGGCGCAGTCGGTTCGACAGCGCGGGGCGACGGGGAGCTCGAGCACCACGGCGTCGCGCACCGCCTGTTCGAGGTCGATCGCGTCACCCTCGAGCCGGTAGGTCTCGCCGTCGATCGGGTTGGGCTCGTAGAGCTCGTCGATTCCGAGGCGCAGATGACCGCGCAGGGGCCGCAGGCAGCGGCTGCACTCGGCCGCCCACCAGACGTCGGCGGTACCCCGTACGACGATCCCCTCGGGAATCCGTTCGAGCGTGAGCTCCAGGTGGATCGGCTCGCTGGTCGGAACCGAGACCGCGCCGAGCGCGAGGTCGTCGAGCCGCGCATCCGTCGAGACGGCGCGCTGCGCCCCCGGCCTCCGGAGGAGGTCGGCCACGATGATGCGCAAACCGGTGGAAACGGACATTTCGCGACGATCGTTCAGGGCCGCGGCGCCGGACGGCGGGGCGGGACGGGAACACGACGGCGTGAACCCGGTGCAAACACGGAGCAAACACGGAAACACCGACGGCGCGACGGCGGCGGCCGCCGGGCCGGGACCCGATGCTAGCAGGGCGCCGACCAGGAACGATGCGCTCGACGCCCGTCGTCGTGCGGCGACCTCGTGGAGTGGTTACAGCCGTCGTGTGGCCTGCCGATGCAAGCAGGTGAACCGCGGGAGGAGCCCGGAATGAAGCGCTGTGCCGCCTGTGGGGAGCAGAACGACGAATGGCGCCCCTTCTGTACCCACTGCACGGCATCGTTCAGCGGCGCCGCGGCCGAGCCGGTCGTGACCGCCGCGCCCGAATGGGCTCCCCCGCCGCCACCCCCACCCGGCGCCACACCCGAGCCGCCCCGGCGCCGCTTCGGGAGCCTGCGCCCGTCCCTCGGGCGCACCCCGGCCCCGCCGGCGCGCCCGAACCGGGGCCTCGTCGCGGTCGCGGCCGTCGTCGCGCTCGCCGTCGCGTTCGGGGCGTTCGTGGGTTTGAGCCATGTCGGGTCGAAGTCGTCGGCCCCGACCACGACGACGACGACCTTCCCCTCCACCTGGGACCCCCGCGTCGTGACGCTCGTCCAGTTCGACGAGGCGCACCGCAACCTCGACTACTCGCACCCCGTGAAGGTGGTGTTCCTCTCGAGCGCCGAGTTCAAGAAGCGGGTGACGACCGACGACAGCAAGCTGACCGCCCAGGACCGCAAGGACATCGAGAACGCGACGGCGATGCTGCGGGCCCTGGGCATGGTCGAGGGAAACGTCGACCTCTTCGCGAAGTCGAACCAGCTCTCCTCCGAGTCGGTGGAGGCCTACTACGACTTCGACAGGAAGGAGGTCGTGATCCCCGGCAGCACCCTCAGCGTCAACGACCGCGTCACGCTCGCCCATGAGCTCACCCACACGCTCGACGACGAGCACTTCGACCTGAAGAAGGTGCAGAAGGTCGGCGACGCCCACGACACCGACGCGGTCAACGCGCTCGTCGAGGGTGACGCCGTCTGGGTGGAGAACGAATTCGTCAAGTCGCTGTCCGCCGCCGATCGCGCCGCGTACAACGCACAACAGAACACGGCGGCGAGCTCCGCGGACCTCGGTGGCGTTCCGCAGGTGCTCGAGCTCATGCAGCAGTGGCCCTACGACTTCGGTCCCCTCTTCGTCGACATCCTCCGCCACGAGGGTGGGGCCAGCAGGGTGAACGCGGCGTTCCGGTCGCCACCGATCGACGAGGAGCAGGTGATCGACCCGATCGCCTACCTCCGGCACGACATGCCATTCACGATCGCAGAGCCGACGCTGCCGAAGGGCGCCAAGAAGCTCGACGGCGGGAAAGAGTTCGGCACGCTGGCCTGGCTCCTGATGCTCTCCGAGCGGATCGATCCGCACGTTGCGCTGAAGGCCGCGATGGGTTGGGGCGCCGACTCCTACACCGTGGCGCGGGAGGGCACGAACTCCTGCATCGAGGTCCACTATCGGGGAGAGACACGGCGTGACAACGCGGAGATGACCACCGCGCTGCATCAGTGGATCGCGGCCCTTCCCAAGGGCATGGCCAAGCTCACGGTCAACTCCGACGACACCCTCTCGCTGCATTCGTGCGACCCGGGAACGAAGGCGAAGGTCGTCACCAACCGCAGCGCCGACGGATATCAGCTGCTCCTGCTGCGCGATCAACTCGTCGACGAGCTGATCAAGTCGGGGAGCACGCCCGAGGTCTCAACGTGCGCGAGCGACGCGATCGCGGCGCGCGTCACGAACGAGGAGCTGAAGAACGGCAGCCTGCCGGCGATCCTCACCAACGCGACCGCGTTCCGCGAGATCGGCACCGTGTGCCGGGCAACCGCGACCACGGCCGTTCCGGCCGACGAGATCGACAACTGAGGCAGGCCGCGCGCGGAACGCAAGTCGCGCGCGCGGGTCAGACGTCCTGGTCGAAGAAGCCGGGTTCGTCGTCGATCTCGGGCTCGGCGTCCGCGAGCGTCGGCGCGCCGACGTGCACCTGGAGACGTTCACGGCCGCGCTGCACCGTCTGCATGGTGCGATCGAGCACGATCTCGAACGCCGCGAGCCGCTGGTCGACGTAGTCCTCGGCCTCATGCTGCAAAGCCCGCGCGCGCGACTCCGCATCCTCCACGAGCGCGTCGGCGTGGCGGCGCGCGGCGCGCACGACTTCGTCGCGTTCGACCATCCGCTCGGCCTGAACGCGCGCCGCCTCGATGATCTCGTCGGCCTCGCGCTGAGCCTTCGCGAGGAACTCGTTGCGCTCCTTCAGGAGCCACCGTGCACGCTTCAACTCTTCGGGCAGGTTGTCGAGCGCGTCGTCGATCAGCGTGAGCAGATCGTCGCGGTTGACGCGCGGTGACGACGAGAAGGGGACGGTGCCCGAGCTCTCGAGGAGCTCGCGCATGCGCAGGAGCGCACCTTCGGTGTCTTGGATGCGCGCTTCGCCATCGATCATGGTGCCTCCTCTTGGAAGCGATCGAGCAGACGCTTGGCCACGATGGCGGGCACCATGCTGCTGACGTCGCCACCGAACCGCGCGACCTCTCGCACCAGGCTGGACGAGAGGAACGAATGTTGCGGGCTCGTCGACAGGAAAAACGTGTCAATCCCGGAGAGGCGCTGGTTCATCTGCGCCATCTGGAGCTCGTAGTCGAAGTCGGAGATCGCGCGCAGACCCTTGATGATCGCGGTGGCACCGTGCTCGCGTGCGAAGTCGACGAGGAGCCCCTTGAAAAACGCGATGGTGACGTTGTCGAGATGCGCGGTGCACTCGCGCAGCATCTCCTGGCGCTCTTCGAGTGTGAAGAGCGACTGCGTCTTCTGCGGGTTGCGAATCACCGCCACGATGACCTCGTCGAAGTGACGCGACGAGCGCTCGACGATGTCGATGTGCCCGAGCGTCACCGGGTCGAACGACCCCGGGCAGAGAGCGGTCGCCACGAAACTGCTGCCTCCGGAACGCGGGTCGGACGACTCCACCGGGGCCGTCACGTGGACAGGAACAAAACGAGCGTATCCCCGAAACCGCGTTCCCATGTGATCCGCAGCCCGTCGACCTGCGGCGACACCGAACCGGCGGGCCGTTCGACGACGACGATCGCGTTCGCCGCCGTCCATGCGCGCGTGGCGAGGGGCATGAGGATCTGGTCGAGCTCCGCGGTCTCGACGCCGTAGGGCGGGTCACAGAGCACGAGGTCGAAGGGCGCGGCGGGGTCAGGAGGCCCGGCGAGGAACGCGCGCACCTCGCCGGCGACGACGCGCGCCGCCGAGGTCGTGCCCGTCACCGACACGTTGCGTTGGAGCGCCGCGAGCGCGGCACGATCACGCTCCACGAACACCGCGCGGTCGGCACCTCGCGACAGCGCCTCGATCGCGAGCCGCGCCGGTCCCCGCGTAGAGGTCGAGGACGCGCGCACCCACGATGCGATCGCGCGCCGCGAGCGCAGAGAACACCGCGGCCCTGACGCGACCCGTCGTCGGCCGGAGCGCGTCGCCCGGAGGTGCGCTGAGCCGCCGCCCGCCGGCCCGCCCCGCAATGACCCGAAGATGGGAAGCCACGCGCCGATGCTCGCGCACCCGCGCGGGTGTCGCGCCTCAGCTCTTGAAGAGGAACTCGACCGCGTCGCCCAGGAGGTCTTCGACCTCTTCGCGCAAGGCCGACGCGCGCTCGAGATCGGGGTCGTCGTCGAGGACGCGCTCGGCATAGCCGCGCGCGAGCAACACGAGCTCCTCGTCGCGCGGGATCCGGCCGAGCTTCAGGTCGGAGAAGCCCGACTGACGGTCGCCGAAGACCTCGCCCGCACCGCGGATCTCGAGGTCGCGCTCCGCGAGCAGGAAACCGTCGGTCGACGCGGCCATCGCGTCCATGCGGTCGTGGGCGTCCTGGGTCTGCGGGTCGGCGAACAGGAAGCACCACGACTTCCCTCCACCACGGCCGACGCGCCCGCGGAGCTGGTGGAGCTGCGAGAGCCCGAAGCGGTCCGCGTCCTCGACGATCATGACGGTCGCGTTCGGCACGTCGACGCCGACCTCGATCACGGTCGTCGCGACGAGCACGTCGATCTCGCCGTGCCGGAACCCGTCCATCACCGCTTCCTTCTCGCGCGACGGAAGCTGGCCGTGCAGGAGTGCGAGGCGGAGTCCGGCGAGCTCCTCGGCCTGCAGCCGGTCGAGCTCCGCCGTCGCCGCCTTCGCTTCGATCTTGGCGCTGCCCTCGACGAGCGGGCACACGACGTACGCCTGCCGCCCCGCCTCCACCTCGGCCCGCAGCGTCGCGTACGCGGCGGCCCGATCGAGCGGGTTCGGGAGCACGACCGACGTGGAGATCGGCGTGCGACCCGGCGGCATCTCGCGCAGCTCCGACTTGTCGAGGTCTCCGTAGACGAGCATCGCGGCCGTGCGCGGGATGGGCGTCGCGGTCATCACGAGCACGTCGGGCTGGGGTACGACGTCCGTTGCGTTCGCGCCTGGATCGTCGTCGTCGCGCCGGCCGCGACCGGTGAGCAGCGCGCGCTGCTCGACACCGAAACGGTGCTGCTCGTCGATCACGACGACGCCGAGCCGCGAGAACGGCGCGTCGCCATAGAGGAGCGCGTGCGTCCCGACGACGATGTCGACCTCGCCCCGCTCGAGACCCGCGACGAGCCGGCGACGCTCGGCCGCCGTCGTGCGGTTCGTGAGGAGCTCGACTCGTACCGGACGTTCTTCGAGCAGCGAGTCGCGGCTCGGGACCGTGAGACCGGCGAGCATCGCGGTCGCGGACAGGTGGTGTTGCTCGGCGAGCACTTCGGTCGGCGCCATGAACGCACCCTGGTAGCCACCCTGTACCGCGACGAGCAACGCACTGAGCGCCACGACCGTCTTCCCCGAGCCCACGTCGCCCTGCAGCAGGCGGTGCATCGGCGCGGCCGCCGCGAGGTCGTGCTCGATCTCGGCGATGGCACGCTGCTGGTCGGCGGTGAGCGCGAACGGCAATTGGGCATGGAACGCCGCGACGAGGCCCCCGGCGAGGTCGTGCACGATCCCCGACTCCTCGGCCGCGAGCGCGCGCTTGCGCGCGACGAGACCCACCTGCATCCGGAGGAACTCGTCGAAGATGAGTCGCCGGCGCGCCGCGTGCACGGCGTTCAACGCGTCGGGTTCGTGGATCGTGCGGTACGCGTCGCCGCGCGCCACCAACTCCAGCTCCTCGCGTGCACGGTCGGGAACCGGGTCGGCGAGCCCGCGCGTCGCGCAGCGCCGGAGTGCGTCGTGCGCGAGCCGTGCCATCTGCCACGTGGCGATGTCGGCCTTCCCCGATTGCGGGTAGATCGCCACGATGCGACCAGTGTGAGCGGACTCTCCGGACCGACCGACGACGTCGACGACGGGGTTCGTCATCTGTCGCTTGCCCCGGTACACGTCGACCTTGGCGAACACGGCGACCTCGGTGCCGACCGGAAGTTGTCGCTCACGCCAGGCCTGGTTGAAGAACGTGCAGGTGAGGTAGGAGGTGCCGTCGGACACGACCACTTCCACGAGCGCGCGCCCGTTGCGGGTGCGCCGGCCGTGCACGCGCCGGACCTCGCCGAAGACGGTCGCCTCCTCGCCGACTTCGAGGGCTGCGATCTCCGAGCGACGAGTGCGATCGACGTAGCGGCGCGGATAGTGCTGGAGGACGTCGAGCACCGAATCGATCTCCATCAGCGCGAGTCGTTCCGCGAGCGCATCGCCGACGCCGGAGAGCCGGGTGACGGTCAGCGCGTGCAGCTCGCGCAGGGTCAGCGGCGCGTCGCCGGCCGGCACCCGCCTACTCCACCCCGACGAGGTACGGGTAGAGCGGTTGCCCGCCCTCGTGGAACTCGACTTCGACGTCGGGATGCGCGAACTCGAGGTGTTCCTGAATGCGAGCGGTGTCGCCCGGATGCGCGTCGGAGCCGACGAGCACCGTGACGATCTCGCTCGTGTCGTCGACGAGGAGATCGAGCAAGGCGGTCACGGCCTCCGCGGCCGTCGCGCTCGACGCACGGATCCCGCGCCGATCGAGGGCGATCCATTCGCCTTCCTTCACCGGACCGCCCTCCGTCATCGAGTCGCGTACGGCCTGCGTGATCTCACCGGTGCGGACGCGCGCGGCGGCCTCCGTGAGCGACGCGACGTTCGTCGGCAGATCGGCCGCGGGGTCGTAACCCACGAGCGCGCTGAGTGCCTCGACGACACTCGTCGTCGGCACGACCTCGACGCGGCGCTCGCTCAGCGCGTCGACCTGCTGCGCGACCGGGATGATGTTCTTGTTGTTCGGCAGCACGATGACCGACTCGGCCGAGGTCGACTCGACGGCCTCGAGAATCTGCGCGGTCGACGGGTTCATCGACTGGCCGCCCGCCACGACGACCTGCACACCGAGGCTCGCCAGCAGGCGCCCGACCCCGCTCCCGACCGCGACCGCGACGATCGCGGTCTCGACCGGTGCCGCCGCGTCGGGTGCCACCCCGGAGCTCGCCGCCGCGGCGACCCAGTCGGGTTCCGCCGGCGGCGCGACCGGGTGACCCGCAACGCCGTGCTCGTGCTCCACCTGCTCGAAGAGATCGGTGACCCGGATCTCGTGCGGACGGCCGGCCCCGATGCCGGCCTCGATCGCGCCGCCGATGTCGTTGGTGTGAACGTGGCAGTTCCACAGGCCGTCCCCGCCGACCACGACGATCGAGTCGCCGATCGCTCCCCACGCGTCCTTGAACGCGGGAAGCGTGTCGTCGGCCGCGTCGAGGAGGTACATCACCTCGTAGCGCAACCCCGCGACGTTGTCGCCGCGCAAGTGAGCCTCGACCGCGGCCGGAGTGTGCACGATCGCGGGCTCGGGGATCGGCCGGCCGGAGACGACCTCGAGGAATGCCGCAAGCAGCAGCGTGAAGCCCTTGCCGCCCGCGTCGACGACTCCCGCGTCGCGGAGAACGGGAAGCAGGTCGGGGGTCCGCGCGACCGAGTCGTCTGCGGCCGCGGCCGCGCGCGCCAGCAGCGCGTCGAGTGCCGAGCCCTCCAGCTGCGCGATCGCTTCAGCCGTCTCGCGCACGACGGTGAGAATGGTGCCCTCGACGGGTCGCAACACCGCTTCGTACGCGGCGTCGGCGGCGCGGCGGAGCGCCGCGACCAGCTCGGGCGGGCCGAGCACGCTGAACGGGGAACAGACCTCGGCGATCCCCCGCAGGATCTGCGAGAGGATCACGCCCGAGTTGCCCCGGGCGCCCATGAGCGAGCCGCGCAACAGCGCGGTGCAAACCTCGGCCATGCCCTCCGCGGTGGTCAGCTCGTGGGCGACCGACTCGAGTGTGAGCGCCATGTTCGTGCCGGTGTCGCCGTCGGGCACGGGGTACACGTTGAGCCGGTTCAGCTCGTCCTGGTGGGCGCGCAGGGCGTCGCGAAAGCGCAGGACGACCCGCCGCAGATCGGCCGGTCCGAGGCTGGTCAGGCCGGGCACGAGCCCGACACTACCCGCCTGCTATCGTGCTCTGGCTCTCCCGGGCCCCCGGGGGTGGCGACCCGAGGTGTTCGAGGTTCCACGATGGCGGCGGTGTGCGAAGTCTGCGGCAAGCGTCCCAACTTCGGGATGCGCATCAGCCACTCGCACCGGCGCACGAAGCGCCGCTGGAACCCCAACATCCAGAAGGTCCGGGCCCTGGTCGACGGTTCGCCCCGCCGGTTGCACGTCTGCACGTCGTGCATCAAGGCGGGCAAGGTCACCAAGCCCTGACGAGCGGGAGTCCGCGTGCAGGCCGTCGTGAAGATGTTCGACCCACTCACTGGTGAGGGCGTGCTCGTCTCCGACGCCGACCGCGCCGAGTTCGTGCTCGCGGCCGGCGCCCTCGAGGGCTCCGTGTTCCGCATGCTGCGCCAGGGCCAGCGCGTCAACTTCGACGTCGACGCCGATGGTCGGGCGACGCGCGTGCGCTCGGGCGCCGAGCCCGATCTCGGTCTCCCCACCGCCCAGGTCTGAGTCGGCGCGGCGCGTCAGCGCCCACGCTCGTCACGCCACTGATCCCGCCGCGCCCGTCGCCGGGCCCGACCGCCTCCGGGCCGGTCACCGGTGAGGAAACCGACGACGATCAGCAGGATCGACGCGCCGATGAACGCGACGAACATCGAGTAGAAGCCGAAGTGCGTGATGCCCTTCGCGCCCGCGAGGTTGAAGAGCGCGCCGCCGATGATGCCGCCCACGATGCCGACCAAGATCGTGCCGAGGCAACCGAGCCGGCCACCGGTCCCCGTGAGCGCACGCGCAAAGGCGCCGGCGACGAACCCCACGACGATCCAGCCGAGCACGCCCATGCACTCAGGCTACCGAGCGGTTGTGGCGACGGGGCCGAAAGCATCACGGCCGTGTGAGCTCGGCCGCGACACCGCTCGGGTGAGCCGCGGTCAGTCGGAGAGGCGCTTGTCGAGCTGCTCGAGCTGCTCGTGCAGGGCCGCCGGGAGGCGGTCGCCGAACTGCGCGTAGTGCGCTTCGATGAGCGGAACCTCGCCGCGCCACGCGTCGACGTCGACCGAGAGCAGCTCGTCGAGCGCGCCGGGCGCGATGTCGAGCCCTTCGGTCGGGATCGCCCCGGCGGCCGGCAGCCTGCCGATCGGCGTGTCGCGTGCGTCGGCCCGTCCCGCGACCCGCTCCGCGACCCACGCGAGCACCCGACTGTTGTCGCCGTAGCCGGGCCAGAGGAACTTGCCGTCGTCGCCCTTGCGGAACCAGTTGACGTAGAAGATGCGCGGCAACTTGTCGCGGTCGGTCATGTGCCCGATCGACAGCCAGTGCCCGAAGTAGTCGCCCATGTGGTAGCCGCAGAACGGCAGCATCGCGAACGGATCGCGCCGCAAATTGCCGACCGCGCCGGCCGCGGCAGCAGTGGTCTCCGAAGCCATCGTCGAGCCGAGGAACACGCCGTGAGCCCAGTCGAAGGCCTCGGTCACGAGGGGCACGACGCTCGCGCGGCGGCCGCCGAAGAGGATCGCGGAGATCGGGACGCCGTCGGGGTCCTCCCATTCGGGCGCGACCGACGGCACCTGCGACAGCGGCGCCGTGAAGCGGCTGTTCGGGTGGGCGGCGGGCACGTCGGAGGCCGGCGTCCAGTCGTTGCCCCGCCAGTCGACGAGGTGCGCGGGCTTGTCGCGCGTGAGGCCCTCCCACCAGACGTCGCCGTCGTCGGTGGTGGCGACGTTGGTGAAGACGGTGTGGCGGTCGAGCGCGGCGAGCGCGTTCGGGTTCGTCTCGCGACTCGTCCCCGGCGCGACGCCGAACATCCCGTACTCCGGATTGATCGCGTGCAGGCGACCATCGGCGGCGAACTTCATCCAACAGATGTCGTCACCGATCGTCTCGGCCTTCCAGCCCGGGATCGTCGGGACGAGCATCGCGAGGTTCGTCTTGCCACAAGCGGAGGGGAACGCCGCGGCCACGTAGCTGACTTCGGCCTCCGGGCTCGTCAACTTCAAGATGAGCATGTGCTCGGCGAGCCAGCCGTCGTCGCGCGCCATCGTCGACGCGATCCGCAGCGCGAAGCACTTCTTGCCGAGCAACGCGTTACCGCCGTAACCCGACCCGTACGACATGATCTCGCGCGTCTCGGGGAAGTGGACGATGTACTTGTTCTCGGCGTCGCACGGCCACGGGACGTCGGCCTCGCCCGGAGCGAGCGGCGCGCCGACGGAGTGCACGCACGGAACGAACGCGCCATCGTCGCCGAGCACCTCGAGGGCCTCGGTGCCCATGCGCGTCATGATCTTCATGTTCGCGGCGACGTACGCGGAGTCGGTGAGCTCGACGCCGATGTGGGCGATGGGTGAGCGCAGCGGGCCCATCGAGAACGGGACGACGTACATCGTGCGGCCGCGCATCGCGCCGCGGTACAGGTCTTCGAGCTCGGCACGCATCGTCGCCGGGTCGCGCCAGTTGTTCGTCGGTCCGGCGTCGCCTTCGTTCTCGGAGCAGATGAAGGTGCGGTCCTCGACCCGGGCGACGTCGCCGGGATCGCTGCGGGCCATGAACGACTCGGGACGCTTGGCCGGGTCGACCGGGACGAAGGTGCCCGAGTCCACCAGCCGCTGACACAGCTCCTCGTACTCCTCCTCCGAGCCGTCGCACCACACGACGCCGTCGGGCTGCAGGATCTGCTGCCAGCGGTCAACCCAGTCGAGGAGCGCCTGGTGCTGGGTGGCGGGAGTGGAGGTGAGGGTCATCGATGCGCCGTCCTCGTCGACATGGCCGATCCGTCGGATACCGGCGGTGAGGGGTTCATGAGTGTATGCCCGAGCCTGCCGGGCAGGTCCAAGCCGGGCCAGGGCCGATGGTCACCTGGTCGGTCACGGAACTGACGGGCCGGCCGGTTCCGGACGCGTCGGACCCGGCTGCGCACCGCGAAGACGGCCGTTACCATGCCCGAACCCGCCCCCGAGGAGGCCGCCATGGCCGTGAGCGTGTACATCCTGATCCAGACCGAGGTCGGCAAGGCCTCCGACGTCGTCGACACGATCCGGCGCCTGACCGGCGTCGTCGACGCGGACGACGTGACGGGCCCTTACGACGTCATCGTGAAGACCGAGGCCGACACGATGGACGAGCTCGGGAAGATGGTCGTGTCGCAGATCCAGCTCGTCGAGGGCATCACCCGCACGCTGACCTGCCCCGTCGTCAACCTCTAGCCGGCTTCTCGCTGCTTCCCCGCTCGTCGCGCGCGCCGCTCGTGGCGGTCGATCGCGAGCACGATCAGGCGGTCGAGCAGCGTCGCGTACGGGACGCCGCTCGCCTCCCAGAGCTTCGGATACATCGAGATCGGGGTGAAGCCCGGGATCGTGTTGACCTCGTTCAGCAGGAACCCTCGCGACCCTGCGCCCGTCTCCAGGAAGAAGTCGACACGCGCCATCGCGTCACACCGGCACGCTTCGAACGCACGGCGCGCGAGATCCTGGACCTGTTCCACTTCGGCCGGCGCGAGCGGCGCCGGGACGAGGAGCTGCGCCTCGTCGCGTTCGTACTTGTCGGCGTAGGAGTAGAACTCGTCGCCGGGCACGATCTCGCCGGGCACCGAGGCCTCGGGAGGATCGTCGCCGAGGATCCCGACCTCGATCTCCTGGCCGGCGACGGCCTCCTCGGCGACGACGTACTCGTCGAAGTCGAGCGCGGTCGCGATCCCCGCGTCGAGCTCGGCCCGATCGTGAGCCTTCGTGACACCGACCGACGAGCCCATGTTCGAGGGCTTCACGAACGCGGGCAAGCCCAACTCCGCGACGACCCGCTGCGCGAACTCGGCGCGGTCGTGTCCGTCGCGCAGGACCAGGGCGCGCGCCTGGGGGAGCCCCGCGGCCGCGAACGCCCGCTTCATCATGACCTTGTCCATGCCGACCGCGGACCCGAGCACACCCGAACCGACGTACGGCAGCCCGGCGAGCTCGAGCATTCCCTGCACGGTGCCGTCCTCGCCGTACGGACCGTGCAAGAGCGGCAGCACGACGTCGGCGGTCAGGCCGCCGGGCGCGACGGCACCGCCCGCGTCGCTCGGCACCAGCGCCGCGTGCGCGGGATCGGCGGGCGGGCGCACCGGCTCGCCCTCGACCGCGAACGCCCGCGGGAGGGCCGACGCGCCCCGCTCGAGCGCGGCGCGCGCCTCGCCCGCGAGCAGCCAGTTGCCGTCCTTCGTGATCGCGACGGGCACGACCTCGTAGCGCCGGGGGTCGAGCGCGCGGGCGACGGCCACCGCGGTGGAACGCGAGACGTCGTGCTCGGCGGATCGACCACCGAAGAGCAGGAGCACCTTGAGGCGGCGGCCCTCCGGCACCGGCATCAGTGCACGACCTGGAGCACGGCCCGGATGCCGACGCCCATGAGGAACAGGCCGACGAACCCGTACCACATCTCCATCTTTCCCTTCATCGCGTATCGGTACGAGTACGCGAGACCGACGGTGATGAACGCGACGAAGCCGTAGAACATGTGAAAGCGCGGCGCGTCGTATTGGTGGCTCGACACGAGGATCACCCCGCAGACCACCTGCAGCAGGATTGCGAGTTCGGCGACGATCGTCGCGATCCACACGTGCCGGCCGCGTGTTCGGGGCACTTTCCACGCGACGAGAGCGATGGCGCCGGCAAGGAAGTTGGCGACGATCGCGATGTAACCCCAGACGCGGTGGAAATCGAAGAGCGCGTGGATGGGTCGCTCCCTCTACGGGGTTCCTCGGCGGGGACGCCGGCCGTGCGACATTAGAGGGCGGAGTCGTCGGCGACCGCCGCGAACGCGGACTCGCCGCCCCGCAGCAGGCTCTTCAACACCTTGCCGGCCGGATTTCGCGGGAGTGGCTCGGCGCGCAGCTCCACGTGCGCGGGCACCTTGAAGTCGGCGAGGTGCACGCGGCAGAACTCGCGCAGCTCGTCGGCCGACAGGTCCGAGCCCTCGCGCACCTGCACGACGGCCTTCACTTCCTCGCCGAGCACCGGGTGCGCGACACCGACAACTGCGGCGTCGACCACGTCGGGGTGCTCGAAGAGCACGTTCTCGATCTCGACGCAGGCGATGTTCTCGCCGCCGCGGATGATGAGGTCCTTCGCGCGGTCGACGATGTACACGAAGCCGTCGTCGTCGATCCGGCCGATGTCGCCGGTGTGGAACCACGCGCCGGTGAACGACTCCGCGTTCGCGTCGGGACGGTTCCAGTAGCCGTGGGCCATGACGGTCGGCCCCTGGATCCAGATCTCGCCGGGGCGCCCGGGCGGGACGTCCTCGCCGTCGTCACCCACGATCCTGAGCTCGACGGTCGGCGCGGCGCGGCCGACGGAACCGGGATGGGCGAAATAGTCCTCCCCGCCGTGCGCGGTCGCGACGGACGCGGTCTCGGTGAGCCCGTAGGCGGTCGTGAGCGTCTTGCGCAGGTTGGGAAACGCCTCGCCGATCCGGTCGACCAACTCGGGCGCGGCAGGAGCGCCGCCGTAGCTCGCGCGCTGCACCGACGAGAGGTTGTAGCGCGATCGCGCCGGCGATTCGATGATCCGCCACATGATCGTGGGTACGCCGCCGATCGACGTCACGTGCTCGCGCTCGATCACCGCCATCGCGGCCTCGGGATCGAAGCGACCCGGTGGCATGAGCACGAGCTTGGCGCCGGTCGCATAGTTCACCGTCATCGTCGACAGGCACCCGGTGACGTGGAACAGCGGCACGACGAGCAGCGACGCAGACTGCACCTTCGGGGCACGCTCGCTGCTCGCACTGCTCCTGCCATCGCCGCCGGAGCGGGTGCCGGCGGCAATGCCGAGCACGATGATGTTCTGCAGGTTGGCGAGGATCTGACGGTGCGTGATCGTTGCGCCCTTGGGGCGCCCGGTCGTGCCCGACGTGTAGAGGATCGCGAAGATGTCGTCTTCCTCGACGGCCGCGCGCACCGGCGCATCGTCGGCCGTCAGCAGCCGCTCGAAGGGGAGGACCGTGCCGTCGGCGTTGGGCTCGACCCCGTCGCCCACGACGAAGACGTGCGCGAGATCCGGCAGGCGGTCGAGCACCGGGCGCACGAGCGCCGCGCGCTTCACATCGGCGACGAGGACGCACGCGTCGGAGTCGGAGAGGCCGAACTCGAGCTCGTCGGTCTTCCACCACGCGTTCAGCGGCACCGCGATCGCGCCGAGCAGGGCGCAGGCCCAGAACATGATCACCCACTCGGGGCAGTTCGCCGAGCAGATCGCGACCCGGTCACCGCGCCCGACTCCGAGCGCTTCCAGCCCGTGCGCGACGCGGCGCGCTGCGGCGTCGTGCTCGGCGAAGGTGACCCGGCGCTCGCCCTGCACCAAGAAGGTGACGTCCGGGCGGCCCGCGCTCCCGTCCATCAGGTCCCCGAGGGCGTGCATGCGCTGCTTGTAGACCTGCATCGGATGCCCGCGCACGTCCTCGGTGACGATCTCGAACTTCGCTCCGGGACCGACGAGAGCCTCGAGCGCGGGATCGCTCGTCATTGGCCCGCAGCCCCTTCCTGCTGCACGACGTCGAACGACCAGAGCTCGCTGTGCGAGCTGACCGGACCTTGGGTCGCGTGCGCGCGGTGCCCGTGCTGGAAGGCGTTGCTCGCCACCCAGGCGTCGAAGTCCTCCTGCGAACGCCACCGCGTGTAGACGAGCACGACGTCGCGGTCGTCCGAGGGCACGAGCAGCTGGAACTCCTCGAATCCCGGCATCTTGGACACTTCGCCCGCGCGATTCGCGAAGCGGTTCATCAGCTCTTCGGCCCGCTCCTTCGGAACGGTGATCGCGTTGATGCGGACAACGGACATGGACCCTCCTCGACGGAGCCCGGCGCGTGCTCACCGGGCGGGCGACCCATTCTCACCGGCCGCGCGGCCGAGCGCGCAACCGAGCCACGGCGGGCGGCCGAATCCTCAAGTGGATCGTCGCGCCAGCCGATTGATGTGAAGGCAGGGTGGACCGCCCGCGAGGAGTGAGCACGTTGGGTACGACCGAGGCCGGTGACGTGCAGGTAGCGCCTCTGGACAGTCGCGCCGCCCGCAACGACGCCGTGGTGCACGACCTCGAACTTCCTCTCGGCGAGCTCGTCCGCGCCTTGCAGCGTCACCAGCTGTACCGGCTGGTCGACGACGTCGAACCGCCCGACCGCGAGCTGCTGGGCCGGGCACGCACGCTCGTGCACGATCTCCAGTGCGTCGTCGAGGCGATGCTCGAACGCCCCGTCAGCCCGACCGATCCCCGTGAATGGCACGACACGATCACCGTACGGGCCGCGTTCGAGGACGCCGCCGCGTCGGCGAAGGAATCGCTCGCGGGACGCAACCTCATCGTCGACGCCGCGCCGAACCTCGCGATCACGACGCACGCCCCCCGCTTCCACGACCTGCTCGTCGAGGTGCTGCGCGTGGCCAGCCGGCTCCAACCCGCGGCGTTCACGGTGCGCGTCCTCGTCGAGCTTCGCGACACCGAGCTCAGCATCACGATCCCGGGCACGGACCGCGCCGACGTCTTCTCCGTCAACGACCACCGCTACGTGCACGAGCTGGCCCGGTCGCTCGGCGGCCGCCTCGACGTCATCGGCCATCCCGAATCGCACGCCGCCCTCCACGTGCGGCTCCCGCAGCAGCGCTCCGTCGACCGCCGCGCCTGACGCGACCGCCGAGACCCGTTCGTCCCGGGCACCGGACCGCGACGCGCCGCGACGCGACGCGACGCGATCAGTCGTCGCTTCCGGGTTGGCCGCGGAGGAACCGCTCGATCTCCGAGACCAGCTCGTCACCCGAGCCGAGCTCCCCGACCGACGCGTCGAGGCGGTCGACCAGCTCGGCGACGTCGGGTCGCTGCGCGAGCCCTTCCTCGACCCGCGTGCGGTACTCGTCGCGCCGGGTCTCGAGCGCGGAGAGGTCGAGCTCGAGCCGCGCGAACTCGCCGACGCGTGCGAGCAGCGCGTGCACCGCCGGCGGCGACGGCGAACCCGCGACGTACTGCGGTACCTGCGCCCACAGGCCGAGCGCCGGGATGTCGCGTGTCCCGAGCTCGTGCTGCACGACCGTGTTCAACCCGGTCGGGCCCGTGTAGTCGGTCCGCAGCGCGCCGGCCTCCTGCGCGAGCGAACGCCCCGTCGCGGTCGCGAGGACCTCGACGGGGCGACGGTGCGAAGCGAGCGCCGGCATGCCGCCCACCGAGATGCCGAGGGTCACACCGAGACGCACCGCCGCGTCGGCAATCTCGGCGGCGAACGACGCCCAGCGCAACGACGGTTCGGGGCCCGAGACCACCACGACGTCGCGACCGGCCGTGCCGGCCCACAGCTCGACGGTCGGCCACTCGATCGCGCGCACCCCACCTTCGACGATCCGCACCATCGGTCGCGTCTGCTGAAGGTCGAGGAGCTCGCTCAGGTCGACGGTCGCGAACCGGCGCGACGACGCGACCTGTTCGCCGAGCGCGGCGACGGCGCCGGCGCCGGCGAACCCTGCGTCGACCCAGCCGGTGAAGGCGAACACCATCACCGGAGTGCGCAGCTCGGGCCATTGCTCGACTCGCAGCACGCGGCCCACCTTAGAGGGAGCACCGGGAGCCGGTAGCGTCCGCACCGTGCGACTGCGCATCTTCACCGAACCGCAGCAGGGCGCCCGGTACCGCGACCTGGCGGCGATCGCGCGCGTCGCCGAGGAGCTGGGCTTCGACGCCTTCTTCCGCAGCGACCACTACCTCGCGATGGAGACCGATGACGGCCGGCCCGGGCCGACCGACGCCTGGCTCACGCTCGCAGCGCTCGCGCGCGACACCAGCACGATCCGGCTCGGCACATTGGTGACGCCGGTGACATTTCGCCTCCCGGGCCCCCTTGCGATCTCGGTCGCGCAGGTCGACGAGATGAGCGGCGGCCGCGTCGAGCTCGGCCTCGGCACGGGCTGGTTCGACACCGAGCACGCGGCATACGGGATCCCGTTCCCGCCCGTCGCGCAGCGCTTCGCGCAGCTCGAAGAGCAGCTCGAGATCCTCACCGGGTTGTGGTCGACACCGGAGGGCGAGCGGTACTCGTTCCACGGCGACCACTACACCCTCGTCGACTCCCCCGCCCTCCCGAAGCCGGTGCAGCGCCCGCTCCCGATCATCGTCGGCGGCTGGGGCGAGCGGCGCACACCGCGGCTCGCGGCTCGCTTCGCCACCGAGTTCAACCAGCCCTTCCCCACCGTCGAGCTGTTCGCGGAGGCGGCCGTGCGCGTGCGCGCCGCGTGCGAGGAGGCCGGCCGCGATCCCGCGTCGCTGCCCCTCACCGTCGCGCAGACGCTGTGCTGCGGAACCGACGACGCCGAGATCGCGCGCCGGGCCGGCGCCGCCGGCCAGGACCCGAAGCGGCTGCGCGACTTCGGGCTCGGCGGGACCCCGGCGGAGCTGGTCGACCGCATCGGCGCGTTCGCCGACGCGGGCGCCGACGCGGTGTACCTGCAGGTCCTCGACCTCTTCGACCACGATCACCTGCGCCTCGTCGCGTCGGAGGTCGCGCCGCACGTCTGCGTCGCGCCGGCGCGGTCGACGCGAGAGGAAGGAACCGAGCCATGAGCGTTCGCTTCGGTGTCCACACCGGCCTGCAGAACACGAGCATCTCCGAGCTGCGTGAGCTGTGGACGCGCATCGAGGCGCTCGAATTCGAATGGATCTCGATCTGGGACCACTTCTACGCGGCCGACAACACCGGCGACCCGTCGTGCCTGGAGGCGATCGTGAGCCACGCCGCACTCGCGGCGAGCACGACGCGCGTGCGCTGCGGCAGCCTCGTGTACTGCGCGGGCTACCGCCACCCGGCCGTGCTCGCGAACGCGATGGCGACCCTCGACGAGCTGTCGGGCGGCCGCGTCACCCTCGGGCTCGGCGCCGGATGGGCGCAGATCGAGTACGACGCGTACGGGATCCCGTTCGGGAGCGCGGGTGAGCGGCTCCGGTTGATGGAGGAGAGCCTCGCGTGCATCCGCGGGCTGCTGCGCAAGGAGACCACCGACTTCACGGGCGAGTTCTTCACGCTCACCGATGCGCGTTGCGAGCCCAAGCCGGTGCAGGAGCGGTTGCCGATCTGGGTGGGCGGGGGCGGCGAGAAGGTCACGCTGCGGCTCGCCGCGCAGTACGCCGACGGCTGGAACGTGCCGTTCATCGCGCCCGACGCCTGGGCCCACAAGTCACGGGTCCTCGACGCGCACTGCGAGAAGCTCGGCCGTGACCCGGCGATGATCGAGCGGGGCGTGAACGTCGGGATGGCGTTCACCGACGAGTCGTTGCGGACGCAGTTCGGCAAGCTCGCCGAGTACGTGAAGCCAGGCGTGCTCACCGGCAGCGTGCAGGAGATGGTCGACCGCATCGGCGCGTACGCGGCGGCGGGTGCCGAATGGGTGATCCTCGCGATGCGCGCGCCGTTCGACCGTGACGGCCTCGAGCAGTTCGCGAGCGACGTGCTGCCTCAGCTGCGCTGAGGTTCGCGCCACATCGTCCAGAGCGTCGGGCCGTCGAGCGGGACGACGATGGTGCCCGTGACGGCGAACCCGTGCTGCTCGTAGAAACCGACGTTGCGTTGCTTCGTGCTCTCCAGGTACGCGGGGATTCCCTCCGCGTCGCACTTCGTGAGGACCGGCGCGAGCGCGGCCGAACCGAGGCCCTCCCCCTGCCGCGGCGGGTCGGTACCCAACCCCGACAGGTAGAAGTGCGGCGGTTCGGGGTGCACCGCCGTGATCGCCTCCCAGCTGCGGCGCAGCCAGGGCAGCCGGTCGCCCACGACGAGCGCCATGGGCTCCAGTGCGGCCGCGGCCTCGGCGTCGACGACCCAGTGACCGGGTGGCGCCCACAGCGCGGCGACGGAGCGCGAGTCGTCGGTGTAGGACTCGCGCAGCGGGACCGACACGACGCGGATCATCATCTCGAACAGCCGCTCGAGGATCTGCAGGCGCGTCGATTCGTCGGGGAGCGCCCATACCTGGAGGGGGTCGTCGTAGAACGCCCGGGCCTGCGCCGCGGCGACGGCGGGGACGTCGTCGCCGCGCAGGGCCCGGATGCGGTGCGTCACCGCGGCAGTATGGCGCAATGGAATCGGGGGGTCTGCCGCGCGACGCCGCGCACTCCGACACGCCGGGCTCACGCGGGACAGACGCGGACGAATCGCCGTCGGAGCTGCGGTACGACCCGCTGAGCGGCGACTGGGTGCTGATCGTCCCGCACCGCCAGGCCCGCCCGAACCGGCCCCAGGAAGGCTGCCCGTTCTGCGTCGGAGGCCTCGAAGCGCCCGAGCCCTACGAGGTCCTCGCGTTCCCGAACCGCTGGCCACCGTGGCGGCCCGGCGCCCCGCTCGTGGTGCCGGCGCCCGGCTCAGGCACCGCTCGGCTGCCACCGACCGGAGCGGCCGAGGTGGTGCTCTTCTCTCCCGATCACGATGCGTCGCTCTCGACCATCGGCCTCGACGCGGTGGCGCGCGTCGTCGACCTCTGGGCGGAGCGCACCGAAGCGCTGCTCGCGCGGCCCGAGGTCGAGTACGTGCTCGTCTTCGAGAACCGGGGTGCGGCGGTCGGCGCGACGATCCATCATCCGCACGGCCAGATCTACGGCTACCCGTTCGTCCCGCCGACGCCGGCGCGCGAGATGGCCGTCGCGGGTCGGTCCGGATGCGCGGTCTGCGCGGAGACCGCGCGCGAGATCGCCACGGGGGAGCGGGTCGTCGTCGACCGCGACGGCTGGGTCGCGTGGGTTCCCTTCGCCTCCGCGAACGCGTACGGGATGCGCGTCGCGCCGCGCGAGCACATCGGGCGCATCTCCGAGCTCGACCGCGACGGTCGGCGCGCCCTCGCGTCCGTGCTCACCGACGTCCTCGCCCGCTACGACCACCTCTGGGACGGCGACGGCGACGGCCGCCCGTTTCCGTACCTGCTGTGGTTCCACCAGGCGCCCGCGCACCACGACGGCGAGTACCACGTGCATGCGCACCTTGCGCCCCCGCTGCGCGCCCCCGGCGTCCTGCGCTACGTCGCGTCGGGCGAGCTCGGCGGCGGGCTGCTCGCGAATCCGGTGGCGCCCGAGCACGCCGCGGCGGCGCTGCGCGACGCCGGAGCCGATCCGACGGGCGCGGCGCCCGGTCCGGACAGGCACCGATGACGCACGCAAGCGCGGCGTCGGAGGCCACGGCGGCGCGGGTCGCGCGCCTGCGCGAGGCGCTCGGACCGGGAGCCTCCACGTTCTTCCGCGCGCCCGGCCGGGTCAATCTCCTCGGCGGCCACGTCGACTACCACGAAGGTCCGGTCGTCGCGATGGCGATCGACCACGACGTCGTCGTCGGCACGCGGCCGCGCGCCGACGGAAGGGTCCGCGTCACCTCGCTCGACCTCGAGGGAGCCGTCGACATCCCTGCCGACGGCTCGGCCGACCCCACCAGCGTCGAGCCCCGCTGGGGCCGGCTCGTCGCCGGCGTCACGGGCGCGCTCGCCGAGCTCGGGCGGCCACCCGTGGGCATCGACGCGGCCGTTGCCACGAACCTCGCGATCGGCGCGGGCCTTTCGTCGAGCGCCGCGTTCGAGGTCGCGATCGCCCTGGCGCTCGCGGAGGCGGCAACGTGGTCGGTCGACGGCCGGGAGCTCGCGCAGGCGTGCCGGCGCGCCGAGCACGCGGCGACGGGTGTGCCGTGCGGGTTGCAGGACCAGCTCGTGGCGCTGTTCGGGGCGGCTGAGCACGCGCTCGTCATCGATTGTCGCGATCTCGCGATCGAGGCCGTGCCGCTCCCGGAGGGCGTGGCGGTGCTCGTCGTGCACTCGGGGGTGCCACGCCTGCTCGAAGGGAGCCCGTGGGCCGCGCGCAAGGCCGAGTCGGAGGCGGCCGCCGCCGCTCTCGGGTTGCGCGTCCTGCGCGACGCCACCGCGGCCGCGGTCGCGGGCAACCCGCGCGCCCGCCACGTCGTCGCCGAGATCGCGCGCGTGCAGGCCTTCGCGGCCGCCCTCCGCCGCGGCGACGTCGACGCGCTCGGACAGCTGATGTGCGACGGGCACGCATCGCTGCGCGACGACATGGAGGTATCGACACCGGAGCTCGACGTGCTCGTCGACTCGCTCCTCGCCGCGGGGGCGTACGGCGCGCGGCTCACGGGTGGCGGTTTCGGCGGCTGCGCGGTCGCGCTCGTGCCCGCCGAGACCGCAACCACGATCGCCGGCACGGCCACCCTCCGCTACAGCGAGCACACCGGACGCGAGCCCCGGGCCTTCGTGGTGCGCGCCGCGGCGGGCGCAGGTCCCGTGCCCGGCACCTTCGCCGGTTCCTGAACGCCGCGGCCGCATACTCATCTCGCTCTCATCGCGACGCGCCACACTCGGGTGATGCGCGTGCTCGTGGTCGAGGACGACCCCAAGACGGGCCACCTGCTGCAGCGCGGGCTGAGCGAGGACGGCCACGTGGCGATGGTGGTGACGCGGGGCGAGGAAGCTCTGGTCGCGGCGGCCATCGAACCCTTCGACGCGATCGTCCTCGACGTCATGCTGCCGGGCATCGACGGGTTCGAGACGTGCCGGCAGCTGCGTGCGGAGAAGGTGTGGACCCCGGTCCTGCTCCTCACCGCGCGCGGCTCGGTCGACGACCGGGTCACCGGCCTCGACACCGGCGCCGACGACTACCTGCTCAAGCCGTTCGCCCTCGACGAGCTGCTCGCGCGCCTGCGCGCGCTCACCCGCCGCGCGCCCGCCCCCCGGCCCGCGGTGCTCGAGGTCGGAGCGCTGCGCCTCGACCCGGCGTCGCGCCGCGCCTGGCGCGGCGCCACGGAGCTCGACCTCACCGCCCGCGAATCGAGCCTGCTCGAGGCGTTCATGCGCCGGCCCGGTCAGGTTCTCGCGCGCGCCCTGCTCCTCGAGACGGTCTGGCCCGACGGCTACAACCTCGTCTCGAACGTGGTCGACGTCTACGTCCGCTACTTGCGCGACAAGGTCGACCGCCCCTTCGGCGTCGAGGGCATCGAGACGGTGCGCGGCGTCGGTTACCGGCTCCGAACCGACGGAGGCCGGTGAGACGCATCCCCGTCCGCGTCCGCCTCGCGCTTGCGTTCTCGTCGTCGATGGCGGTCGTGCTCCTTCTCAGCGGGTTCATCGTGCACGCCCGGGTCGCCGACGACCTGCGCGCCGCGACCGACCGCGACCTGCGCGCCGATCTCGAGGTTGCGAGCGCGCAGACCCGAGCCGACCCGGCGGCTCCGGTTCTCACGGCCCCGTCGGGCCGCGAGGCGTTCGCGCAGGTGATCGACGAGCGCGCCACGGTGCTCGCGTCCGTCGGTGCATCTTCGGCACGCGCCCTTGTGGACCCGGTCGCGGCCCTCACGCCCGTACGGCCGGCGACCCGCCAGGACCTGCCCGGGATCCCGGAGGCGAGCCGGATCCTCGTCACCGCGGTCGCAACCAACGCCGGGCCGCGCACGGTTGTCGTCGGCGTCTCGATCGACGACCAGCACATCGCCGATCACCGGCTCGCGAACGAGCTGGTTCTCGGGCTCGGTGCCGCGCTGCTGGCCAGCACCGCGCTCGGCTGGGTCGTGGCCGGCCGCGCGCTGCGACCCGTCGAGCTGCTCCGGCGCCGAGCGGCTTCGATCACCGACGTGCACACCGGGGAGCGATTGCCGGTGCCGCCCTCCGGCGACGAGCTCGCCCGGCTGGGGGAGACGCTCAACCGGATGCTCGATCGGATCGACGAGGGGCTCCGGCACGAGCGCGAGTTCGTCGCGGAGGCGAGCCACGAGCTGCGGACCCCGCTCACGAATCTCCGCATGGAGCTCGACCTCGCGACCCGCCCGGGCCGGACGCCCGCGGAGCTGCGCGCGGCGCTGGAATCCGCCTCGGACGAGACCGAACGACTGTCCCGCCTCGCCGCCGACCTGCTGTTCCTCGCCTCGGCCGACGAGGACCGCATCGCGACGACGCGCGAAGCCGTCGACCTCGCGGGGCTCGCGCAGGTGGTGGCGACGCGCTTCTCGGCGCGGGCGGCCTCCGAGCACCGCACAGTCACCGTGAACCCCCGCGAGGCGGTCGACGTCACCGGCGACCGCGCGGCGCTCGATCACGCCGTCACGAACCTCATCGACAACGCGCTCCGTCACGGGCACGGGGCCGTCAACGTCGAGATCCGCCGCAACGGCTCGACGGTCGAGCTTCACGTCCGCGACGAGGGGCCCGGCCTTCCGGCCGACTTCGTGCCGAGGGCGTTCGACCGCTTCGCGCGCGCGAACGCTTCGCGCGACGCGTCGGGAAGCGGGCTCGGGCTCGCGATCGTCCGTACGATCGCCGACGCGCACGGGGGTGAAGCCCATGCGTCCAACGCGGCGGAGGGTGGTGCCGACGTGTGGTTCTCGGTCGCGCGGGCCCGGCCCTGAGCCGGACGGGCGGGAACTGCCGCTGCCGCGCGCGGCCCGGGCGTCAGCGGCGGCGCTTCGCGACGAACGCGTGCTGCAGGTCGGCGGAGGCGAACGCGGCGGGGGGCATGCCGTTCGCGGCGTAGTGGTAGAGGGCGGTCTGGAAGATGCCCGAGAGCGCCGAGGTGACGCAGACGACCAGGCCGACCCAGAGTGCGAAGGCGGCGATGCCGACGACCTGGAGCACGAGGACCCCGGTTCCGGCCAGGAGCAGCACCGGCAGCCCGGCGAGGATCGCGACGAAGCCGACGAGGCCGATTCCGCCGTTGGTGATCACCTGCTCGCCCCACGCCCGCCGGAACAGTTGCGACGAGCGCTTGATCGCCGCGCCGACGGAGAGCCCCTCGATCACGATGATCGGCAGCACGAGGAAGGTCACGAGCGACCACGCGATGCCGGCGAGCCCGGCGACGATGCGACCGGCGAGCCCCGACCGCTCCTGGATCGCGCGCAGCACGATCGAGACGGTCGCGCTGACGATCGCCCACGGGAGGATCTGACCCGCACGGGAGCGGGCGCCCTGCAGCGCGCTCGACAGGGTCGGGTTGCCGCCGCGCATCCGCTCGTCGGCCGCGGACACCAGCGCGGCGTTGAAGAAGATCGCGATGTAGGCGAGGACGACGTAACCGACGAACGCGAGGATGATCCCGACGGGTCCGAGCGACGTTTGCGACGTACCGTCGGCGGCGGTCGAGTGACTCACCGCGATGATCGGCAGAACGAACGTGACGCCGACGATCGCGGTGGCGAGGAACGAGAACAGCGGCAGGAGCACGAGCTTGCGGTCCGCACGCAGCACCGACCACGACGACTTCGCCAGGTCGAGCGAATTTCGGAAACGGCTCATGGGTCCTCCTCGAGCGCCGGCGACGGCCGCTCTCGATTGATCGGCACCACGGTACCGGTGCTGGAGGCCCGCGCTGCGGTCGGACCGCCCTGGGCGGCTACTTGAACAGCTTCCAGAACACGCTCCCGACCTTGCGCTGACGCCCCGAGCGGGTGAGGGGGATGCCGGTGACCCGGGAGATGCGGCGCTTCGCCCTCGTGACACCGAACTGCCGCTTCCAACTCCATCCTCCCCGGTTCATCGCCCGCCCCGGTTCATCGCCCGCCCGGTTCATCGCCCGCTCCGGTTCATCGCCCGCTCCGGTTCATCGCCCGCTCCGGTTCATCGCCCACTCCGTTCCACCGGCCCCTCGGGGGACCACTGCAACGCCCAGTATGCAACCGGCCTGCGACGGTCTCAGCCGCACTCGCTACGGTGCCGGCCGTGCCCGTCGCGATCGCCGAACTCGCCGCCGCGATGGGCGGCCCGGAGGGGCTGAGGTTCTGGCGGGCGCCCGGGCGCGTGAACCTCGTCGGCGACCACACCGACTACCAGCAGGGCCGGTGCCTGCCCATCGCGATCGATCGCGAGGTCGTCGTCGCGTTCCGCCCCCGCACCGACGGGCGGCTCTCGTTGCGCTCGCTCGATCTCGGCGGCACGGTCGACATCGACGCCGCGGGCGCCGACGAGCCGGCGGCCGTCCGCCCGCCGTGGGGCCGCACGGTCGCGGGTGTTGTCCGGGCGCTCGCGCACCGCGGTCGCCCGGGCGTGGGCATCGACGCGGCCGTCGCGTCCAGCGTCCCGATCGGGTCGGGGCTGTCGTCGAGCGCGGCCTTCGAGGTCGCGCTCGCCGGCGCGCTCGGCGACGCGTCCGGCCACCCGCTCGTAGGGCTCGATCTCGCGCTCGCCGCGCAAGACGCCGAGCATCTCGGCACCGGCATGCCCTGCGGCGTGATGGATCAGCTCGCGTCGGTCGCCGGCCGCGCCGGCCACGCGCTGCTCCTCGATTGCCGCTCGCTCACCGTCGAGCCGATCGCGATCCCCGCCACCCTGGGCATCCTCGTCGTGCATTCCGGGATCGAGCGCGCGCTCGAGACCAGCGCATACGCGCGGCGGCGAGCGGCGTGCGAGGCCGCGGCCGCGAGCCTCGGCTTGGAAAGCCTGCGCGACGCGCCGGCAGGCGCGGTTGCCAACGATCCCTACGCGCGTCACGTCGTGAGCGAGAACGCGCGCGTCGTCGACTTCGCAGCCGCGCTGCGTGCCGGCGACCTCGACACCCTCGGCGCGATCGCGCTCGCGAGCCACCACTCGCTCGCCGCCGACTTCGAGGTGTCGACGCCGGAGCTCGATCGGCTCGTCACGCTGGCGGTCGACGCCGGCGCGTACGGGGCCCGGCTCACCGGCGCAGGCTTCGGCGGCTGCATCGTGGCGTTCGTCGCGGCCGGCGACGAGGCGCGGATGGCCGCCACGGTCGCCGACCGCTACCGTGCCGCGACCGGCCTCGAAGCCGCCGCATTCGTCGTGCACGCCGTCGACGGCGCCGGCCCGCTCCCCCGCTGACCAGCTCGCACCGACCGATCGGAGGACCATGTCGAGCGTCTTCACGCGCATCATCGAGGGCGAGATCCCCGGGCGCTTCGTGTGGAACGACGAGCGCTGCGTCGCCTTCCTCACCATCGAGCCGATGCGTCCCGGCCACACGCTCGTCGTGCCGCGCGAGGAGGTCGACCACTGGATCGATCTCGATCCCGAGCTCTGCGCGCACGTCTTCGAGGTGGCCCGGCTCGTCGGTCGTGCGCAGGCCGCCGCGTTCAACCCGCGCCGGGTCGGCGTGCTCGTCGTCGGCGACGAGGTCCCCCACGCGCACGTGCACGTCGTCCCGATCGACAACGCCGGCCAACTGAGCTTCGCGAACGTCGACCGCAACGCGGAACCGGCCGCGCTCGATGCCGCCGCCGACGCGATCCGTGCGCAGCTGCGCTCGATGGGACGACCCGAAGTCGCGAGCTGACGGCTCGTCCCGGTCCGCGCCTCACCCCCGCGGTCCGCCCAGCCCGGGCAGCGCGTCGCGCAAGCGCGCGGCGGCCGGGGGCGTGCGGATCCCCCACCAGAAGAGATCGCGCCCGTCGACGAGCACGATCGGCACGCCCGGGATCGCGCGCTCGATCTCGGTCGCGTGTCTCGCCGCGAACGGGTACGGCTCACTCGGCAGGACCACGAGGTTCGGTGCGCGTGCGGCGACCTCGTCGAGCGTGAGCGTCGGGTACCGCTCGACGGCGTCAGCCATGACGTTCCCGACCCCGAGCAGGTCGAGGAGCGACGAGCCGTAGGTGTCGGCCGCGAGCGACATCCAAGGACGCCGCCACACCGCGACGAACGCGTCGTACCAACGGGGTGTGAGCATCGCCGCCAGCCACGCGTGCCACGCCGACGGCGCGAACTCGTCGGGCGCGGCGACGCCGACGCGCTCCGCGAGGGCCACGACCGCGGCGCCGACCTCCTCGACCGATCGCGGCGACATCGAGTGCACCGCGAGCCCGGCATCGATCAGTGCGGCGGCATCCTCGTAACGGTTCTCCTCGTCGTTCACGACGACGAGATCCGGCGCGAACGCGACGATCGCGCCGACATCGGGATCCTTGGTACCGCCCACGGTCGCGAGCTCCGGCTGCTCGCAGAATCGGGTGCACGCGATCGGGGGCACACCGAGCTCGATCAGCGTCTCCGTCGCCGACGGCACGAGCGACACCACTCGCGGCAGTGTCACGGCCGCCAACCGCTACATGCGTTCGAGGAGCTGGGCCTTCTTCGTCTCGAACTCGGCCGCGCTGATCACACCACGGTCGCGGAGGCCGGCGAGCTGCTCGAGCTGCTCGGGGATAGACGGTCCCGGCGCAGTCGGAGCCGCCGCGGTGGGAACCGACCACGACGCGCGCTTCTTCGCGTGCATCTCCATCTGCCTGTAGAGCTCCTGCTGCACGCCGTCGGGATGGCGCACGTTCTCGAATCGCGACTGGCCGTCACGCCCGGCCGACTCGATCTCGAGGTCGCCGGCGCCGATCATCCGCTCCCAGATGGTCTGGTGGAAGTTGATGTTGTTCACCCGGTCGAGCGGGATCTCCACGCCCTTCTTCGACAGCGCACCGGTTCGGTACAGCACGCGGTCGGTGGTGACGACGAAGTGCGTCATCGACCATTGCACGTACTTCGCGGCCAGCCAACCGGCCCAGAGGAGCGCCAGAACCCCCCACGCGAGGAACAGCACTTTGTGCACGTCGCCATGGGTCTCGAAGATCAGGATCAGCACGACGAGCAGGGGCACGCCCGTGAAGATGTGATTCGCGAAGAACCACCAGTGAGGCTTCAGATCGAGGGCGAGATCCTCGCCGTCGTTGAGGAGCCGACGCGGGAAGGGCATGACCCGATGCTACGTCCGGCGGGTTCGGCTCGCCTGCGTTCGCAGCGACGCGCGACGGCGAATGCCGCCGGTTGCCACGCCGTCGGGCCCGAAGAGCTGCGGCTGGGACGCAGGAGCGAGGACCACCGCGGTCGGTGTCGGTGTCGCTGCCGGTGCGCCTCGCCCGTCGTTCACGTTCGCGACCGTCGTGTCCGGCTCTGCATCCCGCTCGCGCGGCTCCGGCTCGGCGCCCCAATCCGGCGAATCGGGAGCCAAGTCCTTCGCGATCAGGAACCCGACCGCGCGCTCCGCTCGCGGATAGCGCGCGACGAGAGCCTGAAACCGCGGGCCGTGGTCGGCCACGGCGAGGTGGGCAAGCTCGTGCACCAGGACGTAGTCGAGGACCCAGGTCGGGAACGCCGCGAGGCGCCGCGACACGCGGATGATGCCGTCGCCGGGCAAGCAACTCCCCCACCGCGCCTGCTGCCGGTCGGACCATTCGACGAGCGTGGGCCGGGGCAGATCGAAGCGACGCGCGAGCGACCGCGCCCGATGCATCAGATCGATGCGGTCGGACGCGACGCGCTTCTCCATGCGCGTCCGCAACTCCTCCGCGATGCGTTGGGCCTCCGCGCGGCTCATGCGCGGCGGGTATGCGACGCGCAACACGTCGCCCACGAGCACGCCTTCGACGTGACGGCGACGGCGCGTGCCCGCGACCAGCTCGACCTCCATGACGCCGACGGTAGTGGAGCGCACACGCGCCGTGACACGCGCCGTGACTCGTGCGTCGAAACACGCGTTTCGATGCGCGAACGCGCGTTCTCGCAGCCGACATCGACCGCGAGAACGCACAGCAAACACGGGACGAATCCACGCGTGCATCATGCGCAACGCGCGCACAACGACAGCATCCGCGCGTCGCGCGCGGTAGTCGCGAGAGCGTGCACATTCAAGATCGTCGACGCGAATATTCCGCTTGACCGCGCGCTCCGCAGAACGTATCTTGAGTTCTGCCGGAAGCGGCGAGCACATCTCCCGGGACGCAGCACACGGGCAACCGAGTGAGGCACCCGGAGCAGGCTCGGAAGCGGAAGGTGGAGCGGCAGGTTTTCGGACCGGTCGTTCCGTCACGAGAAGACGGCAGGCAGAAGCGGGCCCCGCCCGGGGTTCGCCGAGCACGCTGGATCTCGCGACGCAGGGGCCCCGAGGAGCTCGGAACCGCGCAAGCGGGGATGACTACTCGGGGCCTCCTCGCGTCATGGTGCCGTCACTCCCACCAGCCACGGTACGGCCGCCGAACGCGGAACGCCGTTGGCCGTTATGCGTGTCGGTGCCGCTCGATATGGTCCCCGCATGGCCGTGACCGCCGACGCGCTGCTGAGCGATCTCGACCCGTCGCAACGCGACGCGGTCACGCATCCCGGCCGTACGCTCGCGATCCTGGCGCCCGCCGGTTCGGGCAAGACGCGCGTGCTGACACGTCGTATCGCGTGGCTGGTCGATCAACGGCGCGTCGAGGCGTCTCACGTCCTGGCGGTCACGTTCACGCGCAAAGCCGCCGGCGAGCTGACCGAGCGCCTTCGCCGGCTCGGCGTCCGCCAGGTCACCGCGGGCACATTCCACGCGCTCGCGCTCGCCCAGCTGCGCAGGCACTCGCACGACCACGGCCGCGAGCCCCCGGCCGTCCTCGGCGCCAAGGGTCGCCTCCTCGGACCGATCGTCGGCGGCCGCGGCCCGCAGGCGCGCGTCGCGGTGCTCGAGATCGCGGGCGAGATCGAATGGGCCAAGGCCCGCCTCGTCCCCCCCTCGGGCTACGAGGCGGCGGCGCGCGACGCCGGGCGTCTCACGCCCCGGCCGCCGGCCGAGGTCGCGGCCTGCTACGACCGCTACGAACAGGAGAAGCGCAAGCGTCATCTCGTCGACTTCGACGACCTCTTGCGCTGGTGTGCGCAGACGATCGAACGCGACGAGACCTTCGGCGCGGCCCAGCACTTCCGGTTCCGCTCGCTCTTCGTCGACGAGTTCCAGGACGCCAGCGCGGCCCAGGTCCGGCTCGTGCGGGCGTGGCTCGGCGGTCGTCCCGATCTCTGCGTCGTCGGCGACGACGCGCAGGCGATCTACTCGTTCGCCGGCGCCGATCCGGGACCGCTGCGCGACTTCGCGTCCCACTTCCCCGGCGGGGTGTCGGTGCGGCTCGCGGTCAACTACCGCTCGACGGCGCCGATCGTGGCGGCGGCCGACGCGGTCCTCGATCGGCACCGCCCGGCGATCGAAGCGCCGCGTGGCGACGGACCGGCGCCGGAGATCCATCCCTTCGACGACGAGGACCGCGAGGCGAAAGGGGTCGCGGCGATCCTGCGCCGCGCGCACGGGCGGGGGGTGCCGTGGGCGGAGATGGCCGTGCTCTTCCGCACGAACGCGCAGTCGGTGCCGTTCGAGACCACGCTCCTCGCCACGGGAGTGCCCGTACGCGTCCCGGGGGCGGGGCGCTTCGTCGCGCGCCCCGAAGTGCAGGCGACGCTCGAGGAGCTGCGCAACCTCGAGCGCAGCGCGCCCGGGCGGCGGCTCTCCGATCTCCTCACCGACCTGGCCGGCGAGATCGCCGTCGGCGGTGAGGAACGTCGCGAGCATCTCGACGCGATCCTGCGCCTCGGTCGCGAGTACCTCGCGGCCGACGGCGGGGACGGGTCGGTCCCCGGCTTCGTCGCCTGGCTCGAGACCTCGATGCGCGGCGACGACGACGCCGGGATCGGCGACGACGCCGTCCAATTGCTGTCGTTCCACCGGGCGAAAGGACTCGAGTGGGAGCTCGTGTGCGTGACGGGCGTGGAGAAGGGGCTGGTGCCCATCTCCCACGCAACGGACCCCGCCGCCGTCGCCGAGGAGCGCCGCCTCCTCCACGTCGCGCTCAGCCGTGCCGGTCGCCACCTCCACGTCACCTGGGCGGCTCGCCGGACGGTCGGTGGCCGCGCGGTTCGCCGCTCGCCGAGCCCGTGGCTCGAGGCGATCGAGCAGGCGAACCGGGGTGCGGGCCCCGAGGTCGACGCCGCGACGCGGCTCGCCGGCGTCCGCGCCGGGCTCGCGGCGCGGCGTCCCGACGGTGCTCCCGACCCCGACGCCGACCTGCTCCAGGCGCTCAAGGACTGGCGCCGCGATCTCGCGCGTGCGCGCGGCGTGCCCGCGTACATCGTCTTTCGCGACGCGACCCTGGTCGAGATTGCCAGTGCGCGTCCCGTGTCGCGTACCGGGTTGCTCGCCCTCACCGGGATCGGGCCCACGAAGGCCGAGCTCTACGGACCCGACGTCCTCGCCCTCGTCGCCCGCCACGCCCCCGTGGCCCCCGCCTGAGCGGCGGCGCGGCACAGCGGTCGCGCCGCAGGTCGATCGGCGGCGCCGGGATCGACGGTTGACGCGCTCCGACGGGCGGCGCACGATGCCGGCAGGGTCCCGACGCGAGGGGGTACCCGATGGCCGAGTCGAGCATGCCGCTCTTCCCCACCGACGACGGTTGGCCGTATGCCGACGATCCGCGCGAGTGGGCGACCGACGACGGGATCGACCTCGACGTGTTGCAGCTGCTCTGCGACCCGCACGTCTACGACACGCTCACGGCGCGAGAGCAGCGCGCCCTGTTCATGCACTTCGGACTGGGCAGCGAGGACGCCCTGACCATGAAGCAGCTCGGACCCGCGCTCGGGTGCACGCACGCGGAAGCCGCCGAGCTCATCGGCACCGCGGTCGACAAGCTGCGGAGCAAGCTGCACGCCTGAGCCATCGTTTGCACGCGAGGGCGGTCGACGATCGCGTGTACCACCCGGCGCGACCAAGATGGGTCCGTGCATCACTACGACGAGCTCACCGACCGCATGACCCGCGCCGTCCTCGAATACACGCAACAACGGCTGCGGCTCGAACCGGTGCCGCTCGACCATTCGGTCCCGCGTGAGGAGCTCGAGACGCGGGCGGGGAACCTGCTGAATGCGCACGGCAACGACCCCGAAGTCGTGTTGCGGATCTTCACCGAGGTACTGGCACCGGCCGTCATCAGCTGCGACAGCCCCGACTACCTCGCGTTCATCCCCGCAGCGCCGACGAAGGCGTCACTGCTCTTCGACATGGTGGTCTCGGCGTCGTCGCTACAGGCCATCTCGTGGCTCGAGGCCGCGGGCGCCGTGTACGCCGAGAACCAGGTCCTGCGATTCCTCGCCGATCTCGCCGGCCTTCCCGAGGCCGCCGGCGGCTGCTTCGTGTCGGGTGGGTCGGCGGGCAACCTGTCGGCACTCGTCGTTGCGCGCGAGACCGCGAAGCGCCGGGCCGAGCACGCCCCGACCCGCTGGCGCGTCGCGGTGAGCGACCAGTCGCACTCGTCGGTCACCAACGCGCTGCGCATCATCGACGTCGATCCGTTCGTCGTCCCCACCGACGACGATCGCATGACCGGAGCGACGCTTCGCGCCGCGCTCGCCGCCGACGGCGACCCCGGCTCGCTCTGCGCGATCGTCGCCACGGCCGGCACGACCAACGCCGGCATCGTCGACGACCTCGCGGGCGTCGCGGAGGTCGCCGCCGCCCACGGCATTTGGCTCCACGCCGACGCGGCGTACGGCGGCGCCGCGCTCCTGGCACCCAGCGCGCGCGATCGCTTCCAGGGGATCGAACGCGCCGATTCGATGGTCGTCGACCCACACAAGTGGCTCTACGCGCCGTTCGACTGCGCGGCACTGATCTACCGCGACCCTCCCCTCGCGCGTGCGGTCCACACCCAGGACGCGTCGTACCTCGACGTGATCCATGAATCGCCGAGCGAGTGGAACCCGACCGACTATGCGTTCCACCTCACCCGCAGGGCGCGCGGGCTTCCGTTCTGGTTCTCGCTCGCGGTGCACGGCAGCAACGCGTACCGCGACGCGATCGAGCACGTGCTCGCGACGGCGCGCGCCGCCGCGGCCCGGATCGACGCCGCCCCGCATGTCGAGTTGATGCGCGAACCGGAACTGTCGATCGTGCTCTTCCGCCGGCCGGGATGGGACGCCGACGACTACCAGCGCTGGTCGCAGGCGCTCCTCGACGCCCAGACCGCGTTCGTGACGCCTTCGCGCTGGCACGGCGAGACGGTCGCGCGCCTCGCGTTCCTGCACCCCGACACGTCGCTCGAGCTCGTCGACGAGATCCTCGCCAGCATGGAGTGAGGAGTCGGCACCGAGGCCGGCGGAGACGTCTCAGCACGCTCCCCAGAGCCCCCGCCGCCCGCGCCGCGCCGCGAGCTCCTCGGCGAGCATCGTGCGCGCGTGACTGCCGTTGGGCGCGATCACGAGCAGGCGGGCGTAGCCGAGGCGCAGCAGGTCGTCTTCGAAGCGGTGGCCGTCGACGATCACGTACGCGAGCAGGCGCCCGTAACGATCGTGCCGTTCGACGTCGAATTCGAGCCGGACCGCGCGCCCACCGAGGTGTTCCTTGGTGTACGCCGACGCTTCCGGCCCGAAGCACTGCACCGGTTTGCGCGGATCGACCGTCTCGGGCGTGTCGGCGCCGAGCAGCCGCACGGTGGCACGCGTGCCGTCGCGCAACGCGACGACCACGGTGTCACCGTCGACGACGTGCACGACGGTCGCGGGAACGGAGGCCGGCGCCGAGCCCCCGAGCCACCAGCCGCCCGCGATGCTCCCGAGCAGGGTGGCGGCCACGGTGGCCACGACCACGGCCCGGGAACGGGCCACGGGCGCGACGCTAGCCGGAGCACGCGACGCCGACGACGGTTCGTCGACCATCGGCCCTGAAAGGAGGCGACCGGAGTACCGTTCCGCGGTCATGGTCCACGTCGCGCGCCGGCTGATCGGCGCGCTCGTGGTGCTCGCGATCGTCGCGGGCGTGACGCTCGCGCTGAACAGCCGTCCGCGCCTCGACCACGACCGCCAGGCCATCGAGCGCGCGTGGCGTTCGGTCGCGCCCGGGCTCGACACCCGGTACCGGCGCGCCGACGCGCTCGCGTCGGCGATCACGGCCACGGGTGGTCCGACCTACCCGCTCGTCACCGAGGTGCACCAGGCGTACAACCGCTGGAAGGACCTCACCTCCAAGACCCCGGTCGCGACGGCCATCAGCACCGCCAACACGCTCGAAGGCGACACGAGGCGGCTCTCGGCCACCGTGCACGGGTCCAAGATCCTCGGGGGCGACCACGACGTGGCGGCCGCGTTGGCGGCGATGCAGGCCGTCGACAACCCGACCGGCGTGACCGCGCTCGACGACGCCGTCGCCAAGTACGACAAGGACCGCGGCGGCCCATTGCGGCGCCTGATCGCCGGCCCGCTGGGCTTCGACCCGGTCCCCCGGCTCGTCCTGGCGAACGGCTCGTGACCGTGACTGTCGCACCCTCCTGCCACGATGCCCCGACGATGAACGGAATCGATCGCGAACCAGGAGATGGCCGATGATCGTGGTGCTCGTCCTGCTCGCCGCGGTGGTCGCATGTGCGGGCGGCGTCGTCGGCGGCTCGCTCCTCGCCGGTCGCACACGCGACGCGTCGATCTCGCGTGAGCTTCGGCGCCTCCAAGACGACGCGCGCCGCTCGAGCGAGGAGAGCCGCGACGCGGCAATCGTCGCGGCGGTCGCGCAGATGAAGGAGATGCACGGCGCGCTCATGGAGGGCGAACGGGCGCGCGGTGGTGCCGAGCTCGACGGCAAGAAGGCCCTGATCGACCAGGAGCTCGTCGCGATGCGCGAAGGCATCACCGAGCAGTTCACGAAGGTCGACGCGCTCGTGCGCGAGCTCGAGTCCGATCGCGAGCGCAAGTTCGGCGCGCTGAGCTCCGAGCTCGCGCGTCAGCGCGAGGGCATGGACCTGCTGCGCGAGAGCACCCAGACACTGCGCGAAGCGCTCGTCAGCTCGAAGGTCCGCGGGCAGTGGGGCGAGCGCATGGCCGAAGACGTGCTGCGCCTCGCCGGCTTCATCGAGGGCGTCAACTACCACCGGCAGCGCACGCTCGACGCGTCGGGCGGCCGGCCCGACTTCACGTTCTTGATGCCCAACGAGCTCGTGCTCCACATGGACGTGAAGTTCCCGCTCGACAACTTCGTCCGCTACGTCGAAGCCGACGGTGAGCTCGAACGACGCGCCGCGCGCGACAACTTCGTGCACGACGTACGCGAGCGTGTGAAGGAGCTCACGGGTCGCGGCTACCTCGACGAGCGCGAGCACACCGTCGACTGCCTGCTGCTCTTCATCCCGAACGAGCAGGTCTACGCGTTCATCCAGGAGCAGGACTCGGCGATCCTGGAGGAGGCGCTGCGGCACAAGATCGTGCTGTGCTCGCCACTCACGCTCTACGCCGTGCTCGCGGTGATCCGCCAGTCGGTCGACAACTTCCGGCTCGAGCGCACGAGCAACGAGATCCTCACGCTGCTCGGCCAGTTCGAGCAGCAGTGGCAGCGCTACACCGAGGCACTCGAGGGCGTGCAGCGCAAGTTCGAGGCGGTCCACAAGGACTACGAGCTGCTGATGGGACGCCGGCACCGCGCGCTCGAACGGCCACTCGACAAGATCGCGGCGCTGCGCCAGGCGAGTGAGCTCTCGATCGTCGACGACGACCCGCCGGTCGCGCTCGAGGCGTGAGCGACGGCGCCACCACCGTCGCGGTCCTGGGCGGCGGCCAACTCGGCCGCATGCTCGGCCTCGCGGGCGTGGCGCAGGGGTTGCGGTTCCGTTTCCTCGACCCGGTCGCGGAAGCGCCGGCCGCCGCGGTCGGCACGCTCGTCACGGGCGCGCTCGATGCGCGCGACGCGCTCGATGCCGTCGCGCGTGGCGCAGCGGTCGTCACCTACGAATGGGAAGGCGTTCCCGCGGACGCGGCGCGCCACCTCGCGGGCCGCTACCAGGTGCTGCCCCCCGTCGCCGCGCTCGAAGTGTCGCAGGACCGGCTGGCCGAGAAGTCGCTCTTCCGGTCCCTCGCGATCCCGACCGCCGCGTTCGCGCCCGTCGGCGACCGCGCCGGTCTCGACGCCGCCGTCGCCGAGATCGGCCTCCCCGCCGTGCTGAAGACGCGTCGCGGCGGCTACGACGGCAAGGGCCAGCACGTGCTGCGCGCGGCCGCCGACGTCGAGACGGGGTGGAGCCTGCTCGGCGGCGTGCCGTTGATCCTCGAGGCGTTCGTACCGTTCGAGCGCGAGCTCTCGATCGTCGCGGTGCGCGGCCGCGACGGCACGGTTTCGTGCTGGCCCGTGGTGGAGAACGAGCACCGCGACGGCATTCTTCGCGTCACGCGCGCGCCTGCTCCCCGTTGGAACGCGTCCCTCCAGGCCGCGGCCGAGAAGCACGCGCGCGCGGTGCTCGACGCGCTCGACTACGTCGGCGTCCTCTGCATCGAGCTGTTCGATCACGGCGGCGTGCTCCTCGCCAACGAGATGGCGCCACGCGTGCACAACTCCGGCCACTGGACGATCGAGGGTGCGGTCACGAGCCAGTTCGAGAACCACTTGCGCGCGATCCTCGATCGCCCGCTCGGTTCGACCGCGCCGGTCGGCGTCTCCGCGATGGTGAACTGTCTCGGCACCATGCCCGACCCGCGCGCGGTTCTCGCCGTCGAAGGCGCGCATCTCCACGACTACGGCAAGTCGCCGCGCCCCGGCCGCAAGCTCGGCCACGTCACCGTGTGCGCCGCCGACGAAACGACACTCGCGGCCCGCCTGGAGCAGTTGCGCGCCATCATCGGTTCGTGAGCAGGTCCGAGCGCGCGGCTCGGGGGACCGTCGTACGCTGGCTCGGTGCTCGACCTTCCCGTTGCCGATCCGTGGTTCGCGTGCGAGCGCGTCGACGACACGATCACGCTCGTCCGTGAGCCCCACGTGCATCCGCTGCTGCGGTGCAACGTCTGGCACGTCCGCGGTCGCGACCGTGACGCAGTGATCGACACCGCGCTCGGCATCGCGCCGCTGCGCGCCGTCGTCGAACCGCAGCTCGATCGGCCGTTGCTCGCAGTCGCGACGCACTCGCACTCCGACCACGTCGGCGGCCTGCACGAGTTCGACGAGCGCGCGATCCACCAGGCCGATGCGGGCGACCTCACGACCGAGCAACACGCAGTGCTCGACGCGCGGCTCTACCCCGAGTCGGTGATCGGTCCGTACCGCGACGCGGGCTACGAGATCCCGCAGCTCTTCGTCGACGCGGTGCCCGCCGCCGGCACCGCGTCGGTCACCACGATCACCGGCACCACGCCGACCCGTCTGCTGACGCACGGCGACGTGATCGACCTCGGCGACCGGGCCTTCGAGGTGCTCCATCTCCCCGGGCACTCACCCGGCAGCATCGGACTGTGGGAGGCCGCGACCGGCATCCTCTTCTCCGGCGACGCCGTCTACGACGGCCCCCTGCTCGACCGCCTCGACCACTCGAACCGCGACGACTACCGATCGACGATGCTGCGCCTCCGACAGCTCCCGGTGACGGTCGTGCACGGCGGTCACGAGCCCAGCTTCGGGCGCGACCGGCTCGTCGAGCTCTGCGACGCCTACCTCGAAGACCGCCCGTTCCCGCCTCGCCGGTAGCGACCGACCTCCGTGACCTCGGCGCGCGTCCGGTCAGCGCACGGCACCGGCGTCGCGCAGCTTGGCGATCTCGTCGGCGGCGAAGCCCCAGTCGGCGAGCGCATCGTCGGTGTGCTGCCCCGGCCACGGCGCGCTGCGCTGCACCTCGGCGGCGGTGCGCGAGAAGCGTGGTGCCGGCGCGGGCTGGTCGACGCCGTCGCGCGAGATCACCGTCTGGCGCGCAACGACGTGCGGGTGCGTCGCCGCCTCCGACATCGTGAGCACCGGCGCGAAGCAGGCGTCGGAGTGCTCGAGGATCGCGCACCACTCGTCGCGCGTCTTCGTCCTGAACAGCTCGGTGAACTTCTCGCGCAGCACCGGCCAGCCCGCGCGGTCCATCTGTGCAGGCAGACCCGCGTCGCTGAGCCCGAGGCGCGCGAGCAGCTCGGCGTAGAACTGTGGTTCGAGCGATCCGAGCGACACGAACTTGCCGTCGCTCGTCTCGTACGTGTCGTAGAAGGGTGCACCGCTGTCGAGCACGTTGACGCCGAACGCCTCGTCCCAGAATCCGAGCGCCTTCAAGCCCCACATCATCGACATGAGCACCGCGCTGCCGTCGACCATCGCGGCGTCGATCACCTGACCGTGACCCGAGCGTTGCGTCTCGAACAGCGCACACACGACGCCGAACGCGAGGAACATGCCGCCGCCGCCGAAGTCGCCCACGACGTTGATCGGCGGGGTCGGCTTCGATCCCTCACGGCCGAAGTGCGCGAGGGCACCGGCGAGCGCGATGTAGTTGATGTCGTGCCCCGCGGCCTGCGCGTACGGGCCGTCCTGTCCCCAACCCGTCATGCGCCCGTACACGAGCTTCGGGTTCCGCGCGAGACAGGCGTCGGGACCGAGTCCGAGCCGTTCCGTGACGCCGGGCCGGTAGCCCTCGATGAGCGCGTCAGCCGAGTCGACGAGCCGCAGCACCGCCTCGACGCCGTCGGGGTGCTTCAGGTCGACGCCGATCGAGCGCCGCCCGCGGTACATCGACTCGAGGTTCGGCTTCGAGAAGTCGCCCGACACCTGCTGCGCGCGGTCGATGCGCACGATGTCGGCGCCCATGTCGGAGAGCAACATGCCGGCGAACGGGCCCGGCCCGATGCCCGCGAGCTCGACGATCTTCACACCCTGCAGCGGTCCCAAGGATCCTCCGTCGTTCCTGGCCGAGTCCGACGGGCGATCGTACGCGGCGCCTGACGGAGGTGTCAGTTCTGTGCTGCCGGTCGCGCTCATGCGTTGAAGGCGAGCTCGAGCCCGGGACGGGGCCAGGGCAGCGAGACGATCGTTCCGGTCGCGGAGCACGTGACGTACGCGGTGCGGAGATCGTCGCCGCCGAAGCAGACGTTCGTGACCATGGGGTCGGGCAACGGCATGTGATCCACGGACGTGCCGTCGGGCGACACGATCGTGAGCCCGCCGTTCACGAGCGTCCCGACGACGACGTTGCCGGCGCGGTCGACGCCGAGCGAGTCGAGCAGCTGGAACCCGGGGAGGCCGGCGAGCAGCGTTCCGCCGTTGCCGACCGGTCCGGCCGACTCCACCTGGCCCGGCCCCGTGACGTTCCACGCCCACACGCGGCCGGTGTGCGTCTCCGCGACGTAGAGGTGCTCGCCGTCGGGTGAGAGCCCGACGCCGTTGGGCGACTCGAGCGGGTAGATGACCTCGGTGATCGACGCGCCGTCGGGCGTCGCGTAGTAGACGCCGCCGTTGTCGCGGTCGCGGTGACGGACCTTGCCGTGATCCGTGAACCACATCCCGCCCGCGGCGTCGAACACGAGGTCGTTCGGACCCATGAGCAGGTGCCCGTCGCATTCGCGGTAGAGCACGGTGACCTCGCCGGTCGCGAGATCGACGCGCTCGATGCGACCACCGGAATAGTCCTCGGGCTGATGGATCGAGGTGATGCGCATGCCCATGACCTCGGTGAAGTCCCAACCGCCGCTGTTGCACACGTACACCGCGCCGTCGGGACCGATCGCGAGCCCGTTCGGGCTCCCGCCGTTCTCGGAGACGACTTCGACGCGCCCCCGGGATACACGCGGTCGACGGTGCGGCGGCCGAGCTCGACGCAGAGAAGCGAGCCGTCGGCCATCGCGACCGGACCTTCGGGAAAGAACAGTCCGGACGCGACGAGGATGGTTTCAGGAGTCTCCATGGGCCGGCAGCGAATCACCGCGGCCCGGCTCGGTCAAGGCAACGTCGTCAGAGCAGCAGTTGCGGCACGACTTCGCGGTCCGCCGAATCAGCGAGCGCGACGCGGTACGCGACGACCTGCTCGACGGAGATCATCGCGATGCGATGCTCCTGCGCGAACAGCTCGAGGTACGGCATGCGCGCCGGGGAACCGTCATCGTGGAGGATCTCGCACGTGACGGCGACCGGTTCGCAGCCGGCGAGCACCGCGAGGTCGACCGCAGACTCGGTGTGCCCGCGCCGCTCGAGGACGCCGTCGCGACGCGCCGCGCAGCGGGAACACGTGACCGGGTCGCACGAAGTCGGCGGGACGAGACGACGGATCGAGGACGCGCCGGATCGTGAGTGCGCGATCGGCCGCACCGATCCCGCTCCCGGCGTCGCAGTGGTCGATCGGGATCGCGAACGGCGTGTCGGAAGTCGCTTCGGCGCGCGGCACGATCGGACCGATGTCGAGGTCGTCGAGGCGGTCGGCGTGACACGGCATGCAGACGAGCCCACGCGCCCACCGCAGCATGAAGTTGATGGAATCGCCGTTCACCCACTCCGCCGCCATCTGGAGGTCACCCTCGTTCTCGCGGTCCTCGTCGTCGACGACGAGCACCATCTCGCCGCGCCGGATCCGCCGGAGTGCCTCTTCGATCGTGGTGAGTGCCATGGGATTCCTCTCGATGGTCAGGACGCCGCGGAGCGGGCGGTGGGACGGTTCACGTGGCCGGCGGGGATGGTGACGACCATCCGGCACCCGTGCGGCTCGCGCCGTTCGGGATGGATGTCGCCGCCATGGAGATCGACGATCCACTTCGCGATCGCGAGCCCCAGGCCGGCGCCGCCGTCGCGCGACGACCGGGCGGTATCGGGTCGGTAGAAGCGTTCGAAGACGCGCGCGGCCTCGGCATCGGGGATGCCGGGGCCGTCGTCGCTCACCTCGATCGAGACGCGGTCCGCGCGCCGGCACGCGTGCACCTCGACGGTCCCGTTCGGCGGCGAATGGCGAACGGCGTTCTCGACGAGGTTGGCGACGACTTGGTGCAACCGCTCCTGATCCGCTTCGAGCTCCAGATCGGGAGGGTCGACGGAGACGGTCATGCGTACGTTGGGATCGCTCAGCTGCGACTCGCGCACCGCGGTCTCGAGCAGGCCTTCGACGTCGAACGGCTGGCGGTCGAGGGGAACGACGCCGGCTTCGAGGCGCGAGAGATCGAGGAGCTGCTGCACGAGGCGACCGAGGCGCTCGACCTGGCTGAGCATGACGGCGAACGTCTCGACCTCGGGGGGCTCGACGCCGTCGACGAGGTTCTCGAGCAACACCTGCAACGCGGTGATCGGCGTCCGCAGCTCATGGCTGACGTTCGCGACGAGGTCGCGCCGGAGCCGATCGGTCTCCGCCAGCTCGGCGGCCATCGCGTTGAACGAGCGGGCGAGCGCGCCGATCTCGTCGCGCGACGTGTCGGTGACCCGCCGCGAGAAGTCGCCGCGCGCCATCGCCTGCGTCGCGGCCGCCATCTCGCGGAGTGGAGACGTGAGCCCGCGCGCGAGGAACCACACCACCGCGAGCGCGAGTGCTCCCGCGACCACGCCGGCGACCGACGCCCAGAGCCCGATCTTCACGCCGACGAAGAACACGACGAGCGTCACCGCGATCGCGGCCAGGATGATCGTGCTGATCTTCAGCTTCAGCGTCGGCAGCGGTTCGAGCGGCCGGTCGCGGGTGGGTCGTCTCATGCGTCGGCGTCCTTCGCCGCGTATCCGACGCCGTGCACGGTACGGATGATCGACGAGCCGAGCTTGCGGCGCAGCGAGCGAACGTGGGAGTCGACGGTGCGCGCCCCCGAGGGGATGTCGTATCCCCAGACCTGTTCGAGCAGCTCCTCGCGCGTTGCCACCCGCGACGGTCGGGAGGCGAGATAGAAGAGCAGGTCGAACTCCGTCGGGGTGAGGTGCACGAGCTCCTCGGCCCACCACACCCGGCGGCTCGCGGCGTCGATGGCGACGTCGCCGATGCGCAGCGAACCGTTGCCCTCGTCGGGATCGTTGCGATCGGCCCGGCGCAGGATCGCGTTGACGTGCGCCACGAGCTCGCGAGCGCTGAACGGCTTGGTCATGTAATCGTCGGCGCCGACGCCGAGCCCGATCACGAGGTCGGTCTCGGAATCGCGCGCCGTGAGCATGAGGACGGGGATCGCCCGCAGGCGCTGGATCCGGCGGCAGACCTCGAGCCCGTCGAGCCCCGGCAGCATGAGATCGAGGACCACGAGGTCGGGGCGAGTCTTCTCGCAGAGGTCGACGCCCGACGGTCCGTCGGCGGCCACCTCGACCCGGTACCCCTCGCTGCGCAGGCGTGCGGCGACGGCCGAGGCGATCGACGCCTCGTCTTCGATGACAGCGATCATCCGCGTACGCGGCGGCGCGTCGACCACAGGCTCAGGATACGGACAGGCCACCGCACCAACGCCGACGGGCTGTGGAGATCTGGTGCAGATTAGGGCTCCGACCAGGAGAAATCCGCCCCGGCGGACCCGCGCCACCGGGATCGTGGAGGCTCGCGGCCGACCGCGACCGGCGATAGCGTCGCCGCGATGGCACCCGACCCAGCGCTGCTCGCGGGCGCGCTCAGCCGCGAGCTCGGGCCCGGTACGGAGGTCGAAGGGCTGCGGCGGGTGTCGGGCGGCGCGTCCCGCGAAACCTGGCTCTTCACGGCCCGGAACCCGGCCGGCGACCGGCCGCTCGTGCTGCGGCGGGATCCGGGCGCCCACGAGGGTGCGACCTCGAGGGCGACCGAGTACGAGCTGCTCGTGGCCGAGGTGGCCGCCGGGGTGCCGGTACCGCGGCCGGTGCTGCTCCTCGGCGCCGACGACGGCCTCGGTTCCGGGTTCGTGATGGAGCACGTCGACGGCGAGACGATCCCCCGCCGCATCCTGCGTGACGCCCGTTACGCCGACGCCCGGCCCGGGCTCGCCGCGGCCTGCGGGACGATCGCGGCGGCGATCCACGCCACCGATCCCGACACGCTCCCCGCCCTCGAACTGCTCGACGCGCCCGAGCAGGTCGAGCGGTACCGCGCGCTCCTCGACACGTTGGGCGAGCCGCACCCCGCGCTCGAGCTGGGGCTCTGCTGGCTCGCCGAGCGACTGCCAGACACGCGGAGCCGCCCCCGCCTCGTGCACGGCGACTTCCGCAACGGCAATCTCATCGTCGGTCCCGACGGCATACGGGCGGTCCTCGACTGGGAGCTCGCCCACCTCGGCGATCCGATCGAGGATCTCGGCTGGCTCTGCGTGCGGTCGTGGCGCTTCGGCGCCGACGAGGCGGTCGCGGGTGGCTTCGGCGACCTCGCGACGCTGCTCGACGCATACCGCGCCGCGGGCGGCGGCGACGTCGACCCCGAGCAGGTTCGCTTCTGGATGGTGTTCGGGACGGTGAAGTGGGGCGTCATGACCGTGCTGCAGGCCTTCGCACACCTGCAGGGACTGGTCCGCTCCGTGGAGCTCGCGACACTCGGCCGCCGCGTCGTCGAGATGGAGTGGGATCTTCTCGACGCGCTCGACGGGAGATGGTGATGCCCGACGACCGTCCCACCGCACCGGAACTGCTCGACGCCGTCGTCGAGTTCCTCGAGAGCGAGCTGCAGCCCGCGCTCGAGGGTCGCCTCGGCTTCCACACGCGTGTCGCCGTCAACGCGCTGAAGATCGTGCGCAGGGAGATGGAGCTCGGCCCCGCGCTCGACGACGCGCGGCGCGCCGGACTGCAGACGTTGCTGGGCACCGGCGCCACCGTCAGGAACACGCGCGAGGGGGAGGCCGAGCTGGCCCGGCGCATCCGTGCCGGTGCGCTCGACGCGCCCCATGCGGACCTGATGGCATACCTGCGCGCGACGCTGCGGCTGCAGCTCGCCATCGTCCATCCCGGCTACGAGAGGCAGGAGGCTCCCGGCGCATGAGGTTCGCGACGTGGAACGTCAACTCGTTGAAGGCGCGACTCCCGCGCGTGGAGGAGTTCCTCGGCTACGCCGACGTCGACGTCTTGTGCCTGCAGGAGACGAAGCTGAGCGACAAGGCTTGGCCGAGCATCACGTTCTCGTCGTTGGGGTACGAATCGGCGCACTTCGGCAACGGCCAGTGGAACGGCGTCGCCGTGTTGTCGCGAGTGGGCATCTCCGACGTGGAGTACGGATTCGCCGACGGGATCGTCGATCCCTACGAACGTGACGGCCGGCTCCTCGAGCGCGACGTGCGGCGACGTGCGGTTCACGTCGGTGTACTGCCCGAACGGCCGCGAGGTCGGCACCGAGTGGTACGACAAGAAGCTCGTCTGGTTCGCGTCGCTGCACGAGTGGCTGGCACGCGATCACCAGCCCTCGGAACCACTGGTCGTGCTCGGCGACTTCAACGTCGCACCGGCCGATCGCGACGTGTGGAACATCGACGCGTTCAAGGGTGCAACCCATGTGACGCCCGAAGAACGAGCTGCCGTCGCCGCGCTCGACGCGTGGGGACTGCACGACACCTTCCGCACGGTCTATCCCGAGATCGACGGGCTCTTCACCTACTGGGACTATCGCCGCGGCGACTTCCACGAGCACCGCGGGATGCGCATCGACCTCGCGCTCGCGACCCAACCGGTGCTGGATCGCGTGCAGTGGGCCGTCGTCGACCGCAACGCGCGCAAGGGCACCCAACCGTCGGATCACGCGCCCCTCATCGTCGACCTCGCGTGAGCGGGGGCTAGCAGAACAGGGCACCGACGCTGTTCGCCGGGTGGTCGACGGCGATCGCGGAAACAACCGCGGACGGTCCGGTCCCGACGAAGACGAACATCTCGGCCTGCCCCGAGGGCGCGGCCGCGCCGATCTGGATCCCCGTGAAGCAACCGCCGACCACCGGGTGCGACTCGCGCGACGCGGCGCCGGGTCCGGTCGTGCCGACCGTTGTGCCGTGCGCGGTTGTGTATCCGGTCGTCTTGGTCTCGAAACCGGCGAGCGTCGCCGTCGCCGTGTTCACGTAGTACACGGTCTGGCAGTACGGAGGGGCGTCGACGCCGTACGGTCCGATGCGGATGCGGTCGCTGCGCTTGGCGTTCGCGCAGCCGTAGCCGAGGGCCCGATAGTCGGGAACGCCGGCGACGCCGAACGAACCCTGAATCGTCGCGTCGGGCGGACCGACCGCGGCGCGCACGTCGGCTTCCGTCGCAACACCGAAGCGTACCGGTCCCACCGCGTCCGCGGTCACGACGACGGGAACGCGGTTCGGGATGGTGGTCGACGTGGTGGTCGAAGTGGTGCTCGACACAGGCGTGGTCGTCGTGGTCGTCGTCGTCGACGGCCGCGTGCTCGCCGAAGGATGCCGCGAGTCGATCGTGCTGATGCCGTTGTCGTGGTTCGGGAGTTGCACGAGGAGCACGAACGCGGCCGCGACGACCGCCGCCGCGAGCGCACCGCTCGCGGCCCGGAGGCGCACCTGCCGACTGCGGGCCCGGGCGCGGATCGTCGCGGCGCCATCGGTGGGTACGTCCCGCTGTGAGCGGTGCTCGAGCGCGGCGGTGAGTTGGGCGCCGAAGTCGTCGCGGAGTTCGTCGTCAGGCATCGGAGACTCCCAAGGCGTCGCGGAGCGCGTTGCGCGCCTGATGCAGGTGGAAGCGGACCGCGCCGTCGCTGATGCCCATCGCATCCGCGACCTCCGCCGACGGCAGCCCTTCGAGGTAGAAGAGCGACAGGGCGATGCGCTGCTGTCGGGGCAAGCCTTCGATGGCGCGCGCGAGGAGGTCGACCAGCTGGTCGCGATCGACCCCCTCGGCGCCGGAGAACGAGGTCAGCCGCTCGACTGCGGCGGCCCGCCGTCGTCGCGAGCGACGTTCGTTCAGCATCACCCGGACGGCCACGCGACGGACCCACGCGACGGGATCGTCGTAGGTCGCGATCTTCGGCCACGCCATGGCCGCCTTGGTGAACGCCTCCTGCAGGGCGTCGGCCGCACTCAGGTCGGCGGCGGAAAGGACCCGCAGCAACCTCGGATGCTCGGCGCGGTAGAAGCTCTCGAAGCTCGGCGCGGGCTCGTCGGTCACCGCCAACCTTTCGCCTGCCGCGGGCATCGTCACGGGCAGTACACACCGCTTCGAGCGCAAATGTTTGGTTTGCTCCCGACCGCGTCCGGGTCAGCTGTAACGGGTGACGAGCCCGCGGCGGCGAAACACCGTGAGCATGTGGGTGAGGAAGGCGAAGCCGAGTGCGAGCAGCACGAGCGCGGTCCCTGCGCCGAGCAGCACCTGCGCACCGTCGAGACCGCGGTGATCGACCAGCGCGCGCGAACGCGATGAACGCGTGGGTCGTGGGCAGTGATTCCGCCAGCGGGCGCAGGAACGCGGGCAGCGCGCTCACCGGATAGAAGACGCCCGACAGCGGCATCACCACGAACATGATCCCCCACGCGAGCGCCTCGGCCCCGGTGCCGAAGCGCAAGACGATGCCCATCACGAACAGGGAGATGGCCCAACCCACGAGGAGCAGGACCGCGGCGATCGGGATCAGGCCGAAGCCGAGCGACCACGCGTGGAAGCTGAAGAACGCGAACGCCGCGAGCACCATCACGCCGATGCCCAGCACCATCTTCACGAGCCCGAACAGCGCCACTCCCCCGACGAACTCGAGCTCGGTGAGCGGAGTGACCATGAGGTTGAGCAGGTTGCGAGTCCAGGTCTCTTCGAGGAGGCCGGTGCTCAGCGCGATCTGCGACTGGTACACGACGTGCCACAGGATGATCCCGGCGATGAGGTAGCCGGCCGCCCTCTGCGCGCCTGTCGCCTGCGCGGACCCGACGTACGCGCCGAGAGAGCCGAAGAGCAGCACGTCGACGAGCGGCCAGAGGGTCACGTCGAAGAGTCGGTGCGGGCTGCGCACCATCACGTACGCGTGCCGCCGCGCGATCGTGCGCATGCGCAGCCACGCGAGGGCGCGGGAACCCAACAGCGGCTCGTCGGCGTACGGGTCGGCCGGGTCGGTGGAGTGGTCGCTCACAGGGGATGGTCCGTCTGCTGGGATCCCGTCGGATCGTGGCGCGCCGCGAGCTGGAGGAACACGCCTTCGAGGTTGCCGTGGCCGTACCGTTGCGCGATTTCGTCAGGAGTGCCGTCGGCAACAATGCGCCCGTGCGAGAGAAAGACGACGCGATCACAGAGCCGCTCGACCTCAGCCATGTCGTGACTCGTGATGAGCAACGCGCAGCCGTACTCGTCGCCGAGCGCCGCGAGCCCGGCGCGCACGCGTGCCGCGACGTCGGGATCGAGCGAGGCGGTGGGCTCGTCGAGCACGAGCAGCTGGGGCCGGTGCAGGGTGGCGCGCACGATGCCGACGAGCGTCCGCTGCCCCGACGAGAGCTCGGCGCCCATCGCGTCGGCGAGGTGCGGGATGCGGAAGCGCTCCAGACCGGCCTCGATCCGTGGCCGCGGATCGGCGACGCCGTAGAGGCGGCCGTACAAGTCGAGGTACTCGCGCACGCGCATCCGCTCGGCGAGCGGCAGGTACCCGGCCGCGAAACCGATCTTGGCGGCGGCCCGGCTTCGGTGCCGGTCGCTGCGGATCCCACACACCTCGACATGGCCGACGTCGGGCGTGATGACGCCGAGGATCATGAGCAGCGTGGTCGTCTTGCCGGCACCATTGGGACCCAGCAGACCGAGTCGCTCCCCGCGGTGCACGACGAGATCGACGCCGTCGACGGCCCGGGCGCGCCGGTAGTCCTTCACGAGGCCACGCGCCTCCAGCACCACGTCACGCACGGTCGTCGATCCTCGCCCGTTCGGTGTGCTCACGCCAACTCATTTCGCCCGTCATGACCGACCCGGTGTGCATCGCGATCGACTGGTCGGGGGACGCGACCGTGGCCGGTCAGCGGCGCAAGATCGTCACTGCGACCGTGCGCGGCGGTCGCGTCGAGGCGGTCGAGGCGGGCCGGACGCGCGACGAGATGGCGGCTTGGATCACCGGCCTCGCGGCCACCGACGAGCAGACGTTCGTGGGTCTCGACTTCTCGTTCTCGGTCCCGGTCTGGTTCGCGCACGATCACCGCTGCCAGTCGATCGACGACGTCTGGACCCTCGTGACGGAGCACGGCGAAGCCTGGCTGCGCGCCGCCGAGTGGCCGTTCTGGGGACCGCGTGGCACTCACCGCGACCCCGCCATCGAGGCGTACCGCGCCTGCGAGCGCCGGTTGCGCGAGGAGCACCATCAGCCGAAGTCGATCTTCCAGATCGCCGGGAACGGCCAGGTCGGACCGGGCTCCCTGCGCGGGATGCCGCACCTCGCGCAGCTGCGCAGTCGCGGCGTCGCGATCTGGCCCTTCGACGACCCGCAACCCGCGGGCGTCACCGCGCTGGAGATCTACCCGAGCGCGTTCACGAACGGCAAGCGCGGTCCGCGCGACCGCGTCGCGTGGATCGGGGCCGTGCCCCGCGCGGTCATCGGCGATCCCGCGCGACTCGACGCGGTCGCGTCAGACGACGCTTTCGACGCGGTCGTCGCCGCGATCGAGATGTGGAAGCGTCGCGACGAGCTCGTCGGGCTCCGCCAGACCGACGATCCCGTGCGCGCGATCGAAGGAGACGTGTGGCCGTGACCGCGCCCGGCGAATCGGAGCTGCGGGTCGCCGCCCGCGTGATCCTGCTCGATCCCGAAGATCGGGTGTTCCTGTTCCGCGGCCGCGACTCGACCCGTCGCGACGCGCACCACTGGTGGTTCACGCCCGGCGGCGGGGTCGACGAGGGCGAGTCGCTCACCGCCGCCGCGGCACGCGAGCTGCTCGAGGAGACCGGGCTGCGCGTCGACGAGTTCGGACCGATCGTGTTCGAACGCCGAACCGTCTTCGAGTTCGAAGGCCAGACCTACCACCAGATCGAGCACTTCTTCGGCGTGCGCACCGAGCCGTTCGTCGTCGACCGCTCGGGATGGAACGCCATGGAGCGCCGCTCGGTGCTCGGTCATCGCTGGTGGAGCCTCGCGGAGCTCCAGACCACCGACGAGACGATCTATCCCGAGACGTTGGCGCAGGTTGTCGCGAAGCTGCTCGCGCGCTGACGCGTCAGCCGTGCGCCTTGATGGCCTCGATCAACGCGGGCACGACCTTGTGGCAGTCGCCGACGATGCCGAGATCGGCGACGCCGAAGATCGGAGCCTCGGAGTCCTTGTTGATCGCGATGATGTTGTCGCTGTTCTTCATCCCGACGAGGTGCTGGGTCGCACCCGAGATGCCGATCGCGACGTACACCTTCGGCTTCACGGTCTTGCCCGTCTGACCGACCTGCAGCGCGTAGGGAACCCAGCCCGCGTCGACGATCGCGCGCGACGCGCCGAACGCGCCCTTGAGCAGCTTGGCGAGCTCCTCGACGAGCGGCTTGTACGCCTCGGCCGAACCGAGCCCGCGCCCGCCCGACACGACCACCGTCGCCTCTTCGAGCTTCGGACCGGTCTGCTCCTCCTCGAAGCGCTCCAGCACCTTCGCCTCCGCGGCGCGGCCGGCGTCGACGGCTCCCACCGCGACGACCTCCGCGGCACCGCCACCACTCGGCTCGGCCGTGAACGACTTCGGGCGGATCGCGACGAGGGCGGGCCCGCCACCCGTGAACTTGGCGTCGACCAGCACGGTGCCACCGAAGATCGCGGTCCCGAAGACCAGCGCGTCACCGTCGAGGGAGAGGCTGAAGCCGTTCGTGAGCACCGGCGCGTCGATGCGCGCCGACAGCCGGGCGATCGCGTCGCGCCCGTCGTAGCTCTGAGCGAACATCACGAGATCGGGTGAGTGCTCCGCGATCATCGACGCGAGCGCAACGCCCGCGACCGCGCCGGGTAGCGCACCCTGCGGGTCGATGTGGAACACCTTCGTCGCGCCGTACTCGCCAACCGGCGCGGCCACCGGGCCCGCGTCGCCACCCGCGTACACGACCTCGACGGTCGAGCCGAGCTCGCGAGCCTTGGTGAGCAACTCCAGCGTGGCGGAGGTCACCTTGTCGCCGCCGGTCTCGGCGAAGACCCAAACCTTGGAGAGCGTCATCGGTGTGTGTCCCTTTCGCTGCGCGCGGCGGCGCTCAGATGACCTTGAGGTTCTCGAGGAAGCCGACGATCTTCTCGTAGCCGGTGCCGTCGTCCTCGAACTTCTCGCCGGCTTCGCGCGCCGGCGCCTGCTCGACGTTGGTGAGCTCCTGCCGCGCGCCGGGCCAACCGACCTGGTCGCCGAGGCCGAGGTCGCTCGCGGTCACCTGGTCGACCGGCTTGTTCTTGGCCGCCATGATGCCCTTGAACGACGGGTACCGAGGCTCGACCACACCGGCGGTCACGCTCACGACCGCGGGCAACGACGCCTCGACGACGTCGTAACCGGCCTCGGTCTGGCGCTGCACCTTCACCTTGCCGTCGGCGATCTCGACGTGCTTGGAGAACGTGAGCGACGGCCAGCCGAGCAGCTCCGCGACCTGCGCGGGGATCGTGCCGGTGTAGCCGTCGGTGGATTCGGTCGCGGTGAGCACGAGGTCGGCGTCGCCGACCCGCTCGACGCACTTCGCGATGACCTTGGCGGTTCCCAGCGCGTCGGTGCCGGCGCACGCAGGGTCGGAGACGAGGATCGCCTTCGCCGCGCCCATCGCGAGCGCGGTGCGCAACCCTGACACCTCATTGTTCGGAGCCATCGACACGAGGGTGACCTCGCCACCACCCGCCGCGTCGACGAGCTGGAGCGCCATCTCGACGCCGTAGCTGTCGGACTCGTCGAGAATCAGCTTGCCCTCGCGCTTGAGCGTGCGGTCGGCGTCGAGGGCGCCGGGCACCGCGGGGTCGGGGATCTGCTTGACACAGACGACGACGTTCACTTGGCAGGGCTCCTCACGAGTCGTACCGGGGTTTGACGGCGACCCAGACAGTCGTACGAACCGGCCGGAGATTCTGCCCCGCGCGACGCTCGAGCGTCGAAACCGGGCGCGAATGCCGCGGCACCGAGTGTGACGCGTGGGAGGGTTCCTCCCGTGGCGGCGATCGAGGCGGTGGGCCTCACCAAGGTCTACCGGGGCCGGCGTGGACCCATCCGGGCGCTCGACGGGCTCGACCTCGAAGTGCCCGTGGGTGGCGTGTACGGCTTCCTGGGAGCGAACGGCGCGGGCAAGACCACGACCATCCGCGCCGCGGTCGGGCACCTGCGCGCGAACCGGGGAACCTTGCGGGTGCTCGGCGCCGAGATCCCGTCGCAGTTGACGCGGGTCATCGACCGCATCGGCGCACTCGTCGAACAACCGTCGTTCTTCCCCGGGTTCTCCGCGCGCCGGAACCTCGAACTGCTCGCGCGCGCCCGGCGCATCTCGATCGCGCGCGTCGACGACGCGCTGGAGACGGTCGGTCTCGGCCCGCGCGCGGAGTCGCGGTTCTCGACCTACTCGCTGGGCATGAAGCAGCGCCTTGGAGTCGCGGCCGTGCTCCTGAAGGATCCCGAGTTGCTGATCCTCGACGAGCCGGCAAACGGCCTCGACCCGCAAGGCATTCTCGAGATGCGCACCCTCCTGCGCCAACTCGCGGGCGAGGGCCGCACGATCTTCGTGTCGAGTCACATCCTCTCGGAGATCCAACAGACGTGCGACCGGGTCGCGATCGTCGCCCACGGTCGCACGATCGCGTCCGGCTCCGTCGCGGAGTTGCTCCAAGGCACCGTGGCGCGCTTCCGCGTCGCAGTTCCGAACGGTGCCGACGAGTACGCGCGCGCGGCGCGGGTACTCGCGGCCGCGGGATTCCACGGCGCAACCGACGAGCGCGGCCGGCTTCTCGTCGAGGTCGGTGCCGATCGCGCCCACGAAGTGAGCCGCGCCCTGGCCGCCGCGTCGATCTTCGTGTCGGAGCTCAGCCCGGTGGAACGCACGCTCGAGGAGGCGTTCCTCGCCATCACGCACGAGGTGCCCGGCCCGGTCGCGCCTCCACCCCCGGCTCCGCCGGGAGTGCCCCCCACACCTTCGACCGGGACCGCGCGGCCGTGACCGGCATCGGCGCGTTGCTCGGAGCCGAATTGCGGAGGTTCTTCGCGCGCCGCGCGATCCGGTACGTCTTCGCGCTCGGCATCGCCCTCGCAACCCTCGTGCTCGTGATCATCACGGTCCGTTCGGGGGTGCGCGCGGAGACACGCGAGGTCTTCGGACCGACGGGTTCGGCACGCATCCGCCTGACCGCCGATCACCGCCTCCGCATCCACGACAACTACCCCGCGACGCTGAAAGGCGTCGGTGTCGCGATGGCCCTCGTCGCGTTCGCGCTCGGCGCAACCTTCATCGGCGCGGAGTACGGAGCGGGGTCCCTCAGCACGCAGCTGTTGTTCGAGCCGCGACGCGTCCGGCTCGTGGCGGTGAAGGCGCTCGCCGTCGGCATCGGCGTCGCGTCGCTCTGCGCGGTACTGCTCGTGTACATCGGACTGCTGCAGTGGGTCGGCTCAGAGTGGCGCGGCGTCGTGAACGGGCTCGACACGCAGTGGTTCTGGGCACGCGTCGGCGACATCGGGCGCGTCACTCTGGGCGTCGCCGGCGCGGCGATCGCGGCGTACGCCGTGACAGTCGTCGCCCGCCGTACGGTCGCAGCGGTCGCCGGATTGCTTCTCGTGCCCTACGTCAGCCTCTTCGTCGCGGCCGTCGGGCACTGGCGCTGGGTCGCGCAGGACAACCCCACGAACGCCCTCCTCGCGCTGATCATCAACTACGCGCGCTCGACGAGCAGCGACGGCCGCAACAACGACTACCTGCTGACGGCCAAGGCCGCCGCGGTTGCGTCCGGTCTCTGGGTCGCAGGCTTCGTGGTGGTCGCGGGTGTGACGTTCTCCCGGCGCGAGGTCCGCTGAGCGAGCGGTCCGCCTCGACGCCGAATGCCATTCCACCGGTAGCGTCACGCTCGTATGGGCCGCCCACTCGATCTGCTCGTGGTCGGAGCCGGACCCGCGGGGATCGCCGCCGCGCTCACGGCGAAGCGTCACGATCTCGACGTCGTCGTCGTGGACGCGGCGACGTTCCCGCGCGACAAGACATGCGGCGACGGGCTCACGACCGGCGCCCTGCGCATCCTCGAGGAACTGGGTGTCGGGCGTTTCGAGCTCGCCCCCGACGCGTACGAGCCGGTGCACGAAGCCGTGCTCGTCTCACCGTCGGGACGGCAGGTGAACCTGCCGCTCCCCACGACCGGCGACCACGCCGGCGTCATCAGCAGGGTTCGTCTCGACGCGACACTCGTCGAGCACGCACGCTCGCGGGGAATCGAGGTGCGGGAGCGCTGCGCAGTCGACGGCATCGCGCCCGTTGCCGGGGGGATCGAGGTCACGGCCGCCGACGGGACGCTGCTCAGCGCGCGCTTCGTCGTCGCCGCCGACGGGCACTTCTCGGCCGTCCGGCGCGCGTGGCAACCCGATCACGGCAACGGGCTCGGCGAGTGGCACGCGGCACGGCAGTACTTCTCGGGGGTCGCCGACCGCCGCTTGTGGGTGGTGTTCGAGCCCGATCTGCTCCCGGGTTACGCGTGGGTGTTCCCGCTGCCGGGAAACCGCGCGAACGTGGGCTTCGGCGTGCTGCGCGGAGATCGGAAGGGCCGCGAGCTCAAGACCCTCTGGGCCGAGCTCCTGGCACGCCCCGCACTGCGCAAGATCGTCGGCCCGGCGGCCGTCCCGGAAGACCGTGCGCGCGCGTGGCCGATCCCGACGCGCTATGCCGCGGATCGCCTGAGCGACGGCCGCGTGCTGTTCGTGGGCGACGCCGCGGGCGTCGTCGACCCGATGACAGGTGAAGGAATCGCGCAGGCGCTGATGACGGGACAGCTCGCGGCAACGGCGGTCGCGAACGCGCGCGCGGGCCGACCGGATGTCGCGGGCGAGCGGTACCGCACCGCAGTCGACCGTGCGCTCGGCGCCGATCTCCGGTTCGCAGCAAGGCTGCAACGGCTCCTCTCGCGCCCACGCGCCGCTCGCGCGTCGATGCGCGCCGTCGACTTCAACGACTGGACCCGTCGCAACTTCGCCCGGTGGATGTTCGAGGACTATCCCCGCGCCATGATCCTCACCCCGCGCCGCTGGCGACGCCGAATGTTCACCGCAGACGGCGCGTACGTGCACGAGGCCCGTCTCGCGCGCTAAGCAGTGGCTCCCCACACAACCGGGAGGCGCAGTGGCCAGCGGCATCAGTGAGATCGACATCGCGTGCGACGCAGACGCAGCCTGGGCCGTGACCGGCGACTTCGGCGGGCTCGCAGGCTGGATGCCAGGTATCGAGACCTGCACGCTCGAAGGCGACGTCCGTCACCTGTCGATGAGCGGTATGGAGATCGACGAGCGGCTCGTCTCACGCGATGACGCGACGCGCGTGATCGTGTACTCCATCGCGTCGGGTCCGGCTCCTGTCGACCATCACGAAGCCACGATCACGGTGACGCCGGCAGGAGACGGTTCGCACGTCACGTGGGCCGTCGACGTGGAGCCCGAAGCGATGCTGCCGCTGTTCGCACAGATCTACCAGCAGAGCCTCGAAGCGCTGAAGACCCACCTGGAGAGCTGAGAGCCGACCCGCCCGAGCGCGCCCGAGCGCGCCCGAGGTCCGATCAGACGGGCTCGACCACGCGCGGGCCGTCGATCGGCTCGACGAGGATCTTCACGTGCTCCTCGGGGTCGCCGAGCGCTCGGAACGCGTCGGGCACCGCGTCGAGCCCGCACACGCCGGTGATCATCGGCGTGACGTCGATCTCACCCTCGGCAATCGCGCGCAAGGTGTCCGCGAACTCGAACGGGTCGTACGCGAACGAGAACGCGATCGTCAGCTGCTTCATCTGCGGCAGGATCGGCGCCAACCGATCGTCCTGCATGCACGAACCGACGACGACGACACGCGCGAGCATCGGCGCGTGACCGAGCGTCAACGCGAGGGAACCCGGAACTCCGATCGCGTCGAAGAGCACCGGCGTGCCGCGACCGTGGACGCGCTGCCAGGCGTCGACCGGATCGTCGTTCGCAGGGTCGATCGCCTCGGTCGCACCCATCGCGAGCGCGGTCGCGCGCCGGCGCGGCGAGTAGTCGCTGACGACGATCACCTCGACACCGAGACGGTGCAGCTCGGCGACGACCGCGAGCCCAACGGGCCCGGCGCCGAGCACGATCGCGGAACCGGTGCGGTCGATCTCACCGCGCGCGGCCGCGTGCCGGCCGACGGCCATCGGCTCGGTGAGCGCCGCGCGGCGCGCGTCGAGGCCGTTGGGAACCTTCAGGCAGATCCCGGCGGTGAGCCGCATCAGGTCCGCGTAGCCGCCGTTGTAGACGTTGCTGTACGCGCCGATCGGCTCGGCACCGGTCGCGGTGAGCGCGACCGGCAAGGAGGTGACGAGATCGCCGACGGCGATCGGCACGCCGTCGGTCGCCGGACCGAGCTCGAGCACCTCCGCGGTGAACTCGTGACCCATCACGTAGTCGCGCGACGGATCGAACGGGACTGGCATGCCCGACGCCGAGATCGCGTCGACGAGCTCGTCGGCGTGCACGAGTGCGTGGAGATCGGAGCCGCAGATGCCGCACGCGCGGACGCGCACGAGCGCCTCGCCCGCGCCGGGTACCGGATCGTCGACGTCGCCGACGACGAGTTGCTGATGACGGGCGATCGCAGCACGCATGGGAGCAGTCTCGCGCTGCGCTCGCCGAGCCGTGAGAGGCATGATGACCGGATGACAGAACGGCGTCCCCACTTCGTCCCGCGCCGATGAGCGACTGGGAGCCGGAGCTCGAGGAGCTGCAGCAGCGGCGCGAGCTCGCGGCGCGCATGGGCGGCGAGGAGAAGCTCGCGAAGCACCGAGCTCTTGGGAAGCTGCCGGTGCGCGAGCGCATTGCGATGCTGCTCGACGACGGGAGCTTCCACGAGATCGGCGAGCTGACGGGCCGTCCGGTCTACGACGACGACGGTCGCCTCACCGACCTCACGCCCGCGAACTTCGTGATGGGTCGCGGGCGCATCCACGGGCGCGCGGTCGTCGTCGGAGGAGACGACTTCACGGTTCGGGGTGGTTCGGCCGACGCGTCGATCTTCCAGAAGCAGGTGCACGCGGAGCGGATGGCGCACGACCTGCGGCTGCCGATCGTGCGGCTCGTCGACGGATCGGGTGGCGGCGGTTCCGTCAAGACGCTGGAACAGGAGCGGCGCTCCTTCGTCCCGTTCAATCCCGGTTGGGAGTGGGTCGTCGCGAACCTCTCGACGGTACCGGTCGTTTCGTTGTGCCTCGGATCGGTCGCCGGGCTCGGCGCGGCGCGCGTCGTGACGAGCCACTACAGCGTGATGGTGAAGGGCACGTCGCACCTCTTCGTCGCCGGTCCGCCCGTCGTCGCGCGCCTCGGCGAAGACGTCGACAAGGAGTCGCTCGGCGGCAGCGCGATCCACACCCGCAACGGCGTCGTCGACGACGAGGCCGAATCGGAGGCCGACGCGATCGCGCGCGCCCGCCGCTTCCTGTCGTACCTGCCGGCGTCGGTGCACGAGCGGCCGCCGCGCGCAGCACCGACCGACGATCCCGAACGGCGCGACGAGTCGCTGCTGGCGGCGATTCCTCGTGACCGACGCAAGGTCTACAAGATCCGGCCCATCATCGAGACGGTCGTCGACCGCGGACTCGTTCATGGAGCTCGGCCGGCACTTCGGCGGTTCGGCGGTCACTGGCCTCGCACGCATCGACGGCTGGCCGGTCGCGATCCTCGCCGGCGACCCGTACCAGTACGGCGCGGGCTGGACGGCCGCCGCGTCGCAGAAGGTCACGCGCTTCGTCGACCTCGCCGACACCTTCGGGCTTCCGGTCGTCCACCTCGTCGACAACCCCGGGTTCGTGATCGGCACCGAGTCCGAGCGCGCCGCGACGATCCGCCACGGCGCGCGTGCGCTCGCCGCGATCTACCAGGCCCGCGTCCCGTGGTGCTCGATGATCCTGCGCAAGGTCTACGGCGTCGCGGGCGCCGCGCATCAGAACGCCGTCGCGGCTCTCGTTCCGCTACGCCTGGCCGTCGGGGAACTGGGGCAGCCTGCCGCTCGAAGGCGGTATCGAGGCCGCGTACCGCGCCGAGCTCGACGCCGCCGACGACCGCGAGGCGAAACACGCGGAGATCGAAGCTCGGCTCGCGAAGCGACAGTCGCCGTTCCGCACCGCGGAGGCGTTCCTCGATCGAGGAGATCATCGATCCACGCGACACGCGCCGGCTGTTGTGCGAGTTCGCGGGGCTCGCGGCGCCGCGCTGGGAACCCGGGCCGACGGCGCGAGGCACGAGGCCCTGACGATTCGTCGCAGATCGTGACGAAGGTCCCGATCATGAAGCGAGATTCCGACACGGCCGGTCCGTACACTGCTCACATGCGCACGCAATGGCTCAGCCCCGGCCACTGGTCGAGCGACATCCCCCTCGACACCGATCACGTCCGCCTCGACGCGCTCGACGGAACACGGGTACGTGCAGCTCCGCGACGCCGACCCGGTTCCCGAAGCGGAGTACCTGAGCCTCGAGTACATGGACTGGAAGAGCGGCGGCGACACGAACTTCGCGCCGATCGCGACCGCCGACGGGCGCCTCGACTGCCGCGGCTTCTGGAAGGAAGGCGACGAGCGGCCGGACAAGAACGGTCTGTGGACGGAGAACGCGCCGCGGTGCCCGAGCATCGTTCGCTGGGTCGAGTCGGTGCACGCCAACTTCGGACGCGTCCGCGTCATCAAGCTGGAGCCCCAGGACTACGACAGCTCGCTGATGCAGATGCACCGCGACGACAACAACCGCTTCAATCCCGACGCCGATGGTTGGGTGGTGCGAGCGTGGCTGGAGCTCACCGACAATCCCCGGCAGCTCGATGGTGCTGATGGAACAGCGCGACGGACTCCCCGACCCCGAGACCGAGGTACGTCTCCCGCTGCACCGGGGCGCGCAGTTCGTCGTCGACACCCAACGGCTCTGGCACGTCGTGTGCCATCCAGGTTCGGCGCCGCGTTACGCGGTGATCGCGAGCTTCGAGAGCGGTCCCGCGCTGGACGCCTGGATCCGCTCGCAGCGGCCGTAGATGGATCGCGACCGCGCGTCCGACATCGCGCACGCCGGCATCGCGATCGCCAACCCGATCCCGGAAAGCGTTCTCGATCGCTTCGTCGGTGAATGCGCGCTCGCGAGCAGTGATCGACTCCTCGACATCGGCTGCGGGCGCGGTGAGCTCGTCCTGCGCGCGGTCGAGCGCACCGGCTGCCGCGCCCTCGGTGTCGACCGCTCACCTCGGCAGATCGCGACGGCATGGTCGGAGGCGGCGCGGCGCGTTCCGGGCGCCGACGTCAAGTTCCAGCAGGCCGACGCCGGCTCGATTCCGCTCGAAGCCGGCGCGTTCCGGCTCGTCGCGTGCGTCGGTTCGTCGCACGCGCTCGGCGGGCTCACCGAAGCGATCGCGCGTCTCACCACGTTCCTCGCGCCGGGCGGCCGGCTGCTGCTCGGCGACGGCTACTGGACCGAGCCCCCGAGCGCCGAGTATCTCGCAGCATGGGGAGCCACCGTCGAGGAGCTGCCCGATCTCGCGCAGCTGCACGCGTGGTTCGACGAGCATCGTCTCGGCATCGCCGACGAGTACCACGCGACCGTCGCCGACTGGGACGCGTACGAAGAGCCGTGGGCGACCAACCTCGAGACGTACGCGGCCGAGCATCCCAAGGATCCCGACGCCCCGGAGATGCTCGCGTGGGCGGCCGAGGCCCGGGCCCGCCGCCGCCTCGGCCCCGGCGTCCTCGGCTTCGCCCTCGTCCTCACCACACCCCGCTGACGAGCGGCGCAGCCGCCCGCGGCGCAGCCGCCCCTCGCGCCTTTCGGACCCCACCAGAACCGCCTCACTCCCATCCCGCGTGCAGCGAGCGAAGCAGCCCCCGCGGCGCAGCCGCCCCTCGCGCACGGACCCCACCAGAACCGCCTCACTCCCATCCCGCGTGCAGCGAGCGAAGCAGCCCCCGCGGCGCAGCCGCCCCTCGCGCCTTTCGGACCCCACCAGAACCGCCTCACTCCCATCCCGCGTGCAGCGAGCGAAGCAGCCGCCCGCGGCGCAGCCGCCTCTCGCGCACGAGCGAGCGCAGAAGAGTAGAAATTCCCCCATGCGCTTCGGATACTTCATGGCTCCGTTCCATCCGGTCGGGCAGAACCCGACGCTCGCACTGGAACGCGATCTCGATCTGATCGTCCACATGGACCGCCTCGGCTTCGACGAGGTGTGGATCGGAGAGCATCACTCCGCGGGCTACGAGATCATCGCGTCGCCCGAGGTGTTCATCGGCGTGGCCGCGGAGCGCACGAAGCACATCCGCCTCGGCACCGGCGTGAGCTCGCTCCCGTACCACCACCCGCTGATGCTCACCGACCGCATGGTGCTCCTCGACCACCTCACGCGCGGTCGCGCCATGCTCGGCTGCGGGCCCGGTCAGCTCACCTCCGACGCGCACATGCTCGGCATCCCGGCCGAGACGCAGCGCCCGCGCATGCACGAGGCGCTCGACGCGATCACGCACCTGTTGCGTTCCGACGAGCCGCTCACGATGGAGACCGACTGGTTCACGATCCGCGACGCCCGCCTGCAGCTGCCGTCGTACACGCAGCCGCACCTGGAGATCGCGACCGCGGCGTCGATCTCGCCGACGGGCGCGGCTGCGGCCGGCCGCTTCGACACCGGCCTGCTGTCGATCGCGGCGACGAGCAAGCAGGGTTTCGACGCGCTCGGCACGCACTGGGGAACGTGGAACGAGGTCGCCGCCGAGCACGGCCACACGGCCGATCGCGATCGCTGGCGCCTCGTCGGCCCGATGCACCTCGCACCGACGAAGGAGCAGGCGCGCGCCGAGGTCGCGTACGGCATCGTTCCGTTCTCCCGTTACTTCACACACGTGCTGCCGGCCGGTCCGGTGCGCGGCGACACCGCCGAGGAGATCATCGACAACGTCGACGAGGACGGCTTCGCGGTGATCGGCACGCCCGATGACGCGATCGCAAAGATCCAATCGCTCGTCGACGAGTCGGGTGGGTTCGGCACGTTCCTGCTGTTCGGACACGACTGGGCGTCGCCACGCGCGACGCGCGACAGCCTCGAGCTCTTCGCCCAGTACGTGATGCCGCACTTCCAGAACCAGCTCGACGCGCCCGCGGCGTCGTGCGAGTGGGTCACGGGCAGCGGCGGCGAGTTCGTGAACCGCGCCGCCAACGCGATCATGAAGGCGATCGGCGACTACGCCGAAGAGCGCTCCACCAAGGCCTGAAGGGTTCGCGCCGCCGACGGCGTCGTCGGTGTGATCAGGCGCTCGCGAGCGCGGCCGCAGCCTCGCGGCGCAGGCGGGGGTAGTCGGCCTTGCCGTTCGGCGCGCGCCCGACGCTGTCGACGAGGAGCACGTGACGCGGAGCCTTGTAGTGCGCGAGCCGTTCCTTCACGTGCGCGATCAGCGCGGCCGGGTCGGCGGCGTCGCCCTCGGGCTCGACGACTGCGCAGATCAGCTCGCCGAAGCGGTCGTCGGGAACGCCGACGACGACCACGTCGCGCACCGATGCGTGCGTCTTCAACGCCTCTTCCACTTCCTCCGGATAGACCTTCTCGCCGCCGGTGTTGATGCACACCGAACCGCGGCCGAGGAGGCGCAGCGTGCCGTCGGCCTCGACGGTCGCCCAGTCGCCCGGCACCGAATAGCGCTGCCCGTCGATCACCCGAAAGGTGCGGGCGGTCTTCTCGGGATCCTTGTAGTAGCCGAGGGGCTGCGGCCCGCCGACGGCCACGAGTCCGGGCTCGTCGGAGCCGGGCTCGACGTCGCGCCCCTCTTCGGTGATGACGCGCGCGGCGTCGCCGAGGGTGAACCGGCCCGTGGCGCGCACGCCCTCCGCGCGACTCGACGCGGAACCGCCCATCCCGAACGCCTCTGACGACGCGAAGCCGTCGCTCAGTGTCGCCTTCGGCAGGAACGCGAGCATCCGTTCCTTCACCGGTTCGCTCCACATCACGCCGGCCGACGAGACGAGCCGCACATGCGCCAGGTTCCAGCGCGCCGGTTCGGCCTCGAGGGCGTCGAGCATGGGACGCGCGAACGCGTCGCCGACGATCGCGACACCGTAGGTGCGTTCCCGCTCCATCGCGTCGAGGCACTCGGCGGCGGCGAAGGAACGCGATTCCAGGAGCACGACGGTGCCGGCGACGCGCAGCGCGGCCATACCCATCGTCATACCCGTGCCGTGCATCAGCGGGCTCGCGGGCAGCAACGCGACTCCCCCGCGTGCGGCACGCACGCGCACGTGGTCGAGGTCTTGGTCGGCGGGGTCGATCGGCGTCCCCGCGTTCGCGTGCGAGTAGAGGTCGGCGTGCCTCCACATCACGCCCTTCGGCATCCCGGTCGTGCCGCCGGTGTAGAGGAAGATCAGGTCGTCGGGACTGCGGCCCCACGGCGCGACCGTGCGCGCCGTCGCGGACCGGGCGGCGTCGGCGTAGGCCACCGCCCAATCGGGACACGGCTCGGTGCCGTCGTCGACGTGGAGCCAGAGCCGCACGCTCGGGACGCGCCGCCGCACGCGGCTCACCTGCTCGGTGAAGGCGCCGTGGAAGACGACCGCGATCGCGTCGGCGTTGTCCCAGAGGTACGCAAGCTCCTCCGGCCCGTAACGGAAGTTCGTGTTCACCGGGACGAGCCCGACCTTGGCGGCCGCGTAGAAGCTCTCCAGGTACTCCGGCGCGTTGTAGAGGTACTGCGCGACCTTGTCGCCCCGTTGCCCACCGGCTGCGAGCAGCGCGGCCGCCACGCCGTCGGCATGGTGGTCGAGATCACCCCACGTGTCGCGGCGCGCTCCCTGCACTTGCGCGGTCGCGTCGGGAACCGTCTCCGCGATCGCCTCCCACACGTCGGCGTAGTTCCACGTCATGCGCGGGAGCGTACGACGCGGTCCCGGCGTTGTCAGACGTTGGCGACCACCGGACGCCGTTCGGATCCGGCCGCGGGCAGGGTCTCCCGCAGAAGGTCGCGCAGATCCGCGCGCCGGGCCGCGCCGGCCGGCTCGTCCCAGCGGTTCACGCGCTGGTGCGGGTCGTCGGCGAGGTCGTAGAGCTCACCTTCGGTTCCGTCGTGCACCGCGCCCGGGTCGTATTCGGTGTAGATCCACCCGTCGGCACAGACGGTGCGCAGGTGCATGCTCACGTCTTCGTACTCGGAGTCCCACACCGTTGCGACGTGATCGAAGCCGCGCGCGTCGGCGTCGGCATCGTCGACGGGAAGCGCGTGGCCTTCCATCCACTCCGGCACCGGGACGCCCGCGATGTCGCACCACGTCGGCGCGAGGTCGAGGAGCCCGACCGGGCGGGAGACACGCGTCGCGGCCGCGCCATCGGACCGCGACACGGCGGCCGGTCGCCAGATCAACGGCAGGCGCATCAACGCGTCGCAGTGGTACGCGCCCTTGAAGAGCAGGCCGTAGTCGCCCTGCAGCTCGCCGTGATCGGTCGTGTAGAAGACGTCGGTGCGGTCGTCCCAACCGCGCCGCGCGACGGTGTCGAGGATCGCACCGCACGCCTCGTCGACGAGCTCGTTCTCGATGTGCGCCATCGCGTTGACTTCGCGGATCTGGTCTTCGGTCAGCGCGGCGGGCGCGAACTTGCGCGGCGCTTCGTAGTTCGCCGCGAGCGTGCCGTCGTAGTAGCCGCGCCACTGCGGCGGCTTGGCGTCGAGGATCTCCTCGCGCTGCGCCACGGTGCGCGGGTAGTTCGCGGGCAGATCGAGGTCGCGCCAGTCGACGCGGTGCAGCTCCGACGCGGGCGGGTCCCACGGGTGGTGCGGGTCGGGGAACGACACCCACACGAAGAAGTCGGCGTCTTCGGGCAGCGAATCGAGGTACGCGATCGTGCGCTGCGCGACCCAGTCGGTGTGGTACAGGTCGCGGGGCACCGCGTTGCGCCACACCTGCGGCGCACCGGTGTCGCCCCCACCCTCGGCGTTGACGTCGAGATCGCCGTCGAGGACGCGGTACCACCCCGCGATCAGGTCGGCGTGCTCGGTCATCATCATCCGCGCGTAGTGCGTGAAGCCCATCGCGGTGTGCGTGGCGAGCTCCATGTGGTCGAAACCACGGTGCGGGCCGAAGGTGCCCTCGAGACCCATGCGGTTCTCCGCGAACTGCATCGCCGGGTCGAGGAACGGCTCGAAGTGCGCCTTGCCGATCAACGCGGTGCGGTAGCCGGCACCGTGCAGAACCGACGCCGCGCTCGGTGCGTCGGCCGGGAGCGGCACGCCGTTCATCCACACCCCGTGCGTCGCCACGTGCTGACCCGTCAGCATGGTGGAGCGCGACGGCATGCACACCACGTTCTCCGGGTGCGCGCGGTCGTAGGCGATGCCGTGCGCGGCGAGGCCATCGATCACCGGCGTGCGCGCGATCTCGCCGCCGTTGCAGCCGAGCGCGTCGTAACGCTGCTGATCGGTCGTGATGAACAGGATGTTGCGACCCATCGCCTCATCCTCGCACCCGAGCCGCCCGATCCCGGCGACGGCGCTTCCGGCTTCTGATGGTCTGAACGGACCGATACGGTCCGCCCAAACCATCAGAACGGGAGGGTGGGGCTCGTGAGGCTGAGGTGACGGGAACGCGAGGACGCGCGGTGCGGTCGGGCGAAGTGGCGGGGTCGCCGGCCTCGGCGTCAAGATCGGTCGGTGCCCGAACCCGCCAGCCACCGCTTCCGTGCCGGACCGGTCGAGCTCGTCGTGCACGACTGGGGCGGTGCCGGCGCGCCGGTGCTGCTCGCCCACCCGACCGGCTTCCACGGCCGCATCTGGGCGCCCGTCGCGAAGCGACTGATCGCGCGGGGTCGACACGCCTACTCGTTCGACTTCCGCGGCCACGGCGACAGCGACGCACCCGACTCCGACTACTCCTGGCACGGCTTCGCCGACGACGTGATCGCCGTCACCGAGCACCTCGGGCTCACCGGCGACCCCGACCTGCTCGCGGTCGGGCACTCGAAGGGCGGCACCGCGCTCGTGCTCGGCGAGGCCGCGCACCCCGGCACCTACGCTCGCCTCTGGCTCTACGAGCCGATCATGTTCCCCACCCTCGACCCACTCCCACCGAAGGACGACTTCTCGCTTGCACGCGCCGCGCGCAAGCGCCGCAACGAATGGGCGTCGAAGGACGAGGCGTTCGCCAACTACGCGTCGAAGCCCCCGCTCGACGTGATGACCGAGGAGTCGTTGCGCGCGTACGTCGAATACGGGTTGCGCGACCGCGGTGACGGTCTGTTCGAGCTCAAGTGCCGGCCCGAGGTGGAAGCGCGCGTCTTCTCGATGGGCCCGAACCATGGCGCGTTCGGCCGACTCCCCGAGGTACAGCCCCCCACACTCGTAGTGTGCGGCGAGCTCACCGCGAGCATCCCGCCCGAGCTGGCAAAGCAGATCGCGGAGCGGCTCCCGCGCGGAGCGGTCGAAGTGATGCCCGGGGTCGGGCACTTCGGCCCACAGGAAGACCCGGACCGCGCCGTCGAATCGATGCTCGCGTTCGACGCGCGGACGTGCGACGCGGCTACGCCCGCTTGAGGTCGTCGATCACCGAACGCCACTGGTCGGGATCGCTGCGGTAGGGCGCGTAGAACGAGCAGCGATCGACGACCCCGCCGTAGCGGCGCGCAAGCTCGCGCCCGACGCCCGCGGGATCGGCGACGACGGCGAAGGTGTTGAGGATGTCGTCGTCGATGAGCTCCCCCATCTCGACCCACTTCCCCTGTTTCGACAGCGCGTTCAGCTCCGGCTGCAGGTCGCCCCAGCCGTGCAGGTCGAGCACGGGCTTGTAGTTGGGCGTCGAGCCGTAGAACGCGATCTGCTGGCGCACCGCGACCGCGGCCTTCTCCATCTCGTCCTCGGAGGTGCCGGTGACGACGAACAGCGGCCCCGACACCTCGAACCGATCGCGTGAACGTCCACCCTTGGCGAGCCCGCGCTCGACGGCCGGCATCGTGACCTCACGCACGTAGCGCTCGGTCGTGAAGCCGTGGATGAGGATGCCGTCGGCGACCTCGCCGGCGACCTCGGTCATGTGCTCGCCGACCGCGGCCAGGAACACCTTCGGCGACCCGTGACCGGTCGGGCCGGGGTTGAAGAAGGGAGTCATCAGCGTGTGGCGGTAGAACTCGCCGCGGAAGTCGAGGGGGACGCCGTCGTTCCAGCAGGCCCAGATCGAGCGCATCGCGAGGATCAGCTCGCGCATCCGCGGCGCGGGGTGCGACCACGGCATCGAGAAGCGCTTCTCGATGTGGGGCTTGATCTGCGATCCGAGCCCGAGGATCGCCCGCCCGCCCGAGTAGGTCTGGAGGTCGTGGCCGAGGTTGGCGAGGGTCATGGGGTTGCGGGCGAACGCGACGGCGATGCCGGTGCCGACCTCGACCCGTTCCGTGTGCTCGGCCGCGATCACGAGCTGCAGGAACGGATCGTGACTCGTCTCCGCGGTGATGATCCCGTCGTAGCCGAGATCCTCGAGCTCCTTCGCCCGCGTCGCGAGCTCCGCGATCGTCGTCCCGCCGATGCCACCGTCGACCCGCACCTACGTCCCCCCTCGTCACCGCCCCTCAAGGGCGCCGCCGCAGGCTAGCGAGCCCCGGAGCGGCGAGCGTCCGCGAGGCGGGTACCCCGCCTCGCAGCGAGTGCGACCATCAGCACCGCGGCGAGCCCCAACCGACCCGCGCCATCGCGCTTCGGTGTCGTAGGGGGGCGATATGGTCCGGGGCATGGGTCTGCCGATCCCGCCAACGCTCTCGCCCAGCTCGATGGGGTGCTTCACGAGCTGCCCGCTGGCGTTCAAGTTCTCCTACGTGGAGCGGCTGCCGGAACCACCGTCGGCGCCGGCGAGCAAGGGCACCCTCGTCCACCTCGCGCTGCAGCACCTGATGTGGCGGCCCGCGCCCGAGCGCACGATCGACGCGGCCCTCGCCGACCTCACCCGCGCCACCCGCGAGCTGGAGACCGACGCCGAGTTCACCGGCTTGCAGCTGTCGCCGGAGGAGTGGGAGCAGTTCCGGGCCGACGCCGAAGTCCTGATGCGCCGCTACTTCGAGCTCGAGGACCCGACGCGCGTACGCGTCCTCGGCGTCGAGCTGAAGCTCGCCGCGAAGCTCGAGCGGGCGACGTTGCGCGGCATCATCGACCGCCTCGAGCTCGACGACGACGGCGAGCTCGTCATCACCGACTACAAGACCGGCAACACGCCGTCGGAGCGATGGGAGCAGAAGAGCCTCGCGGGCGTGCACGTCTACTCGTTGATGTGCGAGCAGGTCTTCGGCCGTCGTCCGGCGCGCGTACAGCTGCTCTACCTCTCGAAGCCGGAGGCGATCATCGCGACGCCCTCCGACGTCTCGCTGCGCGGCGTGAGCCAGCGCTCGGGCGCGGTGATGGCGGCTGTGCAGCGCGCGTGTTCGCACGACGACTTCCGGCCCAAGACGAGTGCGCTCTGCAACTTCTGCAACTTCCAGGAGTTCTGCCCCGCGTTCGGCGGCGACCCGAGCCGCGCGGCCGTGGTGATGAACGGAGCGCGCCGCGACGGCCGCGGGCCGCCCGCCGCTCCCCCTCGCCGTCTGATGCCCGGCGCGATCGCGCGCTTCGACGCCGCCGTCGAAGGCGCTGTCGAACGGATGCGCAACCCGACGCTCGATCAGGTCTTCTACGCGCTCTCCGCCGCCGCCGATCACAGCAAGCTCTGGCACGGCGTCGCGTGGGTCCGCGGCGCCGCGACCGGCCGACCCGATGTGGCACGCCGGATGTCGAGCGCGCTCGCGATCGAGTCGTTCGTCACCAACGTCGTGGTGAAGGGCGCGTTCGGGCGCGTGCGCCCGTACCGGCCCGAGCCCGACGGTCCGCTCCCCTACAACATGCGGGTCCCGATCACGAGCTCGTTCCCGTCGGGCCATGCGACGGCGGCATTCACCGCGGCGGTCTTCCTCTCCGACGACGACGCGTTCACCCCGTTGTGGTTCACGCTCGCGTCGGCGGTCGCGTTCAGCCGCGTCTACGTACGGATGCACCACGCGTCCGACGTCGTCGCGGGTGCGGCGCTCGGGTTGGGGCTCGGCGTCGTGCTGCGGCGGATTCTCCTGCGCCGCTGACGTGCGAAACTCGGGGCCTCCCCCTCACACCACCGCGGAGGCCGCCCCATGAGCCGCCAGATCTCCGTCACCTTCGACTATCGCTGCCCGTTCGCCCGCAACGCGCACGAGGCCGTCGTCGCCGCAGTTCGCGACGGCGTCGACATCGACTACCGGTTCCAGGCGTTCTCGCTCGACCAGGTCCACGTCGAGGAGGGCGCGCCACCGGTGTGGGAACGACCCGAGGGCGAACGCGGCAGCGGTGTGCGCGCGCTCGAGTACGGCATCGTGGCGCGCGACCGGTTTCCCGATCAGTTCCTCGCGGCGCACCTCGCGCTGTTCGCCGCTCGCCACGACGAGGGCCTCAAGCTCTCCGACGAATCGGTGTTGCGCGACGCGGTGGCGAGCGCGGGCATCGATCCCGACGCGGTCGCCGCCGAGGTGAGCGCCGGTTGGCCCTTGAAGACGGTCGCGACCGAGCACACCGACGCCGTCGACCGCTTCGACGTCTTCGGAGTGCCGACGTTCTGTGAGGGCGACGAGGCGGTGTTCATCCGGTTCATGGAGCGTGGCCGGGCCGACGATCTCGCGAGAGCCGTCGACCTGATCGGATGGAGCCGCCTCAACGAGTTCAAGCGCACGCGCATCGCGCGCTGAGGCGAACGGCCGCCGACCATGACCACGCGGATGTCGGATTCCGAAGCGATCATGTGGGCGGTCGAGAAGGATCCCGCGCTCCGCTCCGACTTCTGCAACCTCACGCTCCTCGATTCGCCGCCCGACCCGGCGCGCCTGCGGGCCAAGATCGCGAGCGTGCTCGACCGCATCCCGCGCCTGCGCCAACGGGTCGTATCGGCACCGCTGCGCATCGTGCCGCCCGAGTGGGTCGACGACCCCGACCTCGACCTCGACTACCACATCCGGCGGGTCGCGGCGCCACCACCGGGAGAGACGCGCGAGCTGCTCGATCTCTGCGCCTCGCTGGCGGAGGCGCCGTTCGACCGCTCGCGCCCGCTGTGGGAGTTCACCGTCATCGACGGGCTCGCAGGCGGGCACACCGCGATGTTGCAGAAGATGCACCACACGATCACCGACGGTGTGGGCGGGATGAAGCTCTCGCTCGCCCTCGTCGACCTCGAGCCCGATCCCGACACCGACACCGCCGACAACGCCGACAACGCCGACAACGAGGGAGGCGCCGGATCCGAGCCGCGCGACGCGCCGCGGCCGTCGCCGGTCGGTGTGCTGCGGGATGCGATCGGCGACGCGATCGGCCGTCAGCTCTCGGCGACCCGCACGGCGGCGGCCGCGGCCGGGCACGTGCTCACCCACCCGGTCGCGGCGCCGGGCACCGCGCTCGACGCGCTGCGCATGGCCGGCTCGCTGCGCCGCCAGCTCCTCGTGACCGAACCGGCGCGCTCCAACGTGCTCGACGGGCGCTCGTTGCGCCGTCACTTCGAGATCTTCACGGCCGAGCTCCCGCCGATCCGGGCGGCGGCGAAACACCTGGGCGGCACCATCAACGACGTGTACGTGGCCGGCGTTGCCGGCGCGCTCGGCCGCTACGAGGAGGCGATGGGCGGCGCGGCCGGCGAACTGCGCATGGCCATGCCGGTGAGCACACGCGAGCGCGGGGAACAAGCGGCGAACCGCTTCGTGCCCGCCCGAGTGCTCGTGCCCACCGACCCTCACGACACGGTCGCACGGGTCACGACGATCACCGAGCGCCTCCGGCAGACGCGGACGGAACCCGCGATCAGCGCCGCCGAGCGCCTGGCCGGGCTCGCCTCCGGCCTGCCCACGTCGGTGCTCGTCGCCGTCACCCATTCGCAGACCCGCACCATCGACTTCGCGGCCTCGAACCTGCGCGGGAGCCCGCTGCCGCTGTACCTCGCGGGCGCCGGCATCCTCGCGAGCTATCCCCTCGGGCCCCGCACGGGCTGCGCGCTCAACATCACGCTGCTCTCCTACTGCGACGAGCTGCACATGGGCCTGAACATCGACCCGGCCGCCGTCACCGACGTACCGCTGCTGATGGAGTGCCTCGACGACTCCTTCGCCGAGCTCGCGGCCCTGAGCTGACGCGCGGGCGGCGTTCCCGCACTTCCTGCTCGCGCGCAGGCCGCGCGCCGCGGCTGTGCGCAACGGCCCGCACCCCCGGGACCTTCGGCCCTCCTGGGCGCGGGCGCCGGATGCGATCGTCGTATGAGGCCGCGGGCGAAGTTCCGGCCGGACTCGGGGGACTGTGGTGATGATGATCCTGCTTGCCGTCGCCGGGTTCGTGATCGTCGGTTCGGTACTCGCCGTCGCCCTCTTGGCCGGCGCCGCCCATCTCGACGAGGTCGAGGCGCGGATGCTCGGCGAGCGCGAGGACGCACGCCGCGCGAGCCGGGCGAACCACGAGATTCGCGCTAGCTGAGGTCGTCGTCGACGACGATCCCCAGGTCGGCGAAGACACCGAGCGCCGCGGGCAGCACCTGGTCCGTGCCGATCACGGAGCCCCGCAGCGCCAGCGCACCCCGAAGCCCTTCGAGGTTCGAGCCCCCGAAGCGCGTCCCCGCGAGCTTCGCTTTGGAACACTGCGCGCGGCGGAGGTCGCACCCGCGGAACCGGCTCGACCGCAGCACCGCGCCGGTGAAGTCGGCATCGACGAGCGAGCAGCCGTCGCACCAGAACCGCTCGGCTTCCAGGAACCGGAAGTTCGCGTCGTCGAGCTTGCAGTCGGTGCACACGACGTCGCGGATCGTCGAGCTGCTGAGCACCAGCCCGCTCATGCGGCAGTCGCGGAACTCCACTCGCCGCAGGACCGCGCCGTCGAGGAAGGCACCCGACCACTCGCCATCGACGGCGAGCACGTCGCTCAGCCGCAGTCGTTCGAGTTGCGCACCGGTGACCCGCACACCATCGAGCCGGCATCCGTTCATCTCGACGCGTTCGGCGACCGCGCCGGTGAAGTCGCAGAACTCGACGCGCGCACCGTTCCATTCGGCGTCGGTGTCGAGGCCGTCGGGTCGGAAGGCGGCGAGGTCGTCGGTGAGACGCGGCGCGTGCGGCGCATCCTTCGGCGGAGGTACGGTCGTCATGCGCGGGCGCGTGCGGCTTCGTAGAGGACGCGATCGACGGCCGTCATCTCCTCGATGCGCCGGATCAGGTCGGTGGGTGCGGTCTGGCGGCGCGGTCGATCGGGCGCCGTGTTCTCACGCCCGAGCGGGGGCGGGTCGGCGACCGACCAGACCGCGCCCGCGACGCGCCGGTACAGGTCGTCGAGATGGTCGGTGACCCCGACGAACTCGATTTCCGCGAGGCTCCGCCGTGCGGCCGCTTCGAGCTCGTTGTCGTCGAGTGCGAGCGGTTCACAGTCGAAGAGACTCTGGAGCGGGTACTGGTGCGTACGCGGGAACGGCGGGCCGAGCTGCGCGAAGCGCGCCGCCGGATCGAACGCGGTTCCCGCGCCTGCAAGTCCGACGCGGTGCGCGAGCTGGCGGGCCTGGTAGTTGCGGCAGAGCGTGTTCCAGCGCGGCGACTCGACGAACTCTTCGAGCGAGAAGCCGGGGCTCTCGGCCACGACGTCGGGATTGATGCTGAGCTGCCAGTAGTGCGAGAGCGTTCGCTCGACCGGATCGCGCAACACGGTCATCGTGCGCGTCGCGGCGGGGAGGAGCTCGTGCGCCTCCCACGGTAGGTGTCCTGTGACGAAGCCGACACCGTCCCACGCGTGGCGCTGCACGAACTGGTCGAGGAACATCTCGGTGATGCATTCCCCCGCGCCGCTCGCCGCGCAGAGCCGCGCCATCGCGGTGGTGAGCGCGGTTCCGCCCGTCTTCATGATGTGCACGAAATAGAGAGGTGGAGCCGATGACCGCCGGAGCGCCGCGAGGCGAGCGACGCGCGATCGCACCGCGGTCGAGATCCTCGAACGGTCTGCCATCGCGTCCCTCCCTCAGAAGTAGCGACGGAAGCCGGCTGCCCGCAGCTCGAACCCGATCGCCGCGTAGAAGTCGTGGGCATCGGTGCGCTCCGTGTTGGACAACAACTGCACCTTGTAGCAACCGGCCGCCTGCGCGTCGGAGACGACGCGCTCCATGAGCGCGCGCCCGATGCCGTGTCGGCGCGCGTCGGGCGCGACGACGACGTTCTCGACGAGGCCGAACGACCGGCAGCCATGCGTGAGGTTGGCAACGATCACGAGATCCGCAGTTCCGACGACGGTGCCGTCGGACTCGGCGACGAGCAGCGACCGGCCGCGCTGGCGAAGGATCGCGTCGAAGACGCGCCCGGCGGCGTCGGCCGGGATCGCGGCGCGCCCGTCGATCGGGAGTTGCGCGAGAAGCTCGCACACCGCGTCGAGATCCGCGGCTCGGGCCCGCCGGACGATCACCATGCCCGCAGTCTCACCGCTGGCGGATCCGAACCGGTGCACCCGCGCGACCGCTCCCGTTCAGTGCACGGGTGGCCCGGCGACGCCTTCGACGACCTCGAGCCACTCGCCATAGCCGGGATCGAGCCACGAGCGGTGCCGGCACTCGGTGCACTCGTCGATCACGTAGAGGTGCAGCGTCGGCGCGTCGTCGGCGAGCTCGACGATCTCCCGCGCTCGCACGAGCGCGGGACCGGCGTCGATGAGATCGATCAGCGCGACCGTCGCGACGACGCGGCTGCGACAGTCGGGACACGCGGAGACCGTCGCGGCCTCGAGATCACCGGTCCCCCGGAGCAGCGCCGTCGCCTCGGTCGCGTCGAAGGCGACCTCGTTCAGCTCGTCGTCGACGATGCGCAGCACCGGTTCGGCCACGGCAGGGACGGTAGCGGTTGAGCCCACCACCTCCGGGCTCCGGCCCCCGCCCGGGAGCCGGCCCGCCCCGGCCCTCGTCGAAGGGGTGTCGAGGCGGAGCGCGGATGGGCTCCACCGCAGGTCAGAGGGTCGAGGCCGGTTCCGGCCCGGAGGGCGGAGCCCGCCCGCGCCGTCGACCCCGCCCGTATCGGAACCCGCGGGCCGCCCCGAGCCGGCAACCGCGCCGGCGACCCGATCGGCTCCCGCGCGCCGCGCCGCACGAGCGGCTGCAGCACGAGCGGCTGCAGTGCGAGCGGCTGCCGTGCGAGCGGTACCGTCGGCCGATGCGCGCAGTGACGACCGTCGGCGACGGCACCATCGAGATACGCGAGCACCCCGATCCGGCGCCCGGTCCCGGCGAGGTGCTCGTGCAGATCGCGGGCGCGGGGTTGAACCGGGCCGATCTCGTGCAACGGCTCGGGTTCTATCCCGCGCCACCGGGTTCGCCTCCCGACATCCCGGGTCTCGAGTTCTCGGGAACGGTCGTCGCGCGCGGCGACGGTGTCGACACCCTCGCCGTCGGCACTCCCGTCTTCGGAATCGCGGGCGGCGGCGCCCAGGCCGAACTGCTCGCCGTTCCCGCCGGGCAGTGCGCGGCGGTCCCCGCGACCCTCGATCTCGTCGCGATGGGCGGCGTGCCCGAGGCGTTCGTCACCGCGCACGACGCGATGTCCACGCAGGCCGCCGTCCGCGCGGGCGAGTGGCTGCTTGTGCACGCGGTCGGGTCGGGTGTCGGCACTGCCGCGCTGCAGCTCGCGCTCGCCCTCGGTGCGCGTGTCGTCGGAACGTCGCGCACGGCCGGCAAGCTCGAGCGGTGCCGGGAGCTCGGGCTCGAGCACGGTGTCGTGGCGCCCGCGACGGCAGACGGCGCGCTCGACGTCGCCGCCCTCGCGAGCGAGCTGATGCGGATCACGGGCGACGGCGTCGACGTGACCCTCGATCTCGTCGCGGGCGCGTACGTGGAAGCCGACATTGCCGCCGCGGCGCTCCACGGGCGCATCGTGCTCATCGGCACGCTCGCGGGCATGCAGGCGACCATCCCGATCCTCACGGTGATGCAGCGCCGGCTGCAGATCTTCGGCACGATGCTGCGGCCGCGCCCGATCGTGGAGAAGGCAGCCGCGATTGACGCGTTCGCGCGCGATGTCGTGCCGCTCCTCGCGACCGGTGCCATCGCACCCGTCGTCGAGGCGGTCCTCCCGCTCACCGACGCAACGGCCGCGTACGACCGTCTCGGCTCGGACTCGACGTTCGGCAAGATCGTCCTCGCGCCGGTTTAGGGCGCGAACACGAGCCGTAACGCGGGAGGAGTGCTCGTGAGCTCGGCGCGGAACCGGTCGCCGGAAGCGACGCCGACGATCCAGGTGACCACGCCTTCGAACGCCTCGGTGTTGACGACCTCCCGAACGTGGCTGGTTGCCGTCGGAGTGATCCGCCCCGGCCCCGTGTACGTCGGCTTGCCCGTCGTGAAGTCGAACGTGTCGGCCGGCTCGAAACGCACCTCGTAGAACGCGCTGCCGGCAACCGCAATCGCCTTCCCCGACGCCGCGAGGAACGGTGGGTGGACCGCCATCACGCGGACGCCCGGCCGCACCGCGGCCGCCGAACGGAACGTGAAGGTGACGGCATCAGCGCAGTGAGCCGTCGCGCGAACTTGCACCGCGGTCAACAACATCACGTCGCCCGGCGCGGCGCCGGTGAGCGTCGACTGCCCCGTGGTCGGGGCGCACGGTGACGGCGCGGTCGTCGTCGTGACGGCAGTGCTCGGGTTCGACGCGATCGTCGTCGTCGTCGGGGCGCTCGTGGTGGGCGCCACGCTCGTCGCGGTCGAGGTCGGACGGCGGGTCGTCGTCGGCGCCGCGTTCCGGGATCCTCCGTGACACGCGCCGACCGCGAGCCCGCACGCGAGCACGAACGCGACGCGCCGGGAAACCGCGGGTCGGGACATCCGTGCATCTTCGCGTGCTTCGTCGGACGGGCCGGGCCGCCACCGCCCGGCAAGGGGATTCGCGGCGCCGGGTACCATCGCCCGAACGGCTCCAGGGAGGTTCCATGGCCACACCCGCCGACACCGATGTCGTCATCGTCGAGGCCGTCCGTTCGCCCCTCGGGCGCCGCAAAGGCGGGCTCGCGACCGTGCATCCCGCCGACCTGCTCGGCGCCGTGCAGCGCGCCGCGATCGAGCGGTCGGGCATCGATCCGGCCGCGGTGGGGCAGGTCATCGGCGGGTGCGTGAGCCAGGTCGGCGAGCAGACGTTCAACATCGCGCGCACCGCGTGGCTCTCCGCGGGGTTCCCGCTCACCGTCGCCGCGACGACGGTGGATTCGCAGTGCGGCTCGTCGCAGCAGGCCACAAACCTCGCAACGGCACTCGTCAAGTCGGGCGTCGTCGACGTCGCGCTCGCGTGTGGAGTGGAGTCGATGTCGCGCGTACCGCTCGGGGCCGCGATCCGCGGCGACTTCGGGCGCCCGACACCGAAGTCGTATTTCGGGCGCTACGAGGTGACGTCGCAGTTCGAGGGAGCCGAGCGCATCGCCGAGAAGTGGGGCGTGACGCGCGACGACTGCGACCGGTTCGGGCTGCAGTCGCAGGAACGGGCCCAGCGGGCGTGGGCGGAAGGTCGGTTCGAGCGTGAGGTCGTGCCCGTCGACGCGCCGCTCCTCGGCGACGACGGCAAGCCCACGGGCGAGACCCGCAGGATCGCGCGCGACGAAGGGTTGCGCGAGACATCACTCGAGAAGCTCGCGACGCTGAAACCGGTCGCACGCGAGAACGGTGTTCACACCGCTGGCACGTCGTCACAGATCACCGACGGCGCCTCCGCGGTGCTGCTCACGACGGCGGCGCGGGCCCGCGAGCTCGGCCTGCGACCGCGTGCACGCGTCGTCGACCAGTGCCTCGTCGGCGTGGACCCGGTCCTGATGCTCACCGGACCGATCGACGCGACGCACCATCTGCTCGAAAGGGGCAAGCTCGAGATGTCGGACATCGACGTGGTCGAGATCAACGAGGCGTTCGCGTCGGTCGTGCTCGCGTGGGAACGCGAGCTGCACCCCGACATGGAACGCGTGAACCCGAACGGCGGCGCCATCGCGCTCGGGCACCCGGTCGGCGCAACCGGGGCCCGCCTCGTGACGACCGCACTCCACGAGCTGGAGCGCACCGACGGTTCCCTCGCACTGATCACGATGTGCTGCGGGGGCGGCCTCGGATCGGGCACGATCATCGAACGCCTGTAGTGGAGCGTCCGCCGGGCCTGAACGACGGCGAGGAGCTCGTCGGCATCATCCCCGTTCGGTTCTGCCGCGTCGTTGCCCACGCACGTCGACCAGACCGACATTTCCGGGCCCTACCGCGGCGCGGTCGTGCAGCGCCGGGCGTTCTCGCACTGGGTGGACCGCGCGATCGCGGTCGAGTTCCCCATCGCCGGCCCGGAGATGATCCTCGGCGTCACGCCGGAACGGTTGCTCGTGTGGCGACCCGCCTTGCTGCGCAGCCACCCCAAGCGGTTCGCCGGGGCCGTCGAGCTCTCGCGCATCCGGCGCGCGGGCGTACGCCGGCGAGTCTTCACGTCGGTGCTCGCGTTCCTCTTCGAGGACGGCCTGCTTCTCGGCGTCGAGACGATGCGCAGCGCGCGGCTGCGCGCCTTCGCCTCGGCGATTCCCACGTACACGGCGACCGGCCGAGAGCGCGGCCGCGGCAGGTAGCTTGACGCCCGTGCCCACCCTCGCCGAAGCGCTCGGCCACCCACCCGACGCGAAGCTCTTGATCGTCAACTGCGACGATCTCGGATCGAGCCGCGCCGCGAACGTCGCGGTGTACGACGCGATCCGCCGCGGCGTGGCCACCACCGCGACGCTCATGGTGCCGTGCCCGTGGTCACGCGACGCCGCGGCCATGTACCGCGGCGAAGACATCGGAGTGCACCTCACGCTCAACTCCGAGTGGGAGACGTACCGCTGGGGCCCGATCACGCACTCTCCGAGCCTCCTCGACGGCGACGGCGGGTTCCCCCGAACGGTGCAGGACGCGTGGGACCACGCTGACCTCGACGAGGTCGGCAAGGAATGCCGCGCACAGATCGAGCGTGCGATCCTCTGGGGCTTCGACGTGAGTCACCTCGACAGCCACATGGGCACACTCCAGCTGCGCGCCGACTTCTTCGACGTGTACCTCGAGCTCGCGGTCGAGTTCGACCTTCCGTTGCGCATGCCCGGCGCGAGCGCGGAGCGGGCGATCGGCTTCCCGTTCCGCCGCCTCGCAGCCGAGGAGGGCGTGCACTTCCCCGACCACTTCGTGTTGTGTCCGGTCGGCGCGCGCCGCCGGATCGAGAAGGCGATGTTCGACCTGCGGCCGGGCGTCACCGAAGTGCTCTTGCACCCCGCAGTCGACAGCGACGAGCTGCGCAGCTCGCATCCGGACTGGGCCTCACGCGTCGAGGATTACGACTTCCTCACGAACGACCCGTCGTTTCGCGCGCTCGTCGACCGCGCCGGCGTCACCCTCATCGGCTACCGCGAGCTGCGCGACCTCCAACGCTCGAAGCGCTGAGCGCACCCGAGCGCGATCAGGCGGGAAACGGCTGCGCGTGCTCGAGGATGGGCAGCACGCGCAGCAGCACGCCGAAGTCGCCGGCCATCTTCATCGTGCCGCGCATGAACGCGACCGACGGCGTGACCGATCCGCCGCGCAGTGCGTCGGCATCAGCCGGTGTCAGCGTGAACACGACCGCGGCGGGCGTGTCGTCGGTCGGCACGCTCGTGACGCTCGAGCCTTCGACGACGACGCGGTGCCGCTCGAGCTCGCGCTTGCGCTCCGCGACGACGATGTCGACCACTGCCGCGGGCACGACCGGGGCGCTCACCGGCCGCGGCGCGCGGGCTCGCGCAAACCGGCGAACAGATCGTCCTCGTAGCCACCGGGCGGCACGGTGTCGGGGACGAGGCTGCGAGCGAGGATGTAGTCCTCCCACGGGTACACGTCGCGGACGAGCTCGTCCGGGAGCTTCATCCAGTGGCCCTCGGGATCAACCTGCGTCGCGTGCGCGAGCAACGCGGCGCGGCGCGCACCGAGGAAGTCGCTCGTGTCGATCCGGGTCGTGAAGCGGTCGTCGCGGTCGGGCATGCTGTTCTCGCCCTCGAACCAGCGCGCGAACGGGCTCTCCTCGCCGCGCTCCACGTACACCGCGTGCAGGGCCTTCACGCGCGCCATCGACCAGGCGACGAAATAGAGCTTGCTCGGCTGCCAGGGCTCGCCGGCATCGGGGTACTGGTCAGGATCGCCCGCTGCGTCGAAGGCGGGCCCGGAGATCTCGAACACGCGGATGTGATCGGGATGCGGATACCAGTTGCGGTCCTCGTGGTACGTGACGATCACCTGTGGCCGCTCGGCCCGGATGATCTTCACGAAGCGGCCAACCGCCTCCTCGAGAGGCGCGTTGGCGAAGTTGTCGGGTCGCGCGTTCGCCTCCGTCTTGGGCATGCCGGAGTCGCGGTAACCGAGCATGTAGACGCGGTCGTAGCCGATCGCGGCGGCGCTCGCGTCGAGCTCGGCCCGGCGGACAGCAGGGAGATCCGCGCGCACGTCGGGGCGTTCCATCGCGGGGTTGAGGATGTCGCCCTCCTCGCCGCCGGTGCAGCACACGAGGACGTTGCGGATTCCCTCCGCCGCGTACTTCGCGCTGGTGCCGGCACCCTTCGACGCTTCGTCGTCGGGGTGGGCGTGGACTTGGAGGAGGCACAGGTCGTCGGCCATGCCCCGACGGTATCGCGGCCGGGGGCCGGCACCGAACGAGGCCGCGGACGGCGGTTCGCTCGTCAGCGGGCCGGGCGCATCACGTACAGATCGACGTCACCGATACCGCGAATGCGCTTGCCGGCGAGCCGTCGCCACGCGATGTCGGCGTCGTCAGCGAGCGCGTCGTGCAGCGCATCCGACGCGAGCACCGTCGCGTGGTGGGCGCGGTCGGTGAGGCGACTCGCGAGGTTCACAACCGGGCCGTAGAAGTCGCCGTCGCGTGCGAGCAGGGAACCGGACGCCACGCCGATGCGAACGTCGGGGAGCAACGGGTCGGCCGCGACCCGTTCCACGAGCGCCAGCGCGACGCGCGCGATGTCGGCGGGTGCACCGACGAACATGACCTCGTCGCCGATCGTCTTGACGATGCGACCGTTGTACTCGGCGACGGTGTCGAAGGCGATGGCCTCGAACCGTGCGAGCAGGTTCGACAGCTCGCGCTCGTCGAGCTCTTCGGCCAGCTCCGTGTACCCGACGAGATCGGCGAAACCGACCGCGGCGTCGACCGTCGGCGCACCCGTCGGACGCGCGAGCCGGCGCCAGAGCGCGGCGCGGTAGAGAACGCGGTGGGTGTATTCGATGAGCGCGCTCAGCGTTGCCCAGTCGACCTCTTCGAGGATTTCCGCCGCGGCCATCTCGTCGTCCGCGCCGCCGACGCGAGCCAGCTCCAGCCATTCCGCCGTGAGGTCAGCCTCGAACGAGGCGAGCCGTGCGAGAGAGGCGCTGACGACCCTGACCTGGTGCTCGAGGTCGCCGAGCTGAACCGCAGCGTCGAGCCGCCGCACGACGAGCCGCAACGCGTCAGCGTCGCGGTCCGTGAACGCATTGATACCTTCCGGGACATCGGGGAAGCCGAGCGCGCGCCGAACGCGCGCGGCGACGTCGACGGTCGTTCCGGCCGCCGCGGCGACGCCGACGACGTCGAAGCGGGCCGCGCCCGGCATCAGCATGCGATCGAGCGCGAGCAACGGCAGCCAGCCTTCGGCGCTCGCGCGGTCGATCTCCGCCTCGGTCGCGCCGGCCGCCACGAGGAAGGCGTGCAGATCGGCGACCACGAACGGAGATCGTGTCACGCTCGGCGGCGAGGCGCCCGCACCGGTCCCTCCGGCCGCGGTCGCGGCCGCATGGTGGCGACGCGCACGCCTTGGATACGCTCTGCGCGCCGATGAGCGCCCCCCTCGACCCGCCGCAACCGGCGACGAGCACCGAGCCCCCGGCGCGATCCCGGCGACGCGACGAGCGCACCGGTGCGTCTCGCGCGGTTCTCGCCGTCCTCCGCAGCGACCACGCCTACCAGGCCGCGTGGACGCTCGCGGCGTGCGTCGTCGTCCTGTTGTTCCTCGGCGTCGCCGAGCGCATCGCGTACCGCGGTCGCGTCATGCCCGGAGTGCACGTCGTAGCGGTCGACCTCGGTGGAGAGCAGGAGCTCGCCGCTTACGGATCGTTGAAGGATCTCGCGCGCGAGCTGGAAACCGAACCGGTCCGAGCGACCGCGTCGAACCATGCGCTCGCCGCGACGCCGGCGTCGTTCCACCTCGAGGTCGACGCGCGGGCGACGGTGCGCAGGGCACGCGAAGCGGGGCGAAGCGGCAATCCGCTCAGCCAGGTCCTCGGCACCGTGCTCCGCCGGTTCCGACCCGACCACGTCGAGCCCGTCGTCCACTTCGACGCCGACGACGTCGACGCCGTCGTCGACCACTGGGCCAAGCAGGTCGACAACGGCCTCCGAGAGGGAAGCCTCCATTTCGACGGGACGAACGTCGTGGAGGTGACACCGCGGTCGGGTGTCGGGATCGATCGCGACGAGACGAAGGCCGCGATCGTCACCGCGCTCCGCACCGGCGAGCGGCAGCCGCTGCGCCTCACCTACGGGCCGATCTCTCCCCGCACGACCGTGGTACAGCTCGGATCCGTCGCGAACGAGGCGCGCTCGATCCTCGCCCACGACCTCCGCGTGCAATCGAGCGGGCACACGTTCGTCGTCACCGCCGCGCAGACGGCGAAGGCACTGACGACGCGCGTCGACGGCACCAACGTCGTGCTCGCGGTCGACCGCGCCCGGCTCGCCGCGGTCCTCGCGCCGCAGCTCCAGACGATCGGCACGCCACCCGTCGATGCGAGCTTCAAGGTCACCGCCGACAACCGCGTCGTCGTCGTACCGTCGCAGGACGGACTCCAACCCGACCTCGCCAAGGTTGCCGCCGCAATCCTTGCGAACGAGAGGACCGTCGAGACACCGCTCGCGAACCGTCATCCCGTTCACGACACCGCGTGGGCGGAGCATCTCGGGATCACCGAGCAGGTGTCGAGCTTCACGACCTATCACCCTGCGGGCCAGGCGCGCGTCACCAACATCCATCGCGCCGCCGACATCATGAACAACACGATCGTGCTTCCCGGCGCGGTGTTCTCGCTGAACGACACCCTCGGCGCGCGCACCCCGCAACGCGGCTTCGTGAAGGCGCCCGTCTACTACGGCGAGTTCACCGAAGACTACGGCGGCGGCGTCAGCCAGATCGCGACGACGACCTACAACGCGGTGTTCTGGGGCGGTTTCGAGGTCGTGTTCCACCAGCCGCACACGATCTACTACAGCCGCTACCCGATGGGACGGGAAGCGACCGTGAACTACCCGGTGCTCGACCTGAAGTGGCGCAACAACTCGCACCACGGCGTCCTCGTGCGCGCGACATACACGGGCACCTCGATCACGATCAGCCTGTACGGCAACTCCGAAGGCAAGGTGGTGAAGGAGGAGAGCACGAACTGCTCGTCGACCTCACCGACGCGCCGTTGCCTCGACATCGTGAAGACGACGCCCTTCATCACGAAACCGTTGCGGTGCCCTCCGGCCGACCCGAAGATCGATCCGACGAACCTGTGCGCCGGGCTCGCGCCCGATCAACGCCTCGACCTCTCCGAGGGTCACACCGGTTACGACGTCACGTTGTTCCGCGTGATCGACCAACCCGGTCGGGCCGAGATCCGCGAGCGCCATTCGTGGCACTACGACATGATCCCCGACGTCATCCTCGTGGGCGCGCGCCCCAAGGGCACCACCACGACGTCGGGACCGCACTCCGGCACGACCACGACGACCCTTCCGTCGACGTCGACGTCGACGATCCCCTGATCACGCGCGCCCGGGCACGCCCGTCCGCTGGCCGCGCGGCGCGATCCGCAGCGTCCGTTCGCCGACCGGCCGCCGTCGTTGCGCCATCACCCACCAGACCTCCAGCGCGACGACGCCCGCGACCGCGACGACGGCCGGGAACACGAGCGAGTGCGCCGGCGGGAGCTCGAGGGCGTAGAAGCGCCGCGACCACGGGATCGCGATCAGACCGACCACCGCGGCGGCCATCGTGGCGACGAGTCCCGCGCGCCACCAGGTGAGCGGGCGTGCGAGCACCGCCAGCACGGCGAGCCCCAGCACGAGGAGCACGAGCGTCGCGACCGTGCGCGAATCGTCGACGAAGAGGTGCTCGTGCTCGCGCGCGACCGCGTACGCGAGATAGGTCGTGCTCGCGACGACGAGCCCCGCGGGAATCGCGAAGTGCAACACGCGGTCGACGAAGCCGGTTCGGGAGCGCTCCGCGTTGGGCGCGAGCGCGATGAGGAAGGCCGGGATCCCGATCGTCGCGCTGCTCACGACCGTGAGGTGGCGCGGAAGGAACGGGTACGGCCAGCGCACGACCCCCACCGCGAAGGCGAGCAGGACCGCGTAGACCGTCTTCGTGACGAAGAGGTTCGCGACCCGCTCGACGTTCGCGATCACGCGGCGGCCCTCGGCCACGATGCCCGGGAGCGTGTCGAAGCGGCTGTCGAGCAGGACGAGCTGAGCGACCGCCCGCGTCGCGGCGGCACCGTTGCCCATCGCGATCCCGATGTCGGCGTCCTTCAGCGCGAGCGCGTCGTTGACGCCGTCACCGGTCATCGCAACGACGTGTCCGCGTTCCTGGAGGGCACCGATGATGAGCCGCTTCTGCTGCGGTGTGACCCGGCCGAACACGGCATTGGTGTCGACGATCTCGGCCAGGTCTTCGTCGTCGGCTCGCAGCTCCCGCGCGTCGATCACGTGCTCGGCGCCGGGCAGCTCCACCCGGCTCGCGACCGCGCCCACCGTGCGCGGGTTGTCGCCCGACAACACCTTGAGCGTGACGCCCTGGCGCGTGAAGTAGCGCAGCGTCGCGGCGGCGTCGTCGCGGATCTCCTCCTCGAACGTCACGAGCGCGACCGGCTCGAGGGGATCCGGGAGTTGGTCGGCCACGAGCGCGGCATCGGGTTCGTCGTGACGGGCGAGCATCAGCACGCGGTTCCCCGACGCCGCGAGCTCGTCGGCTTCCGTGCGCGCCGGATGCCCGTTGTCGGGCCACACCATCTCCGGCGCGCCGAGGACCCACGCACCGTGGCTTGCGAACGCGGCCGCGCTCCACTTGCGAGTGGAGGAGAACGGTGTCGTCGCGGTGCGTTCCCAGCCGGGAGCTGGGAACGCGTCTCCAAGCGCGCGGAGCGTCGCGTTCGCGTTCGGGTCGTCGGCGAGCGCGCCGAGCGCCTGCCCCATGAGGTCGTCGTCGACGTCGGCCACGCGATGCAGATCGTGGAACCGGATGCTGCCTTCGGTGAGGGTGCCCGTCTTGTCGAGGCAGACGACGTCGACGCGCGCCAGGCCCTCCACCGCGGGAAGCTCCTGCACGAGCACCCGGTGCCGCGCGAGCGCAAGGGTTGCGATCGCGAGCGCGAGGCTCGTGAGCAGCACGAGCCCCTCCGGCACGACCGCGACCATGCCCGCGACGATCCCCGAGAACGACGCGCGCAGCCCGTGATGGCCGTGGAACTGGCTCAGCAGGAGCATCACCGCGGTGACCGGGAGCGCCCAGGTGACGTACCGCAGGATGCGGTTGATCCCGTCGGCGAGCTCGGAATGCACGAGCGTGAACCGCCGGGCCTCGCTCGCGAGCCGCCGCGCGTACGCGTCGGCGCCCACGCGCGTCGCCTGGGCCGTCCCGGAGCCCGCGACGACGACGCTGCCCGACAGCACCTCGTCGCCCACGCGCTTCACGACCGGCTCCGACTCACCGGTGAGGAGCGATTCGTCGATCTCGAGGCCGTCGGTGTGCGTGACCGCGCCGTCGGCGCTCACCTGATCGCCGGTTCGGAGCGCGACGACGTCGTCGAGCACGATCTCCGCAACCGGGATCTCACGCGCGGTTCCGTCGCGAACCACGCAGGCGACCGGCGCGTTGAGCACGGCGAGGCGGTCGAGCGCCCGCTTGGCCCGCCACTCCTGCACGATGCCGATCAATGCGTTCGACACGAGCACGAGCCCGAACAGGGAGTCCTGGAACGGGCCGACGATCAGGATCATGACGAGCATCGCGCCGAGGATCGCGTTGAACCGCGTGAGGACGTTCGCGCGCAGGATCTCGCCGAGGGTGCGGCTCGTGCGCTCTTCGGTGGCGTTGGTGAGGCCCTGCTCAACCCGCTGCCGTACCGCCGCGTCGTCGAGCCCCCCGGCCGGGGTCACGGGTCGTGCATTCTCGAGCTCGAGGGCCGCGGCGGCGTCGGGCACGCACCGACGGTAGCGCCGGGAGCGTCGAGGCCGACGACCCGTCCCCCGCTATCGTCGGCGGCCTCGCAGGAGGTCACAGGTGGATCGGGTCAGGCTCGGAGTCGTCGGTACGGGAAACATCGCTCCGCTGAACGTCGCCGGATATCTCGCGCACGAACGCTGCGACGTCGTCGCGGTGTGCGATCCGCGGCTCGAGAAGGCGCAGCGGATGGCGCAAGTGTGGGGCGTGCCCAAGGTGTACGAGTCGCTCGACGACATCCTCGCCGACGACGAGATCGACGCGGTCGAGATCCTCACCCCGACGTTCATGCACAAAGAGCACGTGATCGCAGCGGCACGCGCCGGCAAGCACATCTCGGCGCAGAAACCGATCGCGAACTCGGTCGCGGACGCGCGCGAGATGATCGCTGCGGTCGACGCCGCAGGCGTCACGTTCCGCGTCACCGAGAACGCGGTCCACTACCCGCCGCTCGTGAAGGCGCGCGAGCTCATCGCGCAGGGCGCGATCGGCACGCCGACGATGATCCGCATCAAGACCGTCGTCGGGAAGTCGGACAACGAGTTCCAAGCGAACCTCGAGCCCGAGGGCTACATGTGGCGCTTCGACGCACACAGCCCCGGCGGCCACCTCTTCGACGACATCGTGCACAAGTACGCGGTCGGGCTGTGGCTCGTACCCGAGGCGGTCCGCAGCGTGCAGGCGATCGTGCGCCGCGGCCCGCTCTTCTTCGAGACCCCCACCGCGGCGATCTGGGAGTACGACCGTGACGACCTCCTCGGGATGATGGAGGTCACTTACGCGCCGTTCATGCACATCCGCTCGGACTACTGGGGCGCCGACGAGTTCTTCGAGATCCAGGGCACCGACGGCTTCATCTGGGTCACGCAGTTCTGCGGAAAGCTGCACGACCTCCCGTCGGTGATGCTCTACGAGGCCGACGGGACGCGCACGTCGTTCGCGGGCCTCGACGACTCCTACATGCGCAGCTTCCACGACATGTCGGCCAACTTCGTCGACTCGCTGCTCGACGGCACGCAGCCCAGCCTCTCGGGAGAGCTCGCGACGCGCGTCCTGCAGCTCTGCTTTCGCGGTGTACGAGGCGAGCAGGACGCGTGCACCCGTCGACCCGCGCACGATCGACGACAACGCTTCACCGCCATGGTGGCCACCGTCGCAGGAAGATCTCTTCCGCGACGCGTACCGCCTGGGCCAGATCCCGAGCGAGATCCTCGACGGCCTCCCCGAGGAATACAAGAAGCTGCTCGAGCAGGCATGACGAGCCAGGAGCAGGCGGGCCACACCGGCCAGACCGAAACCTGTTTCCATCACCACGACCGGCCGACGGGTCGGCACTGCACGCGCTGCGGGCGCCCGGCGTGCGCGGAGTGCCTGCGCGAGGCGTCGGTCGGATCGCAATGCTGGGAGTGCATCCACGCGGCGCGCCCGCCGACGCGTGAGCGGGTGCGCCGGACGCTCGCCGGGCGCACGATGCTCGCGACGCAGATCCTCATGGGCGCCAACGTGCTCATGTTCTTCTACACGAACGGCACGAACGTCGACCTGCGCCGCAACACGCGTCTGGCGCACTACGCGCAGACGGCGTACTTCGTCGACCACGGCGAATGGTGGCGTATCTTCACGGCCGGTTTCGTGCACTTCGGTGTCGCGCACATCGCGTTCAACCTCTTCGCGCTCTGGATCATCGGGCAGATCCTCGAACCCGCGATCGGTCCGTGGCGCTTCTCGGCCATCTACTTCGCGTCGCTGCTCGCCGGTTCCGTCGGCGCGATGATCGCCAACCCGTACATCTACAGCGGGGGTGCCTCGGGCGCGATCTTCGGCGTGGGAGCCGCCGCCACGTTCGCGATGACGCGCCGCGGCATGCGCTTCTGGGACACCGGCCTCGGTCCCGTGCTGCTGCTGAACCTCGTGTTCGACCTCTTCATCCCCAACGTCTCGATCGCGGCCCACATCGGCGGCATCGTCGGGGGCACGATCTGCGGCGCCGCGCTGATCCGCCCGAGCCGGTCGGCACACGGCCCACTGCTGGGCTATGTCGTTGCCGCACTCGTCGCGGCCGCGTCCGTCGCGGCGAGTCTCGCGATCGCCAGCGTCAAGATCGGCTGAGGTTGCCGGGTCGACGACGGCCATCGTCGTCGGGCTCGGCGCTTCTCGCCCGCATGTGCGGTGTGGCATCCTGCGTCGGTGCAGCAGCCGGTTCGCGCGGCCTCGACGCACTCCGCGTGGCGAGCCCGGGCGCAGATCGCCGTCTTCGCGTCACCGGTCGCGTGCTACGCGGTCGCAGCTTGGGCCCACCGCAACGTCATCGACGACGGCTACATCTACCTCCGCGTCGTCCACCAGGTCGAGCGGTGGGCACGGGCCGGTGTTCAACATCGGTGAGCGGGTCGAGGCCTTCACCGGCCCGCTCTGGCTCGTGATCCTCTCGATCGTCGACGTCGCTCACGCCGTTCCGGCTCGAATGGGCTGCGGTCGTCATCGGAATCGCGGCGACGCTCGCCGGCATCGCGCTCGCGATCGCGCGGCTCGGCGCGCCTCGTGCGCCGCGACGACGCCGACGCGCTTCCTGGTGCCCTTCGGTGTCGCTGGTCGTCATGGCGCTGACGCCGATGTGGTTCTACGCGTCGAGCGGGCTCGAGACCGGGCTGACGTTCCTCTGGCTCGGCGCGTGCCTCTGGTTCCTCGCCGACTGGGCGACGACCGGACGCCGGAGTGTCGGCGCCAGCGCGCCGTGCGTCCTCGGTCTCGGGCTGGCTCGTCCGGCCCGAGCTCGTGCTGTACAGCATCGCCTTCCTCGTGGTCGTCGTCGCGCTGCAATGGGAGCGCGACACGTGGCGGAGCGCGGCTGCGGCTCGCCGTTCGCCGCGCTCGCACTTCCGGTCGCGTACCAGGTGTTCCGCATGGGCTACTACGGCGCGCTCGTCTCGAACACCGCGATCGCGAAGGAAGGAACGAAGTTCCGCTGGCAGCGCGGCTGGCGATACTTCGACCGACTTCACCGATCGCTACTGGTTCGCGGTTCCCGTTCGTGCTGCTCTTCGTCGGTGGCTACCTGCCGCTTCCTCGCACCTTGCGCCGGCACGCGCACCGGCGCGAGACCGTGGGTGATCGGCGCGTTCGTGAGCGCGGCGATCGTCAACGCCGCCTACGTGATCGCCGTCGGCGGCGACTACGAGCACGCGCGTCTGCTGCTCCCCGCGGTCTTCGCGCTCTGCGCGCCGGTCGCGTGTGATCACGGCGATCCAAGCGGTTCCTCGCGGCCGCCGCCGTCGCGCCCTGGCTCGTCGCGGCAGTCGTTCGTCCTGCGGCCCGCCAGCCCACACGCACCGGACGTAGGCTTCGTCGCTCCCGAGAGCCGGTGCAGTGACGCTCTCCGAAGGCGCAGGCCGACGCTGTACGCAAACCAGTTCCGGCCCCGCGCGGGGCTCACGGTCCAAAAGAGCTTCGATCCAGACGGTCCACCTCGCGGTTCCCCTCGCGCCGGGCGTGCGACTACCCGCCGCGGTCATCGTCACCGTGGGGGCATCGAGCTACTTCGCCGGCAACCACACGTACATCCTCGACGCCCTCGGCCTCGCGGATCCGCTCACCGCACGACTCGAGACCCCGCTGTTCACGGGTCTGCTGCCGTACCCGGGCCACGAGAAAGCGCTGCCGCCCCCGTGGATCATCGCCCGGATGGTCGCGCCCGGCGTGCACGTCGACCCCACCGACCTGCCGGAAAACACACTCTTCGTCTTGATCCCTCCGACGACTGGCGCCGCGCTCGACGCGCAGGTCGCATGGGCTCGCAAAGCACTCCAGTGCCCGCCGATCCGGCGCCTCACCCGAGATACCAGTGGTCGACTCACCGTCGGGCGCTTCCTGCACAACATTGTCGACTCGTTCGCGAACACGCGCCTGCGCATCCCACCCGATCCCGAGACCGCGTACCGGAAGCTGTGCGGTTCGAGTCGCTCCGCGCCCGAGCGCCCCGGAGAGCCGCAACCGCCCGCGCCCATGGCGCCCGATCCGAGGCGCGTCCGGGTCGTGTGAGGCGTTCCGGCTATGCGGTCGCCGACGCGGGGACCAGCTCGATCTCGCCGGTGTCGTCGTCGGCGAGGAGCCGGTAGCCGCACTGGCGGGCGAGGTCTTCGCGTCCCTCCCACGGCCCCGACGCGACGAGCTCGTCGCCGGCCGTGAGGTGGGTGCCGGTACGGGGCCGGTAGACCCAGCGGCCGTTGCGCCGCAGCGAGAGGAGGTGGAACCCGGTGTCGTCGCCGAGGCCCATCGTGGTGAGCACCTCGCCGTCGAGCTGCGAACCGGCGGCGACGGGCACGCGCATGATCACGTCGTCGGCTTCGCCGAGGGCGGCGGCGAGCACCGGGTGCAGCTCCTCGCCTTCCTCCACCAGCCACACCATCTGCTGCGCGGCGTCGCCGATCTCCTCGGCCGCCCCGCCGAGGTGCAGGAGCCCGCGGAGCGCGGACGGATCGACCGTCTCGGCCGCGCTCCGCAGCACCCACAGCTCGAGCCGTTCGCGCATCTCGTCGAGCCGGTCCTCGAGGCTGCTCACCTCGGCCGCGAGCCCTTGGATCGTTGAACAACAGCGCGGAGTACGCCAGCCCGACCGCGGCCTCCGAGAGGTCCTTCATCTCGACGAGGACGTCGACCGCGCGGTCGAGGTCGCTCAGCGCGGGATCTTCCGACAGCGTCGCCTCGCGCCACTCCGGCGCGCCGGCGAGGACACGCAGCTCGGGAATGCCTTCGGCGGCACCGCGCACGATGAGCACGTCGCCCGCGCGCAGCACCTCGCCGTCGTCGGGATCGATGATCCATTCCTTCGAGCGGCGGATCGCGACGACGCGCAACCCGGTCTCGGTCGGCAGCTCGGCGTCCTCGAGCGAGGTCTGGGCGAGCGAGGAGTCCTCGCGCACACGGACGCGATGGGAGACCTCCTGCGCGGCGGCGAGGTCGGCGACGAGCGCGGCCGGGATGCCGAGGCGGTGCGTGACGATGCGAGCGATGTCGACGGCCGCGTTCCCCATCCGTTCGATCGCGGAGATGAGGTGGAGCACACCGGCCATGGAGTCGGCGTCGCGCGGCGAGCGGGCGGCGAGCACGCAGATGGCGCGCATCTCGTGGACGACGCCGCTGAGCCGCTCCTCGAGCTCGCCCACCTCCTCGGCGATGTCCTCGTCGGCAAAGAAGAGCGACGCGTAGCCGAGGTCGACCATCAGCTCGGAGGTGTCCTTCGCCTCCGAGAGCATTTCTTTGAGATTTCGGGGTTGGTCGTCCATCGAGGTGCAGCCTCTGCTAGCGCAGACCGAGCAGCACAATCGCCAGGATAAGCGAGAACGCGCCGAACAGGTCGAGGGTGGAAGTCACGATCGGGATGCCGTAGTTGTCGGGGTCGAGCCCGAGCCGGTGGGTCAGCACGGCGGCGTAGTAGCCGACGACGACGGCGAAGGCCGTCGCCATCACCCCTCCGACCACGGAGACGCCGACCATCTTCAGCGCGCCCGGGCTGTGCAGGTTCGCGACGGCGGCCGCGAGGTCGGCCGACAGCCCGAGCAGGACGAAGACGGGGACCGCGTACAGCAGGACCAGCATGATGTCGTCGAGCGCGGCGAGGGGCGAGCGACCCTCGGCCCAGGGTTCCGAGATGCAGGCGGGTCGAGACCCGCGCCGCGAGGATCCCGCCGAGCGCACCCGAGTCCTCGAGGAACGGTGGGATCAGTACGAGCAGGGCCGGGAAGACGAGGAACGACTCCGTCCGCTTCTCGATCGTGACGCCCGCGAGCACGTCGACCAGACCGGCGATCACGAGGACGGGTGCCGACTCGATGACGACGCGCTGCAACACCGGCAACTTCGAACGCAGCCCGACCACGAGCGCGGCGAGACATGCGAGCGCGCACACCACGGCGACGATGGGCGTGAAGTAGTGGATGCCGAGCAGGTACGTCGCGAGGAACAGGCTCGGCAGCGTCGCGACGTCGCCGGCCGCAGTGACGATCGGCGCGGCGACGTTGTCGAGGTCCCAGCGGCGCGTCGCGCACTGCGACGCGACTCCGATCGTGATCGCGAGGACGACGATCGACGAGAGCAACGCGCCGACCACCGCGACGACCATGAAGTCGGCGATCGAGATCGACGGCTCGACGCCGAACGCGACGGCGATCGACTTCGCCAGCACCGCGAGTGCGAACGACGTCGACAGCGACAGCACGAGCGCGGCTGCGATGTTCTGACCCACCGGCGTGTTCAGCCGGCGCGAGACGCGGAACGTCCCGGTGTGGATGAGCGTGCCGAGCCGGCTGCCGAGCGCGCCGAACACGTTGCCGCGCATGCCGATCGCGGCGGGAACGAGTACCAGCAGGCCGGGGAGACGATCGAGCGTGTGGGTGATCGAGCCGAGGGTCAGACCGGCGACGAGATCGCCACCGGACGAGATCAGGAGCGCGCCGAAGCCGGCACGGACCCCGACCGGGTCCGTACGCAAGAGCGCGCCGAAGCGCGCCGCGAGGCGACGGGTGAAGGTGCGCATCGGGGACTCGGCGGTTCGGACATCTCGTCGTCTTCGGTCTCGGAAGGGCCCAAGAGGGTACCGCCTCATCGGCACGTCCCGATGCGATTCGAGATCGGGACTGCCCGACGGCCGCGCTCAGCCGGTCCGGGACGCGAGGAGGTCGCGGATCTCCCGCAGCAGCAACGTGTCCTCGGTCGGCGGCTCGGGTTCCTCGCCGGCCGCTTCGCGCCGGGCGCGGTACGCCTCGTAGGCCTTCACGATGAGGAACAGGACCGCGCCGACGATCGCGAGGTTCACGACGTCGGTGACGAACTGACCCCACTTGATGACGCCCTTGCCGATGGTGAAGGTGTTCGTGAAGGCGGGCTTGCCGACGATCGCACCGATGATCGGCTGCACGATGTTGTTCACGAACGAGTCGACGACCGCCTTCGTCGCGACGCCGAGAATGAAGGCGATGGCGAGCATCAAGACGTTGCCCGTCATGATGAACGCGAGGAATTCCTTCCACGTGCGCTTCATGGCATCCCCCTGATCGGAGCCGGATCCCTACGCGCAACGTACCGGCGCCCGCGCATCGCATCGGTGATCCCCGCCCACCAGCGGCGAGCGTCCGCCGGCCGGGTATCCCGGCCCGCAGCGAGTGCGACCAGCGTTACCGGAAGTCGCGGGACTTGAGGTCGGTGAGGTCGATGGGCAGGCGGGTGATGCGGCCGGCGACGAGGTTGGTGACGCCCTGGTGGCGTTCGAGCACGCCGCGCACGCGCAGCGCGGGCGCGCCACGCGCCACGATGCGAAACCGCTTCCAAATCCCTTTGGTGCAGATCACGTTCACGAGCCCGGTCTCGTCCTCGAGGTTCAGGAACACGGTGCCCTTCGCGGTCGCGGGCTGCTGGCGGTGCGTCACGACGCCGGCGACCTCCACGACGCTGCGGTCGGGCAGCACGCGCAGGTCGGCGGCGGTCACGACGCCTTGGCGCGCGAGGTCGGCGCGCACGAACTCGGTCGGGTGCCGGCCCGGCGAGAGGCCCATCGACCAGAGATCGGAGGCGACCTCCTCGGGCTCGGTCATCCCGGGCAGGGCGGGTGCGTCGAGCCCGGTGAGCAGCCCGGGCAGGGTCTCGACGACGCTGCCGTCACCGCGCACGTGGGGACGCGCGTCGCGCAGCGCGCCCGCGGCCCACATCGCGGCGCGGCGTGTGTGACCGAACGAATCGGTGAACGCGCCCGCAGCCGAGAGCGCTTCGAGCGCGTCGACGGTCGCGCCGGTGCGACGCACGAAGTCTTCGAGGTCGTGGAACGGCTCGCGCGCGCGTTCGTCGTCGACGTGGTCGCAGAAGGCGTCGTGCAGGCCGCGCACCGACCGCAGCCCCAGACGGACGGCAAGGTGCGACGGGTCGGCGTAGTAGCCGCGCGTCGCGTGCCCGATCGGGTCGAGGTGCGTGGGCCGGGGTTCGAGCGTCGCGTCGCGGCGAGACGCGTTCACGTCGGGGCCGAGCACCTCGACGCCGTGACGGCGCGCGTCGCGGATGATCGTGTGCGGTGAGTAGAAGCCCATCGGCTGCGCGTTGAGCAGTGCGGCCGCGAACTCGGCCGGGTAGTGGTACTTGATCCATGAGCTCGCGTACACGATGTAGGCGAAGCTCACCGAGTGGCTCTCGGGGAAGCCGAAGTCGGCGAAGGCTTCGAGCTTGTGCGCGATCTCTTCGGCGGTCGCGCCGGTGATGCCGTTGGTGGCCATGCCGTCCATCAGCCGCGTGCGCAACCGGGCCATGCGCGCGTGCGACCGTTTCGAGCTCATCGCCTGGCGGAGCTGATCGGACTCGGCGGGGGTGAAGCCGGCGACGTCGATCGCCATCTGCATGAGCTGCTCCTGGAACAGCGGCACCCCGAGCGTCTTCTCGAGGCACGGCTCGAGCAACGGGTGCGGGTAGGTGACGGGCTCCTCGCCGTTGCGGCGGCGCAGGTACGGGTGCACCGAGCCGCCCTGGATCGGCCCGGGGCGAATGAGCGCGACCTCCACCACGAGGTCGTAGAAGCAACGCGGCCGGAGTCGGGGCAGCGTCGCCATCTGCGCGCGACTCTCCACCTGGAACACACCGACGGTGTCGGCCGCGCAGAGCATGTCGTAGACCTCGTCTTCCTGCGGGATGGTCGCGAGGTCGATGTCGACGCCCTCCGACGTGCGCACGAGGTCGACGGCGAGGTGCAGCATCGTGAGCATCCCGAGGCCGAGGAGGTCGAACTTCACGAGCCCCGCCGCCGCGCAGTCGTCCTTGTCCCACTGCAGCACCGAGCGGCCCTCCATGCGCGCCCACTCGACGGGGCAGAACTCCACGAGCGGGCGGTCGGCCATCACCATCCCACCCGAATGGATGCCGAGGTGGCGGGGGAAGTCGAGGACCTGCCCGGCGAGCTCGAGCGCGAGTGGTGGGATCGCGGGCGGGCGGGTCGACGCGGACGGCGACACGGGCGGCCCGTCGATCGGTACGCCCTCGCGCCGGTTGCGGACGAACTCGCGCTCGCGGCGCACTCCGAAACGCCGCGCGGTCGCGCGCCGCACCGCGGGATCGGCACGGTGGATGCTCGCGGCGAGCGCGTGCTCGTCGGGGTTGTCGTGCGCGCTCGACTCCACCAGCTCCGCGAACGCCTCGGTGCTCGAGCTCCAGCGGTCGACCCACTTCGCGAGCGCGTCGGCCTGGCCCGGCGCGACACCCGTGGCCTTCGCCATCTCGCGCAGCGCGGAGCGGGGCCGGTAGGTGATGACGTTCGCGACCTGCGCGGCGCGGTCGCGGCCGTAGCGGTCGTAGACGTACTGGATCACCTCTTCGCGCCGCTGGTGCTCGATGTCGACGTCGATGTCGGGGGGGCCGTCGCGTTCGGGTGAGAGGAACCGTTCGAAGAGCAGGCCGAGCGCGACCGCGTCGGCCTTCGTGACCCCGAGCGCGTAGCAGACCGCGCTGTTCGCGGAGCTGCCGCGACCCTGGCAGTAGATGTCGCTGCGGCGGCAGAAATCGACGATGTCGAACAGCAGGAGGAAGTAGCCGGGGAACCCGAGCGCCTCGATGACGCCGAGCTCGTATTCGATCTGGCGGTGCGCCTGCTCGTAGTGCGAGTGCGACGGCGGGTAGGCGACCGCCGCACCGCGGCGTACGAGCTCGCGCAGCCACGACATCTCGGTGTGCCCGTCGGGGACGGGCGCGTCGGGCAGGTTCGGAGCCGCGAGCTTCAGGTCGAACGCACACGCACGCGCGACGTCGAGGGTCCGTTCGACGGCTCCGGGCCAGCGCGCGAACCGGCGGGCCTGCTCACCCGCGGAGCGCAGGTGCGCGTGCGGCGACGACGGCAACCACCCGTCGATCTCGTCGAGCGAACGGCGGGCGCGCACCGCGGCGAGCGCGGTGGCGAGCGGGCGTTGCGCGACCGTCGCGTAGTGGACGTTGTTCGTCGCGATCACCTCGACCCGCGCCGCCGCGGCGACCTCCACGAGCGCGTCGTTGCGGTGGCGGTCGAGCGGGTCGCCGTGGTCCCACAGCTCGGCGAGCACCCGGTCGCGCCCGAACGCGTCGGTCAGCGCGTCGAGCGCACGGCGCGCCGCGCGCGGGCCGTCGCGTACGAGCGCCACGGGCACCGCACCCTTCCGGCACCCGGTGAGGACGAAGGACGAACCGGCGACGCCCGCGAGCTCGGCGAGGGTGAGCCGCGGTGCGCCCTTCTGCCCGCGCAGCTGGGCCTCGCTGATCGCGCGCGCGAGGCACGCGTAGCCGGCCGGACCTTCGGCCAGCACGACGAGGTGCTCACCGGGCGGGTCGGCCGCGCCGGGCCGAAGCCGAGCCGCGCCCAACCCGAGGGTGAGCTCGGCCCCGAAGACGGTCGGGAGCCCGAGCGGGCGGGCCGCCTCCGCGACGCGCACCACGCCGTAGAAGCCGTCGTGGTCGGTGACCGCGAGCGCGGCGAGCCCGAGCCGCGCGGCCTCCTCGACCAGCTCCTCGGGATGGCTCGCGCCGTCGAGGAACGAGAAGTTCGTGTGGCAGTGCAGCTCCGCGTACCCGCCCGCCATGGCATCCCTGCTCCGACTCGGGGACGCAACCGTAGGCGAACACCTGTTCGATCGGCAACGGCCCGGGGTCTCGGTCAGGCGGAGATGGAGCCGGCCGGCGCGACCGCCGTCGGGCGGGGCGGGTTCAGCTCCCGCACGTCCCGTCGAGATCGAAGCGCCAGGCCGTTGTACCGCTCCGGGTCGTGAACGCGAACTCCACGAGGCGGTGCCCGTCGACCAACCAGCCCGTGGCGTGCCCTCCCTGCGCAACCGCGCCCGCGAGCGCCGGCGCGTCCGCGCCGAAGTCGAGCCGGTCTCGGCGACCGTCGAGCACCAGCGCCGACCCCACGGGTACGACCAGCACCGGTGGGCCCGCGACATCCACACGCAGCAAGCCGACGTACGGCGCGACAAGCGTCCGCAACGGCGGGGGGAGGGCGTCGAGGGGCCCCGACGCGAGCTGCCGGCCCGAGTACAACGCGGCACCGAAACTCACGTCGTCGGCGCCGTCGTGGTTCTGATCTCCAACGGAGGCGGCGAAGGGTCCGAACCCACCGGCGGCGACCGCCGGCCGCGGCACGCGCACCCCGACCGCGGCCGGGTCGTACGTTCCGGCCACGATGGTCCCGGAGACGATCTCGGTCGCGGCGTCGTTGCCCTGCTCGTAGAGGTCGACGAGGAAATCGCCGCGCCCGTCGCCGTCGAAGTCGCCGGATCCCCGGAACACGACCGTGTCCCGACTGTCGCCGTGCGTCAGCGTGACGGTGCCCGCGGGCCGCACGATCTGCACTGCGAGATCGTCGTAGCGGATCTGGTCACCGCCCTCGACGATGGGCAGGTACGAGTGCGCGGTCGCGAAGTCGATGCTCGGCCCCGACGGTCGGGGCAGACCGGTGTAGGAGTCGTGCACGCGTGCCGTCGGAAGGTGCACGCACGGAGTGGCCGAGACCGATTCGGCCACGGTCGTCGCCGTCGCCCGCGTGCTCGGGGGCACCGAGATCGGGGGCACTGAGCTCGGACGCGTCGGGCCGGGACGCGTCGCGGTGCTCGTCGGCCGCGTCGTGACACTCGCCGCCGAACGGTGAGAACCCGAACACGCGGCCGCGGCCGCGACCGCGACCACGACCACGACCACTGCGAGCGCGACTCCCCCGAGGCGACGCATCGAGGGTGACGTTACGCCCGCGGGCGACCGGGCGGACCCGGCCGCGCAATCCGGCTTACGCAGCGGTGCCGGTGAGCACCGGCTGGCGCGCGGCGGAGCGCGCTCGGGTAACCGGCATCGGAACCACGGCGAGGAGGCCGCGGAGCGCCGACACGTCCGACATCTCGGTGGCGAGCGCCTCGGTCGCCGCCGACTCCCCCAGATAGGTCAGGAACGCGTCCAGCTCCATTGGTATCCCCCGTCTCCCCCGGGACACGGCCCTTCGCCGTGCTTCCGACTGAAGACAGCATCGGACGGATCGGCGCCCGATCACAGGGAACTCGGTCACGAGCCTCTGGGGACCCTCGGGCCCGCACGAACCGGGACCTTCGGCCGGGGGCCGAGCCGTCACGCGCGGCCGCCGAGGACCGGCGACGGGGAGATCGCCGGCCTCGGCGGCGCGTGTCTCATGGCTCCCACCGAGATCAGATGCGCTGGACCTCGATGCGGGAGGTTGTCGCGGCGTGCTCGTCGAAGTGCACCCGCACCTCGAGGATCCCGTCCTTGTACGTCGCCTTGACGTCGTCCTCCTTCGCTCCGGGCGGCAGGCTCATCACGCGGCTGAAGCTCCCGTACTGGAACTCGCTGCGGTAGCCGTGCCGGTCGTCGACGGTCTCCTGCTGCTCCCGCCGCGCGGTGATGCGCAGCGCGTGGTCCTCGACGTGGACGTCCACGTCCTTGTCGGGGTCGAGGCCCGGTATCTCGAGCCTCACGACGAGGTCGTTGCCCTCGCGGTACTCCTCGGCCCGCATGGTCTGACCGAACGCACCCAGGTCAGGCCAGCGCAACCACTCCAAGAGGCGTGGCGGCATCCATGTCTCCACGGCCCGGCTGTCGTGCCGGTTCGTCATTCGCCACCTCCTTGTTCTCGACTCACGTCGATGCGAACCGAGCATGCGCGCACCGCGCTCTCGCGAGCCAGAGGCCAAGGTCACGCGATCTCAGTCGTACCAGGCTTCGATGCCGGCCCGACCGTGCTCGACCGCGACGAGGCACGCGAGGACCCCGGCGCGCGTCTCGGTGACCACCTGCCAGAGCGCGCGGCGACGGCGACCGTCGCGGTCCCACCAGCGCAGGTCGTGGGGCCACGGTCCGGCCCAGGCGACGACGGGACCGCCTCCACCCGGAAGCGTCCCGCAGCGCAGCAGGGCCGGTGGGGCCGACGCCTCGCCCCGCCCCGAGACCGTCACCGGTCGCCCGGAACCGTCGAGCAGCTCGGCGGGCAGCGCCGGGTCGAACAACCGGGCGGGTTCGGGCCGCGGGACCCCTCCCGGCCACGCCGCCCGCTCCCCCGCCGTCCCGTGGGGCGAGCCGCGTTCCTGGTCGCGCGGCTCGCCCCACGGAATCCAGCGGACCCGCTCGGCCGGAGTGCGCCCGCCCTGCACCACTGCGGTGACCACCGCGTCGTAGCCGAGCATCCCCTGCACGCGGGCGAAGGCCCGGTCGGCCCGGTCGGCGGCCGCGAGATCCCCGCCCCAGAATCCGAGCTGGCGACCGGAAGCGGCAACGACCTCGTCGGGGACGAGCCCGAGCCGGGTGAGCGCTCCGGTCGTGGTGTCGAAGCTCTCCGCGGTGGCGAGCGCGTCCTGACGGGAGCGGGGATCGTCGATCGCGCCGGCCGCGAGCTCGGCGGGAGCCTGGGCCGCGAGCCAGCCTTCGAGCTGCCAGCGGACCCGTTCGGTCAACGTCGCCGCGGTGAACGCGCCTTCGTGGCGCCACGCACGTTCGAGCCGTTCGCCGTGTTCGGTCTCCGCGGTCACGAGCACCCGCGTGCACCCGAGCCCGCGTTCCGCGAGGCGCGCGACGAAGGAGTCGGCGAGACCCTTCGCGACGAAGGCGACATGGTCGACACGCGTCGCCGGCGGGTCGATCTCGAGTGCGGTGGCGAGATCGGGCGGCGGCTCGATCAGGATCGGTGGCCGGTCGTCGTCGCCCCGTGCGAGCCGGTGCAGACGCTCCCCGTCGACGCCGAACCGCGCGAGCACCGCCGCCCGCTCCAACGCGGCGAAGGCCCCGAGGGTGAGGATGCCGAGCCGCACGAGGAGCACGGCGAGCTCGGCGGCGCCGAGCACCTCGACCGGGTGGGGCGCGAGGAACCCGGCCGCCTCGCCGGGCGCGACGACGATCCCGTCGCGCCCGTGATCGGTGGCGAGCGCCGCCGCGAACCGGCCGTCGGCAACACCGACCCGCAGCGCGCCGGCATCGGGACCGAGCACCGCGGCGGCGACCGCGCGCACGCGCGCCACGAGCGCGTCGTCGCCACCGAAATAGCGCGCGGGGCCGCGCGTCGGGAAGGAGCACCGGCCCGGGACGTCGAGCTCGATGCGCGGGGTGAGCGACTCGATCGCGCGCGCGACCGGCTCGAAGGCACGCGCTTGCTCGTTCGTGTCGACCTCGGCGATCGTCACCCCCGGGCAGCGGGCCTCCGCCTCCCGCCGCGACAAGCCGGGGACGACGCCTTCGGCGCGGGCCTCGCCCGACGCGGCCCGCACCAGTTCGCGGCTCTTCACCCGCTCGCGCACGACGAGCGGCCGGCCCCGGGTCGAGGGGTCGCGGCGGTGGACCACGACGACCGCCCAGTCGGCGCAGCGGATGCAACAGGTCCGGACGGGTGGAGTGCTCACCGCCGCCTCCTCGCGCCGCGCGCCCGGGCGCGCGCCGGTGGCTCACCCCGCCGCGGCGAGCGCACCGACGAGCCCCTCGCGTGCCGCACCGCGCCCTTCGACGCGGAGGTGCAGGACGCGCTCCGCGAGCAGACCGTGCCCCGATCCCAACCCGTGCCAGGGTCCCGAATGCACATGGAGCCGCAACGCCGCCTCGGCCGGCCACGATCCGCAACGCACGCCGGGCACCGATTCGACCGCGACGAGCACGCAACCACGCTCACGGGCGCGCGCCGCGAGCCGCCGGGCATCGCCGAGGCGCACGTTCGGCGGGACCCACGCGCCGACCATGGCCGTCCCGTCGACGAGGGCGGCGACGGTCGCGGCCCAGCGGTCCGGCGGGACGCGCCGGACCACCGCGCACCGCTCGACCGCGATCCCGGCCTCCCCCGCGGCGGCCCCGCCCAGGGTGACCCCGGACTCGACGGCCGCCGCCCACTCGCCCGCCCCGGTCGCGGCCGCGAGCAACCCGAGCAGCACGCTCGTGGTGCCGGCGTCGCCCGCGATCGTGACGACCGAGCCTCGGCGCAGGCCTCCGTCGGGAAGGAGACCGCCGAGCGGGTCGGCGACGGTCAGGCGCCGCTGGCCGGCGAGCGTGGTCGGGCCGGTGTCGCGCCCGAGCCGATCGAGATGCCGGCGGGCCTCTCGATCCCGCAACGGGAGGACACGGACTCCGCTCGCCACCCCCGCATCGTATGCGAACACCTGTTCGCCCTCAACCGGGACGGCTCGCCCCTCGGGCTTCTGATGGTTTGAACGGACCCATACGGTCCGCTCAGCCCATCAGAACGAGAGATCGGGCGCGAACCCGGCTTCTGATGGTTTGAACGGACCCATACGGTCCGCTCAGCCCATCAGAACGAAGGTCGACGGGTCACTCGGCGGTCGCCGGCGCGACGCCGAGGGCATCGGGGGACCAGCCGGCATCGTCGCCGTAGTAGTTGAAGAGGTGCTCGATGACGTACGTGACGCGCGACTCGAGCGCGTCCCACGCACTCGCGGGCGCCTCGACCGTCACGACGTTCGAGTAGATCGTGATCGACGTCGCGCCCAGCGCGAAGAGCCTCGACGCGAGGACGTCCGGCGGACGCTGCCAGTGCACGTCGTCGGTGCTGGCGTAGCGCTCGATCGCCATCCCGGTGAGCGAACGGTTCAGGTCGAAGAACCGCACCTCGGGAACGGCACCGGCGCGGGCGGTGACGGTGATGGTCTGTCCCATGGCGCCAGAGCGTAGAGCCCGCGGCGCGCCCGCCTCAGACCGAGAAGAGCCGCAGGGTCCGATCGTCACGCTGGAGCCCCGACCACGGCAGCGACTCCATGAAGATCCAGGATCGACGATGGATCGAGCTCGGCCCGTAGGCCGCGAGGGCGCAACGGTGCACGGGCGCCGGGTAGCCGCGGTTCGATTCGAAACCGTAGGCCGGAAAGTGCTCGGCCTCCTCCGCCATCAACGCGTCGCGCGTGACCTTCGCGACGACGGACGCGGCCGCGACCGAGAGCACCGACACATCGCCCTTCACGATCGTCTTCACCTTCGGTCCGAGCCCGAAGTAGTCGTGCTTGCCGTCGAGGATGATGCGGTCGGGTGCGAAGCCCTGCTCGGCGAGCTGCGCGAGCGCGCGGTTGCCTGCGGCGCGCAGCGCGGCCGTCATGCCGAGCTGATCACACTCTTCGTGCGATGCGTGACCGATGCCGATCGCACGCGCCCAGCCGCGCACACGCACCGCGGCACGGTCGCGCTCGGCGGGCAACAGCATCTTCGAGTCGCGCACGCCGGCGAGGTGTTGTTCCGCGGGGACGACGGCGGCAACCGTGACCGGCCCGGCCCACGAACCGCGGCCCACCTCGTCGATGCCGCAGACGATCTCGTCGCCCGCTTCCCAGCAACGGCGCTCGGTGCGCAACGTCGGGTAGGTGCGGGCGCCCACCTCGCGACCATAACCGGCCCCTCGCGCTTCTGATGGTTCTGGAGGACCGTATCGGTCCCGAAAGACCATCAGAACAGGCTTAGCATCAGCACCGTGCACTCGGGTACCCGCGTCGAGGTTCGCTCTCGCTTCGACAACCACTGGGCGCGCGGCTTCGAGATCGCCGAGGTGGTCGACGACCACGGCGGACCGCACTACCGCGTCCGGCGCCGCTCCGACGGCGCGGTGCTCCCCGTGCTCTTCGCCGACGACGATCTCCGCGAAGAGAAGCGGCGCGAGCTCTGGTGGGTATGAGCGTCGAGTCGGTCTAGTCCTTGAGGAGCGCGATGAGGTCGTCGACGGGGATGGCTTGCATCGTCGTGGTGCGCATCGTCCCCCGCGCCGCGAGCATCACCGCGGCACGCGCCATCGAACGCTCGTCGGGGGCCTCGATGATGTTCAGGAAGTCGTACTGCCCCATGAGCGCGTACTGCGCGACGACGCGCAGGCCGAGATCCTCGACCTCCCGCCGCACCTGGCTGATGCGGTCGGGGTTCTCGCGCACCGTCTCCCACCCACCGGGACCGAGCGTCGTCAACATCGCGTAGGTCGGCACGCCGCCAGCCTACCGACCGACTGCGCATTCACCCCATTCCGGTCGGTCTCGATCCGGTCCGTGTCCGCAACCGCGCGCGAACCTGTCGCGCGTGGCGCAGGCGGAGTGGGAACGGGTGATCGAGGCCGACGCCGCCGAGCGCGGGCGCGTCGTGGCCGTCTGCGTCGGCGCCGACGAAGCCGTCACCTGGCGCACACGCGACGGCGCGCCGTGCCTGATGGCGCGCCGCTGCCCGCACCTCGACTGGGACCTCACCGAAGCCGCGGTCGAGGGCGACGAGCTTGTATGCGCCGGGCACGGTTGGTCGTTGCGCTCCGACGGCACCACCCTCAAGCGCACCGAAACCGGTCGCGAAGATCCCAAGGGCACGATCCGCACGTGGACGGCACGCGAACACGAGGGCTGGGTCGAGGCACGCCGCGAACGGGGCCGGCCGGGCTGAGCCGGTCGCCGCGTAGGCTCCCGCCATGGGCCCACGCACCGTCGCCATCGTTCCCCACACGCACTGGGACCGGGAGTGGTACTCGCCGTTCCAGGACTTCCGGATGCGGCTCGTGAAGCTGCTCGACGGGCTCCTGCCGATGCTCGAATCCGACCTTGCCTACGCGCGCTTCCTCCTCGACGGCCAGACGATCGTCCTCGACGACTACCTCGAGATCCGCCCCGAGGCCGCGCCCGCGCTCGCCCGGCTCGCGGCCAGCGGGCGGCTCGCGGTCGGTCCGTGGATGGTACTGATGGACGAGTTCATGGTCTCGGGCGAGACCATGGTCCGCGACCTCCAGCTCGGCATGGCACGCGGCGCGCAGTTCGGTGGCGCGATGCAAGTGGGTTACCTCCCCGACATGTTCGGCCACGTCGCGCAGATGCCGCAGATCCTGCGCCTGGCCGGCCTCGAGCACGCGGTCGTGTGGCGCGGCGTGCCCCTCGCGATCACGCAGAACGCGTTCTGGTGGGAAGCGCCCGACGGGTCGCGCGTGCGCGCCGAGTACCTCTACGGCTCGTACTCGAACGGCCGCGACCTCCCCGACGACGCGAAGCGACTCGTCGAACGGGCACGCGACTACGAAGCCGAGCTCGGCCCGGTACGCCTCGCCGACCTGTTGCTCATGAACGGCACCGACCACCAGATGCCGCAGCCGTGGCTCGGGCGCGTCGTCGCCGAGGCGAACGAGATCCAGGACGACTACCAGTTCGTCGTCACGTCGCTCGCGGAGTACCTGCCGACCCAGCCGGTCGACGGCCTCGCGACGTGGCGCGGCGAGCTGCGGTCGGGCGCGCGCGCCAACGTGCTCATGGGCGTGGCGTCGAACCGGGTCGACATCCATCGCGCGTGCGCCGAGGCGGAACGCGCGATCGAGAAGCGTGCCGAACCGCTGAGCGCACTGCTGCGGCCGGCCGCTGCGTACCCGCACGCGCTGCTGCGATTCGCCTGGGAGCGCCTGGTCGCGAACAGCGCCCACGACTCGTCGTGCGCGTGCAGCGCCGACGAGGTCGTCGATCACGTCGCCGTGCGTTACGCGGAGTCGCGCCAGATCGGTGACGGCCTGACGCGCGACGCGCTGGCAGATCTCGCACGCGAGGTCGATGCACCCGCGGGCGCGACGATCGTCGTCAACCCGACGGCGCGTGCCCGCGGCGGGCTCGTCGAGATCTCCATGCCCGGCCACGGGCCCGCGCACGTCGTCGACGCCGGCGGCCGGCCCCGACCGACGCAGGTGCTCGCGGAACGCGGAGGGCTCGCGTTCTCCGACGTGCTCATCGGCCAGAAGATCCGCTGGGTCCTCGACCTCATGCGCGACATGCAGTTCGCCGGGCACAGCGTTGCGGCTGTCGATCTCGAGGCCGCCGCCGACGGGAGCTGGGACCTGACCGTGCAGCTCGCGGCGCCGGGCGAGTCGCTCGTCGACATCGACGAGACGCGCGAGGAGTTGCTACGCATCGGCGACGCCGGCGGCACGATCCGTATCAAGGCCTTCCGGCCCCAGAGCCGGCGGCTGCTCTTCGACGCCGGCTCGGTGCCGGGCTTCGGCTGGACGACCGTCGTGAGCACGGAAGGCGAGGGACCGGCAACGGCCATCGCCGCGACGGAGACGTCCCTGCGCAACGAGCACCTCGCAATCGACATCGACGCGGCGAACGGCACCTACGCGATCACGACGACCGACGGCATCCATACCTCGGGCCTGGGCCGGCTCGTCGATGGTGGCGACGGCGGCGACACGTACAACTACTCGCCGCCCGCCGCCGACATCGAGGTGTCCGTACCGACCGCGATCACACTCGAGGTTCTCGACGCCGGACCGGTTCGCGCCCGGGTCGCGATCGATGCGACCTATCAGTGGCCGCGCCGCGCGCACGGCGACGAGCACGCCTGCACGCGTCGCAGCGACGAGGACGCGCCCGTCGTCGTGCGCACGATCCTGGAGCTGCGTCCCGACGAGCGTTTCCTCCGGGTCCACACCGAGTTCGACAACCAGTGCGACGACCACCGGCTGCGCGCCCACTTCCCGCTGCCCGCACGCGTGGGCGGCTCGCACGCCGAGTGCGCGTTCACCGTCGTGGAGCGGGGTCTCACGGCCGAAGGCGGTGAGCTCGAGTTCGGGCTGCCGACGTTCGTGTCGCGTCGCTTCGTCGACGCCTCCGACGGCGGCACCGGGCTCGCACTCCTGCACGACGGCCTCCTCGAATACGAGATCGTCGGCGACGGCACCGAGCTCGCGCTCACCCTGCTGCGCGCGGTCGGGTACCTGTCGCGGAGCGAACCGTCGCTGCGCCCGAATCCCGCCGGCCCGACCGACCCGGTGCTCGGCGCGCAGATGCGCGGACCGAACGTCGCGGAGTACGCGGTGCTCCCGCACCGCGGCGACTGGCGCGCGGCCGACCTCCACGGGGCGGCCGACGCGTTCCTCGTGCCGCTCGAGCGGGTGCGCGCCTCGGCGACTCCATCTCGCTCGCGTCCGGCCACCGGGACCGCGCTCGAGGTCGAGGGCGCTGAAGTCTCGGCCGTCGCACGCGACGACGGCGGGCTCGTCGTGCGCTGCTTCCGCACCGCGCCCGGCGCCGGTGAGGTCGCGATCTCACTCGGTGGCCTCCCCGCTCGCGGCTGGGCGGTCGACCTTCGCGGCGCGCCGATCACACCCTTCGAGGGGTCTGTGAACATGCGCGCATGGGAGATCGTCACGCTGCGACTCGCCTGACGCGCGGCCACCGAAGCGCGCGACGCCCTACGAGCGTCGGCGCTCGACGCAGAAGGCGGGTACCGGGTCCGGGAACCCGGCGAGCGAATGCGCGACGGGACCGACGAACCGGTACCGGTCGCGCAGCGGCCGTAAACGCTGCTCCACCGCGGCGGCGAGCGCGATCGTCCCCGGCTCGGCGTCGTCGCAGAGGCGCGCCGCGAGGTTGACGATGGATCCGTAGACGTCGCCGCCCCTTGCGATCACGGGCCCGAACGCGAGCCCGACGCGCAACGGCGGAAGCTGTGCGTGCGCAGCGGCCGCGGCGACGAGATCGAGCGCGAGTTCGCAGGCGACTCCGGGCGCGGGGGTCACGAACAGCACCGCGTCGCCCATCCGCTTCACGACGCTCGCACCCGCCGCCGCGACGAGATCGAACGCGATCGCCTCGAACGCGTCGATCACCGCGACGAGCGCGTCGGCGTCGAGCTGCCCCGAGAGGCTGGTGTATCCGGAGAGATCGGCGAACCCGACCGCGAGGTCGACAGTGTTCGTCGTCGACGGTGACGCACCGGAGTCGCTGTAGCGGCGCCCGATCGAGGCGAGATGATGACGGTGCAGCGTGTCGATCGCCACCGAGAGCCGAGGCAGCACCTCCGTCACCAGCTCCACGTAGCTCCGCGCGATCTTCACGTAGTCCTGCGCGCCGACGAGCGGCGCTTCGACGCTCGAGCGCAGCAGCGAGGTCTCCGCTTCCGCGATCGACGCCGCCGCTCCGCCGACAATGCGAAGGAGCTGTACGACGCGTTCGAGCCCGACGATGCGCGCCATCTCCGCGAACGCGGCGAGGAACTCGACGTCGCGGGCGCCGTAGCGGCGCTCGTGCCGACGCGGGTCGGGGAAGCCGGCCGCGCGCCAGAAGCGGGCCGCGACGTCGGCATCGACACTGGCACGCGCCGCGGCCTCACCGAGCGTGAAGCGCTCGCCGCCGGGCCGCAGACGGTTGAGCGCGGCGACACTCAGAATGCGTTGCTCGTCGGACGCCTGCACGAGCTCGGGGATCGAGAGCCCGAGGGCGCTGAGATATTCGAGCAGACCGAGGCGCGCGGCCGCGTCGGGCGCGTCCGGGTCGTAGAGACCCGAGACGATGAACGCGTCTTGGTCGTGGTCACGGTCGAGATCGCCGGCCGTCGTGGCCCCGTCGTCGGGGGCCGCCGGCCCGCCGGTCACGAGAAGCTCTCCGGATCGGCAACGGGCTTCCCGGCCGCGGGCGGCTCCGTGCCGGCGCTCAGCGGCAGCAGCCGGTGCGCGTCGACCTCGGCGAGCAGCGCCTCGCCCGCCCCCCCAGCGCCGGCGAACGCAGGGTCGAGATCGGGTATCCGCACGCGCAGGCCCGCGGGAGCGTCCCAGAGCAACGCGGGTCGCGCGCCGTGCCATCGCAGCGCGAAGGACACCGGGCCGAGATCGGTGACCGCGTCGTGCACGGCGAGCGGCTGACCGAGCCACTCGACCGGGAAGCCGGCGAGCAGATCGACGGTGTCGCGCTCGACGCGCAACAACCTTCCCTTCACGTCGCGGAGCCACGCCGCAGCGCGCGCCGGATCGGTTGCGGCGCCGATCGCATCGCTGCGAAGCGCACCCCAGCCGCGCGTCGCCGGAGCGTCCGCGGTGGCGCTCCCGGCGCGCCGATCGGCGAGTCCCCAGGACGTCGCGGCCGCGACGAGACCCCGGTCCCGGCGGGTCGCGCGCGCGGCGCCGATCAGCAGCGTCGCGCGCGCCGCGTCGGTGGCTGCCTGCAGCACCGGCTCCGGTAGTTCGACGTGCATCCCGCGCGCGAGCGCCACACCCCACCCTCGCTCGACGTCGCCGGGACCCGGCAGCGCCGCAAGGTGCAGCGGTTCGAGGCGACCGACCGCGCGCCCGGAACGCACCGCGATGCGCGTGCGCGTCCGGTGTGCAACCACGACCAGCACCGCAACCTCGAGATCGTCGTGACGGTTACCGACGCGTGCGAAGTCGCCCACCGACGCGTCACCGTTCACGACGACGTCCCAGGTTCCCGAAACGCGGGGGGCAACCGCCCAGCGGGCCGGGGCGCGCACGAAGTCGATTCGCGTCCGGCCGTCGAGGCAGAGGGAACTGCCAGCCGCCTCGGCGCGGCGCACGCGCCGGCCGGGTGCGGCGCGCGCGACCCAGGCGACCACCACCGGTCCACCCGACGCGTTCTCGAGCTCGACGACGACGGCCGGGTCCCGGCCGGCCGCGACCGCGTAGCTCGACGCGACCACCTCACCACCCGGAACCCGCAGGCGCGTCTCGGTCGCGGGCGCGATGCCCGCGCGAACCGTCCGCCCGCGATCGGCCGCGCGGTGCCAGCCATCGTCGGCGCCGACGAACCAGTCGATCTCGATCCCGGCGGCACCGACCCGGACCAGTCCGCCCGCGCGCCCATCGGCGACGACGCCGTCCGCGAGCGTGCCGAGGACCGACACCGCGCCACCGGCCACGCTCGTCGTCATCGGAGACCGCGACTGACGCGCACGATCGCCGGCTACGCGTCCGGCCGCATGCCGTGAAGTTCCGACTTGGCCTGGCGGCCCATCAACTCAGGGACGAGATCTGCCGGATGCGCGCCCTCGTAGAGAACACGACCCACGAACTCCGCGAGCGGCATGTCGACGCTCTCGCGGCTCGCGAGCTCGAGCACCGCGGCCGTGGTCTTCACTCCCTCGGCAACCATGTTCATCTCGGCGACGATCGCGTCGAGCGACCGACCGCGTCCCAGCTCGACACCAACGTGGCGGTTCCGGCTCTGCGGGCTGCTACAGGTCGCGATGAGGTCGCCCATGCCGGCCAGGCCGGCGAACGTGAGCGGGTCACCGCCGAGCGCGACACCGAGACGGGCAAGCTCCGCGAGACCGCGCGTGATCAGCGCCGCCTTCGTGTTGTCTCCGTAGTCGAGGCCGTGGGCGATTCCAGCACCAATCGCGAGCACGTTCTTCAGCGCGCCGGCGATCTCGCAACCGACGACATCGGGGTTCGTGTACACGCGCAACGACGGCGTCATGAACAGCTGCTGCAACCGTGTCGCCACCGCGCCGTCGCGCATCGCGATCACGGTCGCGGTCGGCTGACCGGCGGCGACCTCGCGTGCGAGGTTCGGCCCGGTGAGCACGCCGATACGGTCTCCGTCGTGGCCGTCGAGCACCTCGGCGACGACCTCCGTCATGCGCCGATTCGTGCCCTGCTCCACACCCTTGGCGAGACTCACGATCGCCGCGCCCGGCTCGACGTACGGCGCGGCCGCCACCAGCACCGCGCGGAACCCGTGGGACGGCACGCCGATCACGACGACGTCGGCGCCCGAGCAGGCACGCTCGAGGGACGCCGTGGCGTGCAGCGTCGCGGGCAACACGACGCCCGGCAGATACCGCGGGTTCTCGTGCTGCGCGTCGATCGTTCGCGCCAGCTCGGCTTCGCGCGCCCAGATCACGGTCGGCGCGTTCCCCGCGACGAGCGCGGCGACGGTCGTGCCCCACGAGCCGGCTCCGATCACGGCAACGCTCATCGGCCCGAGTTCCGCGGCTGGTCGTTCACGAGCTTGACGTGCCTTCGGGCGCGATTCGACAGGATCGCAGCACCGCGGTCTGCGGGTCGCGCCGCCACCATTCGTCGCCCGGAACCGGACGGTCGGGGTAGATCTCGCGTGCGCGCCGCACGCAGGCGCAGATCGCCTCCATCACGCGGTCGGTCGCGTCCTTGACGTCGTCGCTCGGGCCGATCGTCAGTGGCGCTCCCAGCACGGCAGTCTGCGCGACGCCCCAACGCCATCTCGGCGCGCGCCCTTTGAACATGATGCGGTGGGTCCCCCACAAGCCGATCGGAGTCACGGGTACCCCGCTCTCCTGCGCGAGCCGCGCGGTCCCCGACTTTCCCGCCATCGGCTCGAGATCGAGCGAGATCGTGCCCTCGGGGAAGACCGCGACGCATTCACCGGCCGTGAGCGCGCCGACGGCCGCGTCGAGCGACGCGGCCGCGTCCTGTGAGCCGCGCTCGACGGGGATCTGGTGCACGGCACGCAACGCGGGACCGAGCATTGCCTTCTCGAACAACTCGGCCTTGGCGAGGAAGCGCACGCGCCGCCGGCGCCGGTCGGCGAGCCAGGCGAGCGTGAGCGGGTCGAGATACGAGATGTGGTTGCTCGCAAGGATCGCGGGACCGGAACGCGGCACCCGGTCACCGCCCTCGATCGTCCACCGCAGCCCCCAGCGCAAGCCGGGGTAGAACGCCCCTTTCGCAAGGGAGTAGAGCGGCTCCACGGCCGGTAGCATACGCAGACCATGCCTCGGCCATCCGGGTTGTCCGCCGAGGCCGGCGTCGTGATCCCGGTGCGCTCCTTCGCGCGCGGCAAGTCGCGGTTGGCCGGCGCGCTCGGCGTCGACGCGCACGACGCGTTCGTGCGCGACCTCGCGCAGCGAGCCGTGACCGCGGCCGGTTCACGGCCGACGGCCGTCGTCACCAGCGCGCCCGAAGTCGTCGCGTGGGCGCGCGCCCTCGGCGTCGAGATCGTGCCGGACGCCGGGTCGCTCGATGCCGCCGCGGACGCCGGACGCGCGTGGGCCGCCGCGCGCGGGTGCACGCGCGTCGTCGTGCTGCACGCCGATCTCCCCGATGTCGAATCCCTCGACGTCGTCGCACGCGACGGCGCGACCCCGGTCGCGGTGATCGTTCCCTGCCATCGCGGCGACGGAACGCCCGTCCTCTCCATTCCGACCGACGCGCCCTTCGCGTTCGCCTACGGGCCGGGATCGTTCGCACGCCATTGCGCGACCGCCGAACGGGCGGGTCTCTCGGTGCGGGTGGTTCGCGACCCGTCGCTGCAATTCGACGTCGACGGCCCCGACGATCTGGCCGCGCTCGCCGCGCGCGAGCCGAGCGGAACCTCGCGGCGATGAGCGCGTCGACCGACCTGGCTCGCCCTTCCCGCGCGCTCGCGATCGGCGCGCATCCCGACGACATCGAGTTCGGCTGCGGCGCGACCCTCGCGAAATGGGCCGCAGCCGGCTGCGCGGTGTCCCTGCTGGTCCTCACCGACGGCTCGAAGGGTTCGTGGGATGCCGACGCCGACCGCGGCGCGCTCGTCGCGACCCGCGAAAGCGAGCAACGCGACGCCGCCGCCGCCATGGGCGCGCGCGGGGTCGAGTTCCTCGGCTCCGTCGACGGCGAGTTGCGCGACGGCGTCGACGAGCAGGCCCGCGTCTGCGAGATCATCCGCCGAACCCGACCCGACGTCGTGCTCGGTCACGATCCGTGGAAGCGGTACCGCCTCCATCCCGACCACCGCCGGGCCGGCTGGCTGACGATCGACGCGATCGTCGCCGCGCGCGATCCGCACTTCTTCCCGCACCAGGCTGTCGCTCCCCACCGTCCCGAACGCCTGCTGCTCTTCGAAGCCGAAGAGGTCGACCATCTCGAAGGCGTGTCCGAGTACCTCGACACGAAGATCGCCGCGCTGTTGCGTCATCGGAGTCAGTGGCGCTCGACGATGCGTATCGACGGTGACGGCGGCGGGACGGACGCGTTCGCGGAACGGATCCGCGCGAAGGCACGCGATGCCGCTTCGGGATCAGCGCTCGCCGCGGCCGAGGCCTTCAAGCTGCTCGAGCATCTTTGAGCCGGCGCGGCCGTCGCAACGAGTCCGGACGCGACAGAGGGCCCGGACGAACCGGGCCCTCTGTGCGACATCCGGAGGATGCGCTACCTCTTCTTCGCCACCCGGCGCTTCGCGGGGCGACGCTTGGCCGGAGCCTTCTTCGCGGCCTTCTTGACGGTCCGCCGCTTCGCGGGGGCCTTCTTGGCCGCCTTCTTGACGGTACGGCGCTTCTTGGCCGGGGCCTTCTTCGCGGCCTTCTTGACGGTCCGCCGCTTCGCGGGGGCCTTCTTGGCCGCCTTCTTGACGGTACGGCGCTTCTTGGCCGGGGCCTTCTTCGCCGCCTTCTTGACGGTCCGCCGCTTCGCGGGCGCCTTCTTCGCGACTCGCTTGACGGCCCGCTTCTTGGCGGGAGCTCGCTTGGCGGCCTTTTTGGCCGGAGCTCGCTTCGTGGTCTTCTTTGCCGGAGGCACGGTTACCACCCTTTCGATGACGGACACTCCTCGATGGGGATTACCGCGGGCATCCGGTCCCGCACCCCGTGGTGCCGGGACTAGCGCCCCGACACCTGGGCCTTGAACTTCGTACCGACACTGAAACGCGCGCTCTTCCCCGCGGGGATCTGCACGGGTTCGCCGGTACGCGGATTGCGACCCGTACGCGCTTTGCGCTCGGTCGGCGTGAACGACCCGAAGCCGGGCAGCGTGACGCGGTCGCCGGCAGCGACCGCGTCCTGCACCGAGTCGATGAACGCGTTGAGCGCCTTCTCAGCGTCGCTCTTGTTGAGGCCGCTGCGAGTGTGCATCGCGTCGACCAACTCGGCTTTGTTCACGACAGCCTCCGAGAGTGTTGTGCGTGTATCCGGCAAATCAGAACGCATTTCTCACGCAAGGTCAAGCATTTCCGACATCGCGTGGTCCGCGCGGCACGCTTGCGAGCATCGCGCGGGCGACGCGAACGCGACCATCACCGACGCGACGGCCGTGTTGCGCGACACTGTTCACAACTCGATTCGTATTGGTCGACACGCGCATCACGACAGACGCGATGCCGCGCTCCGACTGACGACGATGAAGATCGGTGGCGCGGAGCACCGGTCCGTTTGTATGACGCGCTTCACGGTCCAGCACGTGCTTGGCTCGGCATGTCCTCGCGCGTCCGCGACGTCATGCAACGGTCCGAGCGCGCGTCGGAGGTCGCGCGCGTCGCGGTTCGGCGCGACGGGATCGCGCGCACGATCCCGTCGCGCGCCACGGCGCCGTGCACGCGACCGCGAAGCGCGTGACGTGTGACGAGCAAGAGCCCGGGCACGAGGCCCGGGCTCTGGATCAGTGCTTGCAGCCCCGAGCGGATTCGAACCGCCGCTTCCGCCTTGAGAGGGCGGCGTCCTAGGCCGCTAGACGACGGGGCCTCAGTTGTGCCGGCCCGCCGGCGAGCGCCGGACCGGGTGTTCGGCACCGTCTCCGGGGCCGGTAGCTCGGGGGGGAGGACTCGAACCCCCAATGACAGGGCCAGAACCTGTTGTGTTGCCGATTACACCACCCCCGAATGGGCGGCTCCCGCACTCGGGCGGACCCGGGGCGAGAGCCCGGACAGCATAGCGGGAGCCCGGTGCCGGGTCGCTCGTCGGCCGCCGGGCGATCCGGGTGAACGATCAGGCGGTGAGGCGCGCCCGCGCCGCGCGCAGGCGGCTCAGACTCGATTCGCGACCGAGGAGCTGGATCGAGTCGAACAGCGGGAGTCCCGCGGTGCGCCCCTCGATCGCGGCGTAGACGGCGGGAAGCGCCTTGCGCGCCTTCACCCCGAGCGCGTCGACCGGCGCGCGCAGGTCGATGCCTTCGGTGGTCCACTCGCAGACTTCGAGGTGCGCGATCGCGGCGTCGAGAATGTCGCCGGCCCGGTCGATCTTCTCGACCTTCTCCCACGACGCGACGTCGATCACGAGACCGTCGTCGGAGACGAAGAGGAATTCGGCCTGCTCCGCGATCTGCACGAGTGTCGTCGCGCGTTCCTGCGCCAGCGCGACCGCAGCTTCGAAGATCGGAATGTCGAGCCGCGCGCCGTATCGCTCCCGTGCGAACGGCAGCACCGCGGCGACGAGATCCGGTACCGCGAGCGCTCGGATGTGCTCGGCGTTCAGCCATTCCAGCTTCTGGGCGTCGAACGTCGCGGCCGCGCGGTGCACGCGCTCGAGCGTGAATGCCGCGACGAGCTCCGCCCTCGACAGCACCTCCCGATCGTCGCTGGGAGCCCAACCCAGCAGCGCCAGGTAGTTGACGACGGCCTCCGGCAGGTAGCCGCCGTCGCGGTACTCCTCGACCGAGATCGCACCGTGGCGCTTCGACAGCTTCGCCCCGCCCGGTCCGATGATGAGCGGCAGATGCGCGTACACGGGCTGACCGTCCGTGCCGAGCGCGCGACGGAGCGCGAGCACGCGGTGCGTCGAGTCGAGAAGGTCTTCGCCGCGCAACACGTGCGTGATGCCCATGTCGAGGTCGTCGACGGCATTGGCGAGGAAGAAAACGGGAGTTCCGTTCGAGCGGACGATCACGAAGTCGGTGACGGTCGACCACTCGACCGAGACCTCGCCGCGGACGGCGTCGACGAACGTGCTGCGGCCCTCGTCGGGGGTGCGGAAGCGGATCGACGCGTGGCGCCCCTCGGCGGCGAACGCCTCCCGCTGCGGCGCGGTGAGATCGCGGCAGCGGCCGTCATAGCCCGGGACCCGACCCTCGGCCCGGGCGACCTCGTTGCGCGCCTTGATCTCGTCCTCGGTACAGAAGCACTCGTAGGCATCGCCCTGTTCACGCAGGCGCGCCGCGGCCTCGAGATAGCGGTCGAAGCCGCTGCTCTGCATGTACGGGCCCTCGTCCCACTCGAGCCCGAGCCACCGCAGCACCACCTGGATCTGCTCGACGGCCTCGGTCGTCGAGCGCACGACGTCGGTGTCCTCGATGCGCAGGATGAACGTGCCGCCCGTGTGCCGTGCGTACAGCCAGTTGAAGAGCACCGTGCGCGCGTTGCCGATGTGCATCATCCCGGTCGGCGCGGGTGAGAAGCGAACGCGGACGTCGGTCATGGCGAGAGTCTAAGAGGGAGCCCGTTCAGGTCGAGCGGGCTTCTTCTTCCCGCAGGAGGGCGGAGATCTCGCGGTCGTCGACGTCGGTCGGCGCCTCGACGTGCAGCCTCGGCACGATCCGATCGAGCCACTTCGGGAACCACCAGTTCGCGTCGCCGAGCAACTCCATCGTCGCCGGCACGAGCACCATGCGCACGACGCTCGCGTCGATGAAGATCGCGAACGCCAGACCGAGGCCGAACAGCTTGACGATCCGGTTGTCGCCGACGACGAAGCTGCCGAAGACCGTGATCATGATGAGCGCGGCGGCGGTGATCACCCGAGCGGTCGCGGCGAGACCGTCGGCGACGGCCAGCGCGTTGTCGCCGGTGCGGTCGTACTCCTCGCGCACCCGCGACAGCAGGAACACCTCGTAGTCCATCGAGAGACCGAACACGATCGCGAACAGCATCATCGGCATGAACGGCGCGATCGGGCCGGTGCCGTTCGCACCGATGAGCCCGGCGAAGTGACCCTGCTGGAACACCGCGACGACCACGCCGTACGCGGCGCCGATCGACAACAGGTTCATCACGACCGCCTTCAGCGGCACGAGCAATGAGCGGAAGACGGCCATGAGGAGGAGGAAGCTGAGTCCGAGCACCGCCGCGATGAAGAAGGGCAACCGGGCCGAAAAGGCATCGGAGACGTCGACGCCCGAGGCGGTGAAGCCGCCGACGAGCACCTTCACACCGGTCCCCACGGTCGCGCCGGGAATCACCTTCCTGCGCAACTGGTGGATGAGCGCGACCGTGCGCTGACTCTGCGGCGACGTCGTCGGGATCACCTGGATCACTGCGACCGTGCCCGAGGGACTCGGGACGGCCGGGCTCACTGCGGCGACGCCCGGCAGCGCGCCGATGTCGGAGACGAGTGGTCCGAGCGAGCTGACGGCGCTCGCGCTCGGCAGTTCGGCAGCGAGCACGAGCGGCCCGTTGAAGCCCGGCCCGAATCCCTGCGCGAGCAGGTCGTAGGCGCGCCGCGTCGTCGACGACGTCGGGTTGCCACCGGCGTCGCCGAACCCGAGATGCATGCTGAACAGCGGAAGCGCGAGGACGACGAGCACGACGAACCCGCTCACCGCCGCAGCCCAGGGTCGCCGCTGCACCACGCGACTCCACCGGAACCACACGGTCGTGCGGTGACGGTTCTCGCGCCGGTTGCGCCCCGGCACGCTCAGCTTGTCGATCGCGCGCCCGGTGAACCCGAGGATCGACGGCAGGAGCGTGATCGACGCGAGCATCACCAGCGCGACGGTCGCCGAGGCGCCGATCGCGAGCCCACGGACGAACGCGGCGCCCATGAGGAAGAGCCCGAAGAGCGAGATCACCACCGTGATGCCCGCGAAGAGAACGGCGCGACCGGCGGTGTCGACCGCCTGCACGACCGCCGCTTGCGGATCGAGCCCGTCGTGCAGACCCTGCCGGTACCGGGTGACGATGAAGAGCGCGTAGTCGATCCCGACGCCGAGGCCGATCATCGCCGCCAGCTCGGTGGTGAAGTCGGGAGTCGACACGAAGTGCGACATGAGCGTGACGAACGACATCCCGATGCCGATCCCGAACAGCGCGACGACGATCGGCAGACCCATCGCGAGCACGGAGCCGAAGGTGAGGAGCAGGATGACCACCGCCGCGAGCAGGCCGATCGACTCCGACTGCGCGGGAGGGCCACCACCGGAGTCGAACATCTCGCCGCCGAGCTCGATCTGCAACCCAGGAGCACGGGCGGACGCGACCGCGCGTCCGATGGCATCGGTGGTGCGGCCGGGGATGTCGTTCGTGCCGTCGGCGAAATCGATCGTCGCGTAGGCGACGTGGTGGCCGGGACCGATCTGGCGGCTCCCCGAAGCCGCATACGGGCTCGCGACGTCGACGACGCGCGGCACCGCCGCGACCGTGCGGATCAACCGCTCGACGCGCGTCTGCACCGAGGTCGCTGTGACATCGCTCGCCGCGAACACGATCTGGCCAGAGTCGCCTGCGCGCGCGGCGAACTCGGCCTGCAAGAGATCTTCGGCCCGCGACGACTCGGTGCTCGCCATCCCGAGGCTCTGGGAGAAGTTGGCCCCGACGTTGCGACCGAGGAGCACGAAGCCCACGAGGGCGGCCAACCAGAGCGCAACAACCGCGCGGCGACGTCGGTAGCACCAGAGCGCGAGGCTCCGCAACATCTCTGGTCCTTCGTTCGCGCGCTTCGAGGGCACGGCGAGCGTACTTCCCGGGCTGCTCGTTTCCGGTGTCGAGCACGGGAGGCGACCACTCCTCTGTCAGCCGCGCGTCCAGACCGCTCCCGACGTGTAGCGCCGGAGCCCGCATGTGAATGCGGACGCACCCGCAAGCCCGAACGCGGCTGCGATCCCGACGAGCCACGCGGCGCGCCCCGCGTCGAACGACGCAATGAGGCGGGCGGGGACGGACGACACGAACGCGGCCGGCACCACCGTGTAGAGCACGACCTTCGCCGCGCCCGCGAAGACGTCGACGGGATAGGAACCGAGCAGCAGGATCGCGTGAAACCCGAGCTCGCCTCCCTCGCCGCGCCCGGCGAAGAACGCGATGGACCCGGTCAGCACCAGGAAGCCGGTCATCAGCACCGCGGCCGCGGTCACCACTCCGACGAAGACGACGATCCGACCAGGAGTCGGCGAACCCGACACGAGGAAGAGGACGATCCCGAACGCGAGGTCTCCGAGGTTCGTCGGCTCGACGCGTCGCAGCAACACGTAGGCGAGCGGCGGCACCGGGAGGCTCAGCACCGCGTCGAGCTCGCCCGCGACCGCCATCGCACCGACACGCCGCGCGTTGGCGAGGAACCCGAGGGTGATCCCCGCTGCGCTGGTGATCACCGAGAGCAGCAGCAGGATCCGGTGGCTGTCCCAGCCGTGGAGCGTGCCGACGCGATGGAAGAACAGCACCCAGAACACGACCCACACGACGTCGTTGACGATCATCACGCTCATCGCCGACAGGAGCGCGGCGCGCTTCGCGGCGGCTTCGGCGAGCGCGTTCCGCATCGTCGCGCGCAGCCCTCTCATCCGCCCACCACCTGGAGCCGTCGCTCGCCGGCACGAAACAACGCGGCCGCGCCCAACCAGAGCAGCACCAGCCAGGTGCCCTGCTCGACCAGCAGGGCCGGCTCCATGTGCCCGGATGCCAGGCGTGCCGGCGCGTACGACATCGCACGGAACGGCAGAACGGCAGCAGCGCGATCCAACCAGCCCGGCAGCGCTTCGAGCGGGATCAGCATGCCACCGAGCACGAACACCAGCTTCTGGTACAGGAACCACGTCGAACCCGCGTCGCGCAGCCAGAACGACGCCGCCGCGAACGCGTGCTGGGCGACGATGTTGCAGGTGATCGCGAGTACCAGGCTCGGCACCGCGAGCAGGAGAACCGCCGGACGCGGCGGGCCACCGGCGACCACGCTCGCGAGGACAGCACCGGCGGCCGAGAGCACGAGGAGGCGCGGCAGCGAACGACCGACCTCCGCGGCGACGCGGACGAACAGCACCGACGCCGGCCGCAGCAGCTCGACGGCGACCGCTCCCGACGCGACGTCGCGCCCGATGTCGTCGATGAGGCGGATGTTGAGGGCAACCGTCGACGCCTCCGACGCCGCGATGTACCAAGTGAGTGCCACCGCCGAGTAGCCCGCGACGCTGCCGCCGTTCGCGTGCGCGGCGACGCGCCACAGTCCCGAGAGCACGCTCACGACGACGAGATAGAAGCCGAGCGACACACCGAGCCCGCCGCGTTCCGCGATCACGCTGCGCGCCGCGGTGCTCGCGGTCGTCATGAGCGCGCGGGTGCTCATCGTTGCGGCAACCGGTAGATCTCGGCGATCACCTGTTCCAGTGGCGGATCGACGACGGAGATGTCGGCGACCGCCGTGAGCTCGAGCAGCCCGTCGAGCACGGTTCGGATCGTCGTCGCACTCGTGTCGACCACCAGCCGTAGTGCCGTCGCGCTCTGCTCCAGAACCGTCACTCCGGTCATCAGCAGGGGCGGTGCGGGCCGCTCGAGCCCAACCTCGACGAGCTTCGTCGCGAGCAGCGCGCGCCGCATGGCGACCACTTCGTCGTCGTAGATGACCGCACCGTGATTGATGACGATCGCCCGGCGCGCGACGTGTTCGATGTCGGCGACGTCGTGGGACGTGAGGAACGTCGTCGTGCCCCGCTCGGTGTTGAGCCGCACGAGCAGCTCGCGGAACCGCTGCTTCGCGAGCAGATCGAGACCGATCGTCGGCTCGTCGAGGAAGAGCACCTCCGGTTCGTGGAGCATGCACGCCGCGAGCTCGCAGCGCATCCGTTGCCCGAGGGAGAGGCTGCGAACCGGCAGGTCGAAGAGATCTTCCGCTTCGAGCAGACCGGCGAGCTCGCCGACACGCCGGGCCTCCTGAGCGCGATCGAGTCCGTAGATCGCTGCGAGCATGCGATACGACTGCCGCGGCGTGAGCTCGAACCAGAGCAGCGAACGCTGCCCGAACAAGGTGCCGATCCGTGCGGCGAGCCGGCGACGATCCAGCCACGGCACGACGCCCAGCACGGTCGCCTCGCCGCGCGTCGGGTGCAGGATGCCGGTGAGGATCTTGATCGATGTCGACTTCCCGGCCCCGTTGGGCCCGATGTACGCGACGCGTTCACCCGGCTCCACGGTGAAGGAGATCTCGCGCACCGCTTCGACGCGGCGGCGGGAACGCCGCCGACCGGTTTCGAAGACCTTCGTCAGGCCTCGAACTTCGATCGACATCCGCCAAGGATGCCGTACCGATGGCGCACCGGCGCCGCAATTCCCACCGCTCCCGGGGTTGACCACCCCAGCGGGTTCAGCCCAGGAGGTGCTTGGCCACCACGATCCGCTGGATCTGGTTCGTGCCCTCGTAGATCTGGGTGACCTTCGCGTCGCGCATCATCCGCTCGGCCGCGAAGTCACGCGTGTAGCCGGCGCCACCGAGGAGCTGCACGCAATCGGTGGTGACGCGCATCGCCGTGTCGGACGCGAAGAGCTTCGCCGTCGCCGACGCGCGCGACGTTCCGGGTGCACCGGCGTCGAGGAGCCCGCAGGCGCGGTACACGAGCAACCGCGCCGCGTCGACCTGCACGGCGAGGTCGGCCAGCATGAACTGGATGCCCTGGAAGTCGGCGATGCGCCGGTCGAACTGCTTGCGTTCCCCGACGTATTGCACCGCGAGGTCGAGTGCGCCCGACGCGAGACCGAGCGCCTGCGCGCCGACGATCGGGCGCGACCGGTCGAGCGCACCCATCGCGTAGTAGAAGCCTCGGTCCTCTTCACCGATGAGGTTCTCGGCGGGGACGACGCAGTCATCGAGGAGCACCTCGCCCGTGGGCGAGCCCCGCATCCCGAGCTTGTGCTCCAGCTTGCCGATGGAGAAACCGGGGAACCCGCGCTCGACCACGAACGCGCTGATGCCACGATGACCGGCTTCGGGCCGCGTCTTCGCGAACACCGTGTACACGTCGGAGATACCGGCGTTCGTGATCCACATCTTGGTGCCGCTGAGCACGTAATGGTCGCCGTCGCGCACGGCACGCGTCGTCATGCCGGCGACGTCGCTCCCCGCGCCGGCTTCCGAGAGGCAGTAGCTCGCCTGCCACTCCCCCGACGCGATGCGCGGGATGTACTTCTGCTTCAAGGCGTCGGAGCCGTGGTCGAGGAGCGCCGTCGTCCCGAGCTTCGAGATGAACGTGAAGAGCGACGACGAGCCGCAGACTCGCGCGACCTCCTCGACCGCGACCGCGTGCGCGAGCGCGCCCGCACCCTGACCTCCGAACTTCTCCGGGAACGGCAGGCTCGGGAACCCCGCGTCGCGCCAGGCCGACCACGACTCCCACGGGAACTCCTCGCGCTCGTCGCAGCTCGCGGCGTTGGGGGCGATCGCGTCTTGCGCGAGCCGCCGTACCGAAGCGCGCAGCTCCTCGTACTCCTCGGGCAGTACGAACCGCGCCGCGCTCACGTACGAACCTCCCCCGGTTCCTGACGATGACGTCAGGAACCGTAGCGGGTCGGTTCCGCTCGCCCCGAAGACGTGCTCAGGCGTCCGGCGGTACCGCCGTGATCTCGGTGCGCCACTGCGCGACCGCCCCGGTGAGCTCCGCGCCACGCGTCCGCAACAGCGACTCGGGGACGGCGTCGACGAGGGCACGCCGGACCGGGTAGTGATGGGCAGCCTCGTGCGTCGCGCGCGAACGCCAGTGCAGAAAGGCACCGTCGGCGCTGCCGTCGTAGCCGAGCAACGCCATCGCGAGGTCGACGTCACCGATCACGGGCGCCCGGCCGAACGACGCGGCGCGCTTGCCCGCCACCTCGGCCGCGACGCTCACCGCGTCGTGGAGCTCCTCATGCGGCGCGAGCTGGAAGCGATCCGATGCCCGCTCCGCGAGCGTGTAGGCGTAACCCACGTTCGGGCCCGGCACGCCGCGCAGGCGCCCCTCCGGCTGCTTCGCGTGCAGATCACCTGGCCGGTCCGCGCGCCACGGGCGCGCGGGCGGGTAACCGAGACCCGACGGCAGGTTCTGCTGCTGCCGGGGCCGGTCGTCGAGATCGGGGGCCACGAACGGGTCGGTGGGCACGGTCGCTTCCTCGCGGAACGGGGATGAGCCGCAGTGAGGCTACAGCGCGGCCGCGCCCAGCTCCGCTTGGAGCAGGCCGTACTGGATCGAATCGAGGAGGGCTTTCCACGACGCCTCGATGATGTTCTCGTCGACGCCGATCGTCGTCCAGGTCTTGCGCCCGTTCGTCGAGTCGATGAGCACGCGCGTGACCGCGCCGGTGCCCTTCGTCGTGTCGAGGATCCGCACCTTGTAGTCGGTGAGCCGGACATGCTCGAGTGCCGGCAGCGCGCCGTTCAACGCGACGCGCAGCGCGGCATCGAGGGCGTTGACCGGACCGTTGCCTTCCGCGGTCGCGATCCGCCGCTGCTCGCCGATGTGCACCTTGATCGTGGCTTCCGTGAACACCTCGATCGCGTCGCGGTCGATCGGGTTCGCGGAATCCCACGGGGCGCGACCCTCGCGCGTCTCGACCTTCCACGTCTCCATCGTGAACCAGTTCGGCTTCCACCCGGTCGCGCGCCGCAGCAGCAGCTCGAGCGATCCATCGGCGACCTCGAAGTGATAGCCCTCGTGCTCGAGCCGTTTCAGCGACTCCACAACGTCGTTGAGCTGCGGGCCGTCGAGCTCGAGGCCGAGCTCCTTCGCCTTCATCGCGAGCGTCGACTTGCCGGCGAGCTCGGACACGACGAACCGGGTGCCGTTTCCGACCGACGCGGGCGAGACGTGCTCGTACGCATCGGGACGGCGCGCAATCGCGCTCACGTGGAGCCCGGCCTTGTGCGCGAACGCGGAGTGGCCCACGAACGCGGCCTGCGGGTTCAGCGGCATGTTGACGAGCTCGGCGACATGATGCGCAACGGTCGTGAGCCGCTCGATGTTCTCCCTCGGGAGGGTCTCGTAGCCCATCTTCAGGGTCAGGTCCGGGATGATCGTGGTGAGGTTGCAGTTCCCGGTGCGCTCGCCGTAACCGTTGATCGTTCCCTGCACCTGGATCGCGCCGCCCCGCACGCCCGCAAGCGCGTTCGCGACTCCGGTACCGGAATCGTCGTGGAGATGGACCGCGATGCCGATGTCGCCTCCGAAGTACTCGACCACCTCGTGCACGACGCGCTCGACGTCGTGCGGCAGCGAGCCGCCGTTCGTGTCGCACAGCACCAGCCGGCTCGCGCCCGCCGTCGCCGCGGCCTCCAGCACCCGCAGCGAGAACTCAGGCGAGTGCGCGTAGCCGTCGAAGAAGTGCTCGGCGTCGAAGAGCACGTCGAGGCCGGCCGCGCCGAGGAACGCGACCGATTCGGACACCATCGCCACGCCTTCGTCGAGCGTCGTCTGCAGTGCCTCGAGCACGTGGTAATCCCACGCCTTACCGACGATGCAGACCGTGCCGACACCCGACTCCACGAGATTCCGCAACGAGTCGTCGACATCGACGCGGCCACGTGGGCGGCGCGTCGAACCGAACGCGACGAGCGTGCTCGTGGCGAGCTTCAAGTCGGCCGGCGCGCGGCGAAACAGCTCGTCGTCCTTCGGGTTCGCACCCGGATAGCCGGCCTCGACGTAGTCGACTCCCAACCAGTCGAGCTGCTCCGCGATCCGCAGCTTGTCCTCGACGGTCAGCGAGATCCCCTCGAGCTGCGACCCGTCCCGGAGGGTGGTGTCGTAGATCTCTATTTTCATGGTCGCGCTCGCTTCGCTCGCCGCTCCGGACGCGGGATGGGAGCAACCACGGTCGCTCGCTCGCTCCGCTCGCCGCTCGCCCTCATGGTCGCGCTCGCTTCGCTCGCCGCTCCGGACGCGGGATGGGAGCAACCACGGTCGCTCGCTCGCTCCGCTCGCCGCTCGGCCTCATGGTCGCGCTCGCTTCGCTCGCCGCTCCGGACGCGGGATGGGAGCAACCACGGTCGCTCGCTCGCTCCGCTCGCCGCTCGGCCTCATGGTCGCGCTCGCTTCGCTCGCCGCTCCGGACGCGGGATGGGAGCAACCACGGTCGCGCCGCCCGCGTCAGCCATTGACATGTTCGAGCCAGTCCTTGTAGCGGTCGACCTTGCCGCGCACCGCGTTCGCGTAGGTCTCCTGGATCGCGCGGGTCACCGGGCCGGGATCGCCGAGCTCGCGGTCGTCGACCGAGCGGATCGGGACGATCTCGGCCGCCGTCCCCGAGAGGAAGGCCTCCTGCGCGGTGTAGAGATCACTGCGCGCGATGTTCGCGACGCCGCTTTCGATCCCGAGGTCGCGGGCGATCGTCATCACCGAGCTCTGCGTGATGCCCTCCAACGCCCCCGCCGCGACCGGCGGCGTCAACAACGTGCCGCGCCGCACCACGAAGATGTTCTCACCGGTGCACTCGCTCACGTATCCCTGCGGCGACAGCAGGATCGCTTCGTCGTAACCCGCCTTCAACGCCTCGACCTTCGCCATCGAAGAGTTGATGTACATGCCGGTGCCCTTGGCGGCCGGCGGCATCGAGTTCAGGCTGTGCCGTTGCCAGGACGAGATCTTCATCCGCACACCGTTGGCGATCCCCTCGTCGCCGAGGTACGCGCCCCACGGCCAGACCGCGATCGACACGTTCACCGGGCACGGCAGCGTGTTCAGACCCATCTCGCCGTAGCCGTAGAACACGATCGGGCGGATGTAGCACGCGGGCAGGTTGTTGGCGCGCACGGTTGCCTTCACCGCGTCGACGATCTCCTCGACCGTGTAGGGGATGTCGATCATGAAGATCTTCGCCGAGTCGAAGAGTCGGTTGATGTGGTCCGTGAGCCGGAACACCGCGGCGCCGTCGTCGGTCTCGTAGGCGCGGATGCCTTCGAAGACACCGCAGCCGTAGTGCAACGTGTGGGTGAGGACGTGGATCTTGGCGTCGTCCCACGCGACGAGCTCGCCGTCCATCCAGATCTTGTCGACCTTCTGAAGTGGCATCCCCTAGACCCTTTCTGCGATGTCGTCGCCGATCTCGCCGGTCGTCCCCGATACCTCGTCGGACGCCGCCACGGCTTTCTGCACCCTTCCGGCCGCATCTCGCTCGCCGAGGAAGTCGAGCATCATGGCCGCCGAGACGATCGCGGCACGAGGATCGGCCTTGCCGGTGCCGACGATGTCGGGCGCCGACCCGTGCACCGGTTCGAAGAGAGACGGACCGGTGCGGTCGGGATTCAGGTTCGCCGACGCGGCGCGGCCGATCCCGCCGCCGACGGCGCCCGCAAGATCGGTGAGGATGTCGCCGAAGAGGTTGTCGGTCACGATCACGTCGTAACGACCGGGGTCGGCAACGAGGTGGATGCACGCCGCATCGACGTGGTTGTACGCGGTCGACACGTCGGGGAACTCGTGAGCGACGTCGTCGAACGTTCGCTGCCACAGGTCGCCCGAGTAGGTGAGCACGTTCGTCTTGTGCACGAGCGCGAGGTGCTTGCGCTCGCGGCTGCGCGCGAGCTCGAACGCGAAGCGCACGCAGCGCTCGACTCCGAATCGGGTGTTCACCGATCCCTGGGTCGCGATCTCGTGCGGCGTGCCCTGGCGCAGGAACCCACCCTCACCCGCGTAGGTGCCCTCGGTGTTCTCGCGCACGACCACGAAGTCGACGCCGTCGTTCAGCGTGCTCGGGCCGGCGTGGAACGGGCGCAGGTTCACGTAGAGATCGAGTGAGAAGCGCATGCGCAGGAGGAGACCGCGCTCGAGGACGCCGGGCGGAACATCGGGCGTGCCGACCGCGCCGAGCAGGATCGCGTCGAACGTACGGAGCTCGTCGAGCACCGCGTCGGGGAGCACCTCGCCGGTGTCGAGGTAGCGGCGGCCACCGAGGTCGTACTCAAACGTGTCGAGCGCGACGCCTGCAGCGCGTACGACCTTCAGCGCCTCCGCCGTGACTTCGGGACCGATCCCGTCGCCTCCGATGACTGCGACCCGGTGGGCCACGGTGGTTCCTTTCCGCCGGCAGCACCGGCCCTGACAAACGAAAAACCGCCCACCGAAGTGGACGGTCGTCGCGAACGCCGGGGGTCCGGCGCTCGCTACGGAATGACGATGACGAACGTGCGATACGACATCGGGCGCGAGTCTACCGCGCCGCTCGCGAACCAGCCCTCCTCATTGCGGCGGCGCGCCCGATGATTCTCCCGGCCCCGGTGGTGCAGGCGAGCGCTCGGGTGTCGGCGGTGGCGGGCCGAGGGCGTCGCCGTCAGCGGGGGCGGGGGCCGCGGCCGGCCAGGCCGGCGGCGCGGGTGGCGCGGGTGGCGCGGGTGGCTCGATCGGCGCGGCGCGACGGGCGGCCCGCCGCCGCGTGCGGCGCCGCACGCCGAGCGCGACCAGGACGATCAGGAGGACCACGATGCCGAGCGCGGCGAGTCGCCACGCGCCGGCGCGCGAACCGCGGCGCACGATCCGTGCCGCGGCGGCCGCGTCGGCGCGCGCCTGCGCCGGTTTGCCGGCCGCGAACGCCTGCCGCGCCGATGCGAGCTTCCCGCCGTCGTTCGCGCCGAGCAGACCGATTTTCGCGAGCAATCCGCGCTTCGCGTGCACGACCGATGTCGCGGACACCAGCGCGTTCGCGGCGCCGAGCTCGGCGTTGCCTTCGGCCGCCAGCTTGCTCACGTCGTCGACGCGGTACTCGTAGTCGGCGCGCAGCGCGTCGGGAACCGGCAACCCGATCGGCTTCAGGGTGCTCTCGATGCGGTCGCGGACCGCGAGGAACTGCCGGGCCGACGTGGTGAGTCCCTCTGCGAGCGCGAAGGACCAGTCCGTCATCGCGCGGCGGATCACGAGCGGTGCCTTCCAGCCGTGACCGGTCGACACGAGCGCGGCGTAGCCGCGGCGAGCGTCGGTGCGGTCCCGTAACAGCGCGGCATCGGAACCGCGTACCACGTAGGTCGCGAACAGTTGATCGGCACGCGTCGAGCCCGCGACTTCGTCGAGATCGTCGAGGAATCGCTTCCAGCTGCCGCTGCCCTCGACGGCGGCTGGATTCTTGGTGCCGGTGTACGGCAACGCGTCCTTGGCTGCCGCCGCGATGACGCGACGCATGCCACTCATCCCGATCTCGTTGGTGAGGCTACGGATCACGTACCACGACGCGTTGTAGCCGTACTGCTCGTGTGCCCGGCTGATCTCGGCACGCAGGTCGACGTCCGACCAGTCGTTGAGCGTGATCGCCGCGGTGTCCGTCTTGTGCACCGGGTCCGGGCCCACAAGCTCGTCACCCAGGCTCGCGACGGTACGCGACGCGTACTCCTGCGCGAGCCCCTCGTCGATCCAACGGACGTCGAAGAGCTGGTCGTTGAACCACACGTGCGAGAGCTCGTGCGCGATCACCTGCGGATCGAGCTCGTCACCGATCTCGATCGAATTGTCCTTCGCCTGGTACCAACCTGCGTACCCGTAGAGGTAGGGCGTGACCGTCTCGGTCACCTGGAGTCGCTCTCCCTGCGGCCACGGCAGACCGATGAGCCGTTCGAGCTCCGGCAGGCCCTTCGACACCCGTCCCGCGACGAACGTGCTCCACGCGGGATCGTCGGGAAATCCTCGCACCTGCACGGAATGACCCTCGACGGCGAGGTCGCGCGATCGGAGCGCGGCGTCGTTGCGTGCGGACACGACCACGTCCCAGCGGTCGGGATCGCTCAGTCCGGTCGCCGAGTAGACGACCGTCGCCCCCTCGGTGGAGCTCGTCATCGAATCGCCGACGAGATCGACGGTGAACGCCTTCGGCACCGCGATGCGCACGGCCGACGCGCCGGGATCGCCGACCGCCCACGCGTCGAACGACGCGAACGCGGGCGTGACGCGGGTGAGACTCGACGACCGCGGCGCCCCGCTCGGGAGGTCGTAGGTGACGTGAATGGTCTGCGTCTGGTTGTAGTACAGGCGTGTCGTGAACAGCGCTTCGGCGAACTTGGCGATGCTGACGTCCGCCGGTTTCGTCGTGACGTTCAGGTGCGTGCCGTTGCCGCTGACGGCCACGAAGTTGCCGGCTTCGCTGAGGGTCGGGAACACGACGCCCGTGTAGTAGCGGCGCTGGATGTAACCCCCCGACACACGGTCGGGAGTGGTGTTCGTGACCGTGAAGTCGACCGCGACGTGCACGGCACGGGCGCGCGGGTCGACGGTGTAGGTGGTCGTCGCGACGGTTCGCAGGCCCTCCGCCGCGGCCGCGGGCTCGACGGCCACGGCAACGAACACCACGCTCGGTACTGCACACACCACGACGCCGGCGAGCGCCGACACGAACCAGAACCGACCACGTCGAGACACCCAGCGACCCCCACAGTGCGGGCGCCGGACCTTCGGACCCGCGAGGTCGTCGCAGTCTCGCGCGCGACGGCGACCGCGCGGCGCAATCGACGGCAACCGCTACCCTCGCTCCCATGGATCAGTCCCATCTCTCCCGAGATGCGCACGATCGGCTCCGCCAAGAGCTCGAGGAGCGCACGACGACGCGCCGGCTCGAGATCTCGCATCGCATCGAAGAAGCGCGCGAGCACGGCGACATCCGCGAGAACGCCGACTACGACGCAGCCAAGAACGAGCAGGGCCACAACGAGGCACGCGTCCGCCAGATCGAAGCGCTGCTCCGAGATGCGGTGATCGTCGAAGCCGGCAGCGGCGAGGTCGTGGAGCCCGGTGTGCTCGTCGAGATCCGCCACGACGGCGACGACGACACGGAGATCTACCTCGTCGGCTCGATCGAGGAACGGCACGACACCTACGACGTCGTCTCGACGAGCTCGCCACTCGGCCAGGCGCTCCTCGGCGCGCAGCCGGGCGCGACGGTGACCTACCAGGGCCCCCGGCGCGAGCTCTCCGTCACGGTCGTGAGCGTCCGCCCCGCCTAGCTCGCGGCGCCCGCGACGCTCGGCGGTGCACAGGGTTGGAGGACGTAGCCACGCGACCGGACGGTTCGCACTTCGAGCCCGAGCGGATCGAGGCGGCGACGGAGCCGGAGCATGTGGACGTCGAGCGCGTTGCGCGTCGGAAGTCCGCCCGGCCACGCGCGCTGCGCGAGCGGCTCGCGACCGACGACGGCGCCGAGGCGTTCGAGGAGGGCACCCGCGAGCGAGCGCTCGACGGGCGAGAGCCCGACCCAACGGTCGCGGAAGCGCAGCAGCCCGTCGCTGTCGAGGGTCGGGCGGGTGCCGTGACGCTCGACCCGCCGGCGCAGCGCCGCGGTGCGGGCCGCGATGTCGGCTTCGGTTGCGGGAAGGCGAACCCAGTCCTCGAGGCAGTCGTGCGGGATCGGCGGCGTGAGGTCGTCGTCGAGCACGAGCAGCCGGGGAACGCCCTGCGAGCGCAGGCGCTCGACGTATTCGCGCTCGTCAGGCCACCGGACGATCTCGACTTCCACGCCCCCGAGGCTAAGGACGCTCTGTTTCCGGACGGTTTCGCGGCGGTGACATGCTCGGCGCGCCTGATTCGGCGCGCCGCGTGCCGGGACCGGTCTCCAACGCCGACGCGGCGTCGAGCACCGCGGGCCCGAACCGGTGCCCGGCGCCGGGACCGACCCGATCGGCGGGCCCGCTGACGCTGATCGCGGCGACGACGGCGCCGTTCGCGTCGTGTACGGGCGCGCTCACACTCGCGACGCCGGGTTCCCGTTCCTCGACGCTCGCGGCGAAGCCGTGCGCGCGCGCCTCGGCGACGCGAGCCGCATCGACGCCGGCGACCCGATCGAGGTCGGGCGCCCAGGCCAGCAGCACCGTGCCGCCGGACCCGGCGGTGAGCGGCAGCGACGCACCGAGCGGAACCGTGTCGCGCAACCCGCTCGTGCGCTCGGCCGAAGCGATGCAGACCCGCCGGATCCCTTCCCGGACGTAGAGCTGAGCGCTCTCGCCGGTTCGGGCGAGCAGCGCGTCGAGTACCGGCTGGGCCCGGCGCGCGAGCCCGACGGTGTCGCCGGCCCGAGCGCCCCAGCCGACGATCCGACCACCGAGATGGAAGCGTCCCTCCCCGTCGCGCCCGAGGAGCCCGTGGGCCTCGAGGGCGCCGGCGATGCGGTGCACGGTCGGGCGGGTGAGGCCGGTCCGCTCGGCGAGCGCGGCGAGGGAGACCGGGCCGGCTTCCGCGACGGCCTCGAGCAGCGCGACGGCGCGGTCGAGGGTCTGGACCGCGCTCGTGCGTGCGACACCACCGCGGTTGTCGGCTCGGGGCGACGCCCCTAGACTGTCCACCATTCAGATGCAGTGTTCCACATTGTGGACCCCCCATCGTGGACACAGACGCACGAGCACACGAGCGAGGTCACCGATGCCGACGCTGTCGGAGAAGATCTGGGAAGGCCATGTCGTGCACCGGGCTCCCGACGAGCCCGACCTGCTCTACATCGACCTCCACCTCGTCCACGAGGTCACGTCGCCGCAGGCGTTCGACGGGTTGCGGCTCAACGGCCGTACCGTCCGCCGCCCCGACCTCACCGTGGCGACCATGGACCACAACGTGCCGACCACGGGGCTCGACCGCCCGCTCGAGGACCCGATCTCCGCGGAGCAGATGTCGGTGCTCTCGCGCAACGCCGCGGAGTACGGCATCCGCCTCTACGCGATGGGCGACCCGGGCCAGGGCATCGTGCACGTGATCGGACCCGAGCAGGGTCTCACGCAACCCGGGCTCACCATCGTGTGCGGCGACAGTCACACCTCCACCCACGGCGCGTTCGGCGCGCTCGCGTTCGGCATCGGCACGAGTGAGGTCGAGCACGTCCTCGCGACACAGACCCTGAAGCAGGTGAAGCCGGCCACGATGGCCATCACGGTCGAGGGCGACCTTCCCGCGGGCGTCACCGCGAAGGACGTCGTGCTCGCGATCATCGCCCGGGTCGGCACCGGCGGCGGCATCGGCTCGATCGTCGAGTACCGCGGCGCCGCGATCCGTTCCCTCTCGATGGAGGGGCGCATGACCGTCTGCAACATGTCGATCGAGTTCGGCGCGCGCGCGGGGCTCGTCGCACCCGACGACACGACGTTCGCGTACCTCGAAGGCAGGCGCTTCGCGCCCAGGGGCGCCGCGTGGGAACTCGCGCTCGACGCGTGGCGCGCACTCGTCACCGACGCCGACGCGTCCTTCGACAAGGAAGTCACGATCGACGCCGCGTCGCTGCGTCCGGGTGTCTCCTGGGGAACGAATCCCGGCCAGACCGTCACGATCGACGACGTCGTCCCGTCGCCCGACGACGACGCGGATCCGGACGCGCGCGAGGCCGCCAAGCGCGCGCTCGGCTACATGGGCCTGAAGAGCGGAACGCCGATCCGCGACATCGCCGTCGACACGGTGTTCATTGGTTCGTGCACGAACTCCCGCATCGAAGACCTGCGCGCCGCCGCCGCCGTCGCGCAGGGGCGGAAGGTGAAGGCCGGCATCCGCACGCTCGTCGTCCCCGGGTCGATGGCGGTGAAGATGCAGGCGGAGGCCGAAGGGCTGGACCGCGTGTTCCGTGCCGCCGGCTTCGACTGGCGCGAGCCCGGCTGCTCGATGTGCCTCGCGATGAACCCCGACAAGCTCGCACCCGGCGAGCGCTGCGCGTCGACATCGAACCGCAACTTCGAGGGGCGTCAGGGCCAGGGCGGGCGCACCCACCTCGTCTCGCCGGCGGTCGCCGCCGCCACCGCGATCGCCGGCCACTTCGCGACCCCGCAGGACCTGGAGTCATGAAGGGCCAGGCGCAGTCCGCAGGCGCGGTCGACACCGCTAGAGCAACGAAGGACGAAGCCGCATGAAAGGCCAGGCGCAGTCCGCAGGCGCGGTCGGCGCGGTCGACACGCTCCACACCGCTAGAGCAACGAAGGACGAAGCCGCATGAAAGCAGTACGCGTGATCACCGGTCGGGGCGTGCCGCTGACCCGCTCCGACGTCGACACCGACCAGATCATCCCGAGCGAGTGGCTGAAGCGGGTGCAGCGCACCGGGTTCGGCGAAGGCCTCTTCTCGGAATGGCGCGAGGGCTCCGACTTCGTCCTCAACCAGTCGCGCTACGACGGTGCGTCGATCCTGGTTGCGGGGCCGAACTTCGGCACCGGTTCGTCACGCGAGCACGCCGTGTGGGCTTTGCAGGACTACGGGTTCGACGCCGTGATCTCGCCGCGCTTCGGCGACATCTTCCGCAACAACGCGCTGATGGTCGGGCTCGTCCCCGTCGTGCTCCCCCACGAGGTGGTCGAGCGGCTCCAGGCCGCGCTCGACGATGATCCGGCGCTCGAGCTCGTGATCGACGTCGAGGCTCGGCGCTTCGCGGCGCCGGCGATCGGCATCGACCTGCCGTTCGCCCTCGACGACTTCACGCAGCACCGGTTGCTCGAGGGTCTCGACGACATCGGCATCACCATGAGCCACGAGTCCGAGATCGCCGACTACGAGCACCGGCGCGCGACGTGGATGCCGAGCCTCGACGCGTCGGCCTGAAGACCGTCAGGCGCCGGGGCGCACACCCGACACGAGCGCGAGCTCACGCCACTTCCAGAAGCAGTCGACGTCGGTGAAGCCGGCGTCGGACAGCCACGCGAGCTGGTGCGCGAGCGGGACGAGCTTGTTCGACGGGTCCTCGTCTTCGGGCGTGGTGCCGATCGCCGCGAGGAACTCCTCGTGCAACGCGACCGTCGGTGACGCGACGTGTTCGAGGTTGACGAAGCGGCCGCCGGCGACGAGCCGCTCGAACACCTCGCCGTAGAGCGCGCGCACGCGCTCGGGGACGCAATGGTGGATCGCGAAGCTCGACACGACGAGGTCGAACGAGCTGAGCCCGCGCGGCAGCGGTCGGTCGAGATCGTGTTCACGGATCTCGACGCGCTCGTCACCCGCGAAACGGGCGCGCGCCCGTTCGAGCATGTCAGCCGAGAAGTCGACGCCGACGCCCTTCGCCGCGGGACGCGCCCCGAGCACGAGCGCGAGCGTCAGCCCGTCGCCCGTACCGAGGTCGAGCACCCGCCGGACGTCGGCCGCGAGCAGCTCCGTGAGCACTGCGTTGCCGTCGGCGCGGTGTGGGATCGCGTCGCGACTCTCGAGGTAACGCGCCGCGACGCCGGCATCCGTCCAGTGATTGACGATCGGAGTCGCCATCACGGACCGACTTCGATCTGGCGTACCTCTCCCCGCTCGCGCAGCCGCACGATCTTGTTCACCGCGTTGAGGTAGGCGCGTGCGGAAGCCTCGACGACGTCGGTCGCGACGCCGCGCCCCGTGACCGTATGGCCTTCCGCGTCGAGCTGCACGACGACCGCGCCGAGTGCGTCTCGACCGCTCGTCACCGACGTCACCTGGAAGTTCTTCAGGTCGCCGGCGACACCACTCGCCTTCGACACCGCCGTGATCGCGGCGTCGATCATGCCGTTGCCCGTGCCCTCGGCCTCGACCTTGCCGTCGGCCGCGGCGAGGACCACCCGCGCCGACGCAGGCGTCGCGGTGCCGCCGTGCACCTCGAGCTCGGCGATCGAGAACCGGTGCACCATGCCGGTGCCGAGCTCCTCGACGACGATCGCCTCGAGGTCGGCCTCGGTGATCTCGACCTTGCGGTCGGCGAGCTCCTTGAACCGCACGAACGCGGCGTTGAGGGCGTCGCCCTGGACGTGCAGACCCATCTTCTCGAGCGTGTCGGCAAAGGCGTGACGGCCCGAGTGCTTGCCGAGCACGATCTGCGCGGCTTCCTGCCCGACCGTGTTCGCGTCGATGATCTCGTACGTCGCGCGGTCGGAGAGCACACCGTGCTGGTGGATCCCCGACTCGTGCGCGAACGCGTTGCGGCCGACAACGGCCTTGTTGAACGGCACGTGGTAGCCGGTGAGGCGCGACACGAGCCGAGAGGTGCGCGCGAGCTCCTCGGTGTGCACCCCGACGGTCAGACCTTCGAAGTAGTCGCCGCGCGTCTTGATCGCCATGACCACTTCTTCGAGCGCGGCGTTCCCGGCCCGCTCGCCGAGCCCGTTCATCGCGCACTCCACCTGCCGCGCGCCTCCCGAGACCCCGGCCAGCGAGTTCGCGACCGCGAGCCCCAGATCGTCGTGGCAATGCGTGGAGACGACGTAGTCGCCCTTCACCGTCTCGATCACGTGGCGGATGAGCTTGGCGTACTCCTCGGGCACGCCGAAGCCGACGGTGTCGGGGATGTTGAGGGTCGTCGCACCGTTGTCGACGGCGATCTGCAGCACCTCGCACATGAAGTCGACGTCGGAGCGGGAGCCGTCTTCGGGCGAGAACTCGACGTCGGCGCAGTAGCCCTTTGCGCGCGCGACACCGGCCGCGGCCTCCGCCTTCACCTGGTCGGGGGTCATGCGGAGCTTCTTCTCCATGTGGATCGCGGAGGTCGCGATGAAGATGTGGATCCGCGACCGTTGCGCGTGCCGCACCGCCTCCCACGCGCGATCGACGTCCTTGAAACCGGTGCGCGAGAGCCCTGCGATCACCGGGCCGCGCACCGCCTTCGCGATCGCCTCCACCGACTCGAAGTCGCCGTCGCTCGCGATCGGGAAGCCGGCTTCGATGACGTCGACGCCGAGGCGCGCGAGCTGCTCCGCGATCTCGAGCTTCTCGGCGACGTCGAGGGAGATCCCGGGCGACTGCTCGCCGTCCCGCAGCGTCGTGTCGAAGATGCGCACCTGCTCCATGTCGATCTCCCAATCGGTCGGATGTGTGCGAGGCCGAACCGGGCACGAAAAAACCCTCCGGCCAGCGGCGCGGAGGGCGTCTGCGAGCACCGGGTGGGTGCCCGCGGCTACGTAAGGAGGAGGCCGTGCGTCGGGGAAGCGGTCACCTCGTACATGGTCGAAGGAGTCTGCCAGATCCGCACGTCGGAGTCAACGCACGGCGGGAAGCGCGGCGGAGCCGACGGGCGGACGGTCCGAGCGCGCGGGCGCCGGGCCCGCGACAATTGCACCAATGCGGATCACCTGGAAACGAACGATCGGCCTCGGCGCGGTCGCGGCGGCAGTCTTCGCGGCCTGGCGCGCCTCCAAGGCGCGGCTCACCGAGCCGACCGGCGAGAGCGCGTGGGAACCGGCGCCGTTCCCGTTCCCACCCGCGCCGCGACCGGTGACGCCGATCCACCTCCCGCACACCCTGCAGGCGAGCGGCGGGCCCGAGACGGAGGAAGGCGCGTCGGACCTCGACATGGCGCCGGTGATGGAACCGCTCAACGGCATGTGCCCGGCGTCGCATCCCGTCAAGGGCAAGCGCGGGAGCGGCATCTACCACGTGCCCGGCGGCGCGAACTACGACCGCACTCGCCCCGACCGCTGCTACGTCGACGCCGCGGCCGCGGAAGCCGACGGCCTCCGCCCCGCGAAGAACTGAGTGACTCGGGCTAGAGCTCGATGGCCTTGGCGTCGTAGACGAACGGTTGTGCGCGCAAGCGCTCGACGACCTCGCCGGGAACGGGTGATCCGGTCGAGATCGCCATCATCGCGGCGACGCCGGTGGGGCTGCGACCGACGTCCATGTCCTCGATGTTGACCTTCGCCTCGCCGAGGATCATCCCGACCATGCCGATCACGCCGGGAACGTCCTCGTTGCGCACGACGAGCATGTGACTCGACGGCGGGAGGTCGACGATGTGCTCGTCGAGGCCGACGATCCGCGGCGCGTCCGACTTGCCGTACAGCGTGCCCGCCACGTGCGTCGCACGGCCGCCGGCAGTGCCGCGCACGGTGATGAGGTTGACGTAGTCGCGGGCGGAGGCAGAGTTGGTGGAGCGCACCGCGACGCCGCGCTCCTCGGCCAGCTGGGGCGCGTTCACGAACGTGACCGGCTCGTCGACCACCGGTGAGAGCAGGCCCTTCATCACCGACAGGGTGAGCACGCGGCAGTCGTAGTCGGCGATCGCACCCTCGAAGGTGATCTCGACCGTGTCGGGGGCCGCGCCGGCGAGCGCGGTGAAGAGGCGGCCCAGGCGTTCCGCGAGCGGCAGATACGGGCGCAGTGACTCCGAGGCCTCCGACGCGGCGACGTTGACCGCAAACGGCACGAACTCGCCGCGCAGCGCGAGCACGACCTGTTCGGCGATCGTGTTGCCCGCCTTGTCCTGGGCCTCGACCGTCGATGCGCCGAGGTGTGGGGTCACGACGACTGACGGCAGCTCGAACAGCGGCGACTTGGTGGTCGGTTCTTTCACGAACACGTCGATCGCCGCGCCCGCAACCTTGCCGTCGCGGATCGCGTCGGCGAGCGCGTTCTCGTCGACGATGCCGCCGCGCGCCGTGTTGACGATGCGCAGTCCGGGCTTCGCCTTCGCCAGCACTTCGGCACCGATGAGGCCCATCGTCTCGGGGGTCTTCGGGAGATGCACGCACACGAAATCGGCGTCGGAGACGAGCGCGTCGACGGTGGGCAGCATCTGCACGCCGAGCTGGCGCGCGCGATCGACGCTCACAAAGGGGTCGTACGCGACGAGCCGCATGCCGAATGCGCTGGCGCGCTGCGCGACGAGCACGCCGACGCGACCGAGGCCGACGATGCCGAGGGTCTTGCCGTACAGCTCGACGCCTTCCCACCGGCTGCGGTTCCAGTGGCCGGCGACGAGATCCGCGTGGGCCTGCGGGATGTTGCGCGCCTGCGCGAGGAGCAGCGCGAGCGTGTGCTCCGCGGCGGACAGAACGTTCGACTGCGGCGCGTTGACGACCATGACGCCCCGCCGGGTCGCATCGGCGACGTCGACGTTGTCGAGTCCGATACCGGCGCGCCCGACGACGACGAGGTCCCGACCGGCCGTGAGCACGTCGGCGTCGACCTTCGTCGCGCTACGGATCACGAGCGCCGCGACACCCGGGAGCGCGGCGATCAATTCGTCCTTGCTCAGTCCGATGCGCTCCTCGACGTCGAGCCCCGAGCTGCGCATGAGGTCGATGCCACGCGGTGCAAGTTTCTCCGCGACGAGTACTCGGCCTTCGTCCGTCATCGACGCGAACCTTTCACGAACCGAGCGCGGTGGCGATGCGACGCAAGCCTTCACCGAGGTCGTCGTCGCCGAGCGCGAACGAGATTCGGCAGTAACCGGGGGCACCGAAGGCCTCCCCGGGGACGATCGCGACCTTCGCCTGCTCGAGGAGCACCTCGCACAAGTCGAGCGTGGTGTCGACGCGCCGGCCGGCGATCTCGCGACCGAGCACCGCCTCGAAGGAGGGGAAGCAGTAGAACGCGCCCTCGGGCTCGAGGCAACGCACGCCGTCGATGCCCGTGAGGAGGCCGTGCATCAGCCGGCCGCGCCGCTCGAAGGCCGCGCGCATCTCGGCCACGGCCGCGAGATCTCCCGACACCGCGGCGAGCGCGGCGCGCTGCGCGACGTTCGACACGTTCGACGTGCTGTGCGACTGGAAGTTGATCGCGGCGGCGGTGACGTCGCGTGGGCCGATGAGCCAGCCGACGCGCCAACCCGTCATCGCGTAGGTCTTGGCGACGCCGTTGACGACGACGCACTGATCCGCGAGCTCGGGGACCATCGTCGGCATCGAGGAGAAACGATGGTCGCCGAAGGTGAGGTGCTCGTAGATCTCGTCGGTGACGACCCAGATGCCGTGCTCGAACGCCCAACGCCCGATCGCCTCGACGTCGGCCGGCGCGTACACCGCGCCGGTCGGGTTGCTCGGCGACACGAACAAGAGCACCTTCGTACGCGGCGTGCGCGCGGCCTCGAGCTGCTCGACCGACACCTTGAACCCGCTCGCCTCGGTCGTGGCGACGACGACGGGCACGCCTTGTGCGAGGGTGATCGCCTCCGGGTACGTCGTCCAGTACGGAGCCGGGCAGAGCACCTCGTCGCCGGGGTCGAGCAGCACTTGGAAGGCCGTGTACACCGCGTGCTTGCCGCCGTTCGTGACGAGCACCTGCCCGGCGACGACGTCGTAGCCGGAATCGCGCTTCGTCTTGTGCGCGATCGCCTCGCGCAGTTCGGGCAACCCCGCCGACGGCGTGTACCGGTGGTTTCGGGGGTCACGACACGCGGCGACGGCCGCTTCCACGACGTGCGCGGGCGTCGGGAAGTCGGGTTCACCGGCACCGAATCCGATGACGTCTTCGCCCGCCTGCTGCATCGCCTTCGCCCGCGCGTCGACGGCGAGCGTGGCCGATTCCTTGATCGCGGCGACGCGCGCGGAGATTCGAGACATCGGCGCCCATCCTGCCACGCAAGGCTCCGGGGACCGGCACGGATAACCTCGTGTGGATGGCTCGACGAGCCGGGTGGGTCCTGGTTGCAATCTCCCTGGTGCTGACCGCGCTCGGCGCGGCTGGTTCCACCGCGGCCGCCGCCGCCACCGCACCCACGACCGCCACGCCCCCGCCGCCGCAGGCATGGATCGTCGTTGACGCGAAGACCGGCGAGATCCTCCTCGCCCACGCGGAACACCAGGCGCTGCCACCCGCGAGCCTCGCGAAGCTCATGACGGCGCTCACGGCGGTGGAGCGGCTCTCGCCGAGCGCGCACATCACGGTCAGCGCACGCGCCGCGGGACAACCGGCAAGCAAGATCGGCATGCTCGCGGGCCAGCGCTGGACGCTCTCCGACACGCTGGCGTCGCTGATGGTCGTATCGGCAAACGACGCCGCGTACGCGCTTGCGGAGGCGACGTCGGGCAGCGTCGCCTCGTTCGCGAAGGCCGAGGCGAAGACGGCGCAGGGGCTCGGGCTACGCGACAGCACCTTCGCCGACCCCGCCGGCCTCGACGATGGCAACGCCTACCAGGGTGGCCCGCGGATGAGCGCGTACGACATTGCGATCTCCGCGTGCGACGCGCTGCGCGTGCCGGCAATCGCGCGCTTGGCGGCGGCACCCAGCGTCGCGTTCGTGGGCCCCGACGGGGTCCACCACACGCTCACGAACCACAACAAGCTGGTGAGCGAGCATCTCTACGCGGGGGCCAACGGGTTGAAGACCGGCTTCACCAACAAGGCCGGGCACACCTTCGTCGCCTCCGCGACCCGCAACGGGCGCACGCTCGTCGCGGTGATGCTCAACACGTGGGACACCTACGGCTGGGCGCAGCGGTTCCTCGACGTCGCGTTCGCGACCCCACCGGGCAAGGGCATCGGGTCGTCGATCCCGTGCACGACGATCAGTACCTATTCGGCGCGCGAGGCGCAGTTCAGTGCGTTCCGCCAGCTCGCGGCGGCCCCGGTGCCGGCCCGCACGAACGTCTCTTCGCCATCGACCTCGCCGTCGACCTCGCCGTCGTCGACGGCGGCGACCGCGGCCGCACCGGCGAGCGGCGCGTCACACGCGGCAAATCTCGCCGCGTCGGCGACGAGCGCGAAGGAGCGCTCGAGCCACGGCCCGTCGACGCTCACACTCGTGATCGTCTTCCTCGTGCTCGTGCTGGTCGCGCTCTACGTCTTGCGGGTCCGCGCCGTTCGCCGCCGACGGCTCCAGCGGCTCGCGCGCCGGCGCGAGGCACGCCAGATGATGCGCCGCGGCTCACTCCCCGTCGTAGACGGCCGCTACCGCACCGGGATCCGGACCGGGAAGCCGGTCGAATCGCACGTGCAGGTGCGTCGCGAGGACGCGGGCGGAGCCGACGACCCGCGGGCCTTCGGCTCCGGCTGAGCCGCGGTACGCACTCCGCTCAGACGAGCGCGGCACCCTCGGCCGCGAGCGTGCCGAGGTCGGCGAGGCGAGGGTCGTTCGAGAAGACCTCGATGATCGGCTGCGCCAGCCCGAGCCGCTTCTGCAGCACGCGTACCGAGTTCTCCTCGTTCCACAGCGACAACGTGACCGCGACGCCCGCGTTGCCGGCACGCGCGGTGCGACCGGAGCGGTGCAGGTACGCCTTGTGGTCTTCGGGGAGGTCGTAGTGCACGACCACGTCGACACCGTCGATGTCGAGCCCGCGGGCGGCGACGTCGGTGGCGACGAGCGCCTGGATCTTGCCGCTCGTGAACTCGGCGAGCGCCTGCTCGCGGCTGCCCTGGCGGAGATCACCGTGGATCGCGCCGCAGCGGATCTTCTCGCGCTGGAGGTTGCGCACGAGACGGTCGGCGCCGCGCTTGGTGCGCATGAAGATGAGCGTGCGCTCCGCGTTGTGCGCGATCGCGGCTGCGACCTTCACCTTGTCCATCTCGTGCACGAGCAGGAACGCGTGATCCATCTCGTCGACGGTGAGCTCGGCCGACTCGACCTCGTGCTCGACCGGGTCGTGGAGGTAGCGCTGCACGAGCCGGTTGATCGCGCCGTCGAGCGTGGCCGAGAACAGCATCGTCTGCGGCTCCGACTCGATCTTGTACAGCAGCTTCTGCACCTGGGGCAGGAAGCCCATGTCGACCATGCGGTCGGCTTCGTCGAGCACGAGCACCTCGATCTCACGCAGCACGAGCTCGCCGCGCTCCATGAGGTCGATGCAACGGCCAGGGGTGCCGATCACGACGTCGGCACCGCGCTCGAGCGCTCGGATCTGACGGTCCATGGAGACTCCGCCGTACACCGCGACGACGCTGCGACCGCGCACCTTGGCGAGCGGCGCGAGCACGGTCGACACCTGGTTCGCGAGCTCGCGCGTCGGGAGCAGCACGAGCGCGCGTGGGTCTTGGGGTTCGCCTTGCCGACCCGCTCGAGGAGCGGGATGCCGAAGGCGAGGGTCTTGCCCGAGCCGGTCTTGGCCTTGCCGCAGATGTCGCGGCCGGCGAGGCCGTCGGGGATCGTCAGAGCCTGGATGGGGAACGGTTCCTCGATGCCTGCGGCGCGCAAGGCCGCGGCGAGGTCGGCGGAGACGCCGAGCGCCTCGAATCCGGTTGTGGTCACGAAACTGCTTTCGTCGTCGGGATGGACACCGCCGCACGGCGGTGTTGGGTCACGCCTTCGGCGGCCCGATCCCAGGACGGCGAGGTGCAGACATGCGCCACGTCGGACGGAACGGCGAGAACGGAACGGTGAGGATGACCCGCGAGCCAGGACTTCCGCGCTCGCGGCAACCAGGATACCACCGAGCGAAGCAGGTCCGGGCGGACCCCGACACTCAGCCGGGACTCAGCATGCGGGGATCGGGCCTGGTCCCGGGCCCGCGACAATGGTTCCGATGCGAATCCTGATGATCGAGGACGAGGTTCCCCTCGCCGACGCGGTCGCCCGCGGCCTGCGGCGTGAGGGATTCGAGGTCGAATGCGCCCACGACGGGCTCTCGGGCCTCGAGCGCGCCCGCGAGGGCGGCGTCGACGCGATCATCCTCGACATCCTCCTGCCGAAGATGAACGGCTACAAGGTGTGCGAGACGCTGCGCGGCGAGGGCATCTGGACCCCGATCCTGATGCTCACCGCGAAGGACGGCGAATACGACGAGGCCGAGGCGCTCGACACCGGTGCCGACGACTTCCTGTCGAAGCCGTTCTCCTACGTCGTGCTCGTGGCCCGATTGCGCGCGCTGCTGCGCCGCGGCGCGCCGAAGGTCGCGACGCTGCAGGTCGGGTCGCTCACCCTCGATCCCGGGCGCCGTACCTGCAACCGGGGTGGCCGCGACATCGCGCTCACCCGCAGGGAGTTCACGTTGCTCGAGGCGCTCATGCAGCGCGGGGGCAGTGTCGCGTCGAAGGACGACCTCCTCGAAGAGGTGTGGGGTCCCGACTTCGAAGGCGATCGCAACATCGTGGAGGTCTACGTCGGGTACCTCCGGCGCAAGATCGACGACGGGTTCGATCAGCGGATGCTGCACACGGTGCGCGGCGCGGGCTACCGGATCGTCCCCGACGATGGGTCCTGAGGCGCCGGCGGTTGGCGACGAGGTGAGGCCGCCGCGGCGCCGGCGGTGGTGGCGCCCGCTGTTCGCGCCGTTCGAACCGGTTCGGGTTCGCATCACGCTCGCGGCGACGATCGCGTTCGGCCTCGCGTTCGCAGGCGCGTCGGTCGCGCTGGTGCACACCGTGCGCAACTCCCTCGAGTCCCGCCAGCACGCGGAGGTGAACCGCGCGCTCCGCAAGGTCGCCTCGCAACTCGAGGCGGGCGTCGACCCCGACCGCCTGAAGATGTCGGGCGCGGATCCCGCGTACGCCTATTACCAGATCTACACCAGCGACGGGCGGGTGATCGCCGGGAGCACCGATCCGAGCCTGCCCACCCTGCACCTCTCCGCGAAGCACGTCGCGCGCGTCGAGGCGCCCGACGGCAGCGCCTACGACGTCGTCTGGCGCGACGTCGAGGTGTCATCGGGGACCTCGCTCACCGTCGCCGTCGGCGCGCCGCTCGTCGACGTGCGCCGCAGTGTCGACACGCTCGCGACGTCACTGTGGATCGGAACTCCCGGGCTGATCGTGCTCGTCGGGATGGTCGCGTGGGTGCTCGTGGGCCGGGCGCTGCGACCGGTCGAGGCGTTGCGCGCGCAGGTCGACGAGATCACCGCCACCACGATGTACCAGCGGCTCCCCGTGCCGCGCACGAAGGACGAGGTCGCGCGGCTGGCCCGCACGATGAACGGCATGCTCGAGAGGCTCGAGCAGGCTGCGGCGCGGCAGCGCGCGTTCGTGTCGGACGCGTCGCACGAGCTGCGCAGCCCGGTGAGCACGATCCGCACCGAGCTCGAGGTCGCATCGGCCGACGCCGATGCCGACTGGCCCGACGTCGCGGCGCGCACGCTCGGAGAGACCGAACGGCTCAGCCGCCTCGTCGACGACCTCCTGGCGCTCGCGCGGCTCGACGAGTCACCCGGCGTGGCGCGACGCGGCCCCGTCGATCTCGACGATCTCGCGCTCGAGGAGGGCACCCGGACCCATCGGATCCCCGTCGCCACGGTGGGCGTGTCGGCAGGGCGCGTGAACGGCGACGAGCGCCAGCTCGCGCAGGTCGTGCGCAACCTCGTCGACAACGCGCAGCGTCACGCGCGGAGCCAGGTCGCGATCAGCCTGCAGCACGAGGACGACGACCTCGTGCTCGTGGTCGACGACGACGGTCCGGGCGTGCCCGAAGCCGATCGCGAGCGCATCTTCGATCGCTTCACCCGCCTCGACGAGGCCCGCGGGCGCGCCGACGGCGGCGCCGGTCTCGGGCTCGCCGTCGTCCGGCGGGTGGTCGAGCACCATGGCGGGAGCGTCTCGGTCGTCCCCTCCGACCCGGCTGCCGGCGGCCTCGGCGGCGCTCGCTTCGTCGTGCGCCTCCCCGCGGCCCGGCCACCGATCGACCCGCCCGAAGCCTGAGCTCCGCGTCATGAACCCAGCGGGCGACCACTTCGTTCACACCTGACACCCAGGTTCGGTCGCGAGGATCCATCGGAGCCGACCGGCCGACTCGCCTGCCCCGAGGAGAACGATGAGTCCGCGCACCGGACGCCGCTGGACCCGCTGGCTCGCCGCGAGCGTGATCGTCTCCGTCGTCCTGGTCGTCGGCGGCCCGTACGTCTACTTCCACTTCATCCAGGGCGACGCACCCGCCCCGCTCAGCCTCAGCACCGACTCGACCGACGCGACCGGTGCGAGCACGGCGCCGACCACTGCGCTCACGTCCGTCGAAGGCAGCTTCACGCCCACGAGCGCGTCGATCGCGGGTTATCGCGTGAAGGAAACCCTCTTCGCTCAGAGCGCGACGGCGGTCGGGCGCACGAACGCCGTCACCGGCAGCTTCATGATCTCGGGCACGACCGTGACCGAGGCGTCCTTCTCGGTCGACATGACGAAGGTGTCGAGCGGGCGCAGCCAGCGCGACGACCAGTTCCAGGGGCGGATCATGGACACCGCCGACTTCCCGACCGCGACCTTCGTCCTCATCCAGCCGATCGAGCTGGGCTCGGTGCCCGCCGACGGGACGACCGTGCACGCGAAGGCGACGGGCAAGCTCACGCTCCACGGCGTGACGAAGGCCGTGACCATCAACCTCGACGCCAAGCGCGCCGGCGGCGTGATCGACGTGAACGGCTCCGAGCTCATCACCTTCGCCGACTACTCGATCGACAACCCGAGCGGCGGGCCTGCGAGCGTCGGTGACTCCGGCACCCTCGAGTTCCTGCTCGTCCTCGCGCCGAAGGACTAGCGCGACGCGCTACCAGGGCATGCTGACGCCACCGTTCGGCCTCAGGATCTGCCCGGTGACGAACGACGCCGCGTCGGACACGAGGTAGAGGATCGCCCACGCGACGTCCTGGGCCTCACCGACCCGGCCGAGCGGGGACTGCGCGCCGAAGCGCTTTCGGTACTGCGCGAGCCGGTCGGGATCGACGTTGCCGTCGGCATCGACGAAGTGCTGGTTCGAGAACTTCGTCTCGATGACGCCCGGCGCGAGCGCGTTGCAGCGAATGCCGCTCGCGCCGCCTTCCATGGCGACCGTCTTCGTGAGCATGGCGACCGCGGCCTTGGTGAGGCCGTACACCGCGAGCGTCGGCGCCGGTGTGTCGATCGCACCCGACGCGATGTTGATGATGTTGCCCGAGCCCTGCGGGACCATGACGCGCAGCGCGGCCTGGCAGCCGTACCAGACGCTCTTCAGGTTGATGGCCAGGACGCGTTCGAAATCCTCGTCGGTGACGTCTTTCACGAGGCGGTTGAACGGGACCCCCGCGATGTTGCCCATGACGTCGAGGCGCCCGTAGTCGTGCACTGCGCGGTCGACGAGCGCGTCGACGTCGGCGCGCGCGGTCACGTCGGTGCGTTGCGCGATCGCGGTCCCGCCGCCCGCGACGACCTCGTCGGCAGTCGCCTGCGCGCCGGCGTCGTCGATGTCGCCGCAGACCACGGTCGCCCCGGCCGCTCCCAGCGTGAGCGCGGACGCCTTGCCGATACCGCTCGCCGCACCGGTGAGCACGGCCACGCGCCCGGACACGTCGTGGATCTGGCGGATATCGACCACAGGAACCTCCCGCTCGTACGTTCGTCGTTCGCGAGCGGATGCTACGCGCGGGCGCGCCTCACCCCGCCTGCTGGCGCCGGATGAGACCGCTCACGACGCTGTCGAAGACGGCGAGCGACGGCTTCGCGGCACCCTGCGCGTCGACGAGCCCGAAGTGCGCGTCGCGGTTGTACGGATCCGCCGACGCGTCCGCATACGAGAACCAGATCATCGGTCCGGTGAAGGTCCACTGCGTCCACTGCCCGAACGCCTGCACGAGGATGCGGCTCTGCTCCGTCTCGCTCACCGCACCCCCGCCTCCTGCGGTCGGCGCGCCGATCTCGGTGGCCCAGATCTTCTTCGCCGCGTCGCCGTGCTGAACCATCACCTGGTAGAGGCCGGGCGTCGTGAGAAACGTGTTGTAGTCCGCGGGGAACAGCGGCAGGTGCGGGAACGAGTAGGGGTGCAACGCGACGGCGTCGAAGAAGCCGGCGCCACCCGCGTTGTACACGCGGGTGAGGAACGTGCGGTCTTCGATCTGCGATCCGCTCGCGTTGTTCGACGCCGGCGCGAGACCTCCGGTGATGATCGTGGCTTTGGGCTCGACCGCGCGGATCGCCGACGAGGCGCGCATCAGCAACGCGGTGTAGCCCTCAGGGTTGGGTCGCGGGTACCAGAACGTCGACACGTTCGGCTCGTTCCAGATCTCCCACGTCGTCACGTCGAGATCGCGGTACCGCTGCGCCGCGGTGCTCACGAAGCGAGCGAAGTCGTCGGGATTGCTCGGCGGCGCCTTGTCGGGCGCACCACGCGGGCGCGCCCACTGCGGCGTGTAGGTGACGAGGGCGATCACCGCGAGGTGCCGGCCGCGCGCGCCCACGACGAGCGGATCGACGTGCGACCAGTCGTACTCGTTCGGTCCACCCGCCTGGATCACCGACCAGTCGAAGTCGAGCCGCAACCAGCGCACACCGGTCGCCGCGATCGCGTCGAGCGCGGAGTCGATCTCGGGTGGCGAGAGCGATCCGATGCCGTACCCGGGCGAGATGCCTGCGAGCCGGGCACGCGGAGCCGGTGGGACCGTGGTCGTGGTGGTCGGCGGCTCGGTCGTGGTGGTGGTGGTCGTCGTCGGCGCGGTGGTGACGGGCGGAACGGTGAAGCTCGTCGTCGCCGCCTGGTCGCGGCCGGTGCACGCGACGGCGAAGCATCCGATCAGCGCGGCGAGCGCCAGCCGGCGGAGGCCCGCACCGACCGGGCGTGGACGCCGACGCCGCACGTCAGTGCGCGCGCCGGCGGTGCACGCTCACCGCGTAGTCGCCGCCCGCGAATGGCTCCCGCTCCCAGGTCGCGAACCGCGCGAACAGCTCGAGGCCGGCGGCATCGGCGGCCGCGTCGTACCCCTCGAGACCGAGACGGCCCGAGAGTTGGAAGCCCGCGACGATCAGCCCGCCGACGACGAGGTGGGCCGCGACGCGCGCAAGCACCCGGCCCTCGGTCCCCGCGGCCACGAACACCATGACGTTGCCGGCGAGCACCGCGGCCTCGAACTCGCGCTTCAGCCGCAGCTCGGCGAGATCGCCGAGCACCCAGTCGAGGCCGGGCGCCTTCTGGCGGGCCGCGTCGAGCATCGCGGGATCGAGATCCACTCCGACGACGTCGAAACCGCGCGCCGCGAGCTCGATCGCGACCCGGCCGGTCCCGCACCCGGCGTCGAGGATGCGCCCGCGCGCCGTGCCGGAGCCGGTGGTCGAAGGGGCCGGACCGTCGCACGCGACGAGGGCCTCGACGCAGCGGGCTTCGCCGTGCACGTCGACACCCTTGGCCTCGAGCTCACGGAAGCGGTCGTCGTAGCGATCGCCACGCGGCGCGCCGGAATGCTCCCAGCGGGTCACCGGCGTCATTCTCGCCGAACGGCGCTCGGGTGTCAGGCGGGGACCGGTTCCCGAAGGGCCAGGCGGCGGCATCCGACCATCCTGCCTGCCGCCCGGGCGTTGGTGGCATCGGTTCCTGAGGGAGGCTTCGGGAACAATGGGCCGGTGATCGCGCTCAGCGGACCCGAACCGGTGCTCGCCCTGCAGCGCATCACCAGCGTGAGCCCGCTCGCCTACGTCCTTGCATTCGGCGGCGGTGTCATCTCGTTCCTCTCGCCGTGCGTGCTCCCGCTCGTGCCCGGCTATCTCTCCCTCGTGACCGGTCTCGACATCGTGACCCTGCGCGAAGGATCACGGCGCTATCTCGGCGAGATCACCCTCACCACGGGGCTCTTCGTCTTCGGCTTCGGGACCGTGTTCGTCCTGCTGGGACTCTCGGCGTCCGCGATCGGCAGCACGCTCGTGGAACACCAGGACGTGCTCACGCGCGTCTCGGGCGCGTTGATGCTCGGCTTCGCATGCTTCCTCGCGGGTTCCGTCTTCCTGCGCGCGCCATGGCTCTACGGGGAACTGCGCTTCCATCCGCAGCTGGCGCGCTACGGGCGGGCGGCGCCCGTCGTCGCGGGCGCGGCCTTCGCGTTCGGGTGGACGCCCTGCCTCGGACCCGTGCTGGGTTCGATCCTCACGATCGCCGCCGACACGCACCGCGCCTGGGCCGGCGCGACGCTGCTCGGCGCGTACGCGCTGGGCCTCGGGGTGCCGTTTCTCGTCTGCGGCCTCGCGCTCGGCCGGCTCACGGGCGCGCTCGACTGGGTGAAGCGACACCTCCCCGCGCTCGTCGTCATCTCGGCCGTCGTGGTCGGGGTGTTCGGCCTGCTGCTCCTGTTCGACCGCTTGAGCCGCGCGAACGCCGACGTCACGAAGCTGCTCGACGCGCTCCACCTGTCGTGGTTGGTGAACCTGGGCTGAGCCGCTCGGCGAATGCCGGCACGCCGACGGTCGCGCGCCGCGACCGGTCAGCCGGCCCGGCCGAAGTCGTCCTCGAGGCGCTCGATGTCGTCCTCGCCGAAGTAGTCGCCGTGCTGGACCTCGATGAAGACGAGCGCCGTGTCGCCCACGTTGGCGATGCGATGCGCGGCGCCGCGGGGGATGTCGATGGCGTCCCCCGCTCTGCGCACGTGGATCTCGCCGTCGAGGGTGACCGCAGCCGTGCCCGTGACGACGAACCAGTGCTCGGCCCGCCGCTCGTGCCGCTGATAGCTCAGCCGCCGACCCGGAAGCACCTCGAGCCGCTTCACCTTGTGGGTGCCGTCGTCCTCCAGCACCGTGAAGGAGCCCCACGGACGGTCTTCGCGCATGGTCGTCACGGCACTCATCACATCACAGCCGCCCCTTCGCGCGCCCCCGGCCGGGCCGCACGCCCGAGCGCCGCGACTCAGCCGCGCCCGAGGGTCACGGCCACGGGCTGCGGCGAGCGCGGCCGGCGGCGGCTCGACAGTGGGATCGGCGCGGCGACGGGGCGGTCGTCGTCGTCGCCGACGAACCATTCGGTGGGGCAGCCGAGGCGGGCCAAGCGGCCCGAGAACGCGTCCCGCCGCGACACCAGATGGACCGCGAGGCCCGAGCCGCGCGCGGCGGCGAGGCGGTCGGCGAAGACGCCGTCTCCGCTGCCGACGACGAGGCGATCGAAACGCCGCGACACCCAGTGCAACGGCGAGGCCTCGAGCAACTTCGTGTCGGCGCCCTGCGGACCACGCGCCGCGAACCGGTGGCAATCCGCGCCGTGCGACCACCCCAACTCCACCATCAGCCACGGGTTCCCCGCGACGAACACGAGATCTCCCGGACGCCACGACGCCCGCTCGAGGTACTCGTCGAGGGCCCGCCCGACGGCCGGGCCGCGCGCCCACGGGTCGGCGAGCAGGTTCTCGAGGTCGACGAGATGCAGGCCGCGCCGGGTGGCGGGGAGATCGATCACCGTCGCAGCCATCTCCGCGTCCCTCCTCGCCCGCGAGGTCTCATTGTGCCGACGGCCGGCGCCGCCCGGGTGCATCCCGAACGGGTGGGCGCAGACGCGCGGAACGCGTCCGGCTCCGGCTCCTGGCTGCGCGACGGGCTCGGGATCGGGCAAGCTGGGGGTCGTGCCCGATGCCACACTCGTCCAGGACGCCGATGCCCTCGAGGGCATCGTTCGCGCGTTGCGTGAGGAACCGATCTACGGGCTCGACACCGAGTTCCAGGGCGAGCGCACGTACCACCCGCGCCTCGCCCTCATCCAGGTCTCGTGGCCCGGAGGCCTCGCGATCGTCGACCCGATCGCGGTCGACGTCGCGCCGATGGCCCCCGTTCTCGGCGGTCCCGGCACGCTGATCGCCCACGCCGGCGACCAGGACCTCACGATCCTCGAGCGCGCCTGCGGCGTCCGCCCCGCCCACCTCTTCGACACCCAGATCGCGGCCGGGTTCCTCGGCTACGGCACCCCGTCGCTCGCCACGCTCTGCGAGCGGATCCTCGGGATTCGCCTCGCGAAGGGCGACCGCCTCACCGACTGGACCCGACGCCCGCTGACGCCCGACCAGCGCGCCGTACGCGGCCTCCGACGTCGAGCACCTGCCGGCGCTGCACGAGGCGCTCGGCGAGCAGCTGACCGAGCAGGGCCGGCTGGAGTGGGCCCTCGCCGAGTGCGAGGAACGGCGGCTCCGTGCCCACGGGCGCCCCGACCCGGAGACGGCCTGGTGGCGCATCAAGGGCAGCCGCCAACTCCGGGGCAAGTCGCGCGGCGTCGCGCAGGAGGTCGCGGCCTGGCGCGAGCGGGAAGCCGAGCGGGCCGACCTGCCGCCCCGGTTCGTGCTCCCGGACCTCGCGCTGGCGAGCATCGTGCAGCGCGCGCCCCGCACCCGCGACGACCTCATGGCCGCGCGGGGCCTCGACGGCCGGCACGTGCGCGACAGCACGGGCAGCGCGATCCTCGCCGCCGTCGAAGCCGGGCTCGCGCTCCCGGCGAGCGAGCTGCGGATCCCCGAGACCGACAGCACGGACCGCACCCTCGCCCCTGCCGTCACCGTGATCGGCGCGTGGCTGGCGCAGCGCGCCTCGGAGCTCGGTCTCGAACCGTCGTTGCTGGCCACCCGAAACGACATCAGCGTGTTCGTGTCGCACGGCACCGGTCGACTCGCGACGGGCTGGCGACGCGAGATCGTCGGCGAACCGATACGCCGGTTGATCGCCGGCGAGGCCGCGATCGGGCTCGACAACGGCGGACGTCGGATCGCGCTCACGAGCCGCGACTGACGTCGGGCGCGGAGCTCCCGTCCCGTACCGGTGGAAGAGGTCGCTAGCCTGCGTCCGATTCGAGCAAGGACGGTGGACATGGCGCGGTTCCAGGTCGGTGTGCAGTTGCATCCCCAGGCGACGACGGTCGACGCGATGCGCGCGGCGTGGCGCGAAGCCGACGACCTCGGCGTCGACAGCATCTGGATCTGGGACCACTTCTACCCGCTGTACGGAGATCCCGACGCCGCGCACTTCGAGTGCTACACGCTGCTCGCCGCGCTCGCGGCCGACACGAGTCACGCGCGCCTGGGCGCGCTCGTGACGTGCAACTCGTACCGCAACCCGAATCTGCTCGCCGACATGGCCCGCACGATCGACCACATCAGCGGCGGGCGCTTCGTCCTCGGGATCGGCTCGGGCTGGTTCGAGCGCGACTACGACGAGTACGGCTACGAGTTCGGCACCGCGCCGGAGCGGTTGCGCCACCTCGATGCGTCGCTCCCGATCATCATGGAACGGCTCGGGCGCCTGAATCCCCCGCCGTTCGGCGACGTTCCCATCCTCATCGGCGGATCGGGCGAGAAGGTCACCTTGCGGCTCGTCGCGCAGTACGCCGACGCGTGGAACTCCTTCGGTCCGGTCGATCGGTACGCGGCGAAGAACCGCATCCTCGACGAATGGTGCGCCAAGCTCGACCGCAAACCGACACAGGTGGAACGTACCGTCGGGATCAACGCGTCGGAGATCGGCGACTGGCAGGCCTACCTCGACGCCGGCGCGGAGCACCTCATCGTGATGACGGGCGCGCCGTTCGATCTCGACCCGGTCCGTCGCCTCCTCGATTTCGCGCGCTCGTAGCGCCCGTCAGGCGGGGGTGTCGGCGAGGATCTTGCCGACGGCCTGCAGCGATGGCGTCGCGGCGCCGAGCGTGAACTCGGCCTGCTTGATCCAGAGGAAGTAGCGATGGATCGGGTAGTCGAGGTCGATGCTGATCCCACCGTGCACGTGCAGGGCCGCGTGACCGATCCGGCTCCCGCCCTCGGCAGCCCAGAACTTCGCGGTGCCCACCTCGAGCGGCACGACGCGCCCTTCGTCGAGATGGGTTGCGGCCTGCAACATCGTGAGCTCGATCGCCTGATTGTCGATGAAGCACTCGGCCATGCGCTGGCCGACGGCCTGGAACGTCGCGATCGCGCGGTCGAACTGCTTGCGGTTGCAGCTGTAGTCGGCCGTCATGCGCATCGCGCGATCGGTCGCGCCGGACACGACAGCACACAACGCGACGGCAGTGCGCGACACCGTCCACTCGAGGATGTCGCGCCCGCGGTCGACGTCGCCGATGATCGCCGAGGCCGGAAGCTGCACACCCGTGAGCTCGACGTGGAATTGCGGTTCGTGATTGATCGTCTCCTGGCGCTCCGAGGCGACTCCGGCCGCGTCGGTCGGTACCAGAAAGAGCGCGGGCTTGCCGTCGACGCTCGCGGGCACCACGACGTGCGTTGCCACGTGGAAATACGGCACGCAGGTCTTCACGCCGTCGATGCGCCAGCCATCGCCGTCGCGCGTGGCGGTCGTGGTCGGCGAGTCGAACGCGGCGCCCGTCTCCGTCAAGGCCGCCGTGAGGATCCGCGTCCCGGCGGCGACGTCGTCGAGCAGGGCTTGCTGCTCGTCGGAGCCGAACTGCGCGATCGGAAGCGCCGCGGACACGAGACACGGTACGAACGGCAGCGGCGCGACGTATCGCCCGACCTCCTGGAGCACGAGGCAGACGTCGAGGTATCCGAACCCGAGGCCGCCGTGCGCCTCGGGGATCGCGATGCCGAGCAGGTTCGCCTTCGCGAGCTCGGCCCACGTCGCGCGGTCGAAGCCGTCGTCGGAACGTTCGACGGCCTTCAGGTGCTGCAGCGTCATGCGATCACCGAGGATCTGGGCGGTCAGCAACTTCAGGTCCTGCTGCGTCTCGGTCAACGCGAAGTCCATGTCGACTCCCGGGTCGGTGTGGGGCGGAGTGGGATCAGCGAGGGCTACCGGGCATGTCCAGCCCGAAGATCGCGATGAGGTCGCGCTGCATCTCGTTGGTGCCACCGCCGAAGGTGAGGATGTGCATGCCGCGCACGAGTGCTTCGAGGCGGCCGCGCAACACGACGTCGGGCGAACCGCGCCGGAGCACCGCGGCCGAACCGAGCACTTCGAGCAGCAGCCGCGCGGCCTGCATGTAGAACTCGGTGCCGTAGACCTTGATCGAAGAGGCGTCGGCCGGGTTGAGTGGCTCGCCGCTCGTCGCGCCCCACGCGACCCGCCAGTTCGCGAGCTTCAGGAACTCGAGCTGCGCGTGCACGCGGGCGAGGTTGAGCTGCACCCATTCCTGGTCGATCACGCGGCGGCCGTCGGCGAGCGTCGTGTTCTGGGCCCACTCCCGCACGTCGTGGAGCTGGCGGTCGATGATCCCCGAGGAGCAGAGCGTCACCCGCTCGTGGTTGAGCTGGTTGGTGATGAGCTGCCAGCCCTGGTTCTCCTCACCGACGAGGTTGCCGGCCGGGACGCGCACGTCGTCATAGATCGTGATGTTGGTGTTGAAGCTGCCGAAGTTCTCGATCGGCACCGCTTTGAAGCCCGGAGTGCTCGTCGGCACGATGATGATCGAGATGCCCTTGTGCTTCTTCGCCTCGGGGTTGGTGCGCACCGCGAGCCAGATGTAGTCGGCGTCGGTGGCGAGGCTCGTGAAGATCTTCTGCCCGTTGATCACGTACTCGTCGCCGTCGCGTACCGCTCGGGTCTGCAGCGACGCGAGGTCGGTGCCGGCGTCGGGCTCGGTGTAGCCGATCGCGAAGTGGATCTCGCCGCCGAGGATCTTCGGGATGAAGAAGTCCTTCTGCTCCTGGCTGCCGAACCGCATGATCGTCGGCGCGACCGAGTTGATCGTGAGCATCGGCACCGGCGCGCCCGCACGCATCGACTCGTCGAAGAACACGAACTGCTCGACGGGCGTGCGGTTCTGCCCGCCCCACTCGGTCGGCCAGCCGACACCGACCCAGCCGTCGGCAGCCATCTGCTTGAAGATCGCGCGCGGGACGGGGCCGACACCCTCGCTGCCGCGCAGCTCGTCCTCGATCTCCGGCGTGAGCAGCTTGTCGTAGTAGGCGCGCAACTCGTCGCGCAGCGCCTCGTGCTCCTTCGAGTACCCGACGTACATCCACGCCTCCGGAGAGTGCCGAACCGAGAACCGGTTCTATCCTGGCCCGGAACCACGCACCCCCACAAGAACGCGCTCGCTCACTCACTCCCCGGGGGCATGAGCCGCGCGAAGTCGACCTGGCCGGTGAAGAGCGCACCCGTGAAGCCGCCGTCGGCGAAGAGGCTGATGCCGGTGACGTAGCCGGCGCGCGGGCTGCCGAGGAACACGAGCGGCCACGCCTGCTCGGCAGGCGTCGAGTTGCGGCCGATCGGCTTGGGGAAGTCGCGCATGAAGTCGGCGCCATTGGCCGCCTCGAAGTGCGGCATCATCGGCGTGTCGGTCGGGCCGGGGTTGAGGCAGTTGATGCGGATGCCGCGGCCGATCAGGTCGACGCTCCGCACCGCCGTGTACATGTTGATCGCTTCCTTCGAGAGCCCGTACGCATTGGCGAGGTCGGCGGGATGGGCTTCACACCAGGCCGCGGCCGACGCGAAGTCGGGGGTGTCGAGGAGCTCCTGCAACTTCGCCTGGTTGCCCTGCCACGCCATACCCGCGACGGAGGCGATGCTGGCGATCGCGGCGCCGTCGATCATGAGCGGGATCACTCGCTCGGTGATCTCCCGCAGGCCGCACCAGTTGACGAGCATCACCTGCTGACCGGGGAAGTCGTTCGGGAGCCCCGCGCAGTTGAACAAGTTGTTGACGATCGCCCCGATGGCATCGATCGTGCGCGCGATCGCGGCGGGATCGCGCAGGTCGGTCTCGCTGTAGCTCGCGAGGCCGCTGATCTCGGGCTTGCGGATGTCGACCGCGTGCACCTCGGCACCGAGATCCACGAGGATCCGCGCGGTGGCTTCACCCATCCCCGAGGCCGCGCCGGTGACGATGCACCGCCGGCCGGAGTATCCGAGCACGTCGTCCATTGATGCACCGCTCCTGGTTCGGAGACGCCTGGTTCGGAGACGTCGTCAGTTCGCGTCGACGGTGATCGCCCGCTCGGGGCAGTTCGCCTCGCCGGCGCGTGCCTGCGTTTCGAGCGCGGCGTCGATCTCCTCGGCGGCGACGACGCAGTGGCCGTAGTCGTCGGCCGCGAACACATCCGGGGCGAGCACGTAGCACCGGCCGTGGCCGGTGCAGATGTCGGCGTCGACGCGAACCTTCATGCCGGGTCCGAAGCGGTGAAGACGAGCGGGAGGTACTCGACCGCACGGATGCCGCTCGTGTACACGGGCGTCTCGCCGTCCTTGATCGCGTAGTCGGGGACGCGGCGGTGCAGCTCTTCGAGCGCGACGCGCATCTCGAGCCGCGCGAGGTGCGACCCGAGGCAGCGATGCACACCGCCACCGAACGCGAGATGGCGGTTGCCCGGCCGTTCGAGGTCGACAGAGTCGGGATCGGGGAACTCGCCCGGATCGATGTTGGCCGAGCCGAGCAGGCACATCACCGACTCGCCTTCCTTGATCTCGAAGCCGTCGATCTCGACGTCGACCATCGCGACGCGGGGAACACCAGGAACCGGGGTCTCCCACCGGAGCAACTCCTCGACGGCGGGAGGGACGAGCGAGAGATCCGCGCTGATCGCGTCGCGGCGATCGGGATGCTCCGCGAGGTAGGCGACCGCGCAGGTGAGGGACGCGGTCACGGTGTCGAGACCCGCGAGCAGGAACAGGTAGCAGATATCGAGGATGTCGTTGTCGCTGAGCTGGTGTCCCTCGACGTCGGCGGTGATGAAGCCACTGATGAGGTCGTCGCGGGGCTCGACACGGCGCGCGTCGACGACCTTCTGGAAGTACGCGTAGATCTCCTCGCCGGTCGCGGCCTGCACCTGCTTCATCGCGTCCATGCCGGACGCGTCGGGACGGATGATGTCGTTCTTGAAGCGGAGGAAGAGATCCAGGTCCTCGATCGGCAGTCCCAGGAGCGCGAGGAAGACGGTGCACGGCAGCGGGATCGCGAACTCGTCGCTGAACTCGCATTCGCCCTTCGCGACGAACCCGTCGATCAACTCGTTGACGAGCCGGCGCACCTCGGGCTCGAGCTTGGCGACCTCCTTCGGCGCGAACAGCGGGTCGAGGAGCCGGCGGAACTTCACGTGGTCGGGCGGGTCGATCTGCAGCGGGATCAGTGGTCGGATGTTGCCGATGCTGATCGCGTCCATGTTCGACGAGAACATCTCGGGATGGCGGAGCGCGTGCATGACGTCGTCGTGGCGAGCGAGGATCACTCCGATGTCGTCCATGCGCAGCACCGGCGCGTGCTCCTGCATGAGCCGGTAGTTCGCCTGCGGGTTGGCGTTCTGCGCTTCGTCGCCCCCGCCGAAGGTGCTCGAGATGACGTCGGACATGGCGAGATCCCTCCAGAGTCGGGCGCGTTCCCTGACGCGTTCGTCAGGTTAGCGTCCGCCGCCGGATCGCAGCCGCGAGCTCCGGAGGCTCGTATCCGTCGTCGCGCCCGACGAGCGTGACGCCCGGCGGGACGATCTCGTCGATGCGATCGAGCACCTCGGGTTCGACGCGGACGCCGTCGGCCGCGAGGAGATCGGTGAGCTGTGCCATCGACTTCGGCCCGATGATCGTCGACGTGACCGCGGGATGTTCGAGGCTCCACGCGATCGCCAGGTGCGTGAGCGAGAGCCCGGCACCGGCGGCGACCTTCTCGAGCTGCTCGACGGCGTCGAACTTGCGCTGGTTGTGGCGCTTCTCGGGCGCGGAGAACATCCCCATCGCGGCGCGCGTCCCTTCGGGCCACTCCTGACCGCGTTTGTACTTGCCCGTGAGCCAGCCACCGTTGAGCGGGCTCCACACGATGACGCCCATGCCGTAGCGCGCACACGTGGGGAGCACCGCGCGCTCGATGCCGCGAGCGAGCATCGAGTACGGCGGCTGCTCACAGCGGAAGCGTTCGCGGCCGCGCCGCTCGGCGACCCACTGCGCCTCGACGATCTGCTCGGCGGGGAACGTCGACGATCCGATCGCGCGCACCTTCCCCTCGCGCACCAGATCGGTGAGCACACCGAGCGTCTCGTCGACGTCGAGCGTCGCGTCGGGGCGGTGGATCTGGTACAGGTCGATCCAGTCGGTCTGCAACCGGCGCAGGCTGTTCTCCACCTCCATGCGGATCCAACGGCGCGAGTTGCCCTGCTGGTTGGGATCGCTGCCCATCGTGCCGTGCACCTTTGTCGCGAGCACGACGTCGTCGCGCCGACCCTTCAGGGCCTTACCGACGATCTCCTCCGACTCGCCGTTCGAGTAGACGTCGGCGGTGTCGACGAAGTTGACGCCCGCGTCGAGCGCGGCGTGCACGATGCGCGTGCAGTCGTCGTGATCGCGGTTGCCCCAGAGCCCGAACATCATCGCTCCGAGGCACTGCGTGCTCACCTGGATGCCGGTCTGACCGAGTGTGCGGTACTCCATGGCGGTCTCCTGATCGTCGCGGTGCCTCGACGGCATGCTGCCTCAATCCCGGTTGGGGAGCGAGCGAGCCGTGCTCGCGCGACGATCCAGACCGTGCGTGCCCTCCTCGTCGCGATGAACTGCCCGAAGGGCGCACCCGACGCGGCGGCGCATCGCCACGACGCGGTGCTCGCGGAGGCCGCGGCGGCGGGCGCTCGGATCGCCGTGTTCCCCGAGATGTCGCTCACGGGCTCGACCGACCCCGAGCACTGGCCCGGCAGGGCGGTCACCCTCGCCCATCCCGCAGTCACGGCCGTCGCCGGCGCGACCGCACGCCGCGGCGTGGCCGCCCTGTTCGGGATCGCGGAGGCGACCGGCGACGGCGTCTCCATCGCGCAGGTTCTCGCAGATCGGGGCGCGATCACGGGGTCGTACCGCAAGCGCACGCTCGGCGTCGACGAGGAGATGTATCGGGCGGGGCAGGCGGCGGCGACCTTCAGGATCGACGAGCAACCGGTCGGAATCTGCATCTGCGCGGAGTCGGCGACGGACGCGCCGTTCGACGACGCCGCCGCGGCCGGCGCGCACGTCGTGTTCTTCTGCGCCGCACCCGGGCTGTACGGCCGGCGCGTCGACGACGCAGGCTGGCGCGCCGGCTACGACTGGTGGACGAGCGCGGGACTCGCCGACGCGCGCCGCAACGCGCGACGGTTGCACCTCTGGGTTGCAATCGCGACGCAGGCCGGCGTCACCGACGACGAAGACTTCCCGGGCCTCGCGGCGCTCGTCGATCCAAACGGCGATGTCGTCGCGTCGCTCCCCGACTGGCACGCGGGCACGCTGCTGGTGGACATCCCCGACTGAGGAGGTCGTCGTGGACGAACTGACCTCGCGTCACCACCGCGCGTGCGACGACTTCGCTGCGGTCGCGGATCGCGTTCCCGACGATCGTTGGTCGGCACCGACGCCGTGCACCGATTGGGACGCCCGCGCCGTCGTCGAGCACGTCATCGGCTTTCACGAGTTCCTGCTCCTGCGACCGCTCGGAATTCGCGCGCACCGCCCGCGCGAGGGCCCGGCCGCGCGTTGGCGCGCGACATCGGGCGCGCTGTTCGCGTTCCTCGCCGAGCCGGGCGCGCTCGACCGTGAGACGGAGCTGCCGGGCGGCGGGCACAGCTCCGCTCGGACGATGCTCGGCGCGCTCACGACCGACGTGCTCGTGCACACATGGGATCTCGCCCGGGCCACCGGAGTCGACCCCGCGCTCGACGAGCAGCTCGTGAGCGCCGCGTACGCCGTGGTGAGCCGGACCGACCCGGATCGCGCCGGCGGCCTGCTCGGCCCGGCCGTTTCCGTCGCGCGCGACGCCACGGTCGAGGCGAAGCTGATCGCGTGGCACGGGCGCGATCCGGCCTGGTCGCCGGGCTGACGCGGGCGCCGACGGAGTCGCCTGCGAGACTCCGGCCGTGCAACCTGTTCGTGGCGTGCTCTTCGACATGGGCGACACCCTGTTCAGTCGCGGCGATGGACCGACGATCCTGCGCGAAGAGGCGCAGCGGGTGGGCGCCGACGTCGACCTCGCGACCGCACAGCGGATCTGGCGCGACATCCAGGATCGGGCGCGCACCGCAGAGGAGATCGCCAAGGGACGCGACCTGTCGGAGGCCGCACACCGCGCGTGCTGGACCGCCCTGTACGCCGCGGCCGACGTCGTGGTGCCCGGGCTCGGTGACCGGCTCTACGAGCGAGAGATCTCGACGGACGCGTGGACACCGTTCCCCGACACTGCGCCCGTCGTCGCCGCGCTGCGCGCCGCCGGCATCCCGATGGCAGTCGTCAGCGACACCGGCTGGGACATCCGCCCCGTGCTGGCGCGCCACGAACTGCTCGACTCCTTCGCCGGGCTGGTGCTCTCCTTTGAGTACGGCGTCGCGAAGCCCGCGCCGCGACTCTTCGCGGCCGCGTGCGAGATCGTGGGGCTACCGGCCGACGCGGTGCTGATGGTCGGCGATAACGCGCTCACCGACGGCGGCGCGATCGAGTCGGGGGTACGGACGTACCTCCTGCCGCCAGTGCGCGACACCGGCACGCGCGGCCTCACCGCGGTGCTGAAGCTGCTCGACCTCCCGGTTCCCGCAGCCCTCAGATCTCGCTGAGCCAATCGCGAGTCTCCAGGATCTCGCGCAGCCGAGCGAGGAACGCGCCGGCGTACGCGTCGTCGAGCGCGCGGTGATCGAAGCTCAGACACAGATAGCCCACGGGCCGGATCGCGAGCTCGTCGCCGATCGCGACGACGCGCTTGCGTACGCCGTCGGTCGAGAGGATCCCCACCTGTGGTTGGTTGATGATCGGCACCGAGATCTCGGTCCCGTAGCCACCCGGGTTGGTGATCGTGAACGTTCCGCCGGCCGCGTCGTCGGGGGTGAGGCGCTTCGCGCGCGCTCGTCGCGCGAGGTCGTCGATCGCTCGCGCGAGGGCCCGCAGGCGCAAGCCATCGGCACCGTGCACGACGGGGACGACGAGCCCCTGGTGATCGAGGTCGACGGCGATAGCGAGCCCGACGTCGCGGTGCACCGCGGCGCCGTCACCGACGACCGTCGCGTTGAGCAACGGGAAGTCGCGCAGCGCGTCGACGACGGCACGCGCGACGAACGGCAGGTACGTGAGCGAGAAGCCCTCCGCGGCGCGGAACTGCTCGCGCCGGGCGCGACGCGCGACGTCGACCGCGGAGTAGTCGACCGCGATGATCGTGAGCGTGTGCGCGGCAGTTCGCTTCGACGCGAGCAGCGCGACGCCGGCGCGCTGCTGCACCCGGTTGAACGGGATCCGCTCGTCACCCGTCGGTATCGCCGCGCCGGTCGGAACGTCAGCGTCGTCGGCCCGCTCGACGTCGGCGAGCGTCGTGCGCCCGCCGGTCCCCGAGCCGGAACGTGCCGCGAGCGCAGCCGGGTCGACGCCGCGCGTTGCGGCGGCGCGGCGAACGGCAGGCGAGAGGAAGCCGGCGACAGGCCGGGCCGGTCGTACTCGCCACGGCAGCGGCGCGGCAGGAGCCGCGACGGGGCTGGTCGGCACGTCGGTCACGGTCCCAGCGTACGGCGCCGTATCCTGAACCACCGCCCGGAGGTGAGCGACGTGAAGGTGCTGAAGCGACGGTCGTTGCCGAGTGGCGTTCCCGTCGACGAGGCCCTCGACGACTTTCGCCTCGCCCTCGTGTCGCGGTACCTCGACGACCGCGAGATCGCGCTCCGCCAGCAGAGCAAGGTGTTCTTCCAGATCTCCGGTGCCGGTCACGAAGCGCTGCTCCTCGGGCTCGCGCGCTCCTTGCGCCCCGCGTACGACTGGTTCTTCCCCTACTACCGCGACCGCGCGCTCGCGCTCGCGCTCGGCGTCACCCCGACCGAGATGCTGCTCGAAGCCGTCGGTGCCGCCAACGATCCGGCGTCGGGCGGCCGACAGATGCCGTGCCACTGGGGTGCGCGCCACCTGAACATCGTGAGCCAGACGAGCTGCACCGGCAGCCAGTGCCTGCCCGCCATCGGCTGCGCCGAGGCGACGCGCTACATCGGGCGCCGCGACCTCCCGGGCTGCACGGCACACGGCGACGAGATCACCTACGTGTCGCTCGGTGAGGGTGCCACCTCCGAAGGCGAGTTCTGGGAGAGCCTGAACACCGCCTGCCGCCTGCACCTGCCCGTCCTCTACATCGTCGCCGACAACGGGTACGCGATCTCGGTGCGCGCGGCCGACCAGGCGCCCGCGCCGATCTCGGAGATGGTGGCGGGCATCCGTGGCCTCCACATCGTGCGCGTCGACGGCCGCGACTACTTCGAGGTTCGCCGCGAGGGCGCCGACGCGATCGCGCACGCGCGCGCCGGAATCGGGCCGGTTCTGATCCACGCGACCGTGACCCGCCCGTACGCACACTCGCTCTCCGACGACCAAAAGAAGTATCGCGACTCCGAGGAGCTGCGCGACGAGGCCGAACACGATCCGCTCGTCCTGATGGAACAGGCGCTGCTCACGGCAGAGGTGGTCGACGCGGCCGGCATCGAGACGTTGAAGCGCGAGGCACGCGAAGAGGTTCGGCTCGCCGGGGAGGCTGCGCTCGCGGCACCGCGGCCCGACCCCGCGAGCGTCGTCGAGCACGTGTTCGCGCCCGCCGCGATCACCGACGATCCCGGCGAACCCCCGAGCGAGGGCGAAGCGGTCGCGTTCGGCGAGGCGATCCGGCTCACCCTGCACGAGGAGATGGAGCGCGACGAGCGCATCCGCGTCTTCGGCGAGGACGTCGCCGACTGCGACCCCGCCCTCCTCGACGTCGTCACCGGCAAGGGCGGCGTCTTCGGCATCACGTTCGGGCTGCAGCGCCGGTTCGGCAACGCCCGTTGCTTCAACACGCCGCTCGCGGAAGCGAACATCATCGGGCGCGCGGGAGGCATGGCGATCCGCGGATTGCACCCCTGCCCCGAGATCCAGTTCTTCGACTACATCTGGCCCGCGATGCAACAGCTCAAGTCGGAGGTCGCGACGGTCCGCTGGCGCTCGAACGGCGAGTTCTCCTGCCCGATGGTCGTGCGCGTCGCGATCGGCGGCTACCTCACGGGCGGCGCGATCTGGCACTCCCACTGCGACGAGTCGATCTTCGCCCACGTTCCCGGTCTGCTCATCGCGTTCCCGTCGCGCGCCCGCGACGCGGTCGGGCTCCTCCGCACCGCGTTCCGCACCGAAGATCCCGTGCTCTTCCTCGAGCACAAGCACCTCTACCGCCAGGGCTACAACCGCGATCCGATGCCGCCGGAGGGGTGGATGCTGCCCTTCGGTCGGGGCGCCTACGTGACGCGCGGGACGAAGGCGACCGTCGTCACATGGGGTGCGACGGTCCACCGCACCGCACTCGCCGCGCAGCAGCTCGGGCCCGACCATGGCGTCGAGATCGTCGACTTACGCACGATCACACCGTGGGACCACGACATCGTCGCCGAGTCCGTGCGGCGGACCGGGCGGTTGCTCGTCGTACACGAGGACCGCCTCACGGGTGGCTTCGGCGCCGAGATCGCCGCGTTCGCGGCCGACGCGTGCTTCGAACACCTCGACGCGCCGGTGCTGCGGCTCGCCGCCGCCGACACGCTGATCGGGTACGAACCCACGCTCGAAGCGGCAACCCTTCCGCAGGTCGACGACATCGCCCGCGACCTCGCGACCCTGATCGCCTACTGAGCAGCTATTCGGCACCGATGCGCGCGAGCAACGCGTCGCGATCGGGGCCGAACGGCGCGCGGGGTGGGCGCTGGTCGCGCGTCGCGTAGGCGGCCATCACCTCGGTGATCACTTCGCCGTCGGCAATCAGGGCGTCGGGCGACGCGAGCAGGTTGAACCAGCGCAGGAAGGCGCGGAACACCACGGGCGAGGTCTCGAGCGCAGGCACGAGGCCGTCGCGAAGGACCGAGCGGAGGAACGCGCGTGGATCCTCGCCGTCCGCGTCCGCGAATGCCGGCGGCAGGCCGAGCGGAGCCTCGTCGCCTTCTGCCGCGGTCTGCCCTTCCGAGTCCTGGAGCACGGCCGCGCGGAACCACGGATCGAGCTCGGCCGTGGTGAACGCGTCGAACGCGCACAAGGCGTCACGCCCGTCGGGGTGGTCGCGCAGCGTCTCGGCGAGACCGAACGCGTGCACGACGGCGAGCGAGCAGCCCCGCCCGTAGAGCGGGTTGGTACAGACCGACGCGTCACCGAGCGCGGCGAACCCGTCGACGATCGGTCGGTCGCCGACGACGAACCGGCGCTTGCGATTCCGCAGGCCGGCCATGAGATGCACGTCGGTGATCGGCTGCGCGCGCCCGTCGAGCCATTCGCGGGCGGGATCGATCGCGCGCGCGGCTTCCTCGAATGCGCCCGGTCGTGCGAGTGATCGGCGCAGGACGGCGTCGTCGGTGGGGACCGCGAGCGTGACGGAGAACGTGCGGTTGTCGCCCACGAACACGGCGAACTTCAGATATCCGAGATCGCCAGCGACCGGGCCACCCGCGACGGGTACCTCGGCGCCGTCGCGGAGCCGGTAGAAGCGCGAGGAGTAGACGATTCCGCTGTCGTGCGACTCCGAGGCGACCGGCGCACCGACCGCATCGAGCCAGCGCTCGGTCGGCCCACGCGCGCCGGTCGCGTCGACGACGAGATCCGCGGCGACGGCCGACTCGGTGTCGCCGTCGCGCACCCGCAAGCCGTCGATCCGCGTCTCGGTCGTTGCGCGTGTCAGCCCGAGGACGTCGATGCCGTCGCGGAGCGTGACGCCAGGACTGTCGAGCACGCAACGGCGCAGCACCCACTCGAAGGTCGTCCGCCGGCAGGCGAGAGCAACGAGCTCGTCGTCACCGACGCGCGGTGCGCGGTCGGTGAGCGACTCGGGCAGATTGTCGGCAAAGCGAATTTCCGTTGCCCCCGCGGCAAGGAGTCGTGCGAGCACGTCGGGCGCGTGAAGCAGCAGCGTGTTGCGCAGCCGCGCGAGGAACGCATGCGAATGCCGGACCTGTGGTGCGCCTCGGCGCTCCCAGTGCTCGAACGCGTCCGCCGGGCTCGCGGGCATCGGCGTCGCGTCGCGCTCGAGCAGCACGACCTCGTGCCCGTCGCGCGCGAGCACGAGCGCGCCGGTCAGCCCCGCGATTCCCCCTCCCGCGATCACCACCCGCACGCGCGCCTCCGACCGTCGGGCCCGACGGTACCCGCGGCGATGCGGACGCCCGTGACCGCCACCATTCCGCGCGCCGGCGGCGCGACACTGCCCTGGGCAGCACCGATGGGCTTGCGTCGGCCCGCCGCAGCGGGCAGGCTCACCCCCGATCTGACGGAGCGTCACATTCGCGAGGGAGACCGAGTGAGACGTCGTGCGCGTCTCACCAAGGGGGGATCGTGAAGCGAAGCCGGTTCGTGACCGTGTGCATCGTCGCGGCACTGCTCATGACCGCGTGCAGCAGCAGCGGAAGCAGCAAGGGTGGTCTCGGGGGGACGACGACGTCGGCGACCAAGGCCGACGTGTGCGCCGGCAAGACGCTCACTGCCAGCGAGGTCGGTGTCACGCCGACGACGATCAAGGTCACCGTGATGGCCGACGTCGGTTCGCCGCTGTCGCCCGGCCTCTTCCAGGGCTCGATCGACGGCGTCAAGGCCTGGGCCGACTGGATCAACGCCAACGGCGGCCTCGGTTGCCGCCAGGTGACCGTCGAGCAGGTCGACTCCAAGCTCAGTGCCGACGAATCGAAGAACGGCATCACGACCGCGTGTGCGAACTCCCTCGTGCTCCTCGGGACGACCGCACTGTTCCTGAACGACATGCGCCCGGCCGAGGGCTGCAAGGACAAGGCGGGCGTGGCGACCGGGATCCCCGATCTGCCGGTGCTGCAGACGGAACCGGTCGAGCAGTGCTCCAACATCTCGTACGCGATCAATCCCAACGCGGGGAGCTGTCCGTACTCCGGGAAGGGCGTGCGCGACTTCCAGGCCGTCACCCCCGCGATCGCGTGGTTCAAGAAGAACGTCACGAGTGATCTGCACGGCATCTTCGTCGTCCCGTCCGACCTGCCGTCGACGATCACGTCGAGCACGCCGGTCTTCGCCGCCATCGAGAAGCAGGGAGTGAAGCTCGACAAGGAGTTCGGGCGCAGCGGTCTGGCGACGCAGTCGCAGTACACCGACATCATGCAGGCCATCAAGGCCAACAAGTCGACCTGGGCGATGAACGGCCTCGACTTCGCGGGCACGGTGAAGATGCGCAAGGAGGCTGCCGCACAGGGCGTGAACACCGTCAAGGTGTGGGCCTGCTCGCTGCAGTGCTACGCGCCGGGATTCATCTCGCAGGGCGGCCCGGCCGTCGAGGGCCAGTACGCGTGGTTGCAGATCCTGCCGTTCGAGGACAAGGGCACGAACGACATGCTCGACGCGTTCCTCCAGTACGACAAGAAACCCGATTCGTTCGGTCTCCAGGCCTTCGCCGGCGGCCTGCTGCTCAAGCAGGTCGTCGACACGATCGTCCAGGCCGACGGTCCGAACGCGATCACGCGGGCCAAGATCCTCCAGACCATCCGCGGGATCCACGACTTCGACGCGGGAGGCATGATCGTGCCGACCGACGTCGCGGGAAAGATCCCGAGCAACTGCATCGTGATCGCGCAGGTGCAGCAGGGAGCGTGGGTCCAAGTCGACCCGGTGAAGAAGGGCACGTTCGACTGCGACGAGCCCGGAGCGATCACCAAACTGAGCCTCGACCCGCTGGCGGCCTACAAGCCGAGCTGATGACAGGAGCGCTTTCCCGCCGGACCGGAGCACGCTGCAACACCCGGCTCGGCCGGGGAGGTGGGCAATGAAGAAGTCGAACCTCCTCGTCGCGGTGGTCGCGGTCGGACTGGTCGCGTACGTCGTCAACCAGTCATGGGCGGGCCAGACCGTCGACGCCAACGCGCTCCTGAACCTGCTCGTGTTCGCGCTGCCGCTCGCGGGCGTCTACGCGATCTCGGCCGCCGGGCTCACCGTCGTGTACACGACGACGGGCATCTTCAACTTCGCGCAGGGCGCCATCGGCATGTTCATGGCGTACGTGTACTGGGAGCTCCACGTGAACCGGCACCTGCCGACGGCCGTGGCGCTCGTCCTCGTCGTGTTCGTCGCCGCGCCGCTTCTCGGGCTCGGACTCGACCGGGCGATCATGCGCCGGCTCCAGCAGCAGGCGCTCGTCGTCCAGCTCATGGTGACCGTCGGGCTCATGCTCAGCTTCATGGGTATCGCGGCAACCGTCTGGGACCAGAGCACGACGCACACGATCCCGACACTCTTCGGGACGGGTGGCTTCCACATCGGCGACGTGATCCTGAGCTGGCACCGGTTCACGACGATCGTCGTGGCGCTCGCACTCGCGGTCGGCCTGCGGTTCCTGCTCTTCAACACCCGGCTCGGTGTCGCGATGCGCGCCGTCGTCGACAACCGCGACCTCGCGGCGCTCGCCGGCGCGCGCCCCGACGTCGTTTCGAGCTTCTCGTGGGCGCTCGGCTGCTCGCTGGCCGCGATCGCCGGCATCCTGATCGCGCCCGACACCGGGATGGCCGTCACCGGATCGCTGTCACTGATCGTGATCAACGCCTTCGTCGCCGCGATCGTCGGCCGCCTGCGCAGCCTGCCGATGACCTACGTCGGCGCGCTGCTCCTCGCACTCGCGATCCAGTTCTCGCAGCAGTTCCTGAGCCTCGGGCAACGCTGGTCGCAAGCCCCGCTCGCCCTCCCGACGATCATGCTGTTCGTGGTGCTGCTGCTCCTGCCACAGGCCAAGCTCCAGTTCAGCCGTATCAGCGGAGTGCAACGCATCGAACGAGTCTCATCGGTGCGGGACACCGCGATCGGCATGACCGTGCTCGTGCTCGTGATGTGGGCGGTGTGCCTCAGCGGTTTGAGCCCGACGAACATCAACCGCTTGACTGCCGCCATGGCGACCGCGCTCATCGTGCTGTCGCTCGTGCCGCTCACCGGCTGGGCCGGTCAGGTCTCGCTCGCACCACTCGCGTTCGCAGGCTTCGGCGCCGTCGCCTACGCGAAGTGGGGCGGGGCGCACGGCAGCCTCCTCGCGGTCGTGATGGCCACGCTCGTGTGCATCCCGATCGGTGCCGTCATGGCGGTGCCGGCCCTGCGACTCCAAGGCTTGTACCTCGCGCTCGCAACCCTGGCCTTCGCGTCGATGGCCGAGTACGTCATCTTCACGCAGCCCGAGTTGCTCGGCTCGCAATCGATCTACGTCGAACGGCTGCACCTCTTCGGGCTCGACTTCGCGGGCCCCCACGTCTACCTCGTGCTCATCACCGCAGTCTTCGGGCTCGCCAGCACTGGCGTCGTCGCGCTCGAGACGCAGCGCCTTCGGGCGCCGGCTCGTCGCGATGCGCGACTCCGAAGCGGCGTCGGCGACGGTCGGGGTGAACATCCTGGAGACGAAGATCGCGGTGTTCATGCTCTCCTCCGCGATCGCTGGGTTCGCGGGCGCTTTCCTCGCGATGCAACTCGGATCGCTCAGCTCGCAGAACTTCGTGATGCTCCAAGGGCTGCCGATGGTGCTCGCGCTGGTGATCGGCGGGGTCGCGTCCGTCGCCGGAGCACTCTTCGCCGGCCTGTTCACATTCGGCTTGGTGTGGATCAAGGACACGTGGCATCTCTCGTTGTGGCGTTCGCTCGAGATCCTCGGCCCGGGACTCACCGCGATCGGCATCATCAAGAACCCGTCGGGCGCGGTGGTGCGAATCGGCGACGCGTTCGCGCCACTGCTGCCGTGGCGAAAGGACGCGAAGCAACGCGCCGAAGCGGAGAAGGCCCGGCTCGCGGAGCCCGAGATTGGAGACCTCGGCCTCACGCGCGGTTTCACCGAGGCCGACGTCGCGCAGATCGAGCGGGAGCTCGGCGTCGCCGACGACTTGAACCGTCATGTGAACCAGACCCCGGCCGAGACCAACGGGCATCGCGACACCGTGCCCACGCGCACGACGGCGGAGGCGGCACTTGGCACTCCTTGACGCCACCAACGTCTCGGTCCGCTTCGGTGGCCTCCTCGCGCTCGACGACGCGAGCCTCAGCGTCGAGGACGGCTGCATCACCGGCCTCATCGGCCCGAACGGCGCCGGCAAGACGACGCTCTTCAACGTCGTCACCGGCCTGCAGGTGCCCACGACGGGACGGGTGACCCTCGACAGTCGCGACATCACCGGCGCGAAGCCCCACCGCCGCGCGCGGCTCGGGATCGCGCGGACGTTTCAGCGGCTCGAGGCGTTCGGCAGCCTCTCGGCGCGCGAGAACGTCCTCGTCGCCGCCGAGATGCGGCGGCGGTGGAGCGACGACCGCACGCCTCCGCTGGTACTTGCCGATCGCATCCTCGAGCAGGTCGGGATCAGCGAGATAGCCGACGAGAAGGTCGACGCCCTCCCCACCGGCACCGCGCGCCTCGTCGAGCTCGCACGCGCCCTCGCCACGCAGCCGCGCGTGCTCCTCCTCGACGAACCGTCGTCGGGTCTCGACGAGGACGAGACCGACGCCCTCGGGCGGTTGCTGCTGCAGCTCGCCGAGGGCGGCCTTGGCGTGCTGCTCGTCGAGCACGACATGCCGTTCGTGATGGGAACCTGCACGCACATCAACGTGCTCGACTTCGGTCGCGTGATCGCACGCGGCAACCCGCACGAGATCCAGGGCAACGAGGCCGTGCAGACCGCCTACCTCGGTAGCGGAACAGGAGCGCACCGATGACGGCGGCGGCACCGTTCGACGAGGCGCGCAACCCGGCCGCACAGCAGCCGGTGCTCGAGCTCTCCGCCATCCGCGCGGGGTACGGGCGCATCGACGTGCTGCACGGTGTCAACCTGCGCCTCGAGGTCGGGCAGGTCTACGCGCTGCTCGGCCCGAACGGCGCGGGCAAGTCGACGACCCTGGCCGTCGCCAGCGGCCAGATCGTGCCGTCGGCGGGGACGCTCTCGCTCTTCGGCCGGGTCGTGAACGGCGTCCCGGCCGACGCGCTCGCGCGGACGGGTGTGTGCGTCGTCCCCGAGGGCCGCGGCATCTTCCCGAACCTGTCGGTGCTCGAGAACCTGCGCATGGCCACGTTCACCGGCACGCCGTTCGCCACGGTGCAGGAGCGCGCCTTCGCACGCTTCCCGCGGCTCGCGGAACGGCGCAAGCAGACGGCCGGGACGCTCTCGGGGGGTGAGCAGCAGATGCTCGCCATGGCGCGGGCCCTGTCGACCGAGCCTGCGCTCCTCCTGATCGACGAGCTCTCGATGGGGCTCGCCCCGATCGTCGTCGAGGAGCTCTACCAGCACGTCGCGAACATCGCCCGCGAGGGACTCTCGATCGTGATCGTCGAGCAGTTCGCCCACGAGATCCTCGGTGTCGCCGATGTGGCCGGAATCATGCTCCACGGCCGGATCCAGCAAGTAGGTTCGCCCGCCGAGATCGCCGAGGAGCTCGTGAGCGTGTACCTCGGCGCCGACCATCACGAGACGGCCTGATGAGGCCGGCCCGAACCACGGAGGAGAGCGACCGATGAGTGACGGAACGGAGGCCGGCGCGGACGTCATGTCGTCGGCGCGCCTCGCGCAGTTCCAGGACGAGGTGAGCAAGCTGAAGGTCAAGGGCGGTGGCGCCAATCCCGAGCGCAACGGCGCGAACTGGGGCATCGGGCTCGGAATCGTCGGTGTCGTCGTCGTGGTGATCGCGTACCTCAGCGCGAAGAGCGGGAGCACCGCGACCCAGCTCACCTCTCAGATCGGCGCCATCATCGGGCTGCTCGTCGGTCTGATCGGCGTCGGGCTGTGGCTACGCAACTCGCTCACGCGCTACCTGCGCTACTGGCTCATCCGCCTCATCTACGAGGAGCGAGAGCAGACCGAGCGGCTCATCGCTGCGATCGAGAAGCTCGCCGACAAGCAGTAGCCGTCGGCGCGCGTCTCAGTTCCGCGGCAGTTCGCGGAACGGCAGGGTCTTGTCGAGGCGGATGTCGCCCGGGAGACCGAGCACGCGTTCACCGATCACGTTGCGCTGGATCTGCTCGGTCCCGCCTCCGGTGCGGATGCCCCACTGGTTGAGGAACACCTGCTGCCACATGCCGTTCTGGGGCGCGGCGCCGGTCCCGAGCATGCCGTCGGCGCCTTCGAGCGCGAGCACGAGATCGCCGTCGCGCGCGACGCGCTGCGAGATGAACAGCTTCGCGACCGAGCTCTCGGGGCCGAGCCGCTCACCGCGCGCGGCACGCGCCCGGGCGCGCAAGGCGAGCCACTTCTGGATCTCGAAGCGCGTGTAGCACTCGGCGAGCCGCTGGCGCAGCACCGGGTCGTCGGTGGCGCCGCATTCGCGTGCGAGGCGGAGGATCGCGCCGAAGGTGATGCCGCTCCCGCCGCTGCCGATCATGTTGCGCTCGTTCGCGAGCGTGGTCTGTGCGACGCCCCAACCGCCGTGCAGTTGACCGAGCACGTTCGCCGCGGGCACGCGTACATCGGTGAGGAAGACCTCGTTGAAGTGCGCGAAGCCGGTGATCTGCTTCAACGGTCGCACCTCGATGCCGGGCGTGCGCATGTCGAGCAGGAAGTACGTGATGCCCTGGTGCTTGGGGACGTCCCAGTTCGTGCGTGCGAGGAGCATCCCCCAGTCGCTGAACTGCGCGCCCGACGTCCACACCTTCTGACCGTTCACGACGAACTCGTCGCCGTCGCGATCGGCACGCGTCGTGAGCCCCGCGAGATCGGAACCCGCGCCGGGCTCGGAGAAGAGCTGGCACCAGATGTGCTCGCCACGCAGCATGCTCGTGAGGTGGAAGGCCTTCTGCTCGTCGGTGCCGTGGGCCATGATCGTCGGTCCGACCATCTGGATGCCCACCTGGAACACACCGGCGGAGACGTCGAAGCGGCTCTCCTCCTGGGCGAACATGCGGGCCTGGCGCGTCGTGCCACCCCGGCCGCCGAACTCGGTCGGCCACGTGATACCGGCCCAGCCGTTCTCGTAGAGCGTGCGCTGCCACTCGCGGCAGCGCCGCACGTGCGCGTCCTCCGCTTCCTTGCTCGGGTCGGTGGCGCCGAGCGTGGTCGCGGTGTCGCCGAAACCCTGGCGCAGCGTCGCGTGCGCCTCGAGGAAGGCGCGCGCCTCGGCGCGGAACGCGTCGTCGGCGGCCTCGGATGTCGCGTCGCCGGTCGTCGTTGCGGTCAAGGAACGCCCCTCGGTTCGTGATCGGTGCCGCGTCAGGACTCGGTGTCGGCCACGGTCTCGTCGATGCGGCCCGCGCAAGCGGCGGCACCGTACATCGGCTCGACGAAGAGGCCGTAGTTCGGCCCGCGGCGCAGCTGGTGACCGCCGTCGACGCCGAGCATCTGGCCCGTGACCCACGACGACTCCGGCCCCGCGAGGTAGCGCACCGCGCCCGCGATGTCGTCGACGGTGCCGACCCGCGAGATCGGCATCTGTGCCAGGTAGTCGTCGAGGAGATCGCCGCCCTCGGTGATCGCGCCGACGAGGTCGGTGTCGACGAGCCCCGGCTGCACCGCGTTGACGCGGATGTTCGACGGGCCGAGCTCGTCGGCCGCGACCTTCACGAGCATCTCGATGCCCGCCTTCCCGACGCAGTACGCGCTCATGTACTTGTGCGTCGACACGCCGGCGATCGACGACATGCCGATGATCGAGCCTCCGCCGCTGCGAGCCATCACGGGCGCCGCATGCTTGATCGAGAGGAAGGTGCCGGTGATGTTGAGCTCGATCGTGGCGCGGAACGCGTCGGCGTCGGAGAGGACGATGGGCCCGAGGTGCAACGAGCCGCCCGCGCACGCGAAGAGGATGTCGAGCGATCCCGTGGCCTCGGTGGCCGTCGCGACGGCGGCTGCAACGTCGGGTTCCTGCGTGACGTCGGCGACCGCGTAGCGCACCTGCACGCCAGGCGCGGCGACCGCGACGATCTGTTCGGTCGCCTGCTGCAAGCGCTCCTTGGTGCGACCGCAGATCGTCACGTGCGCGCCGTCGGCCGCGAACCGCTTCGCCGCGCCGAGTCCGATGCCGCTCCCGCCGCCGGTGACCAGCGCGGCGAATCCTTCGATGCTCATGCGCTCACCCCGCGACGGGCGCCGCCAGCCCGAGCCGCTCGCCGACGAACTCGGCGATGCGCGTAACGGCCGCCTCCGACTCCGGCACGCCGGGGCCGAACGTGTGCCAGACGTGGATCATCTCGGGCCACACCTCGAGCGTCACGTCGACACCGGCGGCCTCGGCGGCGGCCGCGAACCGCACCGCGTCGTCGCGCAACGTCTCGACCTCGCCGACGTGCACGAGCAGCGGCGGGAGGCCGGCGGGATCACCGAAGTGCGGCGACACGAGCGGATCGGTCTTGTCGGCGTCGCCCGCGTACCAGTCGGCCATGCGTTGTAAGCCCGCGCGACGCACCATCGGGTCGCGCCCGTCCATCGTCGTCATCGACTCACCCGACAGCGTGAGGTCGGTCCAGGGCGACATGGGTGCGGCGGCGGCCGGGAGCGGGATGCCGCGATCGCGCAGTGCGAGCAGCGTGGCGAGCGTGAGCCCGCCACCTGCGGAGTCCCCGGCGATCGCAATGCGTTCGGGCGCGAAGCCCTGCGCCAGCAGCCACTCGTACGACGCGACGGCGTCGTCGACCGCGGCGGGGTACTCGTGCTCGGGACCGAGCCGGTAGTCGACGAGCAGGACGGCGACGCCGACGCGCGCCGCGAGATGGCTCGCGAGCGGGCGGTGCGTGTTGCGGGACCCGATCACATAGCCGCCGCCGTGCAGGTAGAGCACGCACGCGTCGGACGCACGGTCGGTTCCGGGTCGCACCCAGTCGGCGGGGACGCCACCGGCGTCGACGGCCTCGACCGTCGTCCCTTCGAGCAGCGGCAGCACACCGGTCATTGCCTCCATCCCCGCGCGAATCTCCTGCGCGGTCGCCGTCGAGTCGTCGAACGACGCGGTGCTCTGCCCGATCAGGTCGGTAACGAGACGGAAGGCGTCGCTCGCCACGTCAGTCGTCCTCGATGCTGATCGCCTGCTTCGGGCAGAGACGGACGGCCTCCTCCATCTTGGGCCGCAGCTCCTCGGCCGGATGCTCCTGCAGCACGTAGAGGAAGTCGTCGTCGCGGACTTCGAAGACCTCGGGCGCGATGCCCATGCACACGGCGTTGCTCTCGCAGCGGTCGAAATCGACGACCACCTTCATCGGCGCTTCCCTCCTGTGCTCGTGGTGTTCGCGGTGCTCGCGGACCGGGCGACGCTACCGCTCCACGAGCGAGCGCATCTCGGCGACGAGGCCGGCAAGCTCCTCGGCGAGCGCGCCGGGCGCCAGGACTGCGAGCTCCGCGGCGAGCGCGCCGTAGTACCAGAGCGTGCCGTCGCGACCGCCGTTGAAGCGCTCGAGCGTGGCCGGACCGCCGGCGCGGAGTTCGTCGACGATCGTGCGGGCGTTGTGCACCTTGTCGGCCGCGACGACGAGCCACACGTCGGGACCCGCACCCGGGAGCCGGTCGAGGAAGGCCTCCTTGCGGCCCCGCCACGGCGGCTTCGGCGACTCCAGCGTGTCGGAACAGGCGGCGACGATCGCGCCGACGCGCGGGCCGAAACGGCGGGTGACGTCGGCGAGGGTGACGGCGCCGCCCTGGTCTTCGGGGCCGTCGTGGAGCAGGGCCGCGATCGCCTGGTCTTCGTCGCCGCCGTGCTCGAGGACGAGGCCGGCCACGGCGAGCAGGTGGGAGACGTACGGCGCGCCGCCCGACTTGCGGGCCTGGCGGCCGTGCAGCCGTACCGCCTCGGCGACGCCCGCGACGAAGCGGCTGTCGAGCACCACCGTCGGTTCGCCGCTCACGCGACGCAGCGTAACGACGGCCCGGCCGCCGCGCGCCGGTGGCCCGTTTGCCCGGAACGCCGCGAAGTTCCTATCCTGGCGAAATCAGACTTCAACCTGGTTCCCAACTCGTTCGACACATCTTGTCGTCGTCAGCCGCGCGCGCCACGGTGGGCGCGGCGGTCGCGCTGGCGTTCGTCGCCGGCTGCGCCGGTGATCCGTCGCAGCCGACCGCGGCGCCGTCGTCGAGCACCGGGACGACGGTGACCACCGCGACCCCGCCGCCTCCGGCGACGACCTCCACGACCCGGCCCCGGCCCGCACCTCCGGCCACCGCCGTCCCGGTCGCCGGCTCGACCGACACCACTCCCCCGCCCCCACTCCACGTCACCGGCACCGACTACGTCGCCATCACAAAGTCACTCACCGACTACCGCGACTGGCTCTATGCGCACCACCCCGATCCGGCACTGGCGTCGTCGATCTACCGAGAAGGTACGAGTGCGTACGAGCAGCTCGTCGCCGACCTCACGAAATTGAAGGCGCACTCGCAAACGATCGAGTCGGTGGGACAGAGCTTCACGTTCGTTGTCGCAAGCGCACGCGGTTCCCTGGTCTCCTTGCGTGCCCACGAAGAGATCGCGGCAGACCGACTGTTCGACCGAGATCACCGCCAGGTCGACGAACAGAAGTACTCGAAGTCGAACGACTACGTCGTGGTCTTGGCTCTCGTCGAGAACGAACAGTGGCGCGTCGCTGACGTGACCGAGGTTTCACTCGATCCCACGGTCGTTCTATGAAGAAGCGGCTCGCCGTATCTCTTGCAATCCTGGCGGTGCTGCTTGCCTCTAGCCCCGCCGATGCCGATCGTCTGAGTGGCGACGGCAAGATCGGCAGCGAACCGCCGCAGCTCGAAGTGGGGTTGCGGGTGATGGTGCCGGGTGTCGGGGGCAGCGAATCCGAGACGTACGCGGCCGACGATCCGCGCGCGCCACGGCCGTTCTACACACGCGCGATCCCGGCGACGAGCGGCGCGGGCGCGCCGGGGCTGTCGAACCTCTGCTTCGCGCCCGGCGGGCCGACGGACCCGCAGTACGCGCTCGGCAACGGCTGGTGGTACACGGTCGAGCTGTTCGTCACTGCGACCGGCGCCGACCGCGGACCCGTCGCGGAGATCTGCGTTCCCTTCGCGGCCGGTGCCGCGACCGACGCGCCTCCCGCGGCCCCGGTGGTCCCGCAGCCGCCGACGATCGGCGAGATCTGGCGGGCGGTCGCGCTTGCGGAACCACCGCTCGGCGTGAGTCCCGACGGTCGCGGTGTCACCGGTCTCCCGACCTGGGTGTGGACCGCCAACGCGGTGCCGACGACGGTCGCCGTCACCCTCGACGGCTACACGATCAGCGGCACCGCACGCGTCGCGGGCTACGCGATGTTCTCCGGCGAAGGCCCGTGGGAACGCAGTCGCGTCCCGGGGAGTGCCGATGAGCCCGCGGTCACGCACACGTACGAAAAGACGGGCACCTACCGCGTCGGCGTCGCGACGATCTGGACCGCGGCCGCGCAGGTCACCGGCCCCGGCATCACGACACCGATCACGATCGACCTCGGCACCGCGATCGTCACGAACGGCATCGACTACCCGGTCGTCCAGGTCCGCAGCCGCCTGCTCCCCTGAAACGCGGCGTCGCGTTCAGCTCGCGGTGGAGCGGTCGCGCGCGACCTCGTCGAGCTGCGCGTACTCCGCGCCGGTGTCGGCCCAGTCTTCGAACTGGATCACGCCGATCTCGGTGAAGCGGTCGCGCAACCAGCCGTCGCCGGCATCGAGGAGACCGAGCTTCTTGCAGTTGGGCACGATCTTCGAGAAGAGCAAGGCCTGGAACTTGTTCTGCCGCGGCGGTAGCTCCCGCATCGAGCGCATCACCGCCGCGGGGTCGACACCCATGCGCTCCCACACCTCTTGCTGGAGGAAGCGATCGCGCATGCGCACCGAAGCGTCGAACGCGAACTCCTGACGTTCTTTTACCTCCGCGGCCGACATGCCCGCGTACACCTCCTGCAAGGAGAGCACGCCGAACGCGACGTGGCGAGCTTCGTCGCTCATCACGTAGCGCAGGAGCTTCTTCAGCAACGGCTCCTCCGTGAGGTGCTGCATCCAGCCGAAGGCCGCGAGCGCGAGGCCCTCGACGATGATCTGCATGCCGAGGTAGGTCATGTCCCAGTTCGCGTCGGCGATGATGTCGTCGAGCAGCGCACCGAGATGGGGGTTGATCGGGTAGGCGCTCGTGAGCTTCGTGTCGAGGTACTTCGCGAACACCTCGACGTGGCGGGCCTCGTCGATCACCTGAGTCGCGGCGTAGTACTTCGCGTCGATCCACGGGACGGTCTCGACGATCTTGGCGGTGCACAGCAGCGCGCCCTGCTCGCCGTGGAGGAACTGGCTCATGCGCCAGGTGAGCGTCTCGATCGAGTAGTCGCGCCACTCGCGTGGACCCCACGACGCGAGCGGTGAACCGGCGACCTCGGCGACGCGCCGGGCCCGCGGGTCGGCGCCGGCCATGTCGGTTGCGACGCGCTCGGCGTCGACGTCGATCGACCAGTCGAGATCGCGCTCACCGTTCCACTGCGACGCCTTCGCCTTCTCGTACAGCCGCTCGAGCGCGGGGCGCTGACCCTTCTCGTAGTCCCACGTGAAGAGGGTCGCGGCGGGATCGGCGACGGAGTGCGTCGTGGTCGCGGTCATTGCGCGCTCCTCGGGCGGACGGACGGGTCGGAGGCTCAGACGGCGACGCCGCCGCGGCGCGCCGCAACGAACGGTAGATCAGCTCCGCGTCTCCGAGTCGCCGCCGAAGCGCGCGTTCGAGGCCGCCGATCGGGTACAAGTTCTGCGGCGCCCGGGGATCTTTGTGGCGCTCCGACGCGAACTGCGGCAGGCGCGCCGCCGTCACCCCCGCGAGCGCGATCACCTCCGCCGGCGCGAGATCAGCCGACGCCTCGCACCGCACGACTCCGCCCCACGGCACGTCGTCGGCACCCGGGAGGCGCAGGTACCACGAGTGCCGGCTCCAGCTCGTGCCGATCGTGAACACCGGAGTGCGCTCCGCCGGCCGTAGCGCGCCGACGACGCGGTTCTGCTCGGGAGGCAGGTACTCGACGTTGTGGGTCTTCACGACGCCGACGCAACGGGGAAGCCGTTGCCGACCGCGTAACGGGCCGTCGACGACGAGCAGATCGTCGCCGCTCGCGTCGGGCGCGGTGCGCAGGCGTTGCGCGACCGCGACCTCGAGCTCGCCCATGCGGTCCTGCAGCGCGAGCGCGAGGACGTCGGGGCTGCCCGACGCCGTCATCCGCACCGCGAACCGACCGTGGCGCGCGTCGATCGCGACGGCGGTGGGCGCCGCGGTGAACAATCCGCGCTCGACCTCCACGTCGGCGACGCGCGCGCCACCGTCGCAGACGACGACGCCGGCGGCATACGACGCGCAGATGCCGGGTGCGTTCGACCCGTCGGGTTCGTCGATCCAGACGCGCGCCTCGACCCGGCGCACACCGTCGACGAAGCAGAGGACGCGCGGTCCCTGGGCACCTTCGGCCGCGGGAATCGGACGCCAGGAGTCGGCGGCGACCTCCAGCTCGACGTTCACGTCGGCTTGCGACGGCTCGAGCTCGGTGTCGAGGGAGCTGCCGTAGCTCGGATCCCACGGGTCGACGGCGAATCTCACGGGCGCGGGCCGATCACGAGAGCTGCTTCTCGACCGTCGCGGTGCGCGGACCCTTGGCGACGACGAAGCGCACCGGCACCCGCTCCGAGAGCTCGGCGACGTGGGTGACGAGACCGACCATGCGGTCGCCGACCGCGAGGGTCTCGATCGTCGACGCGACCGTGTCGAGCGTGTCGGCGTCGAGGGTGCCGAAGCCCTCGTCGAGGAAGATCGACTCGAGGCGCGCCGCGCCGTTGGCGGCGAGCTCGCGGAGTTGATCGGAGAGGGCGAGGGCGAGGGCGAGGGATGCCTGGAACGTCTCGCCGCCCGACAGCGTGCGCACCGACCGGCGCTCGTCGGCGTTGCGGTGATCGACGACGAGGAAGTCGCTACTCGTGTCGTCGAACGCGAGCGAGTACTGCCCCGCAGACAGCTCGTTCAGGGTGACCGATGCCCCGAGCACGAGCGCGTCGAGCGCCTCGCCGACGAGCCAGCGCTCGAACCCCTTCGCCCCGAGGAGCTGGCCGAGCAGCCGCGCGACCTCGGCCTCGCTGCTCGCCCGATCGAGTGCCTTGCGGAGCTTCTTGACCTCCGCGATCGCCGCCTTCACCTCGGCGAGCTCATGCTTTGCGTCGGCCTCCGCGCCGACCACCGCCTCCGACAGCGCGCCCAGCGACAGCTCGCCCGCCGCTTCGATGCCGAGCTCGGCGCACGCACCGGCCACGCGGACGAGCAGCGCGCGGCGCTCGGCCGCGGCGGAGTCGCGTCGCTGGTCCTCGGCCCTCACCCGCTCCTGACACGGCCCCACCTCGTGGCTCGCCCACGCGGCGAGCGCGCGCCAGTCGTCGATGAGCTCGTCGCGCAGCGCGGGGACCTCCGCTCCCTGTACGAGGAGCGGATCGCGCTGGGCCGCGAAGCGAGCACCGGCGCGCTTCATCGTCTGCGCGATCTCGTCGCGCGCCGTGCGCGCCGCGTCGAGCGCGCGGCGGGCTGTGGCCTCGAGCGTGCGGGCCTGGTCGAGAGCGGCCTGCGCCGAGCGCGTCTCCTCGATCAGCCGGTCGAGCGCGGCGCGTTCGGGATGCGCCTCGACCCGCGCCGCGAGCTCGGCCCGGCGGCGCTGCAACCCGGTGACCGACTGCTCGGCCGCGGCGACCGCAGCCGCCGACGCCTGCTGCGCGGCGGCCGCCTTGTCGCGTCCCTTCTCCGCCCGCGCGACCGCCGTGTCGGCTTTGGCGATGTCGGTCGGCTTCGCCCGCTTCGGCAACGTCGCGACGACCTGTTGGCAGACCGGGCAGACGTCGCCGGCGTGCAAGGTCGCCGCGACCATGTGCGCGCGGTGCTCGGTGCGGATCGCCTCGCGGCCCGCGACCGCGTCGTCGAGCTGCGCCTGCCCGGCCGCGAGCGCGTCGGCCGCCGCGGCGGCCGCTTCGCGGCGAGCGGTGTGCTGCGCCGTCGCGGCGACCAGCTCCTTGGCGGTCGCGGCGAGATCGTCGTGCGCCTGCCCGAGCGTGAGCAGGGACGCGAGGTCGGGCCGGTCCTGGAGCGCGGCCGCGGCTGCCTCCGTCGCGGCGCGCGCTTCCTCGTCGCCCTTCCTCGCGCGTACGAACGCGGCCTCGGCCGCGGCGGCCCGATCGGCGAGCTCGGTGATGTCGCGCGGGACGGCCACCGCGGCGAGCAACTCAGCCAACCTTCGGGCGCGCTCGGCTTCGCCGGCCGCGGCCTCGACGACCTTGGTGAGCTCCTCCAACGCGGGACCCGCGTCGCGCACTTCGGCGCGCAACGCGCCGCACGCTCGCACCCGCGTCTCGACCGCCCGTTTGCGCTCGTCGGTGGCGGTGGCGACGAGCGCATCGAGGCGACCTTGGTCGAGGCGGGCCTCGGCGTCGTGCTCGGCCGCGAGCGCGCGAGCCCGCTGACCGACCTTCGCGTAGAGGCGCAGGTTGAGCAGCTCGACGAGCAGCTCCTGGCGGTCGGCGGGCTTGTCGTGCAGGAAGCGGGCGAAGTCGCCCTGGGGCAGCACCACGCACTTCGTGAAGTGCGCGAAGGGCAGGCCGAGCAGCTCCTCGACGGCCGGTCCCATCTCGCGTGCGCTCCCCGCGAGCACCTCGCCGTCGGCGACGCGCTCGAGGCGCACCTCGGCGGTGACGGCGTCGGCGCCGCGCCGGCGCACGACACGGGTCGCGACGTGACGCGCGTCGTCGACGTCGAAGGTGAGCGAGACCTTCGCTTCGAGCGCGCCGACGGTGATGATCGGCGAGATCATCCCCTGGCGTTCGTATCGCGGGATGCTGCCGTAGAGGGCAAAGCAGATCGCGTCGATGATGCTCGACTTCCCCGAGCCGGTCGGGCCGACCAGCGCGAAGAAGTCGGCGCCGTCGAAATCGATCGAGGTCGGTTCGCGGAACGCGGCGAAGCCCGAGAGGTCGAGCTGTACCGGGCGCATCAGACCGACGTCTCCGCGTCGAGGAGGCGGTCGAAGAGCGCGACGAGGCGGTCGTCGTCGTAGCCCTCTTCGTCGAGGAAGAGCTCGAACAGCTCGTGCGCGCCCTTCCCGTGGCGTCGCCGCCGATCGGCATCGGGATCGCGCCCCGGCAACTCGGGTGCGTCGAGCCGCACCTCCACGACCCGGTCGCCGAGCAGGGCACGGACCTCGTCGGCGAGCCCGGCCCGGGCCGGCTCCTTCACGACGACCCGGAGGAACGCGTCGCCCAAACCTTCCGCGCGTGCAGGCAGCTCGGCGAGCGTGCCCTCGATGCTCGCGAGGCGCGCACCCGTCTGCAGCGTCACCTTGCGGACCTTGGCCGGCGTCGTGGGAGTGGCCTCCACAAGGAGCACGTGCTTGTCGTCGTCGATCTCTCCGAAGTCGACCTGGATCGGCGAACCGCAGTACCAGATCGGTGCCGCGCCGGGCAGCTGCTGCGTGAGGTGCAGGTGGCCGAGCGCGACGTAGTGCGACGGCGGGAACGCCGTGCCGGAGACCCAGTAGGGCTCGATGGTCTGCGCGTCGCGCTCGCCGCCGCCCAGCTTGCCGCCCCGCACCATGCAGTGCGCGACGAACACGTTGACCGTCTCGCTCGAGAAGTCGCGACCGAGCGTTTCGAGCAGGGCCTGCATGCGCTGCGCGTACTCACCCGCGTGCGCGGCGGCGTCGCCGGCCATGAGCTGCGCGGCGCGCACGACGTAGCGCTGCGAGCAGAACGGCAACAGCGCGACGCAGGCGCGATCGCCGTCGCGCCCCGCGACCTCCAGGATCCCGCCGTCGTCGGGGCGCGCGGGGAGGCCGAGCATCGTGATGTCGAGCTCGCCGAACACCGGGCGCAGGGCCTCGAACTGGTGCGGGTTGTCGTGGTTGCCGGCGATCACCACGACCCGCGCGCCGGTGTCGCGGAGATCGAGCAGCGCCTTCAGGGCGACGCCCTGGGCCTCGGGGGTGGGCGCGGCCGACTCGTAGACGTCGCCGGCGACGACCACGAGGTCGACGGCCTCGCGGCGCGCCACCGCCGCGATCTCCGCCAGCACCCGGCGGTGCTCCTCGATGCGCGACGCGCCCTTCAGCAGCTTCCCGACGTGCCAGTCGGAGGTGTGGAGGATCTTCACGAGCCGCGCGCCGGCAACCCGGCGAACGGGTCGGCGGGCGCGCCGCCTGCGGCGGCCGTGGCGTCGCGCTCGTCGGGCCGGGTCGCCCAGGCCGGGAACGGGAACTCGGCCACGAGCGGGACCGGGATCTCGGGCTGGCTCACGAACATGGTGCCCGGCTTCGCGATCGTGGCCCGTTGCCGGTGCGCGGCCGGCAGGAAGCCGTACTCAGGGCGCGCAGCCTCCGCGGAGTCGAGCCGGCCGACCACCCGGATCGCAGAGTTTGCGATGACGCGCCGTTCGACCTCGCTCGCGGTCTGCTCGGCACCGATGAGGATCACACCCAGGCTGCGACCCCGCTCGGCGACGTCGAGAAGGATCTCCTTGATCGGCGAGGTGCCGTCGCGGGGCGCGTACTTGTTGAGCTCGTCGAGCACGAGGAAGAGCAGCGGACGGCGCGCACCGGCCGCCTCCTTCTCGTCGAACGCCTTGCGGATCGTGACGCCGACGACGAACCGCTGGGCGCGGTCGTGCAAGTTGTGGATGTCGACGACGGTGACCTTGGCGTCGGAGACACTGACGCGGCGGTGCTCGCGCAACGGCACGTCGGCGCGCACGAGCGACGAGATCGCGCGCTGCGACGACAGCAACCGGCGGATGAACGCGTTCACGGTGCCCATGCCGGTCGCGGGCCCCGCCCAGTCGTAGCGGGCGTCCTCGTCCTGGACCTTCTCGACGATGAGATCGACGAGCTCGTGGTACGTCGTGAGCTTGCGCCCGTCGACCTCCCACGCGCCGTCGTCGCCGATCGGCCGGCCGTCGAGCTGGAGGCGGCGGGCGACGTTGTGGATCACCATCGTGTACTGGTTGCGCTCGTCCTCCGCGTCGGCGAAGACGAACGCCAGCAACTCCTCGGTGACGAACTCCGCGATCGTCCAGTAGAAGGTCTCGACACCCGTGGTGCGGGTGGCGACGTCGGGGCCGGCATTGGGATCGCCCTTCCGGGGCGGCGCGTAGACCGCGACGGAGTCGAACGCGCCCACGGGCAGACCGAGCGTCGCGTAGCGCTGCGCCGCCTCCGCGGTGAGCCGCGTGTTCGGCTGGTCGAGGAAGAGGAGGTCTTCACCCTTCACGTTGAAGATGAGTGCCTTGGTGTTGACCGCGTCGGCCCCGAGCACGTTCGCGTTGAACAGGCTGTAGAGGAGGAACGTGGCGTAGGTGGTCTTCGTCGCGACGCCCGAGATGCCGGAGATGTTGACGTGCGCGCCGCGCGTGCCGTCGATGAACTCGAGGTTCAAGTAGAGCGTCTCGCCGTCGCGGCCGAGACCGATCGGCAGCTTCTTGGCCATCTCGTCGAAGTAGAGGGCGTGGTCGCGTTCCTCGTGGGTCGCCCGGCGCACCTCGGAGCCGGGCAACGGGGGCACGAACATCTCGGGCTCGACGCGGGTCGTCATCACCTCGCCGGCCTCGACGATCTCGGCGGGCAGGAGCCCGTCCTCGATGAGGAAGACGTCGGAGTCGAAGCGGGCGCCTTCGTGACGGGCCCGCACCTGCGAGACGACGCCCGACAGCGTGACCGGATCGCGCCCGGGGACCGCCCGCTCGGTGATCACGACGTCGTCGAGCTGGAGGTACTGGTCGGGGCCGAGCGCGACCCAGAAGCTGAGCGGGGTCGCGTCCTCGGTGCCGAGCACCCGCCCGACCGCCGCCTCGGAACCCTCTTCACCCACGCGGAACCCACCCCTGCACCTCGCCGACCGGCTGCCCGCGGCAGCCTACGACCGCCCTGCGACAGGTTCGCGGGTCCTCCGCGGGCTCGGCCCGGCCCTCGGTGGTGCTGCGCCGGGTCGTGGTACTGCGTTTGTTTCACAGGTGCAACGAACGCAGTACCACGGGCGGGGTGTGAGAGCCATTGCCGGTTCCCCCCGGGAAACGACCGGGCGGCGCCCACCCGTCAGTCGGCGATCTGGGAGCGGCCGCGGTCGACGATGGCGCGCCGCTTCGCCTCGATCGCCTCGGGGTCGAAGCCGGCGCCCTCCCACGCCCGCGACACGCGGTCCTCGACGACCCAGCCCTCGGCCACCGTCGTGTCGGTGACCTCCTGGTACGTCGCGAGCATCTGGCGCACCGCCCGCTGGTCGATCGTGATCGAGTCGGCCGCGAGCTTCCGGCAGTACGGCAGCAGCTCGTCGTGCGCGACGACGTGGTTCACGAGCCCCCACTCGTAGGCCTGCTGCGCGTCGATGAAGTTGCCGGTGACGCTCATCTCCCGCGCCCGCGCGACGCCGATGCGCTGCGCGAGCAGCACGGTGAGCCCCCAACCCGGCATCACGCCGACGCGCGCGTGCGTGTCGGCGAACCGGGCGCGTTCCGACGCGATCAGGAAGTCGCACCCGAGCGCGAGCTCGAACCCACCGGTGACCGCCACGCCGTTCACCGCGCCGATCAGCAGCTTGGTCCGGCGGGGCAGCGCACCGCGGAACGGGAGCCGCCCCGAGCCGTCCCGCCGGCCCATGTCGGCAAAGCCCTCACCCGAACCGCTCGTGGCGCCGGACCCGAACTCCTTCAGGTCGACGCCCGCGCAGAACGCCGGATCCGCGCCGGTGAGGATCATCACGTCGACGCCGTCGTCGGCCTCGCACGCGCCGACCACCTCGGGCAGCCGGTGCCGCACGGCCCGGTTCAGCGCGTTGCGCGCGCCGGGGCGGTTCAGGGTGATCGTCGCGACGCGATCCGCGATGTCGACCACGACGACGTCGGCGTCGCTCACCGGCTGCTCCTCACTCGAGGTATGCGATCTCGCCGTGCGAGAGCTCGACGACGGCCTGCACCGCGACGTGCAGCGCGGCGTGCAGCACCTCGAAGCGCTCGGTTTCGGGATCGCTGGCGGTCGGCTCGACGGGTCCGACGATGTCGCCCGCGTCGGTGAGACCCGCGAGCGCCGCGTCCCAGTCGGTGTGCTCGACCGCGACGCGTAGCCGCATCACCGGCGCCTGGATCAGCGCGCGCGTCAGATCCTGGACGATCGTGACGACGACATCGGTGCTCGTGCGCACACCCGGTGTCGCGAGAAGGTTGAGCGCCTGGAGCTTGCGCATCGCGAGCGCGGCGATCATCACGGGCTCGCTCATCTCCCGCACGACCTGTTCGCTGTCGACCGTGGAGAGGTCGAGGGCGACGGAATCGGGGACGTCGAACCAGTCCTTCAGGGTGTCGAACAGCTCCGCGGTCACGTCGCCGAGCGCAAGCAGCTCCGCGGGTTTCGCCAGCGTCTCGATCGGGCCGTCGGTCATCGCCGGAAATGGTCGCGCTAGCGGAAGTCGAAGGCGACCTTGATCGCCCCGCTGCGGTCCTGGGTGGCGAGGGCGACGAACGCGTCGCGCCAGTTCTCGAGCCGGAAGCGGTGCGTCAGCATCCCGGTGAGGTCGACGCGGCCGCTGCTCGCGAGCTCGAGGTAGTGGTCGATGCCGTGCTTGCGGACGCCGTCGACCTCCTCGAACCCGAACGCGTTGCTCCCGACGTAGGAGATCTCCTTGAAGTACAGCGGCGTGTCCTCCCAGAGCGTCGGCCCGTGCACGCCGGCCTTCACGAGCGTGCCGCGCGCCCTGAGCACGCGTACCGACACTTCGAAGGTCTCACGCTTGCCGATCGTGTCGTACACGACGTCGATCGCGCCGGGATAGGCCATCGGCTTGCCGTCGCTCGGCTGCAGCACGCCGCCCGACCACGCCGCCGCCTCCTCGATCACCTTCGTCGCGGGTTCGTGACCGATCACGGTTGCACCCAGCTTGCGGGCCAGGTCGGCCTGCGCGCCGAAGCGCGCGACGACCAGTACCTCGACGTCGGGGTAGAGCGCCCGCAGGATCGCGGTTGCGCACGTGCCGAGCGCGCCGGCGCCGTACACCATCGCCTTGCCGCCCGGTGTCGGCGGATGGCGCGTGATCGAGTGCAGCGACACCGCGAACGGGTCGGCGAACACCGCGAGCTCGTCTGGCACGTCGTCGGGCACCTTGAAGAGCATCGAGTCGTGCGCGGGCATGAGATCCGCGTAGCCGCCGGTGGCGTCCTTGGCCGTCCCGGTGTGGATGCCCGGAGAGATGGGGCCGGCGGCGAAGTTCCAGCACAGGCTGAAGTCGCCGACCGCGCACGCGGGGCACACGGGATCGACGCCGCGCGGCCCGCACGACAGCCACGGGTTGAGCACGACGCGGTCGCCGACCGCGAGCCCTTCGGCCTCGGGCCCGAGCGCGACGACGTCGGCGACGACCTCGTGCCCGAGCACCTGCGGCAGCGAGAAGAAGCCCTTCATCGGGTTGTCGGGGTTGCCGACCTCGTTGCCCCAGTCCATGAACACCTGCTTGGAGTCGGAACCGCAGATGCCGGTGAGGCGGGGCTTGGTGACCACCCAGTCGGGGCGCAGGAAGAGCGGATCGTCCATGTCGACGAGCTTCATGGGCGTCCGGGCCAGGTTCCGCAGGAGCTGGTTGTCCTCGTCCGGCTCGGGCTGCGGTTCGGGTGCCACTCCGTAGAGCAGTGCGCGCATCGACTTCCCCCTCGGATGTTCGTCGGGCCGTAGCGTACGGAACCCTGACGCCCGTGTCAGATGGTCGACCCGGTCAGACGGCCGTCGCGTACCGTCGCGCGCCGCCGCGCCGAGCCGCGCGAGGCTGCGCGGATGCCGCGGCGAACCGTCCTCGCCGCGCTGACGTGCGCGGTCGTGCTGCTCGGGGCCTGCTCGAGCGGTTCCGGGCACGCGGCGCGATCGACCACCACGACCAGCCCGATCTCGTGCGCGGGATGGTCGAGCGGGACCGGAACCGCGCCGACGGGATCGCTCGCCCGGCAGGCGGCCGACCACTGCCTGCGCCTCAACCAGGTGCAGGTGGTCGGCACGCACAACAGCTATCACCTCGAGGGCGACGCGCAGGAGATCGCCGCGCTCACCGCCTTCGACAAGACGCTCGGACAGTCGCTCGAGTACAACCACCCCGCGCTCGGCATCCAGTTCTCGCGCGAAGGCGTGCGCCAGATCGAGCTCGACGTGTTCGCCGACCCGCAGGGCGGGCGCTACGCGAAGCGCCGTGCGCTCGCGGTCTTGAACCGGCCGATCGACTCCGGTATCGCGGCGCTCGACCAACCCGGCTTCAAGGTGCTGCACGTGCAGGACGTCGACTTCAACAGCAACTGCCTCACGTTCGTGGCGTGCCTCACCGACGTGCGCACCTGGTCGCACCAGCATCCACAGCACCTGCCGATCGCGATCCTCGTCGAGGCCAAAGACGACGCGATCCCCGACCCGTTGAAGCTCGGATTCGTGGAGCCACCGCCGCTCACCACGCACGACTTCGACGCGCTCGACGCGGAGATCCGCTCCGTGTTCCCCGCGCAGGAGATGATCACCCCCGACGACGTGCGCGGGCGGCACACCACGCTCGAGGCCGCGGTGCGCTCCGGAACCGCGTGGCCGACGCTCGCCGACTCGCGCGGCAAGGTGCTCTTCCTCCTCGACCAGTCCGACCAACGCGACCTCTACCTCGCCGGGCACCCCGGCCTGAAGGGACGCGTGATCTTCACGAACGCGAAGCCCGGTGAGCCCGACGCCGCGTTCGTGGAGATGAACGACCCGAATGGGGCGAACCTCGAGCAGATCCAGCGGCTCGTTCGCGACGGCTACATCGTGCGGTCCCGCGCGGACGGCGACACCGTGGAGGCCCGCTCGAACGACACGCACTCGCGTGACGACGCGATCGCGAGCGGGGCCCAGTACGTGAGCACCGACTACCCCGCGCCCGACAAGTCGCCGTGGACGCCCTACGTCGTCACGCTCCCGGGCGACCTTCCGTGGCGCTGCGACCCCGTGAACACGGGTTCCGCGTGCGTGTCGACCGCGCTCGACCGCCGTTGAATTCGGCGGAAAGCCGCGTTCCGTCCACCCGGTCGTCGTAAGGTGACCGAAACGGTGGGAGGTGGGACATGCAGAATCCTTCTGCGGCATACCCCGCGACGTTCACGTTCGACCCGCCCGAGAAGGTCGCCAACTGGCGGGTCATCGGGAACTGGTTCCTCGCGATCCCGCACTTCATCGTGCTCTACGTGCTCGGGATCGTCTCCGAGGTGGTCGGGTTCGTCTCGTGGCTCCTGATCCTCTTCACCGGCTCGCTGCCCGAGGGCCTCGCGACGCTCCAGACGATGTACATCCGGTACGCGGTGCGCACGTACACGTACGTCGCGTTCATGCGCGAGGAGTACCCGCCGTTCGCGTTCGACACGACCGCGGCTGATCCGGGCAACGACCCGCGCGTGCGCGTCGACTTTTCGCCTCAGCTCGCCGATCGCAACCGGCTGACCTGCTTCTTCCGGATCATCCTCGCCATCCCGCTGGTCATCGTGCTCGCGGTGCTCGGCATCGGCGCCTTCGTCTGCATGGTGATCGCGTTCTTCGCAGTGCTGTTCACGGGAACCTGGCCCCAGGGACTGCGCGACTTCGTGCTCAAGGTGATGCGGTTCGGTCTGCGCACGCAGACCTACTACCTCCTCCTCACCGACGAGTACCCGCCGTTCACGGTCGACTGACCGCGCGTCACACCTCGCGACCGAGGAACGCGAGCAGCTTCGTCTGCTCGTCGGCACCCGGCGGCGGCTCGACGGCGGGGCCGAACGCCCCCGGCGAGCGCATCGCGTCGCCGAAGGCCTTCGTCTGCTCGCGCACCCGCTCCAGGTCGCCGGGCTCGATGTGCTCGTCGATTCCGGTGGCGTGCGCGAGGTCCCAGCCGTGCACGACGAGGTCGAAGCAGAGGAAGCGGTCCACCGCCATCTCGAACGTCGAACGGCCGAAGAAGCCCTCGAACTCGGCCGTCGCGAGCTGCGGGTCGTCGAGGTCGTGCTGCACCGCGGCGCGCGCCGCGTCCCACGCCGCGGCCGGATCGTGGTCGACGGACGGGACGCTGCCGGCGCTCCGCCCGACGAAGCCGAGGAACATGCCCTGCGTCGTCACGACGTGGCCCACGAGCTCGCGGGCGGTCCACTCGGGGCACGGGGTCGGCGCCGACCACTTGTCGTCGGGCACCGCGGCGATCTTGGTCGCGAAGGCATCGGCCAGGCGCGCGTAGCGCGTGGAGATCTCACTCATGACGTCTCCTCCTCTTCGGTCGAGGCGTTCCTACCCATCGGCGGGGAGTTCGGCCGCGGCCACGACCCGTAGCACCACGTCGCCGGACGGCAGCGCGCCGACCGCGCCACCGACGGCGTCACGAGCGGCCAGCTTCACCTCGGTCGCCGCCAGCGCGACCGCCGCGTCACCGAGCACGAAGATCATCTCGTCGGCAACGGGTGCAACGGCCGCGACCTTGCCGCGGTTGCGGTCGAGCCGCATCACCCGGACCCCCGCCCCGCCGCGTGCCTGTACCGCGAGCTCGTCGACCCGCAGCCGTTTTGCGTACCCCGCGTCGGTGGCGATCACGACCGTCTCCTCGTGCGCGACGGCGCACCCGCCGACGACGATGTCGTCGCCGCGCAGGCGGATCGCGCGGATCGAACCGGCGCTGCGACCGACGACGCGCACTTCGGCCTCGGCGAAACGGATGCCCTGACCTTCGCGCGTCACCGCGAGAACCTCGAAGTCGTCCCAGCCGGGGAAGACGGCGACGACCCGGTCGTCGCCCGCGAGCTTCATCGCGACGATCCCGTCGCGCCGGGCACCGGCGTCGACGAACTCGGCGAGCGGCGTCCGCTTCACGCCACCCGACGAGGTGACGAACACGAGGTTCTCGTGGTCGTCGTGGACGTTCGCGTCGATGACCGCGACGATCTGCTCGCCGTCGGCGAGCTGGAACAGGTTCGGCGCGGCCGTGAGACGGTTCTTCGGCAGGTCGTGCCCTGACATCCGGTACGCGCGCCCGCGGTCGGAGAAGAACAGCACGCCCGACAGCGTCGACGTCTCGATCAGCTGCGCGACGCCGTCCCGCTCGCCCGGTTCGGCGACCTTCGAGCCGCGGCCACGCGCGGACTTCGCCTGCACGTACCCGCGCGCGGTGACGGTGACGACGAGCGGTTCGTCGTCGACGAGCGCCTCGGCGGCGATCTCGCCGCGGTCGTCAGCGACGATCTGTGTGCGCCGCGGGCGGCGGTGCGCGTCGCGGATCGCGATCAGCTCGTCGCGGATCACGCCCATCAGCACCTCGCGCTGGCGCAGGATCCTGCGCAGCCCGCGGATCTCGGCCGCCAGGTCCTTCTGCTCCTTCACGAGCTCGTCGCGCCCGAGCTTCGTGAGCCGGCCGAGGGTGAGGTCGAGGATGTGGTTCGCCTGGATCTCGCTGTACTCGAAGCCCGGGCCCATCAGGCCGTCGCGCGCCGCGGCGCGGTCCTTCGACGCCTTGATCAACGCGACGATCGCGTCGATCTGGTCGAGCGCCTTCACGAGGCCCTCGACGATGTGCATCCGGGCCTCGGCCTTGTCGAGGCGGTAGCGCGTGCGCCGGGTGACGACCACCGACTGGTGGTCGATCCACTCCTGGAGCGCCTGCTGCAGGTTGAGCGTGCGCGGCACGCCGTCGACGAGCGCGACCATGTTGATCCCGAACGACGTCTGCGCCGGCGTGTGCTTGAACACGTTGTTCAGCACGATCTGTGGGTTCGCGTCGGCGCGCAACTCGATCACGAGGCGCGTGCTCCCCTGCCCCGACTCGTTGCGGATGTCGCGCACACCCTCGATGCGCCCCGACTCGACCGCCTCGGCGAGCTTGCCCGCGATCGCGTCGATGCTCACCTGGTACGGGATCTCGGTGACGACGATCGCGGGGCCGCGCCGGCTCTGCTCGAGGCTCGTGACCGCGCGCAGCCGGATCGAGCCGCGGCCGGTCCGGTACGCGTCGGCGATGCCCTCGCTGCCCATGATCAGCGCGCCGGTCGGGAAGTCGGGTCCCTTCACGAGCTTCGCCAGCTTCTCGGCGGGAGTGTCGGGACGCTCGATCAACGCGAGCGCGGCGTCGCAGATCTCGGCGAGGTTGTGGGGCGGGATGTTCGTGGCCATCCCGACTGCGATTCCCTGATTGCCGTTGACGAGCAGGTTCGGGAACCGGCTCGGCAGCACGACCGGTTCCTCGCCGGTCGCGTCGTAGTTGGGTTCGCGCTCGACGGTGCCCTCGTCGATGCCCGCGAGCATCTCGGTGGCGAGCACGCTGAGACGGCACTCCGTGTAGCGCTGCGCGGCGGGCGGATCCGCGGGCGATCCGAAGTTGCCGTGCTTGTCGACGAGCGGGTGCGGCAGCGAGAAGTCCTGACCGAGCCGCACCAGCGCGTCGTAGATCGCCGTGTCGCCGTGCGGGTGGAAGCGCCCCATGACGTCGCCGACGACGCGCGCGCACTTCACGAACGGGCGGTCGGGGCGCATCCCGGTGTCGTGCATCGCCCAGAGGATCCGCCGCTGCACCGGCTTCAAGCCGTCGCGCACGTCGGGGAGCGCACGGCTGACGATGACGCTCATCGAGTAGTCGAGGAACGCCGACTCCACCTCTTCCGCGAGCGTGCGACTCGCGACCTCGCGCTCGAACAGGGTCGCTTCCGCGCGTGCCTTCTTGCGTGCCATGCGATGACCTCGGTTGCTGGTCGGTTGCCTAGATGTCGAGGAAGCGGACGTCTTTGGCGTTCGTCTGGATGAACGTCTTGCGCTGCTCGACGTCGTCGCCCATGAGCCGGGAAAGGATGTCGTCGCAGATCGCGGCCTGGTCGACGTCGATGCGGACGAGGTTGCGCGTCGCCGGGTCCATGCAGGTCTCGCGCAGCTCCGGGTAGTCCATCTCGCCGAGCCCCTTGAAGCGGGCGAAGGTCAGTTGCCGATTGCGATTCGCCTCGACGATCCGCTGGCGGTCGGTGTCGTCGGCGACGTAGGTGCGGGAGCCACCGATCTCCACGGAGTAGAGCGGCGGCTGCGCGACGTAGAGCCGCCCGGCGTCGACGAGCGCCGTCATCTGCCGGTAGAAGAACGTGATGAGCAGGGTGCGGATGTGGCCGCCGTCGACGTCGGCGTCGGCGAGGATCACGACCTTGCCGTAGCGCGCCTTCGCGACGTCGAAGTCGTTGCCGATCCCGCCGCCGATCACCGACACGAGGGCCTGGATCTCGGTGTTGGCGACGATCTTGTCCATCGACGCGCGCTCGACGTTGAGGATCTTGCCGCGCAACGGCAGGATCGCCTGCGTCTTCGGGTCGCGGGCGTCGCGCGCGGAACCGCCGGCGCTGTTGCCCTCGACGATGAACAGCTCGGTGTCGTCGACGCCGCGCGACGAGCAGTCGGCGAGCTTGTCGGGCATGCCCACGCCCTCGAGCGCGCTCTTGCGGCGCGTGAGCTCGCGCGCCTGCTTCGCCGCGCTGCGCGCCTTCGCCGCGTTCGTGGCCTTGCCGACGATCGCCTTCGCCGGGTTCGGGTTCTCCTCCAACCAACGCCCGAAGCGCTCGTTGGTGAGCCGCTCCACGAGCGAGCGGATCTCGGTGTTGCCCAGCTTCGTCTTCGTCTGGCCCTCGAACTGCGGCTCGGTGAGGCGCACCGACACGATCGCCGTGAGGCCCTCACGAACGTCGTCGCCCTGGAAGGTGGTGTCCTTCCCCTTCAGCAGGCTGCGGTCCTTCGCGTAACGGTTGATCGCGTTCGTGAGCGCGCGCTTGAAGCCCTCCGCGTGCATCCCACCTTCGGTGGTGGAGATGCCGTTCGCGAACGTGTAGAGACCTTCGTGATAGCCCGTGTTCCACTGCCAGGCGACGTCGACCTCACCCTCGGCCTCCGCCGCGGAGAAGAACCCGACGTCGCGGAACAGCGGCTCCTTGCTGGTGTTCAGGTGGTGCACGAAATCGACGATGCCGGAGTCGTTGCGGAACGTGAGCTCCTGCTCGTGGCCCTTGCGCTCGTCGTGGAGGCCGATCGTGAGTCCTGCGTGCAGGAACGCGGTGACCTGGAGTCGCTCGACGATGGTGGCGGCACGGAACTCGATCTCCTCGAACACCTCCGGATCGGGCCAGAACGTGATCGTGGTGCCGGTGTGCCCGCGCTTCGACTTGGCCACCGCCTTCAGAGGCGCCTGCGGGACACCGGGGTTCACCTTGCCGCTGCGCGTCTTCTGCGGCCCGTACACCTGGCGGTAGGTGTTGCCGTCGCGGTCGACCTCGAGCACGAGGCGCGACGACAGCGCGTTGACCACTGACACCCCGACGCCGTGGAGGCCACCGCTCACCTTGTAGCCGCCGCCACCGAACTTTCCGCCCGCGTGCAGCATCGTGAGCACGATCTCGGCCGCGGAGCGACCCTTGTAGCGGGGGTGCTCGTCGACGGGGATCCCGCGTCCGTCGTCGGCGACCCGGCAGCCGCCGTCGGCGAGGAGGGTGACGTCGATGCGCGACGCGTGGCCGGCCATCGCCTCGTCGACCGCGTTGTCGACGACCTCCCACACCAGGTGGTGCAACCCCTGCGACCCGGTGGAGCCGATGTACATGCCGGGCCGACGCCGGACCGGGTCGAGTCCCTCCAGCACCTGGATCTGCTCGGCCTTGTAGTCGCTGCTCCCGCTCGCGCGGGCTCGTGCTGCCATGCTCCGACGATAGAAGCCAGGTACGACGAGTTCTTGAATGCTGCGGTCCCGACCTCGGCCCGGCACACCCTTCCCCGGGCCACGGCGGGCCCACCCGTACACTCCGGCCGGTGCGGCTCGGACACCTCGGACCGAAATTCCGGAAGGTCTGGGCGGCGTCCGCGGTCTCGCTCGCGGGCGACGGCCTGATCCTCTCGGCGATGCCGCTGCTCCTCGCGAGCCTCACGCCCCGCGCCGAGCTGATCGCCGGCCTCGAGGTCGCGCGGGGCCTGCCGTGGCTCCTCTTCGGCCTGCTGGGCGGGGTCGTCGCCGACCGCGCCGACCGGCGCCGGGTGATGGCGATCGTCGATTTCGGGCGCGCCGTCGCCGTGGCCGCACTCGCGCTCGCGGTGCTGCGCAACAACGCGACGGTCGGTCTGGTCTGGACCGTCGCATTCGTACTCGGAGCCGGTGAGGTGTTCTTCGACAACTCGGCACAGTCGATCCTGCCGAGCCTCGTGAAGTCCGAGCTCATCGAGCGGGCCAATTCCCGCTTCTTCATCACCGAGGCGATCGCGCGCGACCTCGCCGGTCCCGCGGCGGGCGCCGCGATCTTCGCGTCCGTGGCGTCGCTCCCGTTCACGATCGACGCGTTCTCGTTCCTCGGAGCGGCGCTCATCGTCTCGACGCTGCGGGGCAGCTTCCACGCGAAGGGACGCAGCGCGCGGCGCCGGCGCAGCACGATCCGAGCCGACCTGCGCGAAGGAGCGCGCTGGCTCCGCAACCACGAGCTGCTGCGCGCGCTCGTCGTGATCGGCTGCACCTACAACTTCCTCGTGGTCGGGGCGGAAGCCGTCAACGTGCTCTTCGTGCTGCGCGTCCTGCACGCGTCGAAGGCGACGTACGGGCTCGTTCTCACCACCGCCGCGATCGGCGGCCTCGCGGCGGCCGCGTCCGCGGAACGGGTGATCAAGAAGCTCGGTCCCGGCCGCACGATCCTCACGACGCTCGCCGTCGCCGGTGTCGCCGGCCTCGTCGCCGGTACGACGCGGTTCGTCGCGGTCTTCGCGCTCGGGATCGCGGCGGCGGTCGCGTGCGGCACCCTCGCCAACATCGTCGTGCTCTCATTGCGCCAGACCCTCGTCCCCGACGACCTCCTCGGCCGGGTCAACTCCTTCTACCGGGTCTCGATCGCGACGGCCGCGCCCCTCGGCGCGCTCGTGTTCGGGGCGCTCGCCGAGCACGTGAGCCTGCGGGCACCGCTCGTGACAATGGGGATCGGGGCGCTCCTGCTCACGGTCGCCGCCGCGCCCGTCGTGAACAACCGGGCCGTGGAGCGGGCCCGGATTCCCTTGGGTTGAGGCCGACGAGACGCAGGTAAGGAAATCCCCACCCTCGCGGCGATGTCGCCCGACCCCCTCTCCCCCGCATGATGGATGAGCCCGCTGGGGCCCTGCTGGGAGAGGAGGTTGAGGGCCATGCGTTGGAAGTAGGTCTTCAACAATCCGTATATCGCACGAGGACGAACCCGCCGGGCCCCGCCGGCGGGTTCGTTTCTCTCTGGCGAGGCTCGCGACCGGCCCTCAGAACCGGGTCCGCGTGACCTTCCACTGCTGGGCGCGCCGGGCCAGCACTTCCTTGTTGCGCTCGTCGGCGCCGGAGAGCTCGAACTTGTCGTAGAGCTGCTGGAGCGCCATCTTCACGGCGGCGGTGCTCGTGAAGCGCGCGTCGGCGATCTCTCGTACCGAGGCGACGCGCGGTGCGAGCCGGCCCGCGTCGTAGTGCAGGTAGAGCAGCTCGAGCACCTCGGTCTCCGCCGGGGTCAGGCGCACGCTGCGCGTCGCGACCCGGCGCGTCGTCGCCGCCTCCCCGCCGGTGCGCTCCCGCTCACTCAGCAGGAACGTCAGGTCGAGCGCGCCCGCAAGGTCGATCACCGAGCCGTGCTCGAGCGGCTGCGGTTGCCAAGGGCGCAACGTCACGAGGTCGAGACTCGTCCCGTTCGTGGAGCCGAGGTCGACGATCCGCCACGCGCCCGCCTCCTCCTCGACGCGAGCATGTACCCGGCTGACCGCCGGTTCGTCGACCACGATCTCGTTCTCGGCGCCCCGACCGATGCGGATCACGGGAGTGTCCAGCTCCCGTTCGGCGTCACCGGCCGCGCCCCGCCAGCGCAGCGTCGCCATTGGGACCCAGCCTACCGGCGAGGGAGTGCGCACTCCGCGTGGCATCATGGGCACGGAGGCAGATCACGTGGCGACGGCTGGGACGCGTGCGCCCGCGCGGCGCGCCGAAGGCGCCCGCATCGGCCCGTTCCGCTTGGAGCGGTACCTCGGCGGGGGGCACGACACCGAGGTGTGGCGCGGCGAACGGTGACGGCATCGTCGTGGCGCTCAAGCTCTGCCGCGACGCGCGCGCCGATCCGCTCGCCGCCGCCCGGCTCGCTCGGGAGGCAGCCGTTCTCCGACAGGTGCACCACCCGGCGCTCGTCGACCTCTTCGACGCGGGCGAGGACGAAGACGAGCCCTACCTCGCCTTCGTCTTCCATGACGCGTCCACGCTCGCGTCCCACCTCGACGACGGCCGCCTCCCGCTCGCCGTCGCCGCCGCGACGTTCGCGCCGGTCGCGGGCGCGCTCGGGGCGCTGCACGCGGCGGGCATCGTCCACCGCGACGTGAAGCCCGCGAACATCCTGCTCACCGAGCACGGACCGCTGCTCATCGACGCGGGCCACGCCTCGCTGCGGGGCAGCACCTACGACGGTTGGGTCGACGCCGCGCCCGCCCTCGCAGGCACCACGAGCTACCTCGCACCGGAGGCCGCGGACGCGGTTCCGGCGCCTGCGCTCGACGTGTACGCGCTCGGCGTCTCCATCGTCGAGGCGCTCACCGGCCGTGCCGACCCGGCCGCGGCCGCGTCGACTCCTTCCGCGGTGCGGGCCCTGCTCGTCGCGTGCGTCGATCCCGAGCCCGCGCGACGACCGACCACGACCGACATCGCGACGGCTCTCGGCGCGCTCGCCGGCAGCGCCGAGGCGCCGGCACCACGGCCGGCCCGCGCCCCCGACCTGATCGACCTCACCGCGCCCGAACCGCCGACCGGCACCCCTGCCGCCGCGCCGCGCGCAACGGTTGCGGCGAGCGCGAGCACGATGCCGACCGGTCGGGAGGAGGAGATCGCGGCCCTCGTCGGCGCGGCCGACGACGGCGTCACGGCCGACGAGATGCGCGCGCTGCTCGTCGTCGCTCCCGCAGGCTCGGGGAAGAGCTGGCTGATCGAGAACGCGACAGCGCGCGTCGATCGCACGGGTGGCCGCGTCGCGCGCGCGACGTGCTCCGAGACACGCGGCGATCTCCGCGTCGTGGCGTCCTGGCTCCTCGACCTCGGCCACGAGGCCGACGGCGTGCGCGCCCTCGCCGAGGTTGCCGGGCCCGCGCCCGCGTCCGCGCTGCTGCGCGCGACGGGGTTCGAACGCGGCTCCGACGGCGACATCGAGCCGGCCGTCGTGGCCGACGCGATGGCGGAGGTGCTGGCGAGCGCGACGCGCGGCGGACCGATCGTCTGCGTCGTCGAAGACCTGCACCACGCCTCGCTCGAGCTGCTCGACCTGCTGAGCCGGCTCGCGCTCCGTTCGGGGATCCCCGGCGCGCTCTGGTGCACCGCGCGGCCGAGCTGGCTCGACCCCGACGACCTCGGCTTCGAGGTCGTCAGCCTCGGTCCCCTCGGACCGGACGCGATCGCGTCGCTCGTCGACACGCTCGGCGCCGACGCGAGTGCCCTCGAGGAGATCGTCGCGGTGGCCGGCGGCAACCCGCTCCACGCGCGCGAAGCCGCGCTCGCCCTCCAGCGCGGCGAGGCACTCGTGGGGCACAGCAGCCTGCCGGAGCTCATCGCGTCGCGCTTCGCCACCTTCGAGCCGCCCCTGCTCGAAGCCCTCGGACTCGCGGCCGCATGTGGCGACCAGTTCTGGCCCGAGGCGATCGGCCGCCCGTTCCTCGACGCCGTCCCCGCGCTCTACCGCGCGGGACTCGCGCGCGTGCGCATGAACTCCACGCTGCCGGCGTCGACCGAGGCCCAGTTCGGGCATCCGTTGCTGCGCGAGGTCGCGTACGCGGCGCTCGACGAAGCGCGACGGCGCCAGCTCCACGCCGATCTCGGTGTGTCCCTCGACCGCGCCGGCGCACCGGCGGAGGTCGTCGCCCACCAGGCCGGCACCGCGTTCCGTCTCGGCGACACGCGCGCCGCCTCGCTCGCGGCACGCGCGGCGGCGGACGCGAGCCGCGACGCCCTCGACCGCTTCTCGCTGCATGCGGCGAGCAACTGGATCGCGCTGCTGCGCGAGACCGGCGCCGCGGCCCAACCGGGGCTGGCCGACGTGCTCGACACCGAGCTGGCCCTCGACCGCGGCGAGTACGAACGAGCACGTGCGCTCGTCGGCGACGACCCCGAGCACGGCCCGCTGGCCGCGAAGCGGCTCGTCCTCGCGACCCGTGCCGCGTACGGGACGGGCGAATTGGAGGCCGCCGCGAACTACGGGGAACAGGCGCTCCATTTGATCGGGGCCGTCCCGCTCGAGGCAGCTCGACACGCGGTCACGTACGGCATGGTGCTCTCACGGGTTGGTCGCAACGACGCGTCGTTGGCCCTTCTCGACCGCGCGGCAGCCGACGCGCGCCGCGTCGGCGATCTCGGACTGGCTTCGCAGCTCGCAGCGAGAGCTGCTCAGGTGGCAAGCGACATCGTCGTCGAGCGCGGTGGGTACTTCACCGACGCGATCCGCCGCACGCGCCTCGCGCTCCGCGAGCAGCGCCGGGCCGGAGACGTCCGCGGTTACATTGCTTCGGCGCCGTCATTCGTCGAAACGCTGACGATCGATTCTCCCGAAGAAGCGCTCGCGCTCGCCGTCGACGCGGCCGAGCATGCGATCGCGGCCGGCGACACGGCGAGCGCCGGAATCCTCGCAATCTCGGTCTGCGACACCGCGCTCGAGGCCGAGGCTCGCGACGTTCTCACGGCTTGGATCCCAGCGCTCGGTTCAGCGCCACTCGACGCGATCCGCAGCATCCAGGCCGAGCTGCTGCGCACGATCGCGGGCGCGGCGCTCGGTCACGCGTCCCATCGCATCGACGGAGAACTGTTCGACCTGGCGGAGCGCTACCGCGAGATCGGCGACACCGTCCACGGAGACGCGCCCGAGATCGGTGCCGTTTGCAGCCTCGTGTGGGAGGGGATGGCCGATTCGGCACGCCGCGCCTTCGACGGTCGGGTTCGCCAACGGCTCCCGCACCAACTCGCATCCCTCTATGAACTCGTCGTGCGGGCCCTCGAGGGGCCGCCATGGTCCGTCAAGGGTGTCGACGTGCCCGAAGGCACGACGCTTCATCACTACGACCGCGCGTTGTTGCACCTGCTCCGAGGTGAGCAGGCAGAGGCAGACACGCTCTTCCGTGAGCGGTACGCGGATCGTGTGTCGATGGGTTCGACACGACAGCGCTTCAGCCCTTACTTCCCCGGCGCCCTGATCAGCGCGCTCGGTCCGCCTGATACCGAACCCGACGTCGAGTGGCTCCTGGGCTGGATCCATCGCCCGCCCTTTCCGGGGGTCTGGATCTCCCATCGCGTCATTTGCGCCGTCCTCTTGTCGGAACGAGCGCAGCCGCCGCAGACGGGCCTCGAGCGCACGGCAATCGAGTTGCTCGAAACCGCGACCGCCGACGAGTCGGTACGGCGCTGGATCACCGAGCGCGCCGAACGATCAGCTGCGCGACGCGATGGCCGTCTGTGACGCGAGCTGCGGACCGATGAGCTCGATGCGACGTTCGGGCCACGCCGCGAGCCATTCGTCGAGCACATCGGGCGGGATCGGCCGGCTCAGGTAGTAGCCCTGCGCGATGTCGCAGCCCATGCGGTCGAGCCGCTCCCACGAGTTGCGATTCTCGACGCCCTCGGCGACGACCTTCAGACTGAGGTTGTGCGCGAGGTCGATGATCGACTTCACGATGGCGGCGTCGCTCTCGTTGTCGCTCATCGACATCACGAACCCCTTGTCGACCTTCACCTCGTGCACGGGCAGCCGTTGCAGGTACGACAGCGACGAGTACCCGGTCCCGAAGTCGTCGATCGAGAGGCGGACGCCGAGGCGGGCCAGGCGGTCGATGGCTGCCACCGTGCGGCCCGTGTCCATGATGCTCGACTCGGTGATCTCGAGCGTGAGGTAGGACGGGTCGAGTCCAGCGACTCGCAGCATGCCGTCGATCAGCTCGGGCAGCTCGACGTCGATGAGGCCGACGACCGAGAGGTTCACCGCGACGCCGAGGTCCCAGCCCTTCGCGTGCCACTGCCGGCACTGGCCGATCGCGCGGCGCAGGACGAACTGGGTGAGCGCGCCGATGAGCCCACTGCGCTCCGCGATCGAGATGAACTCGTCGGGCGGCAGCATGCCGTACTCGGGGTGCTGCCAGCGGACGAGCGCTTCCGTACCGACGATCGCACCGTCGCAGAGGCGCGCCTTGGGCTGGTAGTAGACGAGCAACTCGCCATCGTCGATCGCGCGCCGCAGCGCGCCGGCGAGCTCGAGCTTGCGGACGGAGTCCTCGTCGCTCTCGGCCTCGAACACGTTGACGCCCGTGCCGTGCTTCGCCTCGTACATCGCGATGTCGGCGCGCTTCATGAGCGTGGCGGCGTCGGTGCCGTGCGCGGGTGCGAGCGACACGCCGATGCTCCCGGCGACCTCCAGTGCCATCCCCGCGACCGGCAGCGGCGCCGAGAGCCGGCTACGGATCTCGTGGGCGAGCGCGACTGCGGCTTCGACGTCGGCGATACGCGGCAACACCACGGCGTATTCGTCGCCGCCGAGGCGCGCGACGGTCGCGCGATCGTCGAGCGCGGCGCGAATGCGGCGCGCGACGAGCCTGAGCACCTCGTCGCCGGTGTCGTGACCAAGCGCGTCGTTGATGTCCTTGAACCGGTCGAGGTCCATCAGCAGCACACCGACGGACTCACCCGCCGCGCGCTGCTCGAGTGCCTCCTCGAGCCGCTCGAAGAGGTTGGTGCGATTCGGCAGTCCCGTCAGCGCGTCGTGCATCGCCTGGTGCTCGCGCTCGCTCACCTCTCGCGACAGCCGGTCGACGAGGCGCCCGTTCTCGAGGGCGACACTGGAGTGGTTCGCGAGTGTTTCGAGCAAACGCGCGTCCTGGGCGTCGAAGGTGCTCGTGTCGCCCAGACGATCGCCGACGGTCAGCGTGCCGACGACGCCGGTCGGGCCGTGCAGGGGGGCGACGATGCAGTCGCGCACACACAACCACTCGAGATGGTCGAGATGCTCGGGCACCTTCGTCGAACGCGGAACGAGAATGACGCGCCCTTCGTCGACGACACGGTTCCGCATCCATTCGCTCGGGAGCAGACTCGCGGGCACCGACGTCTCGAACGGCATCTCGCCCTGGGCCCGCAATGCGAACACCGGGCCATCAGGATCGGGAGACTCGAGGGTGAGCTCCGCCACGTCGGCGTTCAGCAGCTCGCGCGCCTGGTCGAGGATCGATTCCAGCACCGACTCCGCGCGTTGCGACCCGCCGATCGCCTTCGTGAAGTCGTAGAAGAGCTGAAGGTTCGCGTAGCGCTTCCAGAGCGACGTGTACGACCGGTAGAACATCGCGAGCACGACGGCCAGCGAGACGATGAGCAACGTGGCGGCGACCGTCTGGTGAACGAGCAACGCAGTGGTGAGCGCGAGGTTCGTGTTGCAGAACGCGGTCACCGCACCCGCGGCGAGCGTCATTCCGATCCGCGGGCGCGCGCCGTGCCAGCGGATCACGAGCATGATCGCGATCGATCCGACGACGACGTACGAGAAGATCGCGATCAGTGCCGCCATCCACGCGCGTGGATCCTGCAATGACGCGCCACCGCGCAGGAGGCGGAACACCACGATCGCGACCGACGCCTCGGTGGCCGACAGCGTGAGGTTGAACGCAAGCTTGACGATGCGCTGGCGGTCTCGCAACGCGAGCGTCACCGCGCCGCCGATGAGGTAACCGCAGATCAGTCCACGCGGGCTCGTGAAGAAGAGCCCGACGACGAGCGGCACCTGATTGAGCGTGAAGGCATGCGCCTCGCCCTTCACCTCGAGGTTGAAGGCGAGCGCTTCGGTGACGGCGAACGCAATCGCGAAGATCCACCAGGCGAGGTGCGGCCGTTCGATGACCGACGGGGACCGCGGCGCGGCGAAGACGACGAGACCGAGCGCGGCGGACGCGAGTCCCCCGCCGAGCATCAGGGTGCGCGTATCGGGGCCGAGGCGGATGCCCCCCCGGTGCTCACCCATCGTGGGCTCCCGGGACGCGCGGACCGCGGGAAAGCCGGCATCGGAGCGCGCGCGCCGGAACGATCGTGCGGCCCTCGCCGCTGACGTTCCGACTCGGTCCCATGCTCGCTCTCCCACCGACGGCCGCCCGGGCTCACTGGCTGGTATCGGCAGGGAACCCGGGGTGCTAGAGCACTCCGCGCGTCCTCGGCTTCGGACCGTGACGAGATTTCGGTCAACTTTTCCCTCAAGTCACTCTGGGTGGCAGGCCGATAGCTATGGGTGAGACGGAGCGAGCCCGTCTCCTCGAACGAGACCGTGATCCGCCGGACCGACAGATGGTCGCCTAGGCCGGCGGGGAGTCAGTGGCGAAACCGGCGTTCGGGCTGGACCTCCAAACCTGAAGGACTGCCCAAATGAACCGGTTCACCCTCCACGCAGCGCGTCGTCCGTCCCGTCGTCTGGTCTCGGTTGTCACCGCGGCCGCAGCGACAGTTCCGTCGCTGGTCATCGTCGCCGGCCACGCCTCGGCGATCGCGGCCAACATCAAGATGCACTGAGCCCTCGGGCTCGACGGACCCTCGGCTGGGTTCCCCCGCTCAGGCGAGGTAGCGGCTGACCGTCTCCACCACGGCCGCGGGCTTCTCGGAGCCCTCGATCTCGATCGTGATCCGGACGACAGCCTGTACCCCCCCGGCGACCTCGGTCGCCTCGGCGAGCTCTCCCCGCGCCCGTATGCGACCCCCCACGCGGACGGGCGCGGGGAAGCGAGCCTTGTTCACCCCGTAGTTGATCCCCATCGACAGGTTCCGCACCGCGCACAGCTCCGACAGGAATCGGGCGCACAGCGCGAGCGTGAGGTACCCGTGGGCGATCGGGGCACCGAAGGGCCCGTTGCGGGCCCGCTCGACGTCGACGTGGATCCACTGGTGATCGTCGGTCGCGTCGGCGAAGGTGTTCACCCGGTCCTGGGTGATCTCGACCCATTCGGTCGGGCCGAACGTGTCGCCGACCGCGCCGAGCAGGTCGGCCGGGACGTCGTACGTCTTCGCAGCCATCGCGCGATCTTGCCAGAGCAAGGTAGCTTCCGGCCCGTTCGACGACGGGAGTGGTGATGAAACTCGACGGCTCGGTCGCGCTGGTGACCGGAGGAGCATCGGGGCTCGGTGAGGCGACGGCCCGGCGGCTGCACGCGCACGGCGCCGGCGTCGTGCTCTTCGACAAGAACGCAGAACGGGGGTCGCAGATCGCGGCCGAGCTCGGCTCGCGTGCCGCGTTCGCCGACGGCGACGTGACGTCGGAGGAATCCGTACAGGCCGGGCTCGACCTCGCCGCCGAGATCGGGACGCTGCGGATCGTCGTGAACTGCGCGGGAAGCGGCATGGCGGGCCGCACGATCGACCGCCACGGCGCGCCCCACGACCTCAAGACCTTCGAATGGGTCATCCGGCTGAACCTGATCGGCACGTTCAACGTCGCCCGGCTCGGCGCGGCGCAGATGGCGGGCAACGAACCCGACACCGACGGCGGGCGCGGTGTGATCGTGAACACCGCGTCGATCGCGGCGTTCGACGGCCAGATCGGCCAGGTCGCCTACTCGGCGTCGAAGGGCGGCGTCGTCGGCATGACGTTGCCGATGGCCCGCGATCTCGGCGTGGTCGGCATCCGGGTGATGACGATCGCACCGGGGAGCTTCGACACCCCGATCTTCGGGTTCGCCGGCGACGCGATGAAGGACTCGCTCACGTCGATCGTGCCCTACCCGACCCGCATGGGCGTACCCGACGAGTTCGCGCACCTCGTGCAGCACATCGTCGAGAACCACTACCTCAACGGCGAGGTCATCCGCATCGACGGTGCCGTCCGGTTCCCGCCGAAATGAGCGATCGCGCGGCACCGGCCGCCGAGGAGATCGTGCGACGGTTCTGCGAGCTCGTCTCGACGCGAGACGTCGAGCACTTGCGACCGCTGCTCGCCGACGACGTCGTGTACCACAACGTCGGATTGCCCAAGACCGTCGGCATCGACGCGGTGCTCGCGGATCTCACGAACCAATGGGGGATGTTCGGCGGTTCGTACGAGTTCTCGATCGTGCACCTGGCAGTCGTCGACGACACCGTGCTCACCGAACGCATCGACCGGCTCGGACCCGAGGGCGGGCCGATCGCAGCCGTGCCGGTGATGGGGGCGTTCGAGCTGCGCGACGACAAGATCGCCGCCTGGCGCGACTACTTCGACCTGATGCTCGTCGGCAAGCTGATGAGCGGCGAGGACGTCACCGGCCTGGTGCCGTAGTCAGACGGCCGCCGACGAATTCGCCGGGCCGGCAAACCACTTCGCGGGGCTCGTGCGTGTGAACGGTGTGGGGCTCGGAGCTCGGACCGGTCAGGAGGCGACGAGCTGCCGCGGCAGCGAGAGCGCCAACGCGTTCTCGCGCATGATGAGGCGGATCTCCGCGTCGGTGAACCCGCGCAGGTCGTCGACGAAGCTGACGGGTTCCGCGAGGCCCTCGGCGTGGGGGTAATCGGAGCCGAAGATGATGCGGTCGGCGCCGAGCGCGTCGCGCAACTCGAGCAGCGGGTCCTCGTAATACGGTGAGACCCACACGTGGTCGCGGATCTGCTCGACCGGATCGCCGCCCGGGAACTCGCTCGGCCGCTGCGCGTAGCTCTTCTTCAACAGGCGCAAGAGGCCCGGCATCCAGTCGGAGCCGCTCTCGATCGTCGCGACCCGCACGTTGGGATGGCGGGTGAAGACGCCGTGGCACACGAGGGCCGCGACGGTGTCGTAGATCGGGCGGTGACCGCCCGTGACCGCCCGGAACGCGTCGTGGCGGAACGCCTCCATCTCCTCCGGCGCGCCCCAGTCGGCGCTGTAGCGCGCGTAACCGGAATCGCCGGAGTGGTACGCGACGAGGACGCCCGCCTCGTTCAGACGCGCCCAGAACGGGTCGTACACCGGGTCGCCGGGTGATCGGCTGAAGTTGGGACCGCGCACCGGGCCCGAGCGCATCACGATGACGCGCGCGCCCTGATCGAGCGTCCAATCGAGCTCCGCGACCGCACGATCCGGGTCGAGGAGCGTGAAGTAGGGCGCGCCGAAGATGCGATCGCGGAAGTTGAAGCTCCAGTCGTCGAGCAACCACTCGTTGAACGCGTGGAACGCGCCGTGGCACGCGTCGACGTCGTGCAGCAACGACTCCTCCATGCCGACGCCGAGCGTCGGAAACAAGAAGCAGCCCTCGATGCCCTGGGCGTCCATCAGCTCCAGCCGCGGCTCCGGATGCCGGTACGCGGCGCTGATCGGTTCGAGCTCGCCGAACGCGGCCCGGATGTCGTCACCCGGGCACTTGCCGCGGAAGTAGTCGTCGAGGCAACCTGGGCGTGCGACCGGGTCGAAGCGCGGGTTCGGGATGAAACGGTTCACCTTTCCCGCGACGACGAGGCGGAGCTTGCCGTCGATCTCGGCCCACTGCATCGCCCGCTTGCGCAGCTTCGGGTCGACGTGCCTGGTGAACGCGTCCTCGGCCTCGTAGTAGTGATTGTCGGCATCGAACGCCAGGTAGCCCAGGTCGGTCATCGAGCGTCGCCTCCTCGGGCCGGCGGGCCCGTGCGCTGCGGGCGTGCCGGAAACTGGAACCTGTTCTAGGTTACCGCCAACTCCGAGGAGGCGTCATGGTGCTCGAGCGGTTCCGGATCGACGGGAAGGTCGCCATCGTCACGGGCGCAGGACGCGGCATCGGCGCCGCGACTGCGGTCGCCCTCGCCGAGGCGGGCGCCGACGTGCTGCTCGCAGCGCGCACGAAGGAACAGCTCGATGCCGTCGCCGAACAGGTGCGCTCGCACGGCCGGCGCGCGCTCGTGGTGCCGACCGACGTCGACGACGAGGAACGGCTCGCCGGCCTCGCCGACCAGGCCGTCGCCGAGCTCGGAAGGCTCGACATCGTCGTGAACAACGCCGGCGGGACTGCACCGCGGCCGTTCCTCGCGACGAGCGCGGGCTACATGCAGCGGTCGTTCCACTTCAACGTCGTCACCGCGTTCGTACTCAGCAAGGCCGCGGTTCCGCACATGCTCGAACAGGGCGGCGGCGCGATCGTGAACATCTCCTCGGCGATCGGGCGCCTGCGCGACCGCGGCTTCGTCGCCTACGGCACCGCCAAGGCCGCGCTCTCGCACATGACGCGGCTGATGGCCGCCGACCTCGCACCGAAGATCCGCGTCAACGGGATCGCGGTCGGCTCCGTCGCGACCTCGGCCCTCGAGACCGTGCTCACCGACGACGGCATCCGCAACCAGATGATCGACGGCACCCCACTGAAGCGGCTCGGCGAACCGGAAGACATCGCGATCAGCGCGCTCTACCTCGCCTCGCCGGCGTCGGCGTTCGTCACCGGCAAGCTCTTCGAGATCGACGGCGGCCTCGAAGAGCCCAACCTCCAGCTCGGCCTGCCCGATCTGTAATGTCTTGCTCGGTACTTCTTTCGCTCGCTGCTTCGCCCGCTCCCCTCCGGGTCGCGGACTCGGACGCTCGCTGGCGAGCTCGACGCTCGCTCCGCTCGCGCCTTCGCCGCGCGGGACCACCAGTGAGCACGAGACCTTCTCGCTCGCTGCTTCGCCCGCTCCCCTCCGGTCGCGGACTCGGACGCTCGCTAGTGAGCCCGAACCCTCCTCCGCTCGCTGCTTCGCCGCGCGGGACCACGAGTTCGCCGGCTCTCCCTGCGAGCACACGCGAGAATGAGTCCGTGACGGCGAATCGGGAAGTGGTCGAGCGGTTCTGGGCGACGCTGTACCGGCGTGACTACGACGGCGTCGGCGCGTTCTTCGCATCCGACGGCGAGTACACCGACGTCCCCTCGCCCGCCGACGACGTCGCCGTCGGGCCCGCGCAGATCGCGGCCCGCTTGAAGCTCGGCTTCGAGAAGCTCTCCGACATCAGCCACGACATCCGGCTCATCGTCGACGACGGCGACGTCGTCGTCACCGAGCACGCGGAACACTGGGCCTGGCCGACCGGCGAGTCGGTGACCCTGCCCTTCGTGTCGGTGCAAGAGATCCACGACGGCAAGATCACGCGCTGGTGGGACTACTGGGACATGTCGACGCTGATGAACGCCGCACCTGCGTGGTGGGTCGAGCACATCATGCAGGGCTACGTCTGAGCACGGTCGGGCGACGATGACGGGGACGGTCGGGTACGAACGCGACGATCACGTCGCAACCATCACGTACAACCGTCCCGACGTGCGCAACGCGATCAACGGCGAGCTCCGCGCCGACCTGAACGCGGCGTGGGACCAGTTCCGTCACGACGACGAAGCGTGGGTCGCGATCCTCACGGGCGCCGGCGACTCGTTCTGCGTCGGCGCCGACCTCGTCGACGGCGCGGGATCGGCCGGCGTCTTTTCGGGCTCGTTCTGGGAGATCCCGACCGTCAACTCGTTCGAGAGCGGGATGGAGATCTGGAAGCCGACGATCGCGGCCGTCAACCACTACTGCCTCGGCTACGGGCTCACGGCGGTGCTGGCGTGCGACTTCGTGATCGCGGCCGACGACGCCCAGTTCGGATTCCCCGAGGTGCGGCTCGGCGTGCCGACCATCGTGGGCGCGTTGCGGCTCCCCGACTGCGTCGGAATGCAGCACGCGCTCGAGATCCTGCTCACCGGTGACCGGATCGACGCGGCCCGAGCCTGCGAGATCGGGCTCGCGCTCCGGGTCGTGCCGCGGGCCGAGCTCCTCGACGCGGCACGCGAGCTTGCGACACGGCTGTGCCAGGGCGCACCGCTCGCGGTGAGGGCAGTCAACGAGATGGCACACCGCGGGCAATCGCTGCCGTGGACGGAGGCCGTCCGCTTCGGCGAGACGATGCGCCGCGTCGTCATCAAAGCGCCGACGCGAGCGAGGGCATGGCCGCGGCGCGCGAGCGGCGCCCGCCGCAGTGGCAGGGGCAATGACGACGGCTTGGCACGGTGATCGTGATGGCGCCTGATCACGTCGATCTCCATACCGCGCGTGCGTTCCTCACCGATCGCTTCGGGACCGACGTGCACGACGTCGAGCCGCTGAGCGGTGGTGAATGGACGCAGGCCTATGCGTTCGCGCGCGGCGACCGCCAGCTCGTCGTGCGCTTCGGAGGGTTCGGCGACGACTTCGCGCGCGATCGCGTTGCCGCCGGCTACACCGGCCCGCACCTGCCGATCCCGATGGTGACCGATGTCGGGGAAGTGTTCGGCGGCTGGTTCGCGATCTCGACGCGTGCGTTCGGGGAGCCCCTCGAGTCGCTCGACGCGGCGAGCATGGAGCGCGTCTTCCCATCGATCGTCACGACGCTCGACGCGGCGCGCCGGGTCGACACCTCGGCGACCTCCGGCTTCGGACCCTGGCTTCTCGATGGCAACGGCGCGTACCGGAGCTGGCGCGGTTACCTCCTCGACGCCGGTGCCGACGAACCCGGTAGCCGCATTCACGGATGGTGGGACCGGATCGCCGAATCGGGCGAACGGCAACGGGCGTTCACCGAGGGCTTCGACGTGGTGCGCGCGCTCGTCTCCGAGTGCCCGGAAGCGCGGAACATCGTCCACGCCGACCTGCTCCACGGCAACGTCTTGATCGCGAAACGACGCGTGCAGCGCGCTCCTCGACTGGGGCTGCGCGATGTACGGCGACTTCCTGTACGACATCGCGGTGCTGACCTTCTGGTCGGCTTGGTATCCGGCGCTCGACGCGATCGACATCCGCACCGCGGCGATGATCCGGTTCGAGGCCGCGGGCGCGGACCTCACGAACTTCGACGAGCGCCTCGCGTGCTACGAGGTCCACATCGGACTCACGAGCATCGCGTACCAGGCGTACACCGGCCGGTTCGAGGAGCTCGACTGGACCGCGGCGCGCGTCGCGTCGGTGATCGCCGCGCTCGACTGAAGCGGGCCGGCCGGTCGCCCGGGGACCCCCGGTCGAACGGTCCCGACGGTCATGGCACACTCGCACCGTGCCCGAGCTCCCCGAGGTCGAGACGATCCGCCGTCAGCTCGCGCCGCGGATCACCGGCCGGACGATCGTCGACGCGTCGGCGCACGAGTCCGCCAAGTTCGCGCCCGCCACTGCGGCGGTCTCCCACCGCGTCGAGGCCGTCGGCCGGCGCGGCAAGTACCTCATCACCCGCCTCGACCGCGACCGCGAGTTGATCGTGCACCTCGGCATGACCGGCAACCTGCGGATCGCCGCGCCCGACGCGGGCGAACCCGACCCGTTCGTCCGCGCCACCTGGACACTCGACGACGGCGCGGTCGTCGAGCTTCGCGACGTCCGCCGCTTCGGGCGCGTCGCCGTCGTCGCGGCCGGCGACTACCGCACGCTCCCGACACTGTTCCACCTCGGCCCCGAACCACTCTCGCCCGACTTCGACCCGATCGCGTTCCACCGGGCGCTGCGGGCGAGCACGCGCGCGGTGAAGACGCAACTCATGAGCCAGCGGCCCGTCGCCGGCATCGGCAACATCTACGCCGACGAAGCGCTCTGGCGCGCGGGCGTGCACCCGGCCGACCGGCGCCCGACGGGTCCCCAAGCGATGCGACTCCACGGCGAGCTGCGCGCCGTTCTGCACGATGCGTTGGAACGCGGCGGCACGACGCTGCGCGACTACCGCACGTTCTCGGGCGAGACGGGTGAGAACCAGCACCACCTCCAGTGCTACGGCCGTGCCGGGCAACCATGCCTGCGTTGTGGTGCGCCGCTGCGGCGCAGTGTGATCGACCAGCGGGGCACAACCTGGTGCCCACGCTGCCAGCGCCGTCGATGAACGGCCCCGACGCTCGACCGGTCCGGGCGAAGGACCGCGAGCGCCTCGCCCGCGCGGCGACGGATCGCGAGCGACTCGTTCACGCGGCCTACGCGACACCGGCACCGCTACAGGCGCGCGCCGGCATCTACGAGTACGAGCGCGACCGGGTCGTGCTCACGACCTGGGTTCTCGACCAGATCGAGTCCCGGCGCCCTTGGCAAGCCCGCGATCGGGTGCTCGACATCGGCTGCGGTCCGGGCGGATATCTGTCGGAGCTACGCGATCGAGCACCTTCCGTGCTTGGCATCGGGTTCGATCTGTCGCCCGGCATGGCGCGCGCCGCTCGCTCGTCGGGCGCGCCGACGGCCGTCGCCGACGCCATGCGCATCCCGGTGCGAAGTGGTTCGTGCCCGGTCGCGCTCGCGGCCCACATGCTCTACCACGTGCCCGACATCGCGCAGGCGGCCGCAGAGCTCGCGCGCGTCGTCGGGCCCGACGGACTCGTCGCGGTCGTGACCAACGGCCGCGACCATCTCGGATCGCTGTTCGACGTCGTGCGCAGCGCGGTTCGCACCCTGGCCGTGGACGCATCGTTCGAGCCGCGGCACAGCTACGAACGGTTCGCGCTCGACATCGCGCCATCGCTGCTCGCACCGGCATTGCACGTCGTCGCACAACATCAGTTGTCGCAAGAGATCGCGGTCCCCAGCGTCGAACCGCTCGCCGCGTACGTGGAGAGCACTCGGTCGCTCTACGAACTCGTGCTGCCGAGCGGAGTCACCTGGGCCGCGGTCGTCGCCGAGACCGAGCAACGGTTCCGTGCCGCCATCACGCGCGACGGCGTGTTCACGACGCGCAGCGACGTCGGACTGCTCCTGTGCGCCGTCAGTCGAACATGACAACGTGACGGGCCCCTTCGCCGGCTTGCATGGCGTCGAACGCGTCGTTCACCTGATCGAGCGCGAGACGCGCGGAGACCATGGCGTCGAGGTCGAGTTGACCCTGGAGGTACATCGCGGCGTAGCGCGGAACGTCGACGCGGAAGCTTCCCGCTCCCATCGCGGTGCTCTGGAATCGCTTCATCGAGATGAGGTCGGCGGCGGTCAGCGTCACCTCCTCGCCCGGGCTGAGCATGCCGATGACGGTGGCCGTCGCGCCGCGGCCGATCATGTCGAAGGACTGGCGGACGGTCTGAGTCGTCCCGACCGCCTCGAAGGAGTAGTCGACACCACCGCCGCTCAGCTCGCGCACCGCGGCGACCGGATCGGTCTCGGTCGCATCGATCGTGTCGGTCGCGCCGACGCGGCGCGCGAGCGCGAGCTTGTTGTCAAAACGGTCGATCGCGATCACGCGCGTCGCACCTGCGATGCGCGCACCCTGCACCACGGCGAGCCCGACGCCTCCGAGCCCGACCACCGCAACCGTGCTCCCCGGCTCCACCCGCGCGGTGGTGAAGACCGCGCCGAGCCCCGTCATCACTCCACAACCCAGCAGAGCCGCCCGGTCGAGCGGGATCGCGTCGGGCACCTTCACGACCGCATGCTCGGAGACGAGGATCTGCTCTGCGAAACCTCCGAGCCCGTAGAACTGGTGCACGGTCTCGTTGCCGGCGCGCGTGATCCGGGGAATCGTTCGGGCGCGACGCGGTTCGTCGACGAAGCAGCGGAACGCACGGCCCGAAAGGCAGTTCTCGCAGTGCCCGCAGAAGACCGAGAGGCAGGTGACGACGTGATCGCCGGGTACAACGTCGCGAACATCGCTCCCGACCGCTTCCACGATCCCTGCCGACTCGTGCCCCATCACGACGGGGAGCGGGTGCTTCAGGTGTCCCTGCATGTGGTGGAGATCGCTGTGGCACGCGCTCGCGGCGACGGTACGGACGACGACCTCGCGCGGGCCCGGATCGTCGAGGAGTACGTCTTCGACCTCGAGCCGGCCCGGAACGTCGTTCAACAGTGCGGCACGCATCCGGGCATTCTCCACCGGATCTCGCTGCGACACGGCCGCGGTTGCGTGTCACACGTCGCCGGTAGGGTCGAACACATGTTCGCAGCAGATGGTGCCGTGCGCAGCTTGCGATCGCTGCGGGAGCAACTCGAGCGGTTCGCGCACGACGTCGCGCCGCAGGAGCTGACGGGGCGAGACGCAATGGGGCTGGTCGAAGAGCTGGGCGCGATGAGGCGGCTCACCGACGCGTTACTGGCCAAGACCGCGAAGCGCGTCTCCGAAACGGGTGCGCACCTCTCCGAAGGGGCGCGTGACGCGGCAACGCACTGCGCCCGAATCGTCGGCGTCGACGTGAGCGAAGCGCGGCGAGCCATCGCGACAGCCGAGAAGCTCGAACGCTTCGGCGCGACCGACGCCGCGGTACGCAGTGGTCGGCTGTCGGCACGCCAGGCGCAGATGATCGTCGACGCGGCAACCGTGAACCCCGCGGCCGAGGAACAGCTCATCGCGATGGCCGGGCACGGCTACGTGCCGTTGCGGGACGCATGCATTGCCGCGCGGGCAGCGGTCGAGGACGGCGAGGCGCGCGCCAAGCGGCAGCGCGCCCTGCGATCGCTACGGACCTGGACCGACGAGGACGGCATGGTCGCCGGGCACTTCCGGCTGACTCCGGAGATCGGCGGTCGGCTCAAGGCCGTCATCGACGCCGAAGCTCAACGGCTGTTCCGGGCGCGACGGAGGGGCACGGCGAACGAGCCGATCGAGGCCCACCTTGCCGACGCTCTCGCGAACGTCGTGCTGGGAACCGGCGGCGGCGCCACCCACGGCAACGGGACACGGGCGATCGTGCACGTCGTCGTCGACCACGCGGCGCTCGTGCTGGGGGACGCACGCGAAGGCGAGCGGTGCGAAATCCCGGGCGTCGGTCCGGTGAACGTCGAGTGGGCGAGAGAGCTGCTCGGTTCGGCGTTCGTCACCGCACTCGTCAAGAAGGGCAGAGACATCGCGACCGTCGCCCACTTCGGTCGCCACATCCCCGCGCACCTCAAGACCGCGTTGATTGCAGGCGGTCACGAGTGCGTCGTCGAGGATTGCCACCGTCGCGGCTATCTCGAGATCGACCACGTCGAGGAGTACGGGCGCGGCGGTCCGACTGCGTTCTGGAATCTCGAGCCGTACTGCTCCCTCGACCACCGGCGAAAAACCCAAGGTTGGATCGTCGGCCCACGGGACCCGGTGACCGGGAAGCGCAAGCTCCGACCACCGGACGCTGAATCTTCCGCTGCGGCCTGATCCGGGCGCGGCACCGCGCCATCTCTCGTCGCCGCGGCAACCCGCTGACCGACTGGCCTCGTCGCGCCGCATCGCGTTGACCGAGAGCGGTCGGGTCGGAGAGACTGACGCGGATGTCAGCAAACGCGCAGGCGTCGCGGCGCGCGCCGCGACGGGTAGCCCGGTGAAACCAGCGCCCTTCGAGTACCACGCGCCCGCGACCGTCACCGACGTTGCAGCGCTGCTCGCCGAACACGGCGACGAGGCGAAACCACTCGCCGGCGGACAGAGTCTCGTCCCGATGCTCGCGCTGCGTCTGACGCGCTTCGAGCACCTCGTCGACCTCAACGGCGTCGACGAGCTCACCGGCATCAGCATGGGCGGCGGCGAGATCAGTATCGGCGCGGGCACGCGGCAGGCGACCGTCGGGGCTGATCCGCTCATCGCGCGGCACGCGCCCCTGCTGACTCGGGCAACGCCCCTCATCGGACACTTCCAGATCCGAAACCGCGGCACCATCGGAGGATCGATCGCCCACGCGGACCCGGCGTCGGAATACCCGGCTGTCGTCCTGGCGCTCGACGCCGAGCTCGAGATCACGACGACGAACGGTGCGCGCCGCGTACCAGCCGGCGATTTCTTCACGGGCACCTGGACGACATCGCTCGCACCGGATGAGCTGCTGAGCGCAATTCACGTCCCGCTCGCAGCAGGGAGACGCGGAAGCGCGATCGAAGAGGTGGCTCGCCGTCACGGCGACTTCGCGCTCGCGGGTGCCGCGGCGGTCGTCGAGATCGACGTCGACGGCACGATCACCCACGCCGCGATCGCGATGTTCGGAATGGGCTCGACGCCCCTGCGGGCGCCCGACGCGGAGCGAGCGCTCGTCGGAGCCTCCGCCGGCACCGTGAATCTTGCCGACACTGCGCGCTCCGCTTGCGCATTCACCGACCCGCCCGACGACATCCACGCCTCTGCGGCGTATCGGCGGCGCGTCGCGGCACATCTGGTCGAGAACGCGCTCAGCCATGCGCTCGAGGAGGCGACGAGTGCCCCACGTTGAGATGATGGTGAACGGTGAGCACCGCCACGGTGACGTCGAGGCTCGCAAGACGCTCGCCGATTTCCTCCGCGAAGATTGCGGCCTCACCGGTACCCACCTCGGTTGCGAGCACGGGGTGTGCGGTGCGTGCACCGTCCTGCTCGACGACGATGCGGTGCGCGCCTGCCTGTTGTTCGCGGTGCAAGCGGCGGGGCACGAAGTCACAACCGTCGAAGGGCTCGCGTCACCCGGCGAACTCTCTCCGGTACAGTCCGCCTTCCGAGACTGTCACGGCCTCCAGTGCGGCTTCTGCACACCCGGGTTCGTCGTTTCGGTGACGGCATTCCTTGCAAAGAACCCGAGCCCTTCAGACGACGAGATTCGCGACGCGTTGTCGGGCAACCTGTGTCGCTGCACCGGCTACCAAGGGATCATGCGAGCCGTTCGCCAAGCTTCGAGCGAGGTCACGGGCGGCGCGGCGAGCGACACGGGCACGCGCGCATGAGTGCCCCCGCCGGCCGATTCGTCGGCCAGTCGGTGAAGCGCCGAGAAGATCCGCGCCTGCTCAGCGGCCACGGGACCTTCGTCGACGACATCAGCTTCCCGGGCCTGCTGCACGCGGCCTTTGTCCGCAGCCACATGGCACACGCGCGGATCGCGAGCGTCGACACGGAAGCTGCTCGCGCACTCCCGGGAGTCATCGCCGTCCTCACGGCAGCCGAGCTGAATCCCGTCGCCGGTTCCTTGCAACCGACGATGCTGCTGAATGACGCTGCGAACGCGCCACTGCGCCCGCTGGCCGACGGCGATGTGCGTTTCGTCGGTGAACCGGTCGCCGTCGTGATCGCCGAGAATCGGTACGTCGCCGAGGACGCTTGCGACCTCGTGGACGTAGATCTCGACCCCCTGACTCCAGTGCTCGACTTCGAGGCTGCGGCGACCGATTCGACCAATCTCGTCCACCCAGAGAGAGGCACGAACGTCGCCCAGGAGATGGCGTTCCCCTTCGACGACCAATGGGATGCGGTCGTCGCGCAAGCCGCGCACGTGGTGACCGAGACGTTCTACCAACACCGCCAGACCAACGTGCCGATGGAGACGCGCGGGGTTGTCGCCGGCTACGACCCCGCGAGCGGTGAACTCCACGCGCGGATGTCGACGCAGAACCCGCACGAGGCGCGGCTGGCGATCGCGCGAGTGACCGGAATTCCCGAGCATCTCGTACGTGTCAGCGCTCGCGACGTCGGCGGCGGCTTCGGTCAGAAGTTCTTCACTCCCCGCGAGGAATTGGTCGTCGCTCTCGCTGCGACCCGCATCGGGCGCTCGATCAAGTGGATCGAGGACCGGCGAGAGAACCTCATTGCGTCCAATCATGCGCGGGTCGACCGGTCGATCTGCACGGTGGCGGTCGACGCCGACGGGCACATCCTCGGCGCGTCGATCGACAATCTCGAGGACTGCGGGGCGTTTCCGGTCGGGAGTACCGGAGGTGTCGGCCCGTTCGTGGGCATGCTGTTCGGGGGTCCGTACCGCGTCCCGGTGTTGCGTTGGAAGGCAACCGCGGTCTGGACGAATACGTGCGCGCGCGGCGCGTACCGAGGTCCGTGGATGATGGAGACCGTTGCGCGTGAGCAAATGATGGATGTGGTTGCACGTGCGGTCGGGATCGATCCGCTCGAGCTGCGCCGGCGCAACGTCGTCCACGCCGCCGATCTGCCGTACACGACGGCGATGGGCATGGTCTACGACGTCGTCACGCCCGAGGAGACGCTCGAGCAGGCCGCCGGCATCCTCGACTACGGCGCGTTCCGAGCCGAGCAGGCGCGCGCGTTCAGGGATGAGGGGCGGCTCCTCGGCGTCGGGATCGGGCTCTACGTCGAACCGTCGAGTATGGGCGCAATGGATCCTTTGGGAACCGAGACGGCGACGATCCGTGTGCAGCCGACGGGCAAGGTTGTCGTCACGATGGGGACCGGATCGCACGGCCAGGGCCTCGAGACGACGATGCCGCAGGTGGTCGCCGAGGAGCTCGGCGTCCCGCTCGATGACGTCGTGCTCGTGCAGGGTGACACCGCGTCGACGCCGTTCGGCCGCGGCACTGGCGGAAGCGGTAGCGCCGTGATCGGCGGTGGCGCGTGTCGCGAGGCGTCGCAGGCGGTGCGGACGCGCGCGCTGGAGATCGCCGCGCATCTGATGGAGGCGTCGCCCGCCGACCTCGATCTGGACGACGGCATCGTCTCGGTGCGTGGTACGCCTACGCGAACGCTGCCGTTCGCGGAGATCGCCAAGGTCGCGCACCTCGAGACGGCGCGCCTGCCCGACGGAATGACACCGGGGCTCGAAGCGACGGCGTCGTACAAGGCGCCGCCGATCACATGGTCGAATGCTTGCCACATCTGCCAGGTCGAGGTCGACCGCGCCACCGGGGTGGTGAACATCGCGCGCTACATCGTGAGCGAAGACTGCGGCGTGATGATCAATCCGATGGTCGTCGAGGGGCAGATCGCGGGTGGGGTCGTGCAGGGAATCGGCGGCGTGCTTTACGAGCACGTGATCTACGACGACGAAGGCAATCCCCTCACGACGACGTTCCTCGACTACCTGTTGCCGACCGCGGCGGAGGTCCCCGTCATCGAGTACGGCCACGTCGAGACGCGCTCGAACACGCCCGGGGGCCACAAGGGGATGGGTGAGGGCGGCGCGATCGGTTCCCCACCCGCGGTCTTCAACGCGGTCGCCGACGCGCTGGCCCTCGTTGGAGCGAGCGTCACGCGCCAGCCGCTCGGGCCGTCGCAGGTACTCGAACTCCTCGACGTGCGCTGACGATCACCCGAGCAGGTCGAGCGACTCCTCCCACAGTCGTTCGGCGTTGTCGGGATCCAGCGCGTAGGGGGCGACGCCCTTCAGTGCCGCCATACGGTCCGCGGGTCGGTGGTCGACGGGCGTGGCCTCGTTGCAGTCGGTGAAGTACCGCCCACCGACGCCCTTCAACAGCGGGGAGACCGCGAGCAGCACCGAGGTCGCCGCGCCTTCCTCGACGTTCTTGCACACCTCCGGCGGGTTCCGCATCGTTCCGCCGACGTGCCGCTGGAGGTTTGTGAGGATCGCGCCGGGTGTGAGCGCGTTCGCGGTGATGCCGTCACCGGCCCAGCGCACTGTTGCGCCGACGGCGAAGAGCACGTTGGCGGTCTTCGACTGCCCGTACGCACTCCACGGGTTGTATTCGCGGTATCGGTAGTTGAGGTCGTCGAAGATGACCGGTGATCGCAGGTGCGCGCTGGAGCTCACCGAAACGATCCGCGCGCCCTTCGCCGCTGCGAGCGCGTCGCGTAGACCGAGCGCGAATTCGAAGTGACCGAGATGGTTCGTCGCGAACTGGAGTTCCCAGCCGTCGGCGGTCCGTTGTAGTTCCGGGACCGCCATCACGCCGGCGTTGTTCACCAGAACGTGCAGCGGGCCCTTCCACGCGGAGACGAACGCCGCGATCGATGACCGATCTGCGAGGTCGAGCGGCGCGACGCGAACAGCGGGGTTGCCGGTCGACGCGACGATGTCGGTCGCGACCCGTTCGCCGGCACTCGTGTCGCGAACCGCGAGGGTGATCTCTGCGCCGGTTCGCGCCAGCGCCCGCGCGGTCTCGATGCCGATACCGGACGCCGCGCCGGTCACGATCATCCGCTTGCCGACTCGTTCGATCCCTTCCACCACTTCGGCAGCGGTGGTGTGGAACCCGTACGGGGTCGTGAGATTGGCCATGTCGTTCTCCATTGTTGCGGGCGAGGCATCTGTCGGCCATACCCGCGACCTGGCTATCTTGTCTCGTCAACCCCTTGGCTCCGGCGCCAAGCGAGCGGATCATTCCTCGCCGCGGCTGCGGCAATGGTGGGCAGGGGATGTGGACCGTGCGCAGCTGCGCCTAGCCATCGATCGTCGTCTTCGTACTCTCGCGCGGCCCGTCGGGCACCGTTAGCGTCTGGCCCGTGAACGGGGAGCGCGCGGCCATTGAGAACGCCGCGTCACCGGCGACGGTCACGTCGCTGGTGGCCGACTTCGCGGCCCTCGGGGTGAACCGCGGTTCCGTCGTGCTGGTCCACTCGAGCCTGAGCCGGCTGGGTTACGTGGTCGGCGGCGCGCCTGCGGTCGTTTTGGCGTTGATCCAGGCTGTCGGCACCGACGGCACGGTCGTGATGCCGGCCTTCTCCGGCGATCTCTCCGATCCTGCGGCCTGGATCGCGCCGCCCGTTCCGGAGCTCTGGTGGTCGACGATTCGCGCGCACATGCCGGCATACGACCCCGCGTACACGCCGACGCGTGCGATGGGCGCGGTCGTCGACTGTTTCCTTCGCTTCCCCGGTGTGGTGCGCAGCGCGCATCCGCGCGATTCCTTCGCGGCACGGGGGCCCGCTGCGATGCGGATCGTCGGCGACCATCCGCTGCCGTACGCGCTCGGCGAGCGCTCTCCGCTCGCGCGCGTCTACGAGCTCGACGGCGGCGTGCTCCTTCTCGGCGTCGACCACGGCAACAACACGTCGCTGCACCTCGCGGAGTACCGCGCCGATCTTCCGGTGACCGATTGGTATTCGGCTGGCGCACCGATCCTCGTCGAAGGCACGCGACAGTGGGTGACCTTTCCCGATCGGGAGGGGAACTCCGACGACTTCGCGGCGATCGGCGAGGCGTTCGCGGTGAGCGGTCGAGAACACTGCGGGCCGGTCGGCGCCCGCCTCGGTCGGTTCATGTGCCAGCGCGACATCGTCGACTTCGGAGTCGCCTGGCTCGAGCAGCACCGCGGTTGACTGTCGCCGCGGCGACGCGCCGGCTCAATCGAGGGGCGCCGGGTTCCACTCGCGAATCACGGGCGTCTCGCGTTCGTAACCGAGTGTCGACGGCCGCGCCGGCTCGAGCGCGAAGCGAGCTCCGTCGCGTGCGGCGAGACCGATCCATCGCGCCGCCAGCACCCGCAGGACGTGCCCGTGTGCGAAGACCAGCACGTCGCCGTTGGCGGCGCGCGCCGTGGCGATGATGCGATCGGCGCGGCGGCCGACCGCGGCGGAATCCTCACCACCCGGCGCTCCGTCGTCGAACAGCGACCAGCCGGGTCGTTGCGCACGCACGTCGGCGGTGGTGCGGCCTTCGTATTCGCCGTAATCCCATTCCAGGAGATCCGGCTCGGGGTGCGCGACCGCGCCGAATCCGGCGCGGTCGCAGGTCTCCCAGGCGCGCTGCAGCGGGCTCGAGAGCACGAGCGTGAAGTGGCGCGCGGCGAGCCTCGGGGCGAGCGCGGCCGCCTCGAGACGTCCCGCTTCGGTCAGCGGCACGTCGGTGCGACCGGTATGGCGCCCCGCGCGTGACCACTCCGTCTCTCCGTGGCGGACGACGACGAGCTCCCCGGTGGCGGCGTTCATCGCGACTGCGCGTCTCCGTTGGCGGGTTTGGTTGCGAGGTTCCGGGCGTCGAGCCGGTGTCGATCCGGGTGGGCGACGATGTGTTCCCAGTCGAGCCGGTCGGCGATCGATTGTGGTCCGCCGCGCACACCGAAGAGACGCTTTGCCCACACCAACCATGCGAGGACTGCGAGGTTGACGACGATCGCGCCGACGCGCAGCACGGTGAAGTGCTTCACCAGCTCGCGAACTTCGAACGGCAGGAAGCCGGCCGTCGCAACAACGGTGAGGTACTCGGCCCACCGCCGTTCCTGCCAGAGACCCACGGCTTCGACGCCTTCCACGAGCGCGTACACCGTCGCGGTCACGGCGAGCACGGTGACCGTCGTTCCGTGCAGCCCGAGGACGCGGCGGACGGCACCGTCGAGGAAAGTGCGGCTCCCGTGGCGACCGGATTGCGCGGCGATCGCATCGAGCTGATCGCGCCATCGCAGGGCCGATATGTGCAGCGCGCCGAGATGGGCGTCGAGCACGACGAGCACGATCGCGAGCAACCCGAAGACGACGCTGTGGATGCCGCGCTCGATCGCGATCAACCGCAGAAGGATCGCGTCGCGCAACGGTTCGCCGCGAACGCGGCAGTTGCAGATCGGTGACGGGCGGGAGCACGTCACGGGCGGGCTTCGACGGTCGATCGATCGGGATCCACGCGTCGCACCGCAGGCAGCGACCAAGCCGGCGGCCGTCGGTCAGCTCGACGCCGAGCGCGGCGTCCTCGGCGCGCAGGCGCGCAACGGAGGCGGCCGGAACGTGGTGACCGCGCAAGGAGCAGATCCACGTCTCGTTGCTCCACGACCGCGGGATCAGCCGCATGGAACCAGGATGGCACGCACGCGCGACGCGACCCGACGACCGTGTGAACGGTGCGCGTTCGTCGCGCGCTGCTACTCGATGTCGAGCGAGATCAGTGCGTGTCCGGCGCGCACGGCGTCGAGGCAAGCCTGCTGCATCGCCTCGAAGTCGATCGCGTACATGCGCCGGCAGCGGCTGTCGCAGCGGTAGACGAGGTTGGCCTGCGGATTGCCGTCGCGGTCGTGGCCTTCACGCAGCCGGACCGAAGGCCACCGGCCGCGCCCGAGCCGCCGGGTCGACTCCCGGAAGAAGACCTGTCCGTGCTCGAGGTCGATCGCAACCCGCTCGAGCACCCGACCGCAGCGCGCACAGACGAGGGGCAGGGCGGGGACCGACCGCAGGTCGGTGAAGGCATCTCGGACGACCATCGGGTCCAGACGGTACCGAAGCCGGTGCCGCGAATCGGGGACGGTCCGTCGGGCCGGGCGGGTCGCCACGGGGAGAGCGACCCGCCCGGCTCGGGGGTCAGGCGTTGACGCCGGCTGCCGCGGGGGCTCGGCCGCCGGCCGGACCCTGACCGTTCGGGCCGGGTCCGCCGAAGCCGGACTCGGTGTCGGTCACCTTGAAGTTGCTGTCGAGCTTCACGGTCACATCGGTGCCGTCGGCCTTCTTCAGATGCGCCTCGTAGGCCGCACCCTGCGAGTCGGTCTCGACGCGGATCACGGTCGCGCCCGGCACCTCGGCCAGCGCGGCCGCCTTCACCTTCTCGGCCGTCGTCCCGGTGAGGAGGGTCTCGCCCGGACCGTGGGTCATCGTCTCGGGATTCGGTCGGGCCGTCGCGGCCGCCGCGCTGCCGTTCGATCCGGTGCTCGACGAGCTGCCGCTCGAGCTTCCGGTCGCGGCGCCCGCGATCCCGGCCGCGCCGAGGGCGGCGCCGGTGACGATCGCTCCGGTCACGAGCCAGGCCCGGGTCCGACGGTGGCTCTGGCTGGGTTCCATGGTGTCTCCTTGATCGTTGGCGGGAAGCTGCCCCGGGCTTCCCGGGACACCCACCACGATGGAGCACCAATCCGTGAGGCAGCCGTGAGTCAGGGTGGCGATTCGCCGAGACTCGAACCGAGACGCAGACGCAGACGCGGCCGGTTCGCGGCGGCGCCGGACGCGGTCGTGTTCAGCGCGCGAAGTGTCGCGATGTGCGGTGACCTCCAAGGCGCCGCCCATCGAGACGGGCTGGAAAGACGCTTCGAGTCGCGCCGAGATGTTTCGACCGGCGTCGGCGAGGAGGAGCCGGAACGCATGGCCCTTGCACGACGCGGACCGGATTTCTTACGGTCGGCGGCGAAGGTGTGCGGGGCAGGTACGGTCCTGTCGCGCAACCGTGACGCGTGGAGGAACGAGTGACCGAACCCGGACGCCTCGAATCGCTCGACGAGCATGCGTGCCTCGAGTTGCTCGCCGCGAGCACCGTCGGCCGCATCGGTCTGCTCCACGACGGCATCCCCGTCGTTCTTCCCCTCAACTACCGGCTGGTTCGAGGAACGGGCGTGACGCCCGGCGATTGGATCGCGGTCCGCACGCGCCGGGGGAACGTGATCGACCAGCCGCCGACGACCGTCGCGTTCGAGATCGACGGCTACCACTCCGAGACCCACGAGGGCTGGTCGGTCATGGTGCAGGGCGAGTTGCATCACCTCGACGCCGATGTCGCCGAGATCCGGCGGCGATTCGACTCCGACACGTGGCTCACGACCGAGCGCGACGCCTGGTTGCTGATCGAACCGTTCTCCATCACGGGCCGCCGGCTCGCCGGGCCCGATGCGCAGTGGACGCTCTCGCCTCCACCTCCGGCACCCTGAACGATCGGGCACTCGTGCGCGCGAAGGCGATCAGCCCGTGAACGGGCTCCGGTGTGGTCGCGCCGGGTCGGTGGCGAGGAACGGCCGCACGATCGTTTCCATCAGCTCCTCGACGACCGGCGCGGCGAGCGGGTCGTCGACGAGGTCGTGGTCCTCGCTCGGATCGTCGTGCCGGTCGAACAGCTGGCACGCGGCGCGCGCGTCCTCGTCGACGATCAGCTTGTAGCGGTCGGTCTCGAACGACGCGAAGCCCCAGTTCTCCGAGATCGACACGGCGCGCGGTTCGGGGTCGGGGCCGGCGGCGTAACCGAGCAACGAGCGCCCCTCGCTCTCGGCGATCGGCGGCGCGGCCGCGATCTCGCGCACCGTCGCGGGCACGTCGAGGTGCTCGACAAGATCTTCGACGACGCGCGGCGCGCAGCCGCCCGGCGGGCGGACGACGAGTGGAACGCGCACGGCGGGCTCGTAGAGGACGCACTTCGACATGAGCCCGTGGTTGCCACCCATCTCGCCGTGATCACTCGTGTAGACGATCCACGTGTTGTCGAGCAGGCCCCGCGCGTCGAGCGCGGCGACGATGCCCCCCACCGCGTCGTCGATGACACTGATGTCCGCGCTGTACGCGCGCCGCATACCTCGGATTGCCTCGTCGGTCATCGTCTCGGTGTCGGAGAGATGGAGGAACGCCTTCAGCAGCCGGCCGTACGCGCCGGCGGTCGCACCCGCCTCGGGGCGGCGCGTCGATCGCGGCATCGAGATCTCGACGTCCGCGTAACGGTCGACGGCTTCCTGCGGCGCGTCCCACGGATCGTGCGGCCCGGGAAAGCCGACGAAGGCGAAGAATGGCTGATCGCGGTCGTACTCCTCGATCCAGCGCGCGGCCTCGACTCCGTGCCAGGTGTCGATGTACGCGTCGAGCGGAACGGGCATCGGCGTCGCGTCCCACATCGGGACCCGTTTCGTTGCGCCCTGCCCGCTCTCGTTCTCACCGTGGTAGCTGCGGTCGGCGATGTGGCGACGGTAGGCGTCGAGCAGACCGCGCTCGGCCAGGGAGTCCGTGTAGCGGTTCGCGGTGCCGCCGGCGAACTTGTCGCCCGTCTCGCGTACTTCGGCGAAACCGAGTGCTTCGAGGCGCGGTGCCAGCTCGTCGATGTGCGCGACGTCGGCGAGCTCGTCGCGGTAGAGATGCGCCTTGCCGATGAGCGCCGTGTGATATCCGGCCTCGCGTAGCGCCTTCACGTACGTCGGAGACTCCGAAGCGATCTCGGCCCAGTTGGTGTAGACGCCGTGGTCACGCACGTAGCGCTCCGTCATGAACGACGCCCGCGCCGGCATGCACAGCGGGCCCTGGCAGCTGACGCGCGAGAACCGAACGCCCTGCGCTGCGAGCCGATCGATGTTCGGGGTGAGCACGCCCGCGTCGCCGGCGCAACCCATCATGTCGCCGCGATGCTGGTCGGCCATCACGACGAGGACGTTCGGCGTCGAGGTCGGCACGGCCAAACCCTGCCACGACGGCCACCGCGATGGCCACACCGCGATCCTCGAAGCGCTCGGTGACGCCACCCGTCTCGGCATGGACGCCGCGATCATCGGACCGGAAGCCGGTGGTCGGTGGTACGAGACGGGCCACCGACCACCGGCGGGTATCGCGCGTCAGCGGTTGGACGACACGCGAACCGCGTCGATCACGTGTGGTCGTGCATCTTGTCCTTGGCCCGATCGACGACGTCTTCCACCTTGCCCTTGGCCTCGCCGAGCTTCTCCTTCACCTCGCCGGTCGCGCGATCGACCTGACCGTCGCGCTTCAGCTTCTCGTCATCGGTCAGCTCCCCGGCCTTCTCCTCGACCTTGCCTTTGATCTTGTCCGCCTGACCACTCATCGTCGTCCCTTCCGTGCGGGCTCGTGCGCGACTCGTGGTGAGTCGCGACCGTGGCCGAGTCCTACCCGGATCTCGAACCCTTCAGTCGAGCGACGAGCGCTCGAAAGGATGTGCTGGACGCGCGTCCGCGCGGGTAGAACCAGGTGATGTCAGACATCGAACCCATGGGCGCCGGGGCCCCGACGCCGGCGCGCCGGCGCGGGCCGTCCGACAGCGTGACGCCGAGCATCGTCGGCGCACTCGCGATCACGATCGTCGTCGTCATCACGCTCGGGCTCGGACTCTGGGCCCGCCACCACGCCGAAGAGGCGCGGTTCCGCGGCTCCGAAAAGGTGGAGGTCAACCTGAAGAGCTACGGGATCCGGCTCTCGGAGAACACGGTCGAGCCCGGCAAGATCGGTTTCAACGCGCACAACGACGCGAAGATCCCGCACGAGCTCGTCGTCTTCAAGACGGATCTCCCGGCCGACAAGCTGCCGCTCGGGAAGGACGGCGACGTCATCGAGGACGACCCCAGCATCGAGGCCGTTGCCGACAGCGGCGCGTCGCTCCCTCCCGGTTCGTCGAAGGCGATCTTCGCCGATCTCGCACCCGGTCACTATGCGGTCGTGTGCAACCTGCCCGGTCACTACCGGTTCGGGATGCATCTCGACCTCAACGTCAACGCTTCCGAAGACAACGGCTGACCGGCTCGCCGCGGCGACGTGCGCGGTCAGGCGCGAGACTGCGGCCCCGGCGCGGCAGTCCGCGTCGGCGCGCCCTCCGGAGCCAGCCGTGGACAAGAGCCGGGTCGAGATGTTCAGCGACGGCGTTTTCGCCATCGCGATCACGCTCCTCGTGCTGACGATCGCGCAGCCGACGCACTACGACCGGCTCGGTCGCGAGCTCGCACTCCGCTGGCCGTCACTTGCCGCGTACGTCGTGAGCTTCGTGGTGATCGGCATCATGTGGCTGAACCACCACAGCGTCTTCGCGCAGATCGGACGCCTCGATCGCGGCGGCTACTACCTGAATCTCACGCTCCTGATGACGATCGTGTTCCTCCCCTACCCGACCGGCGTGCTGGGCGAGGCGCTGCGAACCGGCGACGGCGCACGCACGGCGGCGGCGTTCTACAGCACGACGATGGCGCTGAACGCGTACGCGTGGAGCGCCCTGTGGCTGCACGCGTCGCGTGGCCGGCGCCTCCTCCGCGCGGACTTCCCCGAGGACGAGCGGGCGAGCGCGACATTCGGGTTCACGATCGGCGTCGTCGCGTACACGGTCGCGATCGGTGTCGCGCTCGTCAACGCGTACGCCTGCCTCGCGTTCCACGGCGCGCTCGCGCTGTACTACGCGCTCGATCCGATCTCGCGGCGCGCGGCGCGAACTCCACCGCCGGCTTGAGCACCTCTACTCGCGTCAGCGGCGCTCGATCAGGCCGCGCACGTACGCCGCCTGACCAACGTGCTCCAGGTCGTCGCCGATCACGCTCACGAGCCGGACGCCGAGCGTGACCGGCGGATCCCACGCCTCGTCGACGATGCGGTCGAGGTCGGCAGTCGTGAGCGACGCCACGTAGGGCAAGGTCTGCTCGGTCACGGCGTCGTGATAGCCGAGCAGCAAGTCGGCCGGCGCGACGACCGCCGCGACGTCCGCGCTGGTGTGGCCGTAACCGGTCGCCGAGGGCGAGAACGGAAGTCCGAAGCGCTCGGCCCAGCCCTGCGCGGTCCAGGCCTGCTCGCGACCGGCGACGTCGGCGACGTGATCGTCCTGGATCCGGGTGAGGTGCCAGACCAGCCACGCGATCGAGTTCGCGTCGGCGTCCGGGCGGAACGCGAGCTGTTCCGCGTCGAGATCGGCGACGGTCCGGTGCACGAATCCCTGGATGCGACCGAACGCATCGGCGAGCAGCCCGTCGATCTCCATGTCGATCTCTCCCCTCACGTTGGTCGTCCGCGGCGCGAAGCGCGCGGCTGCCCGAACCCGGCCAAGCTTCGCGTGGATGGTCCGGCGATCGGCGGGGCCGAGGTGCTGCAATGTTCGCCGATGACCGACGGCACCCCGCCCCGAGCGCGCACGACACGCGTTCTCGTGGTGATGGGCGCGCAGCGCACGGGTTCCACGCTGCTCGCGACCGCGCTCGGAATGGTGCCCGGCGCGTCGGTCGCCGGTGAGCTCGCGCTCGTGTGGCTGTCGCGCGCGCAGCGGCGTCCCTGTGCGTGCCTCCACTCGTGTGCCGACTGCCCGGTTTGGAAGCCGGTCTTCGCGGCCGCGGTCGGTCAGGAGAGTTCAGACGCCGCGTTCCAGCACCTGCACGACGTGCTGGAGTCGGAGATCCGGCTCCGCAATCTCCCCCGTCTGGCGCGGCCCGCAGGGCGGCGCGCCGACGACGCTGATCATTCCGAACTGCTCGCCGCCACCCAGCGCCTCTACACCTCGCTGCACGAGGTCACGGGCGCCGACGTGCTCGTCGACTCGTCGAAGTCGCCGGCGTACGTCAACCTGCTGCGTCATCTTCCCGACCTCGACGTCCGCGTCGTGCATGTCGTGCGCGACCCGCGCGGCGTCGTCGACTCCTGGTCGCGCGCGAAGCGCTGGGAGAGTGGCGATTGGCACGAGGAGATGCGCGCGCGCAGCCTGCCATCGTCCCTCTCTCGATGGCTGGCGATGAACGTGGCCGCGGAAGCCGTGCGCCGCGCGATCGGAGCGTCGCACGTGCCTCGCGTCCGCATCGAGGACTTCCTCGCCGACCCGGAACTGACGCTCCGCGCGCTCGTGGAGTTCGCGGGCCTGCCTGCCGACGCGCCGCTTCCCCTGAATGGCGGCGAGCTGCTGATCGAGCCGAACCACGCCCTCGCCGGCAACGTCGATCGGTTCGACACCGGGCCGGTGGCCCTGCGCCCCGCCGACGAATGGCGCACCCGACTCCCCCGCGAGCAACAACGCGCGGTTCGTCTCCTCGCGTGGCCCGCCATGGCCCGCTACGGGTACTCGGGCTCGTGACTGCCCCGATCCGCGCCGCGGTCGCGCGAGCGACACGATGAAGCTCAGCGAGTTCTCGACAACCCGGAGCGAGCGGCGTCGCGGGAAGTCGAGTTCGGCTCGGCGTGGCAGCTGAGCGGCGATGGTCCGTGGAAGGTCGTATGGCTCGCGACCACCGGTGAACTGGTCGCGTTCGACGAGAGGGGCAAGGCGCTGGTGTCGTCCGGGCTCGACCCGTTCGGAGGCACCGCCAACGCAGGCAACATCGTCGTCGAGCTCATGGTCGGCTTCGGCGTGGCGGCCGCCATCGACGGGCTCCTCCATCTCGTGAGACGGAGGGGCGAGGCGCCGAAGGTCTACGCGCTCCAGCGCGACGAGGTGATCTGCCTCGGCTCGGAACGCGCTACTTCAAGATGTTGACCGCCCGGGCGATCACGAGCGCGACGGTGATCACCGAGATCGTCGACTGCGTGAGCATCGTGAGCTTCGCCCAGCGCGTCATCGGCATGACGTCGGTCGGGCTGAACGCGGTCGCGTTCGTGTACGAGACGTAGAGATAGTCGACGAACCCCGGCTCCCAGTCGGGCGGCGCGAGCTGCGGGCTCGTCATCTGCGGGAAGAGGAAGTCGGGATAAGGCTGGGTTCCCGCGGCGCGCTCGAGCGCCCCGCCGCGATCGAACTCCCAGTACCAGAGCCCGAACACGATGACGTTCGTGAACCAGATCGCCGCGCCCGTGAGCAGGAGCTCGGCAGGATCGCGGACGCCTTGGCCCCGCACGAGATCGACGATGAGACGCCCGGCCGACGCCGCGTTCGCGAGGCTCATGACGCCGATGAGCGCGAGGCTCACAACCCGGATCGCCCGCGCCCGCCGCTCGAACTGCGTGGACCGCGCCACGAAGACACCGGCCAGCAGGACCGCGGCGAGGCCGGGGAGCACCCACCGCGGTCGGCTCGCGACCCGCGCGGGCAACGCGAGCATCAACCCGATCGCGACGACGATCGCGATCGTCACCTGCACGCGCGGCTCCTCCGTGGTGACGCGGGTCCAGGCCGGGCCGATGCGATCACCGATGCGATCACCGACCCCGCGCACCGCGGCGACCGGGTCGGCGAGCCGTTCGAGCCGTTTCAACAGCCCGCGCAGCTCGGTGTCGCGAGCCGTCTCCACGGCCTCGGCCGTGGTCGCGAGGTCCTCGGGCGGCCCTTCGTTTTCGTGCGGGTCCTGCGGGTCCTGCGGGTCCTGCGCGCCGGGCGGGTCCGAATCGGGGCCGTTCATGTCGGGATGCTGCCGTCGATCGAGGTCTCCATCCGACGTCTCCGTCCCGCAACCGAACTCCCGAAGCGTAACGACCGCACCTCGGCTGGCAGTGGACTCCGGCCGGGCGCCGAGGTCGCAATCGCCGCGGCCACGATCGGAACCGACTCGGCGTCCCGATCGTCTCAACGAGAGTGACGTACGGACATCGGAGGCCGGATGCGGCGCACGCTCGTCCTCGTGCTCGTGGTCGGTTCGCTGGCCGCCTGTCACCGCTCGACGTCGCATCGCGCGTCGTCGCCGCCGAAGCTCGACGTCGTTCTGCGCGACGATGGATTGACCTTCTCGCCCGCGCAGCTGCCGGCCGACCGGTACGACATCTCCTTTCACGACCGGCGGGCACACCGGGTGTCCGGACAACCGGTCGTGCTGCAGTTCGGTCCGTCGGGGCCGCTGATCGCGCTCGTGTCGGTTCCCGCAGGAACGGAGCGATCCGGGGTTCTGCTCGCCAACGACATCCCGTGGGTCCTGATCGACGGCGTCCGCACACCCGTCGGCGGCGAGAGCGCCCTTGGTATCGCAGTATCCGATCGCTACCCCACCCCCGCGACGTAGCGAGCCCTACACTCCGCATGCGTGCAGACGACCCGGGTCTCGCGTCGCATACGCGCTCCCCGCTCGACGATCTACCGCGCCCTTCTCGACGCCGATGCCGTCGCGAGGTGGCGGGTTCCGAACGGGATGCGCAGCCACGTCCACGAGTTCGACGCCCGTGAGGGTGGCGCGTTTCGGGTTTCACTCACCTACGACGCGCCCGCGGCGAAGGGCAAGTCGACGGCGCACACCGACACGTACCGCGGTCATTTCGTGAGGCTCGTACCCGACGAGCAGGTCGTCGAAGTCCTGGCGTTCGAGACGCCGGATCCGCAGCTGCGCGGCGAGATGACGATGACGACGACCCTCACCGACGCGGCCGGCGGCACCGAAGTCGTCATCGTGCACGAAGGGATCCCCGACGCGGTGCCGGCCGCCGACAACGAGACCGGCACGCGCATGGCGCTCGCGAATCTCGCCGCCCTCGTGGAGACGGACGAACCGTGAGTGAGCCGGTCGCGCCGGGCTCGCGCCCCACGGTTCACTGGGCCACTGTCTGCCTCGACTGCGCCGACGCCGAAGAGCTGGCGGCGTTCTACGGCCGCCTGCTCGGTTGGGAGGTCACCGCTCGCGACGGGCCCGACGCGGCCGACGGCCACGCCGCCTGGATCCTGATGCGCGACCCGCAAGGCGGTGTCGGCCTGTCGTTCCAGGCCGAGGAGTGGTACCGGCCGCCGGTGTGGCCCGAACTGCCCGGCGCGCCGCACAAGATGATCCACTTCGAGATCGCCGTCGCCGACGTCGAGGCCGCGGTCGTCGAGGTCGTCGCGATCGGCGGCCGTGTCGCGGCGCACCAGCCCGCCGACCGCGATCCCACCCGCCTGCGCGTCATGCTCGACCCCGCCGGCCACCCCTTCTGCCTGTTCACCGACAGCTGAACCCGCGGGCGCGACGTCGCCCGGAGACCGAATCGGGTGGGATGCTCTGCGCATGGATCCGGATCCGGCACCGGCGATCGACGAGCACGACATCGAGGAGGTGACGCTCGTCGCCCGCGGCATTGCGACGGCGGTCGCACCCGAATCGGGCCTCACCGACGTGCAGGCCGAGCTGCTCGAGGCGATCGCGACCGCGCTCACGGGCGTTTCGGTCGACTACCGCAAGCTCGACCCACTCGGGCCCGCGGACCTCGCCGCGGTCCTCGCCCCACGCGACCCCGGCTACCGGCGGCGGATCGTCCATCACATGGTGCTGGGCGAGCTCGTGCTGCGGCCGATCCCGATCGTCGTCGCGCACCGCGTCGCGAAGTACGCGGAAGCCCTCGGGGTCACCGACGACTTCGTGCGGGTCGCGCGCCGGTATGCGCAAGGCGCCTTCGGCCTCGCGTGGATCGACCTCCAGCGCAACGGCTTCGCCGAGCACGTCCGCGAGGCCGACGGCGAGCAGCCCGCCGGGCGGCCCGCGCGGCCCGGCCGGGGGGCGCAGTCGCCCGCTCCGTTCGAGCCCGCACGCGTCGACCCCGAGCTCGCCGCGCACTGGACCGCGTACGCCGACCTTCCCCCGGAGACGCTGGGCCGCGGCGTCTGGGAGATGTACGACAGCCGCGGCTTCAGCCTGCCGGGAACGCCCGGCGGCGCGCCGGCGTACCTCGCGCAGCACGACTACGTGCACGTGCTCGCCGACTACGGGACGAACCTCAAGGGCGAGCTCGAGGTCTTCGGCCTGATCGGTCGCGCCGACCCCGACCCGAAGGGTTTCGCGTGGCTCGCGACGCTCATCGGGTTGTTCGAGACGGGATACATCTCGAGCGCCGGCTTCTTCGACCGCGACGTGCGCGAACGCAACATCCAGGCCCCGGGGATGCACGCTCGCATCGCGGATGCCATCCGCCGCGGGAAGGTCGTGTGCGACCGCAACGGCGTCGACCTGTTCGACATCGACTACGGCGAGCTCGCGGATCGACCGATCGAGGAGCTCCGCGAACGACTCGGTGTCCCGTCGAAGTCGGCGGCCGCGATCGCCGGCGGCTCGGCCGGGGTCTTCGACCTGGACGGCATGTCGGAGAACCAGAGACGCGTCGTCAGCCAACGACGAGGAGAGAACGCGTGAACCGGAACTTCAGCCAGACGATCACCGTGCGCTGCACCGACCCCGCGTCACTCGTCGAGCTGTTCGAGCAATGGGACCGCGACCAGGCGACGAGCGACATCATGGGTTACATGGGGACTCGCATCCTCGCCGACCGCGACCAGCCCGGTCAGTACGTGATCGTCGCCGACTTCGGCATCGTCGACCCCGACGTTTCGGCCGCCGACGAAGCCGCGCGCAACAACGCCCGACCGGAGACCCAGGCGTACTCGGCGCGGTTCCTGGCGATGATCGACGGCGAACCCGAGTACCACCACTTCGACGAGCTCTACCGAACCGACGGTTGGGGCTGACGCCGTTCGCGGAGATCGCCGGCCCGCCGACCGGACGGACGGTTCGCGCGACCGGCAGCAGCACTGGCGCGAGGGAGGGCACCGGCATGGACACGGTCGTCGGAAGCTGGTGCCTCCGGGAACGAGCGAGCTACGAGCGGGGCGCGTCGAGATCGAGCCCGAACATGCGGATCGCGTTGCCGCGCACGAGCTTGTGCACGGTCTCGGGATCGAGCCCGGCCATCACGTCGCCCGCCACCGCGCGCGAATCGGGCCACGTCGAGTCGGAGTGCGGGTAGTCGACCTCGAACATCACGTTGTCGACCCCGCACGACCCGATGGACGCGACCCCGTGGTAGTCACGGAAGAAGCAGCCGTACACCTGGCGGTAGTAGTAGGTCGACTGCGGCTCGTCGATCTCGCCCCCGCGACCCATGCGTGATGTTGCTTCCACACGTCGTCCGCCCGCTCCAGCAGGTACGGGATCCATCCGATCTGGCTCTCGGCGTACAGCAGCTGCAGGCCGGGGAACTGCGCGAGCTTGCCGGAGAAGAGCCAGTCCGCGAGCGAGTTCATGCAGTTGCCGTAACCGATGGTCACGGTGACGCCGAGCGGCGCGTCGGGCGACGTCGACGGCATCTTGGTGCCCGAGCCGATGTGGAGGCCGAGCACGGTTCCGGTTGCTTCACACGCCGCGAAGAACGGATCCCACTCGCCGCTGTGGATGCTCGGTAGCCCGAGATACGCCGGGATCTCCGAGATGCAGACCGCCCGCACCCCGCGCGCCGCGTTGCGCTCGACCTCGGCCGCGGCGAGCTGGGGATCCCAGAGCGGAACGATGCAGAGCGGCACCAGCCGGCCGTCGCTGCCCGCGCACCACTCCTCCACCATCCAGTCGTTGTACGCGCGCACGCAGAGCTGCGCGAGCTCACGGTCCTTCGCTTCGAGGAAGGTCTGGCCACAGAACCGCGGGAAGTTCGGGAACGACAGCGACGCCTGCGTCCAGTTCACGTCCATGTCGCGCAATCGTGCGACCGGCTCGTAGCAGCCGGGACGCACGTCGTCGTAGGTGGTGGCGGTCATCGTCATCTCGTCGCGCGCCCGTCCGGCTGCGGTGACCGCGCGTTTGAGCGACGCGTACTTGCCGTCGTACACCCAGTAGTCGACGAGTGGACCGTCGGTGCCCGGGCGCTCCACGTAGCGCGCGCCTTCCAACGCGAGCTCACCGGCGGGCAGTCGCTCCACGTGCGGACCGCGGTCGCGCAACCGGGCCGGCAACCGCGACATCCACAGCGACGGCGGCTCGATGACGTGATCGTCGACGCTCACGATCCACGGCACCTCGATGGTGCTCGTGGCGGGTGCGGCCGCCGCGGTCTGCGAAGTCATCGTCGTTCTCCCTGTCGCGCGCCGTTGGTCGCGGCGGTCAGTCGTTCCAGTCGGTGCGGTCGGAGCGGGCCGGCTGCCGGCCGGTGCGCATCGGGTTCAGCGGCGCATCGACCACCACGACGCGATTCCACGTGGTCGCGCCCAGTCCGCGCCGCCAGCCGGCGACGGCGCGGTCGCCCTCACCGTCGGCCCATTGCTGCCACGAGGGAATCGCCCACAGCAGCAGCGCCTCGTCGTCGTTCACCATCGCCGTCGTGAAGGCACCGAAGAGCTCCCAGCCGTGGCGCGCGTGCAGCTCGGACGCGTCGCGCGCCCGCTCGAGCACATCCGCGGCACGGCCCGGTTCGACCTTCACCAGATCGTGCCCGTAGACGTCGCCCCGAACGCCGTCGGCACACAGCTCCTCGATCGTGCGGGTCCATGGCGCGGGCACCACGATGCGGTCGAAGCCGCCACTACGGAACTCCGCCGCCTTCGCCCACCATTTCTCGAGCGCGGGATCCTGCGCGCCGCGCCCGACGGCCTCGGTCGCGACCGATGCCGCGAGTCCAGACCAGCCTTCGTGCTCCCACATGTTCACGGTCTTCGGCCACGCGCCGGTCGAGCCGATCAGGACCCATACGCCGTAGCAGAGCTGCCCGCGCTCCTCCTGGCCGATCGGGCTCCAATTGGCCGTCATGTGCTGCATGTAATGCGCGCGGTGGTGCCCGATGATGTCGATGAACTCGTGGATGTACACGCGGTCGTTCACGGGTTGGGGTCCTCTTCGTCGCGCGCTTCGGCGAGCAGTTCCCACGCGTTGCCTTCGGGATCGACGACGAGCGCGGTGCGGGCGCCGTCGCGATGGCTTGTCGGCGCGATCAGCACGCGTCCCTGCGCGGACTCCACCGCCGCCGCGAGCGCGTCGACCGCCTCGAGACCGTCGAGCGTGAGCGCCGCGTACCGCCACCCACCCGGCGTGAACCACGACTCGGCGGTCGCGACGGTCTCGGCCGCGGCGACGGGATCGGCGGCGGCGCGCGGGAGGAAGATCTTGAGTCGCGCCGCGCCGCGCCGCAGCTTGCACACGGTTCCGACGTCGAACTCGCGCCGATCGACGAGCACGAACCCCATGACGCCGGTGTAGAACGACGTCAGCGCCTGCTCGTCGCGGCCGACGAGTCCGGCTTCGAGCGCGACGGTCATCCGGGAACGGTCATTCGGCAGCGGAGTTGCGATCGATTCCGTGAACCGCGTGGTTCACGGCGACGACCTTCCCGTCGCGCAGTCGCATGGCCGCAGAATACATGTAGATCTTTCGCGGCGGCAACGTCCACGCCCGGTGAAACGTTGATATGTTTCGCCGGGTTCGCAGCAGGCCGAGGGGATCAATGACCGACGTCCAGCCGGTGAGCACGACGCCGTGGCGGCGTGACCCCGAGCACGTCGCGGCCGGTCTCGCCGCGTGGGCGCGTTCCGTGCGCGGCCGCGGCGCCGCCGTCACCGACGTGCGCCTCCCGGGCAGCGGGATGGCGAACGACACCGTCCTGTTCTCCCTCGGCACCGACGCGCTCGTGGCCCGGCTCGCGCCCGCACCCGACTCCGCGTACCCGACCTTCCCGACGTTCGACCTCGGCTTCCAGCAGCGCGTCATCGCCCTGGTCCGCGCCCGCACGCCGGTCCCCGCGCCCGAGGTCGTCCATCTCGAACCGTCGTGCGACTGGCTCGGCGTCCCGTTCATGGTCGTGCGCGCGGTCGCCGGTGAGGTCGCGTCCGACAATCCGCCGTACCTGTTCGACCCCGGCGGCTGGTTCCTGCGCGGCACGCCCAGCGACTGGGAGCGGCTCGAGACCGCGACCATCGCCGTGTTCGCGCAACTGCACCAGATCGTCGACGACGGCGCGGACACCGCGTTCCTGCACGTCGACGCACCCGGCGACACCCCGCTCGCGCGGCTGCTCGCGTCGCATCGCGACTACTACGACTGGGCGCGCGACGGGCGAACGATCCCGATCCTGGAGCGCGCGTTCGAGGTGTTGAGCACCACGATGCCGGGCAGCGAGCGCGCCGTCCTCCTCTGGGGCGACGGGCGACCGGGGAACATCATCTACCGCGACTTCGAGCCGGTGGCCGTGCTCGACTGGGAGATGGCCGGCATCGGTCCACCCGAGGTCGACGTGGCGTGGGCGACGTTCTTCCAACGGTTCTTCGCCCACGCCGCGCGCCAATGGGGTCTGCCGCCCGTACCGGCGATGTTCGAGCGGACCACGACCGCGGCTACGTACGAGCGCCTCGGCGGGGAATCGCTCGACGATCTCGCCTGGTACGAAGCCCTGGCCGGCCTGCGGTTCGGCATCATCCTCGCCCGGATGAGCCTGCGCAGCATCGCGTACGGAGCGCAGGAGCCGCCGACCGACCCCGACGACCTCGTGATGTTCGCGCCGCTGCTCGAGCGGCTGCTGCACGAGCTGTGACCCACACTCCTCCGCAACCATGACGATGGAATTCAACCTCTTCCTTCCCCAGATGCGAATGTCGTTCGACCAGCTTGTCGCGCGGGCGCGCGCGGCCGAGGCGGGCGGGTTCGTCGGCATGACCGGTATGGACCACCTCTCGCCTCCGCTCGCCGACGACCAACCGATGTTCGAGGCGATCGTCACCACGACGTGGCTCGCCGCGCACACCGAACGCCTGCACCTCGGGTCGCTCGTGCTGTGTGACGCGTTCCGCCACCCGGCGCTGCTCGCCCGCCAGGCGGTCTCCATCGACCATGCCTCCGGTGGCCGCTTCGAGCTCGGCATCGGATGGGGCTCCGTGCCCGAAGAGCTCGCGACGTTCGGCGTCTCCTCGACCGAGCCCCGCGACCGCGTCGAGCGGCTCCGCGAGTCCCTGACCGTGATGCGCGCCTTGTGGGCCGGCGAGACCGTCGACTTCGACGGCCGGTACCTGCACATGCGAGACGCTCGACAGGCGCCGCTTCCGCTGCGACCCATCCCGATCGTCATCGGCGGGACCGGCACCAAGACGCTCGCGCTCGTGCGCGACTTCGCCGACTGGTGGAACGTCCACATCGGTCAGCTCGACAAGCTCGACGCGCTTCGCTCGCAGGTGGGCGACGCACGCGTGTCGATCCAGCAGATGGTCGCGCTGATCCCGCGCGGCGGCGACCGCGACGCGATCACCGCGCTCGCGAAACGCCGGTTCGGCTTCTCGCGCCCGGTGATCGGCTCCGGGCCGGAGCTCGTCGAGCACTACGGGCGCCTCGCCGAGCAGGGCGTCGAGCGCGTCTACACCTGGTTCTGCGACTTCGCGCCGCCCGAGACGCTCGCCGCGTTCGGGGAGGAAGTCGTCGCGCCGCTCCGAGCCCCTCGTGCACGCGTCGAGCAGCCATGACGCCGGTCGAGACTGGTTCAAGCCCGGCAACGTCAAGAAGCTCCAGGACCGCATCGACGAGCTGGCCCGGCAGTCCGTCGATCGGATGGCGGCGATGGGCGGCCGCTGCGACTTCGTCAACGACATCGCGCTGCAGTTCCCGCTCCAGGTCATCCTGTCGATCCTCGGCCTTCCCGAGCGCGACTACGCGCGGATGCTGAGGCTCACGCAGGAGCTCTTCGGCGCCGAAGACCCCGAATCGCGCGTCTCGGTGAAGACCAGTCGATGCTCGACGTGATCCTCGACTTCGTGAACTACTTCACCGCCCTCGCGGGTGATCGCGAACGCCGAGATCGGTGGTGCGCCACTCACTGACATGGACATGCTCGGCCACTACGTGATCATCGCGACGGCCGGGCACGACACGACGGCGAGCGCGATCGCCGGTGGCCTGGTGGCGCTCGTCGAACATCCCGGTCAGCTGGAACGGCTACGGAGCGAACCCGAGCTGCTCGACCGCGCCCCCGACGAGCTGATCCGGTACGTCTCGCCGGTCAAGCACTTCATGCGCACGTGCCGGCAGCCGTTCACGATCCGCGACGTCACCTTCCAGCCCGGCGACCGGGTTCTCCTGTCGTTCGCGTCGGCCAACCGCGACGACGAGGTGTTCGCCGACCCCTTGGCGCTCGACGTGGCCCGCGAGAACGCCGCCATGCATCTCGCGTTCGGCTTCGGCCGGCACTTCTGCCTCGGCGCGCACCTGGCCCGCCTGGAGATCCGGGCGATCCTGAGGGAGATCGTCGCTCGCGTCGAGCACATCGAGCTCGCCGGCGAACCGACGTGGATCCGCGCGTCGTTCGTGCAGGGACCGAAGTCGGTCCCGATCACCTACCGCATGCGCTGAACGCGCCGGGCGGGTGCGGCACCCGAATCATGTGAGGCCGACGAGCTCCGCGCAGTTGTCGCGCATGATCCGCTGCGCTTCGTCGGGCGCGAAGTCGGTGAGCTCGGCCGTGAACGACACGGGATCGGCGAGCCCTTCGCCGTGGGGCCAGTCGGAGCCGAAGAGCACCTGCCCCACGCCGATCGTGTCCGCGAGCCGCCGGATGTCGTCTTCGTAGTACGGCGTGACCCAGAGATGCTGCCGGATCGTGTCGAGCGGATCCTCCTCGAACAGCCACGGCGTGCGGTTCGCCTGCTTCTGCAATCCCTTCACGAGCGGGTAGATCCAGTCGGACCCGTTCTCGATGCTCGCAACCCGCAGGTCCGGGTGACGCGTGAACACACCGTGTACGACGAGGCTCGCGAGCGTGTCGTGAATGGCACGGTCGCCGATGATCACCGTTCCCAGGAGGTCGGGCTCGCGGAACGGCGCGAAGTCCTCGGCACCGCCCCAGGGCGCGCCCAGCATGGCGTTGTAGCCGCTGTCGCCGAGGTGGAACGCGACAGGAAGAGCGGCCGTCGCGAGCCGCGCCCACACGGGGTCGTGGGCCTTGTCGCCGAGCGATCGGCCCTTCGCGCCGCCCGTGGGCACCGGCGCGGGGCGCACGTGAACGATGCGCGCGCCGTGCTCGACCGCCCAGTCGATCTCGCGCAGCGCCGCGTCCGTATCGGCGAGGGAGATCATCGGCGCGGCGATGATGCGATCCCGGTACGAGAAGCCCCAGTCCTCGTCGAGCCAGCGATTGAACGCCGACAGGCTGGCCACCGTCGCCGCGATGTCGCGCTTCAACGCCTCTTCGACGCCACAGCCGAGCGTCGGGAACAGCAGCACGGCGTCGAGGCCCTGCTCGTCCATCTTCGCGATGCGCGCGTCCCGATCGCGGTAGCTCTCGGAGATCGGCTCGACGCGCGTGAGCGTGCGCGGGTCGACGCCCTCGGGGATCTGGCCCCGGAACTGCAGGTCGAGACAGCCGGGAACGATCACCGGATCGAAGGTCGGGTTCGGGATGAAGCGGTTGAGCTTCCCCCCGATCAGCATCTCGACGTGGTTGCCGTCCCGCACGACGCGCACACCGCGCTGCTTGAACTTCGGGTCGAGGTGCCGGGTGAACGCGTCGAGCGGTTCGTAGTAGTGGTTGTCGGCGTCGACGGGTCGCAGCTCGGCCACGATGTTCCTCCTAGGCAGGCGTTACGCCGGCGGGCCGCGCGGGAACGAGCCCGCGCGGCAGCGGCAGCGGGAGGTCGGCGTACGTCACGATCCCCGGTGGGGCGGCGACGACGTTCGGGATCGCGTTCAGCGCGGGCATCGCAGTGAGGATCATGCCGAGCACCATGAACTCGTCGATGGTGGTCGCGGCGAAGTCGGGCGGCGGCAGGATGTCGATCTTGGTGCGGATCGTCGGCCGGCCGTCGATCTCGATCACGTAACCGGTCTCGATGTCCCAGTCGGGTTCGAGCGTCGGGCCCTTGCGCCACCGGACGCGCACCTCGACGACCGAGCGACCGCCGACCTTGCCGTGCCAGCTCGCGGCGACGCCGGCGACGCAGCCGGCCGCGATCTTCCACGACCCGAGGTCGAGATCGGCGGTCGTCGCCGCGTACTCGGCTTCGCACACGACCTCGTCGAGCTCCACTCCGAGCGCGTCGGCGACGAGGCGCACCGCGTCCTCGAAGACCGCGGTGCCCGCCGCCGTCATCCGCGGAAGGTCGGGATCGTCGATCGGGCGACCGAACCCGACGGGGATCTCGGTCGCGGGCGAGTCGTAGGCCGTCGAATCGGCCGATTCGGTGATCGTGATCTTGTCGATGCGGTCGCTCACGCTCGCCGACACGATGGCCATGAGCTCGGCGAAGCCGGGGTTGATCCCCGACCCGAACAGCGAAGACCCGCCGCGCTCGCACGCATCCTGCAATCGGCCGCGGCCCTCGCCGAGGGAGTGGCCGGTCACGAACGCCGCGGTGGTCACGATGTTGCTGCCGTGCTCGAGGATGCGCACCATCTCGTCGACGTCGATCCACATCGGGTTGTACACGACACAGTCGGGCTTCAGCGCGAGCAGCGCGTCGACGTCGTCGGTTGCGACGACACCGACCGGCGCGAGACCGCAGAGCTCTCCGACGTCGCGACCGACCTTCTCGGGTGACCACGCGTAGCAGCCCACGAGCTCGTAGTCGGGGTGGGCGACGATCGTGGCGACGGACTGCTTGCCCACGTTGCCCGTCGTCCACTGCACCACTCGAAGTGTCATCGGCCAGCCTCTCCTCGCAACGCCGCGCCGCGCCCGGCGCGCCACGACCCAGGTCTAGCGCACGCCCCTTCAAAGGTCTACATCTTTTGTTATTGTGCGACCGTGGCGACGGCGACGGCACCGGATCGCCCCGATCTCATGGTCGCGCGGTGGGTGCCGGCGGCGGAGGTGCGGGCATGAGCGGCACCGCCGCGCGCCCGATCTCCTACGACCCGTTCGACGTCGAGATCGACCGCGACGTCCACACGGTGTGGCGGCGCATGCGCGAAGAACAGCCCGTGCACTGGAACGAGCACTACGGGTTCTTCGCGCTCAGTCGTTTCGAAGACGTGTGGTCCGCGTACCACGACACGGCCACGTTCAGCTCGACCCACGGCGTGATGCCCGAGTCGCTCGACGAGCCCATCGGCCTGCCGCTGGTGATCTTCATGGACCCGCCCGAGCACGACTGGATGCGCAAGCTCGTCAGCCGCGCGTTCACGCCGCGCCGCGTTGCCGAGCTCGAGGCGCACGTGGCCGACCTGGTGAACGGCTACCTCGATCCGTTCACGGGCACGGCGGGCTTCGACTACGTCGAGCAGTTCGGAGCGTTGCTGCCCGCGATGGTGATCGGGCACATGCTGGGAGTCGAGGCCGCCGACCGCGACAAGGTCCGGCACTGGTTCGACGACGTACTCCACCACGAGAACGGCGATCCGGCTCCCAGCGCGCGGGCGCTCGTCGCGATGCAGGAGCTCCAGGAGTACGCCGCGGCGCTCGTCGCCGATCGGCGCAAGCATCCCGGCGCCGACATGATCAGCGCGCTGATCGACGCCGAAGTCGACGATGGCGAGCACACTCGGCGGCTGGCGGAGTTCGAGATCACCGCGTTCGTGATCCTTCTCGCCGGCGCGGGCGTGGAGACGGTCGCCCGGCTTCTCAGCTGGGCTGCGGTCACGCTCGCCGAGTATCCCGACCAACGCCGGATGCTCGTCGACGATCCCGCGCTCGTCGCGAACGCCGTCGAGGAGTTGTTGCGCTACGAGGCGCCGTCGCCGGTCAACGGCCGCTGGACCCTGCGTCCGTACACCGCGCACGGAGTCGAGATCCCGGCGGGCTCGAAGGTGCTGTTGCTCAACGGGAGTGCGAACCGCGACGGGCGGGAGTTCGACCATCCCGACCGTTTCGACGTGCGGCGCGCGATCAAGCGGCACATCTCGTTCGGATACGGCGCGCACTTCTGCATCGGTGCGGCCCTCGCGCGGATGGAGGCGCGCGTCGTGCTCACCGAAACCCTGGCTCGCTTCCCGCACTGGGACGTCGACCGCGCGGAGATCGTGGCGGTGCAGACGAGCACGGTGCGCGGGTTCAGTTCGGTCCCGATCCATCTCGGCTGAGGAGACGCGGCACGCGATGGAAGCGGAGTGGTCGCTGCCGGACGCCATCGACGCGGTGACCGACGCCGCCGGCGACCGCGAGATGCTCGTCTGCGCCTCCGTCCGCCGCACCTACGCCGAGGAGCAATCGCGCACGCGGCGGCTCGCCGCCTTCCTCCGTGATGCCGGCCTCGGTGTGCACCGCGAACGCGCCGCGCTGCATCGTTGGGAGTGCGGTCAGAGCCCGATCGCCCTCGTCCTGTCGAACGGCGCCGAATACGTCGAGACGATGATCGGTGCCTTCCGCGCGCGGGCGGTGCCGTTCAACGTCAATCACCACTACCACCCTGCCGAAGTGACCGCGTTGCTCGACCAGATCGGCACCGAGGCGATCGTCTACCACCGGCGGTTGGGTCCGCTGGTCGCCGACGCGGCGCACGGCCGCGTCCTCGTCGACGTCGACGACGGCTCGGGCGAGCCTCCGCTCGCCGGCAGCATCGAGTTCGAAGCCGCGATCGGCGGCGCGCATCACGTCGACGAGCTGCCGGCACCGTCGCCCGACGACACTTACCTCGTGTGCACGGGCGGCACGACGGGTCGCCCGAAGGGCGTGTTGTGGAGGCAGGGCGACGTGTACGTCGCCGCGATGGGCGGTACCGAGGGCGCAACGGCCGAGACGATCGCCGTCACCGCCGCGCGCGGGATCGGCTGCTGGTTCGCGGTACCGCCGCTCATGCACGCCGCCGCGCAGTGGACGGTGTTCGCCGCGCTGCACAACGGCGGAACCGTCGTCATCCACGACGATGCCGCGCCCTTCGACGCGCGCACGATCCTCGAGACGGCCGCGGGCGAGCGGGTCCAGATGCTCACCATCGTCGGCGACGCGTACGCGCGCCCGATCGTTGAGGAGCTGCGGGCTCGCCCGTACGACCTCTCGGCGCTGGCGCAGCTGTCGACGGGCGGCGCGATGACGAGCCCCGCCCTGAAGCACGCGCTGCTCGAACTGCTGCCGCACGTCACGATCATCGACGGCTACGGCGCGTCCGAGACCGGCGGCATGGCCTTCGGAGCGTCGCGCAAGAACGCGGAGACACAGCGGTTCCAAGGCGCGGGCGGCGCAACGGTGTTGTCCGAAGACCGCAGTCACGTGCTGGTCGCGGGCACCGACGAGATCGGCTGGACCGCGCGTGTCGGGCGCGTCCCGCTCGGCTATCTGAACGACCGCGAGCAGACGGAAAACACCTTCCCCATCATCGACGGCCGCCGCATGGCCGTCCCCGGTGACCGCGCGCGCCTCGATGCCGATGGCCGGATCGTCCTGCTCGGGCGCGATTCGCTGGTCGTGAACAGCGGCGGGGAGAAGATCTTCGTCGAGGAGGTCGAGGAGGCGATCCGCCGGCATCCCGACGTCGTCGACGCCCTCGTCGTCGGTCGCCCGAGCGATCGCTTCGGCGAGGAGGTCGTCGCGCTCGTGCAGCTGCGTGCCGACGCCGTGCTGACACCCGCCGAGATTCGCGAATTCGCGACGCGCGGGCTCGCCCGCTTCAAGGCCCCGCGCGCCGTGCTGATCTGCGGGAACATCGCGCGCCATCCGTCGGGCAAGGCCGACTACCGGTGGGCCCGTGAGGCCGCGCTCGACGCCGTCGCCGCCGGCGGCTGAAGGAGCAGAGGCGCCCCGCCGTGGACTTCCGCCTCGACGACGAGCAGGTGGAGCTGCGAGACACGGTGCGCGCCTTCTGCACGCAGCACTTCGCACATTCGACCGTCGCCTCCCGCGAGCGGGTCGCCGCCGACCCGGTCACGTGGCACGCGCTCGCGGAGATGGGCGTCTTCGCCGCGCTGCTGCCGGTGGACCTCGGAGGGTTCGGCGGTGGCGCGATCGAGGCGGCCATCGCGTTCGAACTGCTCGGCGCGCACGTTGCAACCGGCCCGTTGCTGTGGTCGACGATCGCCGCGCCACTGGTTGCCGGTGCCGGCACCGGCGCGATCCGCGCGACCGGCATCGATCTCGCGTCGTGGCCGCAGCCTCCGTACGTCATCGACCACGCGGCCGAGAGCGACGTCGTACTCGCGATCCGCGAGGATCGCGTCACGACCTTCCCTGCGCCGGCCCTCGCCGACTCCGTCGAGGGCGAGCCCCTCGACCCGCTGACCCCGTCGGTCGCCTTCCGCGCGCTTCCGGCCGGGGAGCCGATCGGTGGGCCCGCGGAGGCCGAACGGTTGCGGCTGGCCGGCACCGTGCTCGGCGCGGCGCAACTCGTCGGAGTCGCGCAAGGCGCGCTCGACGTCGCCGTGAGCTACGCGCGCGAACGTCATCAGTTCGGCGTCGCGATCGGCTCGTTCCAAGCTGTGAAGCACCTGCTCGCCGACATGTACGTACGCGTCGAGCTCGCCCGCAGCGCGACGTACGCGGCCGCCGCGATCTTCGACGACGACCGCGCCGGTGACATCGCCCTCGCCGCGAGCGCGGCCAAGGTGCTCGCCGGCGACGCGGGGCTCGCGAACGGCCGCGCCGCGGTTCAGGTCCTCGGCGGCATGGGGTTCACGTGGCAGATGCCGCCGCACTACTTCCTCAAGCGGGCATGGGTGCTCGAGGAGAGCTTCGGAACCGGCGACGCGCACGCGCGGAAGCTCGCCGCCGCACTCGAGTCCGATGTCGGGCCCACGGAGACGGCATGGACCTGACCTACAGCGCCGCCGACGAGGAGTTCCGCTCGCGGTTGCGCGAGTGGCTCGCCGTCGAGGTCCCGCGCCACGGTCCACCGCCGCCGCCCGGCGATTGGCCGGCACGGCGCGCTCTACGACACCGCGTGGCAGCGCAAGCTCCACGACGCAGGCTACGCGGGGCTCCACTGGCCGAAGGAGTTCGGTGGCCGCGGTCTTCCGGCCAGCCAGCAACTCGTGTACCTCGAGGAGTACGCGCGCGCGAGCGCGCCCTACATCAGCGTGAACTTCGTCGGCATGATGCACGCGGGTCCGACGCTCATCGCGGAGGGGACCGTCGAGCAGCGCGCGTTCCACCTTCCGCGCATCCTGCGAGGCGAACGTGTGTGGTGCCAAGGGTTCTCGGAGCCGGAAGCCGGCTCCGACCTGGCGTCGTTGCGCACGCGCGCCGAGCGCAACGGCGACGAGTACGTCGTCAACGGCCAGAAGATCTGGAGCACGCGCGCGGACGTCGCCGACTACTGCGAGCTCCTCGTACGCACCGATCCCGACGCGCCGAAGCACAAGGGCATCACCTGGCTGATCCTCGACATGCACCAGCCCGGCGTCGAGGTGCGGCCCCTGCGCACGATCGACGGCGAGAGCCACTTCTGCGAGGTGTTCCTCGACGACGCGCGAGTCCCCGTGGCGAACCGGGTCGGCGCCGAAAACGACGGCTGGCGCGTCACGAACGTGACGCTGCGCTTCGAGCGAGGGACGGCGTTCGCGCAGCACATCATCACGCTGCGCTCGCAGATCCGGTCCCTCGTCGAGCTCGCGATCACCACGCCCACCCCCGACGGCGGCTCGGCATGGGACGACATCGGCCTGCGCCGTCACGTCGGTCAGCTGCAGGCCGTGTGACGGGCTCTGGCGCATGACGCAGATGGCCGTCGCGGAAGCCGAACGTTCGGGCCTCCCGGCACCGTCGGGCTCGGCCGTGAAGCTCCGCTACAGCGAGCTCGCACAGGACATCGCCGATCTCACCCTGCGCACGATCGGGCGGCCGGCGATCGCGGGCGCGGGTGCCCGGGCCCGAGACGCGGCGCGCGACTACTTGTGGTCGCTGCAGTACACCATCGCCGCGGGAACGTCGCAGATCCAGCGCAATCTGATCGCCGAGCGCATCCTGGGCATGCCCCGCTGACGCCGCGGATCAGTCCGGGAATCGGTCGTTGAGCATCTCCACGCCCAGCGCGGTCGCCGCCGTCGTGCCCGCGTCGACCGGGAGCGCGACACCGGTGATCCAGCGGGCCTCGTCGGAGGCCAGGAACACGGCGGGCCAGGCGACGTCCCACGCCGTCGCCTCGGTCCCGAGCAGGCCCGCGCGGCGGCGTCTCTCGCGCTGCGCGTCGCCGCCGGTCGCGCCCATCGGTGCGTGGACGTGCCCGACGACGAGACAGTTGACGCGGATGCCCTCGCGGCCGTGCAGGTAGGCCCAGTCGGTGGTGAGTCCGAGGAGGGCCGCCTTCGACGCGGCGTACGCGCCCGCACCGAACCCGTGCGTGCCCGCGATCGACGAGATGTTCACGATCGCGCCACCTCCGGCCGCGCGCAGATGCGGGATCGCAGCCTTCGCCGCGAGCATCGCGGCGGTCACGTTCAGGGCCAGCGTCGCGTTCCACTGATCGACATCGCTGTCGACCGGGCTGCCCGCGTCGCCGACCGTCGCCACGCTGTTGACCAGAATGTCGAGCCGGCCGAGCTCGGCGGCAACCTCGGCGACACAGCGTGCGCTGTCCTCGGTGTCGGTGAGGTCGCCGATCGCGACGACGCACCCACCGCCGGCACCGACGATCATGCGCCGCGTCACCTCCGCGCGCTCGACGCGAGCGGTCGACGACGCCCACCTTCGCACCCTGGGCCGCGAACAGGACGGCCGTCGCGGCGCCGATGCCGATCAAGCCGCCGTCGGAACCGGCACCCGTTATCAGCGCGGCCCGCCCGTCGAGCCGCCGTCCGGCGTCCGAGCTCCGGGTCCAGGCGCGAACCGTGCCGCCGGCGTCGGTCAACTGCCGGGCTTGTACGCGGCGACCGGGTCGAGATCGGACTCGGTGATGCTCGTCGGCTCGGTGCAGTCGAACGTGCCGGCCTTCACCGGGTCGACGCGCACCCACTTGCCCTGCTGCACCTGCATGATGACGATGCACGGGCTGGGCTGCTTGCCCGCGATGTCGGTCTTCACGAGCAGCCCGCCCGCGTCGAAATCGTGCACCGTCTTCAACATCTCGAGCACCTTGGCGCGGGTGATCCCGTTCGGGCCGTCGGCGGCGACGATCTGCTCGACGACGTGCTGGAGCAGCAGGCCGGCCGCGAAGGCCTGCACGCCGAAGGCGTCCGGCTTCTTGTCGAACTGGAGGAAGGCATCGAGGGTCGGGTTCGAGCCCTTGTCCTCGAAGGGGAGGAACTGCAGCCACGAATACTGCCCCTCCACCTCGGGGCCGCCACTCGAGATGAACCCCGGCGCGTAGCACTGCAGCGTGCAGGCCCACACCTTCACGGAGCTCACACCCTGCGCCTGCGCTTCTTTGCGCATCTTCACCGTGCCGGCGTAGTCCAGCATGTTCATCGCCCACGTCGCGTTGTGCGCCTTCATCGCCGCGGCGACGGGCGTGTACTGCGACTGGGTCCACAACCCGCTGGCGCCGAACTCCGCGTCCGACTTCACCCCGAGCGACTGGATCGCGTGGAACAGCGGGGTGCTCGAGGTGATCGTCGACGGCAGGTCCGCGGCCACGATGAACGGGCCGTGCAGATCGGTCGTCACGTTCTTCTCGAACCATGCGATCGCGGCCGTCACCGACTTGAAGTGCCGGACACCCTTCCCGGAGTACGGGCAGGCGCCGGCGTTCGGGATCACCGCGTACGAGAGTGGCGAGCACTGCTCCACCGGTTCGGTCTGGACGACGGCGAGATCGGGGAGGCCCGTGGCGACGCCGGCCTTGTCCTGGCAGTTCGCGGCCGGGCGCATGTCGTTCAGGAAGAGTGCCGTCGTACCGACCAGTGCGAGCGAGTTCCTGCACGCGGTGGTGATCCCGTTCTTCGCCTCGTCAGCGCTGAGCTTCGAGTCGCTGGTCTCGACGGTCACTTGCCGGCACGCGAGACCGCCGTTCGCGTTGACGTAGTCGGCCCACGCCTTCACGCCGTCGATCGAGCCCTGGAAGAGCCCCGGAGACAGGGGCGAGCCGACATCGGCCATCACCGTCAGCGTGATCGTCGTCGGTGACACTCCGATCTCGCCGGCCGTCAACGTCTTGCCCGAGCAGTCGTTCTTGGCGCTGGTCGGTGTCGACGTGCTGTCGCCGGCGAGCCCGCCGCCTCCGTTGCTCTTGGCGCTGCCGCACGCGGCGACCACCAGCGTCAGTGCGACGAGTCCCGACAGCAATCCGAATCGCTTCATGATTCCCCTTTGGACTCACGATGCAACGCGCGGAGCACGTCTCCGTACGGCTGACCCTTGCCCGGCAGGATGTCGCGCGGCAGCCCCAACGACCGCTCCGCGACGATGTTGCGCTGGATCTCGTCGGTGCCGCCGTAGATCGACGACGCCGGCGAGAACATCATGGCCGCGCTGAAGCGACCGCCCTCGACCCCGTCGGGAGCCGCGAGCATCGCGTCGGCGCCGAGGATGTCGGCACTCAGCGCAGCCGCACCCTTCACGATCCGTGTCTGCGCGAGCTTGCCCAGATTGGCGACCGCCTGACCACTGCCCGCCTTCGCCCGCTGCGCGTTCCACTGGCCGATCTTCGTCGCGGCAGAGAGCCTCGCGACGCGCTGGCGGACATGCGGATCGCCGGTGCGGTCCTGCGCGGTCGCGAGCGCGGCGACGTCGGCGAAGTTGACGACGAGGTTGCCGCCGGGTTCGGGGTCGGTCGCCGCGTCACCGGCGCGACGTCCGAGCATGCCGCCCTTCGGGCCCGGCACGGGGAACCCGGCGTGCGCCCCGCCCGCGCCGATACCGGTGCGCTCGAAGAACAGCGTCGTCTGCGTCACCGCCCAACCGTTCCCGAGCCCGCCGACGAGATCGGCGTCGTCGCAGACCGCGTCATCGATGAACACCTCGTTGAAGACGGCTTCACCCGTCATCTCACGCAGGGGCCGGATCGTCACGCCCGGCTGGTCGAGCTTGAACGCGAACCAGGAGATGCCGGCGTGCTTCGGAACGGAGAGATCGGTACGCGCGAGCAACATCCCGTAGCCGGCGTCGCGCGCCATGCTGCTCCACACCTTTTGGCCGTTGACGATCCACCGATCACCGTCGCGTTCGGCGCGCGTGGTCAGCCCCGCGAGATCGGATCCCGCGCCGGGCTCGCTGAACAGCTGGCACCAGTTCACCGCGCCCTCGAGGATCGGCGGAACGAGGCGCGCGGTCTGCTCGGGTGTGCCGTGGGTGAGGATCGTCGGCGCGGCCATCAACAGGCCGAGGCCACCAGGCGGCCGCAGCGCGCCGAACTCCGCGAATGCCGCGCGCACCGTGTTCGACGCGTTGCGGAGCAGCCCACGGCCACCGTGTTCGGGCGGCAGGTGCGGCGCGGTCCAGCCCGCGCGCGCGACGACGCGCCACCACTCCTCGACGGGCAGCTCAGGATCCCAGTGCGCGTCGAGCCACGCCCGGACCTCGTCGCGCAGGCCTTCGACGGTCATGCTCCCCCCGGCGCACGCATTGGGCGACTCACCGGCCCAGCTGAAACATTTACATGTATAAACCCGAGATCGGGGGTGGTCAAACGTCGGTCAGAAATCGGTACCGCCGTCGACGTTCACCAGCGCGCCGGACATGTAGCTCGCACGTTCGGAGAGTAGGAACGCGATCACGTCGCCGACCTCGGCCGGTTTCGCGGCCCGACCGAGCGCGACGTGCATCCCCCAGTCTTCGACCATCGCCCGTTCGAGCGCTTCGGCTTCGGGCCATCCGCGGTCGCGTGCGAGCGCGACCCGCATCGAAGCGAGGATCTCGGTCTCGGTCGCGCCGGGGCAGACACAATTGGCGCGCACGCCCTGATCACCGAACGACTTCGCAATCGTCTTCGTCAGCGTCGCCACCGCGGCCTTCAGCGACGCGTAGGGAACCTGGTGCGGCTTCGGGGCCCGCACCGAGTAGGCCGCGGTCGTGACGATCGCACCGCCGCCGGCCTCGACGAGGAACGGGACCGCGGCGCGGCACGCGTGCACGGTCGCCAGCAGCACGTCGTCGAACGTGTGCCGCCAGTCGTCGTCGTCGGCCGCGAGCAGGGCGCGCTGGCCCCGCATCCCGAGACCGGTCGTGACCGCAACGCCTCGCAGCGGGCCCAGCTCGCGCTGCGCGGCTTCGAGGACCCGCTCGGCTTCGCCGTCGATCGTCACATCGCCCGGCAGGCCCACGACCCGTGCCCCCGCTTCCGCGAGCGATCGCGCGGCGCCCGTGGCCCGATCGGCGTCGCGCCCCACGAGGGCGAGCGACGCGCCGTCGTCCGCGAGCGCGCGTGCGGCCGCGAATCCGATGCCGCGCGTCCCGCCGACGACGACGTACGCGCGGGTCGCGGACTCCGAGGTCCATTGTCGCGTCGCGCGCTCAGTGCGGCTCGGGGACGTCGAAGTGCGCGTCGCGCAGCTCGAACGCCCGCTTCGTGCCGTGCTGCGCCCGCTCCTTCACGAAGTTGAACTCGCCGTCGTCGAACTGCAGGTTCGTGCCGAACGCGTGCAAGAGGTATCCGGCGACCTCCTCGCCCTGATACGCCTGCATCTGCTCGACGAGACGGAATGCCTCCTTGGCCATCACGAGGCCGTCGGCCGGCATCCTCGACACCTTTTCGGCCCACCACGTCGCGCGAGCGGCGACGTCGGCGTCGTCGACCACTTCGGTGAACACGCCGAGATGCTCCACGGTCGCCGCCGAGATCGTGTCGCCGGTGAGCAGGAGACGTCGCGCGAGCACCGGACCGAGGCGATGGAAGAACAGGTGGAGCGAGCCCAGCGCCGGACCGAGGAATCGCGTCGCCGGCGTGCCGATCACCGTGTCGCGCGCGACGACCGCGATGTCGGCCATCAGCGCGAACTCGAAGCCGCCACCGAGCGCGAAGCCGCGCACCTCGGCCACCGTGGCCTTCGGGTAGCCCATGAGCTCGTGGTAGAAGCCGAAGGTCTTGCGGTCGACGGCGAGGCGCCGCCGCTGGCCCGGTCGCCGGCGCCGGCCGTTGCCGGCGCGCTCGGGCGAGTCGTACCAGCTGTACGCGTTCCCCATGTCGGCACCGGTGGAGAAGATGCCACCTTCGCCCCGGAGCACGACGACCTTGATCGCGTCGTCCATCGCGAGCTCGTCGAGATACTCGCCGAACTGCTCGCGCATCGGCGGGTCGTAGCAGTTGCGCCGCTCGGGGTCGTTGAGCGTGACGCGGGCGATTCCCTTTGCGTCGTCGCGCTCCATCAGGACTCGCGGATCCGTCACCGGGTCGCCTCCTGCCGTTGCGGCTGCACCCCGCCGACCATACACTCTTACATCTAGATATTTCTACCGAGCGGCGGCGCGCACGACGGCCGTGGCAGCGTCTCGGGTCGCCGAGGAGGTCGGGGGCGGAAGTGACCGAGACGAATGCCGACGGTGTGACCCTCGCGATCACCGACGACGTGCTGCACATCGTGCTCGATCGCCCGGAACGCAAGAACGCGCTCGACCCGGTCGCGATCGCCCGCGTCGTCGACGCGCTCGAAGCCGCGGCGGTCAACGACGCGCTTCGTGTCGTCGTCGTGCGCAGCTCGAGCGGCGACTTCTGCACGGGCGCCGACTGGGTCGCGAGGAACGCCTCGGATGGAACGCGCCCGCGCACCGGCAGCATCCAGCGCCGTACCCCGCTCCAGGCCCATCGCCTCGTCGAGCTGCTCGTGGAAGTCCAGCTGCCGGTCGTGTGCGCGGTACGCGGGTGGGCCGCCGGGCTCGGCTGCCAGATCGCGCTCGCGGCCGACTTCACGGTCGCCGCGGAGTCGAGCCGGTTCTGGGAGCCGTTCCTCGAACGCGGGTTCAGCCCCGACAGCGGCGCGACGTGGCTCGTGCCGAGGCTCGTCGGGATCGCGCGAGCGAAGGAACTGCTTCTCCTCGGCCGCGAGGTCACCGGCGCCGAAGCCGCCGCATGGGGCCTGATCCACCGCGCGGTGCCCGACGACGAGCTCGACGACGCGGTCGGCTCGCTCGTCGCGCAGCTGAGCGCCGCGCCTACGGTCGCGCTCGGGCTCACGAAGCGGGCCATCCACCGCGCGCTCGACAGCTCCCTCGCCGACGCGATGGAAGCCGAGGCGAACGCGCTGGAGCTCAGCTCCCGCAGCGCCGACTTCAAGGAAGGGCTCGCAGCCTTTCGCGAGAAGCGACCGCCCCGCTTCGAGGGCCGGTAGCGAGGAGATTGCAGCTCGTGGACTTCGAGACCATCCGCTACGAGGTCGCCGACCGGATCGCCACGATCACCTTCGACCGGCCCGACCGCCTCAACGCGCTCAGCCCGGCGATGATCACCGAGCTACGCGACGCGTACGCGCGGGCGGAGGCCGACCCCGACGTCTGGATCCTGCTCGTCACGGGGAACGGGCGCGCGTTCTGCACCGGCGCCGACGTGAGCGAGATTCCCGACGACGGGCGCGTCGTCTCCGAGGAGCCCTACCTCTCGACGTACGCGCAGTGGGAATCACCGCAGGAGGGCACGCCGCCGTTCCGCACGATGACGAAACCGATCCTCACCGCAAGCAAACGGGCTGTGCTGCGGTGCCGGGCTCGACCTCGTCACGACCGGCGACATCGTGATCGCATCTGAGCGCGCGGAGTTCTTCGACCCGCACGTGAGCATCGGGTTGGTCTCCGGCCGCGAGATGGTGCGGCTCGCGCGCGCGCTGCCGACGAACATCGCGATGCGCATCGCCCTCACGGGCAAGCACGAGCGCATGAGCGCGGCGCGCGCCTACGAGCTCGGTCTGGTCTCCGAAGTCGTCGAGCACGACCGGCTCCTCGAACGCGCACGCGAGATCGCGACCATCGTGAATCGCAATGCACCACTCGCGGTTCGCGGGACCCGCCTGGCCATCAGGCGCGGCCGCGATCTCCCGCTGCACGATGCCGAGGTCATGGCCGAGGCATTCCGCGAGCGCGTCGTGCGCACCGACGATGCGAAGGAGGGCCCGCAGGCCTTCCTCGAGAAGCGCGATCCGGTGTGGCGGTGCCGGTGATGGCCTACCAGACGATTCTCTACGAGACGACCGACGACCACGTCGCGACGATCACGCTCAACCGGCCCGACGTGCTCAACGCGTTCGACCGAACCATGTGCGAGGAGATGCGGGCGGCGTGGCGCACGGTCAAGGACGATCCGTCGGTTCACGCAGTCGTGCTACGGGCGGCCGGCGAGCGCGCGTTCTGCGCCGGGCTCGACACCAAGAAGCCCTACGGCCAACCCGACGACGTGTGGAACCACGAAGATCCGGGCGAGCTGCTGAGCCCGAAGTGGCAGCAGGTGTGGAAGCCCGTCGTCTGCGCGGTGCACGGCATCTGCACCGCCGGCGCGTTCTACTTCGTGAACGAAGCCGATGTCGTCATCTGCTCCGACGACGCGACGTTCTTCGATTCGCACGTCACGTACGGGCTGGTCTCCGCGCTCGAACCGGTCGGCCTGATGCGGCGGGTCGGTCTCGGCGACACCCTGCGCATCGCGCTCTCGGGCAACGACGAACGCGTCACTGCGGCGACCGCGCTGCGGATCGGGCTCGTGACCGAGGTCGTGAGTCGCAGCGACTTGTTCGCGCGCGCCCACGAGATCGCCGCGGGCATCGCACGGAAGCCCACCGCGGCGACGCAGGGCACCGTGCGGGCGATCTGGGAGTCCCTCGACCGCCCCTACCGCGCGGCCATGCAGCAGGGGTTGATCTACACGCGCGTCGGCAACCCGATCGGCCGCGCCGAGATCGCCGCGCACGGTCCCGACCGCCCCGAGCCTCGCTTCCGCTGATGCCCGACGGTCGGCCGGCGCTCGGCGAACGCATCGCGCGGGTGCTCGCACTCGATCCGGCGGCTCGAGCCCTCGAATTCGATCGTCTCTGGCACTCCTGGGGTGAGCTCACGGCAACCGGCGATGCGGTCGCGGCGCGGGTCGAGCCAGGCGAGCGCGTCGCGGTCCTTCTGCGCAACCGGCCCGCGCCGGTCGGACTCGTGCTCGGACTGCTGCGCGCCGGCGCGTGCGTGGTGACCGCGAACCCGGAACGGGGCGACGAGCGCGTGCGCGCCGACCTCGAATCGTTGAACGTCGGCACCATCGCGGGCGGGGCCGCCGACCTCGAGCGGCTCGCGCCGCCGGCCCGCTGGCTCGCGAGCGACTCGCTCGGCGCCGTCGCCGTCACGGGCGTCGTTCCGTCCGGCACGAAAACCGCCTCGAATCTCCGGCCCGGGGTCGCCGTCGAGATGCTCACGAGCGGCACGACCGGACCTCCGAAGCGCGTGCCGCTCACCTACGAGACGCTCTCGCGCGTCCTCGACGGCGCCAAGCACTACGAACGCAACCCCGACGCCGAGGTCCGGCTGCGCAGCGGGGTCACGATCGTGAACTCCCCGATGGTGCACCTCGGCGGCCTGTTCCGCCTGCTCCAGTGCGTGAACGACGGCCGGGCGTTCTGCCTGCTGGAACGGTTCCGCGTCGACGAATGGATCGACGCCGTCCGCCGCCATCGCCCCCGCACCGTGAGCCTCGTGCCGGCCGCGTTGCGCATGGTGCTCGACGCGGATCTCGACCGCGCCGACTTCGCGAGCGTCCGCTCGGTCATCTCCGGCACCGCACCGCTCGCACCTGAGGACGCCGACGCGTTCTCCGAGAAGTACGGGGTGCCCGTGCTCCTCGCGTACGCGGCCACCGAGTTCGGCGGCGGCGTCGCCGGATGGAACCTCGCCGATCACGAACGATTCTGGTCGACGAAGCGCGGCAGCGTGGGACGCGCGCACGCAGGCTGCGAGCTGCGCGTCGTCGACGCCGAGACCGGCGCACCACTGCGCCCCGGCGAGGAAGGGCTGCTCGAGGTGAAGGCCCGCCAGATGGGTGACGGCACCGGCTGGACCCGGACCACCGATCTCGCGCACATCGACGCCGACGGGTTCCTGTGGATCGCCGGCCGGGCCGACCAGGCGATCATCCGCGGCGGGTTCAAGATCCGCCCCGACGACGTGCGCGCCGCGCTCGAGCGCGACCCCCGCGTGCGCGGCGCGGCCGTCGTCAGCCGCCCCGACGCGCGCCTCGGCGCGGTTCCCGTCGCCGCGGTCGAGCTCCGTACCGCCGGCGCGGCCGTCTCGGCCGACGAGCTGCTCACGACCGCCGCGCACGTGCTCGCGCGCTACGAGCTCCCGGCCGAGGTTCGGTTCGTCGACACGCTCCCCCGCACGCCGTCGGGCAAGGTCGATCTCTCGGCGGTGCGCGAGCTGTTCGGGGTGGCGCCATGACGGAGCGGTGGACGTTCGGCGTCGAGCCCCTTCCGCAGGCGCTGAGTCGTGGCACCGCTGCTGCGGCGGGTCGTGGGGCTGGTGCAGGCGCTCGAGCATCCCGATCCGGCACTCGACGAGCTCGCGGCCGCGCTGCGCCGCGCCGAGGAGGCACTCGCTCACGGCGCCCCCGCCGCCGCGCTCCGTCTCGGCGCCGACGCCCCCGACGACGGCCGGCCCTACGTCGATCACTCGCGCGACATCGGCGCGTACAACCCGTGCTTCCCCGAGTACGAGATCGTCGTCGACGCAAGCCGCGCGGCCGGCACGGTGACCTTCCCCCTCGCGTTCGAGGGCCCGCCCGGCGTCGTGCACGGCGGCGTGCTCGCGACGTTCTTCGACTGCGTCGTCCAGCACCACAACTGCGACGTCGGCGTGGCCGGCAAGACGACCTCGCTGCTCGTCGAGTACCGCCGCCCGACACCGCTCGGCGTACCGCTGCAGTTCGAGATCGACCGCGAGACCGATGGTCGCCGCATCACGTCACGCGCGCAGTTGTTCGACGGCGACGAACTGCTCTGCACCGCGACGATGGCGGCCGTGGCCGGCGACCGCAGCCGGCTGCCGACCGTCCTACCCCGGCGGACGGCGCCGTGACCGCGCTCGTCGACACCGGCGACGGCCTGCCGCTCACCGTCCCCGCGCTCCTGCACGCGCGCACGCAGGAGCGCGCAGCCAACCGTCTCCTGGTCTGCGACGACGACGTACTCACGTATGCCGACGCCGACGCCCGTTCCGCGGCGCTCGCGAAGGGCCTGCTCGCGGCGGGCGCGGGCCCGGGAACCCGGGTCGGGTTGCTCCATCCCAACGGCTCCGCCTTCGTCGTGCGCGGGCTGGCCGCGGCGCGGATCGGCGCGATCGCCGTCCCGCTCAGCACCTTCTCCACCAGCGCCGAGCTGCGCACACTGCTCCTTACGGCCGACATCGAGCTGCTCTTCGCGACGACGTCGTTTCGCGGCCGCGACTACGTCGACGCGCTGCGTGCCGCGGTACCCGGGCTCGACTTCCGCGCGCCCCCGCCACTGTTCGTCGCGTCGATGCCGGCGTTGCGCGGGATCGTGCTCGACGCGACCGCACCCAGCGTCGCACCCGGATGGACGACCGACACGTTCGTCGCCGCCGGCACCGCCATCGGCGACGACGTGCTCGCGGCGGCCGAAGCACGCGTCACCGCGGCCGACCGCGTGGTGATCGTCCACACCTCGGGCTCGACCAGCACACCGAAGGGCGTGATCCACGAGCACGGTCCCCTGATCCGCCACCTCGACAACCTCAACGCGCTCCGGCGCTACACCGCCGACGAGGTGTTGTTCTCGAACTCCCCGTTCTTCTGGATCGGCGGCTTCGCGTACGGGCTGCTCGGCACGCTGCTCGCCGGCGCGGCGCTCGTGTGCTCGAACGCCACCGATCCCGCCGCAACCCTCGACCTGCTGGAGCGCACGCGACCGACGATGGTGAACGGCTTCGCCGCGTCGGTCGCACACCTCGCCAAGGACCCGACCTTCCCCAGCCGCGACCTCGGCTCGATCCGGCGCGGGAACCTGTGGCCGATCATGCCCCGCGCGGTGCGCCCGCGCGATCCCGAGCTGCACCACAACATGCTCGGGATGACCGAGGCGGCCAGTGTGTGCCTCGCGAGCCCCGACGAGACCGAGCAGCCCGAATCGCGCCGCGGATCGTTCGGCCGGCCGGTGCCTGGTTTCGAGGCCAGGGTGGTCGATCCCGAGACAGGCACGCGCCTCGGTGTCGGCGAGGTCGGCGAGCTCTGGCTGCGGAGCCCGTTCCTGATGGAGGGATACGACGGCCGCGAGCGCCACGAGACGTTCGCCCCCGACGGCTGGTACCGCACCGGCGATCTCTTCCACGTCGATGCCGACGGCTTCTTCTACTTCAGCGGTCGCCGCGGCGACATGATCAAGACAGCGGGTGCGAACGTGTCGCCGCGCGAGGTCGAGGCGGCGATCGCGGACGCGACCGGATTCGTCGCCCACGTCGTCGGCATCGACGACCCCGAACGCGGGCAGCTCGTCGCCGCCGCCGTGCGCGTGCCGCGCGATCGAGAGCCGCCCGCCGTCGACGCGCTGCGCGCCGCGCTCCGCTCCCGGCTGTCGGCGTACAAGGTTCCCCAGCGGTACCTCGTGCTCGCCGACGACGACGTCCCGATGCTGTCGAGCGGCAAGCTCGACGCGCGCGCGTTGAAGGAGCGCTTCTCGTGAGCGCGCCGCCGCTGACGATTCCCGAGCTGCTGCGCCGCAACCACGAGCAGCACGGTGCAAAGCCGGCGGTCGTCACCACCGACCACTCGCTCTCGTACGCCGCCCTCGACGACGAGAGCCACGAGCTCGCGGCGCACTTCGCGCGGGCAGGCGTCGGCAAGGGCGCGCGCGTCGCGCTGCTCATGCCCAACGGCATCGACTGGGCGCTCGTCGCCGCGGCTGTCGCGCGCATCGGAGGCGTGCTCGTGCCGCTCAGCACGCTGCTGCGACCTCCCGAGCTCGGCGCGCAACTACAAACGGCCGGGGTCACCCATCTCGTGGTCGCGCGCGAGTTCCGCGGTCGGGCGTTTCTCGAGGACCTCGACGAGTTCGCGCCCGGTGTCGCGACGGCAACGCGCGCGAGTCGCCGCCATCCGCGCCTGCCGTCGCTGCGCGCAGTCTGGTGCTCCGACGCGCTTCCGGGCCCGGCCGTCGACGACGAGCTCGTGCGGGCGCTCGAAGCCCGCGTGCGCCCCGCCGACGACCTCGTCGTGCTCTTCACGTCGGGCAGCCGTGGCGCGCCGAAGGGGACGATCCACACCCACGGCAGCGCGCTGCACGCCGTGGCGTCCGGGCTCGACGCGCGACGGATCGACGCCGACGAGCGCCTCTACATCCCGATGCCCTTCTTCTGGACCGGCGGGCTCGCGGGCGGCCTGCTCAGCGCGCTCGTTGCCGGCGCCACACTGCTCACCGAGGCCGCACCCGAACCCGATGGCACGCTCGCATTCCTCGAGCGCGAACACGCGACGTTGTTCCGCGGGTGGCCCGATCAGGCGGCCCGGCTCGCCGCGCAGCCGCGATTCGGCTCGACCGACTTGTCGAGTCTCCGGGCCGGCAGCCTCCCCGCCGTGCTCCCTCCCGCCTCGCGACCGGCGCCCGGCGCGCGGGCAAACCTCTTCGGGATGACCGAGACCTTCGGGCCGTACTGCGGCGCGCGGCTCGACGCCGACCTGCCGGCCGCCAAGCACGGCAGTTGCGGGCAGCCGTTCGACGGCATCGAGGTGCGCGTCGTCGATCCGGAGACGCGCGCCGTGGTGCGCGCCGGCGCCATCGGGGAGATCTGCGTGCGCGGCCGCAACCTGATGCGGGGGATCTGCGGTCGGACACGCGACGCGACCTTCGACACCGACGGTTTCTACCCGACGGGCGACCTCGGCGCGCTCGATGCCGACGGCTACCTCTGGTACCACGGCCGCCACGACGACATGTTCAAGGTCAGCGGCGCGACGGTCTACCCGAGCGAGGTCGAAGCCGCCCTGCGCGCGATCGACGGGGTGCAGCAGGCGCACGTCACCGAGGTTCTCGGCAACGGAGCCGCCGTCGGTGCGCTCGTCGTGTCGGTCCGCTCGCTCGACGACCTCGCCGCTGCGACACGCGCGCGGCTGAGCGCGTTCAAGGTCCCGACGCGTTGGGTCGTGACGGCATCGGCCGACGCGGTGCCGACGACCGCGACCGGGAAGGTCGACAAGGTCGCGCTCCAGGACCTGCTGCGGCACGCCGGACGACCCACGCCGAGCAACGCACCCGGCGAGACGAGAGAAGGAAGCTCGCGATGACTCGCGCCATCGACTGCCTGGTGAACGTCGACATGGGCGACCGGCCCCAACCCGACTGGATGGTGCGCGTCAAAGACGACTACTTCAAGGGCGGCGAGTCGTTCTTCAAGAGCCCCGATCTGTCTGCGCTGCTCGACGACATGGACGCCAACGGTGTGGACCGCGCGATCCTGATGACGAACGTCAACGCCGTGGAGAGCCGGGCGCTGTCGTTCGTCGAAGCCCGGTCCGATCGGTTCGCGCTCGCGGTCGGCGGCTTCAATCTGCTGCGCCCGATGCCGACGGTTCGCGCGCTCGAGTCGTTCGTGGGCGCGCACCCGGTCGCGTACGCCGTGGTGGGCCCGAGCTTCTGGGGCGACGGCATGTACCCGCCGACCGACGCGGTGTACTTCCCCCTCTACACGAAGTGCTGCGAGCTCGATCTCCCGCTCTGCATGAACGCGGGCATACCGGGGCCACCGTTGCCGGCGGAGCCACAGGACCCGATCCATCTCGATCGCGTCTGCTACCGCTTTCCCGAGCTGAAGCTGTGCATGATCCACGGCGCCGACCCGTGGTGGGACACCGCGATCCGTCTCATGCTCAAGTACCGCAATCTCCGGCTGATGACGTCGGCGTGGTCCCCGAAGCGGCTTCCGCCGCAACTGCTCCACTACATGTCGACGCGCGGCAAGGACCGCATCCTGTTTGCGTCCGACTATCCGGTGTTGTCGATGCAACGGTGCCTCGGCGAGGCGGCGGCCCTCGACCTCACCGACGAGGTCCGCGCCGCGTGGCTCCACGACAACGCGGAAGCCTTTTTCTTCGGTCCGCGGTCGACGTGATCGCGACGAACCGTCGGCGAGTCGGTCCGGCGAAGGTGCTGTCTATCCTCCGGGCGGGGCGACCTCGCCCGGCCCATTGAGGGAGGGTGTGTGGCTGGCGCCAAGCGCAAGGAGCGGATTCGGGAGAAGCCGCAGCAGATCGCCGACGAGCTCCGCGCGCTGATCGTCTCGGGTGAGCTCTCCGAAGGCGACTCCCTCGGGCACGAACCCGAGCTGGTGGAGCGGTTCGGCGTGTCGCGGCCGTCGCTGCGCGAAGCGCTGCGCATTCTCGAGGCCGAAGGTCTCGTCTCCGTGGTGCGCGGCGTGCATGGCGGCGTCGTCGCCCATGCGCCCGACGAACGGATGACCGCGCGCACCGCCGCGCTCGTGCTCCAGGCACGCAACGTCGCGCTGGCCGACGTCTTCGAGGCGAGGAGCCTGCTCGAACCGATCGCCGCGCGCGCGATTGCGATGGCGCGCGGGCGGCGCGCGGCAGTCAAGGAGCTCCGTGCCCTCGTCCGACAGGAAGCCGACGCGATCGAGGATCCGGAACGCTTCGGTGTCGCGAACGCGGCCTTCCACCACCGGCTCGTGTCGCTGGCCGGGAACCAGACGCTCAGCATCGTGGCGGAGATGCTCAACGAGGTCGTCGCGCGTGCGGTCACCGCCGTCAGCCGCGGCGACGACGTCGTCGGATCGCTCTCCGTGCGGCGGCGGGGCATCCGTTCCCAGGATCGGCTGCTCGACCTGATCGAAGCGGGAAAGGGACCGGCCGCCGAAGAGCACTGGCGTTCGCACATGCAGGTGGTCGGGCGCGTGCTGCTCGGCCATCGTGCCTCGACCGTCGTCGACCTGCTGCACCACTACTGAGTCGCCGCGCCCCGGTCGCGCAACCCGCGCGACCCGGCGCAACATTGAGCCGAAATATCCAGATGGTTTACGGTACCGGCGTGCCGACATCGCCGGGCCACCCGTCGCACCACCCGAGCATCCTGGTCGCGCGCGACGAGCACGTCGCGACGGTCACGATCGACCGGCCGGAATCGAAGAACGCCTGCACCGGCGACATGTGGGTCGCGCTCGGTGCGTCGTTCCGCGAGCTGAGCTACTCGGGAGTGCGCGTGATCGTGCTCACCGGCGCGGGTGGCGAGTTCTGCAGCGGCGCCGACCTCGCAAGCACGAAGCGCGAAGACGGGAGCGCGCGCCCGCCGGGAACCATGGTCGACGGCATGCGCGTGCTCGCCGACGTCGTGCTCGCGATCCACGACTGCCCGGTTCCGGTCGTCGCGAAGGTCGACGGGTTGTGCGTCGGCGCCGGGCTCGGACTCTCGCTCGCGGCCGATCTCACCTGGTGCTCCGACCGCGCCCGCTTCTCGGCGATCTTCGCCAAGCGCGGCCTCAGCCTCGACTTCGGCACGTCGTGGTTGCTCCGGCAGCGCATCGGTGTGCATCGGGCCAAGGAGCTCGCGTTCACCGCGAAGATGCTCAATGCCGCAGAAGCGTTCGAGCTCGGTCTCGTCAATGCGGTCGTCCCGGCCGCCGAGCTCGACGACGCGACGCGTGCCGTGGTGGAGACGATCGCGGCCGGTCCGCCGATCGCGCTCGCGGCGACGAAGCGCGAGCTCGATCACGCGTCGGGATCGTCGCTCGCCGAGGCCCTCGAGTTGGAGGCGCTCGCCCAGAGCGTGAACGCGAAGACGGCCGACATGCGGGAGGCGCTGAGCGCGTTCGCGGAACGCCGGACCCCGAAGTTCACGGGCCGCTAGCGCGCCGCATGGCCACACCCACCGGCTCCAACGACTGGAACGAGGTCCTCGAAGACCTCGACCGTCGCCGCGACGCGTCGCGGGCGATGGGCGGCGGCGAGCGGTTACGCAGAGCACCGCGACGCCGGCAAGCTCGACGTGCGCGCCCGGATCGATCACCTGCTCGACCCGGGGTCGTTCCACGAGCTCGGGACGCTGGTCGGCGGCGACGAAGCACCGGCCGACGCGATCGTGATGGGCTCGGGCCGCGTCGCCGGTCGCGCGGTGATGGTCGCTGCGGAAGACTTCACGGTGAAGGCCGGAACGATCAGCCACGCCGCGAACTCGAAGCGCTATCGCGTCGCGGAGATCGCGGCGACGGATCGCGTGCCGTTGATCATGATGCTCGAAGGTGCGGGCTTCCGCGCCGACGGCAAGTACGGCGGCCGCGCCCCCACCGACATGCTCGCGCAGGCGCGGTGCTCGGGACGCGTGCCCCTCGTGACCGCGGTGCTCGGCGCCTCCGCGGGGCACGGCGCGCTCGTCGCGCCGATCTCCGACTTCGCGGTGATGAGCCGGCACGCGTCGATCTTCACGGCCGGGCCACCTGTCGTGGCCGAATCGCTCGGCGAGACGATCTCGAAGGAAGACCTCGGCGGTCCGACGGTCGCGGTCGCGAGCGGTCTCGTCCACAACGTCGCGGAGTCCGACGAGGGCGCGCTCGACCTCGTGCGCGCGTACCTCGGCTACTTCCCGACCTCCGCGTGGTCGTACCCGCCCGACGCGGAAGGCGGCGACGTCGAGCCGCGGCTCGTCTCCGAGATGCTCGACATCGTCCCGCACAACGGCCGGCGCATCTACGACATGCACCGTGTGATCGACGTCGTGTTCGACGCCGATTCGTGCTTCGAAGTGCAGCCCGACTTCGGCCGCCCAGTGATCTGCGCGCTGTGCCGTCTCGGCGGGCACCCGGTCGCGGTGGTCGCGAACCAACCGCGCGTGATGGCGGGTTCGATCACCGCGGACGCCGCCGACAAGGCCGCGCACTTCATCATGGTCGCCGACTCGTTCCACCTCCCTCTCGTCTTCCTGTCGGACAACCCGGGCGTGATGCCGGGGAGCGCGTCGGAGCGGGCCGGCATCCTCCGCAAGGGCGCGCGCATGTACGCCGCGCAGACGCAGGCGACGACGCCCAAGTTCGAGATCACGCTGCGCAAGGCTTACGGCTTCGGCTCGATGGTGATGGGCATGATCCCCTTCGACGGCCAGTCGGGCGTGTTCGCGTTCCCCGGTGCGACGATGGGCGCGATGGGCGCGGCCGCGATGAGCCGCTCGCGGGGATCCGACGCCGACGAGGCCGAGATGCTGGGCCGCATGGAGGTCGAAGCGTCCTACCGATCGGCGAAGTCGTTCGGCTTCGACGAGCTCATCGACCCGCGCGAGATCCGCAACGTGCTCATGCACGCGCTCGAACGCGCGCTCCATCGTCGTCAAGCACCCGCGGAGCCGGTCGCCCGCATCGGCATCACGCCGTAGCCGCAGCGACGCGCCCGTCTCGTGCGCGCCGCACGGCGGTCACGGCCGGATCGCGGTGACCGCCACGGTCGAGCGGCGCTTGGTCGTGTCGTGCGCCACGGCCACGTCGACGAAGCCGAGCCCGCGGCAGTGCTGCGCGAACGCCTCCGCCTGCGCGTCGGTCCAGCCATGGTTCGCGAGCCCGTGCGCGCCCGGCTCGGTCCGACGTTCGATGGCCACGAAGCGCCCTCCGGGTCGCAGCACGCGGAGGATCTCCTGTCCCGCGACGTCGAGGTCGGCCCAGTGGTGCACGGTCGCGATCGACCACACGACGCTCGCGGAGCCGTCGGGCACGGGCAACGCCTCGGCCGTACCGCTCACGTAGCGCGTGTCGCGGCGTCGAGTGAGCAGCCGGGCGATCCGCAACATGATCGGCGCCGGGTCGACGCCGGTGACGCGCGCCGCGTGGCGCGCCGCGTACCGGACCGCGGCCCCGGGACCGCACCCGATGTCGAGAACCGCGTCTTGCGCGCCGAGCGCCGACAGCCGGGCCGCGAACCGGGCGTCGCCCTCCCGGCCCGTCGTCATGCTGAGCGCGGCGACGAGGCCCATGACGCCCGAGAAGCCCGGGTAGTGCGCGTGATGGTTGGGAACGAGATCTGATTCCGTCATGGGTCGACCTTGACACTTGAACCCGAGTTCAAGTCAAGTGGGAACCATGACCGAGGCCCTGCTCACGATCGGCGACGCCGCGGCCCGCGCCGGAGTCGCCACCTCCACGATCCGCTACTACGAACGTCGCGGCCTCCTCGCGGCCGACGCGCGCGCGTCGGGGCAGCGCCGCTACCGAGCCGAAACGCTCCGGCGACTCGTGTTCATCGGCATGCTGCAAGACGCCGGTCTCGCCCTCGACGAGATCAAGGGCGTCCTCGACGCGCGCGACGTCGCCGAATGGAAGGCCATCGGCACGCGCCGGCTGAAGCTGCTCGACGACGACATCGAGCGTCTGCAACGCGCCCGCGACTACCTCGCCGGCGCGCTCTTCTGCCGCTACGACCACCCCGCAACCGACTGCAAGATCATGGGCACCGAGATCGACCGTCGCCTCGCGACGACCGAACCGGCACCGACGTAGACCCACGTGTCGATCGCGAGGACGCGGCGAGCACGACGAACGGCAGGAGGTTTGCGTACGCGTATGCGGCTGGAGTGCGCGCGTCGACAGTCGAAATCATGTCGCAACGGTGTGCTGGCACCCTTGTGACCGCGCCACGCGACGTGCGACGCTGTCGCCCGCTCGGCGGGCAGATGGGCGACCCGTCGCGGGATTCCCACGGGAGGCAACGGATGCACTGGAGTTCACTCAAGCGGGTCGTCGCGCTCGGAGGTACGGCGATGCTGGCCGTGCCCCTGATAGGGGCCGGCGTGGCTCAGGCCAACGGACCGTCCCGCACCGTGTACGTGGCCAGGAAGGCGTCGCGGTCGAGCTCGGGGACGTCGTGCGCGACGGCGCAGTACTCGAAGATCAACGCCGGGATCAAAGCCGCCGCGCCGGGCGCAACCGTCGTGGTGTGCCACGGCACGTACAAGGAGGACGCGGTCGTCGACAAGCCGATCACCTTGCGCGGTGCCGGCTCGAGCGTCGTGATCGATGCGACCGGTCAGCCGGAAGTGATTCCCGGCGCCGGCGGCAACGGCGTCACCGTGCTCGCGCCGGGCGCTTCGGTGATCGGCCTGGCCGTCGTGAACGCGAGTGGTGACGGCATCCTCGTCGCCGGCGTCGACCACGCCAACATCGTCGGCAACCGATCGAGCAACAACGCCGGGTTCGGCATCGACATCAACAGCTCGTCGTGGTCGCGCGCGACCGGGAACACGACGAACGGCAATGACGCGGGCGGCCTCAACCTGGCCAACGACCTCGGCGTGCCGGCGTCGCACAACACGCTCGCTTCGAACCGCGCGGTGGGCAACAAGTTCGGTTGTGGCATCGTGCTCGCCGACCACACGGCCGCCGGCGTGTTCGCCAACACGATCCGCGACAACGTCGTGAACGACAACGGCCTCCTGGGCGGGGGCGCCGGGATTGTGCTCGCGTCGCCGGTACCAGGCGGTTCGGTCCGCGACAACCTCGTCACCGGAAACCTCGCCAAGGGCAACGGCCTTTCGGGTGTGACGGTGCACAGCCACGAACCCGGTCAGGACTTCAACGGCAACAAGATCGTCAAGAACGTGCTGGGCAAGAACAACCTGCTCGGCGACGACCCGGGCATCGACAGCCCGAGCGACACCCCCGACCCGCAAACGACGGGTGTGCTCGTCGCGACCGTTGACCCGATGTCGATCACCGTCGCGCACAACGTGATCTCCAACGACCACTTCGGCGTCTGGACGCTCGGACCGGTGAACGTCTCCGGTGTGAACCAGAACACGTTCGTGCACGTGACGGTGCCGTTCGCGGCAGTCTGATCGTCGACGGGCGAACGGGTCGGTGGCGCACGCGTCGCCGACCCGTTCGCCTCCGGCGCGGCGCGCTTCACATGCCGAGGTGCGTGCGGTGAAGTGCCGCGATCGCGTCGGCCGGTCCGGTCACCTCGACGCGCGCGGCACCCTGCCGCCCGAACAGGTAGAGCAGGAGCTCACCGGGCGGCGCGCTCAGGCACGCGGTCGGTTCGCCCGGCCGGACGCGACACCGCTCACCCGTTCCGGCCCACTCGATCTCGAGCCCGGCGGCGCGGAGGCGACGACCGAGGTAGCGGCCACCGCGACACGCGTTGCGCCACAACGCCGCGTCCAGGTCGGGCGCGAGCGCGCGCGGCTCCATCCCGTTGGCACGTCGCACGTCTTCGTGATGCACGAAGAACTCGTTCACGTTCGGGAACGATCGGACCCAGCCGATTCGGAAGAACCCCGGCGGCGGGCCCGACCGGATCCGGTCCACGAGCCACCCGAAGTCGCGGCGCCGCGCGAGTCGTACCCTCCGCCGCTCGGCGAAACGCGAGAACGGGCCGGGCAGCACCAGGCACGGCGCCGCGACCGGATCGCGCTCGCGCAACACGAGGTGCGCGGCGAGGTCATGAGCGGTCCATGCGCCGAGCAGCGTGGGTACCGAGGGCCCCAGCTCGTCGAACCGGTCGCACAGCTCTCGCCGCTCCTGCGCGTCGAAGCGGAGCGCACCCATCGGGCGAATCTACCGACACCCCGCTCTCCCGGGGCGCCGAACCGTCTTCTTCCGAGCCGTCGACGCTCAGGCCTGCGCGATGCGGACGAGGTTGCCCGAGGGATCGCGGAACGCGCAATCGCGCGCGCCCCACGGCTGCGACACCGGCTCCTGGAGCACCTCGGCGCCCGACGCTCGCACCTTCTCGAAGGTCGTGTCGAGATCTTCGGCGCGGAAGATCGCCGCCTGCAGCGAGCCCTGCGTCACGAGCGCGAGGAGCGCGTCGCCCTCGGCCTGCGAACGACCGCCGTGCGGCTGGGACAAGACGATGTCGACGTCTTGGCCCGGGGCGCCGACGGTGACCCATCGGAAGTCGCCGGCCGAGACGTCGTTGCGGACCTCGAGGCCGAGCGCGTCGCGGTAGAAGCCGAGTGCGGCATCGGGGTCGTGGACGGGGATGAACATGGCGGAAACGGTGATTGTCATGCGACGACCATACGAGCGCCGACCCACAGAATGCTTCTCCGATCCTGCTCCGTGTCGGAGCCGGTCGTTTCGTTCAGACGCCGACGCGGCTCCGCCGCGGCCGCGTCGCGGCCATGCTCACGCACGAGGGGACGATCTCGAGGTCGCGGTGGTCGCGCGCTCGGTACTGCGACGGCGTCTCGCCCACGATCTCGGTGAAGCGAGAGCTGAACGAGCCGAGCGACGTACAACCGACGGCAACGCACGTGTCGGTGACCGACATCCGCTGCCGCAGCAGTGCCTTCGCGCGCTCGATGCGGCGCGTCATGAGATAGGAGTAGGGCGTCTCGCCGTACGCCGCCCGGAACTTGCGCGAGAAGTGCGCGGGCGACATGAGCGCGGTGCGCGCCATCGCCGGTACGTCGAGGGGCTCCGCGTACTCGCGGTCGATGCGATCGCGCGCCCGACGCAGATGTGCGAGGTCGGCCAGCTCCTCCGGCGTCATGCCGACGACGCTACTCAACCGGTCCTCCCCTCTGTCGAGAACGGGTCGACTCAGACCGTCGCGACGTCGAACTGCTCGCCACCCGTCCCGCGCCCGCCATCGGACCGGTCGGCGCAACATGCGACGAATCACCTGAACCCGGCGTAGAACCGACGCCCATATCGTGCGAAACATCGATTGCCACTCGCCTGATAACCGTGGCCACGTCCACGAGGTCTACAGTTCGAAAGGGCGCGAAGAACGGTAGGTGACACCGTGAGAATCAGCGCAGCGTTTGCGACGGCGACCGCACCGTCGCTGCCGACCCCGGGGCCGCAACGAGCGTGCCGACGACAGCACCTCCTCGCGACGAGGGATCCGTGGCTGGCCTCGCGCTGATTGTCGGCGTCAGCGTCGTCGCGGCTGCCGTGGCGTTCTTCGCCGCGAGTCGCCGAGCGGCCGCGCCGAAGTTGAGCCGTGAGACTCGGCGTCGTGATCGCACCCACGACGACCCCGCACTTCACCCGACCGAAAGCCGCGAGATCGAGATCAGCGCGCAGGCGCGCGCCCGAGCCGATGAGTCGCGCACGCGTCGTGGAGGAACACCCGCGACCGACCGACACGTCACGATCAGCGCGTGGGAACCGGTCGACGAGACGGAACTCGGCGTCACCCGCCGCCAGTTCATCAACCGGGGCGTCATCTCGATGATGGCGATCGCGCTCGGTGGATTCGGCGCCAGCATGCTCGCGTTTCTCTGGCCCGGCAGCAGCGGCGGATTCGGCGGCAAGATCCCGGCCGGGAAGCTGTCGACGATCCTCGCGTTCATCGACGCGAACCGGCAGCCGTTCTACGTCCCCGAAGCCCGCACCTACATTCAGCCCTACCCTGCCGCCGCACTCCCCGCCGCGAAGAAGATCTATCCCGACTACATCTACGCCAACATGCAACAAGGCATCGTCGCGCTCTACCAACGCTGCACACACCTGGGCTGCCGGGTGCCGTGGTGCCAGACCTCACAATGGTTCGAATGCCCCTGCCACGGCTCCAAGTACAACCGCGTCGGCGAGAAGCGAGACGGTCCCACCCCCCGCGGGCTCGACCGCTTCCAAGCCATCATCGCCCCCGGCGGCAGCGTCACCGTGAACACCGGCCTCCTCGCGCTCGGTCCACCGATCGGGACCAACACGACCGGGCAAGTCGCCGACGGCCCGCACTGCGTCGGCTGACGACGTCGAGGTAGCCGTCGACATCGGCGAGCGGACGCGAGCGGTTCTCGACGATCGCCTCGCCCCCGTCCGGCGTCAGCCCGCGCTGATGACCGGGTCGGTCACGACCTGGTCTCCGTACCAGCGGAACCAGCGGATGGTCTTGAGCCCTTCCACGTCGGGGTAGTGCAACACGGTCGCCTTGCCGTTCGCGACGTCGACGAGGACGTTTCCGCTCAAGAACCACTTTCCGTCGGCGGACGTCGAGCAAGAGACGTCGAGCCCGCTCGAGTTCTCGACGGCCATCGACCGAGCACTGTTCGCGCCGACATCGAAGAGCGCAAACCCGGTGTCGGTGTTGAAGACCGCCAAGCCCGAGTCGGCGACACGACACGCGATCCGTTGGGTGTTCGTGCGAGGCGTGACGTTCGCCTGCTTGCCTCCGGAGCCATCCGCGCGCACGACGAAGACGCCGTTCCCGACGACGGCCAGCGATTGCGAATCCGAGCTCCATGCGATCGGCCTCCCTTCACGCGTGACGCGGGTGCGTTTGGCCGTTGCGAGGTCGACGACGTATACGCCATCGTCGAAATGAAACGCGAGCGCCTTGCCGTCGGGCGAAAGGATCGGACACGTCATCTGATCGTGTCCTGCCGGTCCGACGTCGATCTGCAAATCGTTCGTGATGTCGTAGACCCTCCACTCGCCCGCGGAGAAGGTCCGGTGGTCCCAGACCAGGAACCGGCCGCAGGCGACAGTCGGCGTTCCCGTCGTCGGGAAATCGGCGCCCAGGTCCTTGCCCGACTGGCCGGTCGTCAGCCGGAAGCCGTGATACGCGGCCGAACTGGGGTCCTGGATCGAGTACACCGCGCGCGGCTGGCCCTGTTCGGAGAGCTGCGCGAGCGCCGAGAGGTGGGGCGCGGCGGTGAAGTGTCCGACGGAGTCGTCGACGACCAGGAACGCGCCGTTGGTCACGGCGGTCACCACACCGTCGCGGGTCGAGAAGACGACGTGCGAAGCGATGTTGTAGGCCGAGATCGTGCCGGACGCCGTCGCGCCCGAGACCTTGTGCAGATACAGCTTGGTCGTACCTTGCACGAGCACGGCTTCGTCGTCAGGTGACCAAACGACATCGACGACCCGCGGGTCGTCGATGTCGAGTCGATCGACCTCCTGGCCGGTCTTCACGTCGACGATGCCGATCCCGGCGGGATTGACGGCATCCTGCGCGCGGCGGACCACCGCATAGCGGCCGTCGTCGGTCACGATGGTCGTCGTGGTCTGCGAATCGGTGAGCACCGATGCGGAGCCTGCGGCCGCACCGGCGTTTGCGAGATACCAGACCGGAGCGGTGAGCTTGCTCGCAACGATGTTGTTGATGCCGACGAGCGCGGGCGTCGCCGAACCATCTGTTGCCGGTGCGGTAGTCGACGACGCGGACGAGCCGCTCGTCGCGACGGTCGACGAGGCGACCGAACGCGACGTCGTCGTGGCGTTGGCGTTTCCCTTGTGACCGCCTCCCGAACACGCGCCTGCCAACGCGACGGCAAACAACATCACGACGACGCGTGCGCGCATGTGCTTCCCCCAAGAGTTCCGCCGGACTCCAACGCGACACGACGCACAAACACGACGAATCGACATCCATGCATTGCCGCGCCAACCGCACGGCGACTGTAGTCATACGTCGGCGGCACGTGCTTGCGACGACGTCGGTCGGGCCGTTACGTTCGTTCTCGGCGGGGTGAGCATGCGAACGACGCAGAACGGCAGACGGGCGAGACCTATCGTGTCGCGCCCCTCTCGCATCATTTCTTGTGCGCTTGCATTCACCGCTGTGCTCGCGTGGGGAACGTCCGCACACGCCGCGACGAACCCGTGCTCCGGAATCGACGAGCAGGAGATCGGTCGCATTCTCGGGCCGACGACGCAACCGACTGACGCGACGTTGGAGGCGCAACCGGCCTGCCGGATCGCGCTCCCACCCGATCTGACGCTCTGGGTCGTCCCCACGAACGGGGGAACGCACGAGTTCAATCATCGGCGCGCCGCATTCGCCGACAACTCCGTCGAGAAGATCGACGACTACGTCAACGGCGCGTTCTTCGGGTGGGGAACCCAAGGTGCACTCGACTTCGTCGCGCGTCGCGGCGATCAGACCGCGACGATGCGCCTCACCGGAACGAGCTCGCAACTGGATTTCGACGCGTCCGATCCCCTCGCGTCGGCACCGGCCCGCGCCCCGAGCGGATCGCTCGCCGGATCGGGGCTCTGGGTCTTGATGACCGACTACTTCAACGCGACCGGCGACGCGTCGCAACGACCACCGGCCGACGACGTGAGCGGCCTCTGGCGTACGACCGACATCACACCGTGCGCGCCGCGCAGCAACCTGCCGGTGCGCGTCAGCACCCTCGAGGTCACCGGCGAGACGCTGCACGCGACGAAGCTGGCAGGTGACAGCTGTCTCGACGACGGCGCGGCCGACTTCGAAGGCCGGATCGTCGGCGGCTCCGGCACCGGGAACGCCTTCGGTCGTTTCGGCACCGCCGCGGCAACGCAGGGCGTCCCCTACGACCTCACCGTCGTCTCGCCGATACTCGTACGACTCACGGGCCAGGCCGGGTCGCTGCGCTACACGCGGGAATACACGCGCCTGAGCTGGCCGGGCATCGCGGGTTCCGAGCCCGGGAAGGCGTCGACCCTGCTCGGCATCCCCAGCCCGACTCAGGCGATCACGACGAAGAACGTGATGCTCTCGGGGCTGCTCGCCCTGCTCCTCTTCGCGCTCGTCTCGTTCCCGACGACGCTCTTCAACAGCACGCTCGAAGCGAACCTGGATCATTACCGAACGGTGGTCGGACGTCTGCGCCGTCGGCGCGATCGGCCCCGCCCGCCGCGCCACACCCGGGTCTGGAACTCGCGCCCCGGGGTCGCGCTGTACATCGCGCTCAGCGGGCTGCTGTACAGCGCGATGCAGCCGGGCTGGGGTCTCGACATGGCCACGCTCATCACCTTCGTCGGATTCACCGGCGCCCTGTACCTGCTGAACCTGCTCGCCGTCTCGGCGACGCGCCTCTACACCGCGCGCCGCTACCGGGAGAGCGGTGGGCACGCACTCGTCGAGGTCTCCACCCTCGGGATCAGCGTGCTGTGCGTGCTCGGATCCCGAGCGGTCGGCTTCATCCCCGGGTACCTCTACGGCGTCCTCGTCCTCTGGGAACCACAGCGCCATCTCGACGAGCGCGACAACGCGCGCATCGGCATCCTCGCCGGTGTCCTGACCTTGGTCGCGGCGATCGTCACCTGGCTGCTCATCCCCGCGACCCAGCACCTGGCCGGCAGTACGTCGAACTCGCTGCGCGCCGTCCCGCTCGGCATCGACGGCGGCATCTTCGTCGGCGCCGTCGAAACCCTCACGATCGGCTTGATCCCGTTGCGCTTCCTTCCCGGCGCCGCGATCCGTGCCTACAACCGCGCGGTGTGGCTCGTGCTGTGGTGCGCCGGCGGGTTCCTGTTCTCGCTCGTCCTGCTCCGACCGGGGCTCGTCTCCGGCCGGAGCAAGAACATCGTCGGCACCCTTGTTCTCGCGACCGGTGCTGAGTCTGGCCGCGGTCGCGCTCTGGGCGTTCCACCGCGCCCGCGCCGACAAGCTCGCGAGCGCGTCCGTCGAGACACAGGCGCCGCCGATCACCGTGGTCCCCTCACCGGCAACCGGTGCGCAAGCCGACGAAGCGGGATAGACCGCCGACACTCGCGAGATCGACCGATGCCGGTACGGAACCGCGCCGGGCCGCGGCGCATCTGTCGATCGGCGCACTCGCAGAACGAGCGCGGATCGAGCATGATGCACTGCCGCCAAGGGTTGCCTTCTTGTTCGGTGATGCTTCGAGAGCGGGAGGGCCGATGCCGAGCGCCGATGAGATCCGCAATGTTCAGCGAGCGTCGTGGGCCGGACTCTCCGCAGGGTGGGAGAAGTGGGACTCGGTCATCATGGAGCAGCTGGGCCCGGTCGGCGCCGCGATGATCGAGCATCTCGACATCGCTGAAGATCAGCAGCATCTCGACATCGCCGCGGGCACGGGTGAGCCGGGATTGAGCATCGCGAGACTGGCACCGAAGGGTCGCGTCGTACTGACCGACCTCGTCACGGAGATGCTCGACGTGGCCGCGCGACGAGCGAGGGCGCAAGGGGTCGCCAACATCGAGACGAAGGTGTGCAGCGCCGACGATCTGCCGTTCGACGACGCCACCTTCGACAGCGTCTCGGTGCGTTTTGGGTACATGTTCTTCCCCGACATGGGCAAGGCGACCGCCGAGTTCGCGCGCGTGCTCGAGCCGGGCGGACGTCTCTGCGCGTCGGTATGGGTCAAGCCCGAGGAAAACCCGTGGACCGCGATCGCCATGCAGGCAATCGCGACCGAGACGGCGGTGGCTCCCCCCGACCCGGACGGGCCGAACATGTTCCGGTGCGCGGCCCCGGGACATGTCAGTGCCCTGTACGAGAGCGCGGGGCTGCGCGACGTTGCCGAGTGGGACGTCGACGTCGAGCTCGTGACGCGATCACCCGCGCAGTACTGGGAGATGATCAGCGAGCACGTCTCGCTCGCAGTCGCGGCGCTTCGGCAGGTCGACGCACCGGCGCGGGAGCGGATTCGTGCCGACGCCATTGCGAAGGTGAGCGCGTTCGCGAAGGACGGCAAGGTCCGGGTCCCGGGCGTGGCGCGCTGCATCGTCGGAACGAGATAGGGCAGTAGCGTCGCCGGTCGTGGACAGCGCTGACGACTTACAACTCGCGTTCAACACGTCGGACCTGGCGGCGGACCTCGCGCTCGCTTTCTTCGAGTCTGGCGTTTCGGCGACGCTGAAGGCCGACGGCACACCAGTCACGGAAGCCGACCGGGCAGTCGAGCGATTGTGTCGCGAGACATTGTCTGCGGCGAGGCCGGAAGATGCGCTCCTCGGCGAGGAGCTCGGTCGACTTGGTGAGTCCGATCGGGTCTGGATCATCGACCCGGTTGACGGCACGTCGTTCTTCAGTCGGTGTGACCCGAACTGGCGAGTTCACATTGCGTTGGAGGTTGCGGGGAGCATCGAGGTCGCGGTCGTCACGGCTCCTGCGCTGCGACGCTGCTGGTGGGCGACGCGGGGCGGCGGTTCTTTCGAGTCGTCGTGGCCACGCGACGAGGTCGAATCGAAGCGCCTCGAAGTCAGCTCCACCTCGATGTTGGCTGACGCTCGGCTCGATGCTCTCGACGACTCGTCCCGAGCCCGTCTCCCACCGAGTGCGGCCCGCGCACCCGCAAGCCCCCTGTCGCTCGTCGAGCTGGTTCGGGGCGAGATCGATGCCTTCCTGGTCGAGTGCTGCCACATCTGGGATCACGCGCCATGGATTCTCCTCGTCGAGGAAGCGGGCGGCCGTTTCACCGATCGAACCGGAGGGCATGCGGGCGATCAAGGCGGTGGCTTGTACTCCAATGCCAACCTGCACCGTCAGCTGCTCGCCGCGCTTCAATACCCGGCGAGCCTTGATCGCTCCGCGGCGATCCAGTTGCGTCGGAACATCTAG
>CAVXFZ010000018.1:0-83453 GCA_963761175.1 uncultured Actinomycetes bacterium | reverse complement strand
GGTCGGGGCGCCGGGATTTGAACCCGGGACCTCAGCGTCCCGAACGCTGCGCGCTAACCAAGCTGCGCTACGCCCCGTGGGAGAGAGCAGTGTAGTGGGCCTACGCGTCGTCGGGCGGGGCCGATCGGATCGCGGCGAGCACCTGCGCGGCGAGCTCGGGCCGGCAGACGAGCAGGTCCGGCAGGTAGGGATCGGGCCGGTTGTAGACGAGCGGCGAGCCGTCGAGCCGCGACACGTGGCACCCGGCGGCGGCGGCGACGCCGACGGGCGCGCACGAGTCCCACTCGTACTGGCCGCCGCTGTGCGCATAGACGTCGGCTTCGCCGCGCACGATCGCCATCGTCTTCGCGCCCGCCGATCCCATCGCCACGAGCTCGGCGTCGAGCACCTCGGCGAGGTACTCGGCGAGCTTCGGCGGGCGGGTGCGGCTCACGACAAGGCGCGGGCGACCACCGGTCGGTGCGGCGAGCGCCGGCGGCGCCGCGGTCGAGAGCACCTCGCCGAGCGCCGGCAGCGCGACCGCGGCGGCGACCGGCGTCCCGCCGCTCACGAGCGCGACGTGCACGGCCCAGTCGGTGCGGCCGAACTCCGCGAACTCGCGCGTGCCGTCGAGCGGGTCGACGATCCACACCCGCTCCGCCGTCAGCCGCACCGGATCGTCCTTCGACTCCTCCGAGAGCACGGCGTCGTCGGGCCGCTCGCGCGCGAGCTCGTCGAGGATGAGCTCGTTGCTCGTGAGGTCGCCGCGGCTGCGGGTCGTCTTCTCGTCGGCGCCGTCGGCCTCGGCTTCCGCGCGCACGTCGACGAGCAGCGCACCGGCCTGCTCGGCGACGACGGCCGCGAGCTCGTGGTCGTTCACGCGGGCCGCCGGGACGCGGCGGCGTCGAGATCGTCGCCCGCCGGTCGGTCGTCATCGTCGTCACCGTCGGCGTCGGCGTCGTTGTGGTCGTCGTTGTCGACGGTCGCGGCGGGTGCGGTCGAGGGATGGACGTCGAGCAGTGACTTGGCGGTGCGGCGCAACGTGCCCGCATCGACCGGCTTCACGAGCACCGCGTCGACGTCGGCGCGCCGCCCGAGGAAACGGTCTGCCTCGCGGTCGAGGAGGAGGAGGATCGTCGAGTGCGGCAGCCGCCCGGCCGACTCCTCGAGCCGCAGCTCGATGGCCACGGCGATGCCGCCCATGTTGCCGATCTGCATGTCGAGGACGACGAGGTCGGGGTCGTGGTCGCGAACCGCGCCCTTCACTTCCTGGCCACGGGTCACGTCGACCACTTGCTGCTTCGGACCGACGAACGCCGAGCGCACCTGGTTGCGCACCCATTCGGCGTCGGAAGCCAGGAGGATCGTCGTCACGGCGCCAAGTTAGCCGCGGAAGATCTGGTCGCCGATCTCGGCGAGCGCCTCGAGATCGTGTACGTCGTGCGCGAGGAACGGCACGTACGCGATCGCGCCGGGACCAATCCGTTCGGTGAGACCCGCGAGCTGGCCGCGCTCGCGGGTCGCGATCTCGTTGAAGTCGCCCAGGTTGTCGTAGAGCGCCGCGAGACGCGTCCCGGGGTCGCCTCCGCCGGGCCCGCGGCCCGGATCCTGCGGTGGGCCGACCCCGCGCAGCTCCTCCGCTCGGGCGCGCAACCCTTCGGGCAGCTCGGTGCCGAAGACCGGATGGACGCGGTTGACGATGAGCGCCGCGACGGCGCGGTCCTCGCTCTCGAGCCGTTGCGCGAAGAACTCCGCCTCGTCGATCGCGTCGCGACGCGGCGACGTCACGAGCACGAACGCGGCGCCGCCCTCGGCCAGCAGCGCGCGGACCTTGCCGGCGCGGTCGCGAAATCCCGCTTCCATGCCCTCGAACGCGCGGAAGAACGCAACGATGTCGTCGACGACCTCCGAACCGATGACGCGTGACACGGTGCGCAGGAACGCCTGCACCGCGACGCTCGCGACGCGCAGGTACGCGCGCGCGTCGGCATCATCAGCAGGCGGAAGATGCGGTTGTCGAGCATGCGGAGCAGCCGGTCGGGCGCGTCGAGGAAGTCGAGCGCGTGACGCGTCGGCGGTGTGTCGACGACGATCAACTCGTAGCCGCCCTCGTCGTGAAGCTCGTAGAGCTTTTCCATCGCCATGTACTCCTGCGTGCCCGAGAGCGCGCCGGAGACGTTGCGGTAGAAGGTGTTGTCGAGGATGCGTTGCGCCTGTTCGTCGTTCACGGCGTAGCGGGTGACGAGCCGGTCGAACGTCGTCTTCGTGTCGAGCATGAGCGCGGAGAGCCGACCACTCGCCGGCGCGACGCCGTCGGGATCCCAGAGCTCGCGGGGAACCGAGCCCGGCGTGTCGGACAGCGCGTCGAGCCCGAGCGCGTTCGCGAGCCGCTTGGCGGGATCGATCGTCACGACCACCGCGTCGCGCCCGCGGCGCGCCGCCTCCTGCGCGATCACGGCGGCCGTCGTGGTCTTGCCGACACCACCGCTGCCGCAGCAGATCACGATGGTGTCGTCCTCGACGAGCGCGTCGAACGCTCGGCGGTCCCGCGCGGCGGCGGCGCGCCGTTCGGTCGCTTCGGTCACGGCACCGCCGGGAGCTGCTCGATGCCCGCGGTCAGCGAGTCGGCGAGGCGATGGATCTCCGATCGCCCGAGCGCGGCGTCGAAGAGGAAGGGCAAGCGGATCTGCGGCAGCGGCAGGCGTTCGGCGAGCCGCGCCGCCTGCTCTTGCTGCAGTTCGTAGCGCGCGGTCCGGAATGCGGCCGCGCCCACGAGGTCGTGTGCCTCGCGCGGCGAGACGAAGCGGTCGACGGCCGTCGCGTCGACCGCGATCGCGTCGACGGTCGCGTGCGCGAGGTCGACACCGAGCGGCTCGTAGCAGCCGTTCACGACGACGGGTCCGAGCGCGACGCCCGCGCGGTCCTCGATCGCGAACGCGGTGTCGACGAGCTCGTTGACCGGGGTCTCCTCGGGAATCGTCACGAGCACGACCTGGCAGCGTTTCGGGTCGGAGAGCAACTCCACGACGTCCTGAGCCTGCTTGCGCACGGGTCCGACCCGCACCGCGTCGAGGAGCCCGCGCGCCGAGAGGAGGAACGTGACCGCGTGCCCGGCCGCGGGCGCGTCGAGCACGATGAGATCCGCGGTCTTTCCCTGCTCGAGGCTCTTCACCTTGCCGAGCACGAGGATGTCCTTCATTCCCGGCACCGCGGTCGCGACGACGTCGAGCGCGCCCGACGACGACAGCCGCCGCGAGATGCGCCGCAACCCGTGGCCCTCGAGATAGTCGAGGAGCGCGGCGTCGGGTGTGAGCGTGCACGCCGCGATGCCGTCGTCGAGCTCGGCGCCGTCGTAGGTGAGTGCGGGCCGGTCGAAGGCGGCCGCGAGCCCCGATTTGCCCTCGACCTCCACGATGAGCACGCTCATGCCCGTTCGGGCCGCGGCAACGGCGAGGGCGGCAGTCACGGTTGTCTTCCCGACCCCGCCTTTCCCCGCCACGATCACGACGCGCGACGTGGAGCAGAACTGCGCCAGCTCCATCCCCTGCATGCTACGGGAGTCCTGATGCCACCCTCCGACCGACGAGTCCCGCACCTGCTGCGGCTGCTCCTCGGCCTCGGTGTCGTCGCGGCCGTCGTCGCTCCGCTCGCGGCGGCGCCCGCCGCGCATGCCGCGGCAACGACCCCGTCTGCGCCCGCGTCGTTGCCCGGCATCGACGTCGTTCAGCTCGAAGGTCTCATCGATCCGCCGAACGCGTCCCTCGTGCGGAGCTCGATCAGCCGCGCCGAGCACCGGCACTCGACGCTGCTCGTGTTCCAGCTCGACTCCGGCGGTGCGGTCGACGTCGACGTCGCCGCACTCGCGGCGCGCATCGCGTCGGCGAAGGTCCCGATCGCGGTGTGGATCGGTCCGAGCGGCGCGACGGCGCGTGGCGGAGCCGCGCTGCTCGCCGCGGCGGCACCGGTGCTCTCGATCTCGCCCGGCTCGCACATCGGCCCGGCCCGACCGGCGCGCCTCGACCGTCCCGGTGCCGCGATCGCGCCGTCGGTCGACGTCTGGCTGGCGCAGACCGTGCCGGCCGCGAGGCGAGCAGCGACGCGCCGGTTGATCGGCGGAGCGCGCTTCAACGCGACCGACGCGTTCCACGCGCATGCGGTCGGCCGCGTCGACAACGTGCTCGGCGATCTCGTCGTCGGCCTCGACAACACCGTCGTCACGACCGCGGCGGGGCCGATGCGGCTCTCGACCGCGGAGGTGGTCGGCACCGGAACCGACACGCGGCGCCGTCCGAATCAAGACGTCCGCTTCGCGAAGCTGAGCCTCGGTGATCAGGTTCTCCACACGCTCGGGAGCCCGTGGGTCGCGTACATGCTCTTCGTCGCGGGGAGCGCGTTGGTGGTCTTCGAGTTCTACACGGCGTCGATCGGCCTCGCGGGTCTCGTCGGCGCCGGCGCGCTCGTCGGTGCGTTCACCGGCTTCTCGCACCTGCCGGTGCAGTGGTGGGCAGTCGCCCTCCTCGCGCTCGGGATCCTCGGGTTCACGATCGACGTGCAGGCCGGCGGGCTCGGGCCGTGGACGGTGATCGGCGCATTCGGGCTCGTGGCCGGGTCGCTCACCGTGTACGGCGGTTCGTCGCGGCTCGACCCCGCATGGTGGTCGATCGTGATCGTTTGCCTCGGCACCGCGGTGTTCATGGTCGGGGGCATGACCGCGATGATCCGGTCACGCTTCGCGACTCCGACCGTGGGGCGTGAGGGACTCGTGGGTGAGATGGGCATGGCAGAGGTGGATGTCGACCCCGATGGAGTCGTGCGAATACGCGACGCGCGATGGCGCGCGCGCACGAACCGCGCGACGCCGATCCCGGCCGGTGAATCCGTACGCGTCGTGGCGATCAACGGGCTGGTGCTCGAGGTCGAGCCCGAGACCGGCGGGGCTCGCGACAGCCATATGTAAGGAATCGCCAGGCCGGTTCGCGGCGTCCTCCTCGTTTGACGCCCAGCCGCGCTTTCCGTTCTTTTCGCGCTTTCGACCCTTGTGGGCAGGCGCGGCGCGGCGATATGTTCCGCCGCGTTTGCCATTGCCCAAGGGGGAAGGGCCAAGGGGGAAGTGATCGTGGCAACCGGGGCAATCCACGACACCTGGCAGCTCAAGGCGGCGTGCAGGGGTCCCGAGTCGACGGTGTTCTTCCCGCCGACCTGGCCCGAGCGCCGCGACGAGCGGGAAGCACGCGAGAAGCGCGCGAAGGCGATCTGTGCCTCCTGCGCGGTACGCGTCGCGTGTCTCGAATACGCGTTGAGCATCCGCGAACCGCACGGCATCTGGGGCGGGCTCAACGAGAACGAGCGCCGTACGGTGCTCGAGCGGCGCGCGGGCTGAAAGGCACCGCGCGCGGATCGTTCCCGCGTCGTTCGATCGGAATACGACGCCACGCGTGGACCCGTAGGATCCGCGGATGACTCCCAATCCTGAGCCGTCCGTTCGCTTCGAGTTGTCGATCTCGGAGAACGACGTAGTTGGCGTCTATTCGAACTTCCTCGGCGTGTGGCACACCGCGCACGAGTTCACGCTCGACTTCGCCGTCACCCAACCCGCGACACCCGGGACGGACGAAGCCGGGAACAGCGTAACGCGCGTGCCGTGCCAGGTCGTCGCGCGCGTTCGTGTTCCACCAACGGTGATGTTCGACTTCCTCCGCACGATCAACGAGAACCTCACGAACTACGAGGCGAGCTTCGGCGCGATCCAGCGACCGCCGTCGGGCGAGGTCTACCCACCCGACGAGTAGGCCGTCGCGCGCGGGCCGGCGATGCGGTCGTCGCCGCGCCGCCGCGTCACCCCTTCCGCGTCGAGACGCGCGGCGAGCGGCACGACGAACTTGCGCGTCGATCCGAGAAGGTCGCGGATGTCGGAGAGCTTGAGCGAGCCGCGCGTCAGCACCGCGGCTGCGACGCGCGCCCGCGCCTCCTCGAGCGCGTCGGCGGTGAAGTAGAGGCCGTCGACCACGACGAGCCGACCCTCGCGCACGAGGGCCCGCACCGCGTCGGCGTCGACGCCCGATGCGCTCGGTTGCGGTGGTGTGAAGGGCGAGCCGTTCATGGAGGTGAGGAGTTGCTGTACTGCGGGATCGTCTGCCGCGGTGCGGTCGTCGCCGGTTCTTCGCACGGTTTCGTGGTCGATGACGAACGCGCTGTCGCCTTCGAGCACGGCGCGCACGCGCGGTGCCTCGAATCCCAGTTGTGAAGCGAGTGCGGCGAGGTCGATCCCGGGTGCGAGCGGGCGCGCCGCGAGATGCGCGTCGAGGAGGGTGCCGGCCCGCTCGACCAGCTGGTCGAGCGCACCGATCGCGACCGTCCACGGCCCGGCCCGGCGAGCGGCGCCCGACTCCACGAGCCGCGCGAGCATCGAGACGGCGGCGTCGCGATCGACTCCCCCGATCGCGACGATGTCGTCCGGCTGTACCCAGGGGCGCGCGGCGAGCACGCGTTCAGCGAGCGGGAGCGGCAGGCGCGCGGGGGCATCGGATGCCCGCCGCGTGGGAACGACGTCGAGGACCTCCGCCCCCGCGACGGTCGTTCCCCGTGCGGTCGAGCGCAGCACCAACCGATCGCCGGGCGCGAGCGGAAGCGCGCCACTGCGCAGCCGGACCCGCACGAATCGATTGTCGGTGAGGACGCGTGCATGAACGGAGACCACGCCCGAACCGACGTGAGCTCGGAGGAATCCGCGTTGCAGTGGAGCCTCACCGGGAACCATCGTCAACGCCCCGTCGAAGGCCGCGACCGCATTCCACTGGTCGGGAAGCACCACCGCGTCGCCGCGCGCCACCGCGGTGTGCTCGACGCCCGCGAGGTTGAGCGCGACGCGAGCACCGGGGCCGATGCGATCGAAGCGGACGTGATGCGATTCGATCCCCCGTATTCGCGCGCGGCGATGTCCGGGCTCGATCAGCACGTCGTCGTCGACGGCGAGCGCGCCGCCGCCCAGCGTTCCGGTCACGACGGTGCCGGCGCCCTTGGTGGCGAACGAACGATCGACCCAGAGGCGGGGTCTGCCGCGGTCGGCGGCGATCGGCGCGCCGGCGAGCACCGACTCCAGCGTGGCGCGGACGGCATCGACGCCCCAACCCGAGACCGCGTCGGCGATCACAACCGGCCAAGTGCTCATGACGCGCCCCGAGAGCCGCTCCTCGAGCTCGAGCAGTGCCAGTTCGGTCGTGTCGGCGTCGACGAGATCAGCCTTCGTCAGCACCACGAGTCCGTGCCGTACCCCGAGCAGCTCGAGGATGCGCGCGTGCTCGTCGGTTTGCGGCATCCAACCTTCGTTCGCGGCGATCACGAGCAACGCGACCTCCACCGCGCCGACGCCGGCGAGCATGTTCTTGATGAACCGCACGTGTCCGGGGACGTCGACGAACCCGACGACGTCGTCCGCGATACGAGTGAACGCGAAACCGAGGTCGATCGTCAGACCCCGTGCCTTCTCCTCGGGGAAGCGATCGGGATCCGTGCCGGTCAGCGCGAGGACGAGGGTCGACTTGCCGTGATCGACGTGGCCCGCCGTCGCGACGACCCGCACGTCAGGCGTCCGGCGCAATGAGCGCGCACAAGGCGCGCGCGAGGCGGTCGTCGTCGGCCGGTTCGACCGTGCGGAGGTCGCACACGACCTTGCCGTCGCGGCCGATCGCGATGATCCGCGCGCTGCGCAACCGCGCGAGCGCGTCGTCGAGGTGCGGGATCGAGAGCGCAACGCCCACCGACGGGATGTCGCGTCCCGGAACCGATCCGCCGCCCGCGGCCGCGTCCGTCGCGACCACCGTCGCCTGCGCCACGCGCGCGGTGATGGCCGCGGCGCGCGCCTCCAGCACCACCAGAGGAGTCGTCGCGAGCCGCCAGAACGGAATCGCGTCACCGTCGCCGTCGAGGTAATGACCGGCGACGGTCTCGATGCCCGCGAGCGTGACCTTGTCGGGCCGCAATGCCCGGGCGAGCGGGTGCTGAGCCAGCCGGGCCACGAGATCGCCGCGGCCCACGATCACGCCGGCCTGCGGGCCGCCGAAGAGCTTGTCGCCGGAGAAGGTCACCAGGGCGGCACCCTCGTCGAGGCACTGGCGCACGCCGGGTTCGTCGCCGAGCCAGTCGGGCCGCTGCGCGAGCCACGGCGTGCGCTCGTCGAGGAGTCCCGAGCCCGCGTCGACGACGACCGGTGGTCCGACGGACGCGAGCGCGGCGACCGGAGTCGATTCCGTGAAGCCGACCATCCGGTAGTTCGACGCGTGGACCTTCAAGAGGAGTGCGGTTCGGTCGGTGCACGCGCGCTCGTAGTCGGCGCGGCGCGTCCGATTGGTCGTGCCGACCTCTACGAGCGCGGCTCCCGTCTCCGCGAGGATCTCCGGAACCCGGAAGCCGCCGCCGATCTCGACCAGTTCGCCGCGCGACACCACGACATCGCGATCGCGCGCGAGCGCAGCAAGCACGAGCAACACCGCCGCCGCGTTGTTGTTGACGACGAGTCCGGCCTCGGCACCGCACGCTCGCGCGACCAGCGCGCCGCCATGTTCCTGGCGCGAGCCTCGCACCCCGGTGTCGAGTCGGTACTCGATGTTCGTGTAGCCACCGGCGACCTCCATCGCGGCACGCGCGACTTCGCCGAGCGGCGCGCGTCCGAGATTCGTGTGCAGCAGCACACCGGTCGCGTTCACGACCGGGGCGAGCATCGCGACGTGGTGCGCGTCGACGCGCATGCGGGCGTCGGCCACCACGGTCGAGAGCGTCTCCTCACTGCCCGCGACGGCGCGATCGCGGGCCGCGTCGACGGCGTCGCGGGCGCAGCCCGCGACCAAGTCACGCGGAAGTCCGGTCTCGCCCAGGTTCGAGAGGACCCGCTCGACGCTGGGGAGGGCCCGACGGCGGTCCACGGCGACGCAGCGTACGCGGGAGGAGGTGGGGGCCTGGCCACGTAGACTCTGCCCGTGGAACGGGTACGCGAGGCCGCAACGTTGATGCTCCTCGACGACCGTCCTGATCTGCACGTCTTCCTGCTCCGGCGCAATCCGCAGTCGGTCTTCTCGCCCGGAGCGTTCGTCTTCCCCGGTGGTGCGGTCGATCCCGCCGACAGCGATCCGCGAGTCGCGGCACGGGTCATCGGTCTCGACGACACCCGCGCCGGCGCCCGGCTCGGTCGCGACGCCGGCGGGCTGCGCGTCTGGATCGCCGCGCTGCGCGAAGCCTTCGAAGAGGCCGGTCTGCTGCTGGCGAGGGCACGCGATGACCGCCCGATCGACGCGGCGGGCGGAAGCGGTTTCGCTCCGCTTCCTCGCGCGCTCGCCGACGCCCGAGTCGAGTTGAACGCCGGACGCACCGACTTCACCTCGCTGCTCGCCGCGCACGACCTCGCCCTCGACGCCCGCGACGTCCATCTCTTCGCGCACTGGCTCACCCCCGAGGGCGCGCCGCGTCGGTACGACACCTGGTTCCTCGTCGCGCCCGCGCCGGCCGGGCAGGAAGGTCGTCACGACGACGCCGAGCTCGTGCAATCGGAGTGGATGCGGCCGGCCGACGCGCTCGCCCGCTACGAGCGTCGCGAGATCGATCTCATCCTGCCGACGCTGCGCACGCTGCGCGTCCTCGCCGACTTCGCCAGCGCGTCCGAGTTGCTCGATGCCGTGCGCACTGCGAACCGCGACCCCGATCGCGCGCCGCTGGTCGTCGCCGACGCGTCCGGTCAGCGCGTTGCGCTTCCGGGCGACGACGTCGCAACCGCGCGCCGCGGCTGGGCGCAACTCAGCTCCCGTCCCGAGCTCGATCTCGCCGCGCTCGGCGCCGACCATGAAGGGGTTGCCTGATGCCCGACCTGACGCCGGGCGTCGCGAGTGCGTTGTCGCCGTTGGTGCGGCGAGTCGTCGCGCCGAACCCGGGCCTCATGACCGGCCCCGGTACCAACACCTACCTCGTCGGCATCGACGAAGTCGCCGTGATCGACCCCGGTCCCGACGACCCTGGTCACATCGAGGCGATCATCGGCGCGTCGATGCCGGAGCGGGTGCGCTGGGTGCTTCTCACCCACACCCACCCCGACCACTGGCCGGCCGCCACGGCGATCGCGCAGCGGACCGGCGCCGAGATCGCGGGGTTCGCCAAGTTCCCGAAGGCCGACGACGTCACGCTCAAGCTCGACCGCGTCCTCGAAGACGGCGACGTCGTCGAGGGGACCGAGTTCGGCCTCGACGTGCTGCACACCCCGGGCCACGCGCCGAACCACCTGTGTTTCTTCCTCGAAGAGGAGCGGGTGCTGTTCACGGGCGACACGGTCCTCGACGGCACGACCACCGTGATCAGCCCGCAGCGCGGCGGCGACATGGCGCAGTACCTCGCGTCCCTCGACCGGCTCCGCAAGCTGCGGCGAATCTCGCGCATCTGCCCCGCGCACGGCGACGTGATCGAAGATCCCCACGCGCGACTCGAGGAGTACGTCAAGCACCGCAAGATGCGCGAGCGGCAGATCCTCAAGGTGCTCGGCGACGGGCCGGCGAAGATCCCCGAGATCGTCACGCGGCTCTACACCGACACCCCCGAGGGCCTCCTCGACATGGCCGGGCGCCAGGTCCACGCGCACCTGCTGAAGCTCCGTACCGACGGCAAGGTCGAGGGCAGCGGCGTGCGGTCGGCCTGGAAGCTCGCCTGAGCCGACGGCGACGGGCACTCGCGTGACGCCCGGCGGCAGCTTCGAGGCCGCGACGGTGCGGGACGCCGTTGCCTCGGCCCTTCCCGCGGCCGCGCCCGTGCGCGCACTTCAGCGGATCGAGCTCGGTTTCGGGAACGAGAACTGGATGGCGACGACTGGCCTCGGCCGTGTCGTGGTGAAGGTCGGGCTGCCCGCGGCGAGCGTGGCGAAATGGCGAGCCGCCGCGCGTGCGCTCGACTTCGCGCGCGCCGCAGGTGTCGGTGCGCCCGAGCTGCTCGCGTTCGTCGACGTGTGCGACGCGCTCGACGGCCGCGTCCTGCGCGTCTTCTCCTACGTGCCGGGCCGGTCACCGGCCGACCTCGACGACGAACGGGCCCGGGCGCGCTTCTACGCGCAGCTCGGCGATGCGGTTGCACGGCTGCATCGTGTGGAGCTTCCCGGGTTCACGTCGCGCATCGGGAGCCGCGACGCGGTCTTCGACAGGTGGAGCCGCTATCTCGATTACCGCTGGGTCGGCGTGTGCGAGCGCGCCGCGCGCACCGAACTCGATCCCGCGGTCGTCGAGCATGCGCGCGCCGTCGTGCTGGATCTCGCCGCGGGCTTCGACGCCGTAACGCGTCCGGTGCTCTGCCACCGCGACCTGTACCCCGACAACCTGTGTTGCGACGCGGTCGGGAACCTCGTTGCGCTGCTCGACTTCGACATGGCCGAGGCGTGGGAACCCGCGGCCGACTTCCACAAGCTGCGGTGGTGGAACTTCGACCGTTACCCGGAGGCAGAGACCGCGTTCCGCGCCGGGTACGGACCGCCGCCCGCGGGCGGCGACTTCGACGAGCGCGTGCGCGCCGTGGAGATCGTCGAGCTGGTGAACGGGCTCGCGAACTGGAAGGGGACGGCCGCCCCGGAGCTCGTCGTCGCCGCCGAAGTCCGGCTCAGGCGCCTGCTCGATCGGTGAGCGCGCTCGCCGCCGGCGCGACCGGTGGCGCGACGGGAGTTGCGGCCGCCGCGCGCGTCGCCATTTCGAGGATGCGCGCGGTGCAGCCGGCCATCTCGACCGGTGGGAGCAGCTCGTCGACGATCCGCTTCGCGATCGCCTGGAACGCGCGAGCGGCGTGCGAGTCGGGTGCGGCGACCACGACGGGCCGGCCGGCGTCGCCACCGTCGGAGACCGCGGGCTCGATCGGGATGCGTCCGATCAGGGGCGCGCCCGTGAGCGCGGCGAGGCGTTCGCCGCCGCCGTGACCGAAGATCGCGTGGTGCGACCCGTCGGGCGCGACGAAGTCGTGCATGTTCTCGACGATCCCGAGCACCTTGAGGTAGCTGCGCCGCGCCATGTCGGCGACGCGCGCCGCCACCTTCTGCGCGTTGCGCGCCGGGGTGGTCACCACGAGCATCTCGGTCTGGGGGAGCAGCCGCGACAGGGCCATCTGGATGTCGCCGGTGCCGGGCGGCATGTCGAGGAGCAGGTAGTCGAGGTCGCCCCACGCCACGTCGGTGAGGAACTGCTCGAGCGCCTTCGACAGGATGAGACCCCGCCACATGAGGGCGGTGTCCTCGTCGTCGACGAGCAGGCCCATCGACACGACCTTCACGAGGCCGGCGGGCCCGGGCGGGTCGCCGGCGTTGGGGATCGACACCTCGGCGGGGACGATCTTGCCGGTGTCGCCCTGCTTCGCGGCGCCGAGCCGTCCCGTCACGCCGAGCAGGCGCGGGACGCTGAAGCCCCAGATGTCGGCGTCGAGCAGCCCGACGGTGCGACCCTGCGACGCCAGCGCCGCGGCGAGGTTCACCGCGACCGACGACTTGCCGACACCGCCCTTGCCGCTCGCGATGGCGAGGACCCGCGTCGTCGCCGCGATCTCGGTGTCGGGCGCGCGGCGGGTGGCCTCGAGCCGGGCGCGCTGCATGACCGCCGAGCGCTCGGGCTGGGTCATCTCGGCGTACTCGACCTCGACGGACCGCACGCCCGGGAGCCCGTGCACCTTCGACACGACGTCGGCCTTGATCTGGCCCCGCAGCGGGCAACCGGCCGTCGTGAGCGCCACGCGCACGGTCACGTCGCCGTCGGCGGAGACCTCGACGGCGCGCAGCATCCCGAGGTCGACGATGCTGGCACCGAGCTCGGGATCGCGGACGCCGGCGAGCACGTGGCGCACGGCATCGGCGTCGAGGCGGGCGTTCTGCATCGTGGTGGCCACCTTCGCCGGAGGGCACCGGACATGGGGGGAAGGACCCGGTCGGGACCTCATCGTCCCGCACCAGTCAATAAAACACGGATTTCGGTTGAAAATATGCCCGTCGGCGGGTAGCGTCAAGCCCCGATGGACGCAGTCCCGGTGCTCCAGGCCCTCGGCGACGAGACGCGATACGCCCTCTACCGAGAGCTGGCGGGGTCGCCGCGCGCCGTGGGCGCTCCCGAGCTGGCCGAGCGCCTCGGCCTGCACGCGAACACCGTGCGCATGCACCTCGAGCGGATGCGCGACGCCGGCCTGGTCGAAGTGGAACCCGTGCACCGTGGCACCGTCGGTCGGCCCCAGCACGTCTACCGGCTGGCACCCGGTGCCCCGGGGCTGGAGTTCGACCCGCCCGCACACGCCGTCCTGGCCGGCCTGCTCGCCGCGATGGCCGAGCGCCTCGGTGCCGATGCGACCGATGCAGAGGAGCTGGGCCGCGCGTGGGGCCGCGACACCGCGCGGCGCACGAAGGGCCGGGCCTGCATCGAGCAGCTCTCCGCCCAGCTCGCCCAGCTCGGGTTCGACCCGGAGGTCGAGGCCGACGGCGACACGACCCGCGTCACCTTCCTCCAGTGCCCCTTCCGCGATCTTGCCGAGGCCTATCCCGAGCTGGTGTGCAATCTGCACCGCGGGATCTGCGCCGGCGTGCTCGATCGGGCGGGGGCCGGAAGCGTGGAACACTTCTCGACGTTGTACGACCCCGATCCCTGCCACGTGAGCGTGGCGGGCGGGTCACCGAAGGCCTGAACCCCCAGGAGGGAAACCGATGATCGAGCTGACCGACGCCGCGTCCGTCAAGGTGAAGGAGCTCCTCGACGCGGAGGGCAACCCGCAGATGTTCCTGCGCGTCGCCGTCCGTCCCGGTGGGTGCTCGGGCCTGAGCTACGAGATGTTCTTCGACAGCGACCGCGCGGCCGACGATCTCGAGGCCGAGTACGGCCCGGTGAAGGTCGTCGTCGACCCGGCGAGCTCGCAGTACCTCACGGGCGCGACCCTCGACTTCAAGGACGGCCTACAGGGCGCCGGGTTCACGATCAACAACCCGAACACCACGCGCACCTGCGGCTGCGGCCAGTCGTTCTCCTAGCTTCCCGCCCCGTCACCCATGACGAGCTGGATGGCGGTCACCTCGCCCGACAACTTCGCGCGCACGCGCGAGCTGGGCGCGTCGATGCAGGGGTTCAAGACGCGGCAGCGCAAGAAGGTGATGGAGCAGATGGCGCCGGGCGACCGGCTCGTCTGGTACCTCACCGGGGTCCAGGCCTTCGGGGGGACCGCGACGGTCGCCAGTACCGGCTTCGAAGACCACGACGTCATCTGGCGGTCGAAACCCGGCGAGGACTACCCGTGGCGCGTGAAGCTTCGTGCCGCGCACCTGCTCCCGGAGGACGACTGGGTCCCGTCGCACGTGATCGCGCCCGGGCTCGCGTACGTGCAGAAGTGGCCGGCCGAGCACTGGAAGCTGGCGTTCCAGGGCAACCTGCACCTCATCCCCGACACCGACTTCGACGCGCTCGCCAAGGCGCTGAAGCCGGCGAAGCGCCGCGCGCGTTAAGCCCGCACGAGCCCGTCGAGCACGCCCTGGATCTCGGTCTTGTCGAACGCGCCGTCGAGCCGCGAGGTGACCTTGCCCGCGCCGTCGACACCGAACAGCCACGGCTCGCCGGGAAGCTTCCAGTCGGCGACGGTCGAGATCACGTCGGTCGTCTGGTTGTTCTGGTAGATCTCGACGTGCACGAAGTCGATCTTGCCGTCGTACTTCGCGCGCAAGCCGAGCATCGTGTCGAGCACGGGCCCGCAGTACTGCGTCTGGCAGCGTGCGGGTGTCGCGAACATCACCGCGACCGGCTTGCCCTTGCCGATGATCTTGTCGAGCGAGATCGTGTGCAGCGGGCACGGTGGAGTGCGGGTGCAGATCGGGTCGACGCCGAGCGGGTTCGCGATGGTGGGCGACGCGACGCGTGGCGCGTCGTCGCCGGCGACCACGACGGACGGCTTGTCGTTCACTTGGAACACGAAGTGGTTGATGTGGCCGCCGTAGTCGAGGTAGCCGCGCCACACGCCCTTCGCGTCGAGCGTCTCCTGGAGCGAATAGACACCGCGGAATTCCGGGAGTCCTTGGCTGCGCGCCGTCGCGGCGACGTACTTCGACGGTGTGCTTCCCGGCGGCGCGATCGCGACGCGTACCGGCTTCCCCGACGCGTAGCCCTGCTTGGCGAGCAGCGCGAACGCGAACCGCTGCGGTTCGGGGTCGACGTACAGGTCCATCGAGACGATTCCGGGCGAAACGTCGGTGAACGCACCGTTGCCGCCGCTCCCGGCCGTGCTCCCGGCTTTCGATCCACAGGCCGCGAGCAACACCGCGCCGCCGCCGAGCGCGAGGAAGTGGCGGCGGGAGAACGGCGCGGATGTCACGCCTCCTATCCTGCCGTGCGGAGGCCGTCGTGTCCGATCGGGTGAACTTCGTGTGTGACGGCGCGCCGGTGAGCGTCGCGGTCGCCGAGGGCGAGACCCTGCTCTCGGTGCTGCGCGAGCGCCTCCGCATCGTGTCGGTGAAGGACGGGTGCGCGCCGCAGGGTCAGTGCGGTTGCTGCACCGTGCTCGTCGAGGGCCAACCGCGCGTTGCGTGCGTCACGCCGGCGATGCGCGTCGAGGGCCGCGCGGTCACGACCGTCGACGGTCTCGACGCGTCGACCCGTGGTGCGCTCGTCGAGGCGTTCGTGGCGTGCGGTGGTTCCCAGTGCGGATTCTGCACGCCGGGCATCCTCGTGCGCGCCGCGCACCTCATCGACACCGGCCGGACCGCGCGCGCCGACATCGACCGCGCGCTCGGCGCCCACCTCTGTCGCTGCACGGGTTGGCAGCCGATCGTCGAGTCGATCACGCGCGCCGCGTCGATGCTCGCGGGCGAGGCGGTACCTGAGGTCCCTGATCGGCTGTTCTCCCGGGCGTCGCGCCGTGCCGAGCTCGAAGGCGATGCCGAGCAGCACGTCGGTCACGATGTCCCGCTCGGCGGTGCCGGATTCGCCGACGACACCGCACCGCGCGACGCGCTCGTGTTCGTGCCGCGTCCATTCGGTTCCGAAGTCGAGGCGGTGATGGCGCGCGGCCGTGCCTGGGTGGACGGCGAGACGTTGCACGAGGCGCGCTCGCGCGCCGGCAAGGTACAGGGACGCCGTACGACGCGCGACGACGGTCCGCCGCTCGAAGCGCCGGTCGCCCCGCCCGGTGGGGTCGCGCTCGCGACGTCGTGGGTCGAGCCGGCGTACCTCGAACCCGACGCATCGTGGTGCGAACCGGGCGGCGGTTCGGCGTCGCCGCTCGCGAACGGTGGCGCCTTTGGCGGCAAGGACGAAGATCTTGCCGGCGAATGCGCGGCCGAGCTCTCGCGTGCACTGGGTCGCACCGCGCGCGTCGTGTACGCGCGAGAAGACGTGGCGCGCCGCAGCTACAAGCGTCCGCCGATCGCGGCGACGGCGGTGTACGACGACGGCCGGTTGCTGATCGAGGGTCGCGTCGCGCGCGCGGGGAGCGCGGCGTTCGTCGCGCTGCCGAGCGCGTACAGGTGCGTGATCGATGGGCGCTGGCAGCACGTCGCGGTCGAAGGTCCGCCGACCGCTGAGCACGTGCGCGGCTTTCCTGTTGCGGAGCAGGCCGTGCTCGTCGAGGGCGCGCTCGCGGAAGCGGGCGTGAACCGCGCGGATCTCGTGACCGATCGCTGCGCCGCGCTGCTCCTCGACTCGGTCGTCGAGGCGCCGACGGGCGCGCGCGCCGGCGCGCGCGTGCAGATCGATCCCGGGACCGGCCGGCTCGCGGCCGTCACCGTGCGCGTCGCGTGCGGTGATCCACTCGACGAGGTCGTGCTGCGCTCCTACGCGTGCGGCGCGGTGCACATGGCGCTCGGCTGGGTGCTCTCGGAGGGCCTCGCAGTCGACCGCGAGACCGGTGAAGTGCTCGGGCTCACGATCCGTTCGTTCGGCATCATCCGGGCGCGTGATCTTCCGCCGATCACGGTGGAGATCGTCGACGAGCCCGGTCCGCCGATCGCGCGTGCCTCCGACGCGGTCTTCGCGGCGACGGCCGCGGCGGCGTGGAACGCAGTCACGGCCGTCGAGGGCCGCCGGCCGGTGGTGTTCCCGGCACGCGAGACGCGGACCGGGCGCACACTCCGCCGCTCCTCGTAGTGCCGGGCCGCCGCAACTGGCTCGCTAACGTGGCGCTTGTGACCGTCTCGCCCCTGCCGACCCCGAGCGCGCCCGGAGCGCTGGGCCCGTACTCGCCGGCCGTGCGCGCCGGGGAGTGGGTGATCCTCTCGGGACAGGTCGGCCTCGACCCCGCGTCCGGCAAGCTCGTCGAGGGCGGCGCGGCCGCGCAGGCGACGCAGGTCCTCGCGAACGTCGCCGCGGTTCTCGGCGACTGCGGGCTCGCGCTCGCCGATGTCGCGAAGACGCTCGTGTTCGTCACCGACCTCGGTGAGTTCGCGGCGGTCAACGCGGCGTATGCCGAAGCGTTCGGTGACCACCGTCCCGCGCGCTCGACCGTGCAGGTCGCCGCGCTCCCGGGCGGCGCGGCGGTCGAGATCGAAGTCTGGGCCCACGTCGGAGGCTGAGCATGGGCGGAGCGATCATCATCTTGGTGGCGATGTTCATCGCCGGACCGATCGGTGTCTTCCTCGTCGGCGCGCTCTGGAGCGCGCTCCTGGGAGAGCTCCTCGTCGCCGACGCCGACACCCGCGCGTCCGCACCACCCGAGAGCACCTGACCCGCGGCGAGCGTCCGCGAGGCGGGTATCCCGCCTCGCAGCGAGTGCGACCATGAAACGTCGAGCCACGAGTACCGGGTTGCTCCCATCCCGCGTGCGGAGCGGCGAGCGTCCGCGAGGCGGGTATCCCGCCTCGCAGCGAGTGCGACCATGAAACGTGAGCCACGAGTACCTGGTCGCTCCCGATCCCAGCGTGCGGAGCGGCGAGCGTCCGCGAGGCGGGTATCCCGCCTCGCAGCGAGTGCGACCAGAAGAATCCAGCGCCGTCAGGCGCTCGGCTCGCTCCAGCGGCTCTGGCCGAAGCGGTAGCCGACGGAGCGCACGGTCTGGATCAGGTTTGCGTGCTCCTCGCCGAGCTTGGCGCGCAACCGCCGCACGTGGACGTCGACGGTGCGGGCACCGCCGTAGTACTCGTAGCCCCAGACCCGCGACAGCAACTGCTCGCGCGTGAACACCTTGCCCGGGTGGGTGACGAAGAACTTCAGGAGCTCGTACTCCATGTAGGTGAGGTCGAGCGGCCGGCCTTCGACCATCGCCTGGTAGGTCTCGAGGTTCAGCGACAGCGTGCCGTAGGAGACGATCTCGGGATGCGCGCCGCGCCCGGCGCGGAACTGGAGGTGGCGCAGGCGCGCTTCGAGCTCGCGTGGGTGGAACGGCGAGAGGCAGAAGTCGTCGAAGAGGTCTTCGCGTAGTTCGAGCTCGGCGAGTTGCGTTCCCGTGAGCAGCAGCAGCACCGCGCTGAGCGGCGTGTCGCCCTTGCGTAGCGCGCGGCAGACGGTGAACGCGGTCTCGGGGTCCTCGTCGCCGCACACGACCGCGCCGGCCCAGCCGTCGCTCGGCTCCTGCTGCACCGCGACGGATGCGTTCGCGACGGCCTTCCACCGCAACCCCGCGAGGTCGAGCGTCTGCGCGAGCAGTGCCGGTGGTGGGTCGGGGAATACGAGCAGCGGGGCCATGAGCGGGTCCATGATGATCACAGCATCGGCAGGAATCGTTCGAGCTCCCACGGCGTGACGCCGACGGTGTACTCGCTCCATTCGCGACGCTTGTTGCGCAGGAAGTACTCGAACACGTGCTCGCCGAGGGTTTCGGCGACCAGCTCCGAGCCTTCCATGACCTCGACCGCCTCCGCCAGCGACGTGGGGAGCGCGCCGATCCCTTCGGCCATGCGCTCCTCGGGTGTCATCTCGAAGATGTTGTTCGTCGCCTCCGGGTCGAGCTCGTAACCCGCCTCGATGCCTTTCAGGCCGGCCGCGAGGAGCACCGAGAACGTGAGGTACGGGTTGCAGGCCGGATCCGGCGCGCGGTACTCGATGCGCGTCGAGCTCTCCTTGCCGCGCTTCGGGGGTGGCACGCGCACGAGCGCGGAGCGGTTGTTACGGGCCCACGAGATGTACACCGGTGCCTCGTAGCCGGGGATCGGCGCGCGCGGCCCGAGCCCGATCTCGTCGGCGATCACGAGCCGCTTGTAGCTGTTGACCCACTGGTTCGTCACGGCGGTGATCTCGCGCGCGTGGTGGAGCAGCCCGGCGATGAAGTGCTTGCCGACCTTCGAGAGCCCGTATTCGTCGCCGGGGTCGTGGAACGCGTTGACGTCGCCCTCGAAGAGCGAGAGGTGCGTGTGCATCCCCGATCCGAACGCGCCGGCGATCGGCTTTGGCATGAAGGTCGCGTAGACGCCGAGGTCCTGGGCGACCTCCTTCACGACGAGCCGGAACGTCATGACGTTGTCGGCCATGCTCAGCGCGTCGGTGTAGCGCAGGTCGATCTCGTGCTGGCTCGGCCCGTTCTCGTGGAAGCTGTACTCCACGGGGATGCCCATCGCCTCGAGCATGAGGATCGTCTGCTTGCGCAGGTCGAGGATCATGTCTTCGGTCGTGAGGTCGAAGAAGCCGCCGTCGTCGAGGGGCTCGGGCTTCGTCGACGACCGGAAGTAGAAGAACTCCATCTCGGGTGCGGTGAAGAAGGTGAAGCCCTTCTCCCGGGCCCGCTCGAGGTTGCGCTTGAGCACGAAGCGCGGGTCGCCGGCGAAGGGCTCGCCGTTGAAGTGGGCGACGTCGCAGAACATGCGGGCCACCGGCGCGTCGTTGCCCCGCCACGGGAGGAGCTCGAAGGTGGAGGGGTCGGGGCGGGCGAGCATGTCGGATTCCTGGATCCGGCTGTAGCCCTCGATCGCCGAACCGTCGAAGCTCATGCCCTCCTCGAGCGCGCCTTCGAGCTCGGCGGGGGTGATCGAGAACGACTTGAGCTGGCCGAGCACGTCGGTGAACCAGAGGCGGACGAAGCGCACGCCGCGCTCCTCGACCGTGCGCAGCACGTACTCGTCCTGGCGCTCCATGCGAGGAGTGTAGGGAGCGTCGCGTACCGTTCTGCGGGCCGGAGCGGCCCGGTAACAGAGCGTTCACATACGGGCAACGGCCGGGAAATCGCACCCGAGAAGGCTCCCGATCGTCGGGCGGGGAAGGGGCCGAACCGGCATCGCGCGCGACCGTCGGTCGCGCGTCTTCGAACCTTCGAGTCAGGAGCCAGGGTGGCAGTCAAGGCGGAGTACATCTGGATCGACGGCACCGAGCCGACCGCGCGGTTGCGCTCGAAGACGAAGATCCTTCCTGACGGCGCGGAGCTGCCGATCTGGGGCTTCGACGGCTCGAGCACCAACCAGGCGCCGGGCAAGGCGTCCGACTGCGTGCTCAAGCCCGTCTTCTCGTGCCCCGACCCGCTGCGCGGCGGCGACAACGTCCTCGTCATGTCGGAGGTGCTGCTCACCGACATGACGCCGCACGTGACGAACACGCGTGCCCTGTTGCGCCCGGTCGCGGAGAAGTACGCCGCGCACGAGCCGCTGTTCGGCATCGAGCAGGAGTACACGTTCTTCAAGGACGGCCGCCCGCACGGGTTCCCGCCCGGCGGCTTCCCCGCGCCGCAGGGCTTCTACTACTGCGGGATCGGTGCCGACGAGGTGTTCGGTCGTGAGATCGTCGAGGATCACCTTGACGCGTGCCTCGACGCGGGTCTGGGCATCTCGGGCATCAACGCCGAGGTGATGCCCGGGCAGTGGGAGTTCCAGGTCGGGCCGCTGTCGCCGCTCGAGGTCGCCGATCAGCTCTGGGTCGCGCGCTGGTTGCTCTACCGCATCGCCGAGGACTACGGCGTCGCGGCGACGCTCGACCCGAAGCCGGTGAAGGGCGACTGGAACGGCGCCGGCGCGCACACGAACTTCTCCACGAAGGCGATGCGCTCGTCGTACGAGCCGATCGTGGCGGCGTGCGAGGCGCTCGGGAAGAAGGCCGCGGAACATGTGGAGAACTACGGCTCCGACATCGAGCACCGTCTCACCGGCATGCACGAGACCGCACCGTGGAACGAGTTCAGTTACGGCGTCTCCGACCGCGGCGCGTCGGTGCGCATCCCGTGGCAGGTGGAGGTCGACGGCAAGGGCTACATCGAGGATCGGCGTCCGAACGCCAACATGGATCCGTACGTCGTGACCCGGCTCATCACCGACACCGTGTGCAGCGCGCTCGCGGGGTGACCGGAGAGCACCCGGGCGAGCCAAGGCAGCCGATGGCATGATCAGGGCTTCGTAGGCCCGAGGGCGCGAGGAAGGAATGCGGAATGGAGCAGCGCAGCGCGGCTGACGTTCTCAAGCTGGTCAAGGACGCGGGCATCGAGGTCATCGACGTCCGGTTCTGCGATCTTCCGGGTCTCATGCAGCACTTCTCGGTTCCCGCGCATGAGCTCTCGGCCGACGTCTTCGAGGACGGCCTTGGTTTCGACGGTTCGTCGATCCGTGGGTTCCAGGAGATCCAGGAGTCCGACATGCTCCTGATCCCCGACCCGAACACCGCGGTGGTCGATCCGTTCACCGAACATCCGACGCTGAACATCAACTGCTTCGTGCGCGACCCGCTCACCGGCGAGTCGTACTCCCGTGACCCGCGCTACATCGTGCAGAAGGCCGCGGCCTATCTCACGAGCACGGGTCTCGCCGACACCGCGTACTTCGGGCCCGAAGCCGAGTTCTACATCTTCGACTCGGTGCGCTTCGACCAGAACCAGTTCTCGGGGTACTACTTCGTCGACTCGATCGAAGGCGTGTGGAACTCGGGCCGTGAGCGCGAGATCGACGGCAGCCCGAACCTCGCGTACAAGCCCCGCTACAAGGAGGGCTACTTCCCGGTCCCGCCGATGGACCAGTTCCAGGACCTGCGCTCGGAGATGTTGCGGGTGCTCGAGCAGGTCGGCATTCCGATCGAGGTGCAGCACCACGAGGTCGGCACCGCGGGCCAGGCCGAGATCGACATGCGCTTCGACACCATCACGACGATGGCCGACAAGCTCATGCTCTACAAGTACGTGGTGAAGAACGTCGCGCGGAAGCGCGGCTACTCGGTGACGTTCATGCCCAAGCCGATCTTCATGGACAACGGTTCGGGCATGCACGTGCACCAGTCGCTGTGGAAGGGCGGCGAGCCGCTCTTCTTCGACGAGGCCGGGTACGCGGGTCTCTCCGACATGGCGCGCTGGTACATCGGCGGTCTGCTCACGCACGCGCCGGCGATCCTCGCGTTCTCGAACCCGACGACGAACTCGTACAAGCGCCTCGTTCCCGGCTACGAGGCGCCGGTGAACCTCGTGTACTCGCAGCGGAACCGGTCCGCGTCGGTGCGGATCCCGCTGTACTCGAAGAGCCCGAAGGCGAAGCGGCTCGAGTTCCGTTGCCCCGACCCGTCGTGCAACCCGTACCTCGCGTTCTCCGCGATGCTCATGGCCGGGCTCGACGGCATCCAAAACCGCATCGAGCCGCCGCCGCCCGTCGACAAGGACCTCTACGACCTGCCGCCCGAGGAGCTCGCGAAGGTGCCGCAGGTGCCGGGTTCGCTGAACGAGAGCCTCGCGGCGCTCGCGGCCGATCACGACTTCCTGCTGAAGGGCAACGTCTTCACGCCCGACGTGATCGAGACGTGGATCGAGTACAAGAAGATCCGCGAGATCGACCCCGTGCAGCTGCGCCCGCACCCGTGGGAGTTCTACCTGTACTACGACATCTAGCTCTTCACGGCCGCTGACCTGTGACGGAGGCGGGCTTGGACGACGGTCCTCAGCTTGGGCGGTAACCGTCGTTCGGGTCGTCGCCGTTCTCCCGGTTGCAGGCTGGCGACGCGTGCGGTCACGTGGGGAGGCCGGGACACGATCCCGCGAACCGAAGTCGGGCTTGACGGTAAAGATGAGGTGTGATCGCCCGGTCGGATGCTGAACTCATCGTCGAATCGCGAGACGTTCCCTCTCGGTTCGGCGAGATCTTCGATCGGCACGCCGAGGTGGTCTTCCGGTATCTCGCGCGGCGGATCGGTCCGGACGATGCAAGCGACCTGCTGGCTGACGTGTTTCTCGCGGCGTTCGAGGCCCGTTTCCGTTACTCCTCGGACTTCTCGACGGCGCTGCCTTGGCTGTACGGAATCGCGTCCAACCTGTTGCGGAAGCATTTTCGGCGGCGGGCCGGCGAGCTCAGGATGTTGGACCGCCTCGCTGCGCAGAGCGAGCCGGACCATCGTGTCGACGCGGTGGCGGATGTCATCGACGCTCACCTCAAGGTGCGAGCGATGGCGAACATGCTCGACGAGCTCCCACCCGGCGAACGCGACGTGTTGCTGCTCCACGCGTGGGAGGCGCTCACCTACGAGGAGATTGCGAATGCGCTCAACATCCCGGTCGGCACGGTGCGGTCACGGCTGAACCGCGCCCGACGCCGACTTCGCGCCGGCGTGGATGAGATCGACCGGATCCGTTCGGTGCGCCCCGATCGCCTGGCGACGATCGCCGACGTGACGTCGACCCTTCTGACCCGAGAGAAGGAGAAGCTCATGCAGGCCATCGAAGGAAAGACGAAGATCATCATCGACGCCGGCGACGGCACCGTGTTGATCCGGAGCAAGGACGACATCACGGCGGGCGACGGAGCGAAGCACGATGTCATCGAGGGCAAGGCGGCGTCGTCCACGACGACGACCTGCAACATCTTCCGACTCCTCGACAACAATCGCGTGCCGACTCACTTTGTCGAGCGGCTCGACGCAGTCACCTTTCGGGCGCGCAAGGTCGAGATGATCCCTCTCGAACTCGTCGCTCGACGGATGCCGACTGGCAGCTTTCTGGACCGGAATCCCGACATCGCCGAAGGCACCGTCTTTGCCGATCTCGTCTTCGAGGTCTTCGAGAAGGACGACGCGAACCACGATCCACTCCTTGAATTCGACTTCGCGCGCGACGTGTTGCGTCGATTCGTGCCCAACACGAAGGCGGCGTTTCAGCTCGGCGACGTCCACGCCGGCGACCTCATCAGCGAGCAGATGCTGTCGCACAGTCGCTATGCAACGATCACCTCCGAGCTTCTTGAACAACTTCGCGACCTCACCGTCCGGACATTCGAGATCGTCGAGGACGCGTGGACGAGACTCGGCGGCACGTACTTCGACTTCAAGATCGAATGCGGCTTCGACCACGAGACCAGCGCTCTGCTGGTCGCCGACGTCATAGATAGCGACTCCGGGCGACTTCGCTTCGGAGACAAGGACATGTCAAAACAGGCCTACCGCGACGGCAGCCAGTCCTTGCCCGACATCAAGAAGAACTTCGACGAGGTCGCGGAACTCACGAAGCAGTTCGTCTGAGCAACACCGTCCTGGGTACAGACCACCGGCGACCAGGCGCCCGCTCTGTCCTCTGTGCGCACACCCGAGAGGCGAGCCGGAGGTCCGTTCAACTGGCCCACCACCAGGAGGTGACCAACGCGGCGAATGGTGCCAGACTCGTGGAGCCCGGCGAGTGGGTCATCGTGTTCACGGACGCGAAGGACACCGCGATCGGAGCCGACCTCCGCTTCAGGCGTCTGCGTCCTCCTGAACGCACGACCGCCGTTCGAGGACCGGTCAGGGGAGGTCGATGATGCGACACGTGCGTCATCTCAGTGCTGCGACGGTGATCTGTCTCCTCGGTTCGGCGCTGTGGTTGGCGACTCCCGCAGCCGCCGCAACGAGCATCACCGTCACGCCGAACACGGCACTCATGCACGAGCAGACCGTTCACGTCGAGGGCGCAGGCTTCCCGCCGTCAGTCGAACTCGCGGTCGGCCAGTGCACGGCAACGTCGTCGCCCAGCGATTGCACCGGCGGAAGTCTCGCGTATCCGACGAGCTCGCCTACCGGCACGTTCTCCATCGATCTCCTCGTGTACCGGCATGTTTCCGCAGTGGACTGCTTGGTCCATCCGTGCTGGGTGGGCGCGGCCGTGTTCGACGATCTCGAGAACACAGCCGCGTTCGCGCCGATCACCTTCGCCGCGGGACAGCCCGACGGCCGGTTGAAGCGCAGAAACGACGGCGTCATCTTCGGCGACGACGTGTACGGGTTCTCGAGAGCGCAGAGCTTCAGTCATACGATCGCGCCTGGTGGGACGTGGACATACGCACTTCAGGTGCAGAACGACGGCCCCGACACCGACAGCATCACGGTCAGCGCTGCCGATTGGGGCAACCGGCCGGATGCGCAGTTCTTCTTCGGTTACTTCGACGTCACGTCGTTGGTGCGCGGCACTGGCTTGACCTTCCCCGACATGGCGCCCGGTGAGGTGTACACGTTCGCACTCCGGTTCAGCGCAGCGCCGGGCACCGCCGACGGTCTGATCTCCGGACTGTTCGTGTCGTTCCGGTCCGATCGCGCCGGGACGACGGACACGCTCGGTACGAGCGTGATCGTGAAATCGCCGGCGTGACCTCGGAACGACGACAGTTGGCGGCGCCATGGGGCCGGGCTCCCGACGGTCCGTGACGAGCCGGATCGTTGGTCCTCGAGGTCATGGGCGCGGCGAGCGCCGCCCGCGTCCGGTGAACGCGCTGCGGGCGACCCAGGGGCGGTCGTGCGCCGGTTCCAACGACCCCGAGGTCGTCCGCGGGCCCCGGATCGAGTCCACTGTCGCGGGATCGTTACGTCGCGCCGCGGCGTCGAGTCGCTCAGCGCGCGTTTCCGCTGGTGAGCGGGCACGGAGCCGGATCCGCGGGGGCGCCTCGAAAATCGGCGAAACCGGTTGAGAAGGGTCGCGGATCGGCTGTGATCCCCCGTCTGCGTTGATCGAACCGGGCGCGGTTTGGAACCATCGCGCACTGGGCGTGGTCGAGCGGCGGGGTCTCGGAGTGGTCTGGGGCTCGCGGGGCGGAGCGGACGATGCGGTGTGAACAGACGGGGACGGCTCGGGCGGGAGCCCATCGGGGCCGGCGGTTGGGTGCGGCGTTGGCGGCCGGCGGGCTCGTGGGGGCGATGTTCGTCGTGGCTCCCCTTGCGCAGGGTCCGGCCGGCGCGACGACCTCCGCGGTGGGTACCGACGACGGGTTCCGCCAGGCGCTCGCGGATCTGTCGGTCGACCCGTCGGGTCCGCACACGATCGAGCTCTCGGCCGACATCGCGCTGGATCAGGTCGGCGCGCTGGTGGGAGATCCGCTCTACAGCGGCGACCAGGCGCTGACGATCGAGGGCAACGGGCACACGATCTCGGTTCCGGGTCACGACAGCCGGATCCTGCGTTCGACAGGCGCCGCGTCCGTCACGATCGCGAACGTCACGCTGACCGGCGCGCGTGCGCCGAGCGGCGATCCCGGCGCTGACAGTGCGAACGGGAACGTCGGCGGTACGGGCGGTGACGGTGGCGACGGTGGCGCGATCGACGCCGCGGGCGACGTGACGATCGACCACGCGACCCTGAGCGACAACGACGCGGGCCCCGGCGGCGCGGGCGGCCGGGGTGGCGACGAGGGCGGCGGTCACTCGTACGGCGGCGCGGGGGGTGCCGGCGGCGCGGGTGGTGCCGGCGGCGCGGTCTTCGCGTCGGGGGCGGTGACGCTCACGGACGCGACGCTCACCGGTAACCACGCGGGGGCCGGCGGCCAAGGCGGCGGCGGTGGCGACGCGACGGTCTCGACCCACAGCGTCGGCAGCGGTGGTGCCGGCGGCGCGGGTGGTGCCGGCGGTGCGGTGAGTGCGGCGACCACGGCGACCCTCGACATGTCCACGCTCACGGGCAACGGTGCGGGCGCCGGCGGCGACGGCGGCGTGCCGGGCGCCGGTGGGGTGGGCGGTTCGCACGGTGCCGGCGGCGCGGGTGGTGGCGGCGGTGCCGTCGTGGCCGCGGCGGGCGTGTCGGTCACCGGTGGCGCGCTGAACGGCAACGGCGCGGGCGACGGCGGCCTCGGTGGAGGGGGCGCGGGCGGCTCGGGCGGCGCGGTGTACGCACCTTCGGTCGCCGTGTCGATCTCGGGCGCGGAGCTCGGCGCGAACCACGCGGGTGCGGGCGGCTCGGCCGTCGACGGTGCCCACTACGGCGGGAACGGCGGCGCCGGCGGCGCCGTCTCGACCGACTACTACGAGCCGCTCGGCGACGTGACGATCTCCGGCAGCAACCTCCACGACAACGCGGCGGGCGACGCCGGTACCGATCCGTCCGTCACCGCCTACGCAACGGGTGGCAGTGGTGGCGCCGTCGCCGCGGCGGGCCGCATCACGGTCACCGACTCCGTGTTCGCCGGCAACATCGCCGGTGATGCCCCGAGAGCGGAGGCGGGGGGAGCGGGGGCGCGATCTACTACTCGATCCACGGCCCCGTCGGCCCGTCGCCTGCGACGACCATCAGCGGTTCGACGTTCACCGGCAACCGGGCCGGCAACGGCGACCACGGACAAGGAGGCAGCGGCGGCGCGATCTACGCCTGGCGCCAGATGACGATCACCGACAGCGTGCTGTCCGGGAACCGGGCCGGTGATTCCGCCCTCGGCGTGTCGGGCGGCAGCGGTGGCGCCTACTACGACTACTGGGCCACGACCGTCACCGGCTCGACTCTCAGCGGCAACGCCGCCGGCAACGGCGCGCCCGGCTCCCCGGCGGCAACGGCGGCGCGATCCGGCAGTTCGCCGGGAGCGTCACGGTCACGTCGTCGACCCTGTCGGGAAACCAGGCCGGCGCCGGCGGTGACGCGACGGCCGTCGACGGCGACGGCGGCGCCGGCGGCAGCGGCGGCGCGATCTACAGCGATCCCGCGGCGATCACCCTCCAGGCCTCGACGGTCACCGGTAACCGCGCGGGGGCCGCCGGCTCCGGTCTGGGCGCCGGGGTCGACGGCGCCGCCGGTGAGGGAGGCGGTCTCGCGTCGTCGGGCACGGTGACCCTGACCGACGCGACCGTGACGGACAACACCGCCACGTCGGCGGCGAACGTGTCGGATCCCGGCACGCTCCAGTCCGACCGGTCGGTGGTCGCGCTCCCGCAGGGCGGGGGCGACGACTGCTCGCAGCCGGCGGCCTCGTCGAGCTACTCCGCCGAGTCGGGATCGTCGTGCGGCTTCACCGGTATCGGCTCGTTGCAGAACCAGACTCCGGCCGACCTTGCGCTCGGTGCGCTCGCCGACAACGGCGGCCCGACGCTCACGCAGTTGCCGGCCGACGGGTCGTCACTCATCGACGTGGTGCCGACGTCGGAGACATCGTGCTCTGGCGGTGACGACGCCGACCAGCGCGGGATCGCGCGGCCGCAGCGCGCCGCGTGCGACATCGGCGCGGTCGAAGCCGCCGACGACACGGATCCCGGCGCCGCCATCGTCACGCCCGCGCAGGGCGCGAGCTACGACCTCGACGCGGTCGTGAATGCCGCGTACACCTGCTCCGACGACGTCGCGATCGCCACGTGCGTGGGCGACGTCGACGCCGGTCAGCCGATCGACACGTCGAGTCTCGGGACCCACACCTTCACGGTCGTCGCGACCGACACGTCAGGCCACACGACGACGGTGCAGGCGAGCTATGACGTCGTCGAGCCCCCGCCGCCGCCAACGGTGGTGCCGGGTGCGGCGGCTCCGGTGGTGGAGCCGGATGGTTCGGGCACGGTGACGATGTCGATCCCGATCGATCTGTCGGGGCCGTACGGCCAGACGGTGAGCGTGGATTGGCTGACGGTCGACGTGCCGGGCAATCCCGTCGTGGCGTCGGCGGCCGACGGTGATTACGTGGCCGCGTCGGGGACGGTGGTGTTCGCGCCGGGGCAGACGGAGGCGTTCGTGACCGTGACGGTCAACGGTGATTCGTTGCCGGAGCCGGACGAGGTGGTGGTGATCGCGACCGGGAATCCGGTGCACGCGACGATCGGCGGCTTCTACGGCCTGGGTTTCGGCCAGATCATCGACAACGACACCCAACCAACGGTGGTGCCGGGTGCGGCGGCTCCGGTGGTGGAGCCGGATGGTTCGGGCACGGTGACGATGTCGATCCCGATCGATCTGTCGGGGCCGTACGGCCAGACGGTGAGCGTGGATTGGCTGACGGTCGACGTGCCGGGCAATCCCGTCGTGGCGTCGGCGGCCGACGGTGATTACGTGGCCGCGTCGGGGACGGTGGTGTTCGCGCCGGGGCAGACGGAGGCGTTCGTGACCGTGACGGTCAACGGTGATTCGTTGCCGGAGCCGGACGAGGTGGTGGTGATCGCGACCGGGAATCCGGTGCACGCGACGATCGGCGGCTTCTACGGCCTGGGCTTCGGCCAGATCATCGACAACGACTGAACGCGACACCGAACGATCGAAGCGCAACACCAGATCGGGGCGGGATGGCCGCAACCTGATCGCGTCGCATCTCCGCGGGTCATGAAGCGGCAGCGCGCGTCGAGCGCACAGAACGACGACGTCTCGCTCAGCGGTTGTACTCGCAGGCGAAGCGCAACACGTCCATGACCCAGCCGCCGTAGGTGTCGGACGTGACGACGCCGTCTTCCGACGCGTTCGGCGGCAGTGGCGGATCGAGGTGCGACTCGAACCTGTCCGCGATGTGCACGGGGTAGCCGCGGCGGATCGAGAAGGGCAGCGTGCTGCGCGCGGAGATCGGGAAGCGCGCGCCGGTGTCGTGGCGGATCGCGCGGCAGTCGTGGGCGCTCCAGCGGATCGCCACGTCGTGTGTGCTGCCGCCGGGGATCGTGAGCGGGAGCTCGGTCTGCACGGTCGCGTGTGAGAGCCCGGCGTCGTTTGCGTCGAGGCCCTCGACGCGGACCGTCGTCCGGCCGTCGTTGTGGATGCGCACGACCGCGCGCACGCTCCCGTCGGTCGCGACCGCGCTCGACTGCAGTTCGGCGCGCAGCCGGGGAACGACCAGGCCGAACGAGCGGACGACGGCGAAGCCGCCGAGCGCGACGACGAGAGCGGTGCAGAGCGTCAGCGTCCGCCAGCGCGACTGTCGCGGTGGTACGAGGAGCGCGATCAACTCGTCGTCGGGATCGCGTTCTGCCTCTTGCCTTGTCGTCACATTCGTCATATTGTCCTATGACAATGAGACAGTCAAGGGGTACATGATGCTGTTCGTCGCGATCCTCTTCGTCGTGCTGGGCGCCGTCGTGTTGTACCGGTTCGTCGTGCGCGCCTATCTCCCGGTCGCCTCCGACGATCTCGACGCGTTCGAGCGGCTGTACGGCGCGCCGGAGACTCCCGCCGCGCGGCGCCTGTACGGCGCGTATCTCTCCCGCGCGCGCCGCTACCGCAGTAGTTGGAGTGCCGCCGGATGGGGCGCGGCGATCTTCCTAGGGTGGCAGTTCCAGCCGGTCACACTCACCTTCGGGCCGGGCGCGCATCCCGTGTACGCCGATCTGCTCATCATGGGGTTCGGCGGGTATCTGTCGGGCGCGATCGGTGCGGAGCTGCATCACTTGCGCGGTCGCGCGGGCAGGGTGCGGACGGCTTCGCTCGATCCGCGCAGTCCGGCGCGCTACGTGTCTACCCGGATGCAGGTGCGACTCCGGGCGATCGTCGCCTTCGCGGTGCTCGCAGCTGCCGGCTACGGCGTGCTCCATCTCACGCGGTTCCACAGTCATCCGTTCTCGTTCGCGGTCGTCGGTTTCACTCTCGCAGCCGTGATCGTCTGGATCGTGGTCGAGGCGGCCGAACGCGCCGTCGTCGGGCGGGCCCGACCGGCGCTGCCCGAAGATCTCGCAAGCGGTGACGACGCGATCCGCGCCGCCGCGACGCAGACCCTCGTAACCGGCGGCGCCGGCTTCGTTCTCCTGCTCGTCTCGTGGGGCTCGTTCGTCGCGACGCAGAGCCTCTTCTCGAGTTGGGAATCGGCGTACGCCTTCTTCGCGATCTTCTGTCTGATCTGGGCGATCCAACTCGCGTTCCGGACGCGGCGGCTGGCCTGGCCCGTACGCAAGATCGCGGTGGAGGGCCTCGCCGCGTGATCTTGCGCGTCGACGCGAGCTCGCCGGTCCCGGTCTACGAGCAGCTCCGCGCGCAGATCTCCACCATGGTCGCCGCGGGCACGCTGGCGCCCGGCGCGCAGCTGCCGACGATCCGCCAGCTCGCGACGGATCTCGGACTCGCCAAGGGCACGGTGAACAAGGCGTACGAGGAGCTGCTGCGCGCCGGAGTCGCAATCAGTGACGGCCGGCGCGGCACGCGCATCACGTCCGAAACGCCGGTACGCGACCGGCGCCGCGAGGCCGTGGAGCTCGCCGAGGCCGCGGAACGGTTCGCGGTCACCGTGCACCAGCTCGGCTCCGGCGACAAGGAGGCGCGGGCCGTGGTCGACGCGGCGCTGCGCCGGATCCGTTCCGCGCGCTGAGCGCCGTGCCGATCAGGCGTCGGGAGCGGGTGGTCAGCTCGATCTCCAAAGAGCACCTTCTTCGCCTGTTGCAGTCGATGGGATTACTTCGCAGCGGAGCGGGCCCCCGGCGGGTTCTCAGCGAGAACGGTGAGGCGCCGTCGTTCGGGGCGTTCGGTTCAGCCTTCCGCAGCAACGGGACGAGCGTTGGCCACGAACTTGAGCCCGAGCCCGGGCGCGGTGAGGAAGTAGCGAGGACGCGCGTGGTCGGGCTCGAGCTTCTGGCGAATGCTGGCCATATGCACACGAAGGTATTGCGTCTTCTCCGCGGCATCCGGACCCCACACGGCCGCGAGGAGATCCTCGCGGGTGACGAGATGATCGGCGTGGCGGACGAGGGTTTCGACGAGCATCCACTCGATCGGCGACAAGCGCACATCCGTGCCGTCGCGGCGCACGACGCTTCGCTGCGCGATATCAACCGTGAAGTCGTCGGTGACGACCGGCGGCTCGTCCTCGATCGGCACCGTGCGACGCAGCACGGCGTGGAATCGGGCGAGCAGCTCCTCCGGGTCGAAGGGGATCGTGAGGTAATCGTCGGCACCCGACTCGAGGCAGGCGATCACGTGCCCGCGCTCGCCCACCGCCGAGACGACGATGATCGGTGCCTCGGTGCGGCCTCGGAGGTCGACGATCTGCGCCGAAGCCGAGCCGACGCCGGGATCGATCACGATCCCGGCGTAGCTGCGACGGCGCAACAGCCGGCCCGCATCCTTGACGGAACCCGTGGTGGCCGTTTCGTAGCCGCCGTAGCGCAAGGCCGTGACCGTGCTCCGCCGCCGGCTTCGATCCGAATCGATGACGAGGACGACGCTCATCTCGGGGCCAGCTCCCAGGTCCTCGCGCGCCTCAGTGGCCCAGCTGGTCGAGTGCGATGTTGAGTTGGAGCACGGTCACACCCTTCTCGGCGAGGAATCCCAAGACGCGGCCCTGGGTGTGCACCTTGATCAAACTCATGACCTGCTCGAGCGAGAGGTGGCGGACCTTCGCCACGCGCGTCGCCTGGAGGTCGGCATTGGCAATCGAGATCTGGGGATCGAGTCCCGATCCCGACGCCGTCACCGCATCAACGGGAACCTTCACACTCGTAGCCAAGCCGTTGAGGGTCCGGTACGAGATCGCTCGTTCGGGCACAGTGTCCGGGTTGCACGCGTACGTGCCGTCCTTGTTCTTGTCGTACACCGGGTTGCCGGCCGTGTCGGTGATTGCGTTTCCGTCCTTGTCGGTCGACTGGACCGGCACGCAGTACGGGTCGCTCGGAGTCGCGTACGGGTTCGTCTTTCCGGTGATCGACACGCCGGGCACGTTGCCGATCAGGTTGGCGTTCGACGGTCCGAGATTCGACGCGCTGCTCGCGCTCGCGTCGTAACCGATCGCGGACGGGCGGGGCTGGAAGTACTGCGGCAACGGGTTGCCGTCCGTGTCGGTGAAGCTCTGACCGAGCAGCGACGAGCCCACGACCTTGCCGTTCACCTTGATGAGCGAGTCGTTCGCCTTGCTGTGGAACGCCACCTGCGAGACGCCGGTAACGGCAAGTGGATATGCGAGTCCGAGGAGGACCGTCATCACGACGATCATCAATACGCCGGTAATGAGTTGACGTCGAATCATCAGTGAACTCCGAGCGCGCTGACAATGAGATCAATCAGCTTGATCCCGATGAATGGGGCAACGATCCCGCCGACGCCGTAGACCATGAGGTTGCGCCGCAGGACCGCGCTCGCCGACATGGCGCGGAACTTCACGCCCCGCAAGGCGAGCGGGATGAGCAGGACGATGATGATGGCATTGAAGATGACCGCGCTCAGGATGGCCGAGTGCGGGTTGTCGAGCCTCATGACGTTGAGCGTCTTCAGTTGCGGGAACACGCCCATGAACATCGCGGGGATGATCGCGAAGTACTTCGCGACGTCGTTTGCGACGGAGAACGTGGTCAACGCTCCCCGGGTGATGAGGAGCTGCTTGCCGATCTCGACGACCTCGATGAGCTTCGTCGGATTGGAGTCGAGGTCGACCATGTTGCCGGCCTCTTTCGCGGCCTGAGTCCCGGTGTTCATCGCGACACCGACATCGGCTTGTGCGAGCGCGGGCGCGTCGTTGGTGCCGTCGCCGGTCATCGCCACGAGGAAGCCGCCCTGCTGCTCCTTGCGGATGTAGGCCATCTTGTCTTCCGGCGTCGCCTCGGCGAGGAAGTCGTCGACTCCGGCTTCTTCCGCGATCGCCTGGGCCGTGAGCGGATTGTCGCCGGTGATCATCACCGTGCGGATGCCCATGCTGCGCAGTTCGGCGAAGCGAGCCGCGATGCCTTGCTTCACGATGTCTTTGAGGTGGATCACGCCGAGCACGCGCGAACCGTCGGCAACGACGAGTGGAGTGCCACCGCCGCGCGCGATGCGCTCGACGATCGGTTCGAGTGTCTCAGGCACGATGCCGCCTTGTTCGCCGATCCAGCGGCTCACCGAGTCGGCGGCGCCCTTACGGATCTGCCGGGTGCCGATGTCGAGACCCGACATGCGCGTCTGCGCGGTGAAGGGCACGAGCTGCGCGCCTGCCAGCTCGCGCTCGCGCAGCCCGAAGCGGTCTTTCGCGAGCACGACGATGCTGCGCCCTTCGGGCGTCTCGTCGGCGAGGCTCGAGAGCTGTGCCGCCTCGGCCAATGCCGCCTCCTCGACACCGGGCAGCGGGAGGAATTCGGTGGCTTGACGGTTGCCGAGCGTGATCGTGCCCGTCTTGTCGAGCAGCAGCGTCGAGCAGTCGCCGGCGGCTTCGACCGCGCGACCGCTCATCGCGAGCACGTTGCGCTGCACGAGCCGGTCCATGCCCGCGATGCCGATCGCGGAGAGCAACGCACCGATCGTCGTCGGGATCAGGCACACGAGGAGTCCGACCAGCACGATGACCGACTGCTGCGCGCCCGAGTAGATCGCGAACGGTTGCAGCGTGACGACCGCGAGCATGAACACGATGGTGAGTCCGGCGAGCAGGATGTTGAGCGCGATCTCGTTCGGCGTCTTCTGCCGTTCGGCGCCTTCGACAAGCGCGATCATGCGGTCGAGGAACGTCTCGCCCGGCTTGCTTGTGATCTTGACGACGATCTCGTCCGACAGGACACGGGTGCCGCCGGTCACCGCGCAGCGGTCACCGCCGGACTCACGAATCACCGGCGCGGACTCGCCGGTGATCGCTGACTCGTCGACCGACGCGATGCCCTCGACTACGTCACCGTCGCCAGGAATGACCTGGCTCGGCCGAACGACGCAGAGGTCACCGACCTGCAGCTTGCTCGACGGTGTCTCCAGGACGGTGCCGCTTGCCTGGCGCACGTAGGCGACCGTCTCCGAGCGAGTCTTGCGCAGCGTCTCGGCCTGCGCCTTGCCGCGGCCCTCAGCCATCGCCTCCGCGAAGTTCGCGAACAAGACGGTGAACCAGAGGAACACGGCAACCAGACCCGAGAACCAGTTCGTTGCTGCACCGACGCGGTTGAGGTCGCGGAAGAACAGGAACGTCGTGAGAACGCTGCCGATCTCGACGATGAACATCACTGGGTTCTTGGCCTGCACGCGCGGGTCGAGCTTGACGAAGCTGTCGACGATCGCGCGCCGCACGATGGCCGGCTCGAACATGGCGCGGGCGCGCCGCTTCGAGTGGTGCGGATCGAGCTCGGACCCGCGTGGCTCGAGCGTCTTCAGGCCCGACGGAACTTCTGATACAGACACGTCACCTGCTCCTTAGAAGTGGCCGACGAGGTGCTCGACGATCGGGCCGAGCGCCAAGACGGGGAAGAAGGTCAAGCCGGCGACGATCACGATGATCGCGGTGAGCAAGCCGCCGAACAGCGGCGTGTCGGTGCGGAACGTGCCGGCTGTGACCGGAGTTGCCTGCTTGCGTACGAGCGAACCGGCGATCGCGAGCATCGGGATGATCAGGAAGAAGCGCCCGACGAGCATCGTGATGCCCTGCGTGGTGTTGTACCAGTTGGTGTTCGTGGTGAGGCCGGCGAATGCTGAACCGTTGTTGCCTCCTGCGGAGCCGAACGCGTAGACGATCTCCGACAGGCCGTGCGCGCCGGGGTTCCAGATCGAACTGGTTGCCGATTTGAGGACGACGGACGCGGCTGCGAACCCGAGTATCACGAGGGGTGCGAAGAGGATGTGCAGCACGACCATCTTCATCTCGGCGGCCTGGATCTTCTTACCGAGGAACTCGGGCGTGCGACCGACCATCAGGCCGGCGATGAAGACGGTGAGGAGCGCGAGCACGAGGATGCCGGTGAGGCCGACGCCGACGCCGCCCGGTGTCACTTCTCCGAGCAGCATGTTGGTGAGCGGGACGAGCCCACCGATCGGCGTGAAGCTGTCGTGGAGCGAGTTCACCGAACCGTTCGACGTGCCGGTCGTCGACGCTGCCCATTCACCGGAGGCAACGGGCCCGTAGCGGGTCTCCTTGCCTTCCATGTTCCCGCCGGCACTCTTGCTGTTCACGGTTTGCGTGACGCCGGCCCGGTTCAGCTGGACGTTGCCGTGGGTCTCGGCTCCGACCGCGACACCAAGCGAGAGGATCATCAGCAGGAACATCACGCCGAAGATCGTCCAACCGAACTTCTTGCCCTTGATCAGGATGCCGAGTGCGTACGTCGACGCGAAGGCGATGATCACGATGGAGAACATCTCGATCATGTTGGTGAAGCCGTTCGGGTTCTCGAGCGGGTGTGCCGAGTTCGTGTTGAAGAACCCGCCGCCGTTGGTCCCGAGTTGCTTGATCGCGACCTGACTTGCCGCCGGGCCTCCAGGAATCGTCTGCGAGCCGGCCGCGACGGTCGTCGCGTGGTACGAGGAGTGGAAGTTCTGCACGACGCCTTGGCTCACGAGCACGATGGCGACGACGAACGACAGCGGCAGCAGAATTCGCAACGTCGTGCGGACGAGGTCGACCCAGAAGTTGCCGATCGTCTTTCCCTTGCGGCGCGTGAGGCCACGGATCAACGCGACCATCACCGCGAGACCCGCAGCGGCGGAGACGAAGTTCTGGACTGCGAGCCCCGCCATCTGGGTCAGATGGCTCATCGTCGACTCGCCGCCGTAGCTCTGCCAGTTGGTGTTCGTCGTGAAGCTGACCGCGGTGCCCCACGCGAGGTCGGGGCGGACCGCCTGGAGGTGGTCGGGGTTGAACGGCAGGTGCGACTGCAATCGCTGGAACGCGTACAGCAACAACAGCGACGCCGCGCTGAACGCGAGCAGCGAGAACGTGTAGACCGTCCAGCGTTGCTCACTCTCCGGGTTGATGCCGCAGACGCGGTAGATGCTGCGCTCGACCGGCCCGAAGACCCGATCGCCGGGCGCTTTCCCGCCGCGCCAGACCTTCGCCATGTATCCGCCGAGAATCGGCGTGATGGCAACGATCAGCCCGAGGTAGACGAACAGTTGGATCCAGCCGGAAGTGTTCACAGCTTCTCCGGGGAGATGAGGGCGTAGACCAGGTACGCCGTGACCAGAATCGCGATGGCGAGACCGAGCGCGTTGTCGTAACTCATGCGGCTTCGACCTCCAACACTCGACTTCCTGAGCGGGCGCGTCGCGCGCCCGCGCCGACGATCTGCACCTGACTACTCATGCGGCCAGGTTCTCCTGCTCCGGGTTCGTCGTCTCGCCGAACGGAACTTCCACCGGGTCCGGGCCGATGATGCGATCGCAGGCGATCGTCAGGAGTCCGGCCAGCACGAAGAACATGATCGTGAGGGCGACGAACGCAAAGTCGTTGTGCACGGGTCCTCCCGTGGGCTTGACGCCCGTCTCTCGGGCGCTGCGTCTCATCGTGCGCCCGCGTGATCGGCGCGGCCAGCCGTCTTGACGCATCCATGACGCGCCGGCCCTGGTCTTGACGCCTCCCTCACGCGACGGCGCCAGCGCACCGAAACATCGTGGAAGTGCGCGGCAACGGCGGCGCAAACGAAATCAATTCGGCGACGCTCGCGCGTCAGGCGTACGTGAAGGACTTGGGCGCGCCCGGCCGGCGTCTCCCTGCCGCGTTCCCCGCACACCGTGAGACGCGTGATGAGTCGTAGGACGCGGTCTTCCTTGCCGCCGCCTCCGCGTTCTTCGGCATGTGCGCCGCCTAGCTCGAAGCGCGCGACCTGATCATCGGACCGGGGGACTCGAGCGCGACACACATGTCATCGGTAGGCGCGCGCCGAAGCGCGTCGCGTCGGTCGTTCTACGCACCTGCGACGCGGCGGCCGGCGTCGAGGACCTCCATGGCCGACTCGTCGCCGGGCAGGAACCGGACGCCCAAGCCGGGCTCGGTGAGGAAGTAGCGCGGATGGGCCGGGTCGGGCTCGAACTTGTGCCGAACCTGTGCCATGAACTGACGGAGGTAGTTCGTCTGGTTCACATAGGTCGGCCCCCACACCTCTTCGAGCAACTGCCGCTGGCTCACGAGCCGGTCGGGGTTGCGTACGAGGATCTCGACCAGGTGCCACTGCGTGGGTGTGAGCTTGATCTCCTCGCCGCGTGCATCTGTCGACCGCTTGGCGGCGAGATCGATGCGGAAGTCGCGCGTCTCGACGACGGGCAGCGCGTCGTCGCCGGGTTTGGTTCTGCGCAGTGCGGCCCGCAAGCGGGCGAGGAGCTCCCCCATGCTGAACGGCTTCGTGACGTAGTCGTCGGCACCTGCGTCGAGCGCCATGATCTTCTGCGCATCGTGGTGCCGCGCGGAAAGCACGATGATCGGAACGGCGGTCCATCCTCGCAGCCCGTGCACGACCTCCATCCCGTCGATACCCGGGAGACCGAGATCGACGATCACAGCGTCGTACGGACTCGTCGCGCCGCGCGACAGGGCCGCCTCGCCCGTTTCGACGAGATCGACCTCGTATCCCCGCGCCTGCAGATGCGCGCCCAGGGCCCGCAGCATCGGGCGCTCGTCGTCGACCACCAGGATTCGGCTCACGTCGCACTCTCCTCCATCGCCTCCGCGAGCCGGAGGCCGATTACCATGGTCACGCCCCCACCGGGCGTGTCTTCAACGGTCAGTTCACCGCCGACGGCGTCGACGAATCCGCGCGCCACCGCCAGGCCGAGCCCGACACCCGAATTGTTCGCCGAATCGCCCAGTCGCTGGAAGGGTCGGAAGACGCGCTCCCGCTCGGCGACGGGTATGCCGCGACCGCGGTCGACGACGCGCAAGTCGATGCGGTCGGCGACGACGGCCGCGGAGACGCGCACGGAGTGATGTCCCCCGGAGTGGCGTACCGCGTTGTCGACGACATTGGCAACCGCGCGTTCGAGCAGCGCGGGATCGACATCGACGCGCGGGAGTGACTCGGGCACATCGACCTCGACGTCGTCGGTCTCCTCGCCCAAACTCGCGAGCGCGGCGGGGACGATCTCGTCGAGGCCGGCCGACCTCCTCGACAGTTGCAGCGCCCCCGAGTTCAAGCGACTCATGTCGAGCAGGTTCTCGACCAGCTTGCGGAGTCGATCGGCTTCCGCGTCGATCGTCGATATGAACTCGTGCGTATCGGCCGGACTCCAATCGACGTCGGGCTCGAGCCAGCCGCTCGTCAGCGCCTTGATCGACGCGAGCGGCGTGCGCAGATCGTGGCTCACCGCGGCGAGCAGCGCGTTGCGGAGGTCGTTGGCGTGCGCCAGACCCTCGCCGATGCGAGCCTCCGCCTGCAGCCGGTCCATAGCCACGATCGCCTCGAGATACGAGAGCAGCGCGCTGACGAGTCGTTGCTCCTGCTCGCGCAGCGGCGCACCCGTCATGACGAGGACGTAACCGTCGCGCAACGCGAAGTGCTCGCCTTCCGCGGGCTTCGTCAGGGTCGGATCACCGAAGGCCGCTTCGACCGTCCAACCGTCGCCGGTCGGCCCGAGCAGCGCCACTGCGCCGCGATTCAGCATCTGGTGGATCTCCTCGACGACCATTTGCGGAGGGTTCGGTTTCACGAGTCGATCTGCGAGCGCCAGCACGGTGTCGGTCTCATGTCGCGACCGGCGGGCTTCCGATTGGTGGCGCGCGGTTCTCTCGACGAGCACCGCGGCGAACAGAGCGACCAGCACGAAGGCCGTGATGTAGAGCGCGTCCGAACGGCGCGCAAGCAACAAGGCGGACATGACCACAACCGCCAACGCGGTCGCGATGCGATTTCGACGCCGGGCCGGAATCACCTCAACGGGGCGGGAGCGATCCTTCGCCTCGAGCAGGTCTTCTGTCGCGATGACATGCACGTCGATACCCTTCGCCTCGCGCACGACTCGATTGATGATCGAACCACGCGTGAGCTCGATCCAGCGAGAGCGGCGACTGGTTCCGAGCACGATCTGTGTCGCATGATGCGCCGTCGCGAACGCGACGAGCGTCGCGGGGACGTCGTCGCCGGCGATTTCGTGCCAGCTGCCACCGAGTTCGTCGATCAGCGTGCGCTGTCGTGTGAGCAGTGCATCGTCGCGGTGAGTGAGGCCGTCGCTGCTCGTGACGTGGACGCCCACGAGGTCGCCCTTCGTGCGGCGCGCCATCCGCGCCGCCCTGCGGATGAGGTCGTCGCTGCTCGGCGCGCCGGTGAGCGCGACCAGCACCCGCTCACGGGTTTCCCACGAAGCGGTGATCCCGCGCTGAGTCATGTAGCGCTGCAACGAGTCTTCGACTCGGTCCGCGACCCAGAGCAGCGCGAGCTCACGAAGCGCCCCGAGGTTGCCCAGCCTGAAGTAGTTTCCGAGCGCGGCATCGACTCGCTCGGGCCGGTAGATGTTGCCGTGCGCCATCCGCCGCCGCAGTGCCTCGGGGCTCATGTCGACCAGCTCGATCTGGTCGGCCCGACGCACGACCGTGTCGGGCACGGTCTCACGCTGCACCACGCCCGTGATTCGGTTCACGACATCGTTGAGGCTCTCGAGGTGCTGGATGTTGAGCGTCGAGATCACCTCGATCCCGGCCGCCAGCAGCACTTCGATGTCCTGCCAACGCTTCTCGTTGGTCGAGCTCGGGACGTTCGTGTGCGCGAGTTCGTCGACCAGGGCCACCGTGGGCCTCCGAGCGAGGATCGCGTCGACGTCCATTTCTTCCCACCGCAGGCCGCGATGTTCCACGCGCCGGGGCGCGACGACCTCGAGGTCGCGAATCTGGGCGATGGTCATCGACCGGCCGTGTGTCACGGCGAGCCCGATGACGACGTCGGTGCCCCGCTCACGGCGCCGCCATCCCTCGTCGAGCATCGCGTAGGTCTTGCCCACGCCGGGAGCCGCACCCAGGTAGATCCGCAGCTTTCCGCGCACGGCACCGCCTTTCGCAGCTCCGAAGCGGGTCGGCGAGCAGACCGGCGCGCAACGGAGACGATCACACGTTCGACGACGCCGACCAGACTTCCCGGCACACCTGTGTCGAACGTAACCGTGCTCGGGCAAACTGCCATCCCGGATCGGAGCCGGGCGCGCCGAATTCACGGGTTCTTTGCGCCCAACGGCGACGCTCTTCACGAATCCTTCGCGACGATCAGGCCCACGAAGGAGCCCTCAACACGCCCGCGACCGCACCATCCGGTCCGTAGAGGTGCGCGTCGCCCGTGTCGTCGATCATGAGCAGCAGCGGGACGCCCGCGGCGTGCCAGGCTGCGAGTTGCGCACCAGCACGCGGCGACTGCCCGTCGTCAAGATCGGCGACCAGCACGCGGGTACGTCCGCCCGCCTCGGCCACGATCACTTCGAGCCGGTCATCGCAGACATCGACGCGAACGACGGTCGCTTCCCGTACGGCGAACTGCGGCCATGGCAAGCCGCCCAGAAACGGATCAGGTACCTGCGCGGCATGCAGCCAGTGCAATCGAACCCGCCATGGCGCAATGATCGGAGCCGCAACGAGAAGGCCTGCAGTCGCTCCGACGAGGAAGCCGGCGAAGAACAGTTGCATGTCAGCGCGGATCTGGGCGGAGGCGAGCGCACGGGAGTAGCGCCGAGAGAACCGCGCCGTCCGATAGCCGTCGCACTCGATAGCCCTGCTGGCTCAGCGAGGCAACTTCGAAGCCGCGAGCCCAATCTCCGCAGAAGCCGGTGGAGACCTCGACGCGTGTGCCGGGTTGGATCGTTGCCGCCTGGAGCGTCACTTCATTGCTCATGGCTCACCTTGTACATCACCGGTCGGTCGCCGTCCCGGCCGGTTGACGCGGTTTCGACGCGCGGGTCGGAATTTCAGCGCGGACTTGGCGCTCGGCGACGCCCACGGGCCGCGGTCGACGCGGCGCTGCGCCGGATCCGTTCCGCGCGCTGAGCGCCGTTCGGTGCCGATCAGGCGTCGGGGGTGCCCAGGCGCGCGGCGGGGGCGACGGGATGGCGGTCGAGCCAGCGGATGGTGAGCAGCTTCACCTCGTCGTTCACGAAGATCCACGCGAGCGCGTAGAGCCATACGAGGCCCGCGCGTGTCCACCCGATCGGTGTCATGAAGATGCCGAGGGCGGCGACAAGGGTCGCGATCGCCTGCGTCGCGAGGACCGCGACGACGAGGATGCGCGCCGGCTTCGAGCGCCAGAAGCGGTCGCGTGTGCGTGCCACGAAGATCGTGAGGTGGCCCGCCACGGAGAGCTTGAGGTACATGAGCGTGCGCACGACGTCGTCGCTCGTGCCCATGACGTGATGAGTGAACACGAAGAGTCCGAATGACGCGACGACTCCGATCACCCCGAGGGCGGTGGCGATCGCGAGCACATCCCGCATCTGCCAGCGCACGGGCGCGGGTGCGACGTCGGCGCGGTCGTACGCGATCGACAGGATCGCGCCGTCGTTGAGGAGTGCGAGCAGCACGATCATCACCGCGGTGACGGGGAAGAAGTTGAAGACGACGATCGACACGCTGATGAGCAGCAGCACCCGGATCGTCTCGGCGATCCGGTAGATCGCGTAGCTGTCCATGCGGTCGAAGATCTCGCGCGACTGTTTGATCGCATCGACGATCACGGAGAGGCCCGGTGTGAGCAGCACGACGTCGCCCGCTGCGCGCGCGGCGTCGGTCGCGTCGGCGACGGCGATGCCGGCGTCGGCCTGCTTGAGCGCGGGCGCGTCGTTGACTCCGTCACCGGTCATCCCGACGATGTGGCCCGACGCCTGGAGCGCGCGGACGATCTGGTACTTGTGCTCGGGGAGAACCTGGGCGAAGCCGTCGGCCGCGGCCACCGCGGCGACGATGTGGTGGTCGGCCTGCCGCTCGGGGTCGTCGAGGGTGGTGGCGTCGATGATGTTCCCGCCGATCCCGACCTGCTCCGCGATCTCGCGCGCGATCGCGAGTTGGTCGCCGGTCACCATCTTCACGTCGATGCCGAGGCGCTGGGCCTCGGCAACCGTGCTCGCGGAGTCGTCGCGGGGTGGGTCGGCCATGGGGATGACGCCCAGGAGCTGGAACCCGTCGCCCTCGTCGCGTGCCACGGCGATGGCTCGCGATCCGGTCCGCGCGAACCGGGCGACCGCGGCGTCGAGTGCCGCGTGGTCGGCCGACGGGCTGAGCGCGGCGACGACCTGCGGCGCGCCTTTCGTGATGGTGTGGCGCGCGCCGGCCGCGCCTTCGACGACGGCGACGCTGCGCTTCGCGGTGGGATCGAACGGCGTGTACCTGACGACGCGCAGCACGGGGTCGGGCGCGGGTGCGGCGGCGAGCACCGCATCGTCGATCGGATCGTGATCTTCGGCGCGCGACGCGAGCGCGGCCGCGGCGAGCACCGCTTCGGGTTCGATCCCGGCCGTGAGCGGAACCGGGTCGCCGGCGGTCAGGACGTTGAGGGTGAGCGTGCCGGTCTTGTCGGTGCAGAGCACGTCGATCCCGCCGAGCTCTTCGACCGCCGGGAGGTGCGTGACAACAGCCTGGCACCGCGCGAGCCCGGCGGCGCCGACCGCCATGGTCACCGAGAGAACGGCCGGGAGGGCAACGGGAATCGCCGCGACCGCGACGACGAGCGCGAACGTGAGTGTCTCCAAGGCGCCGTCTCCGCGTGCGAGAGAGACCGCGATCACGATCGCGAGGAGCGCGATGGCGAGAAAGATGAGGTAGTTGCCGATGCGCAGCACGGCGCGCTGGAAGTGGCTCGTCGTTCCCGCGTGCGCGACGAGCGCGGTGGTGCGGCCGTAGAAGCTGCTCGGTCCGGTTGCGAACACGAGCAGATCGGTTTCGCCGCGCGCGACGACCGAGCCGGAGTACGCGAGCCCGGCGTGGTTCGCGGTCACCGGGAGCGATTCTCCGGTGAGCGCCGACTGGTCGAGTTCGACGGGGTCGTCGCCGAGGACGCGGCCGTCGGCCGGCACGACGTCGCCGATGCGCACGTGCACGACGTCGCCGGGGACGAGCTCGCGGGTGGGGATCGGGTGCCAGGTGCCGTCGCGGCGCGCCGTTACCGAGCGCGCGAGGCGGTCCTGTAGCGCGGCGACGGCGTTCGCGGCCTGGTGTTCCTCCCAGAACGCGACCACGCCGTTCAGCACGAGCAGCACGCCGATGATGCTCGCGTCGGCCCAGTGCCGAGCGACGGCCGAGAGCACGAGCGCGATCTCGATCATCCACGGGATCGGTGCCCAGTAGTAACCGAGGAAGGTGAGGAGCAGCGAGCGGTGCTCGTCAGGAAGCTCGTTGGGGCCGACGGTCGACAATCGCTCGGCCGCATCCGCGCTCCACAGCCCGGCAGCCGTCGCCTTGAGCTCATGCTCGAGCGCGTCGAGCGGCAGCTCGCGGCGTGCGTCGATCTTCTGCTGGACGAACGCGTCGGGCGCCGCTTCCTTCACTGGCCGTCGACTCTCGCGCTTCGCCCGCGGGCTCGCAACGCGCGGGTCCGTAAGTGGTTCCGCGTGCGCCCGGCGCGCTCGCGAGCAGACTGGGCGAATGGCACGCCCCGCGTACGTTCATGCGTGTCGCCGCCCACCTCGGCAGTATCGCTTCGGGTTCGTGATCTCGCGGTCGCGGGCGGCGGCGGACGGAACCTCGTCGCGGCCCGCCGGGTAGGGTCGGGCGGTCGCGACAACATCGGATGCGGGCGTCTGCGCTCGCTTGCGGGAGGTACGGGATGGGCAACATCGTCGTCGGGCTCGACGATTCGAAGAGCGCGCAGGCTGCCGCGCGCTGGACCGCCGAGCAGGCGACGCAGACCGGGTCTCGCGTCGTCGCGGTGCATGCCGTGCCGAAGAGCGAGCTGTGGTCGCTCTCCGCGATGCAGTTCAACGCCGATGCGTTGCTTCGCGAGCTCACCCAGCTGCTGGAGGGGACATGGGTCGCCCCGCTACGCAAGGCGGGGGTCGAGTACACGACGCTGCTCGTGCGGGGCGATCCCGCGCTGGAGCTGCTGAAGACCGCAAAGCGCGTGAACGCGACGATGCTGGTGCTCGGGTCGAAGAGCCACAGTGGGCTCGCCGATCTTGTCGTGGGTGGCACGGTGCACAAGGTGATCAACCGGGCCAACCTGCCCGTCGTGCTCGTTCCTCCGAGCGTCGCACCGAAGAAGGCCGTTCCTGCGAAGAAGGCCGCCGGTTCGGGAACGACTCGGGTGCGGGGCGCCTGAAGCGCGCGGCCGACCGGCGCCGGCGCCGTGTCCGGCTCGACGAGGAGGAACAGGAGAGGACGCGCCGATGATCCAGGCCCGGGATCTCACGAAGACCTATGGGAGCGGACCGGCTGCGGTTGCCGCGCTGAAGGGCGTCTCCTTCGACGTCGGCGCGCGCGAGCTCGTGGTGCTGCTGGGTCCGAGTGGCTCGGGCAAGACGACGACGCTCAACCTGCTCGGGGCGATCGAGACCCCCGACGGCGGGCGGTTGACGGTCGACGGGATCGAGGTCGCGGACCTCGCCGGCCGGGCGCAGACGACGTTCCGGCGCGAACACGTGGGCTTCGTGTTCCAGTTCTTCAACCTCGTGCCGACGCTCACCGCGCTCGAGAACGTCGCGTTGATCGCCGAGCTCACCGGTCCCGATCCCGAGACACGCGCTCGGGACGCGCTCGACGACGTGGGCTTGGGCGACCGGGTCGATCACTTCCCCGGTCAGCTCTCGGGGGGAGAGCAGCAGCGCGTCGCACTCGCGCGCGCGCTCGTGAAGAAGCCGCCGGTCCTGCTGGCCGACGAACCGACCGGCGCGCTCGACGTCGAAACTGGCCGGGGTGTTCTCGCGTTGCTGCAGCGCGCGACCCGGGAGCGTGAGTGTGCCGTGATTCTCGTCACCCACAATGCTGTCATCGCTCGCATGGCCGACCGCGTCCTGCGCCTGCGCGACGGGGAGATCGTCTCCGACCACCGCGTCGACAGTCCGGCCGCCGCGACCGACATCGACTGGTGAACCTGCTGCGCCGCAAGCTGCGGCGAGATCTCGCGGCCCGGCGAGCCCAGTTCCTCGCCATCGTGACGGTGGTGTTCCTCGGCGTCTGCCTGTTCGGCGCGACCTACGACGCGTACCAGAACCTCCAGTCGTCGTACCGCGCCACGTATCGCCGCTTGCGATTCGCCGACCTCGTCGTCGACGGAGGCAACACCGACGCCTTCGCGGCGACGGCGCGCGCGACGCCGGGCGTGAACGCGGTGAGCACGCGGTCGGTCGCCGACGTTCCGTTCCGGATCGGCGCGGGAAACCGGCTCGTGGGCCGCCTCGTCGGCCTCCCCGGCGGAGCGATGCCCGCCGTTGACCGCGTCGAGGTGCTCGACGGCGCGATGCCGGGGACGCAGACTCGTGGTGCGGTGGCGGAGCGCCACCTCGCGTCGCACTTCAACCTCCGGCCGGGGAGCGTGCTCGAGGTGCTCGCGGCCGAGGGCTGGACGCGCGTCACCATCTCCGGCGTCGCGGTTTCCCCCGAATATCTGTGGCCCGCGCGCAGTCGCCAGGACGTTCTGACGACGCCCGACGATTTCGGTGTGCTCTTCGTTCCCGAGTCGTTCGCCGCGTCGGCTCCTGCCGCCGTGCACCAGGTGCTCCTGCGGTACGCCGACGGTGTGGATCGCGCCGCGCTCGACGCGCGGCTCACCGCCGCGGCACGCCGCGATGGAGCCGCCGACGTCGTGCCGCGAGAAAGAACAGGCGTCGAACGCGACGCTGCAGCTCGACGTCTCCGGCTTCGCGGAGATGTCGGTGTTGTTTCCGCTGATGTTCCTCGTGGCCGCCGGCCTCGCGAGCGTCGTGCTCCTCACGCGACTCGTGGCGACCCAGCGGGCCCAGATCGGCACGCTCCTCGCGAACGGCGTCGCGCCGCGGGCGCTGCTCGCGCACTACCTCACCTTCGGGACCGTCATCGGCGGTATCGGCGGCGTCCTCGGCGCGGCAGCCGGTCTCGGTCTCGCCCGGCTCGTCACGAGCGTCTACACGTCGTCGCTCGACATTCCCGACACCGTCGTTCGTTTCCACTGGTTGACGCCGATCGTGGGCATCGCCTTCGGGGTGGTGGCCGGAACGCTCGCGGCCGGCGCACCCGCGTTGCGCGCGTTCCGCCTCACGCCGGCGGCCGCGATGCGCGGCGACACTCCTGTCGGTCCGGGGCGGCGCAGCCTCGTCGAACGGCTCGTACCCCCGCTTCACCGTCTCCCGGTGCGCTGGCGCATGATGCTGCGCAACATCGGGCGGAACCGCCGCCGCAGCCTTTCGACCGCGTGTGCGGTTGTACTCGCGTTGGTTCTCGTCCTCGTCTCGTGGGGGATGCTCGATACCACCGACATTCTCATCAGCCGGCAGTTCAACCGCATCCAGCACCAGGACGCGCAGGTGTACCTCATTGCGTCGCTCACGTCGGAGCGTCTCCAGCAGATCGCGTCGACTCCGGGTGTCGCCCGCGCCGAACCCGTCGCGCAGCTCGCGGCAGGCGTCGCGTCGAGCCGCGGCCAGTACGGGACGCAGCTCGTCGCGTTCTCGGCGCGTACGACGATGCACGATTTCATGACGGCGAAGGGCTCCGCCCCGCTGCCGGCGTCGGGGATCTTCGCCGGGTCCGGGATCACCAAGAAGCTGCATGTCGGCGTCGGCGACGCCGTGACGATCACCCTCCCCGCGATCGGCGCGACGTTCACGACGCGCATCGAGGGTCTCGTGCACGAGCCCCTCGGAACGTCGTTGTACATCGCGCGACCCGCGCTCGAACGCGCCCTCGGATCCCGGGCTTCCGTGCTCGATGCTCCCGGAACCGGCTCCGTGATGATCCAGTACGCGCCGGGCTCTTCGGCGACGGCGGTACGAGATCACCTCACGGCGAGCAGCGACGTCGCCGCGTACGTCGATTCGCGCACGCTCTACCGCACGATTCGCTCGGCGCTCGGGCTCTTCTACGCGTTCGTCGGGATGATGCTGGTCTTCGGCGCGCTGATGGCCTTCGCCGTGATGTTCAACACGATGTCGATCAACGTCGTCGAGCGGGCGACCGAGCTCGCCACCCTCCGAGCGTCGGGTCTCGACCGGCGCCGGCTCTCGCATCTCGTCGCCGGCGAGAACCTGCTCGTGACCTTGCTCGCCGTCGGGCCGGGACTGCTCATCGGCATCTGGGTCGCGGCGCAGTTCATGGCGTCGTTCTCGAGCGACCTGTTCGACTTCAGCCTCCAGGTGCGCGCGACGACGCTCGTGTTCACCGCGATCGCCGTCGTCGCCATCGCCGCGTTGTCGCAATGGCCGAGCCTGCGCATCCTCGACCGCATGGACCTCGCCCGCGTCGTGCGCGAGCGAGCGCAGTAGCGCGCGCTCGATCGGCTACGGCGACGTCGAATTGTCGATCGTCGCGTCGGTGCCCGGGCCGGTGCTCCCGAACGTCGCGAACGCGCCGTCGCTGGTCGACTCCACACCCGAATCCGGGTTCGCCGTCGCGGCCGGGAGGTTCTGCTGGTACAGCGCGGAGACGGTGGTGGGGTTGAGCGACGCCTGCAGCACGCTGCGGCGGCCACGAGCGCGATCGTCACCACCGCGGCCGCGCCGCGGCCCGCGGTCGCCTGCCTCCGAAGGTCGTTCATGGGTGCCTCCGCCCACTTCCCCACGCCGGTGCGCCGAAATTGTCGGGCAGCGCCCGTCCCGGCAGAGCGCACCGGCGGGGTAGAACCGCGGCATGCAGATCGGTGTCGTCTTCCCCCAGACCGAGATCGGCGGCGACCGCGGCGCGGTGCGCGCCTACGCGGAGCGGGTCGAGCAGCTCGGCTTCGCGCACCTGCTCGCGTACGACCACGTCGTCGGCGCGGATCCTGCCGTGCACGAGGGCTGGAGTGGGCCCTACGACGTGCACACCACGTTCCACGAGCCGTTCGTGCTCTTCGGCCACCTCGCCGCGATCACGACGCTGGAGTTGGTGACCGGCATCATCATCCTCCCGCAGCGCCAGACCGTCCTCGTCGCCAAGCAGGCGGCCGAGGTCGACCTCCTCACCGCCGGGCGGTTCCGGCTCGGTGTCGGGCTCGGGTGGAACGCGGTCGAGTACGAAGCGCTCGGCAAGGACTTCACCAACCGCGGCCGCCGGCTCGACGAGCAGATCGAGCTCCTGCGCCGGCTCTGGACCGAGCCGTCGGTCACCTTCGACGGCACGTTCGACGCGGTCGCCGGCGCGGGGCTCGCGCCCCTTCCGGTGCAACGCCCGATCCCGGTGTGGTTCGGCGCGGCGTCGCCGCGGGCGTACCGGCGCGCCGGGCGGCTCGGCGACGGCTGGTTCCCGCAGGTGCCACCGGGACCGCATCTCGACGCGGCTCGCGCGATCGTCGAGGAGGCCGCCACCGGCGCGGGACGCGACCCGTCGACACTCGGCATGGAGGGCCGCGCCTCGTGGACGGCTGCCGGGCTCGGCAAGCTCGTCGATCACGTCGGCCGCTGGCGCGCCGCCGGTGCGAGCCACCTCTCGATCAACACGATGGGATCAGGGCTCGCGACCGTCGGCGATCACCTCGCGGCGCTCACCGCGATCGCGGGAGAGATCGACCTGATGGCCGGGTGACCGCCGGGCGCGCTCGCGGTTCCGCCCGGCGGCGGTCGTCATTCCTGCCCGTAGAACACCCGCTCGACGACCGCGCGCGCCCGGCGCGTCACCCTCCGGTACTCGTCGCGCAGGCTCGTCTGCGGCTGGTGCAGGAAGCCGAGCATGCGCCCGAGGGGCTCGGCCACGTCGCTGGTCACGGGCAGCGAGTCGCCGAAGGCGTTCGTGAGGAGGTAGCGCGCGTTGCGCGCCCGCTCGCAGAGACGGTACGCGTCGCGGAGGCTGTCGGCGTCGTCGTCGGCGACGAGCCCGAGCGCGGCGAGCCGGTCGAGTGCCGTCATCGTCGACGGCACCCGCAGCTCCTCGTGCGCGGCGCCGTGCATCAGTTGCAGGAGCTGAACGGTGAACTCGATGTCGGAGAGCGACCCCCGACCGAGCTTCAGGTGGAACTGCGGGTCCTCACCGGGCCGGATCCGCTCGCGTTCGATGCGCGCCTTCATGCGGCGGATCTCGCGCGCTTCCGACTCGGGGAACGGGTCGCGGTACACGAACGGCGCGACGAGCGCGAGGAACCGTTCCGCGACGTCGTCGTCACCAGCGACGGGCCGGGCGCGCAGGAGCGCTTGGAACTCCCACGTGAGCGCCCAGCGCTCGTAGTAGCGCCGGTAGCCCTGCAACGATCGGGCGAGCGGCCCTTGTTTGCCCTCCGGCCGCAGGTTCACGTCGATCCCGAACACCTGCCCCTCGGTCGTGGTCGCGCCGAGCGCCCGCACGAGATGGGTCGCGGCGCGTTCGGCGTCGTCGAACGCGCGGGCTCCTTCGCCGTCGTACACGAAGAGGACGTCGATGTCGGAGGGGTAGGAGAGCTCCTCGCCGCCGAGCCGCCCGACACCGATCACGGCGAACGGAACCGACGGGTGCAGTCCGTCGAGCGCGGCCGCGACACATGCGTCGGCGACGTGCGCGAGCTCACGCCGGGCCGTCTCGAGATCGGCGAGCCCGAGCACGTCGCGAGCGCCGATCCGCAGGAGATGGCGGCGCTTGAACCGGCGGAGTCCGGCCTGGCGGGCGTTCTCGTCGCCGCGCCACACGAGGGTGTCGATCGCTTCCCTCATCAACTCCTCGCGAGAGTGCTCGCGCCCGAGGCTCGCGTCGTCGCCGAGTTGGGGGAGGAACTCCGGCTGGCGGTGCAGCGCGAGCCCGAGCAGCCGGCTGGAGCCGAGGATGTGGCACACGCGCTGCGCCGCGACGGGCGACTCTCGGAACGTGTGCGTCAGCGACGCCGCGCGGGCGTCGCCTTCGGTGAGCCTTCGCAGTTGGAGCAGTCCGAGGTCGGGATCGGGCGCGTCCGACAGCCATCCGAGGACGACCGGCAGCAGCTGCTGCATGATGCGCGACTGGCGGGTGAGACCGGCGCCGAGCTCGCGCAGCGCCGCCCGCGTGCGGGCGACGTCGGAGAAGCCGAAGGCGCTGAGGCGCGTCTCCGCAGCGGCCGGTGTGAGCGCGCCGGCGCCGGCGAGCGTGTCGAGGATCGGGGCGAAGAACAGCTTCTCGTGCAGGCTTCGCACCGCGGCCTGGTGCGTGCGATGACGGTGCTCGAACTGTTGGCGTGCCGACTGCTCGCCGTGGTCGCGGAAGCCCAGAACCCGGGCGAGGCGCGTGCGCGCGTCGGGATCCGTCGGCAGCGTGTGCGTCTGCTGCTCGTCGACGAGCTGCAGGCGGTGCTCGACGGTGCGCAGCCACACGTACGCGGCGTCGAGCCGCTCGGCGTCGTGTGGAGCCACGTATCCGCCGTCGGCGAGCGCGGCCAGCGCGTCGAGTGTGTTCGGTGTCCGGATGCGTTCGTCGGCTCGCCCGTGAACGAGCTGCAGGAGCTGCACCGAGAACTCGATGTCGCGGATGCCGCCCCGGCCTCGCTTGACCTCTCGCTCGTCGAGTCCGCGCTTGCGCAGTTCGGCCTCGCTGCGTTCCTTCATCGCGCGGATCTCGCGCACGCCGTCGGCGCGGCCTTCGTCGGCGAAGACCCGCGCGCGCGCCTCGTCCAAGAAGGCCTCCGCCAGCGCGCGGTCGCCCGCGACGCCGCGCGCCTTGATGAGCGCCTGGAACTCCCACGCACGCGCCCAGCGGTCCCAGTACGCGACGTACGCATCAAGGTTCCGGCTCAGCGCTCCTGAGCGACCTTCCGGCCGCAGGTTCGCATCGGTGCGGAACACGATGCCGTCCGCCGTCTGCTCGCTCATCGTCCGTAGCACCGCACGGGACGCGCGCTCGGCTTCGACGGTGGGTCCGTCGTGCACGAACATCACGTCGACGTCGCTCGCGTAATTGAGCTCGTGTCCGCCGAGCTTGCCCATGCCGATCACCGCCATCCGTACGCTCGGCGCGGCGATTGTGAGCGCGCTCTGCAGACACGCCTGCGCGAGCGCGGCGAGCTCGTGACCGGTCGTGCGCATGTCGGCCAGCGCGAGCAGGTCCCTCGCGGCGATCCGAACGAGCACGCGGCGCTTGCGCCGCCGCAGCTCCGCGGCCGGGTCGTCGGCGCCGACGACGTCGGCGAGCAGGGCTGCGAAGTCGGATTCCGACGCGTCGCGTTGCAGCTCGTCGCCGTTCGTCAGCACCGCGCACGTGCCGGGATCAGTGATGAGCGCGGCGAGCAGCGATGCCGACGCGACCGCGACGGCCACGAACGCGCGGAGCGGGATCCCGCCTTCGGCGATCACCTCACCGGCTTGCGGCTGCGCCTCGACGACGCGTTCGATGCCTGCGCGCGCTGAGAAAGCGTCGGCGGAACCCTCGATCGCCCGCCGGACCGCGGGGACGTCGATCACGGCGGCCGGCTTCGTCATCTCTCTCGTATCCTTACGCTATGCCCAGGCTCCGAGTCGCCGCCGCGCAGTTGAACACCGTGGTCGGCGACCTCGAGGGGAACGTCAGGCGGATTCTCGATGCCTACGACGCGGCGGAAGCCGCGGGTGCCGATCTCGTCGTGTACCCGGAGCTCACCATCAGCGGGTACCCGCCCGAGGACCTCCTGCTGCGACCCGCGTTCGTCGCGCAGGCGGCCGAGGCGCTCGACAAGGTCGCCACGCACACCGGACGGGCGGCCGCGATCGTGGGTTTCCCCGAGCCGGGACGCGATCTCGCGAACGCCGCGGCCGTCCTCGCGCACGGCCGGGTGCACGGCATCTACCGCAAGCACCTGCTCCCGAACTACGCCGTCTTCGACGAGCAGCGGTACTTCGCGCCCGGTCAGGAGTACGGGCCGTTGTTCGTGATCGCGGGGACGCGTGTCGCGGTCTCGATCTGCGAAGACGCCTGGAGCCCCACCGGTCCGATCGCGCACCAGGCCGCGGGCGGCGCAGAGCTGGTCGTGAACTTGAACGCGTCGCCCTACTACGCGGGCCGCTTGATGGAACGCGAGATGATGCTCGCGACCCGCGCGGCCGACGCCTCGGTGCCGGTCGTCTACGCCAACCTCGTCGGCGGTCAGGACGAGCTCGTCTTCGACGGCGGATCGCTCGTCTTCGACGAGCAGGGACGAGCTGGTCGCGCGCGCGAAGCAGTTCGAAGAGGATCTGCTCGTCGTCGACCTCGAAGTGCGCGCGACGTTCCGCAAGCGGCTCCTCGATCCGCGCGGTCGTGCGCGGACGTCGGCACTGCCGGAGGTCGCCGTGAGCGAGGCGCATCTCGGCGCGCCTCGTGAGCGCAACCGCGTCGAGCCGGTGCTCCCACCGGAGCGCGAGGTGTACGAGGCGCTGGTGGTCGGCACCCGCGACTACGTGCGCAAGAACGGCTTCTCCGACGTGCTGATCGGGCTCTCCGGTGGGGTCGACTCCGCGCTCGTCGCGACGATCGCCGCCGACGCGCTCGGACCCGAACACGTCACTGGTGTCTTGATGCCGTCGCGCTACTCGAGCGACCACAGCCTCACCGACGCGGAGGCGCTCGCCGCCAATCTCGGGATCGCGACGCTCACCGTCCCGGTCGAACTCGCACACCACGCCTTCGAGGTGATGCTCGCCGACGTCTTTGCGACCGCGCCGGCCGGGCTCGCCGAGGAAAACGTGCAGTCACGCATCCGCGGCAACGTGCTGATGTCGATCTCCAACAAGCTCGGGAGCCTCGTGCTCACGACCGGCAACAAGAGTGAGATGGCCACCGGCTACGCGACCCTCTACGGCGACATGGTCGGTGGCTTCGCCGTGATCAAGGACGTCCCGAAGACCCTGGTCTATGCGCTCTGCGCCGACCGCAACGCGCGAGCGGGCAACGACGTCATCCCGGCGGCGGTGCTCACCAAGCCGCCGAGCGCGGAGTTGCGCCCCGACCAGAAGGACAGCGACTCGCTGCCCGAGTACGCCGTTCTCGATCCGATCCTGCACGGCTACGTCGAAGACGACCTCTCGACCTCCGACCTCGTCGACCGCGGCTTCGACCCGGCCGTCGTCCGTCGCGTCGCGGGGCTCGTCGACCGCAACGAATACAAGCGCCGCCAAGCCCCACCCGGCGTGCGGGTCTCGCCCAAGGCGTTCGGCAAGGACCGCCGGCTTCCGATCACCAACCGCTGGCCCGGCTGAGCGAGCGCCCCTTGGCGACACGCGCCCCGCGGCGTGGGAGACGCGCCGTCCGCTGCTCCCCGAGCTCGCCCTCCTCGCCGCGACGATCTCCTACGGCTCGACGTTCAAGCTCGTCCAGAACGCGCTCCTCGACGTCACGCCGGCGGGCTACATGCTCCTGCGTTTCGGCGTCGCGTCGCTCGCCCTCGCGCCGTTCGCCGTGCGCAACGGGTTCCGCAACCGCGAGCCCGGTGCGGCGCCGACGGCCGACGACGGGAGGTCGTTCGTGCGCGCCGCGCTCGCGTTCGGAGTGATCGCGTGGGCCGGCTACTGGTTCCAGAACGTGGGTCTGCAGCACACCTCGACGTCGGACTCGGCGTTCATCACCGGGTTGTTCGTCGTGTTCACCCCGATCATCGAGACGGTGGCGCGCCGCCGGTTGCCGGGCCGGCCGGTGATGGCCGCCGTGGTGCTCGCGATGCTCGGCCTCTTCCTGCTCACCGGCGCGCACCTCGCGCTCGGATATGGCAACTCGCTCACGCTCGGGTGCGCGGCGTCGTTCGGCCTGTGGATCTACGTCGGTGGCCGGCTCGCCAACCGCTTCGACCCCGTCGCGCTCACCTGCGTGCAGCTCGCGACGGTCACGGTGCTCTCGGTGCCGTTCGTCGCGGTGCAGGGACTCGGTCACGTCAGCGGGCGCGTCGTGCTCGCGGTGTTCGTGACCGGCGTCTTGTGCTCCGCGGTCGCCTTCACGATCCAGCTCTGGGGTCAGCGGCGGATCGAGCCGGCACGGGCCGCGGTCATCCTCCTCTTCGAACCCGTCGTGGCCGGCTTCGTCGGCTACGCGGTCGGCGAGCGCCTCGGCCTGAAGGGCTACGCCGGCGCGTGCGTGATCCTCGCGAGCATCCTCGTCGCCGAAGCGCCGTCGTGGGTCTTGACCGTTCGGTCAAGCGCTAGGGAGACTGGGCCGCACACGGAACCGACGGCGGGGGGAAGCGCGTGAACCGGGAGTCGCAGCGATGAGCTCCGCACGGGCGGCGTTCGCCCCCTGGGACCGGCGTGAGCTCCCGGGACTCTTCTCCGTCGAGGAGTCGGCCCGTCGGGTCGGCAATTACAAGTGGGTCGAGATGCGCCTCTTCGAGGTGCTCGGCGGCTGGGTCGCAACCGTCCCCGAGCTCGACGTGAAGCTCGTACTCGGCCGGCACACCTACCACCACGCCTGGCACGCCGAGCTGTGGCACAAGCGCCTGCCCGAGCTGCGCGAGATGAACCCCGACCGGATGACGGTCCCGCCCAACGACGCGTTCGTGACCTTCATGGACGCCGTGCGCGAGCCCGAGGCGCCGGACGCCACGATCGAGAAGCTCGTGGGCGTCTACCGCGTGCTCATCCCCCGCAAGATCGCGGCGTACACGTACCACCTCAACGGCACGAGCCGCATCACCGACGCACCGACGATCCGATCGCTCACCTTCGCGCTCCAGGACGAGTTCGAAGACTGGCGCGACGGCGAGATGCTGCTGCAGTCGTTGATCGACACGCCCGAGAAGGTCGAGCGTGCGTCGCGGCGCCAAGCGGAACTCGAAGCCCTGGTCCTGGCGTCGGGAGGGGTCGCAGGCCCGGGTAGCCTGGGTTCCCAGCCGGAGGAGGACGTCCGATGAAGAAGCTCCTGCCCGAGTCCGAGTTGGCCCGCGACGAGCGGTTCGTGCGCAGTCGCATCGAGGACCAGGTGTTCGATCCGCGCGCCCAGCGGCTCGCCGCGCGCAACACCGGCCCGGCCAAGATGGCGGCCGACCGGCCGGCCGCGGCCGAGCGCTCGCGCTCGCTGATGCACGGCATCTTCGTCGGTGAGATCCAGGCGCTCGAGGGCGCGGGCCGCACCTGCTTCGACTTCGACGACACCGAGGCGCCCTTCCAGCTCAAGCTCGACATGGCCCGCCAGTGCTGGGACGAGTCGCGCCATTGCGAGATCTCGGTGAAGCTGGGTGAGCACATGGGCAGCGAGATCGGCGAGTACGGCGAGTCGACGTTCCTCTATGCCGCGGCCTGCAACCCCGACCCGGTGCTGCGTCTCACGGGCGTGAACCGCGCGCTCGAGGGCCTCGCGATCGACGTCTTCAACTCGATGAAGGAGTTCGGCGAGACCGCGAGCGACCCGGTGCTCACGTTCTGCGAGGACTGGATGCTCGCAGACGAGGTCACCCACGTGAAGATGGGCTCCGACTGGTTGCGTCGCCTCACCGAGAAGGACCCCGAGCGGCGAGCGCGTGCCCTCGAGTTCCAACGCACGGTCGACAAGATCTTCAGCCTCGGCGGGTTCCGCGGCGAGAGCGAGGAGAACCCGATCCAGCTCGCGCGGCGCTTCCGCGAGCTGGCCGGCTTCAGCGACGCCGAGGTCGACGAGATCGCCGAGATCGCGCGTCAGGCCCAAGCCGAGGCGGAGGCGATGGTCGAGGCGGCGCAGGCGGCGCAGGCCGCGAGCTGACCCTCGTGAGCCGCGTCCGCGTCACACCCGATCCCTTCACGCTCGTTCCCTACGAGGTGCCCGTGCTCGTCGGCCTGATCGAGGAGGCCGCCGCGCTCGTCGGGTTCCCCGCCGACGTCGAGATCGACCTCGAGGTCGACGAGGATCTGCCGCATCCGCTCGTGGGGACCGCCTCCGACGTCGTCGACGGCCGCGCCCTGCTGTGGATGTCGGGTGGCAACCTCGAGAGCACGCAGAAGTCCCGGACCTTTTCCGAGCCCGACGCCCGCCGCGAGCTCACCCAGATGCTGCTGCGCACGAACGACCGGCTCTCCGAAGGCTTCGCCGGCGCACCCGCCGACATCGAGCTGACGCTCGCCGAGCGCGCGGCCTGGGACGTGTGGACCCACGGTCGCGTCGCGCGCCTCGGCATCCCGATCCGACCGAAGAAGCTCCGCTACGACTTCCGGCTCCAACACGGCTTCACCGACGCGGCCGACGCCGCGTTCGACCGCCTCTGGGAGGCCGAGACGCTCACGTGGGCCGGCCTGCTCGAGGTCTGCAAGGAGACCGGCGCCGCCGACCGTCCCCAGTCGAAGATCCCCGCGGATCTCCTGCGCCGGAAGGCGTAAGAGATCCTTGCTGCGGGCCGGGGCACCTCACGACAAATCGTGCGCGGAGACGGTGTCGTAGAGGTCGATCTCGGGGCGGGCGGCGAGGTGGGGGAGCGCACTGCGCGCCATCTCGGTCATCGCGTCGGAATCGAGGTGCGCCCGCGCGGCGGCGTGCGACTCCCATTTCTCCACGATCAGCAGCCGTCCGGGCACCGACGCGGCGGCGAGCAGATCGACGTTGCGACAGGCACGATCCCGCCGCGTCAGCACGACATAGCGGGCGAGGACGGCGCCGAGCGCGTCGTGACAACCGGCGAGGGGGTCGAAGCGGGCTACGAGGACCGCGATCTCGGGTTCTTCGTGTACCATGACGGGCTCGTCGCGGGCGCTTGGCGAGGCGGAATGGCCAGCTCTTCGGCACTGTTCCGCGGGTGAGACCCGCTTGACTGGGCCCGTATCCTACAGGGACACCGAGCGTCGCTGACGGGTCCTCTGACCGCGAAGAGCGGTCAGAAATGCCCCAAATCGGCATTATTTCCATGAGTTCTGTAAACCCGTCCAAGTTCTGACAGAAGGATTCTCCGTGGCGAAGGAGCGAGTCGAACGCGACGAGGAGGATCTCGTCAGGCTGTACCTGACCGACATCGGCCAGTACCAGCTGCTGAACAAGGAGCTCGAGGTTCAGCTCGCGCAGCAGATCGAGAACGGAAATGCCGCGCGCGAGCAACTGGCGACGGCCAAGGGCCTGACGCCGGCGAAGAAGCGCGAGTTGCGCCGGACCGCGCGCGAGGGCGACGAGGCGCAGCGCCGGTTCATCCAGTCGAACCTGCGACTCGTCGTGTCGATCGCCAAGAAGTACCAGGCCTCCGGGCTGCCCCTGCTCGACCTCATCCAGGAGGGCAACCTCGGCCTGATGCACGCCGTCGAGAAGTTCGACTGGCGCAAGGGCTTCAAGTTCTCGACGTACGCGACGTGGTGGATCCGCCAGGCGATCACGCGCGGCATCGCGAACACCGGCCGCACGATCCGGCTGCCGGTCCATGCCGGCGACACGCTCGCCCGGCTGCAGAAGGCCCGCTCGCGTCTGGAGTTGAAGCTCGGTCGCCCGGCGACCCTCGCGGAGCTCTCGGCCGAAGTCGAGATGCCCGAAGACAAGGTCACCGAGGCGCTGCGTTTCGCGGCCGAGCCCCTGTCGCTCTCCGAGCCGCTGCGGGAGGACGGCGACGCCGAGCTCGGCGACATCGTCGAGGACCGCTCGGCCGAGTCCCCGTTCGAGGTCGCGGCGACCGCGTTGCTGCCGGCGGAGATCGAGAAGTTGCTCGCCCCGCTCGACGAGCGGGAACGGCAGATCCTCGCGCTGCGCTTCGGTCTCGACCGCGGTGAGCCGCGGACCCTCGAAGAGGTCGGCGAGTACTTCAACCTCACCCGGGAGCGCATTCGCCAGATCGAGGCCCGGGCGATGTCGAAGCTCCGGCACCCGTCGGCCGACACCGGCGCCCGCGACCTGCTCGCGGTCTGATCACCGAACCCGTCATCTTCTGAAGCGTGCGGGCCGCTCGGCGGCCCGCACGTTCGCGTCGGTTCATCGTCGGTGCCCTGACGCGAGTACACGCCCGCGCGGACCGCGTGTTGCGGCCCCCACGGGCGTGTCCCCCCGGGGTGTGGCGGTGGTCCGGTGCTAGTGACCGGCCGCCGACATGATCAAGCTCCACGCGAGACCGAAGGCGGGCTGGGCCCGGAAGTGCATGTCGGTCGCGTTGAGCGTGCCGTGGTCGTGGTTCCAGATCTGGATGCTGCCCGAGGTGCCGTGGAGCGACTTGGTGAGGTTCACCGCGAGCTCGCGGGCGGCGGCGGGCGTGAGCTCCATGCCGGAGACCCAGCCGGTTCCACCGAGGCGCTGGATCACGACGGCGCCGTGGTAGCTCGACGGCATGTTGCGGCCCTGGGCACTCGAGCTCCACACCGTGCGGTACGGGCGGGCGGTGACGCCCGAGGTCGAGGCGCTCCACGTCGTCTTGATCAGGCCGGGTTCCTTGATCTTGTGCTGCTGCGCCGCGTTCGCGGGGAGCAGCAGCGCGCCGAGCGCGGCGATCGGCACCACCAGCAGAGCGGTGCGGGCGGATCGGCGGACACGTTGGTAGGTCTGAAAGCGCATGGTGTGGATTCCCTCTGCCGGCGTTGGCATACCATCCCCATTGACGCTCTACGCGTCGGATGCCGGGGATGACCAACTTGAGTTGGAATCCGTCCTTCACGATCGCACTTTGTGACAGCGGACGTCAGACGGCCTGAAGCGACCGTAACATCGATCCGCCGAAGGACCCATTTCGGCGATGGGTGTGTGACGTAGCGTGGCCAATGGTGGCGGAGGTGGCAGGAATCGAACCCACCGGACGGGGATCGCCCGTCCCACTCGTGTTGAAGACGAGGGGGGCCACCAGACCCCATTCACCTCCGGCGCCAGCCTACGGGTCTCCTCCGACGTGCGGTTCGGGCGCGTCTCGTGCTCGGTTCGGTCCCGGTGCCGAGGGTGTGCGCGACCACCGACGCCCTCCGGTACGATCCCTCGTGCCAGCCCGGCGGAGGAGGTCGTCGTGAAGAAACTTCTGTTGCTCCTGGTGCTCGTGGCGCTCGGCGCCGCGGTCGCCCGCAAGGTACGCGCCGCCTGAGCGGTCCGCACCGAACCAGCAGTACGGATCCGGCGCCGGGGCTCGCTCCGGCGCCGCTTCGCGCCCGGCACGCACACGCATCCCGCGTGCTACGGCGACGACGGGGCGGGCCTCAAGGTGCAGTGCCGTCGAGGCAGTGCGCGTACCGCGCGTCGAAGAGCGCGGGCGCGCCGCCCGTGTGCCAGAACACGACGGTGTCACCCGGCGCGATGCGTCCGTCGCGCACTCGGGAGATCAGCGCCGCCAGCGCCTTCCCCGTGTACACGGGATCGAGCACGAGTCCCTCGGTTCGGGCCGCGATCTTCATCGCCGCGATCGCTGACGCGCTGAGCTCGCCGTAGCCCGAGCCGAAGTGATCGTGGTCGACGACGATCGCGCCGGAGGGGCGCGCGCGCCCGCTCGCCGCGGCCGCTTCCGCCGCGAGGCGGGCGACGGCGGTGTCGAGATCGGGTCGTGTCCCGACGTCGACACCCACGACCGTCGTCGGCGCGTCACCGAGACCGGCGACGAGTCCCGCGTGGGTTCCCCCCGAGCCGTCGGCGACGACGATCCACTCGGGGAGGGGCCGGCGCGCGGTTGCGAGCTGATCGCGCAGCTCGTCGACCGCGTCGGCATACGCGATCACGCCGCCGACGGCCGCGCCACCGATCGGGATGCGGAACGGTCGCCGGTCCTGCGCGTCGAGCCGCTCGGTCGCGCCGACGATCGCGGCTTCGAGCTCTGCGTAGCGTTCACTCGCGCCGAACTCGATCGTCGCGCCCATGAGCTGGTCGAGCAGCAGGTTGCCGCTCGGCGCGTCGGGCTGCGGACCCGCGATCACGAGATGGCACGGGATCCCGACCCGGTTCGCGGCCGCAGCAGTCATGCGCGCGTGATTGCTCTGCACGCCGCCGCCGGTGACGATCACGCCCGCGTCCTGCGCGACTGCCTCCGCGACGAGCCGTTCGAGCTTGCGCGCCTTGTTGCCGCCGAGCGCGAGACCCGTGAGGTCGTCGCGCTTCACGAGGATGCGCGCACCACCGAGCGCGTGGGTGAGACGCGGCGCGTCGTCGAGCGGAGTGGGGAGCACCGCGAGCGGGATGCGTGACGGCGCGCTCAGCGGCTTGGTCATCGTGCGATCGACTCGATGCGCCGCCGCCACCACCACACGTAGAGCACGATCCCGGTCGCGAACGCGGCGGCCGCGCTACTGGCGGCGATCGTCGGACCGGTCGTGGGCACGGGGACGCGATCGCGCAGCCGGATCGGGCGTACGAACCGGCGTACCTCCCAGTCGCGCTCGGCCGCGGCCTTCGCGAGGTCGCGGTCGGGGTTGACCGCGACGGGGTGCCCGACCGTCTCCAGCATCGGCAGGTCGGTGATCGAGTCGGAGTAGGCGTACGACGCCGACAGATCGATGCCTTCGGCTTGCGCCTTCGCCCGGATCGCGTCGGCCTTCGCGGGACCGTACGCGTAGAAGTCGAGCTCGCCGGTGTAACGGCCTTCGTCGTCGAGCCTCGCCCGGGTCGCGATCGCGTCGTCGACGCCGAGGTAGTCGGCGAGCGGGGCGACCACTTCGTAGGGCGACGACGAGATGATCACGGTGCGCCGCCCCGCGGCGCGGTGATCGCGGATCAACTCGAGCGCCTCGGCGTAGATGATCGGCGAGATCGTCTCCTCGAGGGTCTCGCGCACGATCTCCGCGATGTGCTTCTGGTCCCAGCCCTTCGTGAGCTTGAGCATCGATTCGCGGACCTGTTCCATCTTGTTCTCGTCGGCGCCGACGAGCATGTAGACGAACTGCGCGTAGATCGAGCGCGCGATCGCGCGCCGGTTGACGAGGCCTTCGCGGTAGAAGTTGCGGCCGAACGCGAGGACGGAGCTCTTCGCGATGATCGTCTTGTCGAGATCGAAGAACGCGGCCTCCATCACGAACAGCGTACGGCGCGCTCACCCGAACATCTTCCGCGGAGGGTCTTGACGTTCGGGGTGCGTTCACCGTAGGTTCACGGCCCTTCCCCCGCACTTCCCGAGGTCTGGTTCGGCGCGCCCGATGTTGCCGCGGCAACCGGTGCGCTCACTCGGGAGGTTGCGGTGCTCTGTGCGATCTGGTCGCCCAAGGGCGGCTCGGGTACATCTGTCTTCGCGGCCGCGTGCGCGGTCGTGCTCGCCCGCGAATCCGGCGTGCGCCTCGTCGATCTCGACGGCGATCAACCCGCCGTTCTCGGGCTCGCCGTCGCCGACGGTCCGGGTGTCCACGACTTCCTTCTCGCCGGGCCCGAGGCACCGACCGACGCGCTCGATCGACTGGCGCTCGCCGCCGGGCCCGGCTTCGAGCTCCTCGCTGCGGGCACGACTCCGGCGCCGGGGCAGCACGCGGGAGGCGAGGCGGGCGCCGCGCTGGGCGTGGCGTTGCGCGACGGGTCGACCCCCGTCGTCGCCGATTGTGGGCGCGCCGACTCCGCGGCCGCTCGCGCGCTGGTGGAGGTCGCCGACCGGTCGATCGTTCTGTTACGGCCGTGCTACCTCGCCCTGCGCCGCGCGGCCGTCGACGATCTCGCCCGCGACGCGTCCGGAGTCGTCCTCCTCGAGGAGTCGGGCCGCGCGCTCGGGCGCGCGAGGTTGCCGACGTCGTCGGCGTCCCGGTGCTCGCGACCGTCGCGGTGCGCGCGTCGGTCGCGCGTGTCGTCGACGCCGGCGTGCTCATGGCTCGGCTTCCCGAGGTGCTCGCGCGGCCCGCGCGCGCCGCGCTCGAACAGATCGGCATGGCGCAGTCGAAGGGGCGGGCCGCGTGAGCACGGCGGCGGCGCCCGTCGCACGCGACTCCGACGCCGCCGTTCGCCGCGCGGTGGTACGACGGCTGCTCGCGGATCCTCCGCCGCGGGCGATCGGCGCGGAGCTGCGCCAGCATCTCGCCCGCCTGCTCGCGTCGGAGGCCCCGCTCGCCGAAGCGTCGCGGGCGCAGCGGCTCCTCGACGAGATCGTGCGCGAGGTCGACGGCCTCGGCCCGCTCGATCCGCTCATGATCGATCCCGAGGTCACCGAGATCATGGTCAACGGGCCGGGCCGGGCCTACGTCGAGCGGCGGGGCCGGCTCGTGCCGGTGGATCTCGGTCTCGACGGCCCGGCGATCGCGCGGCTGGCGGAACGCATCGTCGCCCCGCTCGGGCTGCGGCTCGACCGGTCGTCGCCGATCGCCGACGCGCGGCTCACCGACGGGTCCCGGGTGCACGCGATCCTGCCGCCGCTCGCGCCCGACGGGCCGTGTCTCACGATCCGTCGCTTCGCGAGCCGGCCCGTCGGGCTCGAGGCGTTCGGCGCCGACGACGCGGCCGCGTCGTTCCTGCGCGCGCTGGTGCAAGGCGGATGCAACGTGCTCGTCGCGGGCGCGACGAGCGCGGGGAAGACCACCTTGCTCAACGCGCTGTCTGCCGCGATCGACGGCGGGGAGCGCATCGTCACGATCGAGGAGACGGCGGAGCTGCGGCTCGCGCAGCCGCACGTGGTACGGCTCGAGGCCCGCCCCGCCAACGCGGAAGGCGTGGGTGCCGTGAGTGTGCGCGATCTCGTGCGCGCCGCGTTGCGCATGCGCCCCGACCGCATCGTCGTCGGCGAGGTGCGCGGCGGCGAGGCGCTCGACATGCTGCAGGCGCTCAACACGGGCCACGACGGGTCGCTCTCCACGGTGCACGCGAACGGCCCGTCTGACGCGCTGACCCGGCTCGAGACCCTGACCCTTCTCGCGGGTGTGCCGTTGCCGCTTGCCGCGGTGCGCCAGCAGATCATGGCCGCGCTCGACGCGGTCGTGTTCGTCGCGCGCGACGCCGACGGCGCTCGCCGCATCGAGGCGATCGCCGAGGTCGACGATCAGTCGGTTCGGCGCGCGCCCCGGGTGCGGCTGCTCCTCGAACGGCAGGGTGGCAGCCTCGTACCCCGCTCGGTGCCGCGTCGCGGGGCGCGCCGCCCGGCGGTCGATCTTGCCGCGGAGTGGGCGCGGTGCTGACCGTCGGCTTCCCGTCGGTGAGGCACCATGCGCTCCTGATCGTCGCCGCGGTCGCGAGCGTTGCGCTCGCGCGGCAGGCGCGCCGCGCGAGCGCCACCGACCGCGTGCGCACGTTGCGCGATGCTCCGAGCCGGATGCCGTCGGCGATTCGCGCGCGCCTGGAGCCGGCCTTGCTCGCCGCCGACGTCGCGATCGAGCCCGCGGCGGCGATTCAGGTGTGGGTGATGGCCGCGCTCGCCGCGGCGTGCGTTGCCGCCGGGTTCGACCGCGTCTTCGTCCCGGCAGCGGCGGGACTGGTGCTCGCCGCCGGACCGATCTGGCTGTTCGCGGCGCGCGATCGCGGTCGGCGGCGTCTCACCGCCGAGCTGCCGGGTGCCTTGGAGTCGGTCGCCAGCGAGCTGCGTACCGGAGGAACCGTCGCCGGCGCGCTCGACGCGATCGGCCAGACCGGCGGGCCGCTCGCCGCGGAGTTCGCGCGACTCACGCGCCGTCGCGCGCTCGGCGCACCGCTCGAGCGCGCGCTCGAGGCGTGGGCCGCCGAGCGACCCGAACCAGTGGTGACGAGCGCGGCCGGCGCGCTGGCCGTGGCCGCGTCGACGGGGGGTCGGGCGGCCGCGGCCCTCGACGGGCTCGCGTCATCGCTGCGCGACCGCGCCGAGATCCGCGCCGAGAGTCGCGCCCTGTCGGCGCAGGCGCGCCTCTCGGCCCTCGTCGTCGGCTGCCTGCCCGTCGCGTACCTCGCCCTGTCGACCCTGCTCGACCGGCGGACCGTCGGGCTCGTCACGGGTACCGGCTTCGGACGGATCTGCCTCGCCGTCGCGCTGGGTCTCGAGACGTTGGCGGCGTTCTGGATACGCGCGCTGCTCCGGGAGGAGTCGTGAACGCCTCGATCGCCGCGGTCGCGGTCGGGTGGGGTGGGCTGGCGTTCTTCGCGACGCGCCGGCTCGTGCGGAGGGTGAGCGCGAACGAGCGCGCGCGCGACCTCCGACCAGACGACAGCCCGACGCGCGAGGCCGCGGTGTTCGCGCGCATGCAGCGCGCCTACGGGCGGGCGATCGACGCGCTCGGCCCGGCCGGGCGCGTGCTGCGCGGTGCCGGTCGCGCTCGTGCGCGCCGCCAGCGCGAACGTCGGATGGCGCACGAGCTCCCCGCGGCGATCGACCTACTCGCCGTGGCGGTGAGCTCCGGAGCGACACCGTTCGGTGCGATCGAGACCGCGGCGCGGTGGTCGCCGTCCGGTGTCGGCGCGGCGTTCGCCTCGGTACTCACCGCGTGCCGGTTGGGTGCGACCTTCGACGGCGCGCTCCGGCAGGCCGCGCAGCGGGACGCGACGCTCGCGCCCCTCGCATCGGTGCTCCGCACCGGCACCCGGCTGGGCGCCCCCGTGAACGATGCCCTCGCGCGGCTCGCCGCCGAGGCCCGCCGCGATCTTCGCCGACGTGCCGAGACCCGTGCCCGCACGGTCCCGGTCCGGCTGCTCTTCCCCCTCGTCTTCCTCGTGCTTCCGGCGTTCGGTCTCCTGACCGTCGTGCCCGCGGTCGCCGCGGGATTCCACGGCTTCTGAGGCCGACCGCCGTCACATTCGAAACCACGGCGCGTCACGCGCCCGATCGGAGGTTCATCCGTGCTCGACCGCATCCTGTGCTGCCTGATCCGAGTGCTCCACGGCGAGTCACTCGAGGAGGCAGGTCAGTCCACCGCCGAGTACGCGCTCGTCATCGTGGCGGCTGCCGCGATCGTCGGGTTGCTCCTGAGCTGGGTCACGAAGTCGAACGGGATCAGCTCGATCTTCAACGGTGTCATCGGACGCGTCCTGAAGTGGATCGCCTGAACACCGTCGTCCGTCGGGGCGCGCGCGACGGCGCGCGTCCCGACGACGGCCAAGCCGCGGTGGAGCTCGCGCTGGTGCTCCCCGCGATCGTGTTGCTGCTGCTGGCGCTCGTTCAGTTCGCGCTCGTCGCTCGCGACGAACTGCTCGTCGTGCACGCGGCTCGCGAAGCGGCACGCGCGGCCAGTGTGGGCGCCGACGGACCCGCGGCCGCGCGCCGGATCGTGGGGGGTGCGGGAGTCACGATCGAAGGTGGCGCGAAGGTCGGCGACCTCGTCGTGGCGACCGTCACCTTTCACTCGATCACCGATCTTCCGCTCGTGGGTGCGCTCATCCCCGACCCGTGGTTGCACGCCCGGGTCTCGATGCGAACGGAGCACACCCGATGACGGCGCTCAGGGGCCGGCGGCGGTGCCGTCGGGAACGGGGTTCGGTCGCGGTTCTCGCGTGCGGGCTCGTGGTGGTGCTCGCGCTCCTCGCCGTCGCGGTCATCCGGTTGGGCGGGACCACCGTCGTCGCGGGCCGGGCCGAGGCCGCGGCCGACGCGGCCGCGCTGGCGGCGGCCGACGAGATCGCGCACGGCGACACCGTCGCGGCGTGCGCGGCGGCGAGCTTCGTTGCCGAGGTGAACCACGCGCAGCTCGTGGTATGCCACCGCGAACCGGCGGCGGTCGAGGTCGTCGTGGAACTGCACGCTCCACCCGGAGAGCTCACGGTGCCGGTGCGCGCTCGGGCGCGCGCCGAGGTCGATCTCAGCCGTTGGCGAGCAGGCGCAACAGGGTGATCGCGCCCTGCTTGTCGAGGTACTCGTTCCAGTTGCCGCACTTCGGCGACTGCACGCACGCGGGGCAGCCGTCGTCGCACGCGCAGCCGGCAACGAGCTCGAGCGTCGCGCGCACGTGGCGCTCGGCGTCGGCGTACGCGAGCTCGGCGATGCCCGCGCCGCCGGGATAGCCGTCGTAGACGAAGATCGTCGGCGCGCCGGTCTGGGGATGGGTGGCCATCGAGACGCCACCCACGTCCCAGCGGTCGCAGATCGTGAAGAGTGGGAGCAGGCCGATGAGCCCGTGCTCCGCGGCGTGCACGGTGCCGAGCAGCGCGGCCGGGTCGAGCCCCGCGTCGAGGAGGGCGTCGAGGGGCACGGTGTACCAGCACGCTCGCGTCGTGAGCGTGCGGGGCGGAAGGTCGAGCTCGCAGGTTTCGATCACGCGCCGGGTGGAGATCTGCATGCGCTGGTACGCGTGCACGAGGTTCGTCACTTCGACCGCGCCCACGTGCACGGTGCCCGGGCCGATCGCAGTCTGGTCGTCGATCGCCGCGATCGCGATGTCGGTGTCGACGCGCGGCTGTGTGTACTCGTCGCAGTCGACGGCTTCGAGCCAGGCGACGTGGTCGGCCTGGTCGAGCTGCGTCACCCGGTACTGCCGGCCCTGGTGGAGGTACAGCGCGCCGGGGTGCGCGGCGGTGAAGACGCGCGCGTCGTCGACGGTGCCGACCTCGTGCTCGGTCGCCGCATCGACGAGCCGGTACTCGACGCCGCTGCCGCTGCGGAGCCCGACGCCCGCGGCCGGACGATCGCGGCCGGCCCAGTACATCGCGCCGCCGCGCGGCTTCAGGAGGTCGTCGAGGACGAGCTCGCGCACGACGTCGTCGAGGCCGGCGCCGAACCAGCGCTCGTCGGCGGGGGTGAGCGGGAGCTCGTGCGCCGCGCACGCCACCTGCGCGCGCAGCACGAACGGATTGTTCGGGTTCACGACCGCGCGCTCGGGTGTGCGGCGCGTCAGCTCGCCCGGATGCGCGACGTACCACTGGTCGAGCTGGTCGTCGCCGGCGACGAGGAGCGCGGTGGAGCGGCGCCCGGTACGCCCCGCGCGCCCGGCCTGCTGCCACATCGACGCGAGCGTGCCCGGGAAGCCGTTGAGCACGATCGCGTCGAGCCCGCCGACGTCGATGCCGAGCTCGAGCGCGTTCGTCGCCGCGACGCCGAGCAGTGTGCCGGCCGACAGGTCGGCTTCGAGCGCGCGGCGTTCGTCGGCGCGGTAGCCGGCGCGGTACGCGGCGACGCGCGGCGCGAGCTCGGGATGCGAGCGTTCGAGGGTGCGGCGCGCGTGCTGCGCGACGAGCTCCGCGCCGCGACGGCTGCGCGTGAACGCGAGCGTCTGGTGGCCGTCTTCCACGAACCGGGCGAGGAGCGCACCGGTCTCGATGTTCGCGGACGCGCGCGCACCGGAGTGCTCGTCGATCAAGGGACGCTGCCAGCACGCAAGGGTGCGCTCGGCGCGGGGCGCGCCGTCGTCGTCGACGAGTTCCACCGGCGTGCCGCAGAGCGCGCTCGCGAGCTCGCCGGGGTTGCCGATCGTCGCGCTCGCGAAGCAGAACGTCGGGTGCGAGCCGTAGTGCTCGCACACGCGCTGGAGGCGGCGCAGGAGGTGGGCAACGTGGCTGCCGAAGATGCCGCGCAGCGTGTGGAGCTCGTCGACCACCACGTAGCGCAGGCGCATGAGGAACGTCGCCCATCGCTGGTGCGACGGGAGGATGCCCATGTGGAGCATCTCCGGGTTGGTGAGCACGACGTTCGCGTTGCGCCGCGCCCATGCCGCGCTGCTCGCTCGGCGTGTCGCCGTCGTAGCTGACGGCCTTCAGCCCGGGGACGAGCCAGCCGCGCAGCGACCGCAACTGGTCTTGCGCGAGCGCCTTGGTTGGGAACACGAGCAGCGCCGTGTCTTTGCGGCCTTCGACGACACCCTCGACGATCGGGAGCTGGTAGCAGAGCGACTTCCCCGACGCGGTCCCCGTCGCGAGCACGACGTCGCGGCCGTCGCGGAGGTGGTCGATCGCCGCGGCCTGGTGTGACCACAGCCGCTCGATGCCGCGGCTCGCGAGCCGTTCGGCGAGCTCGGGCGCGAGCGGCCGGGCGAGGGCGGCGAAGCGGGCCGGGCGCGCCGGGATCGTGGCGCGGTGCACGAGCCGGTCGCCGAGGTCGGGGTCGAGCGCGAGGAGATCGAGGGTGTCGCGCGCGTCGAGGCTGACCACAGTTCGAGGGTACCGGTGCCCGACGACACCGGCAGGCGAGCCGGCCGGCTCGATCGTGTCGGCAGCGCCGGCTGGGTCAGCCCCGGGGTCGGCCCGGGGTCAGCCGCCGGTCGTCTCGAGCACGCCGTCGTCGCGGAAGTCGGCGAACTGGGCCGGCGCGCTCGCCAGCAGCGGCAGGCACTGGCCGCCCCCCACCGGGATCGTGACGTTCGCGATGCTGGCCGGCTTGACCGACTCCGCGAGGCGACCCAGCCGGTAGAGGTCGGTGAGTCCGACGTTGGTGAGCGTCGCGTTCGCGCTGAGCAGTGCGAGGAGCCGGAACGCGCCCGTCGGGGTCGCGGCGCGCGTTCGGAGCTGGCTCATCGCGTCGAGGATGATCTGACCCTGGTTCTCGGTGCGCGTGATGTCGCCGCGCGCGAAGTCGTGGCGGTCGCGGGCGAAGGCGAGCGCGCCGCCGCCGTCGACGTGATAGCGGCCGGGCGTGTAGTACGCGCCGGAGTCGTGGTCGTTCATGTGGGTGGTGACGTCGATGGTCACGCCACCCACGCCGTTGACGAGCGCACCGAACCCGGCGAAGTCGACGAGGACCGAGTACGACAGGTTCACCCCGAGAAGCTGGCCGATCACCTGGGCCTGCAGCGCCGGGCCGCCGTACGCGTTGGCGACGTTGATCTTGTCGGTGCCGTGGTGGGGGATCGCCGCGCAGGTGTCGCGCGGGATGTTGAGGAGCGTGCCCTTCTTGAGCTTCGTGTTCACCGCGAGCACGTGCAGCGCGTCACCGCGCGAACCGCCCACACCCGGGCGCAGGTCGCTGCCGATGAGCAGCAGGAAGATCACGCCGCTGGGTTCGCCCTCGTAGTTGGCGGACGCGAGCTTCTGCACCTGCACCGCCGGCGTACCCGACGCGATGGGGAAGCGCGCGCCGTGCAACCACGCGGTGACGAGACCGACGAACGCGAGCATCGTGACGACGACGCCGATGGCGAACGTGCGCAGCAGCCGGACCGCCCAGTGGCTCGGCCCGCGGCGCCGGCTCCGCGAACCGAAGGGGAGGATCGTGTCGTCGAGGGTCATGGCTTCGTCGTCGTCGAGGTCGAGGCGGCCGAGGTCGTGGTGGAGTTGGTCGGGGTGTCGCGGCGCACGTAGAGGCTGTAGCCGGAGATCAGCCACTTGCCGCCCTTGCCCTTCTCGAAGACGAGGCTGCCGAGCCGGCTCACGGTGAGCGGGCCGCCGGCGGTCGTGCCCTTCACGTAGACGCCGAGCTGCCCGCCGACCATCACGAGCTGGCCCGACGCGTCCTCGAGGCCGACGAGCGCGAGCGGCTGGAGCACGGTCTTGCTGACGGTCGCGAACGGCGGGACGTTGTCGTCGGTGAGCGCCGCCCGGTCGTGCGAGCCCGGCTTCAACCGGCCCGCCAGCGACGGCTGGAAGTCGGTGAGCGTGCCGGCGTGCTTCCCGGTGAGGAGCGGCCGGGTCACCGCGGTCGCGACGTAGTGGTTCACGAGCGTGAGGAGCTGCGCGGCGAGCGTGTGGCTGAACGGCTTGCGTGTCTTGCCCGCCTGCACGTCGAGCTTGCCGAGCTTCAGCGCGAGCGAGACGTTCGGCTGCCCCTTCGCGTCGGTGGAGGGGACCACCGTGGTGCCCGTCGTCGCGGTGTGCTTCTTCGATCCGTGGCACGCGCTCAGCGCGAGGCCGAGGGCGACGACGACGACGACGAGGCGCAGTCGGCCGGACCGATGGCGAGAGGGGGACGGCGACATCGCGTCGGAGAGGATGCCACGCATTCTCCGCGCGGCCGCGGCACCCGGCCGTGACCAGGCGTTGTGAGAAGTGTCGGCGAGGGTTACAGGCCGGTGAGCAGCCGGCGCACGGATTCCTCGGACTCGATCGTGACGAGCGCGAGCACTTCGTCGCCCGGGTAGAGCACCGTGTCGCCGCGCGCGAACAGCACGTGGTTGTCGCGGACGATCGCGACGAGCGTGGCGTCGCGCGGCACGTCGAGGTCGCGGATCGGCTGACCGGCCACCGGCGTGTTGTCGGCGAGCGTGACCTCGACGAGGCGCACCTGGCCGCGTTCGAGCTGGAAGAGGCGCACGAGCCGCCCGACACTCACGGCCTCGTCGACGAGGGAGGTGATGAGATGCGGCGTCGACACCGAGAGGTCGACACCCCACGATTCGTTGAACAGCCAGTGGTTCTTGGGGTGGTTGACGCGCGCGATGACGCGCGGCACGGCGAACTCCTGCTTCGCGAGCAGGGAGACCACGAGGTTGTCCTCGTCGTCTCCGGTCGCGGCGACGACCACGTCGCACGTGTCGAGCTTCGCCTCGCGCAACGAGTTCACCTCGCACGCGTCGGCGACGCGCAGCTCGACACCGGGCACCTTCTCGAGCCGGGCCGCGACGTCGGGGCTCTTCTCGAGCAGGAGGACGTCGTGGCCGTTCTCGACCAGCTCCCGCGCGATGTACGAGCCGACGTTGCCCGCGCCTGCGACCGCGACGCGCATCAGTGCGGCCCTCCGGTCTCGGTCGCGTCGAGCCGTTCCTGCAGCTCCTCGAGGGTCCCGCTCGCGACGAGCAGATGCAGGATGTCGCCCTCCTGGCCGACGAGGTCAGGGTCGAAGAGGCGCGCCGCGCCCAGCCGCGTCACCGCGACGACCTTGCAGCGGCCCGGCTCCTCGATCAGGCGCAACGGGCGTCCGGCCCAGCTGCCCGGCAGGTCGCGCTCGACGAGCGCGATGCTGCCGCTCGAATCGGTCCAGTTCGAGGCGTAGTCGCCGGGGAGCAGACGCCGCAGCACCTGGTCGGTCGTCCAGGCCACGGTCGCGACGGTGGGGATGCCCAGCCGCTGGTAGATCGCGGCCCGGCGGGGGTCGTAGATGCGGGCGACGACCCGCTCGACCTCGAACGTCTCGCGTGCGACTCGAGCCGCCATGATGTTGGAGTTGTCGCCGCTCGTGACGGCCGCGGCCGCGCCGGCCTGGTCGATCTGGGCCTCGAGCAGGGTGTCGCGGTCGAAGCCGAAGCCGACGATGGTCTTGCCTCCGAACGACGGTGGCAGCCGGCGGAAGGCCTCTTTGCGTTTGTCGACGACGGCGACGGTGTGGCCGCCGAGCTCCAGGGCTCCGGACAGCTCACTGCCGACCCGGCCGCATCCGACGACCACGACGTGCACGGCGATGCTCCCGCTCTTCGAGTAGGCGGCATCGTAACCGGGTCGCGTCCCCGAGCCGGAAGCGGTCGCGCCACCGTCGCGGCGGGATCCCGGCGCGTCCGGTCTTGACCTTTTTTGTGACCAAAATCTAAAGTCCTCGCCATCGAAGCCACGGACGTCAAGCTCTCCAAATCAGAGCGCGAAGCGCTGAAATCGATCTACCGGCTCGCCAGGGAGCACGGAGAGGCCCACACCGTCGCGCTCGCCGAGCGGCTCGGGGTCAGCCCGGGCACCGCGACCGCGACCGTCAAGCGCCTCGCGGATCGCGACTTCGTCGACCACACGCCCTACCGCGGCGTCGTGCTCACGGGCACCGGCAGCCGGCTGGCCGTCGGCGCGATCCGCCGTCATCGCATCGTCGAGCGCTTCCTCGCCGACATGCTCGGTTACGCGTGGAACGAGGCCGACCGGCTCGCGACCGCGTTCGAGCACGAGCTCCCGCAGGAGGTCGAGGACAAGCTCTTCGTCGCGCTCGACCGTCCGGAGACGTGCCCGCACGGCTTCCCGATCCCTGAGCCCGAGACCAACGAGCTCCCCGACATCCCCTCCCTCTACACGCTCGAGCCCGGCGACGTCGCGGTGGTCGCGGTGCCCGGCTCGACCGATCCCGAGATCGTCGCCTTCCTCGATCAGCTCGGGCTGCGGCCCGGTGTCCACGTCGAGGTCAAGGAGAAGCAACCGTTCGACGGCCCCTTGGTGCTGCGGGTCGACGGACGCGAAATCACGCTCGGCAGCACCGTCGCGAACCAGGTCTTCGTCCAGAAGTCCTCGCTCGGCACGAAGGAGCCAACCGCCCCATGATCCGTGTTCTCGCCGCCGAAGGCGGCTACCAGGCCTTCCACCTCGGCGCCGCCGAGTGGTTCTGGCTCGTGTTCTCCTTCGCGACGGCCGTGCTGGCCATCCTCACCGGGTTCTTCCTGGTGCGGGGGGTGCTGGCCGCCGATCGCGGGACTCCCAAGATGATCGAGATCGCCGATGCGATCCAGGAGGGGGCGATGGCCTACCTCCGGCGTCAGTTCAAGACGATCATCGTCATCCTCGTGCCCGTCGCGATCATCGTGTTCGCGACGTCGACCCACGTGCTGAAGCCCGACGGTTCGGAGGCGCTCTCGTTCGCGCAGTCGGGCACGTTCCGCACGCTCGCGTTCATCACCGGCTGCCTCATGTCGGGGCTCACGGGGTTCATCGGCATGAGCCTCGCGGTGCGCGGCAACGTGCGGACCGCCGCGGCGGCGAAGAGCGGTTCGCTCCCCGCGGCGTTGAAGGTCGCGTTCCGCACCGGGGGCGTCGCGGGGATGTTCACCGTCGGGCTCGGGCTCGTCGGCGCGACGACGATCATCATGATCTTCCAGAACACGAGCTCGGCGATCCTGATCGGGTTCGGGTTCGGTGGCTCGCTGCTCGCGCTGTTCCTGCGCGTCGGCGGCGGCATCTTCACGAAGGCGGCCGACGTCGGCGCCGACCTCGTCGGCAAGGTCGAGGTCGGGATCCCCGAGGACGACCCGCGCAACCCGGCGACCATCGCCGACAACGTGGGCGACAACGTCGGTGACTGCGCGGGCATGGCGGCCGACCTCTTCGAGAGCTACGAGGTCACGCTGGTCGCGTCGATCATCCTCGGCGTCGCCGCGTTCAAGTCGATCGGTGCGAACCCCGCACTCGGTCTGATCTTCCCGCTCGTCGCGCGCGCCGTCGGTGTGCTCGCGTCGATCGTGGGTGTGTTCGCGGTGCGCGCCACCGACAAGGACCGTTCCGCGATGGCACCGATCAACCGCGGGTTCCTCACCGCGGGGATCCTCACCGTCGTCGGCACCGCGATCGTCGCGTTCGGCTACGTCGGCAACAAGCACGCCAACGAGGGTTGGAAGTGCTTCGGAGCCGTCGTGATCGGTCTCGTGCTCGCGCAGGTCGTGAGCCGGCTCACCGAGTACTTCACCTCCACGGAGACCGCACCGGTGCAGGAGATCGCCGATGCCGCGGCCAACGGCGGCGCGGCGACCGCAGTGCTCGCGGGCATCAGCTCGGGACTCGAGTCGTCGGTGTGGGCGATCATCGCGATCGCAGGTGCGCTCGGCAGTGGGATCGCCCTCGGCCGCGGCAACATCCAGTTCTCGCTGTACCTCGTCGCGCTCACCGGGATGGGCATGCTCGCGACGACCGGCGTCGTCGTCTCGGAGGACACGTTCGGTCCCGTAGCCGACAACGCGGCGGGCATCGCAGAGATGTCGGGTGAGTTCGAGGGCGAGCCGGCGCGGATCATGGTGAGCCTCGACGCGGTGGGCAACACCACGAAGGCAGTCACGAAGGGCTTCGCGATCGGTTCCGCGGTCATCGCGGCCGTCGCGCTGTTCTCGAGCTACATCGAGACGATCGGCAGCGAGTTCAACCTGAAGGCGACCGGCTCCGCGCTGTTCCGCGAACCGCTCACGCAGATCAACGTCGCCGATCCGAAGACCTTCATCGGTCTGCTCATCGGCGGCTCCGTCGCCTTCCTCTTCAGCTCGCTCGCGATCCGCGCGGTCGGGCGCACGGCGGGAACCGTCGTGCAGGAGGTCCGCCGCCAGTTCGCCGACGGCAAGATCATGACCGGCGAGAAGCGGCCCGACTACGGCCCGGTCATCGACATCTGCACCCGCGCGTCACTGCGGGAGCTCGCGACGCCCGCCCTGCTCGCGGTCCTCACGCCCGTGATCATCGGGTTCGGCATCAACTACCTCGCCCTCGGGGCGTTCCTCGCCGCGGTCATCCTCACCGGCCAGCTGATGGCGAACTTCCTGTCGAATGCCGGTGGTGCGTGGGACAACGCGAAGAAGTACATCGAAGACGGTCACCACGGCGGCAAGGGCTCTGACGCGCACAAGGCCGCGGTGATCGGCGACACGATCGGCGACCCGTTCAAGGACACGGCAGGCCCGGCGCTCAACCCGCTGATCAAGGTGATGAACCTCGTCTCCTTGCTGATCCTGCCGGCCGTCATCACGATGCAGCGGCACAAGAACGACGCCGGGCGCTTCACGATCGCCGGTCTCTCGCTCGTCGTGCTGATCGGCGCGATCGCGTTCTCGAAGCGGTCGGGAGCCGGCCTGGCCGCGACCGCGCCCGACGAGCCCGCGCCGGTGGCGAACTAGCGGGAGTTCACGAACGTGGTGCTTCGGTGTCGTTCGCGTCGGGGGACGCGGGCGACACCGGCACCCGCGCCGCGGCGGCGGCCCGGTGTCGCCGGTACTCGAGCACGGGCGGGATCATCGAGACGATCACGATCACGACGACGATCGGCAGGATGTAGTGGTCGACGTTGTGGATGTGCTTGCCGAGATAGAAGCCGGCGAGGCTGATACCGACGGCCCAGATCGTGGCGCCGATCGCGTTGTAGATCGCGAAGGCGCGGCGGCGCATCTCGCTCGCACCGGCGAGGATCGGCGTGACCGTACGCACGATCGGCACGAACCGGGCGAGGACCACCCACTTCGGACCTTGCCGTTCGAAGAACTCGTGCGCCCGCTGCTCGTACTCGGGCTTGAAGAACCGGGCGCCGGGCTTGAACAGCTTCGTGCCGAACCGCTCGCCGATCTCGAAGCCGAGTTGCGCGCCGGCGATCGCGCACACGAGCGCACCGAGCGCGATGGGTGCGATGTGCAGGTGGTACTTGTTGTGGTCGGCCGCGAAGAGCCCCGCGGTGAAGAGGAGGGAGTCGCCCGGCAGCGGCGCCGGGAAGATCCCCGACTCGATGAAGATCACGACGAGCAGCCCGGCGAGACCGAACGTGTCGATGAGGTGCTTCGGGTCGAGGAAGGTCACCGGCGTGACGATAGCGGTGGGCCCCTTCTCATACGGGAACCGCACGACCGCCCAGGGTGGCGAAGAATTTCTGCGCCCGAAGGGCGCAGGGGAAGCGGGCACCTTGACAGCATCCCGCCCGGCATGAGACGACCTGGGACCGTCCGGATGGCTACGGTGACCGGCCCGACGGCCGAGAGGTCCAGTTGAGGCCGACCGAGAGGTCGGCCGAGAGGATGGCGTGGTGCCCAAGTCGCTCGTGATCGTGGAGTCCCCCGCGAAGGGCAAGACCATCGCGGGGTTCCTCGGGTCCGGCTACGACGTCAAGGCGAGCATCGGCCACATCCGCGACCTCCCGCGCTCGGGACTCGCGATCGACGTCGACGATCACTTCACCCCGCAGTACGTCGTCGCCGAAGGCAAGCAGAAGGTCGTCACCGAGCTCAAGCGTGCGTTGAAGGACGCCGACGAGCTGATCCTCGCGACCGACGAGGACCGCGAGGGCGAGGCCATCGCCTGGCACGTGCTCGAGGTGCTGAAGCCGACGGTGCCGGTGAAGCGCATGGTCTTCCACGAGATCACGCGCAACGCGATCCAGGCCGCGCTCGATTCGCCGCGCGATCTCGACATGAAGCTCGTCGAGGCGCAGGAGGGGCGGCGCGTGCTCGACCGCCTCGTGGGCTACGAGGTCTCGCCCGTGTTGTGGCGCAAGATCGGTCGCGGCGCGCGTTCGGCGGGGCGCGTGCAGAGCGTCGCGGTCCGTCTCGTCGTCGAGCGTGAGCGCGCACGGATGGCGTTCCGCAGCGGCCAGTACTCCGATCTCGTCGCGACGCTCTCGGCGCAGGAGACGAGCTTCCCCGCGACGCTCGTGGAGCTCGACGGCACCCGCCTCGCGACCGGCAACGACTTCGACCCTGCGACCGGGCGCGTCGCCGACGGTCGCGACGTGCGCGTCCTCGACGCCGCCGCGGCGGCCGGGCTCGCCGATCGCCTCCGGCCTTCCGTCTACACCGTCGACTCGGTCGAGAGCAGCCGGATGACCGAGAAGCCGAAGCCGGCGTTCACCACGTCGACGCTGCAGCAGGAAGCCGGCCGCAAGCTGCGCTACGGCTCGGCGCGCACGATGGCGATCGCGCAGCGGCTCTACGAGCGGGGCTACATCACCTACATGCGTACCGACAGCACGAACCTCTCGGAGCAGGCGGTCACGGCCGCGCGGCGCCAGATCGTCGAACGGTTCGGCAACGAATACCTGCCCGAGAAGCCCCGCACCTACCGCAGCACCGTGAAGAACGCGCAGGAGGCGCACGAGGCGATCCGCCCGGCCGGCGAGGAGATCCGCGCGCCCGAGGCGGTGCGCGCCGAGCTCGACGCCGACGAGCGCGCGCTCTACGAGCTGATCTGGGTGCGCACGATCTCGAGCCAGATGACCGACGCGCGGGCGCTGCGGGTGACGCTGCGGATCAGCGCCCGCTCCGACGCCGACGAGCGCGCGGTGTTCCGCGCGTCGGGCAAGACGTACGAGTTCCTGGGCTTCCGCCGCGCGTACTTCGAAGACGTCGACGACGAGGAAGCGCCCGAAGGCGAGCGCCGCCTGCCGGCCGTGAACGAGGGCGACCGCGTCGCGCTGGAAGAGCTACGGCCCGTCAGTCACGAGACGAAGCCGCCGGCGCGCTACACCGAAGCGAGCCTCGTGAAGGAGCTCGAGGAACGCGGCATCGGCCGCCCCTCGACGTACGCGTCGGTGATGCAGACGATCCAGGCGCGCGACTACGTGTGGCGCAAGGGCAACGCGCTCGTTCCGAGCTGGGTCGCGTTCGCTGTCGTCCGGCTGCTCGAGGAGCACTTCGGCCACCTCGTCGACTACGGCTTCACGGCGACGATGGAGGAAGCCCTCGACGTGATCGCGCGCGGCGAGGGCGAGGCCGAGAAGTGGTTGCACTCCTTCTATTTCGGGAACGGCACCGAAGGCCTGCGCGAGCTCGTCGGCGACGAGAACCTCGCGCGCATCGACCCGCGCGCGATCGGCACGATCTTGCTCGGCGTCACTGACGACGGCCAGAGCGTCGCGGTGCGCATCGGGCAGTACGGCCCGTACGTGCAGGTGGGTGAAGAGGGCGTTCGGGCGTCGATCCCGCCCGACCTCGCCCCCGACGAGTTGACCGTCGAGCTCGCGCTCGAGCTGGCCCGGCGCCAGGCCGAGGGCCCGCAGGCACTCGGCATCGACCCCGACTCCGGGCTGTCGGTCTACGTGCTCAACGGCCGTTTCGGTCCGTACGTGCAACTCGGTGAGCACACCGACGGCGGCGACAAGCCGCGGCGCGCGTCGCTCTTCAAGTCGATGCAGCCCGAGACCGTCACCCTCGAGCAGGCGTTGCAGTTGCTCACGCTGCCGCGTGTCGTCGGCACCTCCGACGACGGCGAGGAGATCGTCGCGCTCAACGGCCGGTACGGGCCCTACGTGAAGAAGGGTTCCGACACGCGCAGCCTCGACTCCGAGGAGAAGCTGCTGACCGTCACCCGCGACGAGGCGCTGATGCTGTTCGCGCAGCCGAAACGCCGCGGCCGCGGCGTCGCGAAGCCGCCGCTCGCGGAGCTGGGTGAGTCGCCCGACACCGGCGCGGCCATCCGTGTGCTCGACGGCCGTTTCGGCCCGTACGTGACCGACGGCACCACGAACGCGACCGTGCCTCGCGGCACCGACCCGGAGGCCGTGACCCTCGCGGAGGCCGTCGCGCTGCTGCGGGCGCGCGCCGCCGCAGGACCGTCGAAGCGGGCAAAGAAGGCGCCCGCGAAGAAGGCCGCCAAGAAGACGGCGAAGAAGGCCGCGAAGGCGAAGAAACCGGCGGCCAAGAAGGTCGCGAAGGCGAAGCCGGCGCCCGGTCGTGCCGATGGCGGCGGCGGCGAACCGGCGCCCGTCGCGACCGCCGGCGACGAGTGATCGACGAGTGATCGCGGGTCACGGGCGCTCGCGGCGCCTCATCTAGCCTGACCGCAGTGAGCGATCAGGCGCCGTTCCTCCCGCCGCGGCCGGACGAGCCGGCGATGGAACCGTCGACCCTGGGTGTGCTCCGGGGGCCGTTCTTCCGCCTGTTCGTCGCGCAGTTCTCCTCCAGCCTCGGCGACTGGACCGGTCTCGTCGCCATCATCGTGCTCGCCAAGCACGTCTCGGGATCGGGCACCGGGATCGGTCTCGTCATGACCGCGCGCATGCTGCCGGGGTTCGTGCTCGCCCCGGTCGGAGGCGCACTCATCGACCGGTGGGACCGGCGCAAGGTGATGGTCACCTGCGACATCGGCCGCGCCGCGCTGCTCGCCCTCCTCCCGTTCTTCCACAACCTCATCGGCCTCGTGCTGATCTCGTTCTTCATCGAGATCCTCACGCTGATGTGGAGCCCGGCGAAGGACGCGTCGGTGCCGAACGTCGTCGAGCCGGACCAGCTCGCGTCGGCGAACTCGCTCGGGCTCGTGGCCGCGTACGCGACGTTCCCCCTCGGCGCGGGCCTCTTCGCCGGCCTCGCGGGGCTCTCGAAGTGGCTCGGCCACTTCGGCGCGCTGCACTTCCTGCACGCGAACCAGGCGTCGCTCGCGATCTGGGCCGACGGCTGCACCTTCCTGCTGTCGGCCTGGCTCATCCACCGGCTCGCACTTCCGGAGGAGGAGCGCCACGCGCCCCGCCGCATCGACTGGGGCGCGACGTACCGCGACATCATCGACGGATTGCGTTTCGTCGGGACCGACCCGCTCGTGCGCGGCGTGATGGTGGGGTTGGCCGGCGGGCTGCTCGGTGGCGGTTCGATCATCCCGCTGGGTGCGCTCCTCAACACCCAGGTGCTCGGCGGCGGTGACAGCAGTTACGGGTTGCTCATCACCGCGCTCGGCGTCGGAGCCGCGATCGGGGTGCTCACGCTCCTGTGGCTGCAGCGGCGATTACCGCGCGAGACGGTGTTCACCGTCGCGGTGATCGCCTGCGGGGCGTCGATCATCGTTGCGGCATCGGTGTCGTCACTCGCGCCGGCGATGTTCGCGGGCGCCGCGATCGGCGCGACGGCGGGAACGGGCTACGTGACCGGCTTCACCGTCTTGCAGGAGAACGTCGGCGACGACATGCGCGGACGCATCTTCGCGACGTTGTACACGGTCGTGCGGTTGTGCCTCCTGCTCGCGTTGACGCTGTCGCCCTTCATCGCGAACCTGCTCGAGAACATCTCCGACCACCTGACGAACGGATCGATCCACCTGTCGAAGGTGCACATCGACCTGCCGGGTGTGCGGCTCGCGCTGTGGCTGGGCGGCGCCGTGACCGTTCTCTCCGGAATCGCGGCAGGCCGCTTGATGCGCCATGCCCGGCACTCACGCGCGGCCGACGGGACCGCGTCGTGAGCGAACGCCAGGGCGCGTTCGTGGTGCTCGAGGGCGGTGAGGGGAGCGGCAAGAGCACACAGGCCGCGCGGTTGGCGAAGCGGTTGCGTGCCGCCGGGCGCGACGTCGTCGAGACGCACGAACCGGGTGGCACGGCACGCGGCGCGCAGCTGCGGGCCGCGCTGCTCGACGACGACTCCGCGCTCGACCCGCGTGCCGAGCTCTTGTTGATGGAGGCCGATCGCGCGCAGCACGTTGCCGAGGTGATCGCGCCTGCGCTGGCACGCGGCGCGGTCGTGGTGTGCGACCGGTTCTCGCCGTCGACGCTTGCATACCAAGGAGTCGCGCGCGGGTTGGGCGTGGAGGTCGTCGACACGATCGATCGCGTCGCGACGGGAGGGCTCGCGCCCGACGTCGTGGTGGTGCTCGATGTCTCCGAGGAGGTCGCCGCGGCGCGGCTCCCCGCCGCGCGCGACCGGTTCGAGCGGGCGGGTTCGGCGTTCCACCAGGCGGTGCGGAGCGCGTACCGGGATCTCGCCGGCCGACGGGGCTGGGTCGTGGCCGCCGGCGACGGCGAGCCCGACGCGGTCGGCGCGGCCGTGTGGGCGGCCGTCGAGCCCCACCTCGGCTCGGCGCCCCGGTAGGCGCGCCACCTACGATCCGGCCGATGACGATGTGGGCCGGACTGGTCGGCCAGGAGCACGCGATCGAGGCGCTGGAGCACGCCGCGGCGCGCCCCGGGCACGCGTACCTGCTCGTCGGCCCGGCCGGATCGGGTGTCGAGACCGCGGCCCGCAGCTTCGCGGCCGAGCTCGTCGCCCCCGACGGCGACGAGCGCGTGCGCGGGCTCGTGCTGCGGGGCCTGCACCCCGACGTTGTGGAGTTCGAGCCCGGCGGGTTCTCCTACCTCGTCGACAAGGACGTGCGCGAGCGCATCCTGCCCGAGGCGATGCGCGCGCCGATCGAGAGCGAGCGCAAGGTGCTGGTGCTCTTCGAGGCCGAGCGGCTCAAGGGCAACCAGAACGAGTCGGCCAACGCGATGCTGAAGACGCTCGAGGAGCCGCCGCCGCGCACGGTCGTGGTGCTCGTGACGGCGACTCCCGACGATCTGCTGCCCACGGTGCAGTCGCGCTGCCAGCGCGTCGACCTCGAGCCCGTCGCGCTCGGCGCGCTCGAGGCCGCGCTCGTCGCCGACGGCTGCGCAGCCGAGGCCGCCGGGCTCGCGTCGCGGCTGAGCGGTGGCAACCTCGCGCGCGCTCGCGCGCTCGCCGGTCCGCTCGCGCAGCTGCGCGCGTCGTTCGCATCGGTACCGGCGCGCGTCGACGACACCGGCGGCACGGTCGCCGCGCTCGCCGACGAGCTCGACGCGGTCGTCGAGGAGGCCGCCGCGACGGTCGGCGCGCGGCACAAAGACGAGCTCACCGAGTTCGACGCGGAGATGGAGCGCCACGGCTACTCCGACCGCGACGCGCAACGGCTGCGCAAGCGCGTCGAGGAACGGCAACGCCGCGAGATCCGCCGCGTGCGCATCGACCTGCTCACCGAGGGCGTCACCGCGATCGAATCCGTCTATCGCGACGCGCTCGCCGCGACCGCGCCGCCCCTCAACACCGACCTCTCGCCGCTCGCTGTGAACCCCCGCGCCGCGGCCGCCGCGATCGACGCGTGCCGGGACGCGAGAGAGGCGTTCCTCATCAACGAGAAGGGCGTCGTGCGCCTCCAGTTCCTGCTGCTGAACCTCCCCGCAGCCGGCGGCGCGCCGATACGAACCGGGTAAGCTCCCTCCTTCTCCACCGCCGGAGTAGCTCAGACGGCAGAGCAGCTCACTCGTAATGAGCAGGCCAAGGGTTCGAGTCCCTTCTCCGGCTCTCGGGTCTTCTGACCAGGTAAGACTCGCCGGAGACCCTGAGGCCTCAGATTGCCGCGTCTCGCTCGCGTTGGGCCCTCATCCCCCGAGTAGTAGTCGTTCATGTCGCGTTTGATGTCGAGGAACACGTCAAGCTGCGACTCACAACCGCTGAGGAATTCCGGGGTCCGAGCGCCCTCTCTTCGTGTCAGTGCCTCACAGGCAGGGGCTTTGGCCCCTATCGACGCGGGCTCCGAATGGGTGAGGCTGGTCGTGACTCGAGAGGTCGAGATGTCGATACGTCGGTTGGCCCGGTTCTCTGTCGTCGCGGCGATCGCGCTGCTCGTACCTCTAGGCTTCGCGGCGTCGCCGGCGCACGCAACGATCCTGGACCTGAACGCGTTGGGTGCCACGGGCACGGCGAGCGGAAACACCCAGTCGCTCACCCATGTCGACACCGGCTCGTACATGGGATTGGGCCAGATCGGGAACGGTCGCTACCGCTTCGAGTCGACGTACACGCCCGTCGTCGGCACGGACTCGACGTACACCGGCACCGCGGCGTTCACCCGCTCCGACGGGGCGACGCTCAGCGGCACGCTCACCGGCTCGTCCGGCATCGTCGACACCCCGGACACCGTCGACGCCTTCTTCGTGCTCGACCTCACGCACGGCACCCGCGATCTCGTCAGTGCGAACCTCTACGCGGAGTGCAGCTGGCCCTGGAGTGTCACCGCGGGCACCTCCGGCGCGGAACACTGCAATGTGCACGGCACCGTCGTCGTCACCTCCCGGGTCGGCTACGCGATGGTCGACGACCACGGCGCGCTGCACTCCTTCGGAGGGGCGCCGTGGGACTACACCGTTTCGTTTCCTGCGCGGCACAGCATGCGGATAGCGGTGACACCCTCGCACAGCGGGTACTGGATCGCGACGCCGGCGGGTCAGGTGTCCGCGCGCGGCGACGCGAAATCGTTCGGGAGCGCGTCGGCACTGCACCCGGGAGAAGTGGTGCGAGGCATCGCGCCGACGGCGGCCGGCGACGGCTACTGGCTGTTCACGTCGACCGGTCGCGTGCTTCCATTCGGTGCGGCGGCGTTCTTCGGCGACCTTCATACCCTTCGGTTGAACCAACCGGTCGTGGCCGCGGCCGCGGCACCCGACGGTGACGGCTACTGGATGGCCGCCTCCGACGGTGGAGTCTTCGCGTTCGGCTCGGCCCGGTTCTTCGGCTCGACGGTCAACGTCCGCCTGAACCAGCCGATCGTCGGGATCGCACCCACCGCCGATGGCCACGGCTACTGGCTCGCGGCATCCGACGGCGGCGTGTTCAGCTTCGGCGACGCGCCGTTCCGCGGCTCGATGGGGGGAACGAAGCTGAACCGTCCGGTCAACGGAGTCGCCCGCTACGGCGGCGGCTACCTGCTCGTGGCCTCCGACGACGGCGTCTTCAACTTCAGCACGCTGCCGTTCTTCGGCAGCGCCGAAGTCGGGAGAACCGGCTTCGCCGACGACCAGCACTACAGGGCCACCGGCATCGTCGCCGTGAGCTGACCGGGGCCACGTTCAACGGCAGGGATGGCGCCCGCCGAAATGGGGAAGAGCGCGCCGTTGAAATCGAGTGTGTTGTCCGAGGCACAGAACTGCGACCTCGTCATCGGCGTGTACTCCGTGTTGAACACCGCTTTCGTTCCCACGTAGGAGCTGAGGGCACCGCACGCAGGGTTGAGTTAGACCAGATAAGTCAGCGATTCTCGTTAGCAATTTCGCTGCGTATTTGCTGGTCCGCACACCGCTAAGACCGGAATACCTCGTAATGAGCAGGCGAAGGGTTCGAGTCCCTTCTCCGGCTCTCCGGTCGCGTTCAAGTTGCCACGTCCTGTGCGGCGTTTCACGCGATGATGC
>CAVXFZ010000017.1:0-16436 GCA_963761175.1 uncultured Actinomycetes bacterium | reverse complement strand
GCGAGGGGTGCAGGCAAAGTCGGACGGCCCGACAAGGCCATAGGTCCCCGACCGGGCCTGCTTCGGTCCCTACGAAAGTCCCTGCGTCGGGGTCACGATCGAACCGATCGTTTGCAGAGAAGCGACGCCCAGCAGCAGGCCTGATGACCACGACCACCGCGGGAATCCCGACGGGCCTCACGACGGCAGAGGTTGCCGCGCGCCTCGCCCGCGACGGCCGCAACGAGCTCCCGGTCCCGGCCGGCCGGCCGGCTTGGCGCGAGCTCGCGTCCCAGCTCGTGCACTTCTTCGCGCTGATGCTCTGGGCCGCGGGCGCGCTGGCGATCGTCGCCGGCATGTTGCAGCTCGGTCTCGCGATCTTCGCGGTCGTCGTTCTCAACGGCGTGTTCGCGTTCGTGCAGGAGTACCGCGCCGAACGCGCCGCGCAACGCCTGCGCGACCTGCTCCCGCGCCGCGTCACGGTGATGCGCGACGGTCACCCTGTCGACATCGACGCGGCAGAGCTCGTCGTCGACGACGTCGTGATGTGCGGCGCCGGTGACCGAATCAGCGCCGACCTTCACGTCGACGAAGCCCACGCCCTCCTCGTCGACACCTCGACGCTCACCGGAGAGAGTGCGGCGGTCAACGTGGAAGCCGGTGATGCCCTGTTCGCCGGCACCTTCGTCGTCGAGGGCGAGGCGCGCGCGACGGTAATTTCGATCGGCAGCGCAACGCGCCTCGCGCACATCGCGTCGTTGACGCAGTCGAACACGCACACGGTGGCGCCGCTCGCACGCGAGCTCGTGCGAGTCGTGCGAACGATCGCTGCGATCGCGCTCGCTGTGGGCGTGCTGTTCTTCGTGCTGTCCCTCCTCATCGGTACGCCGGCGCGGGACGGCTTCCTCTTCGCAATCGGTGTCACCGTCGCGCTCGTCCCCGAAGGTCTGCTGCCGACCGTCACGCTCTCGCTCGCGATCGGCGCGCAGCGCATGGCGCGGCGGCACGCACTCGTCCGGCGGCTCGATGCGGTCGAGACCCTGGGCTCGACGTCGTTCGTGTGCACCGACAAGACCGGGACGCTCACCGAGAACCGCATGTCGGCGGTCGAGGTGTGGATGCCGGCGGGACTGGCGCACATCGTCGGTGAGGGCTACGCGCCCACCGCAGTGATCGACGCGCCGGGGACGCTCCTCGACGACCTGCGCGCCTGTGCCGTGGTCTCAACCCGCTGCTCGAACGGCCGGGTGGTGCCGTCGGGCGACGCGTGGATCGCGACCGGTGATCCGATGGAAGCCGCGCTCCACGCACTCGCCCTGCGCACCGGAGCCGACATCGACGGCGCGATGGCACGCGATCCCGAGATCCGGCGCTTCCCCTTCGACGCGCGCCGGCGCCGGATGTCGATCGTCACCGACACGCACGTGTTCACCAAGGGTGCGCCCGACGCGGTGATCCCGGTCTGCACCACCGTCGACGGTGCGCACGACGCGATCGTCGAGATGACGGCGCGCGGGCTGCGCGTCCTGGCGATCGCGACGCGCGACCTCGGCGGCAGCCGGCCGGAGAGCGCCGGCGAGGCCGAGCGCGACTTGACACTCCTGGGCGTCGTCGGGCTGGAAGACCCGCCGCGGGCGAACGCGCGCGCCGCGATCGCCGCATGCCGCAGCGCGGGCATGAAGATCGCCATGGTGACCGGCGACCACCCGGCAACGGCGCGGGCGATCGCCGCGGAGGTCGGTCTGCTCGGCCCCGAAGGCATGGTCGTCGAGGGCCACGATCTCCCCGACGACCTGCAACTGCTGGGCGCGCTCGTCGACCGCGACGGCATCGTGCTCGCGCGCGTCGAACCCGAGCAGAAGTTGCGCATCGCGCAGGCGTTGCACAGCCGAGGTCACATCGTCGCGATGACCGGAGACGGCGTGAACGACGGGCCCGCGCTGCACGAGGCCGACATCGGCATCGCGATGGGCGGGGTCGGCACCGACGTCGCGCGCGAAGCCGCCGACCTCGTGCTCCTCGACGACGACTTCGCGACGATCGTCGCCGCGGTCGAGCAGGGCCGAGCCACCTTCGCGAACATCCGGCGGTTCCTCACGTACCACCTCACGGACAACGTCGCGGAGCTCACACCGTTCGTCGTGTGGGCGCTGTCGGGCGGTCGCTTCCCGCTCGCGCTCGGCGTGCTCCAGATCCTCGCCCTCGACATCGGCACCGACACGCTGCCGGCCGTGGCGCTCGGCGCCGATCCACCGAGCCCCAACACGCTGGAGCATCCACCCGCGCGTGGCCGCCTCCTCGACCGCACGGTCGCGCGGCGAGCGTTCGCGGTCCTCGGGCCGGCGGAGGCGCTCTTCGCGATCACGGCGTTCGTGATGACGTTCGTCGCGAGGGGTTGGCGACCGGGCGACGCGTTCCCGACCGGTGCCGGCCTTGCCGCCGCCTCGGGCGCCGCGTTCGCGGCGGTCGTGCTCGGCCAGATCGCGAACACGTTCGCGTGCCGCAGCCGTACGCAACCGGCCTGGCGTCTCTCGGTCCGCAACAATCGCCTCGTCGTCGTGGCTGTCTTGGCCGAGGCCGCGGTGCTCGCTGCCTTCGTCTGGATCACACCGATCGCCCAATTCCTCGATCAGGCCGCGCCGTCGGGGACGGGCTGGCTGTTCGCGCTCGGCGCGCCCGTCGCGCTGCTCGTCGCCGACGCGTTCGACAAGCGGCTCCGCCGCGAGCGCAGCAGGCGCGCCCGGACCGGCCACAACTGATCAGTCGCGCCGGCCGAGTCCCGCCTGGCGGGCCCGCACGATCGCCTCGGCGCGGTCGGCTACCTGGAGCTTCGTGAAGATGTTCGACACGTGGTTGCGCACCGTCTTCGACGAGACGGTCAGCGCGCGTGCGATGTCCGGGTTGTTGCGACCCTGGGCGACCAGCTCGAGCACCTCGCGCTCGCGGGCGGTGAGATCGACGAGCGCTGGATTGTCCTCGATGCTCGCCGCCGCGGCAGCGGCGAAGTAGCCCATGACGCGCCGGGCGACCGACGGCCCGAAGATCGCCTCGCCGTTCGCGACGGCGCGGATCGCCCGCGCCAGCTCGTCGTGATCGGCACCCTTGAGCAAGTACCCGCGCGCACCGGCGCGCATGGCGGCGAAGACACTGTCGTCGTCGTCGAACATCGTCAACACGAGCACCGCGATGTGCGGGCTGGTCGCGATGATTCGGCGTGTCGCGTCGATGCCGTTGAGGTCGGGCATCTGCACGTCCATCACGACGACGTCGGGCTGGTGCGCCAATGCAGCCTCCACGGCTGCGACACCCGTCGCCACCTCGGCGACGATCTCCGTGTCGGGAAGCGCTCCGAGGAGCGCACGGAGGCCCTCGAGGAACATCGGATGATCGTCGGCGAGCAAGACCTTGATCGGATCGTCGCGCTCACGTCCCTGACCGATCATGGTTTCTCCTCGTGGCCGAGGGGCAGGATCGCGCGTACCCGGGTCCCCTGGCCCGGAGTCGACTCCACCGTGCACGTCCCACCGAGCTCGGCCGTGCGTTCGAACAAGGAGCGGATCCCGACGCCGCCCGTCCAGCCGGCCGGCATCCCGGCACCGCCGTCGGTGACCTCGAGCTCGACGGCGCCGTTCACGGCGATCCGCAGGCGGCACTCGCGGACCTTCGCATGGCGCGCGACGTTCGTGAGGGCTTCGGCGGCGATGCGGTAGACGGCGACCTCGACCGCCGCGGGCAACTCGGGGAACGGATCGTCGGCGGCGAAATCGACATGCAGGCTCGGACCGAAGTCGAGCGCGCGGGCACGCAAGGCACCGACGAGACCGAGTTCGTCGAGCGCGGGCGGGCGCAAGCCGTAGACGAGCCTGCGGAGGTCGGCGATCGTGTGACGAACGTCTTCCTTGACGCGCACGAGAGCGTCGGCGGCCGCCCGGGGATCGTCGGCGACGAGGAGACGCGCCGCGTCGAGTTTCAGTGTCACGGCCGCAAGAGAGGGGCCGAGACCGTCGTGCAGGTCGCGACGCAGCCGGCGACGCTCGTCCTCGACGGCGGTGATGAGCTCGGCGCGCGATCGCTGCAGGTCGCCCGTAAGACGGGCGGCGTACGCGATCACCGCGACCTGGCGCGCGAGGTCGTCGACGAGCTGGGCCTGTGCGCGCGAGACCACCTCGCCCCGGCCCTGCCGACCGAGGTGAAGATGTCCGAGCGACTCGCCGGCGAGGACGAGCGGTACGGCAACGCGCGCTCGACCGGGCGCGGTCACGTCGCCGAAGGTCGCGACGAGGCCGTCGCCCTCGAGCTCCACCGCCGCATCGTCGACGCGCAGCGCCTTCGCCACCTCTTCGACAACTGATGCGAGGCTCGGCCCCGCCTGCGCCGGTTCACCGAGACGCCGGCCGAGGCGAGCGATCGCGCGGTAAGGATCGCGCCGGTCGCCGTAGAGCAGGCGGTCGACGGCGCGTTGGATCACGTGGCGGAGCGGCGCGAAGAGGAGCGCGACGAGCGCGGTCGCGACGAGGGAGACGCCGAGGTCGACATGTCGCCGCAGCGCGGCGCTGAGGATCTCCACGACACCCACATAGCCGCCGGTGACGACAACGGTGAGGGTGCCGTACACGAGCGTGCGGTTCAGGACGACGTCGATGTCGAGGAGCCGGTAGCGCAACACCGCGACTGCGATCGCGGTGCCGACGAGCGCGACGGCGAGCGGCGCGGCGACGAATTGCACCGGACTCGAGACGACCATCTCGAACGACCCCTCGGCCAGCGCGAGGACCGCGGCGAACCCCAGCCACTCGAGTTGCGCGCGCTCGACCCCGGTCGACGCGCGGAACCGGAGCACGAAGCACACCAGCGCGGCGACCATGACCGCGATGACGGCGAGGCCCGCGATCGCCGCGACGGCCGACAGCACACCGGACAGCGACTCCACCGCGAGCGGGCTGCGCGTGGGCCCGCCCGGCGTCGGCCACGGATCGCTGTCGAGCACCGAGACGGCGTAGAGGAGCGAGCCGGTGACGATCGTCGCCCCCACGACGAACCGCCAACGCGGTGAGCGCAGCCGCCCGGTCGGGAAGAGCAAGAGCGCGAGCGGCAGCGTCGCCATCGACAGCTGGAAGGCGGGATCGCCGAGCGCGAACAACCACGCCGCGCCGGGCGCGCGACCCTCGTGCAGGAACGACCACACGAGGTACTCGCGCGTGATGCCGGTGAAGCCCTGCGCAACCCCCGCGACCAGCAGGAGCCAGCCCAGCGGATTCCGGGGGCGGCAGTACGCGAGGACGACACCGGGTGCGGTGAAGCTCACGACGTTCAGGGCATTGTCGAGCCACCAGTCGGTGACCTCGTGGCGGCCGTTGACGCGGTGCAGCAGGAGCGCGCCGACCGTCATCGCAGTCACCACGACGGCGACGAGGACGGCGAGCCGGCGGCCGGTGCTCCCGGCCGCCGTGCGCTCGCGCTCCGCTTCCGTGCCGAACATCCCCCAACCTCCCGGTGGCCCGGCGTCCTCTGCGCCCCGGCGTCCTCTGCGCCGCCGACTCCTACCGGACGTCGAACTCGCCCTTCAACCCCTTCGAGTAGTCGTCGGCCGGCGGATCGCCTTCAGTGGAGACGTAGCCGTAGTGACCGCTCGGCAGATCGAGACGAAGGTACGCGGTCTCGCCGGGCGTGACGACGTTCAGACCCGTGACGAGGTCGCCCGGCGCGCCGCGTAGCGGTTGGTTCTGCGCAAAGTGCTCACCGAACCACTGGTATTCGGCGTCGAGCGTGGTCCCGCTCGGGAGCGCGGCGATCGAGATCGCGTGAGGTGCAGTGCCGCTGTTCCTCACTGCGTACCAGCCGGTACCGCTGCCGGCCGCGTCGGGCATCTCGATCGCCGAGTCGGTGAGGGTGATCGTGCCGTCGACGGCGGGCGGATTCCCCGCGGTCGTGCCGCTGACGTCGAGCGTGCCGAGCATTCCGAGCGCCACGTGAGGCTGACCCTGTGGGCCGGGCACGAAGCACATCATGAGGTACTTGGCGGCCCGGGCGAAGTGCACCATCGCCTCGGCCTTGCGCCCCGGCGCGATCGTCGCCGGAAGCCCGGTCACCGCGACGTTGCCGGGGTCTCCCGCGACCAAGCCGAACAGCGCGTCTTCGCCCTTGCTCGCCGCGTCGCCGATCTGCGCGCTGGTCACGCCGTCCTTGAGTGGCGCCATCTCGACCATGTGATATGCCGAACCGCGGTTGTCGAGGACGACGTCGACCATGCCGGGGTGAACCGGTCCCGACACCGCGAACTTGTAGTCGGTCGCCGTGATCGTGACCGCATTCCTGGCCGGCGCGGTCGTCGTACTCACGGCCGGCGCCGTTGCCGTCGCGTCGACCGCCTTGCTGTTCGCACTGCTCCCGCACGCGGCGGCGCCCACGACCGCCGTCACCGCCGCGAGCAGCCCCGCTGCCGTTCTCCTCGTCATCGCTCTCCTCCTTGCGATTGCCAGCGACGGCATCATCAGGAGGGTGGCGTCCCCCTGTCATGAGGCAAGAGCCCAGAGCCTCGGGCGATGTGTCCCGAGCCGAACGGGACACGTCCGGCGTGGGGCCGGATGGCCCAGTGAGAGCCGCCTTTCAGCGGTCGCCACCGACGCGCCGCGATGCGACACTCGGGGCATGCTCGGCAGGATCGCGAAACGCGACCGCGCGTGGATCGCGCTCGTGGCCGTCGGGGCGCTGTAGAGATGACTGCGCAGATCCAAGCCGGGGAGGCGCGTCCCTGGACGCAACCGGCGGAAGATGTCGCGGCTGCGCTGGGAACCGGAGCGCGTGGCCTGTCGGCGAGCGAAGCGGCGCGCCGCCGGGATGCGTTCGGACCGAACGAGCTGACCGAGACGCAGCGGCACGGTGCCCTGCGCACCCTCGGCGCGCAGTTCGCGAACACGATGACCGTCGTGCTCGTCGCCGCGGCCGTGGTCACCGCAGTGGTTGGCGACCTTTCCGACACCGTCGTCATCGGAGCGATCGTCGTGCTCAACGCGTGTATCGGCTTCGCGCAAGAGCATCGGGCCGAGCAGGCGATGGCAGCTCTGCAGGCCGCGGCAGCTCCGAACGCACTGGTGCGACGCGACGGGCGGTCGGTCGCGGTCGCGGCCGCCGACCTCGTGCCGGGCGATCTGGTCGAGCTCGCCGTCGGCGACGTCGTCGCCGCCGACCTGCGCCTCGGCGAGGCCCACGGCCTGCGCGTCGACGAAGCCGCGCTCACCGGCGAGACCGAGCCGGTGGCCAAGTTCTCCGACGTGCTCCCCGACGCCGACACCGTCGTCGCCGACCGCCGCAACATGGCGTTCCGCGGCACTGCCGTCACCTACGGCCGGGGCGCCGGCATCGTCGTCGCGACCGGCATGGCCACCGAGATCGGGCGGATCGCGGCGCTGCTCCAGGCCCGCGGCGCCGGCCCGACGCCGCTGCAGCGACGGCTCGCGACGCTGGGACGCCGGATCGCGGCGGCCGCGCTCGCGATCGTCGCGGTCGTCTTCGCCGTGGGCGTCGGCGCGGGCGAACCGGTCGAGGAGATGTTCCTGCGCGCGGTCAGCCTGGCCGTCGCCGCGATCCCCGAAGGCCTGCCCGCCGTCGTGACGATCGCGCTCGCACTCGGCGCGCGCCGCATGGCCGAGCGCCGCGCGCTCGTGCGGCGACTTCCCGCCGTCGAGGCCCTCGGCTCCGTGAGCGTCATCTGCACCGACAAGACCGGGACCCTCACCGAGAACCGCATGGTGGTGGAGCGGGTATGGACATACGCGGGCGAGTACACGGTCTCGGGTGCGGGCTACGCACCGGAGGGCGCGGTCACCGCCACCGCGGGAGCGCGCGCCGCGGGCGACGACCCGGATCTGCCCCGGCTCGCGCGGGTCGCGGCGCTCTGCACCGACGCGCGGCTCCACACGCCGCGCGGGGGCGACGGCGACGGCAACTGGACGATCTCGGGCGATCCGACCGAGGGCGCTCTCCTCGCGCTCGCCGGCAAGCTCGACTGCGAGCGGACCGGCGAAGAGGCGGCGCGCCCCGCTGCGCGGAGATCGCCTTCGACGCCCCGCGCCGGCGCATGACGACAGTGCACCGCGATGCGGGTGGCTACTTCGTTGCCGTGAAGGGCGCGCTCGATGCACTCGTGCCGCTGCTGCGCGCAGAAGACTCCGTGCGCGCGACGGAGTTGCAGGCCGCCGCGGCGCGCCTCGCCGAACAGGGATACCGCGTCCTCGCGATCGCAGAGCGTCACCTCGACGACCGGCCCGATCCGCTCGACGGCGTCGAACGCGACCTCCGGTTCAACGGGCTGGTCGGCATCTCCGATCCGCCGCGCGCCGCAGTGACAGGTGCGATCGCGACGTGCCGCAGCGCCGGGATCCGGACCGTCATGATCACCGGAGACCATCCGGGAACCGCGCGCGCGATCGCGACGCGCATCGGCATCCTCTCCGGCGGGGAGATCGTCACCGGACCCGAGATCGACGCGATGAGCGACGCCGACCTCGCGGCGCACGTCGAACAGGTCGAGGTGTACGCGCGCACGACGCCGGAGCAGAAGCTGCGCATCGTCGACGCGTGGAAGGCGCTCGGCGCGGTCGTCGCGATGACCGGTGACGGCGTGAACGACGCCCCCGCGCTGCGGCGCGCCGACGTCGGCGTCGCGATGGGCATCACCGGAACCGACGTGAGCAGGGAAGCGGCCGACATCGTCCTCGCCGACGACAACTTCGCGACGATCGTCGGTGCAGTCGCGGAAGGGCGGCGCATCTACGACAACATCAGGCGATTCGTCCGCTACCTCCTCACGACGAACTCGGGCGAGCTCTTCGTGATGCTCCTCGCTCCCCTTCTCGGCCTGCCCTTCCCGCTGCTCGCGATCCAGATCCTCTGGATCAACCTGGTCACCGACGGTCTTCCGGCGGTGGCACTCGGTCTCGAGCCCGCGGAGCCCGACGTGATGGCACGGTCGCCCCACGCGCCCGACGCCTCCATCCTCGGGGCGGGGCTGTGGCAGCACGCGTTGCGGATCGGGCTGCTCATGGCCGCGGTCACGATCGGAGTCGAGGCCTTCGCGCGTTCGGTCGGCTGGCACTGGCAGACAATGGTCTTCACGACGCTGGCCCTGCTCCAGCTCGGCAACGCCCTCGCGGTGCGGTCCGAGGTGAGCAGCTTCTTCTCGCGGCGGCACGCCCCGAACCGGTGGCTCGCGACCGCCGTCATCGTGGGCGCCATCGCGCAACTCGCCGTCGTCTACGTGCTCCCGCTGCGCGACCTCTTCGACACCGAGACCCTGGGTGCCGCCGAGCTGGCGGTGACGCTCGTCGCGTCGAGCGCCGCGTTCGCCGCGGTCGAGGCCGGCAAGTGGCGCCGGCGCAGCTCCCGGCGCTGACCTGCCACATCGTGGAACGGCGGGAGAGGAGGTCGACCCCGGCTTCGGGACCATGGCCCCTAGTGGCCGCCACCGGGGCCGTCGAAGCTGGACGTACGGGGATGTGCCGGTGCGATCGGCCGGACTCCCACCGCCCGCCGTCCCGAGGAGACTGCCGTGACCACCACGCCCACCGCAGATCGCACCGCCGATCGGACCGCCGCGCTGGACGTGATCGACAACGCCCTCGAGTACGCGCAGCGCAACCTCATCGTCAGCCAGAGCCGGGCCTTCAACGCGCTGCTCGACGTCCGGCTCGTCGTTGCCGAAGACCCGCAGGCCATCGCTCGTCTCGACGAAGCACTCGGGCACGCGCGCGCGGCGGTGTACGGATCCTGGCTCGCGGCCGCGTTGCACGACGTGCGCGACCTCGTCTCCGAGGTCGCGGTGGCGGCCTGAACGGACACGCGCACCTGCGCTCCGATCATCGCCCGCGACGCCCCGCCCGATGATCGACCTCCTCATCGACAATCCCACGCTGCTGCTGTTCACCGTCGCAGGCACCGGCTTCCTCGTCGGTCGGATCCGCATCCACGGGTTCAGCCTCGGAGTCGCCGCCGTCCTGTTCGCCGGTATCGTGTTCGGCGCGCTCGACGGCCGTCTCGTGATCGACGAGTCGGTCTGGACGCTCGGTCTCGCGGTGTTCGTGTACACCGTGGGCCTCGCCTCGGGGCCCGGCTTCGTCGCCGCGATCCGGCGCCGTGGACTTCCCGCGAACGCCGCGTCGCTCGGAGGCATCGTGACGGGTGCCGCCGTCGCCGTCGCGGTCGGCTACGGCGTGTTCGGCCTCGACGGGCGCACGGCGTCGGGCACCTTCGCCGGCGGTCTGACGAACACGCCCGCACTGGCCGGCATCCTCGAATACCTGAAGCACCATCTCGGCGCAACGAACTTCGCGGCACAGGGCAACGCGCCGGTCGTCGGCTACTCGCTCGCGTACCCGTTCGGCGTGCTCGTTCCGCTCGCGGCGACGAGCTGGCTCTTCCACAGCCGACGGCGCGGGCCGAGCGTCCACGAAACCGAGCGGGCGAAGCGCGCGTCGGGCGATGAGCCGATCGTGTGCAAGACGGTACGCGTGATGCACTGCGACCACGCCAGTCTCGGCGAGCTGATGCAGGCGCGGCGCGGGAGCATCAGCTTCAGCAGGCTCAAGCACGATGGTGTCGTGCAGGTCGCGACACCGGAGCTGGTGCCGGCCGCGGGCGATCTGCTCTCGGTGATCGGCGCGGAGGAAGCCGTCCTGCACTTCACCTCCGACATCGGCGAAGGCGCGGGCGAGCATCTCGCGCTCGACCGCGACGCGCTCGACTTCCGGCGCATGTTCGTCTCCGATCGCGCGGTTGCCGGGAAGGCGCTCGGCGCGCTGGGGCTCGAACGCTTCGGGGCCGTCGTCACGCGCGTGCGACGCGGCGACGCCGACATGGTCGCGACGCCCGCGACCGTCCTCGAGCTCGGCGATCGGGTACGCGTCGTCGCACCTCGCCGCACGATGCGCGAGGTCGGTCACTTCTTCGGCGACTCGTACCGCGCGCTCGGAGAGGTCGACGTCATGACCTTCTCGCTGGGTATCGCCCTCGGGTTGCTGCTCGGCGCGGTGCGCATCCCCTTTCCCGGCCAGAGCTTCACCCTCGGCGCGGCCGGCGGACCGCTGGTCGTCGGGCTCGCGCTCGGCGCGCTCGGGCGCACGGGAAAGCTCGTGTGGCAGATGCCGTACTCCGCGAACCTCACGTTGCGCCAGCTCGGGATCGTGCTCTTCCTCGCGGGCGTCGGCACCAGATCGGGCCAGGCGTTCGCGCACACGTTCTCGAGCGGCCATTGGGCACCGGTGCTCGCGACGTCGGTGGCCGTCGCGGTCGCGCCGGTCGCGGTACTGATCGCGATCGGCAAGCTCACGAAGACTCCACCTGAGCTGCTGGCCGGGATGCTCGCGGGGATGTGTACGCAACCCGCGGTGCTCGGCTTCGCTTCTGAGCAACTCACCGACGACACGATGGTCATGACCGGCTACGCGACCGTCTTCGCGTTCGCGATGGTCGCGAAGATCGTGATCGCGCAGTTGCTCGTCGCGACCTTGCGCTGACGCGTTCTACGCGGTCGGGCGGCGCCGTTGCAGCGTGCCGCGCGCGTCGCGGTAGACGAGCAGCGGGACGAACTGGCGGATCCGCGCGTCGCGGTATCGCTCGTGCACGCCGAACACTTCGCGGCGCAGGTCGTCGCCCGTGACGACGCCGGCGAACTCCCGCTCGAGGCTCTGCGCGATGACTTCGACTGCTTCGGACTCGCTCTGCGAACGCATGGCCGGAGTCTCGCAACCGGGGCGCCGTGCGGGCAAGGGGCGAACGTCATCCCTGCGTCGACGCATCGCGTCAGCAATGCGAAAGGCGCACCGAGCCCGCGCCGAGCTTCGTAAGCAGGCAGACGAAGGTTTCGATCAGATGAACATCAGGTGCGCCGGCGAGCCACGAACACGGGGATCGTGCGGTCCGTGCGCTCCTGGTACTCGGCGTAGGGCGGGTACGCGGCGACCGCGCGCTCCCACCACGCTTCGCGCTCGCGGCCCGAGACCTCGCGGACTTCAGCCGGAAACGGTTCGGCACCGTCCTGGATCGTCACGTCGTCGGGCGCGGCGACGAGGTTGTGGTACCAGACCGGGTGCGTCGGCGCGCCGCCCTTCGACGCGACGAGGGCGTACTCGCCGTCGTGCTCGACCCGCATCAACGGGGTCTTGCGCACCTTGCCGGTCTTGTTGCCGCGCGTCGTCACGACGATGATCGGCCAGCCGGTGTCGAGCAGCGTGTTGGCCTCTCGCCCCCCGGTGCGCTCGTAGGTCTCGACCTGGTTGCGCACCCACTCCGACGGGCTGGGTTCGTATTCGCCTTGCGGTGCCATGCCCCGAACGCTACCGCCGGCAGAACCCGGCCCCGGACACCGGCAACCCGCGCGCTCAGATCACGTTCGTCGCGAGGAGCAGCAACGTCAGCGCGGCGATCGCGATGCGGTACCAGCCGAAGACCGACAGGTCGTGGCGTTCGAGGTAGCGGATCATCCAGGTGATCGCGGCCGCTGCGGAGACGAACGCGACCACGAGACCGATCACGGGATTGACGAGCCCGTAGGTGTCGATCATCTCCTTGCCGTGCTTCAAACCCTCGTAACCCGTTGCCGCGGTCAACGTGACGAAACCGAGCAGGAAGCTGAACTCGACCGACGCGACGATGTCGAGGCCCACGTAGAGCGCGGCGATGATCGTGACCAGGCTGCGACTCGTTCCGGGCCAGAGCGCCAGCACCTGCGCAAGCCCGATCACGAGCCCTTGCCGGGGCGTGATGAGATCGAGGGTGACGCCTTCACGCCCGAGCACGCGCAGCCGCGGCGCGAGCCACAGCAGAACGGCACCGCCGATCACCCAGGCGACGACGATCGGCCACGCGCCGAAGAGCTTGTCCTTGATCGGCTTCTCGAAGATCACGCCGACGAGCGCGGAGGGCACGAACGCGATCGCGACCGCGATGAGAACGCGGCGGCCCTGGTCGTCGCGGCCGAGCACGCCGTCGACCATCGTCACCAGCCGGTGCCGGTAGAGCAGGAGCACCGCGAGGATCGCTCCCGACTGGATGGTGATCGCATACGTGTCGGCGGCGTCCTTCGTCGACTGGGTGGTCCCGACGTCGAGGAGCCGCTCGGCGACGTGCAGGTGGCCCGTCGAGCTGATCGGCAGGTACTCGGTGATCCCCTCGACGAGCCCGAGCACGATCGCCTTCAGCGCGGTGAGCTCGTCCGCCGCGCGCGCCGTCGTGGCCGCCGCGGCGCGTGCGACCGCGGCGCCGGCCGGCGTAACGGCGAGGAGCACGAACGCGGCGGCCAGACCGGCCGCCGCCGCGATCCCCACGCGCGTGCGTGACCGCGCCGGTGCGACCGGCGCGTCGAGCGGAGCGGCGGGAGGTTGGGCCGTCATCGGATCGCGAACGCTAACGGGCCGGGCGGGAGTGGCGGCTGATCCCTGCGGCGCCTCGCGGCCGGAGCCGGCGGCCGCGTACGCTCCGCCCGTGACCGACAACGCCGCCGAGCTCTTGGCGCAGGGCACCGCGGCGCTCGCGAACGGTCGCTTCGAGACCGCGGACGAGCTTCTGCGCCGGAGCATCGATCTCGAAGACCGGCCCGAAGCGCACGAGGTGCGAGGCGCGATCGCGTACGCCGAAGACCGCATGGACGACGTGCGCGCGTCCTGGGAAGCCGCGTTCCGCGGGTACCGCGCGAACCGCCGCCTCGCCGCGGCCGCCCGGGTCGCGTCGCGGCTCGGTGAGCTCCACTGGGACGTGCTCGGGAACGAGGCCACGGGTCGCGGTTGGCTCGAGCGGGCCCGCCGCGGCCTCGAGCAGGCCGGACCGTGCGTCGAGTGGGGCTACTGGGAGCTCGCGCGCATCGCGTGCGAGCGTCCCGATGTCGACGACCTGCTGCGCAGCGCGACCCGGGCGCGCGAGATCGCCGTCGAGTTCGGCGACGCGAACCTCGAGGTCCGCGCCCTCGCCGACGGCGGCCTCGCGCTCGTGAGCCAGGGCCGCGTTCGGGAAGGCTTCGACCAGCTCGACGAGGCGCTCGCCGCCCTCACGAGCGGTGAGGTCGCCGACGCCTTCATCGCGGCGACGACACTGTGCGCGCTGCTCTCGTCGTGCGACCGCGCCGGCGACGTGAAGCGGGCCGCGGAGCTCGTGAGGCTCACCCACGAACTCATGCTCGATCGGGCCGCCGGCCGCCCGAAGGTCCTCGGCACGCACTGCCACGTCGCGTACGGCGGGGTGCTGTGCACGGCCGGCCGCTGGCCGGAGGCCGAAGCCGTGATCCTCGACGCGCTCGGCCCGGACGCGTCGGTGAGCTTCGGGCACCGCGTCGAAGCGCTGGCCCGGCTCGCCGAGCTGCGGGTTCAGCAGGGACGACTCGACGACGCCGCCCAGCTCCTCGCACCGTTCGAAGACCGGCCGGCCGTCGCGGGTGCGCTCGCGCGCGTCCACCTCGAGCGCGGCGAGACCGGGCTCGCCGCCGCAGTGCTGCGCCGCGCCGTCACCCAGCTCGTCGGCGACGTGCTGCGCGCGGCGCCGCTGCTCGCGCTCCTCGTCGAGGCCGAGCTCGCGTCCGGAGCGCGCGCCGCCGCCGGAGAAGCCGCGCACCTGCTCGACGCGATGCGTGCCGCGGTCGACGTTCCCTTCGTACATGCGCTCGCGGAGCAGGCGCGCGGCCGCCTCGCACTGTTCGACGGGCAGGTCGAGGCCGCCCTCGACGCGTTCGTACGGGCACTGGAACTGCTGTCGTCGGCGGCCCGACCGGCATTGGAGGTCGACGTGCACCTCGACGTGGCGCACGCACACGTCGCGCGCGGCGACACCTCGGCGGCGATCGACGCGGCGCGCAGCTCGCACGCGTGCGCGGAGCGCCTCGGCGCGGTCGCCCTGCGCGACCGCAGCGCCGCGCTGCTGCGCGATCTCGGAGCGGTCGCGCCCCGGCCCGCTCCGCGCGCCGACGCGCTCGCCGGTCTCACCGCCCGCGAGATGGAGGTGCTCGACCGCGTCTGCCGGGGCGAGAGCAACGCCGAGATCGCGAAGCGGCTGTTCCTCTCGCCCAAGACCGTCGAGCATCACGTGAGCCGGTTGCTCGCGAAACTCGGGGTGCGGACCCGCGCCGAAGCCGCGGCCCTCGCAACCGCGGCCGGGCACGGAAAGCCGGCTCCAGGGGGCGAATAGGGGGGATCCCCCGATGTGGCGGAACCCCGCCTCCGCGACGATGGCCGCAGGAGCCGAGAGCCGGCCCAGGACCCCGAGGAGCCCACGATGGAGACCCGCATCGACGAGATCGCCCCTGACATCTTCCGACTCTCGACCCACGTCGAGGAGGTGGCGCCACCGGCCGGATTCACGTTCAACCAGTTCGTGGTCCGCGGCGACGAGCCCTTCCTCTTCCACACCGGCATGCGCGCGCTCTTCCCACTCGTGTCGGACGCCGTCGGCCGGGTGCTCGGCGGTGTCGACCGGTTGCGCTGGATCTCGTTCGCGCACGTCGAGGCCGACGAGTGCGGCGCGATGAACGCCTTCCTCGCCGCGGCTCCCGACGCCCAGGTGATCCACGGACCGCTTGCGTGCATGGTGTCGCTGAACGACCTCGCCGACCGCCCGCCCGTCGTCGCCGGCGACGACCCGCTCGACATCGGCGGTCACCAGATGCGGTTCGTCGCGACGCCCCACGTCCCCCACAACTGGGAGAGCGGCCTCTGGTTCGACGACGCGACGCACACGCTGCTCGCGGGCGACCTCTTCAGCGCGCTGGGCGACGGCCCCGCCGTCGCGCCCGATCTGCTCGAGGGCGCCATCGTCGGCGAGCAGGCGTTCCACGCGACGTCGATCGGGGCCGCGACCGCCCCGACGATCCGCGCGCTCGCGGAGCTGTCACCCACGACGCTCGCGTGCATGCACGGGCCGTCGTTCACCGGCGACGGCGCGACGCAGCTCGACCGCCTCGCCGGCTGGTACGCGGAGGCGCTCGCAGCGGTGTGACGGGGGCCCCGGGCGCTTCCCCGTTCTGATGGGCTGAGCGGACCGATCCGGTCCGTTCAGCCCATCAGAAGTACGAGGTTGCGATTACCGCGCGTCAGCCGCCGGCGCCGCGGAACATCGACAGCACCTGCATCTGCTCCTGCGTAATCAGCTTCTCGAACCGCGGTACCGCCTCGTCGGGTGTCTGCACGTCGGCGAAGCGAGCGGCGTCTTCGATTCCGCCAGCCGCGCCCGATCCGCAGGCGTGATCGTCTGCAGGAACGCGAGCGCGCCGTCGAGCGTCTCGGCCGTCCAGTACCCGTCGCCAGGTCTCGAAAAGCCGAGCGCGAGGAGCTGGCGCACCGCGGCGTGGCGCATGAACCGATCCCACGATCGCTGGTCGTCGCGCTTCGGGGCCTGGTCGGCGAACGGGAACTGCGGCCGGGTCGCACCCTCCTCGCTGAAGAACGGCGCGTTGCGCCACGGGTCGACGCCGTCGGCGAACT